>JAAUZC010000014.1 GCA_014804795.1 Lachnospiraceae bacterium | reverse complement strand
GCGGAACCGGTACTATGCCCCAGAGGGGCCAAAATTAAACCCCCATTTGAAATGGGGGTTCGTAAGTTCGTTTCCCTGAACTGCCAGGTTAAGAAGCGCTGCTACCCCGGTCAAAATTCGGAATGCACCTGCCACCTGTGGCAATGTGACTACCGTATTTCCTACCGGTATCAGGCTGCAGCCTCCTGTTATCATCATTGTTATCTTATCTGCTGCCGGCAGTGCCAGCGTCAATGCCAGTATTGCCCCGCCTATACGCGTAGAGGCGGAATACGCATTATTGATATAAGTATCCAGAGAGGACACCGTTCCGTTTCTGCTGTCTCTTAACCCTGTTGCCGCCACTGCAGCACCTGCTATAACTTTTAACCATGTAGGGATATACGCTTCATACGCCGGCTCATCCGCAAACGCTTCATACAACTCATATTCTGTCCCTGCCAGTATCCCCTGGACTGACAGCCCGTTACAGCTTCCGCCGTCCATGTCTATGCCTGCCCCGCCTCCTCCTCCCGTCGCTGGGTTTCTGCTGCCTTTCGGGTACAGTTCCCCTTCCTTATCCGCCGCAAGGCTCTCCATGGTATACTGCCCTATTTTCTGTGCCGCTGACAGCCTGATCTCCGGCGCCCGAAACTCCACGTTCTCCTTCCCGGCGATCCGCAGCTTTCCACTCCCGGCTCCCGCCCCGAAAGCTTCTTTTCCCAGGCGGCAGTTCTTCTCATCCCCTTCTGTTCCCCCGAGAAAGCCCAGCCTGTCCGAGTACAGTTCTATTTTTTTCCCATGCTCCGTTACAAGCCCCCGCTTCTGTGCATCTGCAAAGCCCGGGCAGGATGCGTTCCCGTGTACTGTGCTGACCGCATACGCATTTCCCTCATCCCCATCCGGAAAGTACAGGAATACCTCCGTCCCTTCCTGAGGCATGCAGTACATAAGGCTCCTCGTGGCCGGTGCCCACGGATACGGGTGTTTCCCCTGTGCATCCGCTCCGTCGATCTCCAGCTCCAGGCATACATTTCTCTGATTTATGCTCAACGATTAGTCAATACACTAAAATCAATATACGAATAACCTTTATTAATTTCTTCAATAATTTTTGTAATCAAATTAATCCAACTTACACATTTATCAAGAATAATAGCATCACTGGTTATTACATTACTAAGTTTTTCTAAAACCACATCAACATTGTTAATTACTTCCACTTGAACCTCGAAATTGAATTGATTTAATAGTTCTGTTATTCGTTGATTCAATCTTCCCGAATTGGATACTGGAGCATCCAAATAAAATACTGCTTTACCTACCTTATTACTTTCCAATATCCTACCAATCAATATAATCGCTTTATCTGTCTTATCAATCAAGCGATATGTACCTCTAAGCGCTGCCAAATCCCGAATTGTTCCATCCATGCATTTTAACAATAGCGAATCTGATAAAGCAACTTCTAGAGTAATTATAGTATTAAATCCATCAATATTTACCACACTTCCATGAGGAATGATTTTATTCTCTTTGTTTTTCCTTATTTTGATACTTTTTTCCGAAGAAATAGCTCTTACTAATGCTAATCTCTGCCGTTCTGATAATAAATAATGATTTCCCACAAATATGGATGCACCTTTTATATTATATCCTTGATTTAACAAATACTGTAAGTCTCGTCCAGCATCAAATAATTTATCAAGGGCCTTATTTCCAAACTCCTTTCGATCATTTGGAGAATATCCTCTTTTCACAATTGTACACATGCTTATCGCCTCCACGATTCTATGTTATGCATCTAAAATCAATGCTTCAACCTCTGCTATTTCTTCATTAAAAACTGTTATTTCCGTTTCTGTCAAACCATACTCTTGTAAATCCAACAACTTAAATTTAGATATAGCAGTTTCTAACCTTTTTTTAAATTGCTCTGATATTTTTTTCCCACATCTGGAATATCTTGTTGCAATTGTTATATTCAGTATAATCTCATCAATTTCCTCTAATCCATGATTATAATAAATACTTTGCTCAACCGCAATATCGTATTCACTTCCCTGATCAATCCATCCATAAAATGTTTCTAATGCCTCATACTTCTTTTGATAAAAATTGATATTATTCATCTTCATCCTCTCCTTTACTTTTCTACACTATAAATAACTTCAACATCTATATTAGGATACATTTCCTTAAATTGTTTAATAATACTCTGACAACTGGGACAGGGCTCTAATTCTGTATAAAGTTTAATTTTCCCTGATGCTGAATAATTATCTCCTAATTTACTCTGGATGTCCGAAAGAATCTTATACTCTGTATCTACATCTCTGAGCCAAGCTCCCTCTCCATTTATCACATTATTGCCATTAACTTCTACTGCCTTAAATGGCGAAGATTCAGGTTTTATTGATATTCCGCTATCTTTAATACTTGGTATTTTTGTTTGTATGCTGCTATGTGCGAAAAACTGGGTGTTATCTAACCCTTCTATGTAAGCCTCGCTATAACCAAAATTTCCTTTATTCTTTGCCCATGCAGGTAATGTATCTTTCATTGCATTTGCGTTTTTTAGTAAATCGCCATCCAGAACCTCATTTGTTATTCTAGCCGAATATATATCAGCATTTAAGCCATCTTCTACTCCTCCACTTCTCCCCGGCAGAGCAGGCTGTTCCGGCGGAACAATCACGGCCGGATTGCTCATCGGATATGATACTGCAGGAAGGTTCCCATCCGGCACCATCGGAACACCCGCCGAACCCTGCACGACAATTCCCGTTTCATCCGGTAACGGCGATGTCGTCACTTTGCTATAGGCATACGGATTGGACATACCATAATATATAATACTTGCTGCTCCCACTTCTGACAAATCCTTTGCACTGTTATACAGCCGGTTCTCTGTAGGTTCTCCCATCGGCTTCCCCGCAAAGCAGAACATATTTAATTCGTTTCCTTGAATTGCCAGGTTAAGCAGTGCTGCTTCGGTCAAAATTCGGAATGCGCCTAACACCTGTAGCAATGTGACTACCGTATTTCCCACCGGTATCAGGCTGCAGCCCCCAGTGGTCATCATTGTCATCATATCTGCTGCCGGCAGTGCCAGCGTCAATGCCAGTATTGCCCCGCCTATACGCGTAGAGGCGGAATACGCATTATTGATATAAGTATCCAGAGAGGACTCCGTTTCTGCTGTCTCTTATCCCTGTTGTCACCGCTGCTACGATCCCTACTCCAGCTGTGACTGCTCCGGCCGCCAGACCCAACTGCATTGCAGTCACTCCCAACAATACCGCGGCGGCAGCACCTACTATAACTTTTAACCATGTAGGGATATACGCTTCATACGAAGGCTCATCCTCAAACGCTTTATACGACTCATACTCCGTCCCCTCCAGTATCCCCTGGGCTGACAGCCCATTGCAGCTGCCGCCGTCCATGTCTATACCTGCACCGCCCGTCGCCGGGTTTCTACTGCCTCTCGGATACAGTTCCCCTTCCTTATCCGCGCAAGTAACATGGGCGTTCTGAGATTGTCAAGGAGAATGAGAAAAAATGATTGACAGGAAAATCAAAAACATTAAACCTCTGCCTAATCACAGATTAAGTTATATACATTTTCCTTTATATTTTTTTTCTTTTAATTGAGTAACATTTCTTGCCGGAATATATAATAAAAAGTTTTGATATTCTTTTATCCACTCTTTACCACCTAATAATAAATCATCCCATTTCTTTTCTAATGTATAGGCAAGTAGTGCTAAATCTATTTCTGTTTTTGATTCTTTTTTCAATCGCTCTTTTATCTGCATCCTTGCTTCCTCTGAAATGGAATTAGCAATGAAAGAATCAATATTATACTGATATAAATCTCCATCCTCTTTCTTTTCAATATACACCATTTCAAGTTCACCCGCATGACGCAAAAAAGATAATATGTATTTATCAGAAAATAATACCACTTCATTTTCTGAAATGATTGATGATTGCATATTGTATTTCTTTATTATGCTTTCAAACGCATGTATAACTATTTCTATTAATTCCATTGTTAATTTTTCTCCTTATTTTACTGGGATGGCACCATCTGCATCAAATCTTTATCCAAAACATATCCTTTACTTTCTAAATATTTTATTTCCTTTCCAAATCCCGACAATTCAAGCAATCCAGTATCTTTATTTATTCTATACATAGATGCTTGATTGGACTCTGTAGCTAAAGAAAAAACATCATTTCTTCCAATCGCTTCATCAAGAAATGGAACATTATAATCATTCCAAAAATCTCCCCCTGGAACATTACTCAAGTCATCAGGAACATTTAGTAAATTAAATCCTCCTTCATGGTCATCATAACTTAGGGATTTTATATTTCCGGTTTCTTCAAAAATATATTGAGTATCCATATCATATCTACCCAGTATTGTAGTAGTCTTCCCTTTCGTTGGAGTAAAGTTAACTCCAGAAGTTGGCTCATACTTTATTTCATTAAAAAAGGTCCCTTGCACATTCTCTTTTCCATATGTATTAACAAAGTAATTATACCATTCTTCTCCTGAATATGTACCATCCTTTCCAACTCCACTTCCTCCCGGCAGAGCAGACTGTTGCAATGGAACAATCACGGCTGGATTGCTCATCGGATATGATGCTGCAGGAAGGTTCCCATCCGGCACCATCGGAACACCCGCCGAACCCTGCACGGCAATTCCCGTTTCATCCGGTAACGGCGATGTCGTCACCTTGCTATAGGCATACGGATTGGACATACCATAATATATAATACTTGCTGCTCCCACTTCTGACAAGTCCCTTGCACTGTCATACAGCCGGTTCCCTGTGGGTGCTCCCATCGGCTTCCCCTCAGAGCAGAACATACTTAATTCGTTTCCCTGAACTGCCAGGTTAAGAAGCGCTGCTGCCCCGGTCAAAATTCGGAATGCACCTGCCACCTGTGGCAATGTGACTACCGTATTTCCTACCGGTATCAGGCTGCAGCCTCCTGTTATCATCATTGTTATCTTATCCGCTGCCGGCAGTGCCAGCGTCAATGCCAGTATTGCCCCGCCTATACGCGTAGAGGCGGAATACGCATTATTGATATAAGTATCCAGAGAGGACACCGTTCCGTTTCTGCTGTCCCTTAACCCTGTTGCCGCTGCTGCAGCAATCCCTGCTCCAGCTGTGACTGCTCCGGCCGCCAGGCCCAACTGCATTGCAGTCACTCCCAACAATACCGCGGCTGTCCCTCCGGTGGCAACCACCAGCGCTCCCACCGCCAGGCCTACCGCTACCGCAACTGCAGCGCCTGCTAAAACTTTCAGCCATGTAGGGATTTCCTTATACGCTTCATACCCCGGCTCATCCTTAAACACTTCATACGACTCATACTCCGTCCCCTCCAGTATCCCCTGGGCTGACAGCCCATTGCAGCTGCCGCCGTCCATGTCTATGCCTGCACCGCCTCCTCCGCCCGTCGCCGGGTTTCTGCTGCCTCTCGGATACAGTTCCCCTTCCTTATCCGCCGCAAGGCTCTCCATGGCATACTGCCCGATTTTCTGTGCCGCTGACAGCCTGATCTCCGGCGCCCGGAACTCCACGTTCTCTTTCCCGGTGATCCGAAGCTTTCCACTCCCGGCTCCCGCCCCGAAAGCTTCTTTTCCCAGGCGGCAGTTCTTCTCGTCCCCTTCTGTTCCCCCAAGGAAACCCAGCCTGTCCGGGTACAGCTCTATCTTTTTCCCGTGCTCCGTTACAAGCCCCCGCTTCTGTGCATCTGCAAAGCCCGGGCAGGATGCGTTCCCATGTACTGCGCTGACCGCATACGCATTTCCCTCATCCCCATCCGGAAAGTACAGGAATACCTCCGTCCCTTCCTGAGGCATGCAGTACATCAGGTTCCCTGTGGCCGGCGCCCACGGATACGGGTGCTTCCCCTGTGCATCCGCTCCGTCGATCTCCAATTCCAGGCACACCGTCTGTCCTTCCCTCTTTGCCACCTTCCCGCGCAGGGATACCCCTGCTATCTTTCCGTTCTCATATTTCCCCTGTTCAAACCGGCACTTTCCTCCCAGCCTGTACCGGAATACCAGATTAGGTCGTGAACAAAAAGCTATTATCTCCTACATTCTCATTAACTTACATCAACGAACGCAGGAAATAATAATTTTTTTGATTCAGGTGTTTTTAGATTCTAAAGTATACCATAATTAAATAGACTTCAGCGCATATAGGTTTCATTCGTAATTTTCATACAATCTAAATCTATTTCGTATACAATACCCAGTTCATAATATGTTTTAAGCATATTATTTGACATTTTCTCAATATCATCATATCCTCTAGATATTTTCGCCCTAACAATATCGTTTATTTTCCATAACTCATTACCATAATAATCATATGCAATAATATTATTAGGAATCTCCTTTCTTTCTCGTATCAATACAATAAAACAATTATCATATTCAATAATCTTTTTTATGGATATCTCAAAATTTATCAATACGCCATTTGCATCAATCTGTTTTTCGCCTATCTGTTTCATCTAATTCTCTCCTGGTCTAATGAATGAATATCGGTAAACCAATCGTCATCTAATAAAGCATCTTTAATTGCATATTGTACGTCTCCTCCAATAGTTCCCCAACTTTCTTGTGGTCCAACAATACTAATCTTTCAACATTATATACTTTTGTATTTTCAGCTACTGGTGGTAAATTATACCCCATATCCGCCCAATCTTTATTTGCTTGTGCTGCATCTTCAATATCAATTATTTTGTATCCTTCAGTCTCTACTTTTTTCCCAAATTTTCGCTTAGTGAAACATAGTCTACTGCCTTACCCCCACCTTTTCCAACTCCACTTTCTCCCGACTGAGCAGGCTGTGCCGGCGGAACAATCACGGCTGGATTACTCATCGGAGGTGATGCTGCAGGAATGCTCCCATCCGACACCATCGGAAAATCAAAAAGGCCGCTGCTGCGGCATTCCATGATGAGTTTGAATTGCTCAGATTTTCTTACACCATTAGGATTCATAATGATCACTCCTTGAAGATAGAGTAAAACGCTTGCCTCTAGCTGTGAAGGTAGGGTAAAATGCTTGCGTTTCCTAGCAATCATTATATAGGTTTATTAGGACAAAGAAAATCCGCCCTATTATTCAGCGCTTACTTTATAATTCATATTCTGTGCTGTAAAAAGCGACACGGACCCATTCCTTAACGATATACCCATAACAAATTCCTTTTAAGAACAATATGGGAAGTCGCTATAAAATAATCTTATCTGAATTTATTTAATAACATCATTATTATGAAATTCAAGCTTTAACTCTTTTTCTATATATTACTCTCTAACTATGGAAACACTATAATTATTTAAAATTGCTTCTTTGAATATATTACATAATAACATTAAAACTTCATTAGATTCCTTACATAACTTAGCAGAATCTATTGATTCAAACTGCTTTAATGCCATTTGCAAATCATCTATCATCCATGGGCTTTCATTATACCATCCTGTATACATGTTATAACAATAAGCCAACCCTACCCATCCCTGTCTTTCTGGAAGTATTAATCTCATTATTGAGTCAAAATAACCTTCCCATATCACAAAAATTTCAATATCATTTCCCTTCCTGTAAATAAAATGAATCTCTGGCTCTCCCTCAAATCCATCATAGTATTTTTTATTAATTAATTCCATTTTCTTCCTCGGCTTTCTAAGGTGCTTGCCGGTGTCTGTCCTTTAACAATTGTAATTGTTCTAGCGTCGTCGTTCCATTCCTATATGCATTAACCACATCTTGCCATTGATACCTTACCTTTAAATCATCTATTAATAAATAGTCCCCAAATCCAACCGTAATACCGCCATCTCCTGCTAAATGTGGTTTTATTCCAGTCAGTTTTCCGTCTTCTATAACCCAATATCCCTTTTTCTTAGAATATCCCATTCTCCCTGTAGTTCTCTGTCCTATGTAATGCATCTAAAATTTGTTCAACAGAACCCCAACCTCCTTCATCCATCCCTAATTCATATTCCCATGGGCATGGCGCAAAGCATAAAAAATTTCTTTACTCAATTCTGTATACAATTTTTGATGTCTCCTTCTTCAATCAATTTTTGAAAAGCAATCTGTATCTATGTTTCACATTAATTCTGACTCTAAATATCTTCTCGATCTTTTTTGCCTCTGATAGATACTAAATAATAGTGCTCGCGCTTACCATAATGCCACATAATATCTGTTATAACAGCCTCTTCTTCATTTTGTTTTATTTTCACGATTTCTCCAAAAGTATATTTGGGAGATGGCACAGGTTTAAACAACTTATCCTTCACTCTATAGTACCTTTTATTGTACTTTAATATAATAAAATCGTTTATATCAATGCATTCAAATACTTTTCCATTGTTAGCTTCTTGCTTAAAAGCCTCCAAATCATCTGGATGTATCAAATCAACACCATGTTCTACAAACCAAGGGTATGTTCCCCACTTTGAATTCATTTTGTCTCTCCTTAATCACCAAATATTGAATAGCTTTGAAAATCACTATGGAAAACATTAGCGGGTAATTGTTCAAATGCATTTTGTACATTAATCATGCAACTCAGAATATAGCCACATCTGTTTTTCATCCTCTGTCACAAAGGTTCTGTTTGGTTATACTCAACAGATATGATATGTTTTTAGACCGGATTACCTCGCTTCCCTTTAATAGGCATATGTCATCATGTACATCCGATGTTGCCAATATATCACTGTCAACTTTTCCTTTCAAATGAATATAAAACCTTATAATGTCACTTTTAAGTGAAAAGAATTCCACAAGAATTCTTTCTAATAAATTCTCATCAATACATTTTCTTTTTATTCTTCTATATACACATATTGACATTACTTTTATTAAGTTTCTCCTTTTTCATTGCCATCATTTAAAATTCTATATCCCATAGATCCACTCCAAATTATAATTTTCATCCTCCAATACCCTTTTCGCCCAGAAATAATTTCCATCTTTCACAAGCACAACTGTCATCTCATCTTTTATAATCATCTGATCCCATTCATAATCATCCGTAAATTCATAGAATGCCACGAAAAACTCTTCTTCCAGTCCCATCGCATCCACCAGTTTCCTGATTGATTTTTCTTCCGTATCAACAAGATAAAATTTACTGAGACTCCGCAACAACACTCTTTCGTAATTTTCACGTTTTTCCATTTCCACATATTCTCCGATCCGGCGTTCTGCATCCTCCCGGTCTGCTTTTAAAACTCCTGTAATCTCCCAATTCCCATCCCAGATTCCATTCGACAATACAATAAACCCGTTTCCTTCTACCTCACCCTCATAATCCTCTGCCTTTTCCAACCGAAATAGATTTCTGCCCTCCACGACTACCAACTCATTTTTTGCCACTAAAAACAAAAAATTTCCAAACGGTACGCCTATCCCAGAGGAGTAATCCTCTGGGATAGGCTCAATCGCCAAGCAATAAGTTCCTGGCATATCATAATCAAACTGTTTCAAAATTGAGTTTTCTCCGGCAATAGTTACATAGTACCCTTTCAACTTTTCTGAACCTTCGCTAGTCTTATCATCATAAAAGTGGCTGTCCGGCAATAGTTCATATATACCACCTACCCTGTCATTATCTTCACTCCATCCAGTTCCAACAAACCATTTTCCCGTAACCGTCCACGTTCCCCAGATATACTGCTGTTCTTCCCCTTCATTTACCCAGCCATCCATATCCCCGACGGCATTCTCCTCAGTCTCACTTTCAGCTGTTACGTTTTTGGTTTCCTCTATTTTCTGAACAGGTGTGTCCTCTTGTTTCATATTCTCTGCTTTTTCATCATTGTTTTCATCATTCACATTGCTGCATGCTGTATTTATACATATACACAACAAGATTGCCATCATAGCATACGCTGCTTTTCTTCTATCATCTCTCCACATAATCAACTCCTGATTCTATTAAGACATCCTATTCTTCCCAGATCTTTATAAAGCCATCTCTCCATTCACCATCATCCATCTTATTTGGAACAAGTACATAATCTCCATAAATGCCACACACATCATCAAAAACCGGCTCTAACCGTTGTTCCCCGTTCAGACCCGCCAACCCGTATTTTCTCACTTTCATACTATCCTTCCTTTTCCTTTAAAGAATAATATGCTCCATCTATCAAAATATAAAATCCTCCGTCAGCCGTTATTACCAGAGTTGCCGGCTTATATAGTTCCTCTTCAAACTGATAACGCATAAACTTTATATAAAGCACCGGATATTCTATGTCTTCTTCTTTCGGAATTGCACAGGAGTCTTTAAATATTGGATAAAATTCGCTCGACCGGTCTTTGCTCATAATAATACTGACAGGGCTGCTATATGTCTGCTGATATATATAGTTTTCGTTTCTCTCTTCTCCCTCGCTATTTCTGATTGAAAAACTTATGTCTGGTATATTTTCCTCTGCTGCTTCCACTTTCTCATAATATGCCTCTAATAAACTCTGTCTTGTCTCTTCCTCTATATTATCATGAAAATCGAACAAATTCGGTTCATAAATTCTCCAATAAACAAAATCAAAATACTGATCTATTTCCCATTCTCCCTGTAGTGAATCAAATATTTTATTTATTTCATCCAACTCCCACAGATTATCCACTCTTCCCGTATCTGTAAATCTGTCTTTGTTTATTTCAAGCGTTTCCTTACCCATCACACAAAATGTAATGATATCGCTACTGTTTTCATCAATTTCTTCTTCAAAAGAACTCTCATTTATTTCTTTACCGTCTTCTATTTCACAATTACTTTCATCTCGCAGCTGTTCCGTTTCATCCCCAAAATTTTCTTCTATATCTCTATTCTTTTCAGAATATTGCATATATCTTCCACATGCAAATCCACTCATAAAAATCGCCCCAATAAGAATGCATGCAAAAATTGTTCTGCTGTTTCTACTATCCATTATTCCTCCTGCTACGGTTTAGCTTCCGTCTCAAGACGGTTTCCATTCTATAATACTGCAGCCAGATATTGTATCAGTCTCCCGCTGTTCCATTTCAACTGTTCCGGTATATCATCCCGATTACTCAATACCGCCATAATCCCCGGCTCTTTTAAGAAGGTCAGTTCGGGTTTCTTCATACCCGTTGCTGTGATCAACCGTTCCATAAATTGCTGATAATTTATCACATCAGAGGTTCCGACATGAAATATCCCGTTTTTATCCTCCCTGATGATCCAATGAATCATTTCGGCAATCTGCAGATCGGATACATGATTACTGTAAAAATCCGTATAAATTTCCAGGCGGCCGCTCCCGCATCCGGCTTTTACAGTCTGAATTCTCGGCGAATTTTTCCCCCATACAAAAGGAATTCTGAGCACTATTGCCCGGTCGCCCATCCGATCCCGCAGTAAATTTTCGCATTCTATTTTAAACTGTCCGTAAGCACTGGCTGAAATTGGAGTGTCCGTTTCATAATGCGGTTTTTCGCAGCTTCCATCAAATACATTTGCTGTGGAGACATATATTATTTTTCCGTCTCCGGGCGCAAGATAATCTGCTATACCTCGATGAACCGCCAGCTGTTTATCAAAGTCTCCACGCAGGCAGGAAATAACGATATCCGGCCGAGCCTGTTCTAAAATAGAATAAATATCGTTTGGAAACTCTACAGAAAAATGTATCATGGATGAAGCTTCTTTCTGTAAAGTTGAAAAATATGTTCCTAATATTTCTAAATCTTTCTCCTGAGAAAGCAGTTTCAATGCTGCAGAACCGACTGTTCCGCTCGCACCTAATATAAGTATACGCTTCATCTGTTTTCCACCTGTCTTTATACCATAAATTCTTCCGTGATCACCAAATCCGTCTTTTGGTCAAAACGCTCCGTCGGAAGTGTTTCTACAACCTGCATACTATAAGCCAGTCCGATTTTTTCCAGTATTTTCGGATCACCACTGTCCAAGTGACTCCATTTTGCAAGCCATCTGTCGTAAAAACCGCCGCCGTAGCCTATGCGGTTCCCGGCTTTATCAAAAACTGCCCCGGGGAGCAGCATCCGAAGATGTTCTCTCTCAGGCCCGGCTGCTTTCGTTTCTTTTTTGGCAAACCATTCAGAAAATGATCTCTCAGCCAAAGTCTCCGGCTCCAAAATCCCCTGATAGCCTGTCTTCAACTCATGCCATGCGGTGATCTGATAAAATTCCATTTCTGTCGGTTTTGTTTTCTCTTTGGCAAAAACTTTCGGTACGAAGACTGTTTTTCCTTTGTTTAGACACCAACATATGAAGTCTTTTGTGGAAACTTCACTCTTATAATTCACATAGCACAGGTAGACAGCGCAGGGGTTTTCCCGGTCGTATCGGATAAGATTTTCCAGAATCTGCTCATTCCAGATCTTTCGCTGCTCTGGCGAAAGAGCGTTTCTATCATTTAAAATCTGTTTTCTGAGTACAGTCTTTTCTTTTTTTCTGTTTTCCGGTTCTCTCTCTGACAAATAAGTACATCCTTTCTTCGACTTTGTATCGGAACATTGATTAAAACATGCATGTGATCATGTCTTCCCGGTTTTTAATTTCCGATACAGCACAAGATACATTGTTATAAAACATGCCAATCCCCCTATCGCATTGGAAACAGGTTCTGCAAGAAATACTCCGTTGACACCAAGCCCAAACCTTGGCAGCAGTATCGTCAGCGGCGCAACGATCATTGCCTTGCGCAGCAGGGAGAAAAAAATCGCATGGCGAGAATATCCAAGCGCTGTAAAAGCCGACTGTCCCGTGAACTGAAACGCCATAAAGAAAAAGCCGAAAAAGTACAGACGGAGGGCTCCCACTCCTGCCTCTATCATTGCGGTATCTTCGGTAAATATAGACAACAACAGATGCGGACTCAAGAACACAAGAAGCCATGCCAGCAATGTATAAATAATTCCCAAAACGGCGGTAAAACGGATTCCCTGTCGGACTTTGTCATAAGCTCTCGCCCCATAATTATATCCCAGTACTGGCTGCGCCCCACTGGTAATACCGTTTACCGGCAGGGACAGGATCTCTCTGGCAGAATTGATCACTGTCATAATACCTACATACAGGTCTCCGCCGTAAATTTTCAGTGTGGCATTGCATACCACCTGAACCAGACAGTTAGTGCCCTGCATAATAAAACCGGACAACCCAAGCGTCATGATTTCCCTTGCCAGCCGCCAGTCCGGCCGCAGATTTTCCTTTTTAATACAAAGCGGCGCTTTTTTCCCTGTCAGAAATGTAAACACCCACACACAGGAGACTAACTGGCTTAAGATTGTCGCCAATGCCGCACCGCTTACTCCCATATTCAGTCCAAAAATGAAAACAGGATCTAAAATCAGGTTTAATACCGCTCCCAGCAGCGTAGTCAGCATACCGATGCGGGGAAAACCCTGGGCATTAATAAACCCATTCAGCCCCGTGGACAGCATGGTAAAAGAAGTCCCCAACAGATATATTTTCAGGTAAGCGTCGGCATACAGATAGGAATCATCGCTGGCGCCGAACAGATACAGGATAGGCCTGCGCAGTATGTAACAAAATAAAAACAGCATAAGAGATGTGCCGAGCAGGAGCGAGAATGTATTACCCAATATTTTTTCCGCACGTCCTTCTTTCCCTGCTCCCCTGGCAATAGAGAACAATGGTGTTCCTCCTGTGCCGAAGAGAAAAGTAAACGCCGCGACCAGAGTAGTTAGCGGAAATACCAATCCGATACCTGTCAGTGCCATACTGTCTGCCCCCGGCAGATGACCGATGTAGATGCGGTCTACCACGTTATATAAAAGCTGTGCCAGCTGTGCCAGTATCAGTGGAATAGACTGTGCGATAATATTTTGCCAGACTTTACCATTGGCAAAATCAGTTGACTGCATAATTAAATCATCTCCATTTTGCTTTCATCTTTTATGGTATCTGCTAAAATTATACGCATAAAAAAATCACACGTCAATTACTGAAAAAAGCCGTTCGGTCTCACACGTCATTTTTCAAAAATTTATAAAAAGTATCCGCCGCAAGTCCTCTCCCACGTCCTTTATCCAGAACAATCTGTATGGACCGCTTTGGAACATCGCATTGAAAGGGAATCCGCATCAGCTTCTTTTCTTCTAACAAGGGGATAGCCATCTGCTCCGGTACAAAACCGATTCCCAGATTGCTCTCAATTAAGGGCAGCATCAGGTCGGAGGTTGTCACCTCCATATCAGGCTCAAAATCTATGCCGTGTGCTATGAAAAAATCCTTGTATAATCCATAGGTAGCGCTTCCTCTGCCCAGTCCGATCCACGGATATTTTTTGATATCCTTCAGTTCCAGAGGTTTCCCGCACAGATCGGCGTACTGTGTTCCGCCGACCAGTATTTCCTGAAAGTCCAGTGCATTCACACGGGAAAAGGTTTTCGGTACTTCAAAGGGAGTCGTGATCACCGCAAAATCCAGCTTGCCGTTTACAAGATATTTTACCGTTTCCAGTGTCGTGTGGTTATGGATTTTGATCCGGATGGCAGGATATTCCTGCTTAAAACACCGCAGCTCACGCAGCAAAAAAAGATGCAGTGCTGTATCCGTCGCCCCGATTTCCACGGTACCGCCCCGTTTGGAATCCTGTCTGATAATTTCTTCCTGTGCATTCAGCAAATGTCTGTAGGCAATCTCCACATGAGAATACAGTAGTTTCCCCTCTTCTGTCAGACTGATTCCCCGCGCCTCACGGACAAACAGTCTGCAGTTTAACTGGGATTCCAACAGTTTCATGATCCGGGTCACATTCGGCTGATTGCTCCCCAGCGCTGTGGCCGCTTTCGTAATATTTCCATATTTCGCTACGAAATAAAAGATTTTATAGTATTCAAAATTGATATCCATATATTTTTTATATACCTTTGATATATTATATGTATTTTTCGTATTTTAATAAACGTATTATAATACAGTTTTGAAATGATGTAAATGGAGGGATATGATTTTATGAATAAAGATCTGACAGTTGGAAAACCGGAGACAGTATTATGGGGATTCTGCCTTCCTCTGTTTGGCAGCATTATTTTTCAGCAGCTCTACAACATCGCGGACTCTCTGGTAGCCGGTAAATTCATCGGGGAAAATGCTCTGGCGGCTGTGGGAAACAGCTATGAGATCACATTGATTTTTATCGCCTTTGCTTTCGGATGCAATATGGGATGCTCCGTTATCGTTTCCCAGCTGTTCGGTGCAAAAGACTACGGCAGACTGAAAACCGCAGTATCCACGGCCTGCATTTTCAGCGCCGTACTATGCGTTGTGTTAATGCTTGCCGGTATCTTCGGATGCGAGCCGTTACTTAGACTGATCCGGACGCCGGATGAAGTGTTTTCAGACTCACAGCTCTATCTGAATATTTATATCTGGGGGCTGCCCTTTGTGTTCTTTTATAATATTGCAACCGGTATTTTCTCCGCATTGGGGGATTCCAAAACCCCCTTTTATTTTCTGGCAGTGTCCTCCAGTGCAAATATCGCAGTGGATATTCTGTTTGTGAAAGCCTTTTATATGGGCGTGGCAGGTGTGGCATGGGCGACCTTTTTATGTCAGGGTGTCAGCTGCATTCTGGCCGTCCTCGCTGTATGGAAGAGACTTAAGAAAATTCCGATTCAAAATAAGGTTCCGATCTTCGACCTGGGACTTTTGAAAAGGATTCTGCTGATTGCCGTTCCAAGCATTTTGCAGCAGAGCTTTGTCTCGGTGGGCAATATCCTGATTCAGAGCGTTATCAACGGATTCGGCCCGTCTGTTATGGCCGGTTACTCCGCCGCGGTGAAACTGAACAATATGGTTATTACATCTTTCACCACGATCGGCAATGGTATTTCCAATTTTTCGGCCCAGAACCTCGGTGCAGGAAAAATCGGGCGGCTTAAAGAGTGTTTCCGTGCGGGAATCAAAATGGTGTGGTGTCTGTGTATACCGTTCTGTATCCTTTACATTTTCTTTGGAAGATATCTGCTTCTTCTGTTTATGGAAAAAGGTTCGGCTGCCGCATTGATGACCGGCGGACAGTTTTTGTACATACTCTCCCCGTTCTACTTTGTTGTATCCGCTAAACTGGTTGCGGACGGCATCCTTCGGGGTGTCAGTGCCATGCGTCAGTTTATGGCCGGCACTTTCACCGACCTGATCCTGCGGGTGGTTTTAGCCTTTGTTCTCTCGGATTTGACAAAATCCGCGACAGGTATATGGTGTGCATGGCCGATTGGATGGACAATTGCTATGGCTCTTTCCGTTTTCTTTTACCATAAGAAATACAAACAATTATGCAGATAGGTAGTATTTTAAAACAGTACCCTTATCTGTGCATCCGTTCCACAAATAATGGCAGATCAAATTTAGAGTCATATCCGGCACTGTGAAACAGCGTTCCAACCTGCGCCCCATCGAGCAGTCTGTGGATCACCTTAATATCTTTGCTGTTGGCGATGAGCATATCGATTCCCGATTTTGTCGCAATCTTTGCCGCCATCAGCTTCGTGTTCATACCGCCTGTTCCGCTGTCGCTTCCTGTGGATGCTTTTCCCATCTGCATCGTTTCCTGATCCAGATTCTCCACCTCTTCCACAAACTTCGCGTCAGGGTTTGTGCGCGGATCATCTGTGTAAAGACCGTCGATATCCGACAGTAAAATCAGCAGATCCGCATCGATCAGCGCCGCCACAATAGCGGAAAGCGTATCGTTGTCTCCAATCTCAATTTCATAGGTCGCTACTGTATCATTTTCGTTCACAATCGGCACAACGCCCATATTTAAAAGTTCTCTAAACGTATTCTGGGCATTATAGCGGTTCAGATTATCCACGATCGTATTTTTTGTCATCAGAATCTGCGCCGTCATCTGATTGTACTCCGCAAAAATCTTCTGATAGATCATCATTAACCTTGCCTGTCCCACTGCCGCACAGGCCTGTTTTACGGCGATGGCATGGTCTTCATCTTCATTGTTAATCTCTGTGATATGCACTGCCTTTTTTCCTACAGAAATGGCGCCGGAAGTCACAAGCACCACATCTTTCCCCATATTCCGCAGATTGCATAGCTCCCGCACCAGAACATCTAATTTCGTGTAGTCCAGATCTCCAGTCTCCGGATGCTGCAGGGAAGAGGATCCTATTTTAATGACAATCCTCTGCTTATCCCGTAAAAATGCTCTTTTATTTTCCATATTATGAAATTCCTTTCTGGCTGTAATTTATTCTATTTTTCTTTGTTATCTTCTGTCAGTATTGTCGTATATCCTCCGCCCGTCTGCCACAAAATCGTCAAAGGTCTCAGGTTGTATGCTGCAATCTCATAGCCATTCTTCCCAGGTACCACCATAAACTCAGCCATACCGCCCTTTTCACAGGATTTTTCCGGCTGTGCGCTGACAAAATTCCCAATGGAATAATAAACAAGCATTTTATGCCCATCCTCTCTCTCCAGCATTTCAAAAGGCTGCAGCACATGGGGATGACTGCCGACTACCACGTCCACTTTACTGTCCAGAAAAACATCTGCCCATTTTTTCTGGAAATCGTCTATTTCTGTGCTGTTCTCCGTCCCCCAGTGGACAAACACGAGCACAAAGTCCGCTTCTTCTCTGGCCTTTTTGATATCTTCCCGAACCTGCTGTTCATTCTCCAACAGATGTACCATGAACGGGCAGTTCTCCGGCAGAGCATTTCCGTTTAACCCATAAGTATAATTAAACAGGGCAAACTTCGCCCCTTTTCTCATAATGATCTCGTAAGGTTTTCTTTCTGTCTCCTTCTCTGTCTGAATGCCTGGACACAAAATATCATGGGACGTAAAAAACTCCTTTGTAGTATGAACCCCACTGGCTCCTCTGTCAAGTGCATGATTCGTAGCGCAGGTCACAACATCAAAACCAGCTTCCGCGATGGCCTCTCCCACCTGCATCGGCGTACCGAATCTGGGATAGTCCCCATACTCCGCAGAATCTTTTACAAATGGCGTCTCCTGATTTATGACAGCAATGTCACTTTCCGCAATCTTTTCTTTGACATTCTCATACAGAAAATCGAAATTTCCTCCATGATTCAGCCCATAAGTATAAATTGGTTCGTGAATCAGATTATCCCCAAAGACCACAAAAGAGACTTCCGCATCTTCTTTTTCAAACCCCCAGGATCCCCAGCGCCAGTAACTCACATCTCCCTCCGGGTCAGTCAGAAAAAGCCACTTGTCGCCGTTCTTATTTACGCCGATGACAGAAAAGCAACCTCTTGTCCTACATAGGAAGACATCCATTTCGGCCGGATCGCATTTCCGGCATATTCATAAACAAAAATATGCTGGGACCAGGTTTTTTCATCATTTTCTATCCAGAATGGCTTATGTTCTCCGAAACGCCCTCTTTTCCAGCAAAGCACTATCAATTCATCACAGTCGTCCCGGTCAATGTCACAGGACAAGATCTGCTGCACTTTCACGTCTTCGGGCGAATCCCATATGTTTTCCTTTTCATAAGTTATATGAACTGTTTTCTTTGTCAAAGAGATTTCATAACTGCCCGATGCATCAAAGATGCTGTTCTCTTCCCATACAACCCATCCCGGTAAAAATGCTCCACTATTCCACAGAATATACAGGACGACACCAATAACCAAAAGCGCCATGATTGGAATTATTACCTTCTTCCACTGTAATTTCATATTTCTATCCTGTATCACTTCCATTTTACAAAGCCTTATTTCCGGTAACTCTGTGTCCACTCCGGCTGTTTCACCGGTAATTCCGCCTCGAAATCCAACCAGTTTCCATTCTCATCAGCCTGATACCGCATCATATAGCGCCACTTCGAATCGGTCAGCCTGTCTTCCATAGCCCACGGGAACTGATAGAATGTATAAACGCTGCCTCTCGCAATTTTAATCTTTCCATCTACATTGACCACCACATAAATCGAGGAAGGGATTCCGGTCGCTATTTCCAGTACTTGCCCGTTCGGATCTGTTGCAATATCTGTCACAACAGCCGCCGGCAATTCCATAGGTGTCTCCACATTGTTATCATTTTTTACAGCCTCAATCCAGAAATGCTCCAGATTTCCGCCATAACACCTGATAAACTCATATTCATCCTCTGTCAGAACTTCATTTTGAAGTTCTTTATTGGAAATGATAAGAAGCTTCTCCGCCATTTCCGCCAGTCTTATCAGATTTTCTTCATCACCGGCATTAAGCATATCATACCGTTTTAGTCCCTCCGCCGTAAGTGAAGCAAGCTGATAAAATCGTGCATAAACAAGCGGTTCCGGCTCCACATATCCTCTGTCATCTGGTTCCTCTTCCATGCCACCGCCCATTTCCGCTATCACCTGTTTGGTATAAAGTACCGTATCATGTTTCAATTCTGTAAAACTGCCCGCAAAGCATTCCAGATCTTTCTTTGCCCACTCTTCATTCTGCATGAATACCGGATAACCATCACCTTTCTTATCAAGCAGGGGTCTGAGCGTATTAAGCCAGTTCGCATAGAGACTTGCATTCCACAGTGTTTTATTTTCTCCCGACAGGCTTTCTTTCAGTTTCTTCAGATTTTCCATATAATTCTGATAGCCCGTATCACCCTGTTCTTCCAAAATCTCAAGCGCCGTATCGCTTCCCAATGCAGCGGGCACATCCAGTACATCCGGAAGCATACGCTTATTTCCTGCAGCATCTTCCCCGACGTTTTGGTAGATCAGGTTCTGCATGATCGCCGCATCGATCGTAAAGCGCTGTCCCATAAAGCGAAAACCTCTGATTGTATTGTCCTCTCCATCCATGATCGGAATGGAGTTGATCTGCGGCGGCTCAAGCACAGCTGTCATAGCGTGGAAGTTGTCGAAAGCCTCCTTATTTCCCGTCAGGTCACCGACAGAAACACCTTCACCGTATGCTTCTTTGATGAGAGATGCATATTCACAGACGCCGGAATCATCACTTGCACCCGCGAAGAAAGAAGTCACCGCATAAGTGCTTTCCCACAACTTATAGCTTTCAGCGTCTTGTGTCAACGCCATCGTCATCAAAAGGGCGCTTCTGTTAAGCTCTTCCTTTTCCTGTATAAAATGAATCCGGCCGTACCACATCATCGTCTTAAAATAGCGCTCTAACAGTTCATCTCCCTCATAATAGCCTCTCGGGATATATTGGGAATAGTCTTCCATCCTGCCGGTAATAGCGGAATCGGCAATGCCCGATGCATTATTTATGGCATTCAGTTCTCTGGAAACCAATTCTTCCGCATAATCATATCCGGTGATGTCAGCTCCGGAAAGCCTTGCCCCTACCGTGAAAAAAGCCACATTGCGGACGGCGGCTTCCTCCCATTCTGTTCCCTTCAAAACCTCGTACTGTGCAGCGCTGTTTTCAGCCATTTTTACACTCAAAACTGAAAGGTCATCCGCCAGATACTCTTTCTCAATATTTTTCATTAAATAGCTAAAATAAAGATGATAGGTATGCATCATCGAATCTACCGTTACAAAATTGGGAATCATAGAATACCGGTTCCATTCATATCCCTCATAAAACTCGTCTCCTCCATTTTCCCATACGATAAAACCGTTTTCTGCCAGTTTTTCTTTCAGATCATCCTCCATATAAAACTGCCAGAGATTTTCCACATTGCTCAGATCTGATTCTATTGTGTAAGGCGCAGCGTTCGGCGTCACCATCGTCTCTTCCTCTGTCATTTCCATGTTTAAGAGAGACGGTCTTTTCATCGCACCGTTTGCCGGATATTCCCCCGGAATCTCCTCAGCTGCATCCTTTTCTAAATCTGCATCGTGGTTCTCCACATCTTCCTCAAATTTCACAATTTCATCCAAGTTTTTCCCGGAACCATCCGACAACCCGCAGCCGCCGAGCACACATGTAATTAAAAATGCTGCGACAATCTGTTTACCATTTTTCTTTTTCATCATAATCTCCATTCTTGTGCAATCTCCTGTGCAACTTTTATGCCGTCCATAGCCGCTGAGGTGATTCCACCGGCATATCCGGCGCCTTCCCCGCAAGGATATATCCCCTTAATATTGCTCTGCAAAACTTCATCTCTGCATATCCGCACCGGCGATGAACTTCTGCTCTCTATCCCGCAGAGCCATGCTTCCTTTGAAGCAAAGCCCTGTATCTTTCTATCCATCTCTTCCATGCCCTCCGCAAAGGCTTTATTGAATGCGGACGGCATAATATCCGTGATATCCGTCTTAACATATTGTCCCTTTATGGCAGGTTCAAACGGTGCAACACTGTCTGAACAGGAAACGCATTTAAGTAAGCCCCGTTTTACCAGTTCTTCCTGAAATTCGCCGTATTTTTGAATCGGGATCTTTCCGCCGCCGATCCGGTAAGCGCAGCTTTCCAGTTCTCTCTGAAAAAAAATACCTGCGAGAGGGGAATTCTCTTCCGGGGAACATCCCCCGCTGTAATCTTCCGGCGATACAGCCACAATGACAGCGCTGTTGGCACAGTCCCCGTCCCTGCCGCTGTAGCTCATGCCATTTACAGCCAGATGCCCGGCCTCTGAGGACGCATTCACAACATAACCGCCCGGACACATACAGAACGAATAGACACCTCTGCCGTCTTTTGATTTTGCAGTCAGTTTATAGGGGGCGGCTCCAAGTTCAGAGACTTCTTCTGCACCATACTGGCTCCTGTTGATAAAGCGCTGCGGATGCTGCACCCGGAAACCTACGGCAAAAGGTTTGGCTTCCATTGTAAGCCCTTTTTCATACAACATAGAAAAGGTATCTCGTGCACTGTGGCCGATGGCAATCACCACAACTTCCGTTTCCAGCCATTCTGCACCGTTTATTTCCACCGCAGTGATTCTCTGCCCCTTTTCTCTGATATCCGCAACCCGAATATCCGTCACCTGGCTCTCAAACCGCACTTCACCGCCCAGAGAGATGATTTCTTCCCGTATATTTCTGACAATATCCTTTAGTACATCCGTACCGATATGCGGTTTCTGGTCATATAAAATGTTTTCCTGTGCTCCAAACTCTACAAAGGTTTCCAGCACATGCATATTTCGACCGTACTTATCTTTCACCAACGTATTTAACTTCCCGTCAGAGAAAGTTCCGGCTCCTCCTTCTCCAAACTGCACATTGGAATTTGGCAGAAGTATGCCGTCCTTCCAGAAAGCTTCCACATCCGCACTTCTCTGAACAACCTCTTTACCCCGTTCCAGTAAGATCGGGCGAAAACCCGCTCTCGCCAGTTCCAAACCGCAAAAAAGCCCGGCCGGGCCTGTTCCGATAATAACAGGACGTTTTGTAAGCGGCATCTGTCCTGTCACCTGAAAGCGGAATTTTACAGCATCATCTTTCGTGATATCTCTGTCCTTTTTCAGTCTCGCCAAAAGCTTTTTTTCTTCTCTGCATTTTGCCAAAAGGGTATAACTGTAAAAAAGCTTTGGCTTTTTTCTGGCATCCACGGAACGTTTCATGATCTTCCAGCTTACAATATCACTTTCCGCACATTTCAGTTTCCGGCAAAGAGCCTGAAATATCTGCTCTTTTGTATATTCGATGGGACATACAATCTGATTGACCCGAAGCATATTGTTCTCCTTTTAATCCTCCAGCACATCAAAGGCAGTTCCGCACGCCCAGGGACTTCCTATGTCGCACCGTCCATGATGATACTGATGCTCCACATTGCCGGACTCCATATCTTCCAATACTTCCAGCTTCATACGACTCTCCCCTGCATCACAGAATCCGTCCAGAATTTTCAGTAAATTTTCGATATCTTTTTCCGAATTGTTGTTCATAATACCTTCCTTATTGCCTCTCTCCCTGCTGTTACCCCGGAAGCCCATGCAAAATGCAGATTATATCCGCCGCATTCTCCGTCCACGTTCAGTACTTCTCCACAGGCAAAAAGTCCGGGTATCTTTTTACATTCCAGATTTTCATCAAACTGCGAGAGAATAAGCCCTCCTCTGCAGACCTGTGCCTGTCTTATATCTGACACTGCTGTCACTTCTGTGGTGAAATGCATGGCGCGTTTCATGACAGAAGCGATCATGATAATCGCCCTCTTTTCGGCAGATAAATTATTTCTGCTGTCATTTACACAGGGCACTCTCATATTTCCTCTAAGTCCTTCCGCCTGCAGACAAACATTCAGCACTTTCTTATGTATCACTCCCAAAAAGAACTCTTCCAGACTGCGCCCGGGCAGCAGGGAAAGTCTCTTTTTTATCCATTCTTCCAACTCGTTCTCCGGGAAATCCGGCAGGAAATTAATTTCAACAATCACGCGCTTTTTATCTGCTAATTTCTGTGCAATCTTACCGGAAAGCTGAAAAACTGCAATCCCGGATATTCCCTCTTTCGTAAGCTGCAGCTCGCCGGTCTCCTGTTTCAGAAGTTCCCAGCCGGTTTTACTTGGGACATCTCTTTCTGCATAAAGTGAGAGCCTCACCTGCGCCCGCACTCCCGCAAGCTGTCTATAATAGTACTCCTCCCGACAGATGCATTTTGTCAAAGCCGGATAAAGCGGCGTACTGCGCAGTCCCAACGATTCCGCAAGCCGCAGAGGATCTTCTTTCTTATTCTGTAAAAAACCGCCCGCTCTGGAACCTGTTGCCAGAATCATGCTGTCCGCGTATGCTCTGTGTCGCTTTTCCTGTTCTTTAAAACTGATAAAAAAGCCGTTTCCCGATTTTTCTATCCTTTCGATCCAAATATTACACAGCGTTTCGCACCCAAGTTCCGCAAGCCGCAGCCGCAGCACGTCAAGCACAGTGGAAGCCGTCTCCGTAAGCGGATAAAAATAACCGTTTTTCGTTCTGGAATGCATTCCCAGTTCTTCAAAGAAATGTAACGCTGCTTCCGTCGGAAAACCGTTCAGCACAGATTCTAACACTGCCTGATCGTCCGTATGATAATGTGCTGTGCTTATATTCTCATGGGTAAAATTGCATTTCCCGTTACCGGTAGCCAAAATCTTTTTCCCGACTCTGTCATTGCTCTCAAGGAGAAGTACTTTTCCGGCGTTTTTTCCGCCCTTATTCTTTTCCATTTCCTGAAGAGCTGCGATAGCCGCCGCCATTCCGGATGCGCCGCCGCCTATAATAATTACATGATATGATTTTTCTGCCATTTATTATTATTCCGCCTTCATATTCCTATACTCGTATATTATTTTGAGGGTTGGCAGCACTGCGGCCGGATCTTCCGCCAACTTCACTCTATCATTTTTATACTGTTTGACTCAAAAGCAGATACTCCTGCAGTTCTTTTACTGTATGTACGATCCTTAACGGCTCTGCCGCTTCCAATTCCGCCATTGTCCCATAGCCATATGCGACAGCCACACAGGGAATGCCGGCTTCTTTAGCGCCGATCACATCATGTTCTTTGTCACCTACCATAATAACCTGATCTCTGTTATCACTTCTGTCAAGTCTGCGCAGCGCTTCTTCTATGACTTCTGCCTTCCCGCTTCTCTTTCCATTCATTTCGGACCCTACTGCTTCATCAAAACATTCCCGTATATTAAAATGTTCTAAAACCCGCATCACGGACTCTTCATTCTTTGAAGATGCAACTGCCAGCAAAAATCCATTTTCTTTTAATGTTTCAAGCATTTCCTTAATACCCGGATACGGTCTGTTTTCAAATATTCCAATCGAAGAATATCTTTCCCGATAATAAGAAACTGCTATTTTGGCTTCTTTCTCGCTCATATCGGCATATTTCATAAACTGCTCTAAAAGAGGAGGTCCTATAAAAACACGGAGCTTTTGCATTTCAGGTTCCGGTTTTCCCATTTTTTTCAGTGCGTACTGCACCGACTTTATAATCCCCTCCCCTGATTCCGTCAGTGTACCATCCAAATCAAATAAAATTAATTTTTTCATAACATTTATCCCTTTCTAACTGGAATATGACTCCAGAAAATCATACAAATCTTCTTCTGCATTGATGATCCGTCTCTGTATCAACAGTTCCTGTAGCACATCAGACGGCAGATCCTGCGCCAGGATATTCGTTTCCATATAGACAGTCTGTCCATCCCCCCGATATACGACCACTTTATTGTCTAAAATTGCCAGATAATAATATTCCTCCTCCGGCTCTTTTGGTTCCTGATAGAATTTGCAGAGTTCTACCTTGCTGCCGGAAAAACTTCGAATCTCAGACCCCTGAAATCCTTTCTGCAATTCCTGCAGAGATGGTGATCTGTCAAAATTTTCAATCTGATTCTCAAAAGCCTCTCTGTCCATCCCCATATAATAAGTCGGAACAGGAATTTCTTCCGCGATTTCAGACTCATTATCCATATTCACTTCAATCACTATAAAAGAAGTATCAGCACTGATAATATTTTCATCCTGTGCTGACACCTGTATCTTTTCTTTGGATGCAGACA
This sequence comes from Lachnospiraceae bacterium, assembly GCA_014804795.1. Taxonomy (GTDB): domain Bacteria; phylum Bacillota; class Clostridia; order Lachnospirales; family Lachnospiraceae; genus 1XD8-76. Next base: position 23,857 of record JAAUZC010000014.1, on the reverse strand, counting down.
TTTCAGATACAACATCGCTTCCATTTTTTTCTGCTCTCATGCCCGGATAAAAAAAATCATGTCCCTCGAATCCCAGAAAACACCCTATCGTAAACAATCCAAGCGCTATCACAAACAGGCTGATACCTTTTACAAGTTTCATCTTGCTCTCCATCTCCACAAATAATGGTTTTTATTCAGTATCAGTCTTTTTGTTTGATTTTATTCAGCGCATCCCATTGGGATATGCTTTTTTATTGTATAGGAAATTCCTTCAATCACTATTTTATCTATGAAGCAATCCGTTTAACCACAAAAATAATTCTCCTCCCGGCATATACTCCGCTTCGTTATCGCTTACAATGCGAAGTAAGGTGACAGCTGCAAGATACAGCAAAAATCCGGGGATCATCGAAACGGCTGTTGCCACGCCTGCCGAAAGCCTGTCTCCTATAATCTGATAGATCAAAAGTATAATGAGCGCTCCGGCAAGCGATGTAATAAGCGACATTACCAGTTTTTTTATCTGATTTCCCGTGAACCTCAAACGCTTCGAAAATTTCACGAAAAACAAAACGGTAAACAGCGTGGCCTGTACGATGATGCCAAGTAAAATTCCAAGCATTCCGAGTTCCGTTGTTTTAAATGTGATTACTGCAAAAACTGTCTGTACGCCAAAACTTACAACTACTGTCAGATATAGATACAGTGTTTCATTCCACAGCTCCATCAGTCTGAATGATATTGTCTCCAGAACAAGCAAAAAAGCCGCGATCGCCGCATACATCATAATGGTATTTCCTTCTTTTACCGCTCCTTTTGTAAGGCACTTTAAAATCGGCTGCGCAAGTGCAGAAACAGCAGCGCAGACAGGAAGCGCAAGGGTAAGAGCGCTAAGCAGCATGGCAAATACTTTTTCACGAAATTGGGAATAAGCCTCATTTTTCCAATGAGCAGCAAGCTGTCTGTAATTTTTATGGTTTAAAAGCACAAAACATAAAAGTAAAATAATCATCACAGGAACCGCTTCCCCGAACAAAAAGCCGCCCGTTCTGATCCAGGACGCAGAATCTCCTTCGCTTTTACAAAGACGAACATACAGAATATAGTTGAGAGGAAGCGGCGAAAAGAGCATGATATAACGGATGCCGTGCATAAGCCTCAAAGACAGTATAACCCGAAAGCCATGGAGAGCACTCTCTTGATATCTGGCATTGTCCTTTCTGCGCATATCATGTATTTCTCCATGGAGCATCAGGCAAAATACCAGCAGTAAAATAAGTCCCGTCATACTGCCCGCAAGCATACCGAGCAGAGCGCCAAAAGCTCCATAAACGCTGGTTACGGCTTCATTATGTTTAAGATTCGCCACCTTTGCCCCGTATTCTCCCAGGAACTTCATACCTGCAATACTGCCGGCAAAAGATGTGATCTGTCTCACCAGATAAAAAATCTTTACCGGCGGATAGAAATTCATCCCCTGCAGATAACCGTTTACTGCTTCTGAAATTCCCTGCACAAAAAGCAGTACGGCAATAACCATCAGACAGATACCGATATGAATATCCCGGATCAAAAAACTTCCGAGCTGATTGCCAAACAAAATGACAACTGCACAAAAGAACGCTCCGGTAATTACAGCATAAAGCAGCGCTCCCTTAAAAAAATTCAAACTGTTTTTATACTGGTTTCTGGCATTCCTGCCCCGGATATATTTTGCCACCATGTCTGAAAGCCAGAGCGAATGAAACGAAAAGAACAAAATGAACACCGCAAGAGAGATTCCCAGATAACCGGCGCCCTGAATTCCAAGCATAGCGGATACCACTAAAATATTTATCATACCCGCAAACAATATCTTATATTTAAATGTGCTTATTGCCGAAGCAGTCATTTTTTTCATATGTGATCAGCCTTCTATTCTCTTGTGATTCCAAGCGCTTTAAGCGCCTTTTCCTGTTTTTCCTCCATTGTTGCCGCTTCTTCCTCTGTCATATGATCATACCCTAACAGATGCAGCATACTGTGGGCCGTTAAAAACGCAAACTCCCTCTTTTCGCTGTGTCCGTAAGCCATTGACTGCTCTTTCACCTTGTCCACGCTGATGATAATATCTCCGAGTACAAGTTCTCCCGTATCCGGTTCAAAGCAGTCAGCCGCCTCTTCTTCCACATGTTCAAAATCTGCAGGTTGTTCATATGCGATATTCGGAAAAGAAAGCACATCCGTCGGCCTGTCTATATCCCGAAAATCATGATTAAACTGTCTGATCCCCTGATCATCCGTGAGTAAAATGTTGATCACCGCTTCATAAGGACATTGCTCCTGTTCCAGCACTTTTTCCGCCACCAGCCGGGCCGTCTCCTCTGTATCAAAATCAAACTGTACTTCTGTCTCATTTTCCAGATAAATCGTCATTTTAAACCTCACTTTTTATGTTGTGCTGCGCCTCATAAACACTTCATAATACATCTGTTCCTTCAACAGCCTTTTTTTAATGTGGCGCAGGTTGGACAGCGTTATATCCGTTTCGGCCAGAGCCTCCATCGAAAACTGTTTTTCAAACAGCTGATTTATCAGTTTGCCATAGTCTGCTTTCTTTCCCTCATCCTGTTTATTGATACGCTGTATTTCACGGATCACACGATAGCATATCGTCACGATAACAGCCTCTTTTTTTCTCAGAGGTTTTCCGTTCTCTCCAAGTTCAGACAACAGTTCTGATACCGGTTCAGGAAATGGAATATTTTCAGCTTCCTCTGCAGGCAGATGTCCGTAATAGGCAGCGCATTTTGTACTGCGGACATCCAAATTCAGATCAGAAGTGATTCTTTCCGCTAAATAAGCTGTATGGATCGCACAATAATAATCTTCCTTTTTCTGCTCGCGCAGCCGCTGCATGACCTCATATTCCGGATCGTTCAGCATTAGATATAAATTATCTGTCTTTTTTGCCACTCTGTTAATATAATACTGTAAAAAAATATAGATCAAAATACCGTTCATCACTGTATTGGCAAGAGGAACGATCGCTTCCTCCAATACCAGTTTTTTATTCTGTATTAACAACTCCCCGGCAAAGATCAACAAAAGCTGGCTTCCCAGTGCAAGTCCCAGGGGAATTGCTGTATAAAACTCATCCTTTTGATGGGCAAACAGCGCAACGCCGATCATACCGCTGAGCAGATATACCAAAAAAGCAGATAGTGAAATCTGCTCACAGAGAATTGTCGTCAAAACAAGAAGACTTGTTCCGCCGCAGATGCCGGTCACACTGTCCGATACCCGTGCAAGCGCTACATAAAAAAACAGAAACATCCAGCCTGTCACAGGCAGAAAAGTAAAAACAAGGGCACACAAGATACCACACAGATAGATTATCAAAAATCTGCCCGGATATTCCCCGTCGTCATAGAAAAAACTCCCGGATATCCGGCCCGCCTGAAAAGAAAAAACCGTCACAAGAGCTGCCGAGCAGCAAAGAACCAGATTTCGTATTGTGTAATACAAATCCCCGGCCATAACGATACTCCCTGCATAAGCAGCCAGTGTGATACCTGCCAAAAGAAGAAGCATGCAAAGAAAATTTTTGATTAATATCTTTTTTGTGCTCTGCTTTTTAGCGGCGACTGTAGTCTTTTTTAACTTTTCCCTGGTCTTTCCGGGCTTGTCCTGCTTTTCGTTTTTCTTCTCTCGTTTCATACGTTTCATATGCCTTTACGATTTTTTGTACTAACGGGTGACGCACCACGTCTTTGTTTGTCAGTTCACAAAATGCAATATCTTCAATCCCTTTCAGGACCATTTTGGCAATATCCAGACCGGACTTTGTATCCGGTGACAGGTCTTTCTGAGAAGAATCACCTGTAATAATGACTTTGGAGCCAAATCCGATCCTTGTCAGAAACATCTTCATCTGAGCCGGCGTCGTATTTTGTGCTTCGTCCAGGATAATATAAGCGTTATCAAGTGTCCGCCCGCGCATATAGGCAAGCGGCGCCACTTCAATCAGCCCTTTTTCCATATTTTTCTGAAAAGATTCCGCTCCCATGATCTGGTACAGCGCATCATAGAGCGGTCGCAGATACGGATCCACTTTACTCTGTAAATCTCCCGGTAAAAATCCGAGTTTTTCACCGGCCTCAATAGCCGGTCTTGTCAGAATAATGCGTCCTACTTCTTCACGTTTAAAAGCGGTGATTGCCATTGCCATACCAAGATATGTCTTTCCTGTTCCGGCAGGTCCGAGACCAAATACGATCATATTTTGGCGGATTGCGTCCACATATTCTTTCTGACCTATTGTTTTTGGTTTGATCGGCTTTCCGTTTATCGCATGGCAGATAATATCATTATCAATTTCCGCCAGTATTCCCTCTTTTGCCTCCGGCTCCAGACTCATCGCATAATCCACATTCTGCTGTGCGATTTCGGCGCCCTTTCTGGAAAGGGATAAAAGCTGGTGTATTACATTTTCCACCCGCCTGACCTGTTCTTCATTTCCCTTGATATGCACACTGCCGTCTCTGCTATAGATGTCAACGGCATACTCTTTTTCCATGCTTTTTATAAATTTATCCTGCATACCGAAAAGAGCCTGCTGATCCCTGGCCGGTATTTCCATCTGCACTATAAAATCATTCATCCACAGTATCTAAAGATTCCTCTGAAATCTTTGTTTCCTTTCTCTCAAAAAACGGTCCCTGTACTTTCAACACTCCTGTCAACACCACAGTATCCGCATTCTTTTCTATTTTAACATTTTTACCCTTGATTTGTATAGCCTTTTCCGCTAAAGTTGTTTCATATTCTTGCAATTTCTTTGAAAGTTCCTCAGAATATTCCGCCTCACTCTTTTCTCTGCTTTCTTTTACAATTTCCTGTATTTCCATTTCTCCGATCTCCATCGTAAGACCAAGTTTATCTCCTGTGTGGAAATAATCATGCGGAACCGCCTGATAGTCTTGATAGGGAATGGAAAACAGATGTAATATCCTGTAGCTGTTCCCCCATCTGCAAAATGTATATTTTTTCCGGTTTCCGGTCTCTGTCTCCACGGTTTTCATAAGCGGTACAGCAATACTTGTACGGATATTGCTTTCAATCATAATATCTCCATCTGCATGAACATTTACCTGTTCCCGTACATTCCCTTCATTGTCAAATATCTCCACACTGCCACGGATCAGGACATCCCCCACCACTACCTCGTCTCCGGCCTGCACCACCGGTGTGCCTGTTCTTGTCACGATGGAAACCACCGTACCTGCCTTGTTGGCACAGATATCCATTCCCGTTTCTTCTTCCAGAAATCCCTCTTTATGCTGCTTTTCCGCATCTGCATTTTCTTCCGGAATAGGCTTATCACTTTCCTTTAGAGTCAGAGTAAGGCTGTTTCCATCCAGGTAGACACTGATCCAGGTGATTGACGAAAAAGTTTTCCGCATCTCCTTTTCTAACAGTTCCGTATCTACTTCTTTCAGTAAAATTCCTTTTTTCACATGATGTTCTTCCAAAAAAAGCAGTATGCTCTCTTCCGAAATGCTCTCGTTTCCCTGGATATGGATATTCCATAGTAAAAGCTGGGACAATAAAAACAAAACTGCGACTACCACAAGAAAAGCCGGAAAAAACCAACGTTTTTTTACACCGGACATAAGAAAGGGCAGTCCAATCCTTTTCAGAACGACTACCCTTGTGGAAGTTTTGCGGACAATATCTTTCATCTCAAAAAAGCTTTTCAGACTGATACACATTGTGTAAGAATCATCTTCTTTTTTAATGTTCCAAAGCATCATATGTCTGATGCCGCAGAGATTGATAAATCGCGAAGCCCCGCCTCCGCTTACCCGAATCCAGAGATAACCTCCGAAAAAATAAAATAATTTCAGCATAAAAACTGCATCCCCTCAATGAATCCTGTAATCCGCATCTCCTCTGTCGTATAAAAGGCAATATGCAGCTCTTTTCCGCAAAAAGCGACCCTGCCGTTTTTCAGTTGTAAAAAGATGCGCTCCGGCGTATACTCTATGATTCCTTTGTAATTTTCAATCCAGGCTTCCTCATTTCCGGTCAGGGAAATAATGGAATCTCCTTTTGTGATATCTTTTGGCAGTTTTAATGATTCCGCGAGCGGTGTGATAATTGATTTTTTTCTCATGTTTCCTCATTTCTGCACTGTTTTAAAAACATATCTTAAGTTTATGGATTCCACATATCCACAAACTCTTATGTGAAATTTTATCTTCACATTTCCATTCTATGAGAAACGGGAAACGTCTATGCCATTTCGGAAAACTTCCCTGAAAAATCTATGGCAGGAAAAATATTTTTAATCCTCTCATAAATGAATTACCTCCAGATCATCCGGCACATAGATCTTTCCACCAAAATATTCTTGCGCTTCTTTGGTGTAAAGTTTCTTTCTTGTCTCCATATGATCGTCTTCCGTGTGATACAGAATCAGATTTTTAACGCCAAGCTCATCTGCTAAAATTGCCGCATCCTTTGCCGTACTGTGATGTTTTTCATAAGGGTTATATTGGTCTGCATCGGCATAGAGACAGAACGCCTCACTCATCAGATAATCACAGTTTTCCGCATACTCGCGGCTGCATGCCGCATAAGGTTCATCTCCCAGACAGGTCAGGCGTTTTCCGTCCCGAAAGGTCATCATAAAACCAAACTGCTTTTCTTTTTCGGAACCGATGTCAAACACCTGAAACTCTGCATCCAAAAGTTGTAGTTTTTCACCATCCTCCAACACCTGAAAGAATATCCTGTTGTCAAAAAAGCAGGTAAACTTCTCCCAGAGCGTTAAATCACAGATGGTCCTCAGTGTGCGAATCACCTTTTCGTTGCCATATACGGTAAAATTTCCTTTATATTTTCCACTTTTCAGCCATGCCGCAATCTGCCGCACCACCCATACTGCTCCCAGAATGTGGTCGGTATGTGCATGGGTAATATACATCTGATGCACTTTTTTCAACTTCAGTTTCGCTTGATCAAGCCGGGTGAGAATACCGTTTCCGCCGCCTGCATCCACTAACAGATATTCCCCACTATTTTCCACCATAAAACAGGTGTTGTAGCAGTTTTTTACCATGGCATTACCTGTACCAAGGATTGTGATTTTTCGATCATTCATAGAGATTCCCCCCTATTGCTTTCTTAAAATTTACAAACAATAGAATCCTTGCTCTGTGTGAGTTCTATTGTCATGAATTAAGTCCTTCGGAATATAATCACTCCAAAGGACTTTTATTTTCTTTCTGTTACTCAATTATTAAATTCTCTGTCACAATTCCCATTGCTTCAAGTTTGGCTTTTGCTTTGCGAAGCTGATTGTTCAGTTCTTTATCCCTGTCCTCCGCTTTTTGAATCCTCTGCAAATCCGTATAGATGTCAATCATAATTGCCGCCTGTTCTTTTTCTGTCATACCTGAGCCCTCCATATGACTTCTCCTTTCTGCAAAGTTTCTTTTCTTTCCCCATGAGTTTATCATAAGCTTTTCCGTAATAGAAATCAAGTACTTTCATGGAAATTTTACTTTATTATATATTATGTAATTTTATAACTATACATCAAACTTTGACGGGAGATTTCTACTTTTGAATGTAAAAAATCTTCCTGACAATCCATTCATTAAAAAATTATATAGTATGTTATTAAATTTTATGATATAATTTCTATGTTGTCCTACCGATACCTGGCAACGGGAGGAGGTGTTCACATGGAAATTGCTATCACTTTTTTAGTTGCTGTCGCGGCAGGCGTGGTTTGCCACCTCGTTTGCAAATGGCTTGACAAGAACGATAAGGACAACAAATAGCCTGGCGGGTGCTTTGCCGCCTTAAAAAGAAAAGAAGAAACCCCAGACTGTGCAGCAACACGGTTCGGGGTTTCGTTCTTTCGTCCACATGGACTTGCTATCACTTTTTGCCTATTGGCATTATAGCATATGCCAATCCTGATTGCAATATTCCCATCAAATTTTTTCACTTTACAAACGTGCAACTTCGGTTTTTACCGAATGAACATCGCATCCCCAAACGAAAAGAACCGATATTTTTCTTCTACTGCTTTACGATACGCCGCCAGCACACTCTCCCGTCCTGCAAGCGCAGAGACAAGCATGATCAACGTTGACTCAGGCAGATGAAAATTGGTCAACAGACAATCCAGTATTTTAAACCGATAGCCCGGATAAATAAAGATCTCCGTATTGCCGCTGCACGCTGTAAGATGGCCGTTTTCATCTGCAGCGCTCTCCAGAGTGCGGGCAGAAGTCGTCCCCACACAGATGATCCTGCCGCCCTTTTCTTTTGCTGAATTTATCAGGTCGGCGGCTTCTTTGGAAACCTCATAATACTCCGAATGCATGTGATGTTCCAGTACATTTTCTTCCTTCACCGGCCGGAAAGTGCCAAGTCCCACATGCAGTGTCACGTAAGCGATATCCACGCCCCCGCTTTCGATTTCCTTTAAAAGTTCCGTTGTAAAATGAAGGCCCGCCGTCGGCGCTGCCGCGGATCCTTCATACTTTGCATAAACAGTCTGATAGCGGTTCTTGTCCTGCAGTTTGTGCGTAATATAAGGGGGCAGAGGCATTTCGCCCAACCTGTCCAACACTTCCTCAAAAATGCCGTCATAGCTGAACCGGATAAGCCTGTTTCCCTCTTCCACCACTTCTAACACTTCCGCTTTCAGCAAACCGTTCCCGAAAGAAATCTTTGCACCCGGTCTCATCTTTTTGCCGGGGCGAACCAATGTTTCCCAGACATCTTTTTCTTTCCGTTTTAACAATAAGACTTCGACTGCAGCTCCTGTTTCTTCTTTCACGCCAAGAAGCCTTGCCGGAATCACTTTTGTATTATTTAAGACAAGGCAATCGCCCGGCTCAAGAAAATGCACAATATCCCGAAAGATATGATGCTCCACTCCGCCGGTTTCTTTATTTAATACTAACAGCCGGGAAGATGCCCGATCCTCAAGGGGATCCTGGGCAATCAACTCCTCCGGCAGATCAAAATAAAAATCGCTCTTTTTCAGCTCTACCATGTATTCCTCTAAAAATTCTTCTCTCCCTGTAAAAATGCCACATAACCGCGCATTGTTTCATACAGGTCAGCTTTACTGACTGTTTCCCAAGGTCCATGCATACTCAGTACAGGTACACCGCTGTCTATCACATTCATGCCGTACAATGCAAGGATATACGCGATCGTACCGCCGCCTCCCAAGTCAACTCTGCCAAGCTCTGCCGTCTGGGTATTCACTTTTGCTGCGTCCATTATCCGGCGCAGATATGCGATATACTCCGCATTGGCATCATTGGAACCGGATTTGCCTCTGGAACCGGTAAATTTATGAATTACCATGCCGCCGCCCAGATAAGCGATATTTTTCTTATCAAAACTGCGCCAATAAGTCGGATCATACGCAGCGCTTACATCGGAAGAAAGCATACAGGAATTGGACAGACATCTCCGATAAGCCAGATCAGAATACTGCCCTGCAAGCGTCATTGTCTCTACAAGTGCATTCTCGAAGAATTTTGACTTCATACCGGTAGCACCCACAGAACCGATTTCCTCTTTATCCACCAAAACACAGCAGGCCGTCCGCTCCGGCTCTTTCACTTCCAAAAGCGCTTTCATGGACGGATAAACGCAAACTTTGTCATCATGACCGTAAGCCAGTATCATACTCCTGTCAAAGCCGGCATCCCTTGCTTTTCCTGCCGGCACGATCTCCAGCTCCGCAGAAACAAAATCATCCTCTTCCATATCATATTTCTCTTTCAAAATGGCAAGGACTCCTTTTGTCACAGCGTCTTTTGCCGCTTTTCCGGCTTCTGATTCCTTTTTGTTGTCTTCCTTTTCCGGCTCAATAACAATAGGCCGGTTTCCCACAATAATATCAAGCGCCTCTCCCTCGATTACTTTCGCCCCTTTCTTCTCCAACTGTTCTGCCGACAGATGAATCAGAAGATCAGAAATAAAGAATACCGGATCATCTTCATCCTCACCGACATTCAGCTCTATGGTTGTGCCATCTTTCTTAATGACTACGCCATGAATCGCCAAGGGCATTGTTACCCACTGATACTTTTTTACGCCGCCATAATAATGTGTATCCAGATAAGCAAGACCTTCTCTCTCATAGAGCGGATTCTGCTTGACATCCAGTCTCGGGGAATCAACATGCGCTCCCAGAATGTTCATGCCGGCCTCCATCGGCTGTTTTCCGATCGTAAACATAACAATAGACTTATTCATGTGCACATGATAAACCTTGTCTCCGGCTTTCAGTTCTTTTTTCTCGGAAATCGCCTCTTCCAGCTCCACAAAGCCTGCTTTTTCAATCTCTCCCACAATCTCATCAATGCATTCCCGCTCTGTTTTGCCGCGATTTAAAAATGCTTTATAGCCTTCAGCAAAATCATACGCTTTCTCTACCTGTTTCTCATCATACAATAACCATGTGTTTTTGTGTTCCATAATACCCTGTCCTCCTGTTTAAGTTCTATATTTTTTATATTTTTCTGTTTTCAGATTTCATGTGCATGTTTATTCAAGAATTTATTCTTCATTTTAAATTTTTTCTGTCTATAATACCTTTAGAATCATGAACCAGTATGATTTCTTCCTCCCCATTCCAGGAAAAAGGCAGCTGTATACTATTCATTTCCATTTTCCCGGAGTACTTTTCACCATATACTATATACGTTTCACCCGGTTCTAATTCTTTCTCCGGCAATTTTCCTTTAGACCAGTCCTCTTCCGAATCTGTCAATGCATAATCAGACAGCCAGAGCGGTGTATTTCCAACATTTTGTAAAATCACATAATCATCCGTTCCGCGGGTACGATAGGCAGAAATGATCAAACTCTCAACAGGCTCTGTTTCGGCAGCAACATTTATCGTGATCAAATTATTTTCTTCATCCCGCCATTCCCCGGGCAACAATTCAATTTTCTCGCCTTCTAAGAACTCGGAATTCACATAATAACCTGTAACTGTGACTCCCGCAACAGGCTCTACAGCAATTTCAACAGGAACATTTTCAAGACACAAACATTCATGAACCGTCTTCCCTGTCTTCAGTCCGCCGACTATGATATTTCCTGTTCCCTCAGAAGAAATTGACAGGGCAACCGGATTGCCGCAGTCCCATTTTTCCTGTAATTCCTCCAATACGACATTAGGCCTGCATTCTGCATAATTGCAAATTTTATCCAGTTCAATCTGCACATTATCCATATTATTATCGTTCGACTCCCACAGGGAATTTTTCAGGAGATCCGTTTCCTCCATCATATAGCGCAATTCTTCATATCGTTTATCATTGTACTCGTTTAATACAGGCACAACCTCGTTTGACGAAAAGCTTCCGCTCATCAGATTCATCACAGAATGAATAAAAAGCAGCCTGAATTCTTCCCGGTTCAGCAGACTTTGAAACATTGCCGTCAATTCTGTTTCCTCAGTCAAATACGCCAGCCTTTTATTTGTCACATCATAACCAAACCACCCCAAAAACTGTAATCCCATTCCGTAATCCGTGTCAAAAAGCAGATATCGGTATCTGCCGTCAAAAACCGTACCCTCACGATATGTTTCGCCATCTGCACATCGATACTGATAAACTTTCACATTATTATGAGGCCAGTCTATATTGCCTATATAGTATTCAATTGCCATATATCTGGCAAAATTTTCCATATCCAACACACTGCAGGCATAATACCAGTCATCGTCATTCGACATATCTGCCGCTGCCGCCCACATGCAAAAGGCATTGTAATCGTCTGCGCTTTGTATTTCATCCTCCGTTGCGCCTTCTCCGGCCGTCACCTCGTTCAATTGCCCCTCACTTACTGCCATTTCCCCTTCATAATCACCATATTTTTCCTTAAAATACCTGTCATCAAAAGTATTTTCCAGCCAATATACCCCCTGATATTTTCCATTTACATATACAGTTGCACTCTCAGAAACCAGAACCTCCGGGAAGCCTGATCTCCTTGCAAGTTCGCCGATCAATTCTGTTCTGATAAATGCATAACCGTTATCATTTCCTGAACTGTGGAAAGAAAGGCGCTGAAAAGCATCAATTACTGTTCCGCTTTTTTCCGAAACCAAATTTGGAAGAAATGCATAGGAAAATTCGTTGACGATATCATAATCGTATCTTGCCGTCAACCGAAAAGACCTTTGATTTTTTGCCCTTGTAACATTTCCATATATTTTCAATCCGCAATTCTGGCTGAGAATTTCCGTCCCGTCCGCTTGGAAGATAGAAACATTCACGGGGACTTCCACATCACTGAAATAATTAGCGGGAACTATTGTATTTAACAGATTCACATCCGGGTTTGCAGCCATAAATTCATCAAATTGTCTGCCCCTGACAAATAGTCCTTCCTCGTAACCAAATAATTTTTCTTCATCGCCGACAACGGATACAACATATGTTGTAGAAAAACGATTCTCTCCCTTCGCATCCAGTATATAGTCCCTCTTATATACCTCGGATGTTGTTCCATCCTCTCTAAGGCAATAAAATTGAAACGAGTAAGCCGTTGTATCATCCTGCATTTCCAGGCTGATAGGTCCATCGTACAACATAAACACCTCATCCGAAAAAATACTGTCATACTCCGGTTCAATCCTGTCGCCGTTGACAGTATAATATATTTTGCCCGGCAAATATGATTTCACTCTTACGGTTATGGACTCGTCATATATTCCGCTGTCATGGGAAATATATAAATTCTCTTTTTGACTATATATAGAATTCACATACAGCACCGCTATCGCAAGTATAGTGAGTACGATCCACAAAACAAGAAAAATATAAGAATTTCCCGCCTTTTTTCCTTTCGATATCATCCTACAACATCACCTTCATAAGTCACCAATGACACATTTATGTCGTCTCCTATCCGGCTTATCTCTCTTACCAATGTCTTTGCATTCTTTGTTCTCAGCTCAACAACAAGACGCTCTGAATTTTTGGAAATGTTTCTTGAACTGATTTTATAATACCGGCAATATTCCTCCAGAATTTCTTCTGCAAGTTCCTCCAAATTTTCCAGTTTTCCGTTAATCACCAGGATATAAGGTGCCTTAAGGGAAGGAAATCCTGCCAATATATATATGGCGATCGTCAATACGCAGGTAACAATGATTGCCAGCAAATACTGTTTTGCACCGCACATAATTCCGCAGGCGATAGACCAAAACAGGAAAAATAGATCCATGGGATCTTTCACAGCGGTACGGTATCTGACAATAGAAAGGGCACCAACCATACCGAGCGACAATATCAGGTTCGACTGAATCGTCAACATGATTGCCGTAGTAATAACTGTCATCCCTACCAGCGCAATATTCATATTAATATTATAGAGGGATTTTCTTACAAAATATCTATAGATGACAAACAGATAAAATGCAAGCAGAAAAGAAAAAAACATAGCCGTCAAAATCATTTTTAAATCAATCTCACTCATCTGAAACTGATCTATAAAAGCCCCTTTGATCATATCTTTAAATGTCATACTCTTCCTCCGTTTCTTTTGTGCATTTCACATAAATAATACTTTGAAAATGTGTACTGTTGCAATTGCTTTATATTAACTCCCTGATGAATAAAATCCGGTATAAAATCCGTATATTTTACCTCAAGCAGTTCTGTACCGGCCTTCATGATCGGCTGCAATAAAATATCTTCTTCAAAAAAATGCTCCACTTCATCCGAAAAAGATATATTTCTGTCAAAAGTAATCCGAACATCTCCCTCAGGATATACATATGTTTCTCTATTGTAATCCACAATAATCTTTGGAAGAAGCCCTTTTGTATAATGAGCTGTCAGGAAACGGTTTATCAATCCGTTCGAAACAGGATAATCCAGTTTGTGCCACTCATTCCGTAACACCAATTCACAAAATTCCCTGCTAACCTGTACTCTGTCTTTGCGTATTTTTCCGGCAATTTTTATTTTCTGTTCCAGAAATATTACATCAGACTTACAATTATATATCCGAAGTCTGAATTTTGACCGGGGCTCAATGCCCACTTCATTATCCCGGTAGGCACTCCCCGCGTAATCGTCAAAATATAAACTCCTTATATCGTACGATCCTGTATCATCCGAAAAAAAATCCTGATAACAGATTCCTTCCAAATGACATTGAATCAGTTGGATCTGTCCTGTCGTCACAATATATTTATTTTCAAAACGAAATCCGTCGGCAACATTGACCATTTTTATCACCTAAAGTTTATTATCTGGATTTAATATACAGACAACTCCATATTTGGCATATCCGATGTTTTATAATAAGCTTATATAGTATGGACAAATATCCTCATATTTACCACTTTTCAAACGAAATCCCCCAGGAATCACGCCAAGCTGTTTAAATCCGATTCTCTCATACAGATGCCTCGCATGGATATTGGAAGCCACGACCGCATTGAACTGTAAAATTTTAAATCCCAGTTTTCCCGCCTGTTCTATACAATCCTTTACCAGCTTTTCGCCGATATGCATTCCCCTGCTTTTCGAGGAAACCGCGTAGCTTGCGTTACAGATATGCCCACATCTTCCGACATTATTCGGGTGCAGAATATACAGCCCCAGAATCTCTCCTGTTTCCATATCCTCCGCAACACCGCAGGTACTCTGTTGCGCAAAAAATGCTTCCCCCGTCTCCACTGTCAAACAGTCTTCCTGCGGGAAAGCAATCCCTTCTTCCACAACCTCATTCCATATCTTTGTCATGGAATAAATGTCCTCTTGTCTGTACTTTCTAATCATAATACGATTATCCATAAATTGCAATCCCCTTACAGCTTCTTTCCATCAATCCGCCAAATTTCATACTTCATAATCATAATACGACAATTAATAAAAGGCAACCAGAATTTGCCGCCTTGTTTACCAGTATAATGTAAAATATAACCAATTGCAATCCATTCGTTATTGTAATTTTCTCCAGATTCTCTATCCCCCAACAATAGAATCCACGCTTCGCGAGAATTCTATTGTCATGAATAAGCGAGCCCTGTATGCAAAACATACAAGGCTCACCTTATCATTGTTTCTATCTTTTACTGTGTTCTGAGCTCCGCATTCATCTTTTTGCCAAGTATCTTCATCACCTGATTCGCTGCACTTTCGATCTCCTGAGAAACCAGAGTCTTATCATCAGCTCCGATCGTCAGTCTGATCGTCACAGATTTCTTGCCATGAGGAATCTGTTTTCCTTTGTACTCATCCACAAAAACAGCATTCTTTAACAGTGCGCTTGCCTTCTTCTTGCCCATGATCACCTCGTAAATATCGCCCCATCTCACATCTGCATCAAAAAGCATGGAGATATCGTAGTCTGTCTCCGGATACTCGACGAGATGAGTAAATTTATTTGTTCTGGACTTAAGCGGTTTCAGTTTTGTCGTATCCAGCTCAAACAGCATAACGGAAAGGTTTTTGATCCCGCATTCCATAGAAACCTTCTTTGCCACCAGTCCCATATCACCGATCTTTTCGTCACCGAGATAAATGTTGAGCCATACCACATTGTCAGCCCATACCGGCTTTACTTCTTTCCGGAACTCATATGCCTCCATATGAGTGTAACGCGGCATATATTCAAGAACACCCTTTGCCTCTCTGAAAAGCGCATTAATGTCTTTCACGCTGCTCGCAAAAGCGGCTCCGATATGACGTCTCTGCTCCGGAAGGGATTCCGTCTCATCATACACAGATGTATAGCCTTTGTCGAAGAATACCTGAGCCTCCTCAAAGATAGCAAAATCATTGAAATAACGCTCATTTTTCACAACCGCCTCACAGAGATTCGGCAACAGTGAGGAACGGATATACGACAGGTCCGGTGCAGGCGGAGTCGANAGNTTCAGGATGTTGTCCGTGCNCCCAAGCACNGCNTTCACGAANACATCGTTCATCCACGGATAACTGTANACCTCCTGCATNCCGCAGCGGANGGCAAGATATTCNTTNATATTTCTGACAAGGCTCTTATCNTTCTGGTTGATCGCCCCTGTAAAAGAAGTCGTAAACTCTGTTGCATCAAAATTGTCATATCCGTACATTCTGGCAACTTCTTCCATCACGTCATCCTTGATGGAGATATCACCNGTGGAGCGCCANGTNGGAGCAGTCACATGCATATTGTCNCCGTCGATCTGTACGTCAAATCCAAGTTTCTCAAGCTTGCCCTGTATTTCCGCGTTTGTCAGGCTCTTTCCNAGTCTCTTCTCAAGCCATGTAAGNCTGANNTCNATCTGNGCTCTTTCCAGNTTCTTCACATANTTATCACAGNATCCTGTCACNTTCAGTTCCGGATAAAATTCTTTGAAATACTGCATNGNCAACGCGAGNGCCTGNTCGCATCTCTCCGGGTCAACAGCTTTCTCATATCTNGANGACGCTTCCGTACGNGTATCNTAGCGAAGCGCTGTNCGGCGGATTCCTGTTGCCTCGAAGTTTGCCACCTCCAGGATCACNCGCTCTGTCTTNGGAAGGATNGAATCCTTCGCTCCNCCCATNACTCCCGCNAGGGCAACCGGTCCCTCNGCGTCTGTGATCACAAGATCNTCCTCATGAAGNGTAAGCTCATTGTNATTTANCANNAGAAGCTTTTCNCCCTCTGCCGCATGTCTTACGACAATNTGGTCNTNAATNTTGTCGGCATCAAATGCNTGNGTCGGNTTTCCCGTAGCNAGCATAACATAGTTNGTGATGTCCACAAGNGCATTGATNGGNCGCATGCCTGCTTTCCANATCCTGTTCTGAATTTTGTACGGTGAGGGCTTTACNCCCACNCCGGACATCTCCACACCNATATATCTTGTNCATCTGTCCGGNNCATTGATCTCAACCCGGAAATCAGACTGNACATCTGTCTCGAAAGGTTTGATCTCNGTAAGCGGCAGATNNTAAAGAGCNGCGATCTCACGGGCAATCCCGTAGTGCCCCCAGAGATCCGGTCTGTTTGTCATTGATTTATTGTCAATCTCCAGCAGCACATCATTCATATCCAAAGCATCTGCAAGAGAAGTNCCTGCAGGCACATCNAACGCGGAAAGNTCCANGATNTCCGCCTCCTGCCCNGCCGGAAACAGATCGCTCAGNCCGATCTCCTCNGATGCNCAGATCATACCGTATGANTCCACNCCGCGGAGTTTGGAATTNTTNATNACAACCGGCTCACTTTCNCCATGCCANTGCACGACAGCGCCCGGGCAGGATACGGCAACNCGCATNCCCTCTTTCAGNTTGATTCCGCCACAGACGATATCCTTGATCTCTCCGCCGCCGATATCNACCTTGCACACTCTNAGNCTGTCNGCATTCGGATGNGGTTCAACCTTCTCNATCACACCTACAAGCATATTNTCAAACCGNCGNGCAAGATNCTCTACATCTTCCACTTCCACTGTGGACATGGTCANNTCNTATGCCAGTTTTTTCAGATCCACATCCTCAGGGATATTCACATAATCCTNAATCCATGATAATGATAACTTCATTTTNTCTCTCCTTATCTAAACTGTTTCAGGAATCTTAANTCNGCNCTGTGGAACAGNCTTACATCATCTACACCATAACGCATCATAACAAGCCNGTCGAGGCCGATNTTTACATAGAAGCCTGTGTACTCATCCGGATCAAGNCCCGCTGCCCTCAGTACGTTCGGATGNGGAGAACCNCCCGGCATTACNTCGATCCATCCNACATGNTTGCAGACGCTGCAGCCNTTNCCGCCGCACACCTGACACTGCATGTCAATCTCAAATCCCGGCTCCACAAACGGAAAGAAACCGGAGCGCATTCTCACCGGCACATCNGTTCCGAATACTTTGCTGAGAATGCTCTTGATCATAACTTTGCCGGATGTAAANGTAATATCCTTATCCACAATAAGAGCCTCATACTGGAAGAAAGCTCTCTCATGNTGAGCATCCGTTGTCTCGTTTCTNTACACACGTCCCGGATAAACAAAACGGTACGGCGGTTTATGTGTCTGCATNTANCGGACNCTGCCGCCTGTCAGATGNGGACGCAGACAAAGCTTNTCATTCGTNCTTCCNCTGTCATGTCCNTCCAGCCAATANGTATCCATNCTCTCACGGGCAGGATGATTNNGNGGGAAATTNAACTTGTCAAATGCGTACATCTCGCTTGTGATCTCNTCNTCCTCAAAAATCTCAAATCCCATGGAACGGAATGTATCATTCAGATCATANCACATCTGTGTGATCGGATGAAGNCCGCCGCCGGCNGGCAGNATGCCNGGGACAGAACAGTCAAAATCCGGGGATACTTCGGAAGCTTTCAGTTTCAGCTCCGTCCTCTTCTTATCAATCAGCTCCGTGACCTCGTTTTTAACCTGGTTCAAAAGTTTTCCCATCTCAGGTCTGAGAGACACATCAATCGTCGGGAGTTCTTTCATCAGAAGGCTTAAAGAACCCTGCTTTCCGATATAAGCACTCTTTACATTCTGCAATCCACCCTCACTTGCAGCCTCATGAATCTTGTTTTTTGCTTCAGATAAAATGCTGTAGATTTTATCTTTCATTACATTTCTCCTTTCTCATTTCAAGACTTCCCTTATTAAACCAACGGTCGCACGCTCCGCGAGCGGCCTTATGCTAGTGAAATATCCCGCGGCAAGCCACGAGACATTTCACTCTCGCGGCAGTCGCCAAATATCCGTGCAAGCACGTCTGCTTGGCTCGTTGCCCACGGAAAAAACACCGTCTCCTGCTATTTTCAAAATAACAAGGGACGATGTTGATCGCGGTACCACCCTGCTTCCTGCCATATACTTTACATCATAATATATTGACAGACTCTCAATCGGCTTAACGTGCCTTCCACCGTTTCCCGCTACTTGATTCTATAACATATCTTATTCTTTCCCGGGAACCGCTCAGGTGTGAAATTAAAACTCTGCCGGAACCCGAAAAGGCTTTCAGCCGATGACCTTTTCTCTCTGTCGGGGATAACAGGTTCTTTTGCACCATCACAGCGTTTATTGTATCCAGTATTCTATACGATTACAGGTCAACTATCTCTGCCTGCATTAAACTATCCTACATTCTAGTGATTTTTTCCTGGGCTGTCAAGTATTTTATTCATAAATCACCGGCCTGCTATTTCACCCTATCCCCGGCATACCAATATACTGTATTCGCATCCTTCTCCCCGGCATTCCAATATATTGTCTCCACATCCTCCGAACTCACGGAACCGTTTGCAATATCCTCCATCGCTTTCTCCGTCACTTCTCTGGATGTATTTGTAATAATCCCTAACAGTCTCTGGTTATAACGGGAAAATGTGATGATCACTTTCTGCCCGTTATCCCCCTCTACTTCTATACTGATATCCGGGTTATTGCTGCCGTATCCCTGAGAACCATACACTGCATTTGTCACCGTGGAACCTACCAGATCAAAACGTTCCGCCAGCTCCCTTGCCTTATTTAAATAGATATCGCAGTTTTCTTCCAGCGAACTGTCATATCCAAGCGGCACATCCACATCCAGTGTCTCCGCACAGCTGATCATAAACAGTTCCCCGGTCACCGCATCAATAAAAAAGCCCCACGTATCTTCATCTGTCTTTTCCTGTTTTCCAAAACGAACATCGCCGCTCCAGAAAGCCCGCGGAAATGTAACCGTGCCGCCGCTGTAATCCATATAGACATCCGCTCCCTCGGCATCAAAATCCATGATTTCTTCCAGATACTTAATGCCCAATGCCGCCGCCTCTTCCATCGACAGATCTATCTCTGTCGGCGTCTCCTTATTAAACATGCTCATGCTGACGTGATAATTTACTTCCGCCCTTTCGTCCACCGTCTCCGGAACCGGAACTGAAACCACTGCCGGAACATGATAGCTGGTCGGTACTTTCTCAGTCTCAATCATTCCCGCCTGTACCGCTCCTTCCGCCATCATACTGAAAATACCGGCGCCGATACCGCTGACCGCCAGAACTGCTGCGGCGACTGCCAAAATATTCCTGCTTTTCCTGTTACCTTGTTTTTTGTTTTTTCTCATCTTGTAAATCCTCCATTCTATATAAACTGATTTTGTACTTCATAATTTACAGAATAAAAGAGAAATATTTCAAAAAAATATTCAACTTATTATCAAGTTGTAAAATAGTGTCACTCTGCCGGCAATATAACCCGCGCTCTGGTTCCCTCACCCGGCTCAGACAAAAACTCCAGTCTGCCGTGATGAAGCTGCACAATCTTGTCACAGATGGAAAGTCCAAGCCCCGCTCCGCCGGCCCCACGGCTTCTGGACTTATCTACACAGTAAAAGGCTTCTTTAATATGAGCTATCTGCTCATCGGTCATACCGATTCCCTGATCGGCCACCGACAGTTCCAGCTCCTCACCGGTTCTGACTGCCTCAAGCCGGATAACGGCTCCTGTCGGACTGGCTTTCAGTGCATTGTCAATCAGATTATTAAACACCGTGATCAAAAGTTCCATATTTCCGTCCACAGTTTCCTGATGGCATGTGCATGACAATACAATCTCCTTTTTCTCCGCCCTGATTTGCATGATCTCACAGACTCTCCCAAACAGTTCTTCTACCGAAACACTTTCCGTCTGCACTTCCCTGAGCGCCGCCAGATCAAGAAGCTGATACGCCATATTCTGAAGTCTGCTGCATTCCGACAAAATAAACCTGGTACATTCAAAACGCTCCTCCTCTGTCACCGCCGCTTTCTGAAGATACTCCGCATATCCGTAAATGGCAGTGAGCGGCGTCCTCAGTTCATGGGCAAAATTATCAATAAACTGCTGCTTTTGATCTGCTGTATCCTGCAGCAGCCGTATATGGGATTCCACCTGTCCCGCCATCAGATTAAAATTATCCGCCATCGCCGCAATCTCATCTTTTCCGCCGACATGCAGACGTGTATGATAATCTCCCGCCGCAATCACGCGGGAAACCGCCGAAATCTCTCTTAAAGGCTTAAACAGGATATCCAGAAATTTGATCAGAAAAAGAGCAAACAGAATTGTCATCGCCATACTGACAGTAAAAAGCATGTTCTTCATTCCCCGCCATGTTCCATACATATCGTCCAGGCCGGCACAGTATAAAAGTCCATACTCCTGAAAGGGCGCGGGGAAACGGCCGTAAACACAAAGTTCAGGTACCGGCTTTTTCTCCAGAAAAAGCATTCTTTCCGACTGATCGATCTGACCGGAAAAACTGAGAGGAGCGCTCTCAGGCGTCTCTTCTCCTGAATAATAGATCCAGGCAGACTCACAGGATACTGCAAATTCATTGTTCCTGTTCTGGGAATAGCGAGAATAGGTTCTCATCAGCTCCTCCATAGACGTTTTTATATCTCCGCCCCGGTTTTTCAAAGCCTGCATATCCCCGAGCAGCCCGGAGGAGATCACATAATGCTCCGTCAGCACCTTTTCCCGTTCCGTTTCCATACTCTCCCGCAGACTGATCACGGAAACGATCAGCATGCCGGAATTAATAAAAACAATAAAAAGCAGCAATGTTGTCCAAAAAGCCTTCTTTTTCATTGAGGCACCTCCAGCCTGTATCCAAGCTTATAGACCGTGACAATCCGTCTCTCCAGGCCCAGTTTGGAGCGAAGCCTCTGGATATGCACATCCACTGTGCGGGTGCCGCCCTCAAAATCATATCCCCACACCATATCTAACAGTCTTTCCCTGGAAAGCGCTATATTGCGGTTTTTTACCAACGTCTCAAACAGTTCATATTCCTTCGGCGTACAGTCCACCGGCTTTTCATCCACAAAAATAAGCCGTTTTTCAAAATCCAGCTTTACATGATCCAACTCAAAGTATTTCTCAGCTTTTTTTGTCCGCCTGAGCAACGCCTCCACCCTTGCCGCAAGCTCCAGCATCTGAAAAGGCTTGGTGATATAGTCATCAGCGCCTTTGGACAACCCCCTCAGCTTATCCGACAGCTCGCTCCGCGCCGTCAAAAAGATAACCGGTAACCCTTCCGCCTGATCGAGTACCTCATATCCGTCCGCCCCGGGCAGCATGATATCCAGTATGATCAGATCAAAGTTTTTCTGTATCAGAAGTTCTATCGCGTCATCTCCATCAAAAACCTGTATACAATGATGTCCCGCAAGTTCCAGATTTTTCCGGATCAGTTCATTGATAGACAGCTCATCCTCCACGATCAGTATTTCAGCCATTCTCTGCCACTCCTTATCATAAAACCTTTCAATAATTCTACCCTGAAAATGTTGCCGACTTGTAAACAAAGACAATATATCGCCGTTAATATCACTTGATGAACCCGGCTCATAAAACAGGAGCGCCCTCAGCCAAAGCATACAAGGCGCTCCATTGTCATGAATTATTATTTCTATATGTATACAATATCAAAATTCTCGGTCTCCGGCATACCTGCAAAAATAGAAATGATCTCTTCTTTTGTATAGCGTGCCGGTATTGTGACATCACAGCAGATCTGGAATGATTCACTGCCCATTTTCTCCCACTTGAACTGCTGAATATGGATCTCATATTTTTCCAGTTCCTCCAACACTTTCTGGTAATCTCCTGTACCGTGTTCTATATGGAAAACCGCCTGTGCGCGAATCGTCTGCCTCACAATCCAGAGATTTTGGTGCAGCAGGTACTGCATTGTCAAAAGTAATGCTGTCACGCCGACACCCATCACATACAATCCGGCGCCGAAGGCCATACCGATGGCAATCGTCGCCATTAGCCCTGCTGCAGTCGTGGTTCCGCTGACTCTCCCCTGCCTGCCGGTAATAATGATGCCGCCCAGAATACCGATACCGGTAATGATGCTTGCCGCTACCCTGGACACGTCCCAGGATACGCCTGCCCTTCCTATCACATCAATAAATCCGTATTTGGAAATGATCATCATCAACGCAGCAGCCATGGCGATCATCATATGCGTCCGCGTTCCCGCCACCTTGATTCTCTGCTGTCTCTCGATTCCTATGATGCACCCGCATAACATCGCGAGGATGATCCTCACCAGAAAAATCAACTGCTGTGAAATAAATCCCCAACTCAACATTTCTTTCATTCCTTTTTTCTCCCAACCTTTTTCTCCAGTATATATTCATTTGCCGGTCTGAAATACTTATTGATATGTGCCCCGATCATCACAATATAGCTCATACAGTAAAGCCATAAAAGAACAATGACCACGGTCGCCAACGACCCGTATATGCCAAAGTCCCCGAAATATTCAAGGTATGCGGAAAAGACAAGCGAAAATCCGTTCCAGATCACAGCCGTAAAAACCGCTCCCGGCATCTGCATCAAAAACTTTTGCCTCTGTCCCGGCACATAACTGTAGATCAGCATAAACAGCACGGTCAACACAACCCACGCATAAACAAACTGAAACCGTCCCAGCACGGAAGATATCACTCTTGCACCGGGAAAATAACTGAGAAACATTTTGACAATATATTTTCCAAAACCACTGATGCCGATAGTGAGCACAACGGCCAAAATCAACAGAACCGTATAAAGTGCCGCTATGATTCTGACATAGATATAGTTTTTAATTTCTCCCACTTCATTGACTGCATTTAATCCACGCATCAGCGCCATCATGCCCTTGCCTGCAGACCACAGCATCAAAAGCACAGCCAGTGAAATCCCCCCAGCGGACTGCCGGTAAACATCAGCAATGATGGAATTCAAGAATACCCCGATGACCCCCGGCACAACAGCATCAATAGATTCTCTGAGAAACTCCTCCGTAATGTTCACATAAGGCAGGATGGAACAAACAAGATATAAGATCGGAATC
>JAAUZC010000013.1 GCA_014804795.1 Lachnospiraceae bacterium | reverse complement strand
CTCCATGTGGAAGTAAAACGGCAATCCTGCTGTCTCCATCTGCCATATGATAAATCATATGCTGTACAAACGCAAAGTCTGCTTTTGATGAAGGTGCCAATTTCCCATAAGCAGAAAATCTTTCGTCTTCCAAAAACTTAATATCAGCAGACCATTTGGTTGAGTATGGCGGATTCGCTACCTGTACTGTAAATCTTTCATCTTCAAAGTTACTGTCATCTTCCAATGTATCTACATTAACAATATTAAAATTTTGGTAACGAATGTCATGCAAAATCATGTTCATTCTTGCAAGGTTATAGGTGCTGCTTGTCATTTCCTGTCCATAATATTTTCTGACATTTGCATACTCTCCAACCTGTAACAATAAGGAACCTGAACCACAAGCAGGATCACATGCACTCAGCACATCAGAGAGTCCAACTGTAGCCAATCTTGCCACCAACTTTGACATATTAGTGGGAGTATAGAACTCCCCGCCCTTTTTCCCTGCTGTTGAAGCAAAATTACCAATCAACGTGATATAGGCAGAGCCAAGAATATCCACATCTGTATCACCCATCTGGAAATTGATTGTATCTATCGTCTGAATAATTTTTCCGATTAATTTTCCTCTTTGAGATACTTCCTTACCAAGTTTCGAGGATTTCAAATCCATATCTTCAAACAAACCATTAAAATCAGCTTCTGAATCCTGTCCAAGTGTAGATTCTGTAATGGAATTGATAATTTCTTCCATATAATCAATGGTAAATGTGCCATTCTCTATCATATTTACAACATTACTAAATAGATATTTGGGTTCAAGGACATAGCCAAGTGTAGAAAGAGAGTCTTCCACCAAATCATCATGGTAGGCAACATCTTCCCATGCATCTGCATAGGAAATATCGTCATCCTGTAATAGTTCATTCATAAAACTTTCTGTTCTATCAGATAAATGTTTATAGAAAATTAATCCCAAAATATAGTTCTTAAATTCATATGCTTCCATATTTCCACGAAGGTCATTTGCCATAGCCCAAAGTTTTGTAGAAAGTTCTTGTGCTAATTGTTTTTGCTTATTTACATCTGCCATTTTCTATTTCTCCTTTTTTCTTATAATTGATATTTATTGCAATTCTCGATAATGAATTCCATTATCTCTGTTACTAACAACTTTTTCTCTTTATACGAAAATGAACCCTTCAATTCACTTCTAATAGCATCTTTATCCAAAATATGACTAAACTCAAACTCAGAAATCAAACCTCTAAGGAAAGAAAAATCAACATTCTTATCCGTTGCAAATGCCTCAATTTCTGCTGTTCTTGCCCTGTCTTCATATTCTGAATATTTTTCTAATACATCTTCATCTTCCTGTATTATCGGCATCATTTCATTTAAGAATGCTTTGATTAAATCAACCTTTTTCTTTAACTCAGGATTATCTGTTCTATCTAATTCATCAAAGATATGAGCTAAATCTTTCTCTTTTTGTTTCTTATCTTTCATATCTACATTTTTCAGTAGATTCATAATATAAGCAACATTTATCTTATCAGTTTGAATAATTTCAATGCTAAAATCTATATCATCTAAAATAGATACTTTTTCGCTCTCTCTTCCCTTTACAATACTATCATGAATCGTAAAATATCTACCTTTGAAATCTTCATATTCCTGTTGCATAATACTATCTTCAATATCTGCCCAAGTAAAATCCGTAAAAGTTTCAAGTGTCAAAAGCACTTTGGAAAGTTCCCTAAAAGCAATAACAAATTTTGCTTGTTCCTCTTCGCTCTGCATATGATCTATATCTGCTGGTGTTTTTGCTTCGTTATGGAGAATTGCAGCTAATTCTTTAAATTGTTCAACATAGTACTCATAAGGCTTCAGAAGCACTCCTGTCACATCGCCGCCACCAGAAAACAATCTTAAAGCATCATCTGTCTGCTTTTTCAAGTTTCTGTAACAAATAATATTTCCAAATTGTTTCGTTTCTTTTTCCACCCTGTTTGTTCTGGAAAAAGCCTGTAACAAGTTATGCCACTCTAAGTTTTTATCCACATATAAGGTGTTCAACGGTCTGCTGTCAAAACCTGTCAAATACATATTTACAACAATCAACAAATCAATTTCAGGAATTTTCTTCACTTTTAATCTTTTTGAAATGTCAGCATTGTATGCAGCAAAAGTGTCTGTTGTATATTTTGTATCAAACATTTCATTGTAATCATCCATGATTCTCTGTAATGAATCTCTGCTATGTTCCACTTTATCTTCTAAATCTTCATTTGTACCAAAGCTGAATACAGCAGCAATCTTTAAATTGTGATCTATCTTCTTAAACTCATCATAATATTTCATAAGCATCGGAATGGATGATGTCGCAAAAATAGCTGTATATTTATTCCCACTAATCCTAGTTTTTGTACTATGATGATCTACAATATGCTGTGCAACCAAAGAAACTCTTTCATCTGATTCTAAGACTTCCTTTTTATCAATTGCTTCTACCAAAGTGCCATCATTTTCATCATACTGCCCTTCATAGGTACTAATATACTCCACATTGAATCCAAGAACATTTTTATCAAAAATAGCTTCTTTGATAAGGTATTGATGCAAACACTCTCCAAATACATCGCTTGTTGTTCTTCCATCTTGGGATTTATTTTCAACAAATCTTGGAGTACCTGTAAAGCCAAAATATTGTGCTTTCGTAAAGAATTTCTTGACATCATTATGCATCTTTCCAAACTGACTTCTATGACATTCATCTATTATGAATATAACCTTTTCATCTTTATATGGAAGAATTTTCTTCTGATAATAAGGCTTTCTAATTGCAGTCGCCATTTTCTGAATTGTGCTGATAATCAATTTTTTATTAGGATCTTCAATCTGCTTTACTAATGTATCTGTTCTATCTGTATAATCCACACAACCATCTTCAAAACGATTAAATTCCTGCATGGTTTGGGTATCTAAATCACTTCTATCTACTAAGAAGAATACCTTTTTAATCTTATTTTCTTTCGTTAGCAGTTGTGCTGTTTTAAAAGAAGTAAGTGTTTTTCCTGAACCTGTTGTATGAAAAATATAGCCACCTTTATCAGTAGTAAGTGCTTTCCGTAAGATTGATTCTGTTGCAAAAATCTGATAAGGTCGCATAACCATCAAATTTTTATCTGTTTCATTGATAACCATATATCTATGAATCAACTTCGTTAAGCGATTTTGATTTAAAAATGCAGAGGAAAAATCATCTAAATTATTAATTCTCTCATTTGCTTCATCAGTCCAATAAAAAGTCAATGATTTCATAATTCTTGTATCATCTGTATTAGAAAAATATCTTGTTTCTACAGAATTTGAAACTATAAAAACCTGAACAAAATGAAACAGTCCTTTGTAACTATGTATACGATACCTGTCAATTTGATTGATAGCTTCTTTAATGTCAATTCCACTTCTTTTCAGTTCAATCTGAACAATCGGAAGCCCATTACATAAAAGTGTCACATCATATCTATTCTTATATTTTCCAACAACAGTAACTTGGTTTGTTACCTGCCATATATTTTCTTCTGGATTTTGGCTCATAAATTGTAAATAAATTCTGCTATTATCGTCCCTGTCCAATACGAATTTATCTCTTAATTGCTTTGCACACTGAAACACCGACTTCCCGTGTGCAATTCCCTGAATTAAACGGTTAAATTCTATGTCGGACAAAGGAACATCCCCTAAAGTATCTTTGTTAAAAATACTTATTTGTTCTCTGAAATTTCTTTCTAAAGAATCGTAATCATCTAACTTAACAAAAGTGTAATTTAAAGTACCTAACTTTTTAATAAGATTGTCTTCAAGTTGTGCTTCACTTTGATATGCCATTTCTCTATCTCCTTGTATCTTTAAATTCTAATCCTTTATCCGTCCAATTTTCAGGACTTTAATTTCTTCATTATCTTCTTTGCATCTTCTGTCAGGACATATCTGCCCTTTGTATTGTTGTAAATTTGAACATATCCATTGTTAATCAACTCATTTAGAACAATATTTACCTTCGCCTTGCTGCATCCAAGAGCATCTGCTATCTCCTGTTGAGTGATAGGACATATTTCCGCATTGTTAATCTCTATCTGATGCTCATATAATGTTTTCAATACCAAATATCTATCATTTGTAAAAAATTCTATTTTGTTCATTACCATCACCTTTTATGTTCAAAATTTTATCCTATGGTATCATTATAATGCTTCTTTATCAGATTGCAAGTCAATTTACGTATGATACCCTTTATCCCATTCTTGGGTATTCGCTTCCATTCAAAAAATCCAAATAAAGCCAGTACCCACAGCATAAACTCTGATAAAGTAACACTTGCGAAGTACACGGGTCTCGCCAACCTAGTCAGTTCCTGACTAAGCAGGTTGTCTCGCCCTTGACGCTCCAAAAGGCATGGAGCTATCAGGTAAAATGTACAGC
This sequence comes from Lachnospiraceae bacterium, assembly GCA_014804795.1. GTDB lineage: Bacteria > Bacillota > Clostridia > Lachnospirales > Lachnospiraceae > 1XD8-76. Next base: position 5,281 of record JAAUZC010000013.1, on the reverse strand, counting down.
AAGCTGCACATTTTAGCTTGGGGACCAGCGACCTGATACGGGACATTCCAGAAAACAATAACCCCTATCGGAGGTTATTGCATTCTTCCATTCGAGATGCGCTCGACCCTCTGGGCTATAAAATTTAATCTTTGAACTTATTTTGATGTTTTCTTTTCCTATATAGTAGATTGATTTTTGAATCATTTTTGAGCATCTTATGGCAGTTTATTTCATAGTTTGCTATATTGTTTTATTTATTGAAATATAGTTTCATTAATTATTATAATATTGCAATTTATGCTCAATTTTTCAAAAAGCGAATACCCACAATTTATGCTAAAAAAGCAAACAGAATTACTCTGCTTGCTTATTATTTTCTATTTCATCAATGCTTCAAACTTTCTCCAACGGGCAATTGGGAACTTTGTTTCCCTCTGTTTTAGGTTTATTGAAGTTCTCTCCTACATCAAGACCACACTTTTTCTTAATCTGTGCTATGTATAAGTGCGACACTTTTGTTTGATAGTGTTCCCAAATATAATCCTTGATTTCTTGATAGGTTGCTTTACCAATGCATTCCCGCCTATCTGCTTCGCTTAAGTCAATTTCTATCTCAATCTTGGTGGATTTGCCCCCTGATTTTTTACGCGACAAGAGAACGCACGTCTCCACATTCCCCGTCCACGGGAACTGATCGCAGCAAACCACCCGTTCTACCTCATATCCTTCCTCCAGAAAACTTTCCAGATCCCTTGCAAGACTGGTCGGTTTACAGGAAATATAGACAATCTTCTCCACCCCATAAGCCAGTATCTTTTTCAACGCCTTCGGATGCACTCCGTCTCTGGGCGGATCCAGTATAATAACATCAGGCCTCTCTTCCAACTCATCCAGCACTTTCAGTACATCTCCGGCGATAAATTCACAATTACTCAGACCGTTCAGCTCAGCATTCTCCCTGGCTGCTTCCACAGCCTCCTCCACGATCTCCACACCCACCACTTTTTTGGCCGCGGACGCCATCAACTGCGCTATGGTACCTGTGCCGCTGTATAAGTCAAACACCACTTTATCCCGCTTTGCCTCTCCACTTTTCTGATTGCTTAGCTCCCCGATAAACTCCCTCGCTGTACTGTAAAGTACCTCCGCCCCCAGAGAATTGGTCTGGAAAAAGGAAAACGCTGTGATCCGAAAACGCAGTCCCAAAATCTCTTCATAAAAATAGTCTCTTCCATACAAAAGTTTCGTTTCATCACTTCGCACCACATCCGCCACAGAATCATTGGCCATATGGAGGATTCCCACAATTTTTCCGTGAAGCGGCAACTTCAAAAGCATCTCGGCAAACCCGCCCATATCCGGGACAGCTTTTTCTGTTTTGGGGGCAGTCTCTCCTGCCACGCTGTCTATCCCGCTTGTTGTCACCAATGCCACTAAAATTTCCCCTGTTTTTGCACCTTTCCGCACTAAAAGATGGCGCAGAAAACCGGTATGGCGCAGTCTGTGAAAGAAAGGTAAACCTTTCTCCTCAAAATAGTCTCTGACCGCCGTCAAAATCCGCCGATAGTCCTCATCCATGATCAGGCATTCCGAAACTGTGATGATATCATAAAATCCGCCCCTTTTATGTAGACCGACGGACAGCGGACCGTCTTTCACCTCATCTCCAAAGGTAAACTCCATCTTATTGCGATACCCATACACCGCCGGGCTTGGTTTGATTGTCTCAAACTTCCACTCTCCCTGTCTGCACAGCACGGGTTCAAGCAGTCTTTTTACCTGTTCGCTCTTCAAGCCGCATTGATCTTTGTAGGACAAATTATGGTACAGACATCCTCCACAGGCTCCAAAGTGAGGGCAGGTACTTTCCACCTCATTTTCCGCCTTCTCAAGCACCTCCAAAAGCTGCCCCTGCGCCCGCCCGTTTCTTTTTTTCTGTATCCGAAGAGAAATCTTTTGTCCCGGCAATACATTTTTCACAAGACATACAGCTTCTTCGCCGTTCTCTTCCTTTACTTTTACGATACCTTTATTCGGAAAATCCACCCGTTCCACGATGCCTTCCAAAACCTGTCCCTTTTTCATATACCTGATTCCTTCCCAAATTTATATGAAAGTCACGTTATCCACTGCCTTTATCCCAAAAAAGTGTGGGCGAAACCGTCCACACTTTCCGTCAGCATAAAACCGTTCGCGAAGCGTGCGGTTGCTGCTTTTTTAAATCATTTCAATTATACAGCTTACTTCTTATTCCTCAACGTCTTTCTTTTCTTCTTCGGGCTTAACATCTTCTTTTACTTCCGCTGTTTCCTCTTCGTCCTCAAAGAATTCATCGTCAAAGTCATCTTCAAATTCGTCTTCAAAATCGTCCAGTTCATCCCTCGACATCATACGGTATATTGCATAAGCTGCTCCGCCGATAGCTGCCAGAACAGCCAATACGATCAGTACACAGGTAACAATTTTAGTGATATCCCTTTTCTCTTCTTCCCGCTTTGTAAGCCTGTTCAATGTCTCCATTATTGCATGATATCTTTCTTCCATAAAAATACCTCCCTCTTTGTTTATGATATTTTTCTTTGCCTGAATATTTCGCAGTGTCGCTAACACCCGCATTTTTGTTAGTATATCACGAATCCATTCTTTTTACTATACTTTAACAAAAATTTTATGAATCCGGAGGCCAAAACAGAATCGATAGCCGACACCTTTATAAAAATTGAAAATTGAAAATTTATAATTTCTTTAATTTTGCAAATCCCGCATACATGGATCTTTGTCCCATCGTATCAAACATCACTGTCACCTGATAATCTTTTGTTCCTTTTTCCAGTGCCAGCACTGTTCCCTGTCCGTACTTGGTATGCAGTACTCTGTCGCCGACGCCGTAATCCGGTACACCGCCCGACATCTGCATTCCCTTTGACAGCCCGTTTATATTCTGCAACCCGGCAGCGCCACCGGCTTTTGCAATATAAGGCTTATCCTGTTCCGCTGTCCTCGTCACTCTCTTAAGGCCACCGTTTGCAAACGTATGATAGGAACTGCTGCCATAGCTTTTCTGAGATGNGCTCCCGATGCTCTTCNCTGNGCCATTTCCGCTATTTCTTCCGAGAGCGCCTCCGAAACTCTGACCGGAACTGCTTCCGGCATTTTGCAGGAAGCCGCTTCCTCCGCGCTTCTCATCACTCTCGTAAAACGGCAGCGGCCTGTCATCATAATCNTCATCCTGCCATTTNCTGACAGGCGGCACATAGCCGTCCAAAAGCTGCGCCGGAATCTCTCTGACAAACCTGCTCACCGCATGATACTGGGTTTCACCGCGCACCATCCGCTTCTTTGCACAGGTCAGCATAAGCTCTTTCATTGCTCTGGTAATGCCCACATAGGCAAGCCGTCTTTCCTCTTCTATATCCTCCATATCCTCCGATATGATAGACATATAGCTCGGAAACAGCCCGTCCTCCANCCCTGCCAGATAGACAAACGGAAACTCTAACCCTTTTGCCGAATGAAGCGTCATTAAAAGCACTTGCCCCCCTCCGGCTTCCACATTATCAATATCACTGACAAGCGCCACCTGTTCCANAAATTCACTTAAAGACGGCTCCTCAGCGCTTTCCTCATAGGATACAAGTTTNCTGATAAGCTCCTCCACATTATCAATTCTGTCATCCGCATCTTCTTCNTCAGAAGCACGNAGTTCTTCCAGATATCCTGTCTGTTCCAGAATATCTTTAAGCAGCTCTTTCAACGAGTAAAACTCCATCTTCCCGCGAAATGCCTGTATCATTGTGACAAANGAAGAAAGCTTCGCCAGACTTCTGCCNACNCCNGNCACNTNNTNNGCTTCCCGCAAAGCATTGTAAAAGCTGATNCCGTTTTCNTCTGCATATTCCTGNACGCGCTGTATGGTCGCNGCCCCGATTCCCCGTTTCGGCACATTGATGATGCGCTTCACCGCCACATCATCAAGCCCGTTGTCGATNGTTTTCAGATANGCNAGCATGTCCTTGATCTCACGGCGGGCATAGAAATTTGTGCCTCCCACCACATGATANGGAATACCCTCCATCACCATCCGCTCCTCCAGGATACGCGCCTGTGCATTGGTCCGGTACAAAACGGCAAAATCAGAAAAACTTCCTTCATTCTTTCGGTGTTTNCGCACCACATCATCGGCAATGAACTCCGCNTCCTCATAAGCCGTGTCAAACTGCTCAAAGCGGACACGTCTGCCTGCACCCTGATCTGTCCAGAGGGACTTGTCTTTTCTTCCCTGATTATGGCTGATCACAGCGTTGGCGGCATCCAGAATGCTTTGCGTAGACCGGTAATTNTGCTCAAGCCTCACCACTTTCGCATCCGGGTATTCTTTCTCAAAATCCAGAATATTACGGATATTTGCTCCCCTGAATTTATAGATGGACTGATCGTCATCCCCCACCACGCACAGATTCCTGTTTNCTTTGGCAAGCAGCCTCACTAACTCAAACTGCGCTGTGTTTGTATCCTGATATTNATCCNCCATAATATAATTAAAACGATTTTGATAATTTTGCAGCACCTCCGGGCTTTTCTTAAAAAGTTCCACCGTCAGCATGATCAGATCATCAAAATCCAACGCATTGTTTTTTTGCAGTGTCTGTTGATACTCTTTATACGCCGCCGCGATCTTTTTCTGTGTGAAATCCCAGGAAACATTTTTTTCATAAGTTTCGGCACTGATCAGTTCATTTTTTGCGTTGGAAACAGCGTTTAAGATGGTTCGCTCTTTCAACTGCTTTGTATCGATCTGCAGTTTTTTACAGACATCTTTCATCACCGTTTTCTGATCATCCGTGTCATATATTGTAAAATTGGTATCATACCCCAACAGATCAATATGTCTGTGCAAAATTCTGACACAGGCGGAGTGGAATGTGGATACCCAGATGCTCTCTGAACCGAATCCGACTAGCTTATCCACTCTCTCCCGCATTTCCCCCGCCGCTTTATTGGTAAAAGTGATCGCAAGAATATGCCACGGATTGACACCGCATCGGTCTATCAGATAGGCTATTCTGTGAGTCAGCACTCTCGTCTTGCCGCTGCCTGCCCCTGCCAATATCAGAAGCGGTCCCTCTGTGCAAAAGACCGCTTCTTTCTGTTTATCATTTAACGTATCATAAATGCTCATGTATTCTCCATATCTGTGCCCGCTTTACAACATACTTATGTAAAGAGCTGGCTTCCGCAGTTCCCGCAGAATTTCGTCCCTGTTGTAGGTGTCCCGCAGTTCGGGCAGAACTTCGGTGAT
>JAAUZC010000012.1 GCA_014804795.1 Lachnospiraceae bacterium | reverse complement strand
CATCTTCAATATATTCCATCCAGTTCAGTAATTCTTCCATGATACAGACCATCCTTTTTTCTTTCAGTTTATCAGAAAAAGGGATGGTTCACAATTTATTTACTCATGCGTTTGTCGTGCTAACATATCCTTTTTCGTAATCTCGGTCTTGTAGGTGATCGTTTATTTTATCTCTTTCAGACATGTGTTTTATTATAAAAAATATTTATCCTCTTGAAGCACTACATGTAAAATAGATGATCTGATACTTTTCCGCAAGCTTTTCTACAAAATCCATACCTGCATTAACTTTTTTGTCATCTAAGCTGGTAAACGGATCATCCATTATGAGAGGCGGCTCTTCCTCCTGATACATAGCATCAACAAGCGCTAACCTGAGACAAATTCCAATAAGATCTCTATACCCGGAACTGAGGGTATTCGTATCCCGTTGTTTGCCCAATTCATCTACAGTAACTGTCGTATTCGCATCAATATGAAAGTGAACAGCCTCTTTACCGGAAATCATCTCATAGTATTTGCTAAAACCCTGAAATATCGGATCGGCATATTTTGCTGTCATAACTTCCTTTGCCATCTCTAATTTTTTCTTTGCCATACTGACATACTTGTACTTTTGCTTCTCCTCGGCCTGTAAAGATTCCAGTTCCTTCAACCTTGCACAGTTTTCTTCCCATTCATCGTACTGTTCCTGAAGATTTTCAAGCGTCTTATTATAACTATTTATATTATTATGAACATTTTCTCTGTCTTCTGTGATCTGCTGAATTATCTGATTCAGATTTTCAAGCGTTGGAAGAGATTCATCTATTTTGATTTCATTCAATGCAGAAATCGTATTTTCTGTTTCAAACTGTTCCAGTTCTTTCCTCACACCCTCTAAGGCTTTCATCAATTCCTGATAATTGACTACAGAATCCCGGATATCACTGAGTTGTAAAGAAACATTATCTGATGCTTCATAACTATATTCATCCAAAAATGAAATGATCTCTTCTCTAAGTGCTTTATATTCCCTTTCCGCCTTTTCCAAATTTTCCTGTTTCTCTTTTAATACCTTGTACTTTTCTGCTCTATCTTTAAGTATATATAAATCATCAACAAATTTTGAATCAGTGGATGTGATTCCGTATTTGCCAAGAAAAGTTCTGAGAGATTGCCGCGAATTCTCTAAATCCGTTGCTTTTGTACTGTTCAAAGAATTTTGGAATTTTTTCTTTAAGGAAGAATATTCAACAGATTCTGCGATAATCTCCTGCAAAACAACAGACACCGTATCTTCATGAAAGCTTTTGCCATGTGCCGTAAGATAGTCAGCCACCTCTTCATCTATTTTGGCAATAAATTCTTCATCTTCATCAATGGTCCGTCTTAAATTTTCAAACTCCGGAGAAATACCTGACTGTGCCGGCTCCGATTTCCTGTTGACCAATACGCCTGCAACAGCAAATCCAACTCCCGCAATCACCATTATTACACCCGCTGCAGGAGATGTTGTAATAGCAGCAAATAAACCTGCCATAACAAGAATTATCCCAATGATCAAAAGAAGGGATAATTTTTTTGTTTGCCTCGGTCTTTGAGTCTCCATAGATGCCTTTAATGCTATAAGTGCTGCCTGTTTCGACGGCAAAGCGGCTTTCCTTGTATTTCTATTATTCCATTTTCCAACAACAGAAGTTACACTTTCCGATTCATTTACAAAATACGGTTCCAGTTCATCAAGTCTTTCTTTTTCAGCAGAATTCATTTGCTCAGAAGTAAGCTCCTGACTTAAATCTCTAAACGTTTTAGTCTCGCCAAACATCTTATCAAAATCTGCATCTAAAGGTGTGCCCTGAGCGAAAGTATCCGCTAATGAAGCAAGCTCGTCCTTTTCCGCTTGCGTAACATGATACATTGCCACCCTTTCATGAATTCTATCCATATCATTGCATTCTAATATCTTCTTTTTCACATCCTCCAAAACCGGAATATTCCCAGGGAATTTCTGCCCGTAAGCTTCTTTCTCTTCCATTTTCCTGTCAACAGCTCTTTTAAGTCTTTCCCATTCGGACTTCTTTGCCATCAGAGATTGCTGTTCAGAAACTTTTTTCTGTGTTTCTCCGGCTTTTTTCATCTGCTCCTTGAGCCTCTCATGAGCAACTTCCTCGTCATGAAGCTTCTCCTGATACTGCTTAATACTGTCAGAGATTCCTTCTCCGCCTTTTACAATTCTTTCATACTTAGCAATATCTTCGGTCCTTTTCGATATAGAGCCGGTTGAACGGTTCGGATTCAATTTATTTATAATTTCTGTAAGTTTTGCAGTTGCTGCTTCAAAATTATTCAAATCATTCGAATTATCCGCAAGCTGTCCGATCTTCGCATTAATGTCATCTGTCGGCGAAGTTTCACATTGGTTTTGTTCGATAAAAACTGTCCTTACAAAAGACTCTCTGTTTATCTTGAAGATTTCCTCCCCAATCTTACCGGTATATTCTTTAGAAGGAAGATTTGTCGCTACATCTCGAAGTTCAAATTCGTCATTTGTTTCTTTATCCTTAAATACTCTTGAAATTAAATACTTTTTTCCCTGAATCTCAAACACAAGTTGTCCGCCAAAAACACCGCCCTGCCACGGCTTATATCTCTTGCGCTCATTTTCCTCAATACTTCTCTTCCGTTCTCCTTCAAGTCCATAAAACATAGCCCGGATAAACGCTACAAAGGTGCTTTTTCCCCAACCGTTTTCCTCACAAATAATATTGGCCCCATCGGAAAAATTCATAGAAAGATCATGGATTTTCCCGAAATTTTCTATATGACAGGATAAAATTTTCAAAGCTACTGCACCTCCTCTCCGGCAATCGCCTGTAAACCATACCGAATTATTATCTTTTTATCTTCCTCGGAAATAGACTCATCTCCCATTACCTGGCGCACATATTCCCCTTTCAGAGACTCATCCAACATGTAATCGCCTACATCAATCTTAAGCCGGGTTTCATCGTATACTTTCACATAATAAAATCGTTGTCTGAATCGAGACTGAAAATATACAATATCTTTTTCACACTCAACATCAAGCACACCTTTCAGTACGATTTTGATAAGTCCCTCATCGTCACATCCGGCATTCTGCAAATCCAATGTTGCTTTTGATACCATCTCCGCAGTTGTCCGGCAATCTGTTACATCTACATTGACCGTATATAACTTTCTCTGCGCAAATGGGACAAATTCATGCGTATACTTTCCCGTATCCTCATCTATATCAAGCACTACAAATCCATGTTCCCCGCACTCATCAAAGCCTCTCCCTTCAAGGCATCCCGCATAGCAGTATGTCCCTCTTGCATCAAGCTGCTCCATTTTATGCATATGAACATGCCCTAACGCAAGATAATCTATCCCTTTATTTCTCAGCGCTTTCAGATTAATGATTTCTGCCCTGTCTTTTACGGCACTTTTTGACTCTTGTCCATGGAGCATCACTATATTAAACTTTTTAGAATCCAAAACAAGCGATACATAAGCTGATTCTGCATTCTCATCTGACAATTCCAGTCCCGAAATAGAAACCTTTCCTTCAGCTTCGTCATAAGTAGTCCATTTGGAATCAAACATTTTCAAATTTTCAGGAACATCTTCCAATCCCGAAAGGAAATTGTCATTATCATGATTTCCCCTTAAATAATAGAACGTTATGTTTTTATGTCTGATAATATTATGCAGAACTACATTTCTGGCAGTTGCAGAAATATTCTTTACATCAAACATATCACCGGCGATCAGAATAGCTGATATCTCATTTTGAGCAGCATACATGACCATCCGCTCAAAAGTGTGCAATATTTCTCCTTTTCTCTCCTTTGCTCTTTCCTTATTTAAATTAGTATCCATTTTAGAATCCAAATGTAAATCTGCACAATGTATTAATTTCATCAATATCCACCCTCATAATAATTAAATTTGCGAATATCACTCTTTAACTGTAATGTCCGATATTTGTCGAATTGTTCAACACCCGCATTATAGCACAATTCTTCACATATTGCCATATAGTGAGCTGATTCCCTGATTTATTCTTAGTTACAAAAAGCAGAGATCCTCTCGAATCTCTGCTCCCACAGTTGTCATTTTCAGCTATATCTGAAATGCTGTATTTATAAATATAACGCCTACTGCAAAGGCATTCAGCATCCTCAATACGTTTCCTGTAGTAATCGTAGCCCCCAGAATATTTACAGATGTATACGGCATCATGAAACTGTATGTCATCGCCTCCACTGCATATAGTGTTGCAAACAATACAGCTAACGCTGCTCTGTTTGTTCCCTTTCTCCGCCTGTTTCAACCGATTCATAGTTCCATAAGTATAGCGATTCTTCAACCCACTGTTCTCCAGTATAAGGCCCAGGCGCCTCGTCGTCTGTCGTAAGCATAGGTTTCTTCATTCACCGCATCCGCTCTGAGTTCACTTCCATACATATATGCCACATCCGTTAATAATGGATACCTTCTCGAAATCATTCCTGTTTTATTTCAAATTCTATATAATGACTCGAATCCTCATATGCTCCTGTTTCCTGATAGTCACTGACTACCAGCAACCTGAAAATCTTGTTTTTCTCAATCTCTTCCATTTTCCCCAGTCTGACCGTATAGCTGTTTACTCCGTCATTCTGCCTGCTTGGACGGTATGCAATCCCATCCCTGTAATAGGACGTCTCAAATAATTCATCCCTGTCCATATCAAGAAAACTGTTCTCTCCTGCAATATGCGCATGGCTGGTATCTATCTCCAGTTCCATCGGTACTAATGCCCAATATGTTTCCTGATATTCCCAAAAGCTAAGTTCTTCCTCCATAACATAGTCCCTGGAGACTCCTGATGAATGCACGACCAGACGGTATGCCTCTCTGTCATCAACCACAAGGAAACTCATAATTTTCCTCGGAATAGGACTGGTTATATTCTGTAGATAAATATAATCCTCGTTCCATGTCTGAATTATGGCCCGCGTGGGATATAAAGATAATCCTCCAATCTCTGTAATCTCCACAAACCTTACATGCAGTTCTTCCATCTCTGCACTTTGAAGACTAAGCTCATACCCACGCTGATAAAACAAGGCTTTCAGCTCCTCTTCCGACATCTCTATGGTCCTGTAATCAAAGAACATCTCCACCAAGTTGTCCCACTTCTCAAAATCATCTTCAAACAAAAAATAATCTCCCAGTTCCTCCTTGATGTCTATATTCGGATATTCTATATGCCTGATCCACCCTCTAGCAAAATCATCATAAAATGTTTTGTAGTAAATCGTATCATTGGGATCATAATCCCTATCTCCATCCTCCCATTGACATTCCATGGGGATTAGGTGATGCTCTTCCTCTGCAAAACTTTCGTTTTCGCCTGTACTTTCTTTTGATTTTATCCAACCGATAGACTGCCCAGTTTCATTCAATGCATCGCTTCCTGTTCTTTCTCCTGCATCAACTATATATGCACAACCTGTCATTGTCAGACAGAACAATAAGGACACAATTATCTTTATTTTGCTGATATTGCTTTCTCTCAATATGGTACCCTCCTGATTTTAATATACGTTTACCTTCTGGATTGGGTATTTATCCAATATCTCCTTTTCAATTCCCTTTTCTAATAAAAAATCCCTTTCATTCACCAGAAACAGTTCCATTCCGCCACTCTTTCCATTCTTATCCTGTTCCTCTTCATAAATATAAAATATTTGTTACCATACATTTTCATCAAAATCCCAATATCCTGTCCTACTGCAGTTTCCATTACTGATATCTATCAAAAAGCTGCATCTCTCACTATAATACTTGTCCGCTTTATCATCAAACCAGATATATTCATAATCTACAACAACCTCTCCTTTTGTTGCCCTATACAGCGTATAATTTGCAAATCCTTCCTTCTCCGCATAGTGCGCCTGAAGGCTGCCGGATTCTATCTCCTGCCGGATTTGTTCCTCTGTCTTCTGATTGATTATTTCCTGCCTCTTCTCATCCTGCATTCCATACAGCACCACATGCTCTATGTCATCATATGCCATCCTTACTCCATAGGGCAGGCCGCCGGATTCTCCTTCTTTTTTCCATTCGTATTCATACTGACACTCCACATCCGCATGTCCTCCTACCTTTAGAACTTCCGTATATTCCCTGCCCTGAATGTCATATCCCACAATTTCAAACTCCCTCCTGTCCGCGCTCTGGTACAGCAGGAAGGTGATGTTTCTTTCATCAACCTCCTCCACCCAGAACATTTTGGGGATAAGCCCCTGCTCCCGGATATTCAGATCGCACAAATCTTCAAAGTATACCACCCGGCCTCCGGACTCCATATAATAGTACAGTTCATTGGCTCTCTTTTCTTTTACATACATTTCCATTCTACCATCATTATTAATGTCACTCTGGAACATCTGGCTGTTCCACGCCCAGAACCTATATACCATATCAAAATCACATACTTCACTTATTGTTTCCCTTGTTATTCCGCTGTTACCGTCATATCTCTCAACAAAGGAAATCTGGTTCATATCCGCTTCTTCATTTATTATTAGCTCTGCCAGTCCCTCTTCCGCACTTCCCCAAAAATGCCCCCCTATATCACTCTTTTCAATTGTAAGGACACCCGATACGGAAACAATACAATTTTCTACGCCATGTGTTATAATAGGGGCGTCCCTGCATATTTTTTCAGCCAAAGACCTGTATCCTTCTTCAGATGGTAAAACATATTCCAAAGTCACCGTTTCCCTGCTCGCTCCGCCACCAACGCTGCATTTTCCTGCCAGTTCCCAGTCAATCAGCCAGTAAATATCCGTTTCGATAGACATTACATCATCTCTTGCCGTTTCAATAAGCAGGAAAGTTTCCCCATCATAACGCACTGCTGAAACCTTCATATCTACATAATATCCCATCCTGTCAAACTTTGGCTGTGAATATTTCATCACAAATTCACCGTCTTCCATCCGGTAAATGGTAAGGCTGCACGCTGAGTGGGTCTTACCGTTATCAAAATCATACTCCAAGATGTCCATTTTTCCGTCACTGTCAAAGTCCGCCTCCAGCACCATAACATCCTTTGCATTATGTTCCCCCTCCCTAAATCCCCGAAAATAGGATACTTCTTTATGCTCTTCTCCCACAGCAGCGGCCTCTTCATCGCTTAAACGCCTTGAAATGACATACTGCTCCAGTTCCTCCTCCCTGCCCTCTTCCAGAAGTCTGACATAAAAATCGCAAAAAGACTCCAAGGCAGACTCTTCCATAGTTTTCGTCATGCTCTCCTCGCTTGAAAGACCGTCACTTTCCTTATCTTCCGGTATGCATGAACAGCCACATAACACCAGCGCCAATATAAGAATCCCTGCTAAAAATTTGTTCCATTTCATGCTATCCCCTCCCCTAAATATCTCCATTCTCCCTTAATATTTCCTCCGCCTTATTCCAGCAGGATTTCCGCACCTCCCATCCTTTGGGGCCAAAAGAATGCCAGTTTTTCTCCTCCAGATAAAAACAATAGTCATGGCCTTTATGTTCATTTAACTTCATAGCACATCTTTTACGTCCTATAATAATCATTATATCCCCGAATTTATTTTCTTCAAAAAATCTCTCTTTAAAACATTCCTGTTCAAATTCCATCTGTTACAATCTTCATCTCAAACTCTTCATAAGGTATGGTCACCTCCTGAAAGCCCGCAGCAAAGCTTGCCAACGCATAAGGCCCGAAATAAAATCTGATGCCCTCTTTTGTCAGATAAAAAAGAGAATCTTCAAAGCTGGTAGATTTTTCGACTTCACTCAACGCATATTCCCAGTAATATTCCGGATTTGCCTGAATTGTTTCTCCAAAATATCTTATAACAATATCCTTCAATTCCTCCTCGCTGTTCTCAATGACATCCGAAAGCATCAGCCTCTCACCCGTCTGCAGATCAAAAGCATAACCGATCTGGTAAAGACTGCCGTGCCCCATCCCGCTCTCATATCTATCCTCAGATTGGTAAAAACTCAGATAGTGTCCGTCGAAATAAGATATCTCCGAAAACTCACTGGTATAGCTGCAATACAATGTAAACTCTTCCTCTCCTCCTGACGGTTCATCTCCCTCCTGCTCCGTTTTCCGGTATTTTTCCAATAATTCTTTTTCATCGTCATAATTCCGTTTCTGGTCTTCTGCCAGATATTTATTTATTTTGTCCGCTCCCGGGAAACGGCTATCTACCTGCAGCCATTCCAGATCTATATCCACTTTTACTCCCGGCGCCTCGAATCTCTCGTGACAGGTCTCCATAGTTCCCACTTCGCTGATACCGCTGTCATAGAAAGCTTCTCCCAGACATTCCTCCACGGATGGATCATCCACACTCCGCCTCATCAGATACAGCTTATAGTCCATCTCATCTGCATAGTACAGGTATCCGCCCTTCACGACAACATCGATCAGATTATACCCATACTGGGAATATGCGGTTTTGCTCTCTTCTTTCCTGAAAATAACACTCCTCTCAGCCGTCTCCAATGATATTTTTTCATAGATATACTGTATTTGTCCTTCTTCATACACTTTGGTCTCTGTATAAACATAGTCCTCATCCATAGCGATAACACCAATCATGCTGTCGTCTGTAAATCTGCTTCCTTCCAGAGTTGCCGTATCTACCAGATAACTCCCGTCATCATACGATGAGATCAGGAAATATCTGCTGTTAAAAGCTTTCAGATTTGAACCATACTGTGACAGGTCAAACATTTCCCCCGTTTCCGGAATCCACTCCACCAGACTCAGGCCATTTTCAAGTATGACGCCTCCGAATTTTTTCATACTCTCCGAAGCAAAAAGTAATCTGTACCCGTTGTCATAATAGTCGGGTTCCTTACATCCCTCCGGAAGATCATCTCTTTCTTTCTTCTTTTCCCGGACAGCCTCCCCACAAAGAGTGCCGTCCTCGTACACTTTATAAGATATGATTTCATCATAAGCCTCCACATATAATATCCCATCCTGTAAGAGCATGGATGCGGAATCATAAAGCTTATCAGGCTGCACTATTCGCTCATAGCCTGTTCCATCTGTATGTATGACAGAAATCGCCTTATTTGGGGTATAACCATCTCCTGTTCCCTCTGTCCATCCCTCAATAAAATAGATTTTCTCACCGGCCAGCAGCCCTCTGCCGGCACAAAACGGGTACATTTTCAGCCCATCGGACACTTTCGCTGTCTCCCACAGGGTTACGGACTCTTTCGTTTCTTTGTTGATCTTCACGATCTTATAAATGCCACAGACATAAATATAGTTTTCATCTTCCTGAATAATATAGCTTTTTCCATCTTCCTGATAGAGAGGCTGTTCTTCCTGACTTTCCTCCGCCTCTTCCGCTTCTTCTTCCTGATAGAGAGGCTGCTTTTCCTGACTTTCCTCTATCTTTTCCACATCCTCATTCGAAAATACCATATCCTCTGTTTCTGTATTCTCTTTCCCACACCCGCTTAAAAGCAGGCACAATACTCCAAAAAACAGAACTGCTTTTCTTGCTTTGTCCACTCTGTCATCCTCCTTAAAATCCTACTTATCTAAATCGTGTACATTACGCTTTCCTGATTCTAACATCTCCACTCAAAAGATTTACATCTATATATATTCGTTTATTATAGCCTCTCTCTACTCCCTCATAGTCATATAACATATCATACTGTAAATGCACTTCTTCTTGAGACGCCGATAATATATTATTAAGGTCTTTTTCTATCCAAAACATCTGCGGAATAAAGCCTTTATTCCATACATTTAATCCGCAAATCAAATCAAAATCCATCCATTCTTCATTATCTATTATATAATATTGCAACCCAAATTTACCTTCATATTTCCCATACTCAAATAGTTCGTTGGTTCTATAAAGCAAATTATTACGCCAAAGATATAATCCCAGTTGTTCAAGTTTTTTTGCATATATTTCATTTATGCCATCATTGTCAATGTCTCCTGTATATATTTCAGAAAAATACGCTCCACTAAGATAAGCTTCTTCAGGTGCAGTATCTATTCCCTCTATATACTCATTTTCTTTCATCTTCCACATTTCATTCAATAATTTAAGTTCTTCATCCTCCACCTCTATAAGATTTTCTTCACTTCCAACCAAACTCTCCTGTACGCAATAATTCATTGAATCATTGCAAATTTTTTCTACCTATTTTTCATATTCCTGATCATTTTGTACTGCCACCACTTTCATGTTCCTATATTCATAATACATTTTAAAGTTTTCTCTTAGAAATCCCTCTTCCAACTGATAAACTAAAATATATTTTTCTTTTTCAAGCTTTGAATCTGATTCAAACATTAAGAAAATATTATCTTCATATTGAATTATATAAACAGAATCCATCTAAGAATATGGTATGCCAAAATTCACATAATACAATACCCGATACCCATCTCCCTCACTCACATAAATAGTTAAATTGCTTTGGGACATTTGATGATCACCAATAAGAGGAAGATATTCAATAATATCCGCTATACCATCTCCATTTACATCTGCTTCTACTATGACTGCCCCGTCTGAATTAAAATAATATTGCTCATAATCCTTAAAATGTCTAAATGCTTCTTCCTTTAATGCGATATCTCCAGCTTCATTCCATGCCACTACTTTGGATACAATATATTGATTCAAATCATCCCTGTTTCCGCTTTTTATAATATTATTCAAATACTCTGCAAACTGATGTAATGCATTTTTCTCACTATAGTTTTCTTCTTCCTGTTCATCCTTGATTTCCTGATTTTCTTCTTCTCTTGAATCTGGATACACTGTTTCTTCCTTAACGATTTCAATCTGTCCACAGCCACACAAAGCCAGACTCAAAGCCAATAAAAATATTGTCACTTTTTCATTCTTTCATCCTTTATCTTATGCATCGTCTCCAAGACTGCTAATTTATCCTCCGCGCCAAAAGAACTTTCCCCCATATACCGACAATCATTGTATCTTCGTTTAGAAGTATACAATGTGTCCCCACAGGAATGAAATCATACTTTCCATAACTTACTTCATCCAGAAATTCTACATTAAACCATAAAAGTAATGTATCTGCCGTATAGTCTTCCTCATTATTAACCTTTATTTTTTCTTTATTAATAACTCCATAAATATCAACAGGTCGGAAATTGCCTGAGCTATTAACACTTTCTACAGATTTGTATTCTATTTTATATTCGGGATTTTTATATTTTTTATCTCCAATCCGAAAATATCGACTGGTATATTCCAGTTCATACCCAAGAAAATCTTCCGAATCAAATAAATCCTCTTCATAACCACCATCCAAAGTAGTTCCTGTATACATCTCCGATATCATTGCCACTTTTTCGATATACCATGTTCCATAAAATGGTTCCCTGTCTGTATCTGCCATTCTTTTATAACTCAATATACCAAACAGGCATACCAATACCGATATCAGAATCAATACCTTCCATACCTTTTTCTTTACTGTTTTACTCATAGCCATTGATAAATATCTCCGCTTCTTTTGCTCTTCGTTCTTTATCATCATGTAACGCAAACACTTCACGTACCTTATCCGGTCTAAATTCTCCAATTTCCCATGCATCGGCACTTCCTATTGGCAATTCAAAATCAGCAATCATCTCAATTCCCTGACGGCTGGCATGCGGGCTGTCAATATTTTCTAATATTTCTCAAGGTCTGTTCCAAATAATATATGTATTATCCTTCACTATTTCTCTTCATCCAACTGTGGATACCATGGAGAATTTCTCCACTCTTCCAACGTATATACTTCAAATTCACTTCCCTTCAGCATTAATACATCCTTCCAGAGAACTTCATTAAAATCTACACTGACATAGAACCAGGCCCAGTTAACACTATGGTCTTCCCACATTTCTCCTACATAAACTGAATAATATTTTCCCAAATATTCACTTCCTTCTCCGTTTTTATAAACATCTTCTATTCTTCCATCAAAACGTTCATATAAATATGCCTTATTCTCACTCTTTTTTTCTACAAAAACTTCCCAATCACATATCTCTGGTACTTGCTCTTCCAAGCATTGTGAAATTTTATCTACGGTATTCCCATCTAATATTGCATTTTCCGTATCATTATCGGTTTCCTCCGCGCCTTTACTTATTTTTTCGTTTTGACCGCAAGCAGTTAACCCTAAAAATGCTGATAAAAATATAATAATCACTTTTAACTTAGCCATATTTTATACCCCAACCATCTTTTTAATCGCTATCATTCGTTTTCTTTCAAATATTCCGTTATTCTCTCCATTTGCTCCTTATACTCTAAAGAAGCTCTCCATTCTTCAAGAGAATAAAACTCGCACTCTGTAATTTCACACCACAATATCTCCTTGAGGTCCTCTCTTACATGAAACCAATACCAGTTTGCCCTATGATCTTCCCATTGCTCACCTACATATACCATATAATAATTCCCTATAAATTCATGGTTGTTTCCGTATAACTCATCTGCCTCTATGTCAACAGTTTCTATAATTAAAAAAGCCTTTCCCTCAGTCTTTTTACTTATAAAGCGATCATACTCAACCAATTCCGGAATTTCCTGTTCGAGATACCGTTCTGCCTGAAGCCATCCTGGGATTTCCTGTTCTTCACTGTTTATTTCCCGACTGTTATTTTGATTTTCGTTGTTATGATCAACTGATCTATCCATTCCCCAATACATGGTGCCACTCAAAAATATTATAACAACAATACATATAATACATACTTTTTTATGGTTTTTTATCACCTTTTCCCTCCCAGTCCATATACCGAAAATCATTGTATCTTCGTTCTTTATCATTTTTCGGTTATGTTATCACTTTATAAATGTAAGTCATTTAATACCTATATTCTATCATCCGCCGCTTTTTTTCTCCATATAAAAATGACCATATTAGATCATAATCTAAAATATGGCCCTTTTTATCCTCTGCTTATCAACAATAAGTTAAATACAAAAAGACCTCACAGCATGCCCACCGCAAGGTCTTTCATCCCGTTCCTCACATATTCACTGCACCGCCAGATTCGTATATCCCATCAAACTTAAATCCACTTCCCTTGTGCATTCCCTCCCCTTGCGGATTGTCTTTACCACAGTCATTGCCCGTATCGCCGCCGGGCGCGCTTAAGGCTCACGGATTGGAAGAGCCGCATGCAAGCACTACCCTGTCAAACTCTTGAAGCAGCTCTTTCACTTTCTTATCTTTTCCCACGTCCACACCGGTCACAAAGATAATGCCTTCCTCTTCCATGATCTTCACTTTTCGCTCGAAAACAACCGATTTTTTCCAACTTTCATTATTCCGCAAGAGTAAATACTGCTGTGATGCTCCCGCTTCCCAACGCATCCTCCCAGCCGGATAAATCATCAATTTTGCCGATTCTCGTATAGCTCCAGGAATTAGAGCCATAAAATATGACAATCTGATTCCCATTATAAAGCACAATATCTCCGGGATTTGTGGTAATCTGGTGGTTATCGGTCGTAAGGCTCCTTCCAAGAGCTCCGACTTTCTCAAAGCCGGAATAATCACTCATGTCGATAGAAACCGGTGCTTCCCTCATCATCCCGACAAATTCCCGGGTCGCAGCATTATCTTCCAGCGTAGCGCTAAAAGATGAATTGTCAATTTGTATATTTATTTTCATACCTTCTATATCCTCCGTTTCTTCGGTATTATCAGAATCCGATGCTGTTTTCCCACCGCAGGCAGCCAGACTCACAATCAGCAACAATACTATAGGTATGGCACATACCTTTTTCATAAATCATGTTCTCCTTTTATTGCAGAGTGGTTTTCTTTCATGGCCCCTGAAAGAAATATCTATTTTTTCTATTTGATCACTAAATATTATATACAAATTTTATATAAAATCAACGAAATATTACCCTTTGAAAATTGTAGCTTAAGAAATATACGATTTTTCCATGCCGCCATAATTAAGAACTCATTTATTACCATAAAAAGATATGCTATACTGTAATGTAAAGCAATGACCGCATGCTTCGCGAGCGCTCTTATGCTAATAAAATCACACAGGAGACTGCATATGTTATCATTCACATGCGATTATACCCGGGGCGCACACGAAAAAATTTTAAAGCGCCTCATAGAAACAAATATGGAGCAGCTTCCCGGTTACGGAAACGATCACTACTGTGAAAGCGCGAAAGAAAAAATCCGAAGAGCCTGCGAATGCCCTGACGCCGAAATTTATTTTTTGACGGGCGGCACCCAGACTAACGCCACAGTCATTGACTCCATGCTAAAAAAATTTGAGGGCGTTATTGCCGCTAAGACAGGACATATCAATGTCCACGAATCCGGCGCTGTCGAATACACGGGCCACAAAGTTCTGACACTTCCCGGTCATGAGGGCAAAATCCGTGCCGATGAGCTGGAAGCTTTTCTGAAAACTTTCTGGAGCGATGAAAACCGCGAGCACATGGTATTTCCGGGTATGGTTTATATTTCCCATCCCACAGAATACGGTACACTCTACACAAAAACAGAACTGGAAGCCGTTTCATCGATCTGTCATCAATATAAAATTCCTCTGTATCTGGACGGTGCAAGACTGGGCTACGGCCTGATGAGCAGCTGTACCGATGTGACCCTGCCCATACTTTCAAAGCTTTGCGATGTTTTTTATATCGGCGGTACAAAAGTCGGCGCTCTCTGCGGAGAAGCCGTAGTATTTACGCATAAAAATGCGCCTCTTCACTTTACTGCCATGATCAAACAGCAGGGGGCATTGATGGCAAAGGGACGGCTCCTCGGTATCCAGTTTGACACGCTGTTTACCGACGATCTGTATTTCACGATCAGCAGGCATGCCGTCAAAATGGCAGAACTTTTGAAAAAGGGATTTACCGAAAAGGGCTATTCCTTCTTCTTAGATTCCCCGACAAACCAGCAATTCATTGTTTTAGACAATAAAAAACTGGAAGAACTTCAGAAAAAAGTAGCTTTTGAGATTTGGGAAAAGCTTGATAAAGAGCATACCGTTGTACGGTTTGCCACAAGCTGGGGGACGAAACAGGAAGAGATCGCGGAGTTGATCGCGCTTCTCTAATATACAAGATTCCTAGACACTGCCGTTTTTGTCGGTTTTCTGTTTTCTTTTAATAAGGCCCTGCGCCGTCGCAAAATACAGGCAGCCTGCCACTGTGATCAACCCGAAAACCCAAAACAGTACCGGCGAAAAAACAATGTCATACATGCCCGGTATCATATTGCTGAGAAAAATGACGGCGTTTCCCAATCCGTGAAACAACACCGGCGCAAAAAAATGATCAAAATACACATAGGCACAGGCTATCAGTATGCCCAATACAAACGCATACACTCCCTGCACAATATTGCCGTGATAGACTGCAAACAGGAATGCCGATCCCACCACGCCGAATGCGACCCTGCCGCCGGAACGGCGAAGCCTGTTATACAAAAGAAACCGAAATACTATTTCTTCCGCTACAGCCGATACGCCCGCATAGAGGAACAGCCCCATGCCCAACGAAACAGCATATTGATTTTTGGCAGTCTCCTGAAAAGCTGCGGACTGCTCTGAGATGCCTGAAAGACTTACCAATGTATTAAAAAAAACAACGGAAGAGACAGCAAAAACCGCCAGCGCCAGATAATCCGGCACAGAATTTTTGCCGCCTGCCTTTTCTTCTTCGCGTCTCTTTTTCTCTTTGCGCTCTTCTTCTTTTTCCTCCTCTATCATCGGAAAAAGCACGACACAGCCGCCCAGCATGGCAATTCCATTCACCACTGTGCTTCCCGACTCCATCAAAAAAACCATACCGCTGCCGGCAAGAAGTGTTCCTACCACCATGCGGATCACATAATATCCTATATAATAAACGACAAGAGGTTTTATAAGTCCCCATATAGCAGGCATTTCCCGTCTCATGTTATTGTTGTCCTTCCTTCTATTCCAGTTCCGCATAAGTCCTTCCAACACACGATAGCAGAAGACAGATTTTCAGCTGCTTACGCATCTGCAAATCGTCTTGTGCGCTGTTCGTGCTTATGCTGATTCCAGTTCCGCATAAGCTGCTGACAAAACTTTTCTTATATTTACCGACATGCACAGTTTACCACATAATTTACCGGATAACCACCTCTTTCTAAAAACTTATGTGCCTGATGAATGACAGCAAAGAAAAGCAGACAACTACATAAGTTCTTAGTATGATGAAAGGGATACTTTTGTTACGGGAAATTCCTTAATAGAATCAAATTCTCGGCGATATACAGGTAAACATATAGTATGAAAAAACTCTCGAAAAAAAATATACCGTTTTGTGCGGAAGAAAAAGACGGATACCTGTCCTGCATCTTGCGAAAAACGGCCGTTTCATATATTGGAAGAAGTACTGCATGAAAATTTCCCGGATGTCATTACGGCACCCTTTCTGCTCACGGCAGGTACTGACGCACGCCGTCTTAAAGATACAGCCGGTAACATCCTTCGTTTTGCCCCGATCGATCTGACACCGGAGCAGTTTGCAACCGTGCATAGCGAAGATGACGTATCTCCATCAGGAATATCGGAGACTCCTGCCGGTTGAGGTACATAAGAAGATAGTCTAACAAATGATGAAACAGCAAAACCGGCGGGCCATAAAGCCTGCCGGTTTTGTTGAAGGTTTGTCTAGGCACATTCGAAATGAATCTGGTGGCCACTCAGGGATTCCACACTGCCGTCTGTGTACGAAATGTCGATCTTCATCAGTTTAATCCGGACAATCTCACAACTGTACCAGACATTTTCCCAATAGACATTCCGCCTGATCTCGTTTGGCCGAACGGCTCCCATAAATCTCAGCCGGGTCTCTTCCTGCCCCCTTCTCCTGCCGGGCACAATGCAGTTTGCCACATTGTACGGGTTGAAAAAGAAAATGATAGCCTCGATTGTCTTCTGGCTGTCGTTCATGAAGTCCAGCATAACGGCGATCGAGTCTTTGTCACCGGGCTGCCCGGCGATCAGGTGTTTTTTCCTGCCTTCGGTTTCCATATGCCCAAATGCTGCATTTCCGAGTACTACCATATGCATGCCCTCATTTTAAATACTTTCTCCGCTTGTCACTCCTTTACTCCGTTGATTTTGCCCCAGCGACCTCGAGGGGGCAAGCGGCTCCCCCTTGGAGAACCAGGTAAAAACAAAAACACTATGCAGGTCGATGTCTACACAGTGTAAGAAGAAAAAACTCCCTATACAGATACAGAGAATAGAATGCAAGACTCGTTCCTTGTATCATGAATTAAGGGATGAATAATGTATTATATTCCATGCAGTATGGCCTTTCGGCCATTGTGTAGGTGGCCAACACCTGTTTATAGTTTTGCAGATGCCACTGGCACCTGCATTCTACCGCATTTTTGTTTCTGTATCCATTATAACAAAAAAACTTTTAAAATGCAAACATTTTTTGTTGAATTTCACCACATGGTTACTGTCAAGTTGGAACTATTGACATTCTCCCATCTTTCTCTTATACTGATACGGAGCCGTATTCCATATATATTTGTGAAATACATGATTTTTCGGGCTCTATAAAATACTACAAACTCTGCTAGGGGAGCAAATGCTGAGACTGGCTTATGCGTAAATGCGTATACTGCCTAACCCTTATTACCTGAACCGGATAATACCGGCGTAGGGAAGCATGTCGGAATCATAACAGGCGTTTTTATTCATTTAACAAAATACGAATATGCCGTTACCTGTTATTTCCAATGCTCTTCCTCCTGGCACACACAAAGGAGGTTTTTTTATGTCATTTTTTGCAACTGAAATCATTGATCAGGAGTATGGAAATTACTTCAATCTCACCCCCGCCGGATACGGACTGTTAGTGATAGTTATGCTCTTACTTTTGATCGGATCCTGTTACATCTCCGGCAGAAAACAGGAGAAACAGGGCAAATCACCCGTCAGCACCAAACAACTTGTCACCTGTGCGGCGGCTATGGCTCTCGCTATGGTCACTTCCTACCTAAAGTTTTTTCACCTGCCCTTCGGCGGTTCCGTCACACTGTTCAGTATGCTGTTTATCTGCCTGATCGGCTACTGGTTCGGCTTAAGAACGGGCCTGATGGCGGCCTGTGCCTACGGTATTTTACAACTTGTTGTTGACCCTTACATCATCAGCATTCCGCAGATGCTCACCGATTATCTTTTCGGCTTCGGCGCACTGGGGCTTTCCGGCATTTTCTGTGATAAAAAACACGGGCTGGTCAAGGGATATCTTTTGGGCGTACTTGGCCGATACTTTTTCACGTTTCTCTCCGGCATGATCTTTTTCGGCAGCTATGCCGCGGACTACGGTATGAGTGCACCGGTCTACTCTCTTGTATATAACGGATCCTATATCGGCGCGGAGACCGTCCTGACACTCATTGTACTGGCGATTCCTGCTGTACAAAAGGGTCTTGCACATATTAAGACATTGGCACACTCCTGAAGGAGTATGAACGACTACACAAACAGAGATCCGAAAGCTTTTTGCTTCCGGATCTCTGTCTCTCTAAATCTCAGTTTTCACACTCTTCCATTTATTCTTACCAGCTCTTTTTCAATTCCATATTCCAATCTAAAGTATAGGGACCATTACGCCATAAACGGACTGTTCATCAGCTCCTCGCGCGCCACGCTGACAGCGCGCTCCACGCTTCCCGGCTCAAAAGGATTGGAAACATTTGCATATTTTAATGTCTCCAGATAACTCATGCTGCCGCCGCACTCACAGAGACGGAGATAATCCGCCCATGCGCTTTCATGGTTTTCCTTGTCCTTTTTCTTAAATTCCATCGCTCCCATAGTCGTGAGAGTATAATTAATATAGTAAAACGGATAGAGGAAAATATGTAGTTTATGATACCAGTACCCGCCCCTGTCAAAGAAATCATCCGGTTCATACACACGCCACGGCATATATTTCTCCTCAAGCTTTTTCCACTCAAGAGTTCTCTCTTTCGGCGTCAGCCCGGGATTTGCATAGCATATATGCTGGAACTCATCAACCGCCACGCCGAACGGTACAAACGTAACCGCCTCCTGCAGATGCGCAAAGCGGAATTTGTCCGCCTGTTCTCCGAAAAAGCGTTCCGCATAGGGGTACGCAAACTGCTCCATGGACATGGAATGGATCTCCGCGATATCAGTGGATTCCGAATAAAAATCTGAAATCGGCTGGCTGCGCATCGCCATATATCCGGCAAAGGCATGGCCGAGCTCATGAGTCAGCACCCCCATATCGCCGATCGTCTGATTGAAACAGGAAAATACAAACGGAGCGCTGTACCGCAGCAGCTCAGTCATGTAACCCGTGGATGCCTTCCCCGGCTTATTCTTCAGATCCATCAGTTCATGTTCTATCATGAAATCAATAAATTCGCCTGTCTCAGGGCTCATCTCATGATACATTTTTGCCGCTTCGCTTACCATAAAATCATCATCGCCCGCCGGAACTGCATTGCCGTCCGAAAAAATGCGCTTCTCATCATAACATGCAAAATCGTCTACATGAAGACGTTTTGCCTGCGCCTCATACAATTTCTGACAGATCGGTACGATAACGGTGCGGACCTGCTCGCGGAAAGATTCTACTTCCTTTTGACCGTAATCGGTACGCCCCTGATTCATATATCCCACAGGTATATAGTTTTCATACCCAAGATTGCGTCCCATTTCATTCCGTATCTGAATCAGCTCATCCCATATTTCTTCCAGACGCGGCTCATTTTTATGATAAAAATCAGAATAAGCACGCACTGCTGCTTTCCGCATTTCCCTGTCATCATGCTCAAAATATTTCTGTACACCATACAGGTTCAGCACTTTCCCGTCAAAAGGAATTTCCGCTGTCGCCATAATTTTCTGGTATTCAGTTGTAAGCTTTGCCTCTTTCTGCATCAGCGGGATATTCGCCTCACAGAATGCCTTTTTCGAAAGCTCCTTCTGTGCAAAGAACTGCTTTCCGTACTCCTTTTCCAGATCAGCGCGGAACGGACTGTTCATCAACGCCTCATCCACTGCCAGAAGTTTCGGCATGATCGTGGGAAATGTATTCTCAATATACTCGTTTTCTTTCTCATAAAATTCATCTCTGGTGTCCAACGTATGACGGATTGAAGCGATCGTTGTATCCGTGCTGAAATCCTTTCCTTTCTCATCATAGGCAAGCATCGCTCCCTTTACTTCCGCATAGCTGCCGGCATTCTCTATGCACTCCTTCGTCTCCTCCGCAAAGGCTGCAAATCTCTCGCAGTCCGGTCTTTTGTACTCCAATGTTGAAAATTTGAAATTTTCCATGTTTACTATAGCTCCTTTCCTTATTTAGAAACCGCTGTATACTGATACTATCAGCAAACACTTTCAAAGTAGCTCCTCACATTTTCTTGTCAATGTCTTTATCTCTGTTCATTCGTCATTACAACAATTATGAATCATTCTCCTTAAACAGTCAAACATATTTTTATGTAGATAAACACAGAAAGAGCCCCCAATATCCAGAAGCTCTTTCAAACCTATAGCGTCACAAGTTTCCTATCCGCTTATCTACCTTATCATTTTTGTATTATGATTCCTTCGTCCTGCCATGTTCTCATCTCAAAATTATACTTATCCCCATTCGCATCAAACATCGAATTAACAATTGATACTAGACTTTTTACCGAATCCGGATGTTCCGTCGCTATTAGTATGCCTTTATCTGGCTTTATCCCATCATAAACCAATCCATCCCAGTACATCCGCAACTGATAAACATCTTTGCTCGTTGTAATTTCTTTTTTGCCCTCATATATTGTGACACCATACGAGGTCTTACAATACAAATCAATCCTAACTTTGTCTTTCAAGTTTCCTGTACTGGTAAATGCATACTGCTCAGTCTTAATGACTTTATTTGGATCAGGATTATATTGATTCATCCGCGCACACAATTCTTCAAATAAATCTGTCTCATGATCTGCAAGGCTCACATCTTTTACT
This sequence comes from Lachnospiraceae bacterium, assembly GCA_014804795.1. GTDB lineage: Bacteria > Bacillota > Clostridia > Lachnospirales > Lachnospiraceae > 1XD8-76. The sequence continues at coordinate 226,702 of JAAUZC010000012.1, read as the reverse complement.
GGAATATTCATATTGCTTCTTATCCAATGATATAAATTTTCCAGCCTTTCATCCCCCTCACGCAGTCCGTTTTTGGATGTTCTAGTTTTTGGCAACACTTCTCTCTCAGCAGATTTTAAATTAACTACAACCAATAAGTAATTATACGAATTATGCTTTTCAATCCCCCATATTTCCTTAAACAGATTATTGCACAGAACTCGTCCATTAATTCTAATCTCTACACCTGATGAAGACATATTCCTTTTATAATATTTTCTTGCTGTAGTATTGTCAAAAGCCTCTCTCTGCTGTTTTTCGTTAATTTTTCCGAACTGATATTCTATAGTGACTTTTCCTTCACCTAAATCAACATCCTCACTTCCTGAGCCTGGTTTTAAATAATCCTCCCAATCAGGTTTTACGGCTCCCACCGCTCTACTTATATGATCTCCATTCACATCAACTATATCTAAAGTGATACTTGCTTTGTTCTCCTCTATAACTCCCGCATAAATATAACCGATATCTTCACATAAAACATCTGCAATACTCTTGAAATTGGACATTCCACCTTTGATTCCTCTGGCTATGGTCTTATACATTTCCTTTTTACATGTGAACTGAATAATCGTCCCCGTCCCGTTCAATTTTCCCGGCCATTTTTCATCTTGGCACAATTTTGCGGTATAATTTTCTATTTTATAAGGGGCCTCTATCTTCTTAAACTGACCGGCCTCAATATCTTCCTGCGTTCTTGTATATATTACCCAAGAATCATTTCCCGGATTAGCCGATGCCAAAGCATGCTTCAGTCCAAATCCGTGCTCATTAAGAGGAGATTCCGCTGCAGCACAAGAACCAAGAGTAAATGCTTCATTCAATTTCTTTATTCCAGTTCCTGAATCTTCAATTGCTACTCTAACATCTCCATTTATTGCAATTTCAACCAGACTGATGATTATGTTTCTTGTCATAGTGTTATTTCCTGCAAAATTAGAAATACAATTATCAATAAACTCATCTACTATCTGGCCCAAAGAATCAAAATGTCCACCTATTCCTGCCCACAATTCATCCGCATTCGGCCTGTTATCAATAGCCATACTTGTCTCCATCTATTATCCCTCCTATATTATATTCAAAATATCCACGATTTATTCTCAATAATTTATGTACCACAACAGATTAAAGACATTCTATCATTATTTCTTATCAAATACAATTCTTTATCTCTTAGTTAATGCCTATATTTTTAATATTTAGTATTGAATTAAAATGAATCCAACCGAATTTATTCATTAATGGCATTCTATCACACTAAAACCGCTCTCTATTCCCTGTATCTTACCACCATTCTGTCCTCAAATCGACCGAGCAGAACATATTCCGGCCGAACTGTTTTCTCACTGATATTGCTCCATCAGAAGAAACTCTCTGATGTTAAAATGTTTGATTCCGTTTCTTCCCATATTAAGTTCATCCATGGTCACAACATATTTCGGATAATTATCTGCAATTTTTTCCAATACGCCGAATTCTCTTTCTATCGTATCTTTACCTGCCAACAGATAGCTGACCTGGATATACAGCTTATCGTCACCCTTTCTGGCTACAAAATCCACTTCCGCACGCTCTATCCTGCCTACTGTAACGTCATAGCCGTGCCGTAACAGTTCCATATATACCATGTTTTCCATAATCTGGTTAATATCCCGTTGATTATTGCCAAAAAGTGCTTCACGGATTCCATGATCCGTAAGATATATTTTCTCCTGAAACTGTAAAACCTGTTTTCCCGAAATATTTTCTCTCGACACAAGATGCAGAAGACACGCCGTTTTACAGTAATCAATATAATTATAAAGCGTCTCGTTGGAAATTTTTCTGTTTTCACTTTTCAAATATTTTGTAATGCTTGATGCCGAAAACTGATTTCCTATATTCAAAATGAAATATTGCAGTACTCTTTTCAGCAGTTCCATATCGCGAATCTGATTTCTCTGGGCAATATCCTTCAAGATAATAGAGGAATAGATATCATCCAGATACTGACGCACGCTGCGCTCATCCATCGGAAATTGGTACAAAAACGGCATCCCGCCTCTTTGAAGATATATCCGAAAGGCTTCCTGTGACGGCACTTCGCCCATAGCCTGCAAAACTTCCCTGAAAGAAAACGGATAGATCTTAAATTCCACATAGCGCCCGCCCAGATAAGTCGCCAGTTCTCCGGAGAGCATTTTTGCATTGGAGCCTGTAATATAAATATCTGTATCAAAATCAATCATACAGGCATTTATCATTGTCTCCCACTCTTCCAGCTCCTGTATTTCGTCCAGCAAAAGATATATTTTCCCCGGATGTTTCCCTGCAAATTCTCTGATATAGGCATAGCACTCATTCACTGTCCGGACATAATCCACTGCTCTTGTCTCAAAATTCACCTGTAATATCCGATCATTCGGGATTCCCTGTTCTAAAAGTTCTTCCTGAATCAGTTGAAGCATCACTGATTTACCGCACCGCCTGATGCCGGTTAAAACTTTTACAATATTCTGATTCATAAACGGTCGTATCCGTTCTATATAAAAGCTGCGTTTTACCATTACTTACCCTCCTTTATAGTAGCTATATACCAATTATCCATTATTTATACCGAACGGTCAAGAAAAAACAGCAAAAAGTTTTCGATATACCGAAAGCTTTTTGCTGTTTGCATCTATTCCATCATATCAGCGCAATTTATTCCCTGTATCTCACCACCGTCCTGTCCTCAATCGGTTCCGTAGAACTTATGATCAGTTCCGTTTCCGAATCGATCACACCCTCTTCGATCGCCGCATAGGAATCATTTTGATCCAATACTTTCACATAAACGACTTCCGCCGCCAGTTCTTTTCCCAAAATGCCGGATCTTTCGCTGACTATATAGACAAATTTTCGATGATTTGCATCCTCCTGCAGCGCCGCGATCGGAATACAATACTGGTAAGTATCCGACTGGGCATCCACCGTAAACGTTCCGCTCTGCCCGATCGTTCCAAGCCCCTCGGGCAACAGAATGCGCGCCTCGTAAATATCAGGGCTCGCTTCATTTTCTGCAATGTAGTCCACCTCATATTCCTCGCCCTTTCGGCTCCCCAGGGAAATCTTTGCCCTATCGCCCTGATTCACATATTTTTTCTGTTCCTTCGTCAGTGAAACCGTAAACTGCATCGGACTTGTCAGATCCGCATACACAACTGCCGCCCCGTCCGGCACTCTCTCACCGGAACTTACCCGGATTCCGGTGACAATGCCGTCTGTCTCCGGATAAATCTGTCCCTGCGCTTCCAGAACTTTTTTGTAAGCTTCCAGCTCAGCCTGCATCGAAGAAAGTTCCAGACGGTTTATTTCCAGACTGCTGTCTGAAGTTCCTTCCATTTCCGTATCATCCAGCCTGCGCTCTGCCTCCTCCAGCGCCTTTTTTTGTGCTTTCTCTGTATCGCTTTTTGCCAAAGCCGCCGCATTCGCCGCATCTTCCAAAGAATGTTTTTCATTTTCCCAGGCGGAATATGCCGCATCCTCCTCGCTGTAATCAGGTTTTGCCACAGGCGTTTTCATATATTCCTCATAGGCCGCCTTAGCCCGTTCGTATTTTTCTTTTGCACTCGTGGTTTCCGCATCATTTCCGGAGACCGTTGCGTCCAGGTCTGCCTTTGCCTTATCCATCTCACTTTTCAGCCGTTCCGCTTCCTTTATCCACGCATTGTATTTCTGCCACGCCGCTTTTCTTGCCTCCTCGGAAGTGACCTGCACGGGATTGTCTTTCAACTGCTTCAAGTCCTTTTGTGCGATCTGCTTTTCCATCTCCGCACGGTCTGTCTTTTCCTGCGCTTCCTGTTTCGCTGTCTCATAATCCTGTTCCGCTCTGGTATTCTCAATCTCATCCTTTTCCTGCTGCAGTGCTCGGTTCTTTTCCTGATCCGCTATCTGAAGGCTCAGTTTTTTGATCGCAAGCTCTTTCTCCCGTATCTGTTTTTCCAGATCTTCCATATCCACGTCAAAAAGCAGCGATTCCGCCGTCACCCGGTCTCCCACATGGGCATAAACCGTATGCACCCGTAATCCGGAAAGCGCATTCACCGCGTACTCCCGCCCCTGATGCACAATGCCTTCGACTTCCACCTGATGGCCGATCGCCATACGATTTGGCGTCGCCACGCTCACCTGCGGCAACTTTGAAGCATAGACTGCCCTGGAAATCAGCGTACAGGCAAACATAAACGCAAGAAAGACCCCAAATAAAATCAATAATTTTTTTTGTTTTTTTAAAATCTCCATTTTGATAACCATGCCTTTTCCACAATCTGCAAACTTTCATGCATCTCTTTATCCCATTGCGTAAGCTTACACTAACCTTTGACCGCAGAAGCCGTAATACCCTGCTCCAGATACTCCCTGCCCGCCAGAAATACAAACACTGCCGGTATCAGTGTGATCACCGCCGCCACAAAGGAATATCCCGCCTGCCCCGTCCCTATTTCCGGCAGGTACAGTGACAGCGGCCAAAGCGTCTGATCTTCCAGAAATGCCATAGGCTGTTCGATCAGACTCCAATATTCCAAAAAACCCAATACGCCCGCCGACAAAATTCCGCCGGATGCAAGCGGCAGCCCGATTCTCCAAAAGATCATCCACTCTCCGGCACCGTCTATTCTTGCCGCCTCTATCAGGCCTTTTGGCAGATTGCAGAAGTCTCTGTAGATCAGAAATACCGGAAATGCCGAAAAAACGGCCGGCAGAATGATCGCACTGTGAGTATTTAACAGTTTCAGATCATTTAACACCAGATAACTGGAAAGCATCGTCACCTGAAAGGGCATCAACATCAACACAATATACAACGTAAATAAAAATTTTCTCCCTCTGAACGGATAGACAGCAAAGCTCCATGCCGCCGGAACGGCAATAAAAAACTGTCCCGCCAATGTCAGACATGCTATTTTCATGGAGTTCCAGAATACCGCAAAAAACTGCGGCGTCTGAAACAAAATACGAAAGTAGTGCTCAAAAGTCGGATATCGGGGGAAAAATGTCCATGTAATCAGTTCATCTTTATCCGCCACCAACGGCAGCAGACACTGCGTCAGTTCGTATCTGCTCATAACAGAACCGCTGAGCAGAAACAGTATCGGCGCACAGAATATACCGCCTGTCACTAACAGTGCTATTCTCATCAAAGTTTTTTTTATCTTCTTCATAATTGTTTACTCCGCCAGATAAATTGCCGACCGCTTCACAATCTCCTGCACCGCTTCCTGCACCGTCATATCGCCGTCCAGCATCTCCGCGCCAACCTCAATCGTCATCTCTTCTATCGTGGCATCTCCCCTGCCTACGACAGACATCCCGCTCACTATTTCCTTCAGCTTCCCGAATTCTTCTTCGCCGGGCCATATCAGATTGATCATGAATCTTTCTCCGTTGTCATTCAATATATTAAAGCCGCCCGCAAAGTTATCCCACATTCCCGGGTCCTCATAGGGATTTACTGCAAAAGTATCAAAGGAAGCCATATTTACCGGGAAACCGCCTGATAGATCCATATCCTGCAGTTTTCTTCCAAACAGAAACCGGTAAAATTCCATCACCAGTTCATCCTCTGCAGAATTTGCAAGAACCCCGGCCATACCATCGGGAATAAACCCGTTTTCTACCTGTCCGTTCCAGACTTCGTAATCAAAATCATCCTCGAGACCCGCAATGCTTGTTATCGTGTCATAATCAAAATCTATCCTGTATACTTTTCCCAAACCGATCCGCTGTCCTTCTATCACCGTATTTAACGCCTGATTGGAAGCAGTAGCGTAGTACATGCCTTCCCCGGAAAACCTGGCACCGTAATTTGTTTCGCTCTCCAGCCATTCCTCATCCACACCGGAAAGTTCCGCCTGCCAGATACGATCCGCCGCTGTCAAAAACTCTTCAAGAGCCTTTTCATTGATATTTCCCTTCTCGTCCATCCATGCGGCTGAGGATGTAAGGCTCAGCACATACAAAAGTTCTTCCGGTGATTTTAACCCAAACAGCGCACCCTGTGGATTCTCTGCCCGTGCCGCCTCTATCACATCCACAAGGGAATTCAGGTCGCGTATCTTCTCCACATCGTCCTTTTTCCCCACCATCATGGGAATCTGTATTCTGATGGGAAGTGCATAGATTTTTCCGTCTTTTCGACAGGCATCCACCACGTTGGGGAACAGTTTTGCCTCCCCGTCCATTCCGTCCACTACCGGACTCACGTCCATCAACACTCCCTTTTCCTCATAGGAAGTCTGGGGCAGGCCGTCGAGCAGCAGAATATCCGGTCCCTCCCCTGCCATGATTTTTGTATTCAGTTTCCGCACCGCATCATCTCTTGTTACACTGTCCTCTCCCGACATACCGACCTCATATCGGATATACACATCCGGATGTTCTTTCTGGAACAGGCTGACTGCCTGCCGCAGGGAATAATTTTCCACAAGACTGTATACATGAAGCTGACGCTCCGGCACTGTCGGCACATTCGGATCATAAGTATATTTACACAACTTTTCTCCGGTATAAAGTACAAGAAACTCATTGTCCGGCAGCATTACCATATCGAGCAGCTCTGCGCTTGGGTCCCCTAACATTGTCATATTTCCGTCAATAATCTGCTCCATCACTGTCCCGCCGAAAACATGCCGGTACAATCCGTCGCTCACTGCCAGATAGATAATATCGGCCTGTTCTCCCTCCGTGGCTATCATACTATGTCCGTCATCCGAAATATCCGAAGACTGCCCCGCATTTTCTTTCACAAAATCCTGCAGTACCTTATCTTCGACTGTTATTTCCTGTTCCAGATCATAGACAACGACCGCTTTTCTGCTCGTGCAGGCAACCATATATCTCCCGGTAAAGCAGACAAACTCTACCGTTCCTTCCACCCCGAAAAGCTCTTTTGCAGTTCCCGTCCCGGGATCGATCCGGTATGCTATGCCATCTGTCCCATAGCCGTAAAGCCTGCCCTGTCTGTCAAATTCAAAATGCAAAATAAAATCATTTCCGCTGCCCTGAAAAGGAATTTCCGTAACAGTTCCCTCCGGATCTATATAATAATAAATGATTTCCGGCAGCGGGATTTCCGAATTCTCTGCACTTTCTGCATCTTCTTCAGGTTCTTCCACCGCATCTTCTTTATTTTGCGCCTCTGCGGCAAAGTCTCCTCCTGCATCTTCCGGATTCCCTGCCGTTTCTTCTTCGGAAAGTTCGCTTTCATCCTCGTCTTCATAAGGACTACAGACTAAAGCCGTTGCTCCTTCAGGTGAAAATGCAACATGCATGATATAATTATTCTCTGTCAGATAATCCCAGGAATCTTCTGTCTTCTCCCAGCTTTCGCCATTGTCCTCTGAAACATATCCACCCACAAACCGGTCCACCAGTACGAGTTTTCCGTCATCCTGCCGCTGCATATAAAAATCCGGCTGGTAATTTGGCGTACCATCTATTTTGGGAACTGCAAGTTCCTCCTCCAGATAGCGCCCCATACTCTTTTCCAAAGTCTCCGCATTCGTTTTGGCATTCTCCTTCTCGTCCCCGGTGCTATTTATCTCCCCGGACCTGCCGCAGCCTGCCAAAGAAGAAATAATAATCCCTGTAATGCATAAAGTGATCCATTTTTTTAATATTTTCATAGCCCGTCTTCCTCCACTCTCCACAGCCTCTGCAACAACAGAATGATCAAAAATAACACCGTTCCCACGCATACTGCCGCTGCCGCCATCTTATCCAGCTCCAGATTCACAAACCAGTTATTAAACAAATGCTGCAGCAGGTACATATCCTCATGGGGATAGGAGCCCGCCACCAGATACGCCTCTCTGAATACCTTAAATGAATTCAGAAAAGATAATACCGTGATCGTATAAAGGGAACTTTTTAAATTGGGAAATATAATTTTCCGAAAAACCTGCCCCTCACCGGCGCCGTCCACTCTTGCCGCCTCACACATACTGTCCGGCACCGCAAAGATTCCGGCAAGCCACAGCACGATCGTGTAACCCAGATTTTTCCATACATAGCTGAACACCAGCACCCAGAAAGAAGCTCCTGTCCCCATATGATCAAACAGTATCCCCTCAGGCAAAAGGCCGATCGCGGCAAGACCCGCATTCAGGAATCCCTGTCTGGAAAAGAGCATTTTCCAGATCAGAACCACCGTAGCCGCCGGCATCGCAAGCGGAAACAGAAACAGCGACTTAATAAGCTGTATCTTTTTCAATCGGCTCAGCCAGAGTGCGAAAAACAGCCCTAGTCCGATCAGCAACGGCAGGCACACCACTGTAAACCGCACCGTATTATGTATCGCAAGGCGGAAAGCCTGATTGCCGAAAATATTCCGATAATTGTTCACCCCTGCCCACTCCTGCGTTACCGCCGTTACAAAAGAGCGCCTCACCACATCCAGAAAAGGAAGCAGCACAAACACCGACACCCCCAAAAAACTGGGCAGCAGGAAAAAAATCCAGGTGTATCTATTCGCTTTTTTATTCCGCCAGATAAATTGCCGCTTTTTTCTCAATTTCTTCTGCAGCGTCTTCCACACTTACTTGATCCTCCAACACTTTGATACCTGTTTCATATACCAGGCTGTTTAACCACTCGTGATTCCCGGCAGGCGTCCGGAGTTCTTCCACCAGCTCCGTAAATGCCCTCTGCTCCTTCTCGCCCGGCCATAAAAGTTCCAGTTCCTCTTCCGTTCCGTCATTTTTCATAAATTGCATACTGCCGTTGGATGATCCCGGTGTCATCATCGCAAACCGTTTTGCAAAAGCCGCTCTGTTCACGGGAAATCCGTCGTACATGCTTTCCTGTTCTTCTGCTGAAAACATCATCCCGATAAATTCTTTTGCCGCTTCCATCTGTCCCGACTTTGCGCTTAAGCCTACCATGCCTTTCGGTATATAGGCTCCCTGTAACTGTCCTGTGAAACTCTTGCAGCTCATATTCTCTTCCAGCTCAATAACGCTCGTTACATTATCCAGACAGATTTGTATTCCATCCACATACCCGCAGGCAAATCTTGCGTACCCGCGTCTGATATTCAGTACATTGCTGCAGACTTCCATTTTATTTTCCACCGCATCCATTCCGTACTGCTCCAGTTCCTCATCCTCTTTTTGCAGCGCCTCCATCTCTCCTTGCAGCGCCCCGGAAAGTTCCGCCTCATAGATCCGATTCACCTGCGTCAGAAATTCCTCCACTGCGCTGCGGTCGATCTCCCCCGTTTCATCTGTCCATGCAGCGTCGGATACCATGCCGAACAGCCGAAGCATCGTCTCCGCATCATAGATGCCAAGCAGCCCTCCCTCCGGGTTTTCCTGTCTGAAGACCTCCATTTTATCCGCAAAGCTTTCCAGATCCTCTATGCCGTTTATGACATTCGTGTCACCTACGAGCAGCGGCACCCTGATACAGAGGGGCATCGCATAAACCACTCCATCCTCCTGCCTGAAACTTTCCACCAGATTGGGAAACAGTTCATCCTCCTGTCCTCTTTCTTCGAGTATCCCGCTGATATCCGCTAACATTCCCTTTTCTATATAAGCGTCCACAGGCAGACCGTCCAAAATGATCACATCCGGTCCTTCCCCCGATAAAATACGGGTATTCAGCTTTTTCACGGCATCTTCTTTTGTCATGCCATCCTCTCCGTCCATTCCCACTTCATATCTGACATACATATCCGTATGCTTCTTTTTATAGGCGGTCACCGCCCTGCGCACGCTGTTATTTTCCTCCAGCGAATAAATACGTATCTCCTTATCGGGCATAGCCGGTATCGACTCGTCGAAGTGATAGCGCGCTAGCATCCCGGAAAAATGGATGAGAAATTCGTTGTTTTCCTGTTCCATTCCAAAATAGACGGCATTTCCGTCCCCGAAAGTGCTGAGGGCTCCGTCNATCACCTGTTCCACAGTGCTTCCGTTAAGGACATGGCGGTACAACCCGTTCACGCAGGCAATATAGATCACCCCGTTTTCTCCGCCNAATACAACTAACGGATAACCGCCGCCCGTATAGCTCACTACGCCATCCGGCAGCATATTTTTGATGAACTGGTCCGCCACCGCATCCTGCTGCATCGGCTCTCCCTTTTCCAGATCGTACAAATACAGCTTATCCGCCCCTACCGCCATCAGAATATCACCGCAAAAGCCTATGGAACCTGTCTGCTTATCCATCATAAACAATTCCCGCAGACTCTCNTGTTCCATATCCACCTCATATATCCTGCCGTTCATATCCCCGGCAAAAAGTCTGTTATCGTTTTTAAAACAAAGCGTGGTAATGCAGCTTCCGTCGTCCTGGGAAAAACCGAAATCCACCACCTTGATCCCGCCATCNGGGAACGCAAAAATACAGTAATTTCCNTCCCAGTCATCGGGCAGCGTCNNAGATAACGCTGCNCTTGCCGCCNCNGGCATTTCTCCGGAACAGGTGATNGCTGCNGTNCCNTCCGGTGCCATCACTGCCGCCGTCGCATAAACGCCCTGCATCATCGGAAAATAATCCGGCTCCTCNTNCTGCCAGTTTTCGCCGCCNTCCGNCGAGCGGTACAGCCCGCTGTTATAACCGATGATCGTCATGGAACCATCCGACAGCATATTTAAACCGCCGTTCCGGTTGATCCCNTCCGGAAGCGGGCAGGCATCTTCCATGTACCTGCCCATACCGCCTGCATTTTCTCNNNTNNCCGCTATTTCTTTATCTTCGTTCGGTTTTCCGCTTCCGCATCCGGCCAGTAAAAAAATACTTATGCATAGAAAAGCAGATATCATTTTTATATGTTTTCTTTTCCGCATCATTTTTGNATCCTCCTGCTTTCTGTCGTCGCTTTCTTTATTCAGCCAGATAGATTGCGGATTTTTTAACAATCTCCTGCACAGCTTCTTTTGGTGTAACGCTGCCCTCAAGCGCTCTCGGCCCGATCTCGTAAACCGTACTTTCTATCACCGTATCGCCGGTGCTGACANCNGAAGCAGAAGATACCATATCTTTCANCTTCTGAAAATCCTCTTCTGTAGGCCACATCAATTCAACGCCGAANANCTCTCCTTCCGGTGTGCTGGTGCCTATCGAACCCGCATATCGGTCATCCATTCCTTCCACCAGTCCGCCCCTGGGATTNTNNTTTAATTCGTCAAAGGAAGACATATTTACAGGCAGTCCCAGATATATACTCATNTCCTGTAATTCTTTACTGAACAAATACTGATAAAATTCTATCGCTGTTTCATTGTCCATGGAATTTGCCGCCACTCCGGCAAGGCCATATGGGATGAACCCGTTTTTCACNTGTCCGTCCCAGGCTTTTATCTCCATATCATATCCCTCTTCTATCAGAGTAGTCACCATGTCATACTCAAAGTCAACACTGGTGATCTTTCCTATCCCAAACTGTTCGCTTCCCATCGCAATGGCCTCCGCACNNTTTGCGACATTTCCGTAATACTCTGCAAATTNTGAGTCTATNGTGCCGTAGCCGCTCTCACTTGCTCCGAGTTCATCNTCGGATACGCCGGATATTTCCGCCTGCCAGATGCGTTTCGCCGCTGTCAGAAACTCCTCCAACGCCCCTTCATCTATCGTTCCNTTCTCNTCTGTCCATACTGCGGAGCAGGACATCCGCAATATATACAAAAGCTGTTCCGGNGTNCTTACGCCAAGCAGGGCGCCCTCCGGATTTTCCTCTCTTATCTTTTCGAGCGTGTCTGCNAGGGANCTTATGTCTTTTACATTCTGCACATCTTCGGGCCGTCCCACTATCGCAGGAATCTGTATCCTGACAGGCAGTGCATAAATCTTTCCGTCCCTCCTGCAGGCGTCCACGATATTCGGGAATATCGCCGCATCGCCGCTCATGCCGTCTATCACGGCACTCATATCCGCCAGAATCCCTTTCTCCTCGTAAGAAGTCTGCGGCAGCCCGTCAAGCAGCAGGATATCCGGTCCCTCTCCCGACATGATCTTTGTATTCAGATTCCGTATCGCATCTTCTCTCGTCACGCCGTCTCCGCCCGACATGCCGATCTCATAACGGATATAAACATCCTGATGCGCTTTCTGGAACATGCTGACCGCCTGCCGCAGGGAAGTATTCTCCTTAAGACTGTATATTTTAAGCTGTTGATCGGGCACNGTCGGTACATTNGGATCGTAAGTATATCTGTATAACTTCATTCCTGTATAAAGCACCATAAACTCGTTGTCCGGCAGCATCGTCATCCCCATTAACATGNCACTGGGATCCCCGAACGTGGACACTCCTCCGTCTATNATCTGCTCAATCGCCGTCCCGCCGATCACATGTCGGTACAGCCCTCCCTCAAATGCAAAATATATAATATCCTCCTGCTCCCCGGCCGTCAGTATAACGCTGTGTCCCATATCACTGCTGCCAATAGAGAGCCCNAGATTTTCTTTGATAAAATTCTGCAGTACTTCATCCACATCCAGCATGATCTCCTGCTCCACATCATATATGGCAACAGCACTCCTTGTTGTAACACAGACCATATATTTCTCTGTAAAGCATGCATAGTCCACACTGCCGTCCGCTGTAAAAAGTTCCTTTTTGCTTCCGTCCGCAGGATCGATCCGGTAAACCTTCCCGCCGCCTGCGTAACCATAGAGTCTGTTTTCGTTGTCAAATGCAAACTTTCTTAATTCTATATCATCCGGAAGTTCCAGCTTTGTCCTGTTTCCCTCCGCATCAACGTAATAATAGTGATAGGTAACGCTCACTCCACCTGAATCCGATGTTGCCACCGCCACCTCTGACGTTTCTGTTTCTGCTGCTTCCATTGTCTCATTTTCTTCGAACTCNCTCTCGTTTCCGCCCGTAGAAACACCGATCATAGCCACCGCTCCCTCCGGGGAAATCGCCATGTCCGTAACGTAAATTTCTTTTGCGATATCACTCCACGGACAGCCCACAGACTCCCAGCTCTCACCGTCATCCGGTGAAATGTATTTACCGGCAATCCGCTCCGCCAACATCAGATTGCCGCTTTCCAGCCTCTCCATATAAGAGAACGGATACTGCGACATTTCACCGATCTCCTCCGGCAAAAGCACTTCCTTTTCCAGATAACGTCCCATACTTTTTTCCGTATTCTCTTCCTCTGCCGTCATGGTCTTCTTTTTTTCTTTTTGTGGCTCTGACAGGGCGGATGCATCATCACTGTCTCCGTCTCCGCCACAGCCTGCAAGAAAAAATACTGCCATTATTCCTGCACAAATTAACGCCGTCCATTTTCTGAATTGTTTCATAATCGTCTCCTTTTTTCTTCTAATCCAAAATCACTTCCACGATCAGAATTTCCGCAGCATGAAAAACATCGCCTTCATAGTTTCCGTTCATCTCCGCCGTAAAACCTTTTTTCAGATCTGCCGCCGTGCCTTCTCTCTCCTCATGATTTGCCCCTGCGTCCCAGATTTTCTGTTTGATGAATTTTGTGCTTTCATCATACACGACTGTGATCTTTGAAGCCCCATCTTCCGCTCCCTCAGCGCTCGCTGCCATAATTTCAGCGCCGTCGTCAAATGTCTCCCTATAGACTTCCGTTACCGTAAACTGCATATCTCCGACCTCGTATATATCACCGTACAGATCTTTGCCCTCATTGATATAATGAAACGTTTTCCCATTCTCCGACGAATCGGATCCGCTTTCTTTGTTTTCCTGCGCGGGTTCCTGCACATCTGTATCTTCTGTTTTCGGCTGCTGTTCCTTATCGACTTCTTCCGGTATCGGCAGATTTTCCGCCTCCACAGCAAAATTTCCTGCCGCATCTCCATCCGCCGTAACGTCCACTTTCCCACACCCGACAATTCCTGATATCACCATCAGAATAACAGACGTTATGAATATATGTTTTTTCTTAATACCATGCATTTTTCTTTTGTCCTCCTGCTTGACTTAATCTTTCATCTTCATCCCCACATATTCAACCGGTTTACCATACCATAACAAATATTTCTCTAAGTTTTCTCTAAAGATGTGCCTATCTGCGTCATTTTTGTTCATCAATAATTTTTCACACTTTTCCTGATCCCTTTAGAGATTCTTTCAAGATTTTTATGGTATAATATACACGTTGGCAATGAGCAGTGCCACGAAGTAAGATGGCAAAATGACTGCTTGCAGTCAATTTTGTCAGATTGCGAAGTGATAGGGCGACAGCCCGTGAGCGAGATGGAGCAAAGCGGAATCGAGCGGCACTGCAGACATGGTATACTGTAGATATCTGCACTGCGAACATGTGCCGCAAATATTTATATTCAGGAGAACTCAAATGAGACTTTTACTTGCAGAAGATGATGAAAAACTGAGAACTTCCCTTGCCTTTCAGTTAGAACAGGAGGGCTTTTTAGTTGACGCTTGCGCCGACGGAGAAGAAGCACTCTATTATATAGAACAAAATATCCACGACCTGATCCTGCTTGACCGCATGATGCCCTATATAAGCGGGACGCAGCTTCTTTTGAAAATGCGGGAAAAACATAATCAAACGCCCGTTATTTTAATAACCGCTCTCGGTACACTGGATGACAAAGTCACCGGCCTGGATCTTGGCGCCGATGATTACCTTGTAAAGCCCTTTGCCTTTCAGGAACTGATGGCAAGAATCCGCTGTGTTACACGCCGCCCCCGGAAACTGGAAGAGACAGATAAACTTACCCTCGGGGATATCGCCTATCGTCCGGAAGAAAATATGCTGACCGGTGTTTCGGGCACCTGCAGCCTTTCCAAACGGGAGGGCGATCTTTTGGAGGCTTTCTTAAGAAGCCCCGGGCAGCCGCTGTCGCGCACCCTGCTGCTTACAAAAGTATGGGGCATTGACAGCGATGTAGAGGAAGGCAATCTGGATAATTATATTCATTTTCTCAGAAGACGCTTAAAAACCGTAGGCAGCAAAGTGACGATCCGCACGATCCGCGGCATCGGCTATCAGATAGAAAATGAAACCTGCAGATAGGAGCTCTTATGTTTAAAAAAGTACATCTCCGGTTGACCATCCTCTGCGGCAGCATCACGGCTTTCATTCTGCTCGCTATGTCATTCGGTTATCTCTATATATCGGAGCAGAGTTTGAAAAACAGCAGCTTTTCCGCTTTCCAAAATAACATGAATACACTGCTCGCCAACTTAGAACATCAAAGCGTGATCACCCATGAGTGGCTGACCAAAATGGAACAGAACGGAAGATACCTCATCCATATCACAGACAACGGCGTCCCGTTTTTATTTAACGAGCGGGAAACCGATGAACAGAAACAGCTTTTCCGGAATGTCTGGAGCATTTACCAGAACAGCCCGGGTCCTGTTGAGGCAATCGAATATTCCGATACTTATCATATGGAATTTTTTTATGCTCCGGAACAAAACAAAAAAGAGAGGTACTTCGCCTGTACCGCCATATCCGAAAGAAACGGCGGCACATTACAGATCATCATATTGGCTCCCATGGATGCCCTGTATGCTCAGATTAACAGGCAGCGCTTTCTTTTTCTGCTGTTGGATATCCTTGCAATGATCGCACTCTTCCTGTTTTCATGGCATTTTACAAAAATAATCTTAAAGCCGCTTGAAGAAAATCAAAAAAAGCAGATACAGTTTGTTGCATCCGCCTCCCATGAACTGCGCACACCGCTTGCGGTGATCTTATCCTGCGCTTCCGCCTCTGAGAAAGCCGCAGGCAGCGAGAGATCACACTTTTTAGAATCTATTCAGTCAGAGGGTATGCGCATGTCCAAGCTGATCGACGACATGCTCCTCTTAACGACCGCCGATAACCACAGCTGGAGTATCCGGACAGCATCGGTAGAACCGGATACATTGATCCTCAACCTCTTTGAATCGTTTGAACCCATTGCGGCAGAAAAAAATATTGCGCTTTCGGTCTCGCTGCCGGAAAAAGCCATTCCGCCTGTTTCCTGTGACCAAGAGCGCATCACTCAGGTTCTCGCCATTTTGCTGCATAATGCTGTCAGCTATACGCCCGCAGGAGGCCGCATACGCCTGTTGCTTTCTTATAACGGCAAAAACACGCAGATATCCGTAGAAGATAACGGCCCGGGGATCCCCGATACCGAAAAAGAACATATCTTTGAGCGGTTTTACCGCACGGAAAAGTCCCGCACCGAAAAGGGGCATTTCGGTCTGGGGCTCTGCATCGCTCACGAAATTATGCATGCCCACCATGGAAAAATTATTGTAAAAGATACTCCCGGCGGCGGAAGCACCTTTACCGTACTTCTGCCGTGAGCGTTTTCTGTCTTTAATCCCAGTATTCTTTTCGCTGTTTCTCGCTGAGATTTTCTATAAACGCAATCTTGTATTTCAGAAATTCCTCAATATCCATTAAAATATGATACAATAACGCCCGGCCCTCAAACTCATCCTGCGACTTCGGCAGTTCCTCCTTTTTCATGTCCGCGAAAAGTTCCTGAAGACGCTCCATCTGCACACCGGGGTCATTCTTTTCTGTCACATAACCCGCCAGATAGTTCATATAATCTGCTACCACTTCCGCCTGCTTTGGCACGGTTCGGATATTTTTCATTTCATAGTGCAGGCTGTCAAGCATCCTGCACTGATCCAACCGCATCCCGAAATAGTCCAGATAGTAATCATGGTGAAATTCAAAGGTATTATC
The DNA here is from genome assembly GCA_014804795.1 of Lachnospiraceae bacterium. GTDB lineage: Bacteria > Bacillota > Clostridia > Lachnospirales > Lachnospiraceae > 1XD8-76. Next base: position 209,984 of record JAAUZC010000012.1, on the reverse strand, counting down.
CTGATATTCTCTTCCCTCCTCCATGAACTCCCGCAGTTTTTCCTCCAATGCGCAGATTTCCTCCCACACACTGATGTGCAACGGCTTTAACTGCTCCCCCTGCAGATACGCGGCCATCTCCCGCAAAATCTCTGCCAGCTTGCTCTCCGCATAGCGCATATCCCTAATGATATCCTTTTTCCGGCTTTTATTCAGATGAAACAGATTTAACACAAACGCAATGATGACACCTATCAACACCAGCATGAATTCATTATAGATAAACTCAATGCTGAAATCCATCTTCATCATGTAATGGGCGGCAATGACGCCGTTGACGGAAAGTGACGCTTTCCATCCCATGATCTCAGACAAAAGCGTCATAATAAAGATGACGATACCGAACGCGACCCATTCGCTGTGCATCCATGGAATCAGCAGGACCGCCAATAAGGAAGTAATAAAAAATGTGACGATACGGATCGCGGAAGCTTTTACTGTCTCCCACTTTGTTCCCAACACCGATAACAGCGTCACCGTACCTGCGGAAACAGCATATTCCAAATGCATGGCCTCCGCCATGTAAATGGCGGCTGCGCTGCCCACCGCGATCTTAATCGCCAAAAGCAGCATTTTTTCCCATTTTCTCTTCATTTCCTTGGTCATGACCTGTTCCCCCCGCATACACTTACCCTTTTCTATGATACCTGTTTTCAGATAACAATACAATAGATTCAAACATTGTTAACTATTTTTTAAATTTAGTTGACAATCTAACTTCTCCTATGCTACTATAACTTCGTTAGTAAAAATACATTATCGGAGGAAGTTATGAACGCGAAAACCACAACACCGTTGCAAAACAGCGAAAGGAGCGCAGCCGGGAAGGGCAAGACCTACGATATGGCTTACATCGCCGTATTTACCGTACTCATCACCATCTGTTCCTGGATCTCCATTCCCACAGAAATTCCTTTCACCTTACAGACTTTCGCAATATTTTTGTCTGTTTCTCTATTGGGCGGAAAGCGCGGTACGATCGCAGTGGTGACATATGTTCTGCTTGGCGCGATAGGTGTTCCGGTATTTGCAGGATTTACCGGCGGACTTGGCATCATCATGAACACCACCGGCGGATATATCATCGGTTTTATCCTCACAGCCCTCATTATGTGGTTCTTTGAGAGCTGCTTCGGCAAAAAACTCTGGATACAGGGTGTGGCGATGGTGCTCGGAATGGCGGCATGCTATGCTGCCGGTACGATATGGTTCATGCTCGTATATATGAAAACAACAGATTCCATCGGTCTGGCAACAGTACTTGGCTGGTGCGTGATTCCCTTCATTATTCCCGATGCGGTCAAGATCGCACTGGCACTGACACTCAGCAATACTCTGCGGGGACCGTTGTCGAAGATCATGGGGGAAAGATAAATGACATACAGGATCAGAGCGCATCACGGCATGTGCTTTTCCTTTTTTCAGGGGAAAGGCTACAGCGGTGAGTTTACAGAAAATATGTGGGCGATGAAAGAAAAACTGAATGAAAACCCGGAGATCATACTGCTCTGCGAAACGGACGACGTATGCTCTCACTGCCCCAATGATCACTCCGGCATATGCACCAGCAGCAAAGCGGAACACTATGACCGTCAGGTACTTGCGTACTGCGGTCTTCCCGAGGGTGCAAAGATGCGCTGGAACGATTTTGCCGAATCTGTCAGAATCCATATCCTCACTCCCGGAAACCGGAAGAAAATCTGTGGGGACTGTGAGTGGAATGAGCTGTGCAACTGACAGTCCCCTTCTTTTCCGCCTTAAATACCGCCGTTCACTACCTCATAAAACTCCTCCAGAGTCCATCCCTTTTCATGCAGATACGCGGCCGCCTCTTTGCCTACATACCGGAAATGCCATGGTTCATAACTGATACCTGTAACATCCTCTTTATCCGCCGGGTATCTCAGAATAAAGCCATACTCATGACAATGCTCCACAAGCCACCTGTTGCCCGGCTCGCCTTCCTGACTCTCATCCATTATCGTATTGGTGGAACAGAGTATGTCGAGTGCAAGCCCTGTCTCATGCTCGGAATATCCGGCAGGCATCGTATATTCATAAGTCTTCTGAAGCGCCGCTTCATAGGAATAACCTTTTGACATGTACTTTTCCACATCTTCATTCACTAATTTCTGCTGATAGTCTCTGTCACGGTGTGCAGAAGCGATCCAATACTGATATCCCGCATCCCCTCCTGCCTCTAACATTGCACACAGGTCTTCATAAAGAATATCCGCCGCTTCCAGCCTGCCCTTACATATACTGTGAAGTATCGGTTGATAAGAAGCCGGAAGCTCATGCTCTTTATTAACTAACAGCAGAAGAGACTCCTGCCTTGCGTACATTTCCTGACACTCCTGTCGTATTTCAGGTGTTACTTTAAGCGCTGCCCCGTTATCATTTTTGTCATAGGCTTCTTCCTCCAAAGCATCCGATTCCGCTTCCGTCACATCTGCGCCGTCCATCTCAATGCCTTCCGCGTGTACTTTTTCCCTGCTCCCGGCGAAAATGTTAAACATCATCCAACAGGTTGCGATAATACCTGCAAGTATAAAATATAAGATAATTCCCGTCAGTATTCTGCGCCGTGTTTTTTTCTTTCTGCAGGACTTCCTTCCGGTATTCTGCCCCTTCCTCCGCACCCCCGGCTCATATCTGTCGTTTTTCCGTCCTTCATAGACAGGCTCTTTCCGGGCCGCCCCGTCTCTTCTGCCGTAAACGCCCCCCTCATACCCTCTGTAATCCCGCCGCTTTGCCGGATTGCCCTCATACATGTCAAGCTTTATCGTCCCTGCCATATTCTTATCCCTCTCGTAACACTTTCCGTCAATTGCGAAGTTCCGCTTTTACCGCTCATTTCGCAATTTCCTGCCTTTTTCTCACTTTCTACGATAAGAATACCGACTCCATGTATCATATTTCTCGCAAAGCTGTATCAAATTTGTAACATTTTCTAAAACTGCATGATATCAAAAAAATGCCGACAGCCTGTCTTCTGTATCCACAGACTATCGTCTGTCTCACTGAAGCTCCCGCGGCAGCCTATCTCCAACAGTATATCCTTTTCACCTCCGTATTCCGCCCCCGCATACGCGTCATCCGCACCTTCAGCAATCATCACACTCCCGTCCAAACCGACTATCTCATAAGTATCATTTGCAAATGGCTCCGGTGCATCCTCTTCCTCTGTCATTTCTATGTCTTCTCGAAAAGCCACACATCCCGACAGCTCGCCCGGAATATCCATATAAATATTCTTATCTTCCGGCATGATATCCCAATACCTGACCCAATACTCGGCAATCTGATCTGTCATAAATATCTGAAGATCCGTGTATTCCGGAAATCCATACGTACTCTCCGCATATTCTGTATATGTCTTTTCCGGTAAAATTCTGAATACCTCCGGCAGATACCAGTCATACCTATTCGTGATTCTCTCCGCATCCCCCTCTATGGCGACCGCATACAATTTATAAAAATCCGCATCCAGACAGACCATCAGCCTGTCCGTAGCATAAACAGTGCTCAAGGCCATCTGTATCTCTTTTTCCCGCCTCTGCATCTCTTCTTCTGTATAGCCTGACATATCTGTGAGCCCGTCCCCCAACACCTTTTCCTTTTGGCTCTCCGTCACCTCAAAGGTCAGCATCCAAAACTGAATGGGCGCCGCCTCCTGTATAGAAGTATTATCCGCTCTGTTTGCCCGGGGCCGCATATAGAGCATATTTTTTTCCCGGGAGACAAGATTCTCTTCCGTCAACTCGCCCCACCATCCTTCGAAAAACAACGTGCTCATGCCATCTCTTATCTCCGCCATCTCCTGGTTCACCACCTGTATCAGCTCGGCGTCACTGATCTTTTGTTCAGTCTCCTCCGCGGGCAGCGTCAAAAAATTGTCCCCCGCTGTTTTTGCCCGGGCTATCGTCTGTAACTTGTCCTCAAAATTCGCATAGCTCACCGCATAGGGACTGAGATCTATATCCACATATGTGATCTGCATCAAAGTTCCGGCATCGTAGAGATTATTGATCAACTTCGGCGCCACAAACGCCCCCACGGTTAAAATAACTACTAACAAAACGCAAAGCGCCTTCCCCATCAGGCTGTCCAGAGAAAACCACCCTGCGGATATTTTCTTTTTCCCTGTTTTAGTTATACTCTTCCGGTTATTCTTAATCATCCTCTTCTTCCTCCTCCGGGAAGAAAACGTAAACATTTGTTCCCTCGTTCTCATTGCTGGCTATTTCCCAATGGGCATGATGCAGCTTTACAATTCTGCTGCATAACGTCATGCCGATACCGGCTCCGCCTTCTTTTCTTGCTCTTGACTTATCTACCATATAAAAAGCTTCCGTGATTTTGCCCACTTCGTCAGCGGGAATGCCGCAGCCATTGTCCATTATCGTAAAACTGTACCCTCTTTTTTCCTGTTTCCCGACAAACAAAATTTTTCCCTGTTCCTCCCCTGTATAGGTCTTTCTGGCACAGGCTTTTGCCGCATTGTCGATCAGATTTCCAAACAGGGAACAAAGCAGATCCAAATCTCCGAATATGATGCCCGGTGCTATGCTCTTCTCGAGCGTCACCTTTTTCTCCCACAAAAGCCTTTTTGTAAAAAGTTCAACCTCATAGGCAACTTCTCTGGTCTTCATGGGCTTTAACGTAATCCCCTGATTATTTACCCGAACAAGCTCCATCATCTTATAGGAAAGACGCTCTAAGCGCTTTCCCTGCTGATAAATATAATCGGAAGAACTTCGTTTTTCCTCCTCAGTCAGATTCATGCTGCGCAGCATATCGCCGTAACCGATAATAGACGTGAGCGGCGTTTTCAATTCATGGGCAAACGCCCCGGTAAACTCCTCCTGCCTTCTCGCCGCATCCTCCAGCTGCCAGATACTTCTCTCGAGCCGCCTCGCCATTCTGTTAAACTCCATCATCAGACCGGCCAGTTCATCCTCCCCCTTTACTTCCACTCTGCTCTGATAATTTCCTCTGGCAAAATCCCTTGTCGCCTTCGCAAGCTGTCTGATCGGTTTTGTAAAATGATATGCCAAAAGCCAGGAAACAGGAATGGACAGCACGATCACAAACAGTACCCCGTTGCGATACTGCTCATAAAGTCTGTCCCTTGCATCATAGACATACTGGATATTTCTGCCGAACGCAAGATAATACGTTCCGTCATTGCTCTCTAACCGGGAAAGCGCCTCCAGATAATGTCCGTCTTCCGTATCGCTCAACCGCCACAAGCCTCTGTCCGTCTGGATATTTTCCGCCATCAGCGCACCATAAAACATACCGTTTTTGTAGATAAGCTGACGATCCGCATTATAAATAGCAATGCCGTTTTCCTGACTGCCGATACTGTCCTCAATAGTTTCGGTCATCTCTGTCATAATATCATTTTCAATCGAATACTCTTCGGGCAGCGCCTCCATAGACGCTAAAAGCGCGAACTGAAACATTTTCCACTCTTCCAGCCCCCGCTCTTTTTCCCTTTCCAGCATGATCCGGAAAGTAGTCTGCAAAAATATACTGCCGAATACCGCAAACAACGTAACCATCAAACATACAATTGCGGTAAACTGTTTCCAAAATAGTTTCATGATACACTGCTCCTGAACCGATAGCCAACCTTATACACCGATTCGATCTGCTGCTCCAGTCCCGCTTTCTTCCGCAGCCTCTGCACATGCAGATCCACCGTCCGGGAATCTCCCATATAAGGGCTGTCCCAGACCTGCTCATAGATCATTTCACGGTAGAGCGCCCTGTCCTGATTTCTCATAAACAAAAGCAACAGATCAAACTCCTTAATGGTCAGATTGATATCACGGCCGCCTTTTTTTACCGTTCGTGAGGCCACATTGATTTCCAGATCCCCGCAGTTTATCTCCTGTTCCACCTTGTGGAACCGCCGCAGCACATTCTCCACCCGCGCAAGCAGCTCAATTATCTCAAAGGGCTTCGTAATATAGTCATCTGCCCCCATCTTAAGCCCCTTTACCTTGTCGATCGTCGCGCCCTTTGCCGTCAGAAAAATTACCGGCATGTGCAGACTCTTTGCATACTCAAGCAGCTCATATCCATTGATACCGGGCAGCATAATATCAAACAGGCACAGATCATAGCTGTTTTCCGCCATCATATCCGCCCCTGTTATTCCGTCATTGGCAACCTCACAGCTATAGCCCGCATGCTGTAAGTTAATTTTAATTAAATTCGCAATCGCTTCCTCATCTTCCACAATCAGTATTTTATTCAAACTCTTATCCTTCACTTTCCCGCCGATGCCTGTAAATTATGCTCATCATCCAATTTGATAAAAAATACAGCATTTTAGTCTCTCAAACATTTTACAGTATACTTGCATCAAAGTTGTGTCATCTTTTCAAAGAAATGTTGCAGAATTCCTTAATATTTTATATATTTGGCACAGCCGGCCGCGAAGGGCATCCGGTATAAACAAAAATAAACATAGGGGAAAGAATCAGCCAATTTCTTTCCCCTCATATTACGGCACTATATATTTACAGAATATGGCATCGACTTCTCTCCCGTCAGATTATCCCCCTCCGTTCAATGAATCTGCGCCACACTCTCCCCGGACACCAGATGAAACGGCACAACCCTGTGGGTCGGATGCATGCTGCGCATAAATGCCCGAAGCAGTGCATCCACACCCTGCTCCGCAAGCTGTTTTGTATCCTGTCTGATCGTCGTAAGCCGCGGCAGGGAATACTGTCCGCTGACAACACCGTCATATCCTACCACGGAAATATCTTCCGGCACTCGTTTGCCCATATCGCAGAATGCACGAATGGCTCCAAGCGCCGTCACATCACTCAGTGCAAAAACTGCCGTCAGATCCGGTCTGCGAAGCAACAGCCGTTTAGCAGCCTCATAGGCATCCGGCATAGAATAACGGCACTGCTCACACTGTTCGTTTAAGTCAAACGGAATGTTCAGCCTCTCACAAGCCGTCTTGCAGCCCATCAGACGGCGGTAACTGATCTGCGAACCGGATAAATTTCCACCCAGCACGCCGATATTATGGTGCCCCAAACGCACTAACAGATCAATCACCTGTTCCGCCGCCTGCTCATCATCGGTTGTAAAAGAGGACAGATTATCAAACCCCAATTCTTCCGCACTGTTTGTCAGCAATACGCTGGGAACAGTGATCGGCGCAAAATCAGTCTTAAACTGCTCTAAATCGCCGCCCAAAAACATAAATCCCCGAGGCCTGCGCTCTCTGCAGAGCCTGAGCGCATACGCTACTTCGTTGGCATCCTCATCCAGATAATAGACGGCGGCATCCTGTCCTGCCTCCAGCAAAAGCGTCTGAATTTCTTCCACCAAATCCGCAAACAGCAGATTTTTTGTTCCTTTGACGATGATCGCAATACTGTCATTAGACTGCTGCTTTAAATGTTTGGCGTTGGTATTGGGCATAAACCCGTACTGTTCCACAACGCTCATCACTTTCCTGCGTGTTTCCTCGCTGACGTCCGGACGATTGTTCAATACCCTCGACACTGTCGTTACACCACAGCCGGAAAGTCTCGCAATATCCTTGATGGTCATTTCTGCCCCTTTCATTTCCGTTACTTTTATCAACCCTTCACCGCGCCTGCTGCCACGCCCTTGATGATATGTTTCTGGCAGGCAAGATAGAAGACGATAACCGGGATAATACTCATCAGTATCAACGCCATCGTAGCGCCTAAATCTACTGTGCCGTAGCTTCCTTTCAGATACTGAATATGAATGGGAATCGTACGGTATTCGTTGATATCAAGCACTAACACCGGCAGCAGATAGTCATTCCATACCCACATGATCTCCAGAATGCCCACAGAGATCATTGTCGGCTTTAACATCGGCACAACCACTGTGAAGAAAGTCCGCACCGGCCCGCAGCCATCGATGGAAGCCGCCTCTTCAATCTCCAACGGAATCGCTTTCACAAAGCCCACAAACATAAAGATTGCAAGCCCGGCACCAAATCCCAGATAAACGATGGGAATTGTCCACGGCGTATTCAAATGCAGACTATCCGCTGTTTTGGACAAGGTAAACATAACCATCTGGAACGGTACGACCATGGAGAACACGCACAGAAAATAGATTGCCCGGCAAAAAACCGAATCCACCCTGGCAATATACCACGCCGCCATGGAAGTACAGAGCAAGATCAAGAACGTGGACAGCAATGTGATCACAACACTGTATGTCACACTCTTTATAAACGGATAGTTACCAAATGTCATGCCTTTGATAAAATTATCGAAACCGGCACTCATCTCCCCTGTGGGAAGCGAAAAGGTATGGGTCTTTACATAAGTATTCTTTTTAAAAGAGTTTACCACTACCGCCAGCACAGGCAGCACATAAATAATGCTGACCACAGAAAGTATCACGGAAAGGATTGTTTTGCGCGCGTTAGCGGCGGAAACCGTATTCTTATTCATTACTGCTGTACCTCCTTTTTACGCGTATAGGCTAACTGAAGCAGTCCAAGCGCTGCCACCAGTACAAAGAAAACTACTGCTTTCGCCTGCGCCACACCCTGAGAAGTGGTGTTGGAGCTGTAGAATGTATTGTAAATATTGAGCGCCAGCATTTCTGTTGTCTTGATGGTATCGCCGCCCGGCTGAATCACAAAAGGCTGTCCTCCGGTGAGCGCCAGGTTCTGGTCAAAGAGCTTGAAGCCGTTTGTCAGAGAAAGGAAAATACATATCGTAAAGGAACTCATCACGTTGGGAATCGTCACCTTAAATAAGGTCTGCAGGGAAGTCGCGCCATCGATACGGGCCGCTTCCAGAATATCTCCGGGCACATTCTGCAGTCCTGCAATATAAATGATCATCATATAACCAACCTGCTGCCAGCACATTAAGATGATCAATCCCCAGAAACCGTATTTGCTCTCCAACAAAATGGAAGTCTGGTAACGGCCGAGAATGCCGTCAAAGATCATCGACCAGATGTAGCCCAGTACGATACCGCCGATCAGGTTCGGCATAAAAAATACGGTACGGAACAGGTTGCTTCCTTTAATCTCCAATGTCAGGAAATATGCCACCATAAACGCTAATACATTGATAATGACTAACGATACAATGGCAAACATTGCCGTATACCAGAAGGCATGGCGGAAAGAAGCATCCTGAAAAACCTTCACATAGTTGTCAAATCCGGTAAATTTTGCATCGGAAATCAGGCGGAACTGGCACATAGAGAGCCAGATGCCCTGAATAAAGGGCCAGATGAACCCAATGGTAAAAGCAACGAGCACAGGGCCTAAAAACAAAAATCCCCAGCGCCTGGTAGCTTTTGTAATGGAATTACTATCGGTAATTTTCTTGTTCTTCATGGTATCAACCCCCGGTTTTGGATTTAATATAGTGAGTTTTTCTCACATTGCGAGACTCGCTCCGCAAACTCAAGAATCCGAAATGGTTCCTAATGAAAAGGCGGGGCGGGTATCTGCCCGTCCCGCCGCCTGTTTTATATTAGTTGTTTACTGCGTTGTATTCTGTTGCCCAGCCGTCTACAAAAGCACTGCGAACTAATTCCCAGTTTGCATCGGACTGATCCGCATTGTACTGGTTCAGGGCGCTTACTAAGGTAGCACGGTAAGAATCTACGTTGGGCTGGTAGTTGGTTGCCCAGTTCATAACATAGCATCCGTTATCTGCATACTCATTAGCTGCTGCAAGGAAGCCGTTGGTGGACTCTGCTGCCTGCTTGTAAGGCATAACGCCGAATGTATCCACTAACTTGCGGGAAGCATCAGGGTCTGTTACACACCAAACCATGAAGTCCATAGTTGCCTTCTGGTCAGCCTCGGAAGCTTTGCTGTTGATTGCCCAACAGTTTTCTGTACCGCAGTTAAGGCCTGCATTTTCTTCGCCGGAAACACCACAGTAGTAAGGGATCATTGTAGCATTCGGTACATCGTCTTTCACTGCTTCATATTCCCAGGAACCGTTTACAAAGAATGCTGCCTTGCCTGTCTTGAATTCGTTTTCTGCATCATGTCCGCCGGTTGCCAGCTCTTTGGGATCTGTCAGGCTGTTGTTGATGCAAAGGTCATACAGATTCTTGAAGTTATCCATGTATGCACCGGAAATAGTTGCCGGGCACTCTGTCCATGTGGTGCCTTCCTGCTCATAGTAATACTCAAGGTTTGCCATATGGCCTGTGAAACGCCAGGAAGAGGAATCATCCATATCAGAGGAAGAGAATGCATCAAAGCCGAGCTCAGCTGCACGAGCGTGGATATCTTCTGCTACTGCTTTTAAGCCGTCGAAGTTCTTGATGTCATCCATGCTGTGACCTGCTGCTTCGATCAGATCCGGATTTACGATGATGCCGTAGCACTCATAGCAGTAACCGATGGAAACTAACTTGCCGCTCTCGTCATAGAGATTGTAGGCATCTGTGTTTAATTCTTTGGCAATTGCTGTATCTGTCAGATCTAATGCATAATCTGTCCAATCCTTTACACCGGCCTGATTGCCGATAACAAACAATGTCGGGGGCGCAGACTTATCCATCTCGGAGATCAGAGTCTGGGAATATGTACCGGAAGCAGCTGTAACTACTTTTACTTCCACACCGGTCTGCTCCGTGTAAGTCTTTGCAATCTCCTGTAATACTTCATCAGATTCAGGCTTAAAGTTCAGCCAGTAAACAGAACCTGATCCACTGCTTTTACCGCAGCCTGCCAGCATAGACAGGGAAAGAACCGCGCCAAGAGCCAGTGCTAAAAACTTTTTGGTCTTTTTCATTTTTGGGTATCCTCCTGTTATAAAATATAATTTGTTGAAATCGCTACCGGAATCGTTACTGGTAACGTTTCCGCTATGGTTATATCATAACTCCGACAAAGAAATTATGCAAGAGAAAATTTTCATATATCTCATTTTCGGAAATATGCAACAAAAAATTGTGCAAATTTGGTAAATTTGCACAATTTCTATTTCCATTTCTATTATTCCCAATTCATCCGTCCATAGCGCAGGGAAGTCTCGCGTATTTCTTCCTGCAGCTTTCCGGAAAGCTGTTTTTCGGTAATACGCCACCGCCAGTTCTTTCCCACTGTGGAGGGCTGATTGATCCGGCTGCGGTTATCGAGGCCTATATAATCCTGCAGAGGAATGATACAGGTTTTGGCTGCGCTACGCATGATCAATGCAATAAAAGGACGGTAAAGCGCATCGTCCGGCGTCAGATGATCACAGAGATAGTCCCTTGCCATCTTCCGTTCCTCTTCGGTGATAGACTGAAACCACCCGTTGATCGTCTCGTTATCGTGAGTGCCTGTATAGGCCACACTGTTTTCTATATAATTATGAGGCAGATAGTCATTCGCCGCGCCGGAATCTCTGGAATCAAACGCAAATTCCAACACTTTCATGCCCGGAAAGCCGCTTACCCTGACAAGTTCCCGAACGGAATCCGTCACATACCCCAGATCTTCCGCAATAACCTCCCGTCTGCCTAAACACTGTTCTACCCGACGGAACAGATCAATACCGGGGCCTTTTTCCCAATGTCCCTCCTTCGCGGTCTCGGCACCGTAAGGAATGGAAAAATATTCATCAAACCCCCTGAAATGGTCGATCCTCACCACATCATATAATCGGAAGCAGTAAGAAAGTCTTGAAATCCACCAGTCATAACCGGTATTTCGATGATATTCCCAGCGGTAAAGCGGATTCCCCCAAAGCTGGCCGTCCGCAGAAAAACCGTCGGGAGGACAGCCTGCTACAGCACACGGGATGTTTCGTTCGTCCAACTGAAATAACTCCGGCTTCGCCCAGGCGTCCGCGCTGTCCATTGCCACATAAATGGGAATATCCCCTATAATGCGTATGCCCCGGCTACCCGCATATTCCTTCAATGCATACCACTGTTCAAAAAACTTAAACTGCAGATATTGATGGAATTCGATCTCAAAATATAACTCTCGTCTGTAGTAATCCATCGCATACCCATAGCGCAGTCTGATATCCTCCGCCCATTCGCTCCAGGCTGCGCCGCCAAAACGGGATTTCACCGCCATAAACAGGGCATAATCAGAAAGCCACCAGCTGTTTTCCTCCACAAAACGCAGATATGCCGGATTTTCCGTGACATGACTCCGCTCATAGGCCTTGCGCAGCAGCGGATAGCGGTTTTCGTAAAGCTTTTTATATGCGATATCCTGCTTTTTGCTGCCCATATCAGCCGCCTCACACTCTTCCCTTGTCAGCACGCCCTCCTCGATCAGCGCCTCCAGACTGATAAAATAAGGATTCCCGGCAAAAGTGGAAAAGGACTGGTATGGAGAATCGCCATAGCTTGTGGGGCCTAACGGCAAAATCTGCCAATAGGTCTGCCCAGCCGCCTTTAACCAGTCCACAAAATCGTAGGCACTCTTTGAAAAACAGCCGATGCCGTAGGAGGACGGCAGACTGAATATAGGAAGTAAAATACCAGCAGTTCGTTTCATCAATACAGTTCCCTCTTTCTCTCAACTGTAATTGATAATATCACGTTCCCGTTTTTCTTTCAAGAGCGGAGTTTCCGGCAGCAGTTTAACCTTCGTCGCTCTCCTCTTTATCATGGTAGGCCAACCTGATATCCTCCTTCGTCAAATGCCTGAAACGCGTAAGCCCCGCCGCAAGGATCCGGAAACTGTTCACGATCGTATCAAACACCCCCGCCTGATACATATTCATAAAGATGATTCCGATCGGTACCGCTATGATCATGCCGAAAATACCTGACACTTTATACCCGATATAAAGCAAAAACACCGTCGGCAGCGTATGCAGGCCCATGGAATCCCCCATGATCTTCGGCTGGATCACCTGGCGCACAATCTGGGAAACACCCCATATAATCCCAAGTCCGATGGCAAGTCTGTAGTCAGCATTCAATATTTCAAACACGATCCAGGGCCACAGAATTGTTCCTGTCCCGAAAACCGGCAGAAAATCCAAAATGGCAATAAAGATTGCCAATACCGGCGCATAGTTGATCCGCAGAATAAACAGTCCCGCCGTCAGGATCAGATAGATCCAGAACTCTATTTTTAACTGCGCTTTCAGATAACCGCCCACTGCTCCGGAAAGACTTACCTGAATCATATCCCAGTATTTTTTCACCCTCTCCGGCATATAGTCCTGCATAAAATTCCGCATATTGGTACGTTCCGCCGTAAATGCAAAGGCCGCCACAAAACACATGATGACCGCCACAAATATATTGGGAAGCTGTTTTGCCACATTCCCAAGCCACGACATAGACGGACTGCCGAGACCCGCTATCGTCTCACCCAGAAATTCATCCACATTTTCAAAAAAGTAAGTCCATCCCTCCTGAATATCCCTCGGCAGAGAATGAAACAATTTTGAAAAACTGCCTCCGATTTCTTTTATCTGGGACTGCAGCATCTCCCACATATCCGGCAGATCATGCAAAAGTCCCTGAATCTGATCGATCAGGAATGCTGCTATCCCATAGCCAAGCAAAACGATCAGCGCAATGACCGCTATGATCACACATGCCGTTCCGGCCTTTCTCTTGATCTTCAGTTTATCTTCCAAAAATTTCACCATCGGGCTTGCGATCAGCGCAATGATCCATGCCACCACAAAAGGCATAAAAAATGACAGCAGCCTTGGCAGTACCGTGATCAGCAAAACGACTCCGATGATTGCCAGTACAATATTTGTAAGTGCTTTCCAGTAAGCTTTTGTCTCCTGTTTCATGCTGACTCTCCTATTCCGGTTCCGTCTCTGCACTCCAGGACCCATAATGGGGGAGCAATTTTCATTCGCAAAGGACGCTTATGAAAATTCTCCCGGGTCCTTCCGTTTCGAGACTGTTTTCAGTCTGCAAATGATGCGAGCATATCATCTAACAGCGCATATATTTCATCCCGCCCCTGTTTTGTCATGGAGGAAAACGGAATGACGATCGTCTCTTTCGGTGCGCTTAACCCCTCCCGTATCATCTTCACATGCTTTGCAATCTGGCTTCGATTGATCTTGTCCAGCTTTGTTGCAATAATGATCGGAAAATACCCCTGAGCCGTCATCCACTCATACATCTGTTTATCATTCTTTCCCGGTTCATGCCGGATGTCGATCAGCAGGAACACCGCATACAACATCTCCGAACTGTGGAGATATCTCTCTATCATCTTTCCCCATTTTTCTTTTACTGAAATATTGGCATTGGCATAACCATATCCCGGCAAATCCACCAGATAAAAATCATCATTGACATTATAGTAGTTGATCGTCTGCGTCTTTCCCGGCTGGGAGCTTGTGCGCGCAAGGGACTTTCTGTTCATGATCGCATTGATCAGAGAAGATTTTCCCACATTGCTTTTCCCCGCAAACGCAACTTCCATTTTTGTATTCTTCGGAAACGTGCTGGTGATGCCGCACACCGTTTCCAGTTCCACATTTTTGATAACCATATTCTTCTCTCTTATTATGATACCCAAATACTCTCAAAAGGTTCATTTTCGTACTGAAATTTCAGTATCCCAAAAGTAAAGAGGCGCACCAGCTCCTGACCGCCCCCTTTACTTGTTGTTTTTATGCCCTGCTTCTCAGTTGGCTTCCCGCAGCTTCTCTCCTCTGTGAATTACCAGAGGGCCGCTTTTTCCTTCTACCGCACTTTTCGTAATAATACACTCCTCGATCGTCTCATCGGAAGGAATCCTGTACATTACATCCATCATCGCCTGTTCCATGATAGAACGCAGTCCTCTCGCGCCGGTCTTTCTCTCCATCGCCATCTTTGCGATCGCCTCTATAGCATCTTCCTCGAAGCTCAAGTTTACATCATCCAGATCAAACAGTCTCTGATACTGCTTGATCAGCGCGTTTTTCGGCTCTTTCAGAATCCGTATAAGCGCTTTTTCATCCAATCCTTCAAGCGCCACATTGATCGGCATACGTCCCACAAACTCCGGGATCAGCCCAAATTTCACCAGATCCTGCGGGGACGATTCTTTCAGCAGAGAATCCTTTCCATAGATGCTTTTTTTGCCGGCAACTTCCGCTCCGAAACCGATGGACTTTCTGTCAAGCCTTGTCTCTATAATCTTCTCAAGACCGTCGAAAGCGCCGCCGCAGATAAACAAAATATTTGTCGTATCAATCTGAATCAATTCCTGATGCGGATGCTTTCTTCCGCCCTGGGGCGGCACGCTCGCTTCCGTCCCTTCAATGATCTTAAGAAGCGCCTGCTGCACGCCCTCTCCGGACACATCCCTTGTGATCGAGACATTCTCGCCCTTTTTTGTGATCTTATCAATTTCATCAATATAGATGATGCCGTACTGCGCCCGCTCCACATCATAATCCGCTGCCTGGATCAGCTTGAGCAGAATATTTTCCACATCCTCGCCCACATACCCGGCCTCTGTCAGCGTCGTCGCATCAGCGATCGCAAACGGTACATTGATGATCTTTGCCAGTGTCTGGGCCAGATAGGTCTTTCCGGAGCCGGTAGGCCCCACAATAATAATATTACTCTTCTGCAATTCCACATCATCCGGTTCTTTCCCGGCCAACACCCTCTTATAATGATTATACACGGAAACTGCAAGTACCTTTTTTGCCTCTTCCTGTCCGATCACATACTCGTCCAAAAATTCCTTGATCTCCACCGGCTTTAGCAGATTGATCTCTATCTCCTCCTGAGCCGGCTCCTCCTCATACTCTTCCTCAATAATATCCGCACAGATATCCACGCATTCGTCGCAGATATAGATACCGTTTGGTCCGGCGATCAGTTTCCTCACCTGATCCTGCGCTTTTCCGCAGAAAGAGCATCTCACTTTGTTTTCGTTCATCTTTCCTGCCATTTACTTCTGATTCCTTTCCTGCCTGTCTGAAATTCTCTATCAGCCTTTATCAGAATCTTCCTTTTCATTTTCACGGTTTGTCATTACTTTATCAATAATACCGAATTCCAGAGCCTCTTGTGCGCTCATCCAGTTGTCACGCTCTGTAGCCGCACAGATCACCTCGTAATCTCTGCCGGTATTTTCCGCTAACATGCGGTTTAATTTTTCTTTTGTTCTAAGCAGATGCTTTGTGGTGATCTCCACATCTGTCGCCTGTCCCTGCGCGCCGCCAAGCACCTGATGGATCATCACTTCCGCGTTAGGCAGTGCAAACCGTTTTCCCTTTGTGCCGCCGGCCAAAAGGAAAGACCCCATGCTCGCGGCAAGGCCGATACAGTTCGTGGATACGTCGCACTTAATGTACTGCATCGTATCGTAGATTGCAAGTCCCGCCGATACGGAACCGCCCGGGCTGTTGATATAAATCTGAATATCCTTTTCCGTATCCATCGCTTCCAGATATAATAACTGCGCTGTGACGGAAGCCGCCATGGAATCGTCTACCTCGCCCACCAGAAAAATAATTCTCTCCGACAAAAGTCTGGAATAAATATCATAAGAACGTTCACCATGATTTGTCTGTTCAATAACATACGGCACCAAATAATTCTTTACCATCTTTCATTTCCTTTCTTTTTTTGTTTTTTAATAGAAACTTCAACCTTTTTTAATATTTTTCTTTACAAAACCAATGCTATAAAATCCGGTTCTTCAAATTTTATAGCATTGCGTTATCATTTATTCTTCTGTTTTATCTTCTTTTACCACGGCATTTTCTGCCACAAACTCAACTGCTTTTCTCACTGCGATATCGGCCATGATGGATTCTTTTTCTTTCTCGCCGAGCATCTCTTTTACCTTGTCCACTTCAATCTGATAAGCATCCGCCATCACTTTCAGCTCTTCTTCATAGTCTTCCTCGGAAGCAGTGATATTCTCCGCTTTCGCTACAGCCTCCATGCAGAGTCTGGACTTGATCTTTCTCTCTGCCTGCGGCTTTAACTGCTCAAGCATTGTTTCTCTGGTGGCGCCGGTCATCTGCATGTATTGTTCCATCTGCATACCCTGCATCGAAATCCGCTGTGCAAACTGATCGAGCATCTGACGCTGCTCTGTCGCAAGCATCGCTTCAGGAATCTCCATCTCCGCATTTTCCACAACTGCCGCGATCGCTGCATCTTCTTTTTCGTCCTTCACCTGTTTTGCTTTTCTCTCTTCCAGGCCTTTTCTCACATTCGCTTTATATTCTTCCAGCGTATCATATTCGGAAACTTCGGAAGCAAACTCATCATCAAGCTCCGGCAGTTCTTTCACTTTGATCTCTTTTACGGTACATTTGAATACAGCATCTTTGCCCGCAAGATTTTCCGCATTGTAGTCCTCCGGGAAAGTCACATTTACTTCCACTTCTTTATTTAATTCAGCGCCGATCAGCTGTTCTTCAAAGCCCGAAATGAATGCGCCGGAACCGATCGTCAGCGGATAATTTTCACCTTTGCCGCCTTCGAAAGCCACGCCGTCCACAAAACCCTCAAAATCAAGTTCTGTCATATCGCCATCCTGCACGGCTCTGTCTTCTACGGACACCATTCTTGCGCTGTTATCTCTCTCTCTGTCGATTTCCGCATTTACTTCCTCTTCTGTCACTTCCACAGAAAACGCTTCGATCGCAACGCCTTTATACTCGCCCAGTTTCACTTCCGGCTTTAATGCTACAACCGCTGTAAAAATAAAAGGTTTTCCCTTCTCGATCTGGACAACATCGATCTCCGGGCTGGAAGTGATCTCTTCCTCGCACTCATCGTAAGCTTTTTCATAAGCGCCGGGAATAATCTCGTTTGCTGCATCCTCAAAGAAAATTTCTGCACCGTACATATTCTCAATCATCTTCCGGGGTGCTTTCCCTTTTCTGAATCCCGGAATCTGAATCCTGCTTCTCTGTTTCTGATAGACTGTCTCCACAGCCTTGTCAAACTCTTCCGCCGACACCTCGATCGTCAGCTTCGCCATACCCTTTTCCAGTTTCTCTACCTGTAAACTCATTCCTCTATTTTCCTCCTTTATGGCATTTTTACCCATGTTCACAATCATTTTGCCATTATAGCATAATTTATTTTAAAATACCAGTGTTTTTTCTCAGTGCTTTACTCAAATTGCCCTCAGTACTCCGAAGAGTACATATCGGGCATTCTGAAAGTTGTATTCACAGGTCGAAAGCATCACATAATGGGCATCTTTCGGTGTTTCCACAGTTGTCTGCACATCGGATGCGGCAAGTACCTCTGAAAGATACTTGTCAAATTCCGGGCAGGGGTCTGTAAAAATTGTGTAGGCAGCGGAATCGACCGAAGTCAGATATCCGGCAAACAGGTCTACTCTGTAAGTTTCCTCCGGTGTCAAAAGCCACATCACAGAATGGGCATCAAAATATTCCTGATCCGCCCAGTCTGCAAGATGCGCAAACATGCTGCCGTTTTTCATATGGTGTCCGTAGATGATCGTGTTGCTGTCCGTAAAGCCCGGACTGTTTTCTGCCGCCGCAAAAATAGCTCCTGCTTTACTTACCTGCCCGTCATAGGAGTGATGCAGATAATAATCGTTATCTTCGCCCTGCATGACCGGATAGTTGATATTTGTGTCTTCACAGTAAAGCCAGCCGACCGCGTCCTTATTTTCTGCAAACAGTGTGTCAAAGTCTACTGCCACAGGGCAGACGATCTCGTTTTCACTTTCGCTCCCGGTTTCATCCTCACTTCCGGTTTCCCCATCAGACGTTTTTTCTGCAGACGCAGGCAATTCTTTTATATAAGTATGCACCGCCTCCTCATACAATTTGTCCTGTTCCCGATATTCCAGATAATAACTGAAGAGCTTAAATATGGAAAATCCGAAAACGCATAGAAGTAATACTACAATGACAGTCCCGATCCCTTTTCCTCTTTTTTTCTTTTTTCCGGTATTCTTTCCCGATCCCATGCTTTTATCTGCCGCCATACAAATCTCCGTCCTTTGATCCCCTGATTTTCATCTCTGGATTATCGTCAAAGCTTCATCGTCAGCGCAATCCGCTTTTTCGCCGCATCCACCGACATAACCTTCACTTCCACGATGTCTCCCACACTGACAGCCTCAAGCGGATGCTTGATAAACCGCTCCGTCATCTGGGAAATATGCACCAGCCCGTCCTGATGGACGCCGATATCGACAAAAGCGCCAAAATCTACGATATTCCTGACGGTTCCTTTTAAGATCATGCCGGGCTTTAAGTCTTCCAGATCCATCACATCACTTCTCAAAATCGGAGCCGGCATATCTTCCCTGGGATCTCTCGCCGGTTTTTCCAGTTCTTTTACAATATCCTCAAGCGTCAGTTCCCCGATGCCCAGTTCCTCCGCCAGTTTCTTCTTATCTTTTATTTTCCCGGAAAGACCTGCCGTTTTCTTTCCGCCGTTTCCCGTCTGCTTCTGTATCTCCCGCACATCCTCCATCGTAAACCCGAGCTTTTCCATCAGTTTTTCCGCCGCTTCATAGGATTCCGGGTGGACGCTTGTGCCATCCAAAGGATTTTCCCCGTCTGTGATCCGCATAAAACCGGCGCACTGCTCAAAGGCTTTCGGCCCCAGTTTAGGCACTTTCAAAAGCTGTCTGCGGGAAACAAACCTGCCGTTTTGTTCTCTGTAAGCCACAATATTTTTTGCCAGTGTTTTCGAGATGCCGGAAATATATTCTAAAAGCGGCGCGGAGGCCGTATTTAAATCAACCCCCACCCTGTTTACGGTGGATTCCACCACACCGGTAAGCGCCTCCCCGAGCTTCTTCTGGTTCATATCATGCTGATACTGCCCCACACCGATGGCTTTCGGTTCTATTTTCACAAGTTCCGCCAACGGATCCTGCAGTCTTCTGGCGATAGAAGCAGCACTCCTTTGTCCCACATCAAATTCCGGAAATTCCTCGGTCGCAAGCTTACTGGCCGAATAAACCGAAGCCCCCGCCTCATTGACGATCACGTACTGCACCGGTGTATTTAACTCTTTCAATAGATCCACAATGATCTGTTCCGATTCCCGGGAAGCCGTGCCGTTTCCCACAGAGATCAGTGAAATATGATACTTTTTGATCAGTTTTTTCAGTTCGGTCTTGCTCTCCGCCACCTTGTTCTGCGGTGCGGTCGGATAGATCACTTTCGTATCGAGCACCTTGCCCGTCTCATCCACCACTGCCAGTTTACAGCCGGTACGAAAAGCCGGGTCCCAGCCGAGTACCACTTTCCCTGCGATCGGTGGCTGCATCAAAAGCTGCTCTAAATTCTTGCCGAATACAGAGATTGCACCGTCTTCCGCCCTTTCTGTCAACTCGTTTCGTATCTCTCTCTCGATAGCAGGCTGAATCAAACGGTGATAACTGTCCTGCGCCACTTCCTTCAAAAGCGGTGTGGTATACTCATTATTGACCAGTATAGTCATTTTCTCCAGATAGCGGATGACCTCCTCCTCCGGTGCCTGTACTCTGACCGTCAGTATCTTTTCTTTTTCGCCTCTGTTTAAAGCAAGCACTCTGTGTCCTGCCGCCTTTTTCAGCGGTTCCTCATAAGCGTAATACATCTCATATACGCTCTGTACCGTTTCATCTTTCGCTTCGCTGACAAGGCTCCCTTCTCTCATGGTCAGATTACGGATAAATGTTCGATAATCCGCTTCATCGGAAACCGCTTCCGCCAGAATATCTTTCGCGCCCTGAACAGCTTCCTCCGCTGTCAGCACGCCTTTTTCTTCACTGATATATTTTTCCGCTTCTTCCTCTACAGGCGCCTTCGCATTCTGTAATTTAATATAGAGTGCAAGGGGCTCCAACCCCTTTTCTTTTGCGACACTTGCCCTTGTCTTCCGCTTCGGCCTGTAGGGACGGTATAAGTCATCCACCGCCACCTGTGTTTCTGCAGCTAAAATCTTTTCCCGCAGTTCCTCCGTCAGCATCCCCTGTTCTTCAATGCTGCCGAGTACCTGTTCTTTTTTCTCTTCCAATGCCCGCAGATAGTTTAAACGCTCATATAAATTTCTCAGTACTTCATCATTCAGGGAACCGGTCGCCTCTTTTCTGTAACGGGAAATAAAGGGAATTGTGTTCCCTTCGTCGATCAGTTTTACCGCCGCTTCCACCTGCCATTTTTGTACCTGCAGTTCTTTTGCGATCTTTACATTAATATCCATAAATTTACCTTTCTGTTTTTCTTTGCGACTGTTTCATCTAAACTCGCAAACCCGCGCTTTATGCGAGCTTCGTTCGCATTGCGCTCCCCATCCGATTTTATCGGATGTTTGCTCGTTAATGTCGCAGAAAAAAGCAAATGCCTGCTTCGCAGTCGCTTGCTTTTTCTTTGCGACTATTATATCATAAATTTTATAAAAGTGTTAGAATAGAAAAGACAATATATTATGAAGGAGTATCCCTCAATGCCATATATGACTTATACACAACTGAAAACTTCCGCAAAGGCGCGTATGACACCCGTTATGGGCAGGCTCGTTGGTGCAGCGGCCATCCAAATCGGATGTACCTTTCTCATCAGCCGGGTTTCCTCCATTCCCGCTCTTTTTACGAATTCCTTTGCGCTTCAGATACTTTTATATTTTCTGTCTTCCATACTTTGCGGCACATTGACCGGTATTCTCGAGGCGGGCCTGTGTTATCTGTTTCTGAAACTTTACTGCAATCGCCCTTTCTCTGCCGGCGATCTGTTTTATGCTTTCACAAGACAGACGAAAACCTGCCTGGGACTTTCTTTTATCATGTCCCTTATTTCCACAATACCCACCATGCCTGCTTACGCTTTCTTTTTGCGTTTCAGTATATCAATGGAAAAGATGAACCTGACTGCTATCTCTTCTAATATGGATGCCTCCGCGGTTACCATACCGCCGGAAATGTTGAATTTATTATCTATTGCGCTGTTTTGTTATACGCCTGCCCTGATCATCACGACAATACTGGATCTTATCTATTCACAGGTTTATTACCTGATGCTTGACTTTCCATCCTGTTCCGTAAAGGAACTGTTTGGAAAAAGCCGACTCCTTATGCATGGGCATAAAGGCCGGCTCTTCTACATTCGGGTATGTTTTATACCTCTCATTTTGCTCGGTATAATGACATGCGGAATCGGTATGCTCTGGATTGCCCCCTTCATGTATGCGGTGCAGACAGAATTTTATCTTGATCTGGTGACAAAGCGAAAAGTATAAGTAACTATACGGCCGGCCGAAAATCCCGGCATCTTTACTACCACGTTCTTGTATCTTTCACTTCCGTCACTTGAAGATACGTCCAGTTCTTCCCCATATCCTTCGACTCATACAGCCCGGACACCCAGACTCCGTCCTCATAATAATCTCCGTCCGGTCCCTGTCCAACTAACATATAAAGCGCTCCGTTTTCCTCCCATACCTTATCCGGCATAATAAAAGGATTATACAACGTTCCATCCGGCAGCTCCCTGCTTGCAGAGGGCCATGTTATCTCCTCAAAGCTTTTCCCTCCATCCTCTGTCCGATACAACGCCCCCTTACTTCCGCCGCTGTAAGAAAGGCAGGAAAAACCGATCTCCTCCCCCTCTAGAAAATCAATCCATTTTGCACCGCCTCCATGGCCAAGATAAGGATCCCGGTTCACTACGGAAGTATTTACACCGTTTTCGGATTCCAACAGCACATAGTAGCTGCTGCCGGCCGCCCGATCCACTCCCACCATGCGGAGTTCTGTGCCGTCCTTTTTCTGATAGAAACAGTCCGCCCCATAATCTTTCCACTCCTCAGGCATCTCATCCGACACTCCCATAGAAGATGTATTCCCGGAAATCTCTGTATCATTTCCGGCTTCTTCCTCATAGTAGCGCCACTCTTCCAGTGAATCCTGCTCTATGCTGTTGTATATCGCATTGTAAAACTTTGTTCTATCGTAGTTTTCCAGATAGGGCGTAATATCAAAATAGCGTCTTCTGTCCTCCCCAAAATAGCCGATTTGTTCAAACCCTACCGTTTCCTGCAGATCCTCCACCAGATCGCAGCAGGCATTGCCGAAAGACTCTGCTTCCCCCGGCTGCCTGCCATGAAATCCGATAACAGGAACATAGACGGTCTCTCCATTCTCATTTTCACTCTTTTCAAATTCTGTGATCCTGTTATGCCCATAGGAAAACTGCTCCGCCAGATGATCAAAATATGACGCTTCATAATCATCTGTCATCTGCAGATCATCGCTGACGGAAAATTCAAATCCATCCGCCTGAAAATAATATCTGCCGTCTTCTTTTTTCAGATAGGACACTTTACCATCATAACGCTCTATAATTTCCGAAATAACTTCCTCTTCTCTGTAACCGGAAAAGGTTTCCGTTCCGTCATAATATACTACAATATGCTGTCCCTCTTCCGCTGCAGTCTGAGAGGCATCACCTTCACCGTTTTTGTCACCCGTATCTGCCGTTCCTTCGTAAGGCATATCCTTCAGGATGATCTCCACGCCTCCGGGATAAAACGTTACCTCCCAGTTATCCGTCTGCAGCGATGCGCCCTGGTTAAAAACCGTAAAATCTTCCGTTTTTATCTTCTCTCCATCTCTTTCTACGATGACTCTCCCCTTCGTCCTGTCGGAATCAGGCAAAATATTAAGAGGAGAATTTGTCGGTTCGCCCCGCATCTGAAAAATAACTGCCGTTCTGCCATCCGGAGATTCTTTTCTCTCTATAAAGGTAATCTTATAATTTGTTTCATAGCTGGACCAACCGTAAAAGGATACAATCAACAACAATGCAATTCCCAAAACCATTCCCATATCTTTTATATTGTTTTTCATGCCTGCTCCTGTCTGCCCTGTCATGAGCCAATCACTGCGCCGATGTCGCCATGCAACATCATTCCTGTCATCTGTCTTCTCAAATTCCCTCTGTTTTACCCGATATGCATATCGCCTTTTCTATTATACAAATCATATTTAAAACGGGGCTGTCCTATTTTGCGACAGTCCCGAATAAAATTTCATTAACAATAACATCTGGGCTTTTTAGAGTTATGCCTCCTGCGGCGGTCTGTGAATCCATTTCAAATAGGCATTAATAAAAGGATCTAACGCGCCGTCCATCACAGCGTCCACATTGCCCGTCTCTTCTTCTGTCCGCAGATCTTTCACCATCTTGTACGGCTGCATCACATAGGAACGTATCTGATTGCCCCAGCCGATCTCTTTCACTTCGCCGCGGATATCCGAAAGTTTTCCCTCATTTTCTTCCTGCTTCAGCATATAGAGTTTTGCTTTCAGCATCTGCATCGCCTTATCCTTGTTCTGGAACTGACTTCGCTCATTCTGGCAGGTCACAACGATTCCTGTCGGAAAATGTGTGATCCGGATCGCCGAAGATGTTTTGTTGATATGCTGTCCGCCGGCGCCGCTGCTTCGATAGGTATCGATCCTGATCTCATCATCCTTTATCTCAATATCCAGATCTTCCTCAATGTCCGGCATCACATCCAACGATACGAATGAGGTCTGCCGTTTTCCCTGGGCATTGAAAGGGGAGATACGCACAAGCCTGTGCACTCCCTTCTCGGATTTCAGATAACCATAGGCATTTTCGCCGTTGATCTGGAACGTCACAGATTTGATGCCCGCTTCATCACCGTCCAACATATCGAGAGTCTCAATCTGGTAACCTTTCTTTTCCGCCCACCTTGTATACATACGATAGAGCATACTGCACCAGTCGCAGCTCTCCGTGCCGCCCGCCCCTGCGTTCAGCTTGAGGATCGCATTGTTTTTATCGTACTCGCCGTCAAGCAGCGTACTGATGCGCACATTTTCAAATGTG
Source organism: Lachnospiraceae bacterium (assembly GCA_014804795.1). Lineage (GTDB taxonomy): Bacteria > Bacillota > Clostridia > Lachnospirales > Lachnospiraceae > 1XD8-76. The sequence continues at coordinate 185,154 of JAAUZC010000012.1, read as the reverse complement.
CTGATAAAGCTGCGCAGCTCCTCCTCGATCTCCGGCACAAGCGATACATCTTCCTCTTCGTAGCCCATTTCAATCAATGTCAGAATGTCCTCATACTGACCGGACAGCCCGTTCATCGTATCCACAACGTCCTTCAACCGTTTTGACTCTATTACCTTTTTATTGGAAACATCAGGATCGTCCCAGAAACCTGGCGCCTGCATTTCCATATCCAGTTCCTCGATCCGCTTCTCCTTGTCAGCGAGGTTAAAGTGAATCCCTTACTTCCGCTAAAGGTGTCTCGTAAGCAAGGAGTTCCTGCTTCATATTATCCAGTTCTACCATTAACAAAATCACCACCTTATCTGTTCTTTCCGCAACAGTTCTTATATTTTTTACCCGATCCGCACGGGCACGGATCATTCGGATATATTTTCGCGGAAGCCCTCTTCACCGGAGCCTTCGCCATCGAATCATCCTTATTCGTGCCGGTCACTTTTGCCACCTGCTCACGCTCTACTTTTTCTTCCACCTTGACATGCATCAGAAGCCGCACGGTATCTTCACGGATGTTCTGTGTCATCTCATCAAACATGGAATAGCCCGCCATCTTATATTCCACAAGCGGATCTCTCTGGCCGTAAGCCTGCAGTCCCGCGCCCTGACGAAGCTGATCCATATCGTCAATATGTCCCATCCACTTTCTGTCGATCACTTTAAGCAGGATAACGCGCTCCAACTCCCTGATCTGTTCCGGATTGGGGAATTCGGCCTCTTTTGCTTCGTACAACTTTACCGCTTCACCTTTGAGCTGCTGTTTTAAATCATTTTTACCCGGCTTATTCAGGCGTTCCACCGTCACCGGCTCCAACGGAATGATCGGCAACAACAGGGAATTTAGCTCGTTAAAGTTCCAGTTGTCAACATTATTATCATCGCCGATGGCCATATCCACGCAGTTTTCCGTGATATCCGTGATCATCTTATAGATCACATCCCGCATGCTCTCGCCGTTTAATACACGAAGTCTTTCCTCGTAAATGATCTCACGCTGCTCGTTCATCACCTGATCGTACTCAAGCAGATTCTTTCTGATACCGAAGTTATTGCCCTCAATCTTCTTCTGCGCGGTCTCGATCGCTTTAGTCAAAGAACTGTGCTCGATCTCCTGTCCTTCGGGAATCCCCAGTGCATTGAACATCGTTATCATTCTCTCGGAACCGAACAGACGCATCAGATCGTCTTCCAATGAAATATAAAATCTGGAAGCTCCCGGATCTCCCTGACGGCCGGAACGGCCGCGCAACTGGTTATCGATACGTCTCGATTCATGCCGCTCCGTGCCGATGATCATGAGTCCGCCTGCTTCTCTCGCTTCGTCGTCAAGCTTGATATCCGTACCACGGCCCGCCATGTTGGTGGCGATCGTCACAGCCCCGTGAATACCGGCATCCGCTACGATCTCCGCCTCCTGTTCATGGAACTTCGCATTCAACACATTGTGCGGAACACCCCGCTTACGCAGCATATTGCTGAGTTCTTCCGATGCCTCGATCGTGATCGTACCTACAAGCACCGGCTGCTTTCTCGCATAACATTCTTCCACCGCGTCACAGATTGCTTTTAATTTTTCTCTTCTTGTCTTATAAACGCTGTCCTGATGGTCTTTTCGGATAACAGGCTTATTAGTCGGAATCTCAATAACATCCATGCCATAAATATCCCGAAATTCCTTTTCTTCCGTCAGTGCCGTACCGGTCATGCCGGATTTTTTCTCAAATTTATTAAAGAAGTTCTGGAATGTGATCGTTGCAAGAGTCTTGCTCTCCCTTTTCACTTTCACATGCTCTTTCGCCTCGATTGCCTGATGCAGGCCGTCAGAATAACGTCTGCCCGGCATAATACGTCCCGTAAACTCGTCCACGATCAGCACCTGATCATCTTTCACCACATAGTCCTTATCGCGGAACATCAGATTGTTGGCACGGAGCGCCAGATCCATATTGTGCTGGATTTCCAGATTCTCGGGATCTGCCAGATTCTCCAGATTAAAGAACTGCTCCACCCGCTTTACACCGGCTTCCGTCAGCACTACGACCTTGTCCTTTTCATTGACGATAAAGTCGCCGCTTTCTTCCCGCTGAACACCCATGATAAAGTCCATCTTGGACATTTCTTCCATGTCCGCGCCCCGCTGCATCTGTCTTGCCAGAATATCGCACGCTTCATAAAGTTTTGTAGACTTTCCGCTCTGACCTGAAATGATAAGCGGCGTTCTCGCCTCATCCACTAAAACCGAGTCGACCTCGTCGATGATCGCATAGTGAAGACTTCGCTGCACAAGCTGCTCTTTATAGATGACCATGTTGTCACGCAGATAGTCAAACCCAAGTTCATTGTTCGTCACATAAGTAATATCGCAGTTGTAGGCTTCCCGTCTCTCATCGTTCTTCATCTGATTTAACACGACACCTACGGTAAGGCCGAGAAATTCATGTACCTGTCCCATCCATTCCCTGTCACGGTTTGCCAGATAGTCGTTTACCGTAACGATATGCACCCCTTTGCCTTCCAGTGCGTTTAGATAAGCAGGCAGGGTGGAAACAAGAGTTTTTCCTTCACCGGTACGCATCTCGGCGATACGACCCTGATGCAGGATAATGCCGCCGATCAGCTGCACCCTGTAAGGTTCCATATTCAGTACGCGCCTTGCCGCCTCTCTCACCACCGCAAATGCTTCCGGCAGGATATCATCCAGCGTTTCGCCCTCTTCCAGTCTCTTCTTAAACTCCTTTGTCTTGTCTCTTAACTGTTCATCCTCCATGTCCATCATATCATTCCGCATAGATTCGATCTTATCCACGATGGGCATGATCCGTTTCAGTTCTCTCTGGCTGTGTGTGCCAAAAACTTTGTTGATCACATTCATGTTCTGCCTCCGTTTAACTGTAACCTGCTATTTTTTATGGCTGCTCCGCGTCGCTCAGCACTGATATAACAGGCATACTAAACCCAGATTAAAGTATTATAGCAGAAAATAACGGTGTGTTCAACTAAAAATACCATAAAGAGCCCCGTTTAAATAAATGTAATGGTTCAGCTCAACCTGTGTCTCAGGTAGGAATAAACCGTCAAAACCACAAACAGCGGAATTTCCACCACATATGCGCCAAGCATCACATACGGAAGCCATATCGCAATATTTCCGATATTCCAAAAAGCAAAATCAACGGCAGCATATAAAATACTTACCTGCAATCCCACTCCCCCTGCCGGGAGAATGCTGTAGATCCAGCTCCCGATCTCATCAGGCAGAACCAAATAAAGGATGATCGGCAAAATGCAAAACAGAAGCGCTGCCGATAACGAAACCACTGTATTTTTGCATTTTGATGAAAGAAACAGTGTAAAACTCACCGTTGCCAGGATGCACAAAAGTCCGGCAACCCCTATAAAACATTGGAACCTTCCCAGATTCATATCCGGTAAATTTACAATGGAATACAGCATCTGGATAGAAGATTTTGTGCACTCCCAGCCAAAAAAACTATTCGATGCAATCATATAAATAACCGTGCAGAGAGTGTAAGCCGTTCCGCAGATCAAAAAAGCAGATATCATTTTCGTGACAGCAAATTTTGTTTTCCCGTATTTTGTGCAGCGCAGTATATCATCTGCTCCTGTCTGATAGTCGGACGTAAAAATGGGCGCTGCGATCACTGCACAAAAAAGCGCGGTTAAAAACGCAAGAATGATCTGATAGTCCATTGCATCGGAATTATAGCCCGGAAAAAACAAATAGGGTTTTTCAACTTTGTCATACAGATTTACCGCTGCTTTTTGTGCCGCCGGATGGTTTTTTTGTTCCATTTTCATCAGGGATACGATACGCTCTTCGCATACGCCATAATAATCATTGACCCTCTCCGGATCAATTTCCATAATGGTCGGGGCGACCCCCGTATCCGGATCGGCAAAAGCTTCTCTGATGCCGTGCAAAAGAGGGGCATACGGAAGTATTTCCGCCTCATATACACCCTCCGGCAGATCATAGGAATTTTTTACTCCGTACTTGTTCAGACAGGCCTGATAGTCCTCAACCGCCTGCCGCACTTTTTCCGGGGTGACAGCACCGGCCGTGTCCGCCTGAATATTCTTTTGGTATGCAACAGACTCAAGTCCTGTTAGCTTCACCGTATTTCCGTTTTCGTCCGTGTAACTGTTATAGCAAAATGTAACAGGCAGCCACGCCAAAACAAAGGAAAGCAGCAAAGCCAGACCAAGCAAAACAATCGTCAGCCTTGTTTTCAGTATTCGTTTTATTTCCAGTCTTAATAAACGCATAAATGTCACCTCCTGTCAATCGCGTCCTGCGGGAACAACCATAAATACAAATCTTCCAGATGCGGTGATACCGGCCTCGAATCATCCGTATAGGGTTTCTCTGCCAGATAACGGATAGAAATCTCCCCGTTCTCTTCATTACGGATATTTACAACCTGCAGCTTCCACTCATATTCCTGTAAGCGGTTCATCGGAATACGGGTGCTCCACACCTTTCCGTCAACCAGTTTTACAAGCTCTTCGGTCGTCCCTTTCGCAAGAAGTTTTCCGCCTTTCATAACCGCATTCTGCGTTGCGATATACTCCACATCGGAAACGATATGCGTTGAGATCAAAACAATACGGTCATGGGCAAATTCGGAAAGCAGATTACGGAAACGCACCCTTTCTCCGGGATCAAGTCCGCTGGTAGGCTCATCCAAAATCAAAACCTCCGGATCGTTCAATAATGCCTGCGCTATTCCTACCCTGCGCTTCATTCCGCCGGATAATTTTATAATCTTTTTATTCTTCACATGGGATAGTGTCAACTGTTCCAGAAGTTCATTTATTTTACGTTTACTGTCCTTTGGGGTAAGCCCCTTTAAAACCGACACATATTCCAGATAGTCCTTTACCGTAAATTCCGGATAAAAACCAAATTCCTGCGGCAGATACCCAAACACCTCACGATAGCTCTCTTTCAGATCATTGATCGAAATACCATCATATAAAATTTTTCCGGAATCAGGCTTCATAATGCCCGCGATCATCCGCATAAGAGTGGTTTTTCCCGCACCGTTTGCCCCGAGCAGTCCCCATACGCCGGGCGTCATCTGCAGGGAAATATCATCCACCGCCGTCAAGTCTTTAAATTGTTTTGAAACATGTTCAATATATAATTCCATAGCCATTTCCTTTCTATATTTCGTTCCGCACATGTCCGGACAATACACGGAGTGCGGACTCATGTTTATCAGGCCACCTGCATTTCCATGTAAGCCGAACGGTAAATGATATAGCGAAACTGATATACACAAAAAGCAAGCAACAGAGCACATATGATGATCCATCCGGCAGAAAAGGACTGTTGAAACACAAACTCATAACGTCCCGGAATAAAAGCAAACGCCAGCATCAGGCCGGAGCATAAGCCCATACTGCCGACCAAAGACCGTCCGGGCGATAAATGCCCTAACATAAACAGGCACCCGCTGCCCGTAAGCAGAAACGGAAAACACAGATAAAATATTGCGCTCTCAGCCCGCAGGGGTGTTTTCACTAATACCGTTAAGAAAATACCACTCAATATCCAAATATCTCCCATGCCTATCACAACAAGTTTTGCCATCAACAGTTTTATGGATGAAAATCGGGCTGCCGCTTCAATTTCCTGCATTTGCCAGCGGACAGAACGATAGATAAAAGGCAGCGCCGTCATAAAAACCAAAACGGATAAACAAAATAACAGCTTTATCATATATTGCGGTCTTAAATCGCCATATAAATGAAAAAGCATTTTACCGATCAGCAGCAGAGAAAGACTCTGTATCCCCCAGATCTTCCAACCGATAAACCTTATCTGCATAGATAAAAAATACGCAAAGGAAATGCGCTTCCGCTTTTGTCTTTCACATGCTTCTTTTCCGAAAAGCATAAGTGTATTCCCAAAATGCTCCCTGCTTTCTATAACAGGCAGCTGATGCAGCGACCGTTTTAGCTTTTTTTCAAAATTGTCGTTTCTCACGATAGTCCTCCTATCTCAAAATCCTTTTTTAATTTTTTTACGGCCGAACGAAGTCTGGACTGCACAGTTCGCAACGGCAGATGCAGCACTTCCGCTATTTCACGTATTGTCAGATCCTGTCCGAATCTCAGCAGAACAATTTCCTGCAGATCATCCGGTAAGCCGCCGACAAGCTGCCTCAGCACCATATCCTCCCGCACGTCCTCAAACCCCGTGTCCGAATACGCAGGGTCAACCGCCAATTCTTCCAAAGGCACATCGGAATACCTGTTTTTTCGCCGCATATCAATACAGGTGTTTGCGGCAATCTGATACAGAAACTGCTTCCATCTTCCTTTATGTGTATAGCGGTCAAAATAGCGTATTGCTTTCAGGAACGTTTCCTGCACCGCATCCTCTGCAAGAAAACGATTGGGTGCGTGCCAGAGACAATAGCGCAGAATTTCAGCATAAAACATCTCTATCAGTTCATCTGCCACGCTCATGTCTCCCTGTTCCATTCTTTGAATTAATTCATCTTCGCGCTTCAAGATTATTCCTCCCAGGGGCGTCCCCCTATAAGTATATAACGTGAGAACTGCTTTGGAATGATTTAGTTTTTATAAATTATTTGGGAATTTATATCACATCAAAAATAGAATATTGCATTATTGCTTTATATGGTATAATATATGAAATAATCTCGTTTTTAAATCTATGTTCAAAAAGGAGCGATTTGATATGGGCGAAACATTTCATATTATCAGTGACGGTTCCTGCGATCTTCCCGTAAAACTGACTCAGGAAAAGAACATAACAGTAGTTCCGTTTTATGTATCTTTTGATGATGAACATTACTTAAAAGAAAATATAGATATCGATATCAGGGATTTTTACCAACAGATGGTGGAGAAAAAAGGCGTATATCCCAAATCTTCCATGCCCTCCGTTCAGGATTATGAAGATGCGTTTCTGCCCTTCGCGAAGGCAGGCACTCCCGTAATCTGCATCTGCATCACCACAAAATTCAGCGGCTCCATGCAGTCTGCCCTAAATGCAAGATCGTTGATACTGGAAAACTATCCGCAGGCAAAGATTACTGTGATAGATGCCACCATCAATACGGTTCTGCAGGGGCAGTATGTTCTGGAAGCCGCAGCGCTGCGGGATGCAGGCTTCGGTTATCAGGAAACAATAGAACGGTTGGAAGAAATCAAACGCACCGCCAGAATTTTCTTTACCGTGGGAAATATGGAATATCTGAAACACGGCGGCCGTATCGGAAAAGTGGCGGCCCTTGCCGGCAGTGTTCTGGATATCCGCCCTGTGATCACCCTGAAAGAGGGCGAGATTTTCCCTTCCGGCCTTGACAGAGGACGAAAACGTACAACACAGAAAGCGTTAGATCTTCTCCTTTCTTATCTGGAGCAAAGCACTCTCGGCATCGAATGTTACAGCCTTGCCGTCGGATATGGCTATGACATAAAAGAAGGCATGGCTTTTCGCGACCATGCCCTTACTGTACTGAAAGAAAAAGGATATCTCATAGAAGATATTCCCGTTTATCAGATTGGCGCTACCATCGGCGTGCATACCGGTCCCTATCCGTTGGGCTTCGGTATTATTGAAAAAGGGATACACTGATAATAGGAGGCCGTCATTTAGCAGTTGAAACAGCTGGGAATCAATGGAAAAATCATCATAAAACGCTCTGTCTGCCCAAAAACTCCAGAAACCGTTCCACTCCTCCGCCGAGCTGTATCACTCCTTGCGGCCTTTCCCCGGGTACTTCCGATACATCAAAAAAATCTCCGTTCCCCGTCAGTTCCGTTATCATAAAACTGTCGCTTCCGAAAATTCCCTTTTCAATCCCCACAAATTCATCTCCCCAGAAAGCACATTCTTCTGCCGTCAGTTCCGATTCCTCTCTGAGCCTCTTCAAAATGGCGTCCACATTGTCGCTCTTACTGCTGATCCCCACCTCCAGATATTTTGCATCACAGGTCGGCTTCACTCTCAGACCAAACTTTTCACCTGTCTTTTCAGCAAGCTCCATCAGTCCGGTTAAGCCGCCTGTAATTCTATGCGCCGCAAGACTTTCTTTCACCATCTCCAGTTCATTTTCCTGCATGAACAGGTTATCTCCACGCAATGCTTTCGGCATCAGGTCTATCTTGCAATAGTTCGGTCTGCTGAACACAATGTCTGTATCAAAATCATATTGTTTTTTCAACTCTATATGTACTTCAAAACAGATTCGGTGAATCTTTTCGTGACACGCTGTATCCGGCATCACTTCATGAAAGATATAAGGTTTCCCGTCCCGGAATGCATAGTCATAAGCCCCTCTGCCAAGCCCCAGATACAGATTATCCAGTTCTTCTTTCGTAAAATAACTTTCTATCTTTCCACCTGCTATGTTCTCTATTGTCGTTCCGCTGACAATGACCAGTTTAACTCCCTGCACCAGAAGGGGCCTCATCGCCGCCACTGCCTGATCTACAGGCGCTTTTCGGGACAGTACCGCTGTCCCGTCCCAGTCAAAGAAGATTGCCCTGTATTTCTTATGTAGTTCTCTCATCTGTTTCCGCTCCATTCTCTTTTTCCTTCATTTAGCTCTATCTTTTCTCCATTCACATAAAAACAAATGCTGTGCCCTCCAAGCAGTGAAAACCTCACGCTCTCTTTCTCCACAGAAACTTCCAGTACACACTCCTGATACTGCACCTTAAAAGCATAACTCTCCCATTTCTCCGGCAGCCCCGGCTTAAACGTAAGCCTTCCGCCCTGACACCGCATCCCGCCAAAACCGTTTACCGTCATCTGCCATGTCCCTGCCATATTTGCAGCATGAATCCCGGCATAAAAGTTGTTGTGGTGGTCGTCCAGATCCATCCTCGCCGACTCCATGAAATATTTATATGCTTCCTCCACACGGCCGATATCACAGGCCACAATTCCAAAAATACAGGTGGAGAGAGAAGAATGATGAAGCGTCACTTCCTGATAAAAATCATAGTTTCTTCTAATCTCCTCCTCTGTAAAAAGATTACTGTGCAGATACATCCCCAGAATGGCATCCGCCTGCTTGGACATCCGGTGCCGCATGATAAACAACGGATGGTAGTTCTCATAGAGCCATGCCCTTTTTTCTTCCGGTATTTTTTCCTCATCCCATGGCTTTCGCATCATAAAACCGTCATCCATAGGATATATTTTCCTTTCCCCATCATAAGGGAAATACATCTTCCCTGTAATTTCATCCCAGCGTATAAGTTCCTCATCTTTAAAATCAAGTCTTTCTTTCAACGCTCTGTATGCCGCAGGCTCCTCTTTCATCATCCACCGTACGGCTCCTGCTGCATCCTTCAAATGCTCCCTCGCCATCAGGTTCGTATAGAAGTTGTTATCCACCAGCACGTTATACTCATCCGGCCCTGTCACACAGCAGATACAGTATCTCCCGTCTTTGCACTCCGCAAAACTGCCCACATCCGCCCAGATACGGGCAGTCTCTATTAACAGTTCTATCCCCTTATTTTTCAGGTACTCCTTATCTCCTGTCACCTGTAAATATAGGGAAAGTGCATAAGCGATGTCCGCATTGATATGGTATTGTGCCGTTCCGAGAGGATAATAGGTGGAAGCCTCTTCCCCGTTGATGGTCCGCCAGGGGAACAAAGCCCCTTTGTCATGCCCCAGTATCCTTGCCCTCTCCCTTGCCTGATCCAACGTTTCATATCGGAAATCCATAAGCCGTCTCGCGGTTTCCGGCGCGGTGTAAATAAACACAGGCAACACATACATCTCCGTGTCCCAGAAATAATGTCCCTCATAACCTTCTCCGGACAGCCCTTTTGCACCCATGCCGTGCTTACCGCCTCTTACCGCCGACTGAAAAATATGAAATAAATTGAAATGCAGCCCCTGTATCAGGGCATCACTCTCCTCTCCTTTTATCCTGATATCCGCGGTTTCCCAGAATTTTTCCAGATAATTCTTCTGATACCTTCTCAGTCTTTCATATCCTATCGTCTCTGCTCTTTTCAGCTCTTCTTTAACAAAGCACTCCAACTCTTCTTTCTTTATCTCCAGCGAAGTCGCATAACAGATCATCTTTTCGAGCGACACCGGTACGCGTTTCTGTGCCGCTATCTCAAACGAAATGAAAGCCTCTAACTCCGATACATCCCCCTGAATAGTGCATTTTCTTTTTGTCTCTCTTACTGCCGGGGCATCCATATAAGCTGCAATCGGTATCCCATCCACCATCACCTTATGACTGCTTCCACATCCCACAGTCAGCTTACTTGTCTGCGTCGTTCCCTCATAATAGAGCAACGTTTCTTCCTGTCCAAGTTTCTCTGCTTCCAGCTTCCGCCCAAAGGGTCCGTAATCCACAATCGGGTTCGTCTTTCTCGTATGATTCTCCACATTCCCCTGCAGCTTCGAAACAAACCTTATCTCCCCCGAAAAGTTTAACGGCTCTACCTCATACCTTGTCGCTATGATGTGCTCCATTTCAAAAGACACAAGCCGCTCCGTGCAGATTTGAACCGATTTCCCGCCCGGTGACGTCCACACAAGCCCACGCCGCAAAATCCCCTCTTTCATATCCAGCACCCGCGCATATTCCGCCACTGTCCCTTTTTCCATGGAGAACTCTTCTCCGTCCACAAAAAGCTTTGTCTCTTTCAGATTTGGCAGATTTAACAGCGACTGGCTGTATAACGGAGAGCCGAAATTAGCTTCTCCGTAGCGTATCTTTTCACTCTCATAAAACCCGTTGACGAAATTCCCCTCAAGCCCTGTATCAATATCAAAATTGTATGCCTCCTCAAACGTCCCCCTTGTGCCGATGTAGCCGTTGGACAAAGAAAATGTCGTCTCGTTCCTGTAGTTTGTACTTTTGTCAAATATTGTTTCCGTTACCGTCCACTCCTCTACCGGATAAATAGGCTCTCCTCCCGCTATCATTTTTCTTCCTCCATAATAAGCATAAAAATCTCACTTACCCTTTCACTGCGCCCGCTGTCAGACTCTCCACCACCTGTTTTTGCAACACAATGAACAAAATAATTGTCGGCAGCACCGTCATCACCACCGCCGCAAACAGGGCAGAGTAATTGTTGGCGAAGGTTCCCATATAATAATTCAGCGCGATCGGCACCGTCCTCGCGGAGTTCCCGCTGGTCAGCATCAGAGCAAAATAAAATTCATTCCATGTATTGATAAACTGCAGCAACGCAATCGTCACAAGCCCCGGCCTGGCCAATGGCAATATAATATAGCCAAAGGTCTGCAGGAAAGACGCCCCGTCAATATAAGCCGATTCCTCAAGCGCTGTCGATATCGTTTTATAGTAACTGACCATCACAAAAAACGACATCGGAATCCCCATCGCAGAATACACAATGATCAGTCCTAATTTCGTATCAAATATATGGAGTTTTTGAAAAATAGCAAATAACGGCTGAGAGATGGCCTGTGCCGGCAGCATTAATGACGCCGAAATCAAAAGCACAATAACAGTCTTAAACTTAAAACGAAACCTTGAAATAATGTAGGCGCACATCGCCACAAGCGCCACGGTCACCAGAACACTTACTCCCACGATGATCACACTGTTTAAAAAATATCTGGCGATCGGCGCATACTGAAACGCCGCCCTGTAATTGTCAAACCGAAACGAAGAAGGCCAGGAAAGCGCCGATGAATTGATCTCCGAGTATGTTTTAAACGAACTGATACCTGCCCACACGACCGGTCCCACTGCGATCAGCGTAAAAAACAATAAAAACAGATATTTTGATACTTTTGCCACATAAATAACCCACTGCGGTGTCTTTTTCATCTATTTTCCATCCTCCTCTCCCGCCTTACTCATAAACAGACGCTGTATCAGAAGCACAAGCGATATGCCGATTACGATCTGGACAACTCCCACAGCATTGGCTTTCCCGTAATTATTTTCCAGAGTCGCCGCCTTATACAGATAGATTGGCAGATTTAAAGTACTGCTTCCCGGACCGCCCTTTGTTGTCATGTAAATAATATCAAACTGGGACACCATCGCTACAGAAGCAAGGGTGACACAAGTGCCGAAAATGTTTTTCATAAGCGGCAGCGTAATATACCGGTCCACCTGCCAGGGTTTTGCCCCGTCCACCCGGGCCGCTTCGTAGATCTCCTTATCGATTGCCCCCATCTCCGCCAGAAAAATGATCGTGTTGAAACCGGAATATAAAATCCACGTAAACGTCACCGTCCAAAACGCATATCTGGAATTTCCGAACAGATTCGGCACCCGGCTCATATCAAGTCCCAGTTTTTCCCATAAAGGCCTGACCACCCCGAAACTGGGATTTAACAACAGTGTAAACATCACCCCGGTGGCGGCCGTCGGGATAATATTCGGAATCATATAGGCTGTGCGCACGATCTGCCAGCCTCTCGGTTTTCTCCGAAGCACAAGTGCCATCACAAGCCCCAGTGTCACATGGAACGTGGACTGCAAAAGCACCCACACCAATGTATTTTTAATGGATACCCGAAAATCCCTGTCGCCGAAAATTGTGATGAAATTTTTAAGTCCGGTAAACTCCGGCGCGGAAAAAGTTGTATAATTACACAGTGAAGTATATAAAACCGTCACAATGGGCGCCGCATAGACCAATGCAAACAGCAGCATACATGGCATTGTAAACAGAGTGATCCACGGTCCTTTGTTTTTTGTCTTCATGATCTGCCTCCTTTCAAAAAGGGGCCGCATAAGCAGCCCCTGCCAACCTCCTGTTATTCTATATTCTTTTTCGCCGATTCAGACAGTTTTTCGCAAAACTCTTTTGGTGTGATATTGCCGTAGGCAAGTTCCGGCAGCTCTGTTGAAAAAGTATCTATCGTGTTCTGATACCAGTAAGCCTGATTCTGTCCGTAAGTAACATCCGCCTTATTTTGAATTTCCAGTACCTGTGCCATCAGCGGATCACTCTCTGTCAGCGTGGAAGGTATCTCAAGGTCGTTGGATACCGGCTGTAAGCCTGTCATCTCCAGTGCCTTGATCTGGTTTTCCGGTTTTGTCTCAAATTTCAGGAAAGCAACAGCCGCTCTGATTTTTTCCTCCTCGGAAGCACCCACCATATCTCCGGGCGTCGGCACCATCTCCATACCGTTTCCGGGCATCAGCATAATGCCTACTTTGTCATAAAATCCTTCCGGCGCCTTCTCTGTCTCGGAAAAATCCGGGATCATCCAGGGACCGTTGGGAAACATTGCCACTTCTCCGTTGAAGAAATGTGTCGCCATGGGATCATATTTACCGCCCACTGCATCTGCTGTCGTGTATTCCTGAAACATTTTTTGGATTGTTTCCGCCGCCGCTTCCACTTCCGGCGTATTAAAGTCTGTGGGGTACATGCTGTTCATCCATGCATTTCCGGATTCCCCGTCCGTTCCGATCAGGGCACTCATCCACAGGTTTGTAAGCCATCCCGAATCGGCCGTATCCATCCCCACCGGTATAATGCCTGCTGCCTTCAGCTTATCACAGGCTTCAAAAAATTCCTCCCATGTAGCGTAGGCAACTTCCGGTGCTTCGATATCTGCCTGTTCAAACAGCTCCTTATTGTAATAGATGTAGGAGATTTCCTTGGAAACAGGTACACCATATATCTTTCCGTCCACTGTATTAAAATCCAGAGAGGTCTGATCAAAGAGGGCTTTCCATTCCGGATCTTCCTCAAAATAAGGTGTCAGATCTGCCACTTTTCCGGATTTTGCTGCCAGTTCCGTAATGTTGTTGCCGCCGTTAAATACGATGTCCGGAAGATCTCCGCTGGATATGAGCAGCTTGATCTTCTGGTTGAAAGCGTCCGTGGTCGGTATCTCCTCAAAATGGAACTCGACATTCTTGCCTTCCTCGGTCTGCTTAAATGCTTCAAACAGATAGGTATAATACTCTGCTGCATAGTCCGTCCCCACATGGTAATTGATCACATCCAGTACAATCTTTTCTTCGGAAGAAACTTCCGCACTCTGTCCTTCTCCCGCTGCGGATTCTGCATTTTCTGTGTCTCCGGTAACTCCGCTTTGTGCACTGTTTCCGCAGGCTGTCATCGAAAGCACCATCATGCCGGCAAGCGCTCCTCCCAATAATCTGTTTACTGTTTTCTTTTTCATTCTTCTCCTCCTTCTCCAAGCAATATGAAATGAAAACTGTTTGGTATAATGAAATTGTATCCCGGACAGCCCCTTATTTGAATAAAATGTGTTGTGCAGATATTGGAGTATTCCGTCATAATTGCAGTCTGTTTTTCTTATTGCCTGCCTTCCGAAGCCGCAGCCTTTTACTATCATGCTCTCTTCTTTAAATATTTTGCGGATTCCCCAAACCGCATTGAAGCTCTAAAACAAATGTGAGATAATGTAGCTTATCGGAACTTGTAGCGCAAGTTTCGATAAAAGGCGCTCTTTTGCGCCGTAAATCTAATGACAGGAAGCATATTTTGCTTCCTGAAATATAGCTTAGCCGCGAGTAACAGCTATAAATAAAACAGGAGACCCCGAATGGAGCAAAAAAACACTCATAAAATTATATCACTCCATACTTTCATAACCATCGCAATCTGCCTGATCGTAACAGTTACCCTGTTGTTCTCCGGTTTTTTCTATTATAACAAAACCGCCGGTATTTTACTGGAAAACTATGAACGTTCTTTTACCTCCCAGCTCACTCAGGTAAACCAGAAAATTTCCGATCAGATTGCCGCGGTCGATTCCGTTGCGCCGCTGTTTTTATCCGATACAAGGCTTCTCGATATACTGGAATCCCCTGATTCTTCCCATGTCACATCAGAACAGAAGCTTGCCATTGAGCGGCAGATGTCCTCCATGTATTACAGGACATCCATCGCAAGCCATAACTTCACAGATTCCATTTTTATTATCAGCAAGGACAAAACTTTATTCCATATTTATACATCCGGTTCTTTCGAACCTTATGAAGAACAAAACGCTGCTCTTTTAAGTACGCTGGATAAATCACAGCCCTATCTTATATGCCGGATACTGCCCTTTGATGAAAACAGTATCTACTTTATCCGAAATCTTTTTAACAGCAATACAGGCAACTATATGGGAACCTTTTTCATCCGGCTAAACCGCGAAAGATGGATGGATTATTGCGTGGAGGGGCTTGACCCCTCCTGGTTTATCTGTCTTTATAATCAGGAAATGACTCTTGTCTCCAATGAAGCCATGCAAAGTCAGAGCATGGAACTGGCGGCTCTCTCCGCCGTTTCTTCCTCCACCATTTCTTTCAGAGAGGAGATACTGGGCGGTCAGCATTATTTTGTCGCTTCCGAAAGACTGTCCGGTCTCGGACTCACCTCCGCGGTGGTTGCCCCAAAAGATCTCCTGCTGAAAGATTTAAACAGTACCCTGAAAACCTATCTTCTTTTTCTTGCCCTCACGGTTTTCATTGCTCTCGCCGCCGCAGTCCTCATCAGCCAGATGATTACCACCCCGATCAAACGGATGATCTATCATATCAATCAGATTTCTGAGGGAAAAAGTTCCAGGCTCCCATCTATGAAGATGTACCATGAATTCGAGATCTGGGCCGATTCCTTCAACCGGATGCTGCAGCAGCTTGACACCTACTATACCGATAATTTCCAGAAGAGGCTCCTGTTAAAAAATGCGGAGATCAGGGCGCTGCAGGCTCAGATGAACCCCCACTTCCTGTTTAATGTGTTAAACACCATTGCATGGAAAGCCCAGATCATCAACAATGAAGAAATCTATCAGATGGTTATTTCGCTGGGAGAGCTTTTAAAAGCAAATACTTTTTCGAGAGAAGCCGATTTTATTGAGTTGGAAAAAGAAATGTCGTATGTAAAATTTTACGTTTATTTGCAGCAGCGCCGTTTCGAAGACAAGATTGATTGTATTATCCAAATCCCGGAGGAGCTGATGCAGTGCAAAGTTCCCTGTTTCTGCATCCAGCCCTTGGTAGAAAATGCCATTATCCACGGACTGGAGCCCAAAAAGGGGAAAGGAAAGCTGATCATTCAAATCCTCACCGCAGATTCCAAAGACTGTGCAGATCAGGAGATGGAAATTGCAATCATTGACAACGGGGTCGGCTTTACTGATATCCCGGATGTCCGCAATATTTCCTCTTCAAGCAAAGATTCTCATACGCATATAGGTTTGAAAAATCTGGATAAACGGCTGGAATTGCTTTTTGGGGAAAGTGCCAGAATAAAAATAGAGAGTATTCCGAATCTGTGTACCACAATTTCTTTCCGGATTCCGAAAAAAGGAGAAACTCATGACATTTAAACTGCTTATTGTAGATGATGAATCCACCATGCGCAAAGGCATTGCCGAATTTATGAACTGGAATTCCATTGACTGTGAGGTTGCGGGAACTGCCAGTGACGGTCTGGAAGCCATCGCCTTTTTGCGGGAACAGGATGCCGATATTATCATAACCGATATCAAAATGCCCGAAGCGGACGGTCTTGACGTGGCAAAATATGTCTATGAAAACTGCCCTGAGAAAAAAGTCATTCTCCTCACCGGATATGCGGACTTCGAGTACGCAAAAACCGCCATTCAGTACAATGTCTCCGCCTTTATTCTGAAACCGACCAATAAAAAAGAACTTTTTGAGGCGGTGCAGACAGCCATGAACCAGCTTGTTACATCCAAACGCCACAGCAGTATCGCCAGAGAAAAAGAAGCCTTTTTAAAAGAACAGTTTTTGCAGAAAATAACAGACCAGCCCTATCAACCCTCATTTCAGGATAAGCTGAAAGAGTTCGGTATTTCTCTGTGCTGCTATTATGTCGCCGCATTCCGTCTGGTTCCCTTCAATGATGACATCAATTCTCTGAAAAAGATCATCATAGACGAAAAGAAAAATGCTTACTGCTATCGCTACAATAATCTGATCCTTGTCATCTATTTTCATAGCGATCAGGAAAAAATTCTCCAAAACCTTCATGAAATTGAGGCCATCACACGCATATTGGATTCCCGGGAAATTTCCGCCGGTATCAGCCGTTTTCATAACACTCCGGCCACATTCAGACAGGCCGTATCCGAGGCAATACAGGCGCTGACCCTAAATTTCTATACCGAAAACAATATTGCTCTGTTCTCGGAAGAACTGACCGAAGAATACGATTTGACCGCCGAAAACTCTTTAGATCTGTTCCAGTTTGAAAATTTGTTGTTAGACTGGCAGTTTCAGGAGGCAGAAACTCTGTTAATGAATCTCTTTGCCAAATTCAAGCGCAATTTTGTCAATGCACAGGATGTCAAAAATATCTGTGCCCAGATATTTTATATATGTTCCCGAATCACCATCAAAAAAGAGCTGGATACGCTGTCTGCGGATTATCTGAACACCATCCGCTCTGCCGGTGATATTTTTGCTCTGGAACAGACTGTTACGGAAATGTTCCATACCCTGAAGCTCTGCCTTTGTGATAACGCCGGTGCACAAGGACAACTGACAGAAAGAGCGATGAGATATATCGAAGAAAACCTTGCCGCGGACCTGTCTTTAGAACAGATTGCAGACCACCTTCATATTTCCTCTTCACACTTAAGCCGCACGTTCAAAAAAACTGCCGATATTTCCCTGACCGACTATATTAACCAGGTGCGCATCAATAAAGCCAAAGAGCTGTTGCTGGGCACCGATGTCTATATCTATGCCATTTCGGAAATGGTCGGATATCATGACGCAACGTATTTTTCTTCCATCTTCAAAAAATTGACCGGTATCAGTCCTTCGGAGTACAGAAATCCTTGACAATTCAATCAACACCATCGTACGATATTCTTCTGAAAGCGATGCCGTTTTTTTGCCCGCATATTCTGCCAAAGGAAAGCTTTTCATTTAAATTGCCAACAATACATGTTTACTGCTATAATATACGCACTGCGAAGTTTATATAGAAAGGACCCTCATTATGTGGATAGCCGAAAACTGGAAAGATTACGAAGTCATTGACACCTCCTCAGGAGAAAAACTGGAGCGCTGGGGGAAATATCTGCTTGTACGTCCGGATCCCCAGGTCATCTGGAATACACCGAAAAACCACACCGGCTGGAAAAAGAAAAACGGCCATTATCATCGAAGCAATAAAGGCGGCGGTGAATGGGAATTTCGGAATCTGCCCGAAGAATGGACCATCCGCTACAAAGAGCTGACTTTTCATTTAAAACCGTTCAGTTTCAAACACACCGGTCTTTTCCCTGAACAGGCAGTCAACTGGGACTGGTTTTCCGAGTTGATCATAAATGCAGACCGCCCTGTCAAAGTATTAAATCTCTTTGCCTATACCGGTGGTGCCACGGTTTCAGCCGCGAAAGCGGGTGCAAGCGTAACTCATGTGGACGCCTCCAAAGGCATGGTGAACTGGGCAAAAGAAAACGCAGCCTCCTCCGGCCTTGCAAATGCACCCATTCGCTGGCTGGTAGATGACTGCGCAAAATTCGTTGAACGCGAAATACGCCGCGGCAATCATTATGATGCCATTATTATGGATCCGCCCTCTTACGGCAGAGGCCCCGGCGGCGAAGTCTGGAAGATGGAAGAAAGCATCTTTCCATTTCTGACACGCGTGTCAGAACTTTTATCAAACAATCCGCTGTTTGTACTTCTCAATTCCTATACAACGGGCCTTCAGCCCGCTGTACTGTCCTATATGATGAATACTGTTTTTATTCCCCGATTCGGCGGCTGTGTGGAAGCCGAAGAGATCGGCCTTCCGGTGGCGGAAAGTTCTCTTGTTCTGCCCTGTGGAGCTTCCGGGCGATTGATTTTCCAAAATTAAACCGCTGTCGCAGGCTCTAAATGCTTCCTATAGCATCGGCTATCGCTGCTCCCCATACAATAAACAGGAGTGCATACAGTGCAAGCCTGATCAAAAAGATGATCAGATAAGCTTTGCAGAAATTTGATTTGCTCTTTTTTTCTGTCCCGCCAAAGGCCCAGACCAGCATCAGGATAAAACCGATACAAGGCACAAAAGACGCAATCGCCAAAAGGCCGGTCCATTCACCTACCCCGATCGGTTCTTCCTTTTCTGTGTTCGCATAACCGGGTCCCTGATAAGGCGGCTGATTATAGTTGGCAAAGGGCTGACCGTAGCCGTTTGCATAGTTGTTCTGGGGCTGGCCATAGCCTGTGCCGACACTTGGCTGTCCGTTAAAATTACCTGACGGATTCTGAGGCTGACCAAAATTCCCCGTTCCGCCTGACGGCTGGCCATACATGTTTTGATCGAATGTATTCTGATTCGTATTTTGATCAAATGTGTTCTGGCTCATACTCTGATTCGTGTTTTGATTCGGATCCTGATAAGGGTTTCCGCTGAACTGTCCGCTTACGGATACGTCCGGCTTCTGCTCATTGTTCCAATTATCCATTTTTATCTCTCCTATTCCAGTTGCGCATCTGTCCGGCAGATGCTGTTTTTGCACACAATACAGTATAACTTAAAATATAGGTATCCGTCAATCACCTGCCGAACAGATACTTTACTATCTTATCGTACCCCGGCATGATCCGTGAAAACAGATTATCATCTGTATATACATAGGGCGGCCTGTTCGGAAAATACATTTTCATACGGATAATATAGGTAATTACCATAAACAACACGATCCCAAAAAACGCCCGGTTAAGGCCTTTTGATCTCTCTCCTTTTACGTACCGTTTAAATACAAACAAAAACGCCCATACCACCCAAAAAATTGCCGCCGGATTCAGCGCCCATGATCTTTGAAACTGCCCTTTAAACAGATAAAGCACGGCTCTCGTCATGCCGCAGCCCGGAC
This sequence comes from Lachnospiraceae bacterium, assembly GCA_014804795.1. Classification (GTDB taxonomy): domain Bacteria; phylum Bacillota; class Clostridia; order Lachnospirales; family Lachnospiraceae; genus 1XD8-76. The sequence goes on along the minus strand of JAAUZC010000012.1, from coordinate 165,266 downwards.
AGGGAAACCCCGATATCAGTATAGACGGACAAAATGCATCAAACAATGCATGCATCAGAAAATACAGTATGACAGCTGCCAAAATACCGATGCCATACTGTTTCATATCTCTCTTTATCCTGTTTCCTATTACGGGTAATCTGCTGTATCTCTCTTTTTGCATTTTTTATTCCTATGTCAGGTCATCCCCCGCCTGATTTCCTAGCTTAACGGCACCGATTCTCCCTCATGATACGGATTCACATGCACCATGCAGTGTTTCACTGTGGGAAATTCCCGTTCGATTGCCGCATGCACGCGCTCCGCAATATCATGGCTTTCTTCCAGAGACTTGCTGCCATCCGCCGAAAATTCCACATCCACATATATCTTATCACCGAAAAGCCTTGTTTTCATATCATCAATATGAATCACGCCCTCTTCTTTCTTCACTACTTCTCTCATCTGTTCCACCAGCTCATCCGGACAGGATTTATCTACCATCTTATCCGCGGCATCCCGGAAAATATCAAACGCCGCCTTCTCGATAAACAGGCAGATCACTACGCTGGCCACTGCATCCGACACAGGATATCCCATTCTTGCGCCAAAAATACCGATCATTGCACCCACAGAAGAGAGAGCGTCCGAGCGGTGGTGCCAGGCATCCGCCATCAACGCGCCGGAATTTATTTTTTTCGCCGCCGCCCTTGTATACCAATACATCCATTCTTTCACTAAAATGGAACCCACTGCGGCGGCGAGAGCCAAACGTCCTGGCACTGCCAGTGTCTCATAACTTCCGCCGATAATCTTCTGTATACCGTTTATACCGATTCCGCCGCCGGTGAGGGCAAGCACTGCCGCCAGCAGAAGCGACGCCATACATTCCATCCGTTCATGCCCGTACTGATGGTCCGCGTCTGACTTTTTCCGGGACAGGGCTACGCCCGCAATCACAATGACCGTGCTGAATACATCCGATGCCGAATGCACCGCATCAGAAATCATTGCACCGGAAGAAGCCAAGACACCCGCTGCCAGTTTCAAAACAGATAAAATAACATTTACTGCAATACTGACTGCCGACACTCTATATGCAAGATTATGCTCCCGTTTCATTTCCAAATATACCTTTCAAAACGAATTATTCTTTCCAAAATACATCTGTAAATCTGTTCTGTCAAGATATATAGTTCTTTAATTTTTGTTAGCCTTTTCTACCTCCGGCAATTTGATATCCGTCACCCGTTTCCATTCTTTTGTCCCCTCTACTTTATACACTTCACTCCGGTTCTTCGAGAGAAACTTTGTCAGCTCATAACAGTTGATCCATATTTCATTGTTGCTCTCTTTCTGGGATTCATCAAACACAAGCTCCAGACCGAAATGCAGATGTACTGTCTCTATATTATTTACATTTTCGGTCTTACTGTAGCCGGTATGTCCCATATAACCGATCACATCCCCTGCCGAAACAATATCCCCTTCTTTCAGGGTCTCAACATACGGGTAGTTCTGCCGCAGATGTGCATAATAATAGTAGCGTTTTTTATCAAAGCTGCGAATACCGATGCGCCAGCCGCCATACTGATTCCACCCGAGTGCTTCCACATAACCGGATTCAGCTGCGATAATCGGCGTACCGATTAAAATAAAATATCAAACGCAAAAGAACATGACAATGTATTATAACTTTTGCATATCACTATATTATTGAGTAAAAATAAAAAAGTGTGTTACATTTAGTATGAATTTGGGAATATATATATAAAGATAATAATTTTTACTTCAATAAATACTAAGAGAAATTTGAGGAATATAAAAGAAGTTGTTTTTAAAGAATACAACATTTTGCATTTTAAACTTTTGATTATAAAAAAGACGGTGACGGCAGCACTTGGTAAAGTCACTATATTTTACGTTTTATCGGACGTGCAAATTACGTTGTGACCGCAACGTTTCATCGGAAGTAAATTTCGAGAACAATTTATCTACCGTTAGGCAGTTTTATCATGCGTAAAGTCATACAGGGACAGTGCGATACTGACAAATGTATACAGCGTACAAAAGTCAATACCATAGCACATATACCCTATAAAACTAATTACTAAAGCTATGATAATTGCCATAACCCGCACTCCTTTCTGTGCAAGTCCGCCACCATCTTTTTTATATAATACAAAAAAAAATTCCGGCTATCAATGAGTAGTTGGAATTTTTTGTCAATTAGAAGATAATTGGCACAAAAGATGTTGATTAGTGATATTAGCAGAACAGGTGAAAGCGTTTCCAAGGTATGCATAGTCGATATATACTGAAGAATTGACAGGAATGGAGAGATTGTATAAAATAGAATTAATCCTTTCCGAGGGGCCTCGGCAAAAGGAGTTGTGATATGGAAAAGGGCAGTTAGACAACCGCCCTTTTTCTTATACTTTTACACGTGTTCCGTAGCTTTCATCTTACTTCTCATAAGTTTCTACATACTTGGAGCTCCCTGTGATATACAGTCCGCTCTTCAGTTTGTGCATAGGTGTATTGCCCACCTTGATGGTGTCAACCACTGTGAAGACCTCCCTGTTTTTTACTGTTCCGGCCACAGCACTATCATCCCATGACGGCGCTTTCCGCACATTAAGCTTCGGTACGATCACTTTAACGTATTTCTGCTTCTGAGGCTGTACCGGTGCTGTGACAACAGGCTCCGAAGGCGAGGCAGGGGCAACGTAAGGTACCAGTGCTGCAGCGATCGCCTGCCCGATCTTATCTGCCCCGATAGCAAGATACTTGTTGGCGTCATCTGTATCAACAAAGCATACTTCGATCAGCATGCTTTTTGCTTTAGTCTTACGGATGACATAGAGGCCTGAGCCTTTCTTTACCCCGCGGTTTTTAAATCCAAGCGCCGCGATGTTCTCGCAGACCTCGATCGCATCCTGATACTGCCTGCCCTCATATGTATATATTTCCACTCCACGGCCGCCACCGGCGTTAAAGTGAATACTGATGAACCATTCCAGTTCCTGGCCGTTGGCCAGCTCTACTACCTTTGCCAGATATTCGTTCTGAGACTTTGCCGAATCGATAGTGCAATCTTTAATTTTTGCACCTGCTGCTTCCAGATACTTTTTCAGCGCTTCCGCCACTTTTCTTGTGTGCTCTGATTCCTTGATAATTCCTACTGCGCCATATCCGGCACCACTCTTTGTATGTCCTGCGTTAATTCCAATCATGATTTTTCATTTCTCCCTTCCTGGTAAAAAAGAGGACGGTTATCCGCCCTCCGGGTTTCTGGTATAAAAATGGTGCCGAAGCACCCTGATCATTTATCCATATACTTTGTTCTATTCCAGATCTCCTTAATTCGTTCCCATCCCCCAGTCGCTACCAGATAAACAATAAAGGCCGCGATAAACGATGCAAACACATAATACCAGACTATCACTATCTTAAAGTACTGGCAGGCGATGATGACTGCCAGCGGGCACAGGATCACCGATACTGCCAGCGCCACTACGCTGGTCGGGATCTTCTGCAATCCCGGCAGTTCCTTGATCACCTGCACGATCACCGATACTGCAAAGGCCAATACACCTACTGCCATAAGCGCATAAGCGATATACTGCATAATAAGTTCCATATTCATTTTTTAATCCTCTCTTTCTTTTCCATGTAATCTTACATTTCCCTACTGCAGGAAGTCCCGCTTCTCAAGTCGTTCATCGTACACCCTTTTGATGTTGGCGATCGCATGGACCGCCCGGTTGTTCTTGTAATTCGGGTGATCCCTGCAGTACCGTTCGTATTCGTCGATATCAGCAAGAACTTCCGTAAACTCTTCCTCGGTGTGGTCGATGTTCCGGAGCAGCTCATTGTTGAAATGCAGGATCTTCGTCCTGTGCCCGTCCGTTGTCCGCTCGTCATCCATTTCTATATGGGCATCCAGTTTTTCCGCAGCCTCTTTCTGCCCTGCCTTCACGGCTTCCAACTCCTTCAGCACATCTGCATTAACTGCACGCCCGAACGCCTTCGCTATGGCTGACCACGGGTTGATTTTGAGTGGCGTTATCTGGATGAGTGTCAGCATCATGATCAATACGCCGCCACCGCCTGTTATGATCTCGCCCAGTTTCATGCTCCTCTTCCTCCTTTCTTGAAATTTCTTAAAAAATAAAAGCCAGATGCGAATAAGCACCTGACCTATTTTCATTACATATGCTGTTACTCAATATGAATACGTATTTTGCAAGGACCAGTTAAATTTTTTGGAGAAAATATGTATATACCCGGAAAATTATCATTAGGAAATTTAGCAATTGTTGGAGAAGAAAGTTCTGCTCCACGACCTATTGCAATAGCCGTTATAAATTTAATACTATCTTCTGTATACCACCCGCATTCTTCTGTGCCATCTAAATCTAATACTCTAACATCATTTGTTCCATTTAGATTAACATCCACATCCTTAGTGAACGGCTTCATTGTACCCACTAAATTGATAAAATCTGTATATCGCTCATCTGTATATTCCTTTGCTTCTAAAAGTGCCTTCTTGGCCGATAATGCCTGAACTGTTATTGCCTCCTCGTTGTTTGTTTCCACACTTGATTTTAAAATCACACCATGATTTCCAAATATGTAAAGCTGGCCAAATGCTTTCGTGATACAATTCATTGTCAGTTCCGGAGCTATCTCTATCAGATCATCTACAGTCTTATCTGAAATGAGCTCCCCTTTTTTAACTACCAGCATTTCATGACTATTGATGAATATCTGACAGTTATCAAAATAAACACCATCTACGAATGCAAAATTCTTCTCACTGCTCATCAGCATACATTCATCCGAGTTTGTGAGCTTATAAAGACTATACTTGCCATTAAAAAGCATGGCATATAATTCATCTTTGCATTCAAAAGCTTTTGTACTTTCTGAAACTTTAACATTGGTATAGCTATATACCTCTCCATCGCTGCCGTTTATTCTTTCGATATAATAACTGCTCCCCCCTACATAGTTCTCTTCATGAAACACAATAATATCTTTCGAATTCTTTGCCATAGAATGTGTAAAAAAGCTTTTCTGTTTTTCTGAATCCCATTTTTCTTCCAGATTCCCAAGATACTCATATGTTTTTATGTTATAACTCGAACCGGGTGCTGTATTAACACTTGCGATAACAATATATTTTCCATTCGTTGGATAGACCAGAAAATATTCTCTCGCATAACCTGTAGTACTTTCAACATCTTTCACCTCATAAGTATCAAAATTTGATGTAACTACAATCAGCCCTCTCTGTACCAGCTCACCTGTCCCATCCCCAAAAGGATTTATCCCCTTATGGCTTCCCACAAGTATAAACCTGCTGCCATCCCAGTCGATGTCATTCAATTTGCAGTCTTCATATTCCAATACATGAGTCTGCCATACTTCACCATCTGTTGTATATGCGATTATCCCATCTGCCGTGATAGCAGCCAGATACCCGTTTTGATATATCACTTTTTTAAAGTCAGAATAAATACCTGTTTGTATCTGTATCCATTTATAGTCTTCAATTTCCGTTACAGTCGCACTTTCTGATAATGCGGTTATATTTGTTTTTCCCAACATGTTTAATTCCTCCTGACAAGTATGTTAGCGGTTAATTCATCTGCGATGTCAATGGAACTGGTCAGTTCTATGTACCCATCATACGATACCGGCATAATAAGTGCATTTGATGCAATCTCAAAAGAGTATTCATCAAAATAGACGTCACACAGAGAATCAACTGTAATGGCGTCATTTTCTATCCTGCAGACTTTATTCACAAATTTCACCGGAACATCCCTGATAATGATCTCACGTTCTTGTATTTCTTTTGCCAGATTTGTATAATTGATCATCCGGTCTTCTATCAGATCCAGCTTCCGGCTGATTTCCTCCACATCAAAGGCATTTAATGTTTCCAGAATACTGTTCTGCTCTGCCATTGTGGCGTTGAACTGCGCTGCAGTCGTTTCATACTTATACATCAGGTCAGCAATACGTTGATATTGGGCAACTATGGCAAGGAAAACATCATCTGTCGGTTCTGTTGATACATTATCGCCTGAAATAGCCCCCTCTTTTATATCAATAAATTCCAAGGTGGATGTCACTACAGCCGTATCTTTTATGCCAAATACTCCTATATACATCCGCCCTGCCCTTGCCATTGCCGCTGCAGGTATCACACAAGTATCATCCTTTCCCAATACTGCATACTGCACATTAGCCTTATCCTGATAAAATACGCCTGTTTTCGTGAATCCGTCCCATGACTCATCAAAAGTAAATTTACAGGAATCAAAATTGCTGTCACCGGAAGAAATGATCTCCTGATTCTGAATTGTCAGTAACTGTTTTTCCAATAATAACTTTATTTGTGCCATACTATTTCTCCGTTCTTATATATTTTTAAATCCTGACTCATCTTAACCACAATATTCTCCATCAGCTTATTACACATTTCATCATTGATGCATTTGGTGCTCCATCATTTCCCAGTCTTGATTTAAACCATTTAGCTGATCCTGACCCTGGATGTTGATAAAATTCACACCCTATCCCAAGCAGATTCTTATAATTAACGATCAGACTTAACGGAATAATTATTTCTTTTCCGGTTAAATTGATTGTTGCGGTGTTAGTTGATTGCGTCAAATATTCAGATGTATTTTGAATTCTTTTTATACCCCCACTATCATCTTCTACATATAAAAAAATAGCAGCTCTTCTTACCAAACCTGATGTATCATAGCTGCTAATACTCATCCAATTCATATTTGATATCGTTTTTATTTGATTCATTTTTGAAATTTCTATTGGTGCGTCAAATAAATGTGATATTTTACAATATGATGAACTGCCACCTGTACAAACAATTTCCGTTCCGGCAAAGCAGATAAAACTCTCTATTGGCAATTCTCCTGCACTACCGCCTCCACTGCTAAAAGGGATCACTGTATCTGCACCTGTTTCATCATCCTTCACCACATATCCAGGGTTCCCGTCTGCGTCCTTTCCCAGTTTTACACCACCGTTTACCTCTATGATTTTTTCAGACAGTTCTGCGTCTGTCAATTTTACTTTCCCTAAATCTGCCTCTGCCATCTGCTACTCCTCCAAAACATAAATCAAATGTCCGTAATCATTGATATAAAAATTTTGCGCCCTTGTCTTAGAATCAGATATCACCCACAAGTGCCCATCTTCCCTGATCTCAAACGCAAACATTCCGGAAGAGGAATCCCCGCCGCCTGAACTTCCCGGATTTCCTTTATCTCCCTTTTCTCCTTTTTCACCGCGGGATGGCATTCCGGTATCTTCATTACCAATAAACCAGTTCCCATTTTCACCAATAGTAGGTGTTTTTCCATCACTTCCATCCTGACCATCTGCGCCGTCTTCCCCATTCATGCCTTTCAGCGATTCCAGCCACTCGTTTTCATTTCCTGTAAAACCATTATTTACCGCTATTTCATAGGCAGACAGTCCATCTGCGCCACTGGGAATCTGTGATACCGCCTGATTTACAATCTTTTCAACCTGCTCTGTCTTGGAATAATCTTCAAGAAGTTTTTCTGTCTTTTCTTCCGATATATATCCTGCATCGTTTTCAAAGGAACTGATATTTTTGGGAACCGCTGCAGGCATACTGCCTACCATATTCACATCGCTTAATACCCGCTTGCTGGACCCCAGATAAAACATCGAATTCTGCGGTTCCGTGATGCAGATCTGTGCCTTACTAAGCAGATATTTCCCATTTATCCCATGCGGCCTGCTTACCACCGGCACATACTCACAGATATTCAGCGCTTCAATATCCGGATCCGTCAGGTTCAGATCTACCGCCTTTATCTCATAGGTCTCTTTCATCGTGATAAAAGACCCGTACAGCTTCTCTTCCGCCTTTTTCAAGAGATTCTCCGGCAGTGTCACATCTTCCCATGTAGATTCACTTTCCGGTGCATAAATGATGCCATATTCCGCGGCCTTTTCCTTATTAATGATATAAGTCTTTCCATTGTTTACAGAAGAAATGTCAATCTTTGTACCTTCCACTTCAGCACCTATCGGCCTGATCGCTGTATAGGTCTCTGTTGCATCCCTTTCAGAAGACATATCTATCATATTCTTGGCAAATTCAATGCTCTGCTTTGAAACAGTATCGTAATCAGAAAGCCAGTCAATATAGTCCCCATCATCCTCATACCGTACCCTGACATGTCCGCCCAGGGAAGATTTAAAACATTTATCTTTTAAGGCGTTCCAGGAATTCAGGACATTTTCACTGCTTCTCACTATATAGTCATTAGAATCGACCACTGTCACTATTCCGACTTTGAACTGCTGCCACTCCGTCACCTGTGAATTATGATTTTCTATAATCATCCTAAACAGCTCCGCAGGGCTTCCGGAAAAAGAAAATGGTTCCATGTAGGAATCATTAAAAAAAGCAAGCTTTCCCTCTGCCTCTACTGTTTTTCCATTGTAAAAGTCTTTCTTATCCGAGATTATCCTTCCCTTAAATAGTATCTCACCATCTCTGATCACTGATATGAGCGGATACAGCTTTTTGATCGTATTATAATTCAGATTACTGTCATAAATTTTAAATGTAAGGCTTCCTGCTCCATTATCCTCCAGTGTAAGTCTCGGATTTACCAGTACTAAGTTAGGGTTTTGTGGATGATAAATTTGTCTGTCCCCGTTTTTAATGATGATCAAATAAGCCGCCCCTTTCTATACTCTATCCGGATATTTCCATTTCCTGATACCTTCAGCCTGTTGATTCCACCCCGAAAAGTAATCTCCGGTATTTCATATATTCCTGTTTCCAGTGCAAAACCAATACCCTCGTAACTAATACGGATGTTTCCTTTAACTGTAATTTTCGGCATGGCCGGCATTCTTTCATTGCATATGATGATCTCTTTTGCAGTTTGCACCTCTTCCGCATGGACTGTCAGGTGCTTTTCCACCTTATAAGGGCTCACCCTTGCATTCATACATAATTCCCAAATGCTTCCTGCCTGTTTCTCACTGGCAACAGATATTCGCCCTGTGTGATAAAATTCCGGTTCCCTTTCCAGGATGATATCCACCCGCTTTCCATGCAGGTCATTTTTCATCCGTTCCTTACTTTCGGTATCAAACAAAGTAAATTTAAAATCGATCTTACCATCCTCAAACGCCACACCGCCCACTGCTTCTGTCAGGTCAATCGAAGAATTCCCGCCAGCAATATCCACATAATTTTCTTTTATTGCCGGCGGCGTTACCCGGGCATAATTCATAATGGCGTTATAGTCTTCCTTTGACCTTTTATCACCAAATATTGCCCCCTGCACTATCAGTTCCTCCTTCCTCTCATATAGGTATCCCTCGCAAGCTCCTCGCTCATAGGCCCTGCCAGTTCGCCTACCAACGCACCGGAATCAAGCACAAGCTGCCTGCTCGCAATCGCCGGAAGGTACGAACTCAGCAGCTCATACAGTCTGTTCAGCAGTTCCAGCATCTGATTATTATTCTCCGATACTGCTGCAGATATCATATTCATCAGGGTCTGTGTACCGCTCACCACTTCACTTCCGGCTTCACCCCCCGCCATGACCTGTCCCGCTCGATTTATTCCAAATGCTGTCGGTTTGTCCATGATAAGGGGACTGTCCATTGCTCTCTTATACCAGTCAACATCCAGCTTTGGTAAGCCAGGAAGGCCTATAGTGTCTGCAAGTTTTCCTAACATCCCGCTGGAATCCCATTTAATATTAAAGTGCGGCAGCTTGATATCCGGAAGTTTCCACTCAAATTTAAAAAAGCTTTTGATGTCAGATACGATCTTAGATACTGCATCCCTGGCATCCCCAAATACTTTCCCTATATTTTCCGCCACTTTCCCGAACTTGTCAGCCACCGTGTTCCCCATTTCCTGAAAATACGAAATGGCATCCGTTTTCAGTTTACCGACTGCCTCAAGTCCCTTTTCCCGGATTCCCTGGAATCCCGACACACCGCTTTTGCACACGTTTTCCAGAACATTTTTTGCATCCACTCCAAATGCCCGGAATTTATTGACAGCTCCCTCTCTGAAACTCTCTATTTTCTCAACTGCAGCACTTTTAAATTCTCCTATCTTTTCTCCGGCTTTTTCCTTTAACTGTACTGCTTCCCCGACAATCTTCTCTCTTGCTTCTGTAAATTTAGACGACCATTTTTCTTTCAGGTCACGGAACTTTTCCGCTCCTTCTTCTTTCATATTCTGAAAACCCGTCACAACACGATCCTTCATCTCCGATATTTTTTCAGAAGCATTTTCTTTCATTTCATTCAGTTTGGAAACCGTATTTTCTCTCAGGCTATTTATCTTTTCTTCTCCCTTTTCCTTTAACTGTGTAAATTTTTCTCCAGCCTTTTCTTTCATCTCGGTCACTTTACTGACTACTTTTTCTTTTAACTCTCCAGCCTTTTCTTTGATTGTGTCCCAATTTTTATACAGGGCAACACCTATTGCAACAAGTGCCGCAATCCCCGCTATGACAAGTGCAACCGGCGCGCTGATAGAGCTGATAACCGGTATCAGGGTGGTAATGCCCCCTATCAGTTTACTCCCGATACTGATCACAGAACCGATACCAGTAGCTATTTTCCCGACAAAAATCAGTATTGGTCCGGCCGCTGCAAGTACTGCTGCCACCGTAATGATCATCTTTTTAGTTCCATCATCCAGCCCGGATATCCACTCACATACTTTAGAAAGCCATTCTACCCCCTGTTTCAGATAAGGCAGAATAAGTGTTATAAATTGAATTGCCAGTCCCTCCAGTTGTGATTTAAGCAGTGTCAGCTGCCCCGATAAATTATCGTTCATCATATCCGCCATTTCTTTCGCTGAACCTGAACTGCTATTTATAGCCGTGCTCAATTTATCATAGTCCTCTGCGGATGCATTCAAAATTGCCAGTAAACCTTTCTTGGCCTCTTCCCCTGCTATAGTGGATGCTATTTCCGCTTTTTGCTCAGTAGTCAACCCTTTCGTCGCTTCCCTGAGTTCTGATATCACATCACCGAAGTTTCTTGCACTTCCATCTGCATTGTAAAATTCCACTCCCAGCTCATTGATACATTCTGTGGCTCCATTTGTATTTGTCGCAAGCCTTGATATGATTGCATTGAGGGATGTTCCTGCCATGCTGCCTTTTATTCCACTGTTTGCCATCAGGCCAATCGCAAGGGCTGCATCTTCCATGCTGTAACCCATGGTCCCCGCCATAGTACCGGCATATTTGAATGTCTCGCCCATCAGCTCCACATTTGTATTTGCATTGGAAGAAGCCGCGGCCATTACATCAGCAAGCCGCCCGGCATCACCCGCACTATACCCCATGGCCGTCAGTGCATCCGTCACAATATCAGATGTAGTACCAAGATCGGCGCCTGACGCTGCTGCCAGATCGAGCACCCCTTCAAGGCCATCTAACATGTCTTCTGTTTTCCATCCGGCCATCGCCATATACTTTAATGCTTCCGCTGATTCAGACGCGGAAAATTTAGTGGTTTCCCCCATCTGTCTGGCCTTACTTTCCAATGCTGCCAGATCATCCCCTGTCGCGCCTGAAATAGCACCGACTTCTGACATTGCCGCTTCAAAATCTGCTGTAGTCTGGATAGCCTTTGACCCGATAAGCATAATTGGTGCTGTAAGCCCAACACTCATCTTAGTTCCCATGCTCGTGGCCTTTGCCCCTATATCCGTAAACTTTTCTGATAATTTCTGGGAGAAAGATTGTGCTTTATCAGTTGTTTCATCAATCGCACTATTTGCTTCCGTATTTTTAACTGCAATTGTTCCAAATAGCTTAAATAATTCCATCGTGAAAGGTTTCCCCTTTCTTCATTTTTTCAAAAAATGCACCGGCGGCCTCGCCGATGCATCATCATACAGGTGTTATCCTGTCCAAAATCCCCCTGACCTGCTGTTTTACAGCATTAACCTGGGCATTTGTCATATCATAATCTGCAGATTCTTTTATCTTCATCAGTTCTTCTTTCCAGTCCCGAAAAGATTTATCTGTCATGCTGTGGATATACGCAAGCCAAAGCCTGTTCTCTTCGTCTTTTTGTATAACTTCTTTCTTACGCTTCATATCCATCTCACAGATACCGGCCACAAATTCTCCAAATCTCCCTTGTCTGATATAAATATTCATAAGCTCTTTCGGATCTGCATATCGGGAATACAGCAAGTCCATGAATTCAAACTCACCTATGACAGAAATCTGGAGAGCACCCTGAAAAAACTTGTATTTCCTGCTTCTGAAAAAGTGTCTATGATCATCAGCGGCAGTGTGCCGAATTCCATATCTTTCATTTCCTCTACAGAAATTCCAGATATATCAGACCACATCTCATAAATTTCTTTCTCCACCTTTTCCAGATTTCCAATCAGGATATCTGCCATATCAAGGACTACTTCGATGCCAATCTGTTCCAGTGTCTTTTCTTCGGAAGTCATCATGATAAAAGCGTCTTTGCATTCTCTGATACCGATTTTTTTCAGTATTTTAAGCAGTGGGAACAGATCTCCGTCTTTCAGACGCCGCAATGTATACTGACGCTCAATCGGTTCCATGCTTTTCTGCTCTTCCTTATTTTTTGTCTCTTCTTTCTTCATGATTTCTTACCCTTCCACAATTTTGAATATCTGCTTTGCTGCCGCCTTTTTCTTTGCTTTATCCGGATAGAACAGGTAAACCGGCAGCGTATCATATACACCGCTTTCAAAGTCTGCAGTGGCTTTGAATACCGTCTTTACAACAGAGGTTTCTTTATTCTTGTTGTCCATCTCAAGCCCTGAAGAACAGATTGCATTTTCCAGAATGGCAATAACCTCTGTCCCGTCTGTCATGGTTCCAACATACGCAATATTATCCAGATAATCCGATAATTCAATAAGGGATTTTGTCTGGATCTGTTTATATCCGGGAACCATGCTGTCAACTTCTTTTCCAACTATGGAACGTTTAAAAGAATCCAGAGTATGCTGGGCAAGATTCACTTCCAGTGTGGCAGATTCCCCCGTTTTCTGGTTAAGACCTTTGATCTCTACTACCGCGCCATCTACTTCGATCGGCGTAATCTCGGGCACAATAGACAGCTTATTGCCGCCGCTGGTCGCCCCCAACACATTATCTTCCGAGTCGTCCCATGCTCCAACTACATAATCACCGGCTGCCGGCTCATAATCTGCTTCCAGACCAATAAAAGAGGCTTTGGATTTCAACTGACTTAATTTGATCTCCGCTGCCTCTGTCTGTTCATCTGCTTCGCATTTTTTATACAGATATTTAAAATTCTTAAATACAACGCCCGCCCCCAGTAAAAAATCATTGGGGGTATTACTGTTAATTCCTGATTTTCTCATTCTTCCACCTTCCATTCTTTTATGATTAAGTTTATCTGTATCTTTTTCAGATCATCATCTTCTACACGGAACAGTAAACTATTTTCATAGAAAATTGCTGCCACAGAGCCTGATTCAGTAGTTACTATCCGTCCACTGCTGGCGGGAAAATACTTTTTAATCATTTCCTTTGCTTTTTCCAATCGGATCCATTTGTCTCTTGAGAATCCGGTCAGGATAAATATCGTCTCCTCTTTTCCGGACTCATCTGTTTCTTCCAGTTCCTGATACTCACCGACAAAATAGGTTTTGGGAGGATTCTCGCCGCTTTCTGTTATATGCTCCATAAAAGCATAGTCCAACCCCATCTCATTCATGGCATCTCCTATGACCGCAAGTACCCCTTCACTCATTGTATATCCATCCTCTCTTTTATGATCTGCTCCGCTCTTTTTGCAATTCTGCCTTTTAATGAAGTAAAGGCTTTAAAAAGCGGCCTTCTGGGTCTCTTACCCTTGGTAAAATGCCATTCGCCTTTTTCGTCCATGTACCGCCACCCGCCTTTTCGTCCATCGCCGTTCAGGGCATATTCTCCCGTGCCAAACTCCTCCCAGATTGCATTCTCATAGTTCGATCCCACATATCCGGTCAGTTCCGCCTCATCAACAGCGTAATTATAGGAACCTTTCGTCTGTCCAGTCTTCACCTTGGAATTTCGTTTTGTCTGGGCTTCTAACTCCCCACATGCTTCATGCAGGAATGCTATGGCAGCATCCCCTATCGCGTTTTTTACTTCTATACGGTTATCCTGAAATTCTACTGACATATTCATCTGCCTCCCGCATATTTCAGATATATCTCCAGATGCTCATGCATTCCCATCGGATCATCATAAAGCTTTACTTCATATATCTCTCCATCCACTATCATTCTACTGTTTTCAGGCGTGATTTTTGCGTCCGGTTTTCCATCTGCCTGATATATCAGTTCTGTATAGTCACACAGAAAAACATGTGTAGATTCCTGCATCTTGGTATTATAATTCAAATGCTTCGAATCCCCATCCATCAGATCCAGCCATCCTATGATGTCTTGTGCCTCCACATAAACTTTCTCAAATTCTCTGATTTTGTTCTTTTCCTTTTTTGTAACCTGAATGACAGCAGATTTATTTCCGCCGATACTTCCCATCAGAATCTTGCCTTTACATAAGGCTTCAAAAATCCAAGCAGGGAGACCGGATACCCCATCACCTGATTGTTTGAGTCCTGATCAAAATATGTTACAGTGTGCCGTGAAAGCGTTTCTGACTTGATTCCAACCTTGTGACGGTTTTCTTTCTCCCAGATCATCAGGTCAATCACACCTTTCTGCACATCTGCCGGATAGATTACTTTTGTGACCATATTGCATGGATAATCATAAAGTTCGCCATCCACCTTTATCAGGTCATCTGTGGCCTCTATAACTTCATACAGCCCGTCATTCACCTTAGACTGTGAAATCTGGACTGTATCACCGACCTTAATATATGGACTGTGCCCCTGAATAATTCCATCGCGGGAAGGAGCTACAATTCTCATATTACGATTCTGGAAGTTATTATTTGTGTATGACCTGATTAGGGCTTCTATGGCCTTTAAACGAGCTGTCAGCACATCTTTATCTGCTTCCTTAAATTCTTTCATTAAAAGCAGTCTTTCCACATTGACTACCATCGGTCCCACCTCATTCCGTTATTTTGTAATCACTTCATAGCCATCATGTTCCCTGAACCATTCCGCCATCCTCCCTGAAGTAACCGTTGCTTCACCGTTAGCGAACTGAATCCCGCCTGCGCCAATTCCGCAAAAATCAGGATTATTTTTAACATGTACCGTATAAGAAGCGATTTTCTCTTTCGCAGACTTCTCATAAGCCGCTTTTGCCTTTTCTACAGCCTCATTTACCATTTCCTGTGTAGTTGCCTCATCAAGCCCTTCCGCTTCCGCCTTTTTGCGGGCATTTTCCACCGCCTTTGCAATTTTCTCTTCTAAAGTAACTATTTTTGCCATACTAATTCACCTTTTCCTTTCATGAAACATCGCAGGGCGTCTTCCGGGCGCCCTGTAGGTTATGCCGAAATTTTAATGTTCCTCAATACGCCTGCGTGCTGCGTATTTTTCAGAACTGTTGCAGCAATCATTTCAACTTCCGCATCTTTCACGGTTCCAGGTTTTGAAAAATCCGGCAGATACTTTTCGATAACAGAAGAGCCATTCAGGCTGATTCCGTGGAAACCGTCATTGACGTCAAATTTAACTGCATAAATGTCCGTAAGCCCTGTTGTTGCTGTTTCCGCACTGCCAATCTTTCGGGAAACGCCTTTCTTAACAACCGCATTTGCAGTCGCTACTGCATCTTTTCCTTCCCCGGTGACTGTATAATGGTTCTGCATATCCATAAAACGCACACCATCCAAGGACACAACTCTCTTGCCGAAAGCCTCTTCCGTCTCTGTCTTATACCCCAGCACACGGGCAACGGTCTGGATCTTGGTGATCATATCGGTATTCATCAGAAGTGCATCTGCCTGAGTAGCTTTCACAAGCAGCATCAGTGCTTCATAAAACTCATCTGCATTGTTTTTCAGGTTTGTGATTGTGGATAAATCAATGGACTTTTCAGCCCCATACTCTGTAGTTGTTCCTGCAAGCATGGAATCAAGCCCCTCAAACTGCGGTTCATCGGTAGATGCCGTAGTCACTGCATCCCCATTGATCAGCGTATAGTGGAACAGGCTGATAACCGCCTTGATATGTTCCTCGATCTGGTAAGCCAGATTGTCCCAGCGTCCTGCCGCTTTATTCAGAACCCTGTCAATCTGTACTGCGCCACCCATGATTGCAAGCGCTGCCTCACATTCCTGCTTTGTTGCCATACTTGCCGAATAAGACCCGTACAGCTTTCTAAACTGCGCCGTAGCAGGAAGTACTTTCCTCATGTATTTGTACTTCATGGTAGAACCGCCGCCGGATGCACTCACGCAATCATCAAACGGCAATAATGCCAAAACATCTGAATGCCTGAGGAATATATCAACGATCTTATCAAACACCTTATCAGACATGCCTTTTTTCAACTCTTCAAGTGTCATTGCTGCCATACTAATTCACCTTTTTAACCTTTCTTTACTCATTATTTTCTTCATACTGCATTTTCAATGCTTCTGCCAGATCTTTAGGTTCGCCTATCCGGTCGCCATCAGATTCCGGAAGCCTGTTTTCATTTACTTTAGTAGACTTATTGGATACAAACTGATCAGGGAACTGCGTTTTCAGTGCCGCAAGCTTATCTTCCATGCCTTTCACTTTCCCATGCTCATCGAGGGAAAGCTCGCCTTTTTCTTTCAGCTTGAATGTGATATAGTCCACATCCTTACAATCTGCTTCAAGAAGCGCGATCTTCACTGCCGCATCAAGTTTCTCCTGTTGCATCTGTTTCTGCAGTGTATCGATTGTGGTTTCATATCCTTTGATCTTTTCCTGCAGCCCTTCATCGTTCCCTGTCCCCTTTTTGAGTTCCTTGATCAGATCCTGTGCTGTCTTTAACTGTTCCGAGATAGATCCTTTATCTGTCTCCAAAGCGGTATATTTTTCTTTCGAAACATAGTTTCCTTCTGACAGATCGGTATATCTGATATGCTTCAGCTTATCCGGTTCTTTCGCATTTGCTGCGTCTATCGCCGCCTTTACCTGTTCAAACAGCTCCTTGCTCAGTAACTCTTCTAATTTCATCGTTTTCCTTTCCTGCATTTCGTTTTATGCGGTTTCTCCCGCTATGCATCGCCTGTTTTTTTCTCTGTACGCAAGAGATATTGCGGCTGTAGTTTTAATGCCGTGAAGCCGGTCTTGGGCATATAAAAAAGACAGCCGGTCTGACTGTCTTCTCTAACTAAGCTATTGTTTATGATATTAGTAAATCCAATGCATTTTATCAGTTCAGGACTGGAAAAACTCTTTATAATTTTCTTCTTCCTTGCCCTCAAATCTGATCCCTTTTGCACATTCCGCCTCTTCATCCTTCGGCAGAGTCTCAAACGGGATCCCCTCCGGAAAAGCACAGCATTTATCCTCACCTTCCAAGTGCTTGCATAAATCGCATTTATACATAGCAAAAAGCCATGCATTTTCTTTTATCATTGGAACCTCTACAATTACTCCTTCGGGATAATACGGATTTCCCAGTAATTTCCGTGTATGTTCTTCGATATCTCTATCAAAAAACACTTTTCTGTCCACTTTTTCTTTTATCTTTTCAAATTCTTCGGCCGTTTTTATTCCAAGAATTATCTCTTTATCTGTCATCTCATTACCTCATCCACCAGATTATATAAATCCCTGTTTTCTCTTTTCATTCGATTTGGTCTCAAACTATACTCCTGTACTGCAACAGAGATTATCTCTTTCATTAAATCTGTATTGATGGAACCATCCGGGTTTAATGCATCCGGTATATCATCCACATATACCTTGCCCTGATAAAGAGATATCAGTTTCTCGCTTCTCACACATATTATTTCTTTTTCATTTCCAGAAGAATCTTTTGCAATAACCCTCTCTAAATCCTGTTTGGACAGTCCTTTTACACACTGCCGCTTCACAAAATCGACTTTATCCTTATCAAACAGCTTCCCCTCAATCGCATGTCCTATCTCATGTATCGCTTCCTCCAGGTCTGCCTTTTTGCCTCTATAAACGTTACCAGCTCTTTCGCTGAAAAATCTTCATCCGTATAATTCACGACCCGGTATTCCAGTGATTTATTTATTGCCTGAGCTTTTTCTTTAAATTCATTATAATTCTTTGCCTTTACCCTGACAAGTTCGTTTTTATCGCCGTCCCACTTTGTATAGTATTCTTCCTCAGACAAAGCCCACTTTGCACGCTGTAAAAGGCAACAACGGCAATTACAGTCTTCCGACGGGTTCCCGAATCCACCCGGATACATAGCTTTCTTTCCGGCCACCTCAAAGGGTTCATCAATTTCCCTTATTTGTCCATCAAGTTCCCGGTGGGTCGACCTTGTCACACCGTCAAGCGTTGAATCCCACTGTTTTGCAACATCGGCGCCCTTAGACTTTGCACGCTGCTGACAATGTAATGTTGATTCCTGTTGTACCCTGTGCCCCTCTGTCCTCGCTATCCCGATGGCGCGGTTATATGCTTTCATAAACGGGCTATTCATACCGAACGCAATCTGCTGTGCCACGATATTCCAGGAGGAACCGTTTGCTATGCCCCTTGACAGTTCTGACCGGATAGATTTTTTCAACTGACCTACATCCTCGCCCATCCGCTGATACAGTCCCTTTGAGATCTTGGAATCTATCTGTACCGCCTGTACGGCTTCCTCCTGGTTGATAGGAAAGATCAGCGGGATTCCCTGCCCCTGCAGGTCGTACAGCGTTCCGAAAAAGCCATCTTCATAGCATCCCGACAAGTAATCTGCTATTGTTTCAAAGGATTCCGCGTTCAGTTTATCCAGTATGCCGTCAAGCTGCTTTTTCAGCGCTTCCTGGTACTGTTTCTGCCAGATTATAGATTTTAGATTCTCCATGTCAGTTCTGGCCGACAGATCCCTGATTTTCGTTTCACAGTCCTTCGATGCTTCAGCATAAACTCGTTTTAGCCGTTTGATAACCTCTGCTTCATTGTCAGCAAGCGCTTTCTGAACTTCAAGCTGCCTTTTATTCATTATCCTGCACCGCCTTCATCATCAGGGACTATTCCTTTCAGTACCTTTTGAACTGACTCGATATCGTCTTCCCCTGCTGCCAACTTATCCTTTATTTTCTCATAATCAATATCCAAAATGGAGCAGATAGCCTTAATGACCGTCTCATCATCAAGCATATTGGCCGCTGCCAGTATATTGTTGATCTGCTGCCCCTGCTTTTGCGCATCTAAAAGTTCTATCTGCGCATTATCCTGTGCGTTAGTGATAACCTCTCTCTGAAAATCAAACCACACATCTTTCATCTGATACTCTGTACTGTTTTTGGTATTGATCTCATCCAGGACCACTTTTATTATCTTTTTCAGGAATTCTTTCAGGCGTATCTCCAGTTTATTACATTTCAGATCCAGCAGTGCATACCGGCTCTTTATCACTATATTGGTGATATTCCCATCTCCGATCTGTGCAGAATTAAAGCCCATGCCAAATCTGTAGATATTCTTTTCATCCAGTTCCAGCTTTACTCTCCGCGCTTCATGTGGAATGTCTACCGTTTTGATATCCAGTTTTCCATCCGGTGAAGTCCCGATATGTTTCTTGGTTTTAATGTTATGCATCAGTTCATCAAGATTTTCACCCTGAAAACCTGACACTACATAGATTGCATCCGTAAAGTCCTGCAAATTATTGGATAGGCTGCATGCCATCAGGTCATAATCATCAATCAGATTTTTGATTGGTTTCAGGCCGCTAAACTGCTTTGACCCGTTATCCAGCCGGAAAAACGGGATAAAATTAAAGGAAGAACTAAACTTCTCCCCTTTTTCATTCTCAGTCACTATATGTGGTCTCGGGTTCAGTGGTTCCTGTTTATCCTCAACAATCCGCCCATCATTAATCTGAACATAATAATATGTCTCTTTCTTATCCCACACCTGAATCCGTTTAACTACCCTCTTTCCCTTCTCAATACGGTCTATGTACCAATAAATCACGTGTTCTTCATCATCATCCGCATCTTTCGCCGGAACTTCAATGACACCCATGGAATCCGCATGTTGAAATCCTATCCTCTCATCAGACGTATAATAAGCATACATATAATCGAATCCTTTTGAAACACACCCTGTGAGCGTTTCATATACCTCTGACCAGAAACTGTCATCAAAATAAATGTCCATCAGGTTCTGCAAATCCGGATCATCAGATTTGATAAAGTTCCCTTCTCCGGAAAGCATATACTGTACTTCCTGGTCTACCAGTTCTGTGAAAAAGGGATGGGATATCTTTACATTGCTCCGCATTGTATCTTCTTTCAAATTTCCATCGGCATCCACATAAAATATTCGGGATCCCATGATTTTATGTTCTCCCTCATAATATTTCATGCCCTGTTTTGCTTTACGTTTTTTTTCAGACGCATTATCTTCATCTATAAAATGTTTAATCTCACTTGGTTTTAACATATCAAATCCTCACTAATATAACCATGTATTTGGCTCATACAGTGCAAGAGAAAGAGAATCCGCGGTATCCGGTGAGCCCAGTCCCCGTTTTTTCATCTCTTCTTTTGATTCAAGCTGTATTTTTCCTTTGGATGTTATATGGTATTTTCGCACACTCAGCTGTTTTATCATTTCCTCATCTTTTGGAAGTTCAATTTGAACATCATTTTTCCCCTGCAGATTATTTGAAAAATTATTCTCCAGTAATTCCTTAATGTTCCCCCATATCTGGGATCCCAGATTGAAATAATATCCATCAGATGCAGATTCACCATTATTTACAGGGATTACCATATAGGGAAGCTTTTCTTCCCTGATCACCTCTCTCAGCCGGTCTGTTACCCCGCCGCCCACACCGGAATCATCCACTTTTATGAGACACTTCTTTATGTGGGGAAAACGCTTCATGTAGTCTTTGCAGCACCTTATCACGTTTCCTGCTGTCTCCATTGTGTCTTTTTTACTGTATTTCCTGAATTCATATACCTTTGCGCTGATCCGCGGCGTGATGACCGTTTTATCATCGCCAAACCTCGCCACATCCACACCAATATGCAAGATTTTTGCATATTCTATATCAGACTGCCGGACATGATTTTCTTTAGAGCATGCCAGTTCTACTGTTTCAAGGGATATGAAAGAATCCAATGCACCTTTTGGGAACTGGCCGTCAATGCGCACCCGGCATACATCAGAATCCTTTCCATACTTGGATTCCAACATTGCTATATTGTCCTTGGATGTACGCTTGCTGTTCCGGCTGCTTACTGTATGTGTCCTGTATTTGTCCCTGTCTTTGTTAAAGGCATCATAAAATACACCTTCTATCCGGTTTGGGTTTCCCATCAGGAGTAGCTTATTATCATCACCTGACAGTGTGCCGAGCAGTGTTTCCATAATGGGATCCGTAACACCGGATGCTTCATCCACTACTATCAACATATGATCCTCATGGAAGCCCTGCATGCTTTCAGGTTTTGTTGCGGTCTTAGCAGTAGCAAACCACCGCTCTGAATCACCATTCATATATACTTTTGTCTTTGTCCATGTAAGCAGATTACTTACTTTGGAGGAATCCAGCCATTTTGAAATTTCAGCCCATAGTACATCATAGAGCTGCTGCATGGTGGGCGCCGTGGCAACTACCTTTGAATATGGCCTGCAGACAAGAAACCATATAATAAGTCCGGCTTCCAACGCTGTTTTACCAACGCCTTGGCCGGACTTTACTGCAACTTTCGGATATTGCGCGATATCTGCTGCCACCTCACCCTGCCAGTCATCACAATTCATATCAAGCATGTCTTCCAGAAAAGCAGCCGGATCATCATAATATATTTCTAAAACTTTAATCAGGTCTTCCATTCATTTTTTCTTTTCTCCTTTTTGCTATCTCGATAATCGCTGTTTTCCAGTCCTTTGCTTGTTCTTTGGCATCTGATTTCGAAGCACCTTCCAGTTCCAGATAATCTTTCACCAGATTTTTAAGGGAAGTGATTGCTGTGCTCTGTGCTTTTAAGAAGCTGGCCTGCTTATCCCACGCCTGCTGGACTTCCCATGTTTCCCCGATAATATTGCCCGTTCTCTGTTCCACCTTTTCAACTGTTTTATCTTCTCTATCTTTCACATACATAATCTGCTGCGACCGGATAATCGCCGCATACTGGATCTGTATCGCGTCCCAGATCAAATCAAGGGGTGATTTATCTTTCATTTCATCAATAATAGAAAAGGTCTCTTCCGGAAGATATTTCCGAAAAAGACCATGTTTTTCAGCATTGCTGTTTTTCTCTGGTGCGCCGTGGCCGGAAGCGTTTTTGTTTCCAGATGGAGCACCTTTATTTTTTGCAACGTTGCATTTATTTTTTTGCAACGTTGCATTCCATTTATATCTATTCTTCCAACAGCGAATTGTTCCCTCAGGCAGGTCAAGCTGCTTAGAAATATCCACTAATTTCAAGCCTTTCAGATACAACACCTGTGCTTGCTCTATTCGCTTATCTGGTTTCCTTGGCACGATCACCACCTCTTATTTGTTTGTTTTGGAATGCAGAAAAATTAGCCCCTGCGGACTGGCTCTTAATCGCTTATTTTCCAAAAAAGATTATATCTTAATTTTTTTATTTGATTTCCTCGGCACTTTCAATAAAATCAATCTTTATCTCTAAATTGAATATACGATAATTGAATAATCTTATGCATAAATAAGCCATAACCACTGATGCACCCATTATTATATAAAATAGCAAATCCTCACCATTTGCTATTGTCAGCGACCACGAAAATATTTGTATTGGCAGAATCATTGCCAACAAAATTTCTTTCAAATTCTTAGTTTCAGCCAATTTCTTTCGCAAATCGAACAAAAGCTCCTCTTTAGTCATCTTTATTCCACATAATTCACAAATGATGTCGTCATAATTTTGTAACTTTAGATTCATACATTTTCCCCCACAAATACATTTTTCTTCATTATACACTAAAATCTGACAAAAAAATACCAAGCCACCAAGACAAGGTATTTTTTATGTTTGGGGAGATATGATGTCTTTTAGAGACCGATCCGCTCCTACCTGTGGAGCCAATTCTATTATAAAACGAAATTTCCGAAAAAAACGAACTTTTTTCACTTTATACCACATTTTTTTAGATATTGATCTCTAATCACCACCCGTACATAATCCTCTTTGCTCCCATATCCAGTCTTTTCAGCAATCTTCACCCAGCTCATACCGGTTATGTAGCGCATACGGAAGACGCAGCGTGTTTGTCCGTCCTCAATGCATTCAATCCAATGCTCTACCGCTTCCACCTGTGCTTTTCTACGTTCCAAAACACTTTTCCTGTCTTCATACCGTTTCCAGTCAAAACCGACCACACTCTGAGGCTGAGGGTAACCCTTGCGATAATCCAGTATGACGCTGTTGCCAAGTCCTGAATCTGATACTTCCATCTCATCCAGTTCCGATTGCAGGAATGGTATTTCCCTTTTATATTTTAAATAATTATTTAAAAGATTTTTTGTAATCTTAATTTCTATCAGAAACACCCCCCTGAGAAATTTTATTTTTGATTATGCCTGCTGCCATTTTGTTTGAGTTTGAATAATGGATGACATCCGTCGGGTATCTAAGCCCCGTTTCCACATAGCTCCAGTCCTCTTTGCGGAACTCATTATATTGCTGGGCCTTTCCCCCGTTTGTCCTTACTCTTCCGATATCATCCCTGTTGACTGACCGCATCTGGGGATGATATGTAGGCTGTTTTTTATAAAAGACGCATATATTCTCATGTGCCCTTAACGGCTGGATGCTTTTGTTCAGGAAATTCGTAGGCAGCGTCTTTTCCCAGATTATTTCATACCTGAACAGTTTTCGGTTACTGTTTATTAAATCCGTTGTAAAAGGCTGTGCCGAAAACAAAACTATCGCCCCGTTGTCTTTTATGATCCGTTCATACTGCTGCCATAGGGGGGCAAACGGAAGACATATGTCCCATTTACATTTTGTCGTTCCATATGGCAGGTCACAAAGGATTATGTCTACAGATTTATCATCTATCAGCTCAAAACCGTCAAAACAGTCCATATTATAAAATCCGTCTGCTATCATTTCTTATCCCTTCAACAAAAGCTGCCTTTCTTTCCTCAACTGCCTCATGCAAACTTAATCTGCGGTTCACTCATATCAAGCCTGAGTGACGGCGGCCTGTTTCCTATCTTCAAATATCCGCAGTTAGCCTCTACCAGTTTCTGTGCCATGATAGGTACTACACTGTTCCCGATTCTGGCCACCTGCTCTTTCACCGGATAGGGTCTGTAGTTAATATCCCTGTCTATGATGTAATCTTCCGGAAAGCCCTGCCCAAGTTTTAATTCTTCAGGTTTCAGCATCCTCAGGAAGATGTCCAGTATCACATATTCATTCCCCAGAACCGTGATCAGCGCAAACCTGTCCTTTGTCACTATGGTATGCAGCGGTTTTTTCAGGCTCTGCCCGGTGCCGCACCCATAGTATTCCATGATAAACTGGCTTACCCAGGTACATTTCTGTGCCGTTTCTTCATCGATCCCTGCATTCTGTAATTCCTCCCAGTCTGCAGCCAGGACGGATACCTTTCCAAAGTGCCCAGGTGATGTGGTGATCGTATGTATCGGCTCCATCTGTGACTGCCCGCATCCGCTCTTATAAAATTTTGTCAGAAAAGACATTACCAACCCATAGCGGTTACTGGTGTCTATTGTCTTGACGGGATCTGTAACCTTCTGCCCTCTTACTTCACTCTTTGTAGTTTCTGAATGATACTGGATCAGCAATGGAGAAACTATCCCATGATGTCCGCCTGTTGTGATAGTCAGCATCGGTTCCTTGACGTCACTTCCTGGCGCTCCTGTGTTATTCCTCATCATATATGGCACCATAACAGGTGTAACGATTCCAAAACCATGCTTCTGAGTGATTGTCGGCATCGGTTCATGAATACTCTGCCCGCGAAAACCCTCACCGCCATGGTTTACCTGTACGATGAACGGCTCCGGGCAGTTAAATACAAACTTCTCCAACCCCCTTGCTATCCTGTTCATCGTATTATCTGCCAATGGCTTTTTCCTCCCAAATATTGATTTACCAATATCCCATAAATCCAGGTATTTATAGATCGGTTCCCACGGCCTCAGGCCGTTCATGCCGCCTTTGCTGTGTGTCGGCTCCGGCCAGACGATATCCTTTCCATCTCTTCTAAATATCGCATACCAGCGTTTCCGTGTGGTAGGTGCTCCATAGTCTGCTGCCACCAGTTCCCGGCTGTCAAATACATATCCCAGCGATTTCATAGCCGTGATAAATTTCTTATAATCTTCTCCTTTTCTTTCCGGTATGGGATGTCCTTCTGCATCCAACGGCCCCCACTGCTGAATCTCTTCTACATTCTCCATGATAATCACATCAGGCAGAATTGCTTTTGCGTGTTTATATACCGCCCAAGGAAGAATGCGCAGGCCGTGCTTTCTGGGCTTTCCGCCTTTCGCTTTACTGTGGCTCGTACAGTCCGGGCTTGCCCACATCAGCGCTACATTCCGCCCTTTTACGTATTTCTGCAGGTCAACCTGGAAGATATCTTCTGTCAGATGGATGGTATTCGGATGATTGACCGTATGCATCCTGATTGCTTCCGGATCGTGATTGACTGCGATATCTACAGATCTCCCAAGTGCCATTTCTATCCCTACGCTTGCACCGCCCCCGCCGGCGAATGCGTCTATGATCAAATTATTTTCCACCATATTTTTTCAAGAAGCCTGTGATCACGTTGCCCCGGCCGGAGGCTGGCTCCTTTCGTTTATTTATTTTTCCTTTCCTACCGTCTCAACTATGACCTCTCCCTCAACCCTGCCATGCCCAATACCGATATAGGCAGATCCACAATCCGAGCAGAAGTAGAAGTTCTGTCTTGCCGTTACCATCCCGCTACAGGATGGGCATACTGCCTTGTTATCCTGGACATATAAAATCACCCTCACCCCTCCTTAAATTTGCTTTTCTTTCATTCCTCTATAAACCTAAATCCCAGCTCTGTTTCTGCTTCCCCTGATGCCTGCTGCCATCTGTCATCCTCTTCCAGATAATTCTTCCCGAATATTTCCCGGAAGTTTAGCTGTGGCCATCTCTTTTCAAAAGCTTTTTGCGCTTCCTTTTTGACTGACAGGTCTGTTTCGGCATTCCTATGTACCGCCTCCGGCCCGCCGTCTACTGTATGGTGGCGGAAGCACAGATGCACTTTCAGACCATATCTTTCTGACAGCTTCCGCCTGCCCGCTCCGTGCAGTGCATGATGCTCCTGAGTCTGTTTTAATGAATAATCAGAGTGGAGCATCATGCAGAGATAACAGGTACCGTCTTTTTTGTGCATGATACTCTTCATGTCAGTTTTCCATCATATCTTCCATCGTTGTTGTTTTCTTCACCTGTATCTTTCCTTTGCCTGTCAGCTTGATCGTTCCTTTCACGCCATTCCCGATATTGACTGTTACAGAATCTATGGCACATATTGCAACCGGATGGACTGCTGCCAGCAATACCTGCGCTGCGTCATACTTCCCGAACAGTTTTTCAATGTTCCCCGCTGCCTTTACCTCCTGTATTTTCATCTCTTTTGCTTTTTTCGCCCCACTACAGTCGCATTTTTCAGATGCCCACTCATCAAGCTGCTCCTGACCACATACACCGCTTGTCTCAAGCTGATAACTCTGGCCACAAAACTTACAGAAGCCAATCTGTATTTCTGAACTCTCTACCTGCTTCTTTACAGGTATACTTGCTTCTCCCATTATTCACGCTCCTCTTCCTTTTGAATCTTCTGGATCTGTTCCGCACTCCAGATTATGTCTTCTGCTTTTTTAATGACCCCTGCCCAGTCCTCTTTTTCATATCGATAATCCATAATTTCCAGGTAAGCCTTAATTTCTGCTTTATAGTATTTGATCTGCTCTTCTGTTCCGGAACCTGCATTTTCGTTATCAGAACTGCCTTTTTTGTCATCAAATCTTTCTATTTCGTCCTCAAATTTCTCTTCATCGTTTCCATCCAAGCCTGCTGCCATGTCCAAGACATCCTGATTCTCTATTTCTCCACCGGCTCCATCCTCATCGTCTTCCGGTTTAACCGCATCGGCATTCTCAGGCGTTTCAGCACCCTCTTTAGTTCCGCCCTCTGATGCCTCATCATCCACCATTTTTTCCACATTTCTTTCTTCCTCTTTTTCGTTCTGTTGCGACGTCGCAACAGAGCCTTTCCCATTCAGTATTTCCGGCATTTCTTCCACTTTTTCCGGTTCATTGTAAAATGCTTCATACCCTCTTCTGGTATCGTAATCCGGCTGGAAGATCTCAAATATGTCCATGATAAAATCATCCCAGCTCATTACTGTTGTTTCATCACTGCCAAATGTCCTGTATTTCACTCCCTCTTTATAGTCATACATGAACAGGAAGATAATTCCCTTTTTAACAGTGGTATTTCCATTAGGACTGATGATCTCTGATGCCTGCTTATGATCATTTTCAAAAATACACTTCATCGCCGCATCCAGCATCTCCTTTTTTCCCCGGAAATACTCTATGATACACTTCTGCAGTGGCGTCCATTTTCGTTCCTGACTGCCCTCATCTTCCACGGCTCCCGATGCCTGTCTGCTGAAACTCTTAAACTCCCTGATCTGTGACACAGTCGTCTTTTCCGTGATCAGCCTGCACTCTGCATCTGTCAGCGTCAGCATCTCCGCCAGCTTGCTGCTTCCTATCGCCCGGTATTCCTCTTTCAGCTCCAGGGAATTTCCATTCTCCGAAAACTTCTCGTTTATGGCTATAAAGCGGCTCACTGTACTCTTGCTGAGACCGTATTCTTTCAGGGCAAACTCAAAGATATCCTCCGCGCCGTCATACATGCCGGAATCCCGTATCTGTTTCAGGCGGTATCCTATATATACAAAGTTTCTGGCCGTTTCTGCCAGTTTTTTCCTGATATCCTCTTTCCAGCTCATCCATTCATCTATTGTGATCTGCTGCATGTCTTCCATATCCGTTCCTCCTGAATCTCCTGTCCGCGGTCTTCCCTCTCCTGCATCCTTTTTTCATAAAATTTCAAATCAAGTACCGCTATCTCATAGCACTCCTCTATGTCTTCCCTCTTTATCCTGCATACGGTCTCGGCTCTCTTTCCGTCTTCATCCCGCCAGATCTCTATGCTGTCATCCCGTTTTTCATATACGCTGGCACTCAGATGCATTGTGAGATGATACTTTTTCCGGAGCCTCTTATACAGTTTCCAAAATTCCCGTTCCGCCTCTGTCTGCTGTACCCGAATTCCCTCCAGTCCGTTTACCTTTATCTCCATGTCCTATCCCCCTATACTGCTGCCATCAGCATCTGTTCCATTGCCTCTTTCTCCGTTTTTTCTTTTATGCCGATCCTGCCGGCTCTCAGCCTTGTCACATAGATATCCAGCCACTTCTGCATATTTTCCCTGTCCGGCTTTTTGTCATGTTTCCCATACCACTGCACAATCCTGTCCGTATCATCAATTTCTACCGTGATATACGGTATCTCCGGCATTTCCTTGAACCGGAGCATCAGGATGTAACTATACCCCCTGTTATGTTTGTCCAGATAATTATCCCCGCCTACGCAATGATGCAGCACCTGGCCTTCTGTAACGATCTCTTCCGCCGAACGCGCCGGCCGGATCAGGAAAGTATCATCTTCATAGAAAAAGCGCTTCCTTAGTTTCCGGTAATTTTTTTTGATATCCGGAAACTTCTCTGCTGCCACTCTCAGCCTCTCATCCATCTTTTCTTTATTCAGCTCTGCCATCATCGCATCATGTGCTGCGTCAATATCCCGCGGTCTCTGATAGACTGTATTGTTCATGTCATATCCCAACGAATTCCTCATATGGAGATAATCAAAATATGTATCTGCTGTCGCCCGCAGCCTGCTTTCTGCTGTGCTGCATCCCGTTCCAAAATCACATCCCGCATACCTTTTTACATTATTTAACAGTTTCTGTATACTCATCACCTGTAGAGCCATCCCAAGATTTTTATTATCTGCATTCATCTCTGCCAGTTCCCGGACCTGCCGGCCTGTCCAGTATTGCCCAAGACTTTTTTCTTTTTTCAGAATATTTAATATGCCGATATTGCCCTGCTCTTCCATCAGAAACTTTACCTTGTCTTTTCGGATTCCCAAAAAACGATCCGGCCTGTGTGCCATAGGATCCGCTATGATCCCGCAGTAACCTCTTACCATCTGCGCTACCACCTGATACAGTTTCATCTTCACTAACATCTCAATCTGGGGAAAATCTATATACCTCTCCAGATACTCTTTTGCATTCAGTTCTCCTTTGGCAGAAGCATATTCTTTCAGGGCGCTGTACTGCAGAAATGTACCTTTCATATTCTCAAAAGACACCGGATGCACCGGTGCATCACTTATGTTGATATTGTTCATTCCATACAGATTACAGTCATCCCAGAAGTCTTTCCCTATATACGGATCATGTTTATGGAAGTCAGTCTGTTGCTTTTTCCCCGGCCGGAAGTATGTCCTTGCGATCTCTATCCCGTCTGTTTTTTCATAAGCGCCATGCATCTCAAGGCCTTTCTCGCCGCATATCTCTTCCAGGATCCATTCTTTCCCCAGCTCTATATAGCGCAGCACTACGCCTTTTTCCAGATATCGATCTGCCAGGAATGCATGTCCTCTCATCCTGTAATCTCTTCTCGCTTTTCCCTGAGGCTTATAGATTCCGTGTTCCCCACACAAAATACAGCTGCCCATCAGTCCTTCCCTCGGCTCCTGTATATAATGTTCAAACTGGCTCTCATAGGATTCCCCTGCTTTCCATTTCCCGCTGTATGTGCCGCCGCATGCGGAACAGCACAGATCGGCCCGCCGGCCGCGCTTTTTATAGTACAGGTAATGCCCCCGATGGAATATATGGTCTTCCGCCCAGTCAAGCAGTGCCTTTTCATCAAGTTTCGGCGTATTCTTATTCCGCTCTTCCAGGCGCCCCCTGCGGCGTTCATCTTTCCTGCATCTTGCCGCATTTTTTATTTTTTCTTCATTCCCGGTAAAATAACCCCACCATCTTTCATCATTCCAGATCTTAATATCTTTAAAGTATTTCTTTATCCTGGACAGATCATCCTCTGAATACAGGCGGTTTCTTTTGGGCATGTCACTGTATGTTTCATGTCTGTCCAGTCTTTCATCATACCAGCACATCCCATATCCCCAGATGTTGGAATCTATCTTTCTCCCACTCCAGGTTCCGTCTTCCGTATCGTATACTCCCCAGTCTTTTTTCGTGGCTGCATACCGCACTACCGGTACCTGCAGGCAGTCTTTTCTGTTTTCGTATACTTCAAGGATAATATGCCTCTCATGGCCAATATTGTGCCATGCTGTCCGGCCGATATACAGCACTTCTCCATCCGGATAGCATGCCGGCAGTGTCAGATATGGTATCTTCTCTATCGCTTTTTTCTTCATGCTATACCTGCTTTCCCATGTAATAATTCGTGATGATTTTTTTCGCGGTGCCGATCCCCGGGATCCCTAATGTCACCCTGCCTGCGTTCACCTTTGCTTTTTTCAGGATATCTTTGTCCACCGGGATCTGATTTTCAAAACTCCATGCGAGCAATGCAGCGATACACCCTTTCAGGCTCTTTCCCTTCATCCGTACCGATGCTGCCATCCCGGCATCATCAAAGCACCTCGCTTTGATGTATTCCGTCCAGTCCTGCATGATCTCTTTTGGTTTAAGCTCTGCGCTTTCTACATCGATCTTCCCGATCGCCGCCGTCATGGCGTCACACAGATACAGAATATCCCCATCTATGAAGACTTCCGCGATCTCCTCCTCAATGCCATTTTCTTTCGCCAATATAATGATGCTCTCTGTATCCCCCTCTTTTCTGAGGTTCACCGCCGTTTCATTTATCTCTTCTGCACTGCTAAATTCTCCGAATCTGTCAAACATGCCTCTCTCTCCCTTCTGATCTCCCGCTCCATCCATTCGCTGTATGCGTGCCTCCCTGCATGGAACTCAAACTCATGCGCATTTAGTAATTCCGCCATTTCTTCCCATTCCGGACGGTTTGCCACAGGTTCCCCTTTTCCGGTTATCCAGCCTGTTTCCACCCATTTCTGTAACCAGCTCTGGTTTATGCCTGCTGCCACATATTCTGAATGGGTATGGATCACCAGATCACAGTTTTTTCTGAGACGCCGCAGCGCCTTTATCACTGCCAGAAGCTGGATTCTGTTTTCTGTTTCCGGCGTTTCCACTTTTTCAATCTTGTGGAGTGTTGCCTGTCCTTTCGCCGTTTCCTGTTCTAGCAGGAAGATATAATATCCTGTTCTCTTCCGCGGCCCCCGGATATCCGTGTATGTGTAGATATGTACTCTATCCATGTCTGCCTCCCGGATCCGCTTTTCGCCTGCAGTCAATCGGCTTAATCCTGACTTCCGTGTATTTGTAGTAGCTGAAGCCTGTAAAACGATTGACACCCGTCCTGATCGATTCTTTATCTATGTAATAGCCCTGCGTCGGCTTCGGTCCGTTTTCCAGTATCTTTTTCATCGTCCAGTGGCGGTAAATCTTCCGTACCGGTTCCACCCTGTCAAGGTTCCTGGAAGAGGAGATGCGGATCAGCTTTTTCTGATCTTCCTGGGAGAACATCCGCATCTGTCCGGCAATCTCCTCCCCTGCCTGCTTCACAATATAGGCGGCCAATTCCTTCCCTCCTCCCTGCTCCCTGATGGTGGTATAATCAACGCTCCCATCCGGTGTCACTTTCTGCCATGCATCCCTTATGATTAGATCCGTGTAGGCATCTCCCGGCAGGCGGTTTATGACAATATGGGCATGCAGTCCGCCCCGCTTCCCGATCTCCAGCCTGTATATGAATTTGAGTGGCTCACCTCTCGTCTTATACTCCCGGCGCATCACCCGGAGGAATTTCCCCATATCTTTTATGAACTCCTCCATACACTTCCTCGCACCGCTCTTATATTTCAACGTCACCCAGTAATCACCCGGATAGAAATTATTCCGAAGCAGACGCCTGATCCTTACTTCCCGGTTATACTGATTCTGCTTTGCCACCTGCTCCGGTGTGGCTTTCTTCTTTTTCTTCCGCTTCTCACCTCTCGCTCCATACCTTCCCGGATACTTATACTCATGTTCTATATGATTGATGAGATAATAGCTGTCTATTGCAAACAATCCAGTCCCTCCTGTCCTAAGTTTAATATTCTAATAGAGCTACAAAAGCGGGCTGAAAACCCGCTTTTTCCTTGACATTCCGGACCTTTTGCCGTATACTTTTAATAGGGTTTTTGATACGGACTTTGGTCCATGGCCGGCGCGGGAACGCCGGCTGTTTTATTGTTTTTTCAGTTTAATATCCAACATTCTGCCATTTGTGGATGCGCTCATTATGACGATTTCCCTTTCCAGCATCTCTTCTGGAATGTCACCGCAATCCCCTGCAAAAATGTCGCGAAAATTGCATTCAGATCCCTTTTCCGCCTCTTCATATAATGACACCTCTCCTACCACCAGCTGGCTTACTTCTTTTAGCTTCATCTCTCCGCTCCTTTCTTAAAGATGGCTTGTCCACAGCTCCTTAAGGCTTGTCCACTCTTAACCGCTTATGCGGTTTCATCTGTTGTCTCTTTAGGGAGCAACGGTCCCTTATAAATCCCACGCTCTATCTGATAATATAGATCTACAAAGGCATCTGTGATTCTCTCTGTCGCACCCTCTGTAAACTCAACGGTGCACTCAATTGTATTTTGTTTTTTCATGCCTGCACCTTTCCTTTTTGTAAATCCTATGTACTACTGCATGTACATCTTTCCAAAATTCATTTGCTTTTCTGTATAAGAAATGCTATATTGAATTTGTTAAGAATTTTGTTTTGCCCCGGTTGGTATGCCCGTACCGCCGGGACTTTTGATTATCTGTTTTCTGTTATCGCAGTTTTAAGTTTCCCGCAATATGCTCCCATGATCCGGATAAATCCTTTCCCCCGGTCTTCCTTGCTTCCGGCAGATTCCATAACGTTTCCTTTGCCATCTGTCAAATCTACGCACTGCTTTGATTTGCTGTTTGGTTCTTTCATGTCCTTTTTCACCCCCTCCTCCAAACAAGATACTCAATTTACTACCAAATTCTTTTATTAGTTTTTGGATATATCTTTTCTCATATATTTCAAAGCATTAGTGCTTTGCCAAAATATATATCCAAAATAATAAGAGAACTATAATGATCCCTATTATTTTCACCCCTTTCTCCCTGTTCTGCAAATTCCATATTGTCCTAATTTTCTTTTTCTCCTATACTATTGGTACAGGCTCCTGCCAGAGCCGAGTACGGAAGAAAGGAGAATGACAATGTTTGATTTTCATTTTGTTTATTCAGACGGCAATACTTATGATATCAAGGGCGTCAACAAAATTATGATTCAAACCCCAAGCAATCTAAAGGAAGTATCTGGCGATTCCATCCTCACAACTCAGCTCCCTTTAAAGACAACGTACTTGTATACTGCCAATGGATGCTTTACCGTTTCAGGTACTAACCTGATGGTAATTGATGTCTTGAAGCAGGAGAACTAATCAATAAGGTCAATCTCTATGGTCATCTTAATTACTTTCTTGGGATTGGCCTTTTTGATTTCTTCAAATTTGTTTAACACCTCTTCTATGTCTCCAAAAGATTTTATTTTTACAACTACCTCTATTGGCATAGACAACATGGCTCTCCCTCACCCCCTTCCATTCTATTTTTCATTCAGCAACTTCCTTGCCATTTATGCCTTTTTCCCCTATACTTTCCTTACAGGCTCCTGCCAGAGCCGAGTACAAAAGAAAGGAGCATACCTTAATGTCAAAAGACGAAATCGCTCTAGAACTTGTTAAATTATCATATAAAGATGCACTTCATAAAGCTGGTAATGAAGGAAAATATGATGTCGAGCAAATAGTCACTGATTTATACAACTACGTTCTCAAAAACATTGAATATTCAGAACGAAATAAATAGTGACCATCTGTTCTGAAAGCTCTGCAAGTTCATGTGGCGAACAAATTTTAGATTTAGATTGCTCCGCAAGTAACTGTAACTGTTTGTGGAGCAATTCTTCTTCTACCGTCCATTTATGTTTTTTCTTTCCCATTCCCTCACCCCTTTCCTCTTTTAGTGGGTATTCCAACTTCGTGGTGGATAGGGCGTTTTAGGACGCCATTTCGCACTGATTTCCTTTTGTCTCTACTTCCCTCATTTTGTCGAGTCCCAAACGAATAATCTGCCTATACAATTCCGCATAGGGCTTATCGTAGAACTCTCTCTGCTTTACAGCATCAATTTCGTTTTTCACCTCTGCGGGAATCGATACCATAAGACGCTCCATTGTGTTAGCCATATTTTCACCTCCTTTTTTGGTGTATCACCGATGCACTAGCTTTTTCTGTATTATAGTGTATCAGTGATACACTTGTCAATAATAAATTTTATAAAGTTCTTCTTTACATCAGTGATACACTGATGTATAATAAACACCGAGGTGATGAACATGCCAACAGAAAAACCACGATACTGCATAACTGTTGATGATGAAATGCTTAAAGAAATTGATGATTTCCGTTTCGGCAACCGCTATAATAGCCGTTCACAAGCGACCTTGGAGTTAATTAGATTAGGACTGCAAGTATTAAGAGAGCAAGAGGAAGCCTTAAAAAGGAAACAGGAAGAAGGGGAGTAGTTCCCTTCTTCTGCTCATTTATAGGCTTTTATTCACTGGGTACACACTTCTGAAAAGGGACTTAAAAATTAGCAAAACTCCAGAATAAAATTTCTTCAGAAGATTCAAACTCATAATTCAAAAGCGCCCTTGCTGACACAAGACTAGCAAGAGCCTTTATTGTTTCCTTTTGCTGCTCAGTCATTCCATTTCCATCTTTTATCTTTTTACAGGTAACTTTTATAACTTCATCTATCTCTTTTCTCACTTTCTTTCGCAAATTACCATTCAGGACAATTAACATTCCAGGCTGAATTTTTACTATTAAATGCTGTTTCTTATGTGAAGCAGTCTTTTTATTCTTTCCCATCTCCTCACCCCTTTCCCTTCCTTCTGTATATTTACGCGAGTTGTTTTGTTGGGTTACGCTGTTTTTCTTCTTCACTCTTTTCAACAATAATGTGTTCTGCTTCCATGCCTGCCATGAAAATTAACACCTTTGATACTCTCTCTGTCGGCATTTCTGTAATCTTTTGGATTGCCGCTTTTTTGTCAAGAGTCATAATTCTAATTCCTCCTTTCATATATTGAATGGTTCAAGTATAAATCAACTTATTCATGCTGTCAATATCTTTTTCTTGACTTATTCAAGTTTTTTTGCTATTGTTTAGTTCATAGGAGGTACACTATGAGCCAATGTGATAGAATAAGACAAATACTGAAAGAAAATAATTTAAAGCAAAAACAGTTTGCTTCCGTAATTGGTGTAACCGAGAGCTATATATCCAAACTCCTTAAAGATCCAGATATTCGGTTATCTCAATCGCTCGCAGTTTTGATTGAAGAAAAATATGGGTACAATGCCGAGTGGGTACTTAACGGAATTGAACCTAAGTTAAAACAAATTAGCAAAGATAAATCATTATCTGAAATTCACCAGAAGGCACTTGCTCAACTGGAAAAAATGAATGATGAACAAGTAAAAGCTGTTTTAGCTTTCATCAACTCTTTGGATGAGTTGGAAAAATCGCTTCAGCCTACCCCAAATAACTCTGAAAAGAGGTGATAATACAATGGATTTTCTGGAGAAACTAAATGATTTGATGGAGAAAAACCATCTAAATAAAAGCACTTTGTCTAAAGCATGTAATATTCCGTATACCACCATTGATGGTTGGTATAAGAAGGGCTATGAGGGATTAAAACTTACTACCTTGCGGAAATTGGCAGAGTTTTTTGGAACTTCTCTAGACTACTGGGCATCCGAAGATAAGGAAATAACTGCCGAAAAATCTGAAATACTCAAAAAAATTCAAAAGATGTCCGATAGTGAAGCCCGGGCGGTATTGGCTTTTGTAAATACCTTGGATAGCATGAATAAAGAAAAGAGAGAATAACCCTTTTTATATCCAATTTTTAAGTAGTAAAAAAGAACTGATTAAGTAGCCATCCACTACAAAATTGAAAAAGCCAAAAAAATTGCTGAATTCCAGAATAAAAGTGATTGAATAAATCTGCAAAATGATATATGTACCGTCTCCCTTTACCTGAAATGTACGCTCCGTGTTTTGATCATGCCCTCCTTTCTTCGCAAACGCTTTCGGAACTTTTATTAGTATAATTTACTAATTTATTCTCGGGAGACTTTATTTAGTAACGCAAATTTCGTAATCGTCCGATATCTCGGACACTTATTTTGTATCTGACTCAAAAAGATCTGTAATCTGGCAATTCAGCGCTCTTGCCAGTTTCTCCAGAGTGTTCAACCGCGGCGACGTGCGTCCAGACATAATATCATTTATTGTTGATCGTGGCACGCCAGACATAATCTCCAACTGACGGACTGAAACATTTTTTTCATACATGACTTTATCTAATAAGATTTTCATGATATTATTGTTGCTATACAAAACAATAATATACTATAAATAAATCTAAGGGGGCTACTATGGCAAAATGCTACTTATGTCAAAAAGATAACATTCCATTTATGGGTGGATTTACAATGAATGGGATTCCGGGCAAAATATGCAATACATGCCGTGAAGAATATCTTAAAATTGCTTCATCTAAATCAGATGGAAAATATTTTTCAGATATCCTTAATTCCACTAAAAATCATCCTGCTACAGATACTCTTATAAAAATCATTCAGGATGCCAATGGCGAAATAAATAAGGAAATAGATTCCTTGCCTGTTTCAACAACAGATTTTTTAGATGGCTATTCTATTATTGAATACAAAAATGTTGTTACTGGCATTTCTGTTTTTGGAACTGCTATATTCCATGAATTTGAAGCCAAACTCACCGATTCACTCGGTTTAACCTCTCTTTCAGCAGAAACCAAAATTTCCGCTGCAAAAACTGCTGCTCTTTATCAATTAAAAAGAGATGCTTATCTGCAATCTTGCAATGCTGTTATAGGTGTTTCAATGAACTTTGCCCCTTTAAATGGCAGCATGATTGGTGTCCTTGCATCTGGTACTGCTGTTGTTACTTCAAAAAATGCAGAGCAATAAAACCAGATATTACAGAGGACTTTCTGTGTATGGGTAGAGTTGTAGGAAAATTATGATTCTGTTGCGATATCGCAACAGGAACCAAAAGCAATTAGCTGAGAAATTTGGCATTACTGAACAAACTTATCAACACATATAGTGTGGAACATCTTAACCCAGCTATAAAACTGTAAACTCAATAATTGCTTTTTAGATTAATGGCAGACGGATTATCTATTGTGTCAATCTGATGATTCGGCTAAATACTGAAGAAAATCAAAGGATTATAGCTATGTCTAAAGCACATAAATTCAAACGTAAAATTACAATTATGGATGTAAATGAAAAAATATCACTTATATTAGCGATAATTTGTACATTTATTAGCGTTCTTTCTCTTTTGTTGTCAGTGTTTTCTGATACTGTTGAAACAGACAATGCAGATATATCAATTAAAATTGAAAATATATCCAATAATTTAGCAGAAGCATCTTCTGAACTGTCAAATATACAAAAAGAACTTGAAGCCAGAATCAAATATGTCGAAAATCTTAAGAAAGAAGCTGAAATTGCAGAAAATCTAATTAGTATGACAGATGAGCAAGTAAATGCTGTGCAAGCAAAAATTAATCAGGAATTAAATGCCAGTAGCGGCAAAAGTTTCTTTCAAAGTATTTCTATCAGCGCTTTCTTCTTTGTATTGGGTTTGATCATTCAACCTATATTGAAAGGTATTAAAAAGCGGTTTGGTAAAAAATCCTCAAATGATACTTCAATTTCTTATGACAATAAATATACCGATGATGAAATAGCGCAAGCAATTATGTTACTTGATACAATAAAGCAAAAAGAGGATTCTATCAAAGACTAAGGTTATAAATAATATCAGAATTATAAAAAACTGGAGGTGATTGTCTTCTTTTTCTTTTATTTCTACGATGAGGAAACCGATTCTACTGTTCAGGTCCCGGTTGAAAATGTAGAAGATTTTGATGAACAGGATTTAGAATTTTATTTTAATGACAAAGTACAAAAGCTTTTCTATTGGCAACAGGAAGAGTGGTATTTTTCCATTGTTGATGCATGTAAGGTATTGACCGATAGTGCTGATCCCAAACAGTATATCAAAAAAATGAGAGCACGTGATCCGGAGCTTAATAGCAACTGGGGTACAATTTGTACCCTACTTCCAATGATTGCTGCAGACGGAAAAAAGCGAAAAATACAAATGGCTTCTATTTCTGGGATTTTAAGGATCATTCAATCCATACCATCCAAGAAAGCCGAACCTTTTAAACGGTGGCTTGCCATGGTGGGCAAAGAGCGCCTTGATGAGATGGCAGATCCCGAAAAGGCTATGGATCGTGCTGTCAGCTACTACAAGGCAAAAGGCTATTCCGATGCATGGATAGCTCAGCGTCTCAGAAGCATAGAAATTCGCAAGGAAATGACGGATGAGTGGCAGCGTTCCGGAATCAAAAACCATCAGGAATTTGCTGCTTTGACCAATATCCTTACTCATGCATGGTCTGGAAAAACTGTAAAGCAATATAAGCAATTTAAAAACTTACATAAAGGAAATCTCCGTGACAATATGACCAATACGGAACTTGCACTTAATCTTCTGGCCGAGGTTTCTACTACTGAGCTCTCCAGAAACGCAAACCCAAACGGATTTTCTCAAAGTAAAGAAATTGCTAAAGCCGGCGGCAACATTGCTGGAAATGCCCGCAAAGAACTTGAAAAGCAGTTAGGAAGAAGTGTTATCTCTCCTACAAACGCAACTACACCTAAATATCTTGATGAAAACTAAATATAAAAAGTCCGCCCCAGTGTTACCAGCACCAGAGCGGATTGGAACTATACCGGGAGTACCGATATAATCTCTCTGTGTATGGGTAGAGTTGTTGGGAAATTATAGAGCTGATAAGGAACCTTTAAAAATTCATAAAAATTATTTCCGGGGCGCATATTGCAAAGAAAATCTGCGTATGCTATAATGCCTGTAGGCAAAAAGACACGAATAGTCCATGCAGGACGACAAACGAAAAGCCCCGGAGCGTCACCTCTGGGGCATTTTTATGCCCTGCTGCCAGTATGATAATACAGGAGGATGAATCTATGTTCACTGTAGGGATCTATCCGAGAAAGTCCGTGTACCGCGATAACAGTGATTCTGTCAGTGTCCAGGTACAGCTCTGCAAAGACTATGCAGGCATTATTTTCAAGGACAAAGATATCACTTTCAAAATCTATGACAAAGATGAGGGCTTCTCCGGCAAAAATATGAACCGCCCCAGCTTCCAGGAGCTTATGAGCGATGTCCGGAATGATGTTCTGGATGTGGTCATGGTCTATAAGCTGGACCGTATCAGCCGTAACGTACAGGAATTTTCTGCAATGTATGAAATATTTGAACAACATAATGTTTCTTTTGTCTCTGTAAAAGAATCTTTTGATACCACCACGCCGATGGGCCGGACTGTCATGTATATCCTCGCTGCGTTTGCTCAGCTTGAACGGGAAAATACTTCGGAGCGTGTCACTGATAACATGCGCGCCCTGGGCAGCGCCGGGAAATGGACAGGCGGCAAGCTTCCATCCGGAATGACTTCCGTCCGCCGGCAGATCGGAGACAAGGAGCATTCCTACCTTATGGTGGATAACGATAAAATCCGCCTTGTAAAGATGCTCTACAATCTCATTTTACAGGGATATTCTATCACCAAAATAGAACGCCACTGCAGAGATCACGGCATCAGGAGCCAGACCGGCAAATATCTGAATACATCACAGATATACAATATCCTCACGAATCCGGTATATTGTCAGAACAGCATGGAAGCCTATTACTATTTTCATGATCTGGGATGCTCTCTCCCGGATCCGGCCCTATTCGATAGTAAGAAGGGCCTGATCGGATACGGTAAAACCAAAACCGGTAAAACCTCTCAAAAGAAACAGGAAAAATCAGACTGGGCAATAGCCATCGGTATTCATGATCCTGTGATGCCTGCATCCGACTGGATTGCAGCTCAGAACCGTCTGGGCATCAATAAGATGGTTCGCTCCGCCAAATATGAATGCGGTATCCTGAAAGGCGTGATCCGGTGTCAGTGCGGTGCCAGAGTGGATGTCAGGACTTACACAAAGGGCGGTCGCATTTTCTCCTATTATTACTGTGTGGACATGTTCAGACAGGGAAAGTCCAAATGCAATACCGGATACATACGGACAGATCAGGTTGAGGACGCCTTTTTAAAAGAGCTGCGCAAAATCCGTTTTAATCCTGATGGTTTCAAACTGCGTCAGGATCCCGATGGCTCTCTGCAGAATATCTCTTCCATCAAGGAAGAACTCAAACAGACGGGCGCCGCCATTGATAACCTCACTGCTGCCCTGATGAATGCCTCGGACTCATCTGCTGCCCCTTACATCATATCCAAGATGGAGGAACTTGATAAACAAAAGAAAACACTGGAAACGAATCTTCGCAAAGCTACGCTCCAGGAAGCATCAAACAGGACCCTTGAGGAAACTGAACATTATATTTATCAGAATATCTGTTATCTGCTAGACAATTTTGATTCTATAGAGTATACTGCAAAAAACGAATTGATCCGAAAGATTATCAAGAAATGTGTCTTAAAGGACGGAAACCTGCACATCATTTTTTGATGCGCAGGTTCTATATTTTATTCCTATCGTCGTACCAATCTGCCCCATCATGTCATGACCCAAGTGAGGCCTCGCGTACCCATAACTTCTGGATGCCCCGAAATCATCATAATCCGTATAATAAAATCCTGCTGCAATCGGAGAAAAAGCTTTCAGCCCATAGCGTTTTTCTCCCTCCATCTCATATTCGCCTACAAAGCCGCCCAAAACCGCCGTATAAGCCTCCAGATAATAGGGATAATATTTTAACTTCTCTGTCAGATTTTCTATGGTCTCTCCTTCCAACAGCTTAGCTGCACAGTCATCTATATTTTTCAGTGCCGCCTTCCCAAAATCGCCGCCCTGCCTTGCCGCAGCATAAGCCAACAATTCAATCCAGTTTATATGGATTTCCTGACCGTAACTGTCAACATCATACTGATACGCCTTGCTCATCGCCTCCTCCGGCACTGTGAAATCCACCCATTTGATATAATCTCCGGAAGCCGTTTCCACTATTTCGCCCTGTTGATGTTTTTCCAGGACCTCCCAGATACCGTCCGCATTTGCCTGTCTCATTGCTTTTTCTTCTTTCTCATTTTCGGTGACAGTCCCTATACAGATCACACAGACGATTGCCGCCAGTTCTAACAGCACTCCCGCCCGCATCATCAGACCGTATAAATCTTTCCTTTCCCTCCTCTTTTTTCCCATTCGGGCTTTCCTTTCAGTATTTCCGCAGCATCAAACCATGTCTTTTCCAATAAAAGTACTCTTTCTGATGCCGATTTTCTTTTTACAATATATGAAAAAGCCATACCAGACATTCCGGAATACTTTCCGTATATGCTTTCTGATATGGCTCATTTGCTGTATTAATATATTCTATCCTTTTTCTATGATTTTTCCGATATGTATGTTTACCCGAAGTAATCAAACTTGCTGCCGGTCGTCGGCACATTCTTTTCCTCAACGCTGTCCCAGTCCACATTTCGGATTTTTTCAAGCAGTTCCTCTGTTGTCTTTGCTGTTACAGTAGTCTGCTTTGCCCTGTTGTATATGGAGTTTGTGTTATTAACAGTATTTGCATTTTTA
Organism: Lachnospiraceae bacterium; assembly: GCA_014804795.1. Lineage (GTDB taxonomy): Bacteria > Bacillota > Clostridia > Lachnospirales > Lachnospiraceae > 1XD8-76. The sequence goes on along the minus strand of JAAUZC010000012.1, from coordinate 123,061 downwards.
TCTGATTTCTTCGCTTCTTCCAGGCGCTCTTTCTGCTGTTCATTCAGTTTCTCCAGAGAAGCAAACAAGGTAGTCGTACCATCTTTTTCAAATGTAACACCAAGCTTTTTCACATCTTCGCCGGACTCCTCTAACTGTGTCCGCAAATAAGCAAGCTGATTTCTGGAACTTTCAATCTTATCTACAGCATCATTTTTTGCAGTGTCATCTTTTGCCATCTTTTCCAATTCTTCTGCACTGATGAGTACGCTGTATTCTTTCGTTCCGCGTGCAAGATATGCCTGCGCCTCTTCCTCGGTTTCGTAATTGCCGACAATAAAATCCATATTACCGTATTTCTGCTGCAGCTCTTTTAACAGATTTTTTGCTTCCCGGCTCAACTCCACAGGCTTTGTCGTTGTTTCGTTTGTTTTTCCTGCTGACGCTTTCTGTGTACCGGACTGAGCAGCCACATCATAACTCCGATAACTATTTACATAAGTATCATAACTTCCTACTTTATTCATTTCTTTTGCCCTCCATAGCTTCTTTGTTGTAAATCCGTTTACTCATGCCATCCTCTGATATGGCAGTCTCTCACATCATATATCGGACGATTTTCTGAAAACATAACCCTTTTTTACATTTTTGTTAAAAATTTACTTTTGAAGGGTTTTCCTGTTTGTATTATGTCAACCATCTGTCACATTATCTCAAGTTCTCCAACATATCCTCGTAAAATGATATAAGGAATCTGAACTTTGCACAACACCTCAGATGAATCTGCCCACACACTACTACGCCATCAACGTCCCTTTTTATCCATGATCCGCCCTACTCCTTCGAGATGATCGTAATTTCCCTTTCCGTCTCAATTCTGCCCTTTAACCCTTCTGTGGCATAAACCGCTCCATCTCTGGTGATCAGTACCATCTCAAACTTACTTCCGTCTGCTTTCCAATAGGAGGCGGCATCCTCTGTCCCCATAATATAAAGCGCGGTGGACAATGCATCCGCCAACGCGCCGTCCTCGGAAATAATTGTGACGGAAGCCAGTTCTCCGCTAACCGGATAACCCGTCCGGGGATCCAAAATATGGATATAAGTGTTTCCATCCTCTTCAAAATACCGCTCATAACCGCCGGAGGTAACTACGGCACAGTTCTCTGCTTCCAATACTGCCGCCATCTCTTCGGGCATTCCTTCCGGATCCCGAATCCCTATCCTCCATGCCGAATTGTCAGGTTTCTTCCCGAGTACCTGAACATTTCCGCCCAGAGATACCATACCGGAGGTAATTCCGTACTCCTTATATATCTCCATCACTCTGTCTGACGCATATCCTTTTGCGATTCCCCCAAAGTCGATCTGCTGTCCTGCACCGAGATGCATTTTATTTTTCTCCATTGTAATCTTTGATGCATCTACCAGGGACAATGTCTCCTTCAGTTCCTCCTCCTCCGGCACACGATATTCTTTCGTCGGAAAGCCCCACAGACACATTAGCGGATAAACCGTAAAATCAAACAGTCCATCTGTTGCCTGATAAATATCAAGGCTCTTTTGAAAGAGCCTGACCGTATCTTCCGATATAGTTCCTTCGCCTGTCTCATTCAGCCCGGAAACCTCACTGGACATATTCCCCGTGGAAAGCAGCTCATCCAGACGTTCTACCTCTCTCACTGCGGCATCCACGGCCTCCTCACAATTTTTCCCGTAAGCTGTAAAACTCATAACGGTATCCATTGCAAAAAGCTGCTTTGTGCAGGAAAGCCCGCTGTCTTTCTGGCTGTAGTGCCGGATGCCGAAAGCCAACAGCCCCAAAACTATTACGCTCAATGCGCTCCATAAAATTTGTTTTTTCGTTCTATCTATTTTCATATTGCTGATTCTATCACGCCCGTAACGGTATGCTCCCAACAAATATCCTATCATATCCCCACGGGAAAATCTATTGTCTTTTCACAGTGAAAATTCCCCTTTCATACCTGTTTCAGCAGTTTTTCGTGCATGATAACCATAACGATCAGTATTACCGACAAATAGATCGGAAGCAGTGAAACACTGATATGATTCGCAATCAGGCCGCTCAAAGCCCAACCTGCCGTAATCCCAATACAGAACAGACTTGCAAAAGCTGCCGCTGTGTCTACCGGAACTCCCTTATGAAGTGCCGGATAACTGCTGACCCATAAGATCGTAGTCTGCCCCATGGCACAGTAGCAGAAAAAGGTCACCATCCCTGCCTTTGCGCCCGGTATGGCAAGAATCTTTCGCAAGGTCAAGGGTTTTGTTTCTTCACCGTCATTGTCAGCAACCGTTTTTTTGTTGGTATGCCAGAGAGGGAGACTTACAAACAGAAGGACCGTCAATCCGATCTGCAGCAAGGAAATGTACCGATAGCCTGTGTTCCAGCCGGCACCGCGGGTAAGTACGGTTCCCATAACATATGGCCCGATCGTGGCCCCCAATCCCCACATACAATGGAGCCAGCTCATGTGGCGGCTGGCATAATGCAGGGCGACATAGTTGTTCAGCGCCGCATCCACGCTGCCTGCCCCAGGCCATAGGAAACAGGAACTCCAATCCCACCGTACATAGAGGGCTATGCGGAACCGAGCAGAGAGTCAGGCAGACCTAAGCTGATAAATGATAGATAAATGACTGTCAAAAGTAAATGCATCATCTTGTATTCCTCCTTTGATGATGATATTATTGTAACAGCAAAAATTTTAAACCTATAGAATGAAACTGCCGTTTTTTAGCAGAATTATGTGGGATCTCTAACAAGTAACACGATAAGGAGCTGCGTTATGGTAGAGGTATTATTTGGAGAAAGTGAAGCAGGAGCAATGAAGGCTGCAAAAAATACTGTCATCACGGTTAAAGTTGATGGTCCCACTGCTGTATGGACAGCCGGAAAAAAGAAATCTCCAAAAAGGGAAAATTGCGGATGGATCGAGGGAACGGCAAGGGAGGTTATCTGTCTCGGTTTCTTATTGGACATTGGCGATATCCGGGAAGATATAAGCAGTGAGTACCGCAAACATCTGATCTATTCCATGTATGCACAGGAACAATGGGGAAAAGACGAGGAAATAGACGCAGAGCTGATGCAGTTATGTGATCATTATTGTACTGAAATGGAACGTCTGAAGGCATATCTGGCAGATGGGGAAGCAATCAGGGTATGGTACAGCGATGCACCGTATTCAAAGTGTGGATTTTACCATTTGTGTGCATGCCTTCAAAAATACCGGAATGAGATAAGTGTCGTAAAATTGCCCGAATATAGAATCCGCTCTGATAATTCTATCGTTTCCTATAACAATTGGGGGGAAGTTGCAGCAGAAGAATTTGCCGGATTTTTAAGCTATGAAAAGAAATTATCCGGGGAAGAAATTCAAAAGTATGCCATATTATGGAGTATTTTGCAAAAAGATAACAGCCCTTTACGGGCAGTCGTCAACGGGAAACTGATTGGAGCGGCGGAAGACTTTTATGATTTTTTGATTTGGAAAAGGATTACCGGGGAGCCGATAAAAGAAGCAAGATTGATCGGTGATATCCTTGGCAATCATCAGCTTGGAGTAGGAGACTGGTGGTATGCAAAAAGGATAGATCACTTTATTCAAACCGGAAAAATCAAAATTGTTGAAGATTCGGAAAACAAATATGCAAGAACAATATGCCTGGCATAGATTAAGTTAAAAAAGGAATAAACTCATAGAAGAATTATAAGGTCAGCGAAGCATTAAGCACGATTTTTTCAGTGCTTTTTTCAGATACTCATATCTCCGTTTTTTCTCTTCTTTCGCAAAATGAACTTCCCTGAACTGTTCCGGGTTTCCTTCATACACCAGCACTTCCTCGCCAAACTGCTCACTTGTCAGATCAAATCTGCTCTCTCCGATTACATTGTAACAATGATAATTTCCGCCCGGACGCAGTATGCCATATACTTTTCCGCCAAAAATGTCCTGTGCCAGAAATGCCGTGATCGAGCACTGCCCAAGGGTTTTATTCTCCGGCGTCCAGTTCTGCCTCATCCTTGGCGCACAGGTATCGGCACACCAGATTTCTGAGAGGGCATCGTATAAATCAACAGGCGTACGTATGCCTTTATATTCTTCTGTCACTGCAAAAACATCCGTCTGCTCATGCCCCCAAAACTTGTATTCCATATTATGAAACCTCCCTGTTTTCTGCTCTGCATTGCAGATTTTCCTGCCCTTTTCTGATTTTACCACATTAAGCCCGGTTTTTGACAGTCCCAACTTCATATTTTTTAAGTGCTTTTATAAAGAGCCGGGCGCATTGTCCCTTTGAAAGCGACACATCTTTTCGGAATCTCTGTTATTCTTAATTCATCAAACAGAACACGGAGGAAAGATTCATGAACAACAATTTAACCGAACTTATTTTTGTACTGGACCGCAGCGGATCCATGGAACGCTTAACGGAGGAAACAATCGGCGGCTTTAATTCTCTGATAGAAAAACAAAAAGATGATACAAACGGGGAGGTATATGTGACAACCGCACTTTTTGATGACAAATATGAAGTACTGTATGATCACATAAATATTCACAATATTCCCCGTCTTACCGAAAAAGAATATTACGCAAGAGGCTGCACCGCCCTTCTTGACGCCGTGGGAAGGACAATTGATACGGTTGGAAAAAGACTTTCCGCGACCCCCGAATCCGACAGACCCGGTAAAATATTATTTGTCATCACAACTGACGGATATGAAAATGCCAGCAGGGATTATACGAAGAAAAAAGTAAAAGAAATGATCAATCTGCAGCAGGACACCTACAGCTGGAAATTTTTATTCTTAGGCGCTGACATTGATGCTGTAGGAGAGGCCGATTCCATTGGAATCAGAGAATCCAGAGCCTGCCGGCCCGCCGCGACTTCTTCGGGAATCTCCTCCTCCTTCCATGCGGTATCACACATAACACAGTTCCTGCGGGAAACTCCCTGCCTCGCATTAAATGACGCGGAATTTGATGATAATTTCGATAAAGAATGCGCTTTGGCTTTCTTAAAAGTGGAATAGCCTACGCACCAAGGCAGGGCTGTTCATACTGATAAAGCATTTCATTTATCGTATCAAGATCATAGATTTCATTTTGCAGCAGGAATTTTATGATCAGATCATATTTGCTCGAACTGCTGAAACTGTAGCCTGCAAGAAGGAGGAATTCTTCCCCTTCCTGCAGGTTTAATTGTAATCCTATACACAACGCAAGCATCGTATTTTTCGACGGATGATAATTTGTTCCGCCTGTAATTTTTGAGATAAGTCTTCGATCCACAAAGCATCTTTTATAAATCATGGCAGTCGTAATATCTCTCTCATACATGTATAGATTTAACCGTTTTGCGACTCCGTCTTCCTCAAAACTTTCCTGCAGAAAATCATCAATCCCGGCGGCACGTTCTGCCAGGAGCATAAGTTTTTCCGGCTCTTCCCTGCCAATGTTTTGACTGTAAGACCCATCTCCCTCATCCGAAAGTGCCCTGACCTTTCTAAATGTTTCACTTTCTTCCAGAATGAGGGACTGCGGAAATCCCTGTTTCTTTGGCACTATGTCAATATAATTTTCAGTTATGAATACAGCTAATTTATTTCTGATTTCTTCATGGGACTGCATTATGATATGTCTCCTTTTTATTCTGCCGCACAGATCTTTCCGCCGCCAAGCACCATATCTCCATCATAGAGCACCACCGACTGCCCCTTTGTGATTGCCCGCTGCGGCTCATCAAAAATCACTTTTAACAGGCCGTTTTCTGTCATCTTTACCGTTGCCATCCCAGGCGTATGTCGGTAACGTATCTTCGCCTGCACCCGGATCTCTTTTGCCGGCTCCCGGATCGATACCCAGTTAATATCAGCCGCATAAAGTGTCCGTTTGAACAGTTCTTCATTGGAACACAGCACCACTTCATTGCTTTCCGGCCTGATCTCTTTCACATAATAAGGGAAAGCTGCGGCAATACCAAGTCCTCTTCTCTGTCCTACCGTATAATGAATAATGCCCTTATGCCTTCCCACTATCTCCCCGTCCTGCGTCACAAAATTGCCTTCCGGCACAACCGCGCCTGTATACTTTTCAATAAATTTTTCATAGTGCCCGTCCGGTACAAAACAGATATCCTGACTGTCCTGCTTATTCGCATTAAAAAAACCATAACGCTGTGCAATTCCCCGCACTTCCTCTTTCGTCAGCTCTCCAAGAGGAAAACAGACATGGGACAACTGCTCCTGCGTCAGGTTGTACAACACATAACTCTGATCTTTCTTCTGATCAAGAGCCTTTCTCATCTGCCATCTTCCGCTTTTCTCATCCCGGCTTATGCGGGCATAATGCCCAGTCACAATCTTATCACAGCCTAAAAGAGCAGCCCGCTCATACAGCTTTTCAAACTTCATATAGCGATTACAGTCGATACAGGGATTAGGCGTCTCTCCTTTTAAATAGCTGTTTACAAACCGGTCCATCACCTGACAGCGAAACTCTTCCGTAAAACGAAACACATAAAAGGGCATATTTAACTTCCTTGCCACCATCGCCGCATCTTCCGCATCATCTGCAGAGCAACATGTCTTATTTGCTTTTTCCGCCGTGTCATCCGCTGATACAATATCCTCATTCTGGTACAGTTTCATCATGGCGCCCACACAATCGTACCCCTGCTCTTTCAGCAATGCCGCCGCCACCGAAGAGTCCACCCCGCCGCTCATCGCAATCAACGCTTTTTTCTGTCTATCATTTTCTGCTAAATTCATACTTTGTCTCGCCTGTATTTATTTCGAACCTTATGTATAAAAAGGTCTCAAATTTTTTATTCCATTATATACAGTTTACACCTGTTGCGCAATCTCCTTTTGAGCAGACCATTTCTTTACTCTTGCAGCATCTGAATCACCACATCATAATTTTCAGGCTGATGGGGAAAGGTACAGTTTGTACAAACTTTTATCTTTCTCCCCTCCTTTTCTATATATGTAGGATTCCCCGGACAATTCTCCCTTAAATACAACGGACAATAACAAAACAAACAGTTAAAGTCTCCCAATTTTTTATGACAGGGAAAATATTCGCAGCTTCTGTTTTCAAAAAATCGATATGAATTTTCCACGCTCACTTTTGCACACTTCCTCTCCTATATCGTTGTCTTCTGATATTTCTTTGCTTTCTCAATAAATGCTCTTGCAAACACAGGATTTGAGGGATAATATAAATGCGGAAATCCCATCCACTGCGTTTTATTTTTTATGATACAGGAATATTCTTTTCCTGTCACCGGCTTGACTGCTATGACATCCGTTCCATTACAGGTACTGTCATAATAATGAAATTCATGCCCCTTTATACCCTTACCATTTAATAGAAAATGCTTTTGCTTTTCCCGAAGTTCTATGTAACCGAAACGAACCAATTTTCCAGTATAAAAGCAGGTTGCGGAAATAACTCCTGCCATATCATAACAAAGTCCTTCTTTATCTTTCAAGAAAGAATGTAAATACATAAAACCGCCGCACTCTGCCACGATTGGCATTTCATTTTTTACTGCATCTTTGACTGCTTCACGCATTTTCGTGTTTGCACTAAGCTGCCTGGCATACAGTTCCGGATACCCGCCGCCGATTAATAAGGCATGACATCCTTCCGGCAATTTTTTGTCATGTAGCGGAGAAAAATAAGTTATCTTTGCACCATATTCCTTTAACAAGTGAATGTTATCCGCGTAATAAAAACAAAAGGCTTCATCCTTTGCCACTGCAATTGTGGGACGGCTATCCCAGACATTAACTTCTCTCGTTAAACCACCAGCAGCTTTCTTGTAGATTAAAGTTCCGTATTTGTCAATTAACATTTTTTCCATCAGCGTTTCATCCGGTTCCAGTTCTTCCGCGCTTTCCGCTATTTCTTTGATGTACTCTATGGAAACGGTTCTTGAAAATAATTCCGAAACTGCCTGTAGTTTTTCTTTTATACTATTCACTTCATCCGGCAGGAAAAGTCCCAGATGCCTGCTCTCAATATGTAACTCTTTCTCTTCCGGCAAAAAGCCGATTACCTGAATTTTCAGTTCTTCCTCTATCCATGGTTTTAATGTTTCATAGTATCCTTTTGATATCCTGTTCAATATGATACCCTGTATCAGATGTTTCTTATCATAATTAAGAAATCCTGCTATCAATGGTATCATGGATCTTCCCATTCCCTTCGCATCAACGACCAGCACAATCGGTGTTTTTGTCACCTCCGCAAGATGATAGGAAGAACCTTCTTCCCTGACACCTCCTAACCCGTCATATAGTCCCATAACCCCCTCAAAAACTGCGAAGTCCATTTTTTTTGCACTATTCTGAAAAAGTTCTCTTGTCTTTTCTTCATCTGTAAAAAAAGTATCCAGATTTTTCGCCGGAACATCTATTATTTTTTCATGAAACATCGGATCAATATAATCCGGTCCGCATTTATAGGAAGCCACTTTCCAGCCATAAGCCTTTAATACCTGAAGTAAGGCACAGGTGACTACTGTTTTCCCGCTTCCGCTTTTCGGCGCGGCAATCATAACTCTTTTTATTTTCATCCAAATAGCATGCCTTTCTTTCAGGTTCATCACTCACAGAACTCAAACGCACAGATCCAGACCGGATTTTCAGACTGCATCAAATGATAGCTTCCTGCTTTCTTTACTCTGCTTACCTGCAATTCTACTACTTCTTCCTCTTTTATCATATCACTCATTGATAAAATTTCCCTCATTTCACAGATTGTCTCCATACTGACAGCATTGATAACAACTCTCATCTTCGGATTAATCTGCCTCAGTGACACCAATATTTCTTTCAGTTTTCCGCCGCTCCCCCCTATAAATGCGTGCGTCGCCATTGGAAGTCCGGCTAATCCCTCCGGTGCTCTCGCCTCTATCACAGTTACATTTTGCAGTTCAAATTTCTTTTTATTCTTTTCAATTAATGAAACTGCTTCATGATTCTGCTCCACCGCATACACCTGTATATCGTCAGAAATGCCCGCTATTTCTATTGCGATAGAACCGGTGCCACTGCCAATGTCATAAACTACCGCCTTTTCTCTTAATCGCAGCTTACAGATACTAACCTCTCGAATCTCTTCTTTTGTCATAGGAACGCTGTCTCTGATAAACTGTTCATCCGCAATACCATGTGTCAATCTTCTCTGCACAGCATACGGATTTTTGACAAAACAGGTATATAAACCTTCCCCTTTCAATTCTTTACATTCTAATGGCGTATGTCTCTCTACCCTCTGTTCCTTATAGGACAACTGATACCCAGTTATGATTTCACATTCCGTCATCCCCGCATCTGTCAGCAATTCGCCCAACTGGTTTATATCTTTCACACCGGATGTGAGCAGAAATGTTTTGGAACTGCCCTTAATCCGGCGTGCAAGGTTGCGTAATTTTTTCCCATGTATGCTGTAGACAGTCGCATCATGATAACTTTCTCCAATGCAGGAGGCCAGATAAGCCACCGAAGAAATACCCGGAAGAATACGCAAAGATGCCTTTAAGTCTCCTTCAGTGATTTCCTTTTTCAGCGCCGCATATAGAGACTGACATCCGCTATAAAATCCGCTATCCCCTGAAAAGAGAATTACAACTTTTTTATTATCCTTAAATAAATTTCCACTCTGTATATCATGCAGGCAGGGAATGATCTGTTCTGCCTGATAAAAAGGATGTTTTTCCGCTTTTGAGCAGGCGGTTTCCAACATTCTCTCTGCCCCTAATAAAATATCAGCTTCGCCGATTGCTCTCTCTACATCTTTCGTCAGGCAGCCTGCATGTCCCATACCAATGCCTGCCAGAGTGATTTCCATATTTCTCTTTATCTGATTCCTTGTAAAATATTTTTTCCCTCTCATAGCTTCGAGTTTTTGACACATTTCAGAAAAGGAATACCCTTCATCCTCTTCAGGACAACCTATAACAAATACTTTCGCTCCTGTACTTTTTGCGGCATTTATTTTTTCCTGATAACCACCGAGGAGACCACTTTCTTTTGTTACCAAACAAGTTATTTCATATTGACGGATGATCGCTTCATTCAGCTCTGTAGTAAACGGCCCCTGCATTGCAATAACCTGTTTCCCATGGATGCCCTGTTCTATGCAAAGAGATAGACTTTCCATACTTGGTAGCACTCTTACATACAATCTATTCTTTATCCCCTCAGAGACACAATACTTGTGCAATTCCTTACTGCCGGTAGTCAGGAGAATGTTTCCTTCCGTATCTTCCAACGCATTCACACAAGCTTCGTTTGTTTCAAAATAGGTAATGCCGTTTTCCCTTTCTGCAATACCATCTCTTTTTAGGCGCAAATACGAAATAGTTATTCCCGCCTGCCCCATTTCTTTTATTGCCGCATGGATATTACGGGTGATTTCCTTTGCAAAAGGATGGGTTGCGTCTACCACAACATCAAATCTTCCATTGCTCAGGAAACTTTCTATCTGTTCCTGATTCATTCTTTCCTGATGTACTTCTACCAGAGGATGCTGTTTTAAGACAATTTCACCATACTCTGTTGCCACACAGATCGTATGTCTCATTTCATTCTCAGCAAGATATTCCGATAATTTTCTTCCCTCAGTTGTCCCAGCAAATATCAGTATTTCTTTCAATTTGATATCCTCGTTTCGTGATCAATTTCCCGTTTATGATTTCCGTTCCCGAACTCCCAATAAATACTGTGGTAAACATATTGACCTCCCTGTTCCTTAATTCCTTTAAGGTACAGGTCTCCGCTTTTGTTCCGTCTCTTCCTATATTTTCAACATAACCGCAGACTCGTTCTCCTTCTATACTGCATAGCAAAATATCACATGCCCTCATCAGATGATCTTTTCTCTTATGACTGGAGGGATTATACAGAACAATGACAAAATCACCTTTTGCGGCTGCATTTAGTCTTTTTTCAATTGCATCCCATGGTGTCAGCAGATCACTCAGACTTATGACACAGAAATCATGGTTCAGAGGCGCTCCCAGAACTGCTGCCCCACTGCTTGCCGCCGTAATCCCTGCAATAACATGTAGCTCTGTTTCCGGATATGCCTTCCCTATCTCGTACATCAAAGATGCCATCCCGTAAATTCCTGCATCACCGCTGCATACAAGTGCTACTTTTTTCCCTTTTTCAGCTTCCTCAAAACACAGCCTGCACCGATCCTCCTCCTGACGCATCGGCGTGGATAAAAATTCTTTTCCCTGAAACCGCCCGCCAAGCAATTCCAAATATAATGTGTAACCGACAATCACATCTGACTGGTCTAACGCATTCAAGGCTTCCCCTGTCATCATTTCCTCTCTGCCCGGCCCCATTCCCACGATATAAATTCTATTTACCATCCAAACATACCTTCCATTCTATTTTTTCTGGCACAATGCAATTGCAATTGTCATCCCGTTTTCCGCAATCTTTGGAACTATCAGTTTTCCGTTTTCTCCACAGACTTTTACTGCCGCCCTTTCACAAACATTATCAACGCCAACCTGATCCTTTACAAAAGATGACGTCGTAAAATTTCCGTTTACCTCCCGCAATTCTTCTGCCGTATATGTAAAAAACGGAACCCCTTCTCTCCTGCACCATTCAACGATCCCCTGTTCATCTCGCTTTTGCGAAATAGAGGAAAGCGCAAAAATCTGTTTACTAGAAATCCCTGTTTCCTTTATTGTTTTTGAGATAAAATCATCAATTTCCTTTACACTTTTTCCTCTTTTACAGCCGATTCCTATGACATACTCCCTCGGCGTCAGGTAAAGTAGTGCATCAAATACATCATCCTCAGACGTAATTACAACATCAACAGGTCCGGCAGGCGGATAGGGAATAAGCCGCACACCCAGCTCCTCGCAGGTGATCTCATGCCCTGGCTCTATGGATATCGTAATCTCTTTTCCTGCTAATACCTTTGAGGACACTTTCACAATCCCGTCTTTATTTACAATAGAAAGATTATTTCTTTTCGCAAACAGATCCACCGCAAATTTACTATTGATGTCCGTTGCTGTAGTGATCACTGGCTCTGCCCCTGTTTTCTCTGCTATATGGTTTGCAAGATTGTTTGCGCCTCCCATATGTCCCGATAAAATCGGAATGACGTATTTCCCTTTTTCATCCATTACAAGTACCGGTACATCATGCAGCTTATCCGTGAGAAAAGGAGCCACCGCCCTGACCGCGATTCCGCACGCTCCGATAAACAGCATCGCATCTTGCTCCCGCATCTCTTCCCCTGCCCAGTCTACAACAGATGTTTTTACAAATAAAACATCTGAAAAAGTATCGTCCTTTATACCTGCCTCACATTTTGTATATAACCCGATTTCCAGTTCTCCCGTCAACAATTTCGCAATATGTTCCGAAAAATGTTTTCCATTTTCTGTAAAACTGATAATGCTCAGTTTCATGTTTTTCCCTCCTGGAAGAACACTGTTTCTGCATTCTCCTATTCAAAACTTAGAGTTTCTCAGCGGCTGTATTTTAGCTCTCTGGAAATTCTTTTTGTTTTCGATATTCCGTCGAAAAATCCGGCGCATATAACCTCGATTTACTGTAGTGCTGATGAGCGATCGCATCTCCGACTAATATCAAAGCCGTTTTTGTAATCCCATGCTCTACAGATACATCATATAATGTCTCAATCGTACACAGATATGCCTCCTCCTCAGCCCAAGTTGCTTTATAAACAAGTGCTGCCGGTGTGCTTCCCGCATATCCCCCCTCAATCAGTCGTCTGCTTAATTCCTGAATCATTCCGGCACTTAAATAAATTGCCATAGATGCCCTATGTGCTGCAAAACCCTCAATCCTTTCTCTATCCGGTGCTTTTGTTCTGCCTTCCATTCTTGTGATAATCAGGGATTGTGAAATCCCCGGCAATGTATACTCAAGATTCAGAGATGCCGCTGCGCCAAAACAGGCGCTTACCCCCGGACAGCTCTCATAAGAAATGCCCAGCACATCCAATTCATCCATCTGTTCCCTGACAGTCCCATAGATACTCGGATCTCCCGTGTGCAGACGGACAGTTATTTTTCCTTTGCTTTCCGCAGCGGAGATAAGCTGTATCACTTCGTCCAATGTCAGTTTCGCACTGTTATGTATCTCGCAGTCTTTTTTTGCATAGGAAAGTAACTCCGGATTTACCAAAGAACCGGCATAAATGATCACATCTGCCTGTTCCAACAGGCGCATTCCCCTTACTGTTATCAAATCAACTGCGCCCGTTCCTGCCCCAACAAAATAAACCATTCCTCTGCCCCCTTGCTTTTAGCCAATTCCCCATACTCATTGGAAAACAGAATACAATCTGTTTTCATTTTTCCTCCGGCGCGGTTTTCCATATAATAACAGATACGCTCTACAATCTCTTCCATGATCTGCTGCAATTTCCCGCTTTTCTCTAAAAAAGAGATTGCTTCCTCCGTAGTCACACAGTCCAGTATTTTCCGAATCAGTATAGGTTCTATCTTCGCTTTTATTGAAAATGCTGCAAGAAGCTCCATCCTACAATCTGCTTCTTTGGAATGCGTATTCATGATCCCGCCGGCAACCTTGATCAGCTTTCCTATATGACCGGTCAGGAGCATTTTCTGAAAACCCAATTCTACTGCCATATCAATAGTCGCTCCGATAAAATTACTGCATTTCACGCTTTTGTCCAGATCATATCCATATGTTTTCCTCATAAACTCCAAACCATAATTTCCCGGCGAAATGACAACATAATCAAATCCTAAAACCCGTCTTTGACGCAATTCTACCCGAATGGTATCAATCAATGCTTGACTGCTCATGGGTTCCACAATGCCGCTCGTCCCCAATATGGAAATACCGCCAACAATGCCAAGCCGTGGATTAAAAGTATGTTCACACAGCTTTTCCCCTTCCGGCACTGAAATCTCAATCCGCAAGCCACCTTTATAATCCACCAGTCTGCAAACTTCTAATACTTCTTTTTTTATCATTTCCCTCGGAACACGATTGATCGCTGCATTTCCGACAGGCTGATCAAGTCCCGGCTTTGTCACTCTCCCCACACCCACTCCGCCTTCAATGATAATTTCCTGCTCTTTGCCCTCGTAGCACCCCTTTTGCATATTTTCTGTTACATAAGAAACTTTTGCATAAATCCATGTACCTGCTGTAATATCCGGATCATCCCCGCCATCTTTTTCTACTGCGCAGCTCGCTTCATCTTCCCTGCACATGATATCCAAAATGCTTGCCTTATACGGAATCCCTTTTGGCGTTTCTATTGTAATTTCTGTCTTTTTTAATCCTGTCAGCAACATATAAGCTGCAGCTTTTGAGGCCGCAGCCGCACAGCTCCCAGTCGTAAAACCATATCGCATTTTAATTTTCCCTTCTTATCATGTGAAAAAATCTGCATGGCAGACTTAGAAGTCCTTGACGAACATCCATTAGCGTATGCCTTTAGAACTCACTTTCGCATTGGTATAATACGGCATTACAAATCGCCGCAGCGATATTGCTTCCGCCTTTTCGTCCTCTGTTAATAATGTATGGAATATTTGTTTTCATAATAAGTTCCTTTGCAGCTTCCACATTGACAAATCCCACCGGAACGCCAATAACAAAGGCTGGCTTCCAATCCGTTTTTCCCATCATTTCATACAGCTTTATCAGAGCAGTCGGTGCATTGCCAATTGCAAAAACAACCGGTTTTTCAATCGCTGCCGCTCTTTCCATACTGACCGCCGCCCGTGTCACATTTCTTTGCTTTGCCAAAAGCGCAATCTCTTCATCTGCCATAAAACAATGTGCCCTACCACCAAATTTTGCAAGCACCTTTTTATTGATTCCTGCCAATGCCATATTGGTATCTGTTACTATGTCAGCTCCGCTTTTTATCAATTTTTTCAAGATCTCCACTGCTCCTTCGGAATAGCAAAGCGTTTCGGCATAATCAAAGTCTGCACTGGTATGTATTACCCGTTTTGTAATCAATTCTTCCGCTTTTGGAAGAATGATATTTCTTTTTAAGAGTTCTTCTGTAATGATTTCAAAGCTCCGCTTTTCAATTTCCTCCGGCGGCAGATATTCTATTTTAGAATGTTCCATTTATATAACCATGCACCTTTCTCAATCTGCAAATTTTTCTGCAATAACACCATACTTCACAGGGATTCTAATGCCATGAATAAAATCTCATTTTCTTTCCTGCTCTTTACCGCAATACGGTAAAATCCCTTTCCTAATCCTCTGAAATTACTGCAATCTCTGATCAGGATTCCTTTTTCCAGTAGTCTCTCATATAAAGGGATATCACTGTAAAATGTGATAAAATTTGACACAGATGGAAATGTCTGAAATCCTTTTCGTCTGAGTTCTTCCTCCATAAACTGTCGTTCTTTTTCAATATAGTTTACTGTTTCTGCAATAAACTCTGCCTGTTTAGCACATATACATCCCGCTTCCTGCGCAAAACAGGAAAGATTCCATTCTGGGAGTTGGTCTACTATTTGAGTACGAACCGCCTTGCTTTTACACACCAGATACCCTAAGCGCACTCCCGGAATCGAAAAAATTTTTGTAAACGCTCTCACAAGTATCAGATGTTCCGATTTTTCAATCTCAGAAAGTAATGAAAACCGATTCCCACAAAAATCAATAAAGCATTCATCCACTACTACATAAATTCCTTTATCCCTGCAATGCAAGAGCAGTTCTTTCATCATCTCTTTGTCTATGAGGTTTCCAATCGGATTACCCGGATTGGCAAGAAAAAGAAGATCTACATCTTTTGTCAACATGCAGTTTATATCCTCTTTTACACAAAAGTGATTCTTTTGATTCATCTCATAATAAATGATCTCACTGTCCACTGATTTTGCTGCATATTCGTAGCCATAAAAAGAAGGCACCGGTATCACGACTTTTTTTGGTTTTATAGCATGAACAATCGCCATAAAAAGTTCTGATGCCCCATTGCCGAATAGCAAATATTCCCCTGATACTCCAAGAAACATACTGACTGTCTCTCCTAGTCTTTCCGCTTCTATATCAGGATATTTCCCACACATTTCAACTGCTCTGTGAAGTGCCTCTTTTACACATTCCGGTGTGCCAAGCGGATTTACATTAATTGAAAAATCAATATCTACATGATTTCGATAAACATCGCCTCCATGAATGCTCATCCTTGCTCCTCCGTATGTCCTTTTATCAGCTCCGCAGTGCACACTCGGAAAACCTGCGGTTTCCCTCGTTCGCAGGCATTCGTCTTATGCATCCGCATTCTGAAAAAATTGTCAGCAAGCTGCCATTTTTTCAAATTACGGATGCGCACTGCTCATTACTATTGCGTACATCACCAGCAGACATAACACCTCACACAGCCAAGCAGTAATGTACATCAAATGATTCACCCGTTTTATATCCTCATACTCCACTTTTCGCACTGCCTCACCAATATACGGTTTCTTTACTGCCCTCCCAAAATAACTGGCATCACCGCCAAGTTTTATGGAAAGCGCACCTGCGCATACCGCCTCAGTCTGACCGGAATTAGGACTTGCATGTTTTCTGCGGTCTCTTTTATAGATTTCCCATGCGCCTTTTCCTGAAAAATTTCTGCCTGCAAAAAAAGATGCGGAAATCATAAGCCCGGCACTGATTCTTGCCGGAAGAAAATTCACAAAATCGTCCAGTTTTGCCGCTGCCCTTCCAAAATACAGGTATTTGTCATTTTTATATCCGATCATGGAATCCATTGTGTTTATCGCTTTATATAAGAATCCGATTATCGGACCTCCAATAGCCAGATACAGCATCGGCGCAATCACTCCGTCAGAGGTGTTCTCTGCCACCGTTTCTATCGCCGCTTTCGCGACGCCTTCTTCATCCAGGCATTCCGTATCCCTGCCCACGATCATAGAAACAGCTTTCCTTGCCTGCTCCGGATTACCATTTTTCAGACACCTATAGACTTTCATACTCTCTACTTTCAGACATTTTACTGCAAGTATCTGATAAGTCATAACGCACTCCACCCCCACTCCTAAGACAGGATGCAGCCAATATGCCATAAACACCAGTAATGATGAAACTGCCACCACACTGATAATCACAATAATTACCAGCCCTATTCCCTGCAAAAGCTCATTTCTGTTATCATCTGCCTTTTTATCTTTTCCTCTTATCCCTATCCCACGAAGTATTTTTTCGCTTCCAGTTATCAGCTTTCCGATCAAACGCACCGGGTGAGGAAAACAATAGGGATCACCTAATATCAAATCCAGCAGAAAACCCACGAAAAAAGCAATCATATGATGGTTCATATAGTGTTTCATATTTTCGTCACTACCTTTATCCGTATATTATCTTCCTGTGTTGTCTTGTCATTTACACCTGTCAGTCTGCATATATAGCCTCTGCCATTTGATACCTGATAGTCAAAATAATCATTTCCATCATATAAACTCAGCAATGACATAATAATTCCGCCATGAACGATCATTCCTGCAGAAGCGGACTTCTTCGCATTTCGCTCTGTAGCTAAGCTCAATTCATCACACATTCTTATAAACCCTCTTTTACATCGTAGAGTAAAATCATTCCTGCTCTCTCCTTCCGGGAAATCCAATGTGCCTCCACTGTTGATCCATTCCTGATATTGTGCATCATTCTTCAATTCTTCATAATTTCCATATTCAAACCGTCCGAAATTGATCTCTTCCCATTCCGGAATAATAATTGGGCATAACGCGGGATAAATAATTTCAGCGGTCTCCGTACATCTTTTCATGGGACTGGTAAACAAATACTCCACATCCGGATATAATTTCTGCATCTTATAAAATTCCAGTATTGCTATTCCTTCTTCCGAAAGAGATTCGTCGGTTTTTCCCAGATATCTTCGCTCTTTATTTGCCTGCGTTATACCATGCCGGATAAATGCCAGCATTATTTGATTTTCTGTCCGATTCCGCATATGATACGCTCTACTCCCTCTGCTCTCTTTGCAAGCTGCACAAGAATCCTTCCCACACGTTCCCTGTATTCTCTTTCAAACGCATCTATCGGAACAATCCCGTTTCCAATCTCATCGCATATAATAATACAGTCCTCATGGCAATCCAAAAATGACATAATTTCATCTTCCGGACATCCACCACTTATCATACGGCTCTTAATCCACTGATGAAAGTGATTGATAATCACGATGTTTTCATTTAATTCCATTTCATTTGGCAAAACGCCATTCCACACCATATTTTTTTGCACATCATACTTTAGAAGTACATACTCCAATTTTCCCTGCGCTGTTCCGCCTATTACTAATTTCATTTTCTTCACGCTTTCCACATAAAAACATCAATAAATGCTGCAATTACTACAATACATACTTCACAGAGAAGTACAAAAAATCCAGCTGTATCGCCGGTAATTCCTCCAAATTCCTTCCTGCTCCTGTAATAATAATAAATAAATGCTAATACAGCCGAGACTGCCACGGTCAGACCTGTGGGAAATGACCAAAAACACATCAGACCAATACATGCCGCACTTTGCATATATAACGAGATTCTCACGATCTTTTTATGGGAACTGTCCGCAAAAGTATAAAGCATCCCATCCTTTTTTGCAGGCGGAAAGGAAACGGCACTAATCCCACATAAACAACGCGACAGGAAAAAACCGCCGCATACTATCTTCAACAGTGCCACATTTTCTATCTCTGAAAATGCTCCCAAAAAGACCAGTCCATAGGCAGCAAGCATAATAACTGCAAAGGCTCCAATATGGGAGTCCTTTAGAATTTCCAATTTTCTCTCCTTTGGACTATAAGAATGTATCGCATCCATCGTATCCATAAAACCGTCTATATGAAATCCCCCCGTAATAAAAACCGGAATAGCCATTCCTATCGCACTTTTACACAAAACCTCTATCTTATAAATGCTGCATAAATAGTTCCAAAAATAAATACAACCGCCAATCAGTGCTCCAATCCACGGGAAAAAGCAAAAGACATATTTCATGTCATCTTCTTTCCACTCAAATCCTGGAACCGGAATTCGAGAATAAACGGATACCGCTATAAAAAAAGATTTTATCACTTGCATATCTGTTTCCTTTCGCCGCTATTATTTTATATGCGCAGCCCACGGAGTTGAAATTACTGCTTTCTCAGTCCGCTCGCGCGCGGAAAATCCCGCTTTGCCGGATTTTTTATAATAATCGGAATCCCTGCTACCACTTCCACTACCCAATCAGCCAATGCTGCAAGTTTATGGTTTATCATTCCCATTGCATGAATATACTCCGTTGTTGTTTCGTCGTAAGTAATTCCGTCTTCAAATACATTGTTGCTCACCACGATGAAATGTGTTGTCTGTTCTTTTAACTGCTTTATACCGCATATGATATCTTCCATAACCTGCATTTTTGTATTAGCTTTCTTTCCTGAAAACATCTCATTTGCCGTCAGGTTAGAGATACATTCCAACAAAACAGTCCGCTCTCCCGTTTCCATTTTTTTCAGTGCTCCCGAAATTCCTGTCGGCTGTTCAATCGTGACAAATTCCTTGCCTCTTCTTAGATTCCTGTGTCTGTCAACCCTCTTACGCCCTTCCTCATCAAAAACCTGCATCGTTGCAAGATAATATTTTTTCATGACAATTTCTTTCACACTTTCCTGTGCAAGAGAAACAGCTGTCTCTTCTGCATAAGAAGATTTGCCGCTTCCGCTTCCTCCAACAACCAAAACCATCATATTTACGAATACCTTTCATATTGTTCCACTTTAATATCCGAAAACAGAGTTCTCTTACGATAAACACACATTGCCATTTCTAATAGCGACAGCATCATCACGGCTCCTGTCCCTTCGCCCAATGCCATCCGGCCGTCTATCACAGGCTCTAGCTTTAATTCCTTCATAATCTTTTCCACTGCCGGTTCTTTACCTTTATGTGATGGAATCAGATACTGTACGGTTCCCTGTACGATTCTTTCTGCAAGCAATGCCGCTGTCATGCTGATCACACCGTCAAGCACTACCGGTATATGAAACACTCCCCCGCCAATGCATACCCCCGCAAGTCCGGCAATATCCAATCCCCCGACTGTTTCCAGCACAGTAAGCGGTTCCGCTTCATAGAGTTTATTCTTTTGGACTGCCTCCGTGATAATCTGCTTTTTACGCTCTAATTTTTCATCGCAAAGCCCGGCACCTCTTCCGGTCACTGCATCGACTTCGCATCTGAGCAACGCCATAGCAACCGCACTGCTCGTTGTGGTATTTCCGATTCCCATTTCTCCGGTTGCAAGAATTTGATATCCTTTCCTTTTGCACTCTTCCACAATTTCCATACCGGTAAAAATTGCCCTGACAGCTTCTTCTCTCGTCATAGCCGGTTCCCTACTGAAATTTCTGGTTCCACGACGGATTTTTCTATTAAGCACTCCCGCAATCTGCTCTTTTTGATTAATTCCGATATCTACAGGAATCGTATCTGCCCCGATCACTTCCGCCATTTTCCCTACAGATGACGCGCCTTTTCCCATCTGCTCCGCTACTGCTGCCGTAACTTCCTGACCGGACTGACTAACGCCTTCCTCCACAATTCCATTATCCGCGCACATAATAATGACAGCCTTTTTTGTAAGTTCCATTTCTTCCGTACCTGAAATTGCGCCAATCTGTGCAGTAATCGTCTCAAATCTTCCCATTCCGTCAAGAGGCTTCGCTATGGAATCCCAATTTCCCAATACTTTTTTATATATTTTACAGTCCGGTTCTTCCAATTTCAGCTTATCCAAAGTTTCCGCTGTACGGTTATCTAATATGTGACTCCCTGAGCATTCCATATATTTCCTCCATGTTCAGATACTCCGATAAAATATCTGCCAGTGTATCATACTGTTTCTCTTTGAAATCCTTATAATCAATGCAAGCCCCCGATTCCACGGATAATCCCTTATTATCCGCCAATGCCGCCACAAGCGCGGTCGCAACCGCGGCCCTGTCAAATATTCCATGGATATACGTTCCACATACATTTTCATTTCTTCCGGTCACAAACGCCGCTTCTGGTAAGAAAGACTGCGTTTGATCTACGCTATTCCCCATATGTATCTCATATCCATCAAACTCCAGTCCGGAAAGTACGGAAAAAAAGCCCTCCATTTCATTCACTGTACCATGTACCTGACGCCGCACTTTTTCATGTTTCAGCCATGTTTTTACAGGCAATAATCCCATTCCTTTCATAGTCCCGCCGTTTTCCATGCCTTCCGGATCGGATATCTGCTCTCCCATCATCTGATATCCGCCGCATATCCCGCAAACCGGTATCATTTCCGCTATTTCCTTTACTGCTGCCTCCAGCCCATTTTCGCGCATCCAGTCAAGATCACTCATTGTATTCTTGCTACCCGGCAAAAAGATCA
This sequence comes from Lachnospiraceae bacterium, assembly GCA_014804795.1. Taxonomy (GTDB): domain Bacteria; phylum Bacillota; class Clostridia; order Lachnospirales; family Lachnospiraceae; genus 1XD8-76. The sequence continues at coordinate 101,577 of JAAUZC010000012.1, read as the reverse complement.
TATCCGGATACCCTAATTCTGCCGCCGAAGCAACATAACGCACGGACACCTCCGGTATCTGTTCAAACACATTAAAATCCGTAAAGTTAGAAATTCTGGGATATCTGATAACCGCTATATCTATCTTTCCCCTTTCTTTTTTATTAAAGCGTTCTGTCAGACTGTCCTCATCCTCCAATTGTATATCCATATAAGGTACTATACCCGCTACCGGAATACCTCCCTTTTTTTCCAGTATTTCAATACCGGAATCAAGCAATGACGAATCACCTCTGAATTTATTAATGATCAGTCCTTTTACCCGTTTCCTTTCCGTTTCCGTAAGCAGCATCAGCGTCCCCAGAAGCTGTGCGAATACGCCGCCTCTGTCAATATCACCTGCCAGCAATACCGGAGCATCCACTATCTCTGCCAGTCCCATATTGACGATATCATTTTCACGTAAATTTATCTCCGCCGGACTTCCCGCACCTTCTATCACAATGATATCCGCGACTTCCTCCAATTTCTGGAAAGCTCTTTTAATATCCGGAATCAGATTGCGTTTATAGGCGAAATATTCTCTCGCGCTCATATTCCCAAGCACCTGTCCGTTTACGATCACCTGTGAACCGGTATGATTTGTCGGCTTTAATAAGATCGGATTCATACAGACAAGCGGGGCAATTCCCGCCGCTTCCGCCTGCATGACCTGAGCCCTTCCCATTTCCAGCCCTTCCTTCGTAACAAAAGAATTGAGCGCCATATTCTGGGATTTAAAAGGAGCCACCCTGTATCCGTCCCGTTTCATAATCCTGCATAATCCCGCTGTCAAAAGACTCTTACCCACGCCGGACATGGTTCCCTGTATCATAATAACCTTTGCCATAATTGCCCTCACTTCTACGAAACTCTTTGTGCATACACAATCTTTTCCTCTCAATACGTTCCAATCTGCTTCATATACGCAAGGAGCTTTTTATTTCCGGCAAAGTTTTTTTCATTTAGATCAAATAATCGCGCTATAAAATCTGATTCAAAAATCTCTTCCGGTGTCCCGTATCGTTCCACATACTCCCCCTTCAAACAGAGTATTTTATCGGAAACAATCTTTGCCAGTTCCAGTTCGTGTAAGGACATGATGACCGTCAATCCCCTTTTCTCCCTCATTTCCTGTAATAATGACAAAAATTCCAGCTTATATTTGATATCCAGATAAGACGTCGGTTCATCCAATATCACGATTTCCGGCTCCTGACAGATTGCCCTGGTCAGCATCACTCGCTGCTTCTGACCGTCGCTTATCCTGTCAAAATCTTTTTCACTGATATCTGTTATATGGGTAAGCTCCATCACTTCACTGACGATCCGCTCATCTTCTTCCGATAATATGCCAAACCATCCGGTATACGGATAACGTCCTGTCGCAACCATATCCCTACAGCTTTTCAGTTCCGCCTTTACCTTCTCCGTGAACACTACGGACATTCTCTTTGCCAGTTCATCTGCCTTCATTTCAGACAGATCATCTTCTCCGAGATATACCGTTCCGCCAAGCAGCGCAAGCTGCCTCGCAATACTTTTTAAAACGGTAGATTTCCCTGCCCCGTTCGGACCGATCAGGCACAAGACCTCCCCTCGCGGCAGTACAATTTCCATATCCTTTATTAGTGGTTTATTATCATACCCCACACACATCTTTTTTGTGGAAAAATAATAGTTTTTCATGTTTTTCTCCTAAAACGAAACATAGAAAATTTTAGGGGCATCCTTTATCGTCTTAGATTTTCTTTTCGCTTTATGATCCAAAGTACCACCGGCGCACCAAAAATTGCTGTCACGGTACTGATACTCAGTTCTGTCGGCGCAAGCATTGTCTTCGCAAGCAGATCACAAAACAGACAAAAAGCGCTTCCTCCGACAAAGCAGGCCGGTATCATCCGGATCGGTTCTGCCTCATTCAATAATTTCTTAACCAGATGTGGTACTGCGATTCCAACAAAAGAAATCGGTCCCGCAAATGCTACAACACAGGCTGATAAAATACTGGAAAACATCACAATACATACACGCAAAAGCTGCAGATCAACCCCCACATTCCGCGCATAGGCATCGCCCAGCTGATAGGCGCTAAGCGGCTTTGACATAAGAAAAACCGCAAAAAACACTACAAAAACTACTATTGTCATAACTTTTACGTTTTCCCATGTCATTCCCGAAAAACTTCCCCTTGACCAGTTATGGAGATTCACAATATCCGCATCATTGGCAAAGGTAACTACTAATTCCGTAACTGCCGAGCAGATGTAACCGATCATAACGCCGCTGACTACCAGCATTGACATATTATGGATTTTGCGAGACATCAAAAGTACAAAGCCCATAGACAGCAGGGCGCCAATAAACGCGGCAAATATCATAGCCGCCGATATCACTTTGATTCCCTTTCCCATGAGAAAAACCATGACAAGTGCCACCACCATTTTAGCACCGGAAGAAATTCCCAAAACAAACGGCCCAGCGATCGGATTATTGAAAAATGTCTGCAGAAGATATCCCGCCAGTGAAAGCGCTCCGCCGAGAATTAATACTGCAATCGCTCTAGGGAGCCTGATATCCCACAGAATTCTTACTGCCGTTTCACTACTTTCCCGCCCGCTAAATGATCTTGCCACATCCGGTAATGCGATCCTGACACTTCCAATACAGATATTCAGTATGAAAAAAAGGAAAACACAAACTCCAAGCAATAAGAACGCGATAATGCTTCTATTTTTTCTGTTCAGATTCATAGAATCATACCCTTTCCGGTCAGCCGTTCAATATCATTGTCCATTTTAAGACACAGAGGATACCCATAGGGTATTTCAATCCAAATGATAAAGATAGTGCATGTCCTCATTTTCTCCCTGGATCATCGCATGAATATCCTCTATAAAATATCCAATTGCAAGAGACTGTTGGTACATATCGTTTGTGGTACACCACACATTTCCTTCTTTCACAGCCTTAAAATCTGCAAGCGGTCCGCATTTATCAAGAAGCTCCTCCACATCGGAAACACCACCGTCAATGGAACTGTTATAAATCAAAAAATCCGCATCTTTTGCACCGGCATAAAATTCTTCTACCTGCATATTCATGGTAGAGCGTTTTGTTTCCGGATCGCCTAAATCTTGAAAAACATAGCTACCTCCTGCAAGTTCTATCATCTTCGGAACATAATCGGCAGACTGGCGCACTTGCACCAGACCATTGGAAGTAATAAAAAAGAATGCTACTGTTTTATCTGTTCTTTCAGACGCGCTTACCCTCTCAAGGATTGCTACCTGTTCTGTAAATATTCTTTCTGCTTCCTCTTCCTTTCCAAGCAGCGCTCCATAAAACTTCACCCACTCCACCCTGCCAAGAGGATGCGTCTCATAGCTGGAATAGTCTATCATAACAGGAATTCCGAAATTCTCCAGATTTTCCACTACTTCAGGGGAGTGCAAGATCATCATATTTTCTATGGCAAGCGCACAGTGTTCTGAAACAAGCAGTTCATAATCCGGCTTACTGTATTTTCCTGCGTACAGGATATTGCCCTTACGCATTTCCTCTCTGGCCGATGCAATATACCAGCCGTCCTCCTTTTGTCCCGAAAAAGCAATGGAATCCAGTCCATCCAGCTCGCTGAAAATATCCATTACCGAAGATGCCACCAGATAGATATCTTTGATTGGACGCCTGAGTACCACAATTTCTTTGTCTAAAGTTTGCGGCACTTCTCCATTTTCCGGTACGATCAAAAACTGTGTTCCATCCCTTATTATCTTCAACAGAGTATAGCCGCCCTCGTAATGATCAATTTTAAAATTTTCCGCATACTGCAGTTCCGGGCTCCCCTCATAAACCAGTGCCTCTCCTGTATCAGAATCTAATAGTTCCGGCTCTGACTCTGTTTCCGCGCTTGTATCTGTCATGGATTCAGTGTCGGGAGAAGGACTGCCGCAGCCATGCAGCCACAGCAGCCCTATCAACAGCAAAATAAACGCCTTTTTCCTTCCTTTCATCTTATCCCTCATTCTTTGACCGCTGTATCTGAATGAAATGTAAGTATATATTCCACTTCATGAGGTTTACTCATCGCCACAGTATCACCAATAACATCCATCGGTTCATCAAATATAAGAACAGGAATCTCAAATACAGAATCACCTTCCGTATTTACCGGCAGATATTTTTCTCCATCCACTATCATATAATCATAATTAGGACTGCTCCACTGTACGGTAGCTGTCACTTTTCCATCTGCCGCGGTTACAGATACAGGAGACATAATTTTTGCCTTTCCGCTTCCTCCCTCAAAGGTGATTTCCATGCTGTATGTACCGTCTTCCAAAGAAACCGCGTTTTTTGTCTGTGCATCTTCCTCGAGCAAAACCGGATCAGAAACACTGACCTTATGGTCATACCACTTTCCCTTTGTACCGATCAGCGCCAGATCAAATTCTGTTTCCAACACAGGAACAGGCACATCAAAACCATAGACTTCCTCTGTCATACCGTCACTGTACGTTACAGTATCTTCTGTCGGTAAAAGCAGCTCAGCCCCTTCTTTCGCCGCATCTTCAGCCAGTCCGGGGTAAAGATTTAAAATCTTCTTTGAACCGAGGGTAATATGGATTGTCATTTCCCCGTTCTCTACTGTCAGCGTCCCTCTGCCTTCACAGGTTTCATTTACGCGAAACATACTGCTGTCCGTTGTAAACTCTGCCGTATAAATCCCGTCCGGCAGCGTGACTGTTTCCTGATCCTGCTTAGCTGTTTCATCACTTTCAGTTCTATCTTTCGTCAGCTCTTCTGGTAATATTTCCTGTACAGTTTCGGATGATTCCGCAGTACTTTCTTCTACAGCAGTATTTGCCGCAGAATCGGATTCCTTTGCATTATTGTTATTTCCACAACCTCCAAACAGCATGACACCGAGAAGAGCAATGACAATTATTATATATTTCTTCATTCATCTTACCTCGTCCGTTAATCTTCCAATACTGCTGCTGTATGCTCTACATAAAGTTTCTGAATGGCCTCAATAGAGCCAAGACCTGTAATCTGTGCATCCACACTTTCAAAATTTCCGGAAGCATTGAACATACTGAGCCATGAATCCTCATCTTCTCCTGCCATATCATTATTGGCATGATCACCTGCTACAACCATCAATGGGCGGAGAATTACTTTTGTATAACCGGCCTGTGTTACAGCATCCAGAACCGCCTCACAGGATGTTTCCTCCGGATCTCCTTCTACTGTTCCGATAAATGCATTGACACAGCCGATGTCTGTCATCTGTGTCTGCATCTGGCTGTAGCTTACCTTTGCCGTATGGTAAGTTCCATGGCCCAGAAACACAAAGGCTGTGCTGTCTTCCTGTGCGTCTGCCAGACTCCCATAGCCTGCATCCGCCACAGCAGCCATAAGAAGCGCTTCCGCAACCGCCGCCTTATCCTCATTGACAACCGATGCATCTTTGCCGACCTCGCCAAGAAGAGGCTCCGCAACCTTTACTGTTTCAAACTGATCTCTGTATGCTTCGACTGCTTCCATCAGTTCATCATACTCTGCTCCATGCATCAGATGGGTGGGCTGCACTACTAAATTCTTTACTCCATTTGCTACTGCACGTTCCAACGCCTGATCCATATTGTCAATAAACTCTCCATCCCGTGCCTGTACATGGTTAATAATGATCTGTGCCGTAAAAGCCCTTCTTACAGACCAGTCAGGATTTGCCGCCTGTATTGCATCTTCAATTCCTTTGATGTCATCGACACGACTGCTGTTAAAGGAAGTTCCGAAGCTGACTACCAAAATTTCATTTTCTCCGATATCATCCTGATTTCTCGGATCATCTTTGGAAGCGTCACCCGTATCCCTGCCAAAATAATCAGAATCGGCTTCTTCACCTTCTACCAGTTCTTTCTGGGCATCTGTCAACGCATCCCATGCCACTTTTGCCTGCGCACACTGTGCATCGGTATCTTCTGTTCTCTCCTGCACATAGATTGCATCGATCAATGCTGCAACTTCATCCGCTGCTGCCTGATCGGAAACCACATCATTCTCTGTTTCTGATTCATCAGTCTCATCCAAGCTGTTATTTTCTCCTGTCGATTCCACACTTTCCTCCTCTGTCTGCATGGTATTTTCTGCCGATGCCGGTGCCTCCTTTGAGCAGCCTGTCAATGCCAGTGAACAGATCACGGCACTTGTTAATAAAGCAACTACTATTTTCTTTTTCATTTTCTCCTCTCTTCCTTCCCTGCCGTTTTACAGGGATAATGTTTTTAATTGTATAAAAAAGATGCCTTACGGATTGTTTCGTGCTGCGCACTCCCACAGTCCTGCCCAATATTCTGGCGGGTCATCAAGTCATAAAACCACTTATGTGCAAGCACAACGTGGTTTATGATTTTTGACCCTGGCATCATAAAAAAATCCTCTACCATAACATAACTACGGTAAAGGATTTATACACAAAACAAGCCTGCTGAACACACTGATGCAAACAATATTCCATCATGCTTTCTGCAAGTTCAAAACGTACAACCAGTTACTCGTGGTTCGAAACAAATGTTTCCGTACAGCATTCAGGCAGGTCTCCCGGCTTATAGATCGTGGTTTGTAAACCTTCGCATCAGCCGCCTTCCCAAGAAAGGACTTTCCTTGTTCCCAGTGACATATTGGCTTTTGCTCCCTAATTACGGTGACGAGTTCGTACAGGATTTGCACCTGTTTCCCTTTTCACCAAAACCAACGCTTATTTTTATGCATTGTTTTGACACCTGTATGCTATTTATTCAATTGTACAAAGTATAACATATTTCTTCTTAATGTCAATCATTATAAGAACATCTTTAAAAGAAAGAAATACATCTTCCCCTCTAAAACTTCTTTCAGGCTCGGAACAATTATTTGATCATCAAAAAGAATACCTTCTGCTTTCAATCCGTCACACTGCCTCAGCATCTCCTGCACACAGATTTCCTGAAAGGCCGCCTCATCTGTCACAACATCCGCAATCGACAAAAACTGCCCTGTCGCCACATCAAAATTCAAACCATATTCCATGTAATAGCCGTGAGCGCCGCCCTCATATCCGCCCGTATTGGACGAAAACGATAATATCCTTCCGTCGTTTCTTGTTACTGCAAATCCGTGGGACTGATAATAGGAAGACGTACTCTCTATCATATCCTGATTCTCTTTCTCCCACTCAAGCGTTTCCTCTGCGCTCTCCTGAAATGCCTCCTCATTCTTTGTAAACCATTCTGCAATCAGATTTTCCGCCTCCTCATTTCCCTCAATTACAACACTCACCTTATCATAGACAGTAGTCATAAGAAGGAGTTCACCTTCCTTATGCTCCTGCTCCACAGTTTCAATATTCACCACAGCCGGGGTTTTTTCGGAAATCACTTCCTCTCCGCCTTCCGCTTCCTCCTCATCCTTCTGCGGCAGCTCCTCTTCCTCCGGCACTTTTATCTCCTCCGTTTCCGGTTCGGATACTTTCACGATGTCTTCCTGTTCCACCAACTGTATATTATCTTCAGAACTGCCGCACGCCGTAAGCAGCCCCACTGCGCAAAAAACGCAAGCGATCATCCTCCATTTTTTCATCCTGTCTCTCCTCCTTACAATTTTTATGTTTCCCGAATTCTTTTGTTTTCCTTTATATTTTCTTAATAAAATAATATTTTCTTTTAGATTCTTGCCACACTTTTGACACATTTTCCCTTTATCATAATAAATATAGAGCAGGGCGCAAACCTACCGAACTACCCCACTTTCTTTTATAAGAATTTTTCGGAATGGTCCTGTATCTATTACACTTTTCATATCTCCCCCTTATTTTAAGCAACGAATGCACGCCTTGCGAGCGTTCTTATGCTAGGCAACAAACACATGCTTCGCAAGTGTTCTTATGCCACAAATAAAACGCCCCGGCGAATGAGCTGGGACGTTTTATTTGTTTTTCTTTATCGGTTTCTCTTATCCATCTTTTTCGATATCCTTGTCCCGATATACTGCATGATCTGCACTAACAGGACAAGAAGTACTACCGTGACCATCATAATGCCAACCTGATATCTGTGATAGCCATAACGGATCGCAACATCCCCGAGACCGCCTCCGCCTACCGCGCCGGACATAGCCGAATAGCCGAGAATCGTCGCAAGGGCAATCGTTGCATTCACAATGAGTGATACCCTCGCTTCTGCCAAAAGCACTTTCCATATAATGTGCCAGGTGCCTGCCCCCATACTCTGAGCAGCTTCGATCACTCCCTTATCCACCTCTAACAGTGACGACTCCACAAGCCTTGCAATAAAAGGCGCCGCCGCAATCGTAAGCGGTACGATCATCGCCGTAGCGCCATAACTTTTTCCTACGATCGACCTCGTTAAAGGTATCAACATAATTACTAAAATAATAAACGGTATACTTCTGACAATATTTGCGATAAAATCAAGCACTTTGTATACCACTGCATTCGGCTTTAGGCCGCTCTTTGCCGTCAGCACAAGCGCGATACCCATAGGCAGCCCGATCAGGTACGCTAACGCCGTTGAGGAAAGTGTCATATAAATCGTGATCCATGTCTCTTTTGCCAGCATGGCAATCATCTGATTATCCAACATAATCTTTCAACACCTCCACTTCCAGTTTCCTCTCCTGCAGATAGGCGATCATACGGTTTGCGATCATCTCATCTTCCGGCAGCTGCAATATCATCTGTCCATGGGCAATTCCGCCGATATCTTTCGTGTCCGCCAACAGAATATTGACGGGCGCCTTACACTCCAAAATCATATTGCCGATCACAGGCTCAAAGGAGGAATTTTCCGAAAAAACAATACGGATACATTTTTTTCCGTGCATCAGGCTGTAGTCCTTGCCGCCGTTTTGATAAATCAGCTTTTTGGCCGCCTTTGTCCTGGGATGGGAAAATACCTCTTCCACCGTTCCGGTCTCCGCAAGGTTTCCCTGGTCGATGATCGCCACATGCGTACAGATTTCCTGCACTACTGCCATCTCATGGGTAATAATAACTATCGTAATGCCAAATTGTCTGTTGATATCTTTTAACAGCGCTAAAATAGACTTCGTTGTGGTCGGATCAAGGGCACTGGTCGCCTCGTCACAGAGCAGTATTTTCGGATCCATGGCGAGCGCCCTTGCGATTGCCACGCGCTGCTTCTGTCCGCCGGAGAGCTGGGACGGATAGGCTTTCGCCTTCTCTTCCAGCTCTACTATTTTCAATAGTTCGGCCGCTTTTTCCCGTGCCTTTTTTTTAGGCATCCCCACGATTTCCAACGGAAAGCAGACATTATCCAACACGGTCCGCTGCATCAGCAGATTGAAATGCTGAAAGATCATGGCAATCTTTGTCCGCAGCCTTCGCAGTTCCTCCTCGCTCATCGCCGACAGGTCATGCTGTTCGATGCAGACCGTTCCCGTCGTAGGTCTCTCCAGAAAATTCAGGCATCTCACCAGCGTACTTTTTCCCGCGCCGCTCATGCCGATGACACCGTATATTTCACCCTTATGGATTTCCAGATTGACGTGATCCAGCGCATTTACTACGGCATCCCCCGTCTCAAATCTCTTGCTCACATCTTTCACTAAAATCATAGGTTCTTCGTACATTCTTCCCTCACTCTGATTCTTTTTATGGAATCCTCGCAACTCCACATTTACCGGATACTATTTTGCATCTTTGTCCATCGGCCGCACAAGAAATACGCTGAGCAGCAACGCAATGATATAGAGTATCAGTGTAAAGTAGAGCACGTTCTGATATCCCACAGGATTGATGCTGTTGCCGTGGGAATCCGTCATAAATTCTCCCGTGCTGTTCACGATCAGGTTTGCCACCTGATTGCCCGTAAGCCCGGCGAATGCCCATGCAGACAGGGTGATACCGTGAAGTGCACTGATACTGCCCATGCCGTAATGGTCGGACAAAAGCGTGGGCACATTGGAAAATCCTCCGCCGTAACCTGCGTTGACAAAAAATATCAGCACAAGCACAAGAATCACCAACAGCGTATTGCCCTGACCGTTTTTGATACCGCCTGTCACCATCACCAGCCCGGTAAATATGATGGAAAGAATAAATATCAACTTATAAATCGTATTTCTGTCTTTCATAGTGTCCGCCCATGCGGAGAAACCCAGACGTCCGCCTGCGTTAAAGACAGCGGATACTGTGGAGATAATGCCGACAACACCGGCAAGGCCGATACATTTGACGATCATCTTTTCCTGAGAGATTAACGCAAGACCGCAGGTGATATTGATATAAAACATCAGCCAGATACCGATATAGTTGGCAACGGGCCTTGTCTTAATGACATCAAGGATGCCCTGGCCTTTCTCTTTCTTCTGAGGCTCATGCCATCCCTCAGGTTTCTTCAACAACAGATGTCCTACAAACATCATCACAAAATAAACGCATGCCAGAATTAAAAACATCTTATAGATGCCGCCCTCGCCCAGATTTTCCAACATCGCCTGCATGATCGGACTTGCGATCGCTTTTGCCGCGCCGAATCCCGCAACGGCAAGACCGGTGGCAAGGCCTTTCCTGTCCTCAAACCAGAGCATCAGCGTCTTTACCGGAGATAAATATCCGGTGCCAAGCCCGATACCCATGATAAAACCATAACAGATATAAATACCGATGAGCACAAGCAGGCTGCCCTGATGTTTGCCGCCGTACCAGATAAAAAATCCTGTGCCCGCCATGCCCGCCGCAAAGCAGACGGAAGCGATGAGGGACGATTTATGAATATCCTTTTCCACCACATTTCCTAAAAATGCCGCCGACATTCCCAGAAAGAAGATAGCAAAGCTGAAAGCCCATTCCGTAGCTCCTTTCGAAAATCCTATGTAATCCGCGATTTCCTGACTGAAAATAGACCAACAGTAAACTGTACCGATGCTGCAATGTAGCAAAAGAGCCGGAATCGCAGCGCTTATCCATTTGTTTTGATTCTTTTTCATTGTTTAAAGTGTCCTTTCTCCTGTTATAAAAGTATACTGAAATACAAATATTATTTAATCCGACCTTATTCTACTCCTATTTGCGGAAAAATTCAAGGTGCGAAGTATTGAAAATCGTTACGTTCAGCCTATACAAATTCTTTCTATTCTGCTATACTTAGCCTTATCAAAGTGTGAAAAATAAATTTTTCACATGCGATAGAAGCTTGCAGGTTATGGAAAGGGCATGGTTACTGATATGAATAAGAAAAAAGTTGTTGTCTCTCTCGGACATAAGGCGCTTGGGCATACCACACTGGAACAGCTCGACGCCGTAAAAATAACAGCAAAGGCGTTGGCGGATCTGGTGGAAGCCGACTATCAGCTTACGATCACCCACAGCAACGGCCCCCAGGTCAGCATGATCCATAAGGCGATGACAGAACTGCGCCGTGTCTATATTGATTATACACCGGCGCCCATGAGTGTCTGCTCTGCCATGAGCCAGGGGTATGTGGGATATGATATCCAGAACGCACTCCGCTCGGAATTGCTAAGCCGTGGTATCTCCAAACCTGTGAGCACAATTTTGACACAGGTCACGGTAGATCCTTATGATGAGGCTTTCTATGCGCCCACCAAAAAGATCGGACGTTATATGTCCAGAGATGATGCAGATATAGAAATCAAAAAAGGGAATTATGTGGCGGAGGAGCCGGGAAAAGGATTTCTGCGCGTGGTTGCTGCACCGAAGCCTATTGATATTGTGGAAATTGATACCATCAGAACACTTGCGGACGCTGATCAGGTCGTTATCGCCTGCGGCGGCGGCGGTATTCCTGTTATTCCGCAAAACCACAATTTAAAAGGTGCTTCCGCGGTCATTGAAAAAGATGCGATCGCCGGAAAACTGGCCGCCGAACTGCGAGCCGATATCCTGCTCATTTTGACCGGCGTATCTTCCGTATACACAGGCTTCCACACCAATAAGCAGGCACCGCTCCCTTCCATGAATACGGAGCAGGCAAAGGCTTATATTAAAGATGGTGAATTCGAGGAAACTACGATGCTTCCCAAAATTGAAGCAGCCATTTCCTATTTGGATTCTAACCCCGATGGAAAAGTTATTATTACTTCCATGGATTTTGTGAAAGATGCGATTCGAGGTAAGGCGGGAACAGTGATCGTAGCTTAACGGTTTTTACACTGCTTTTATTCCATCCCATCACTTAACAGGATTAATAATGTTCCCAGAATAATGCAGAAATCCGACACATTAAAAATGATGTTTCTGATTCTTTTTACAGGGACATTCAGCCGAAAATAGTCCACTACATACCCTCTTTTCAGCCTGTCGTATGTATTACTAAACGCACCGCCGAGAAGAAGCGAGAATCCGGATTTCATCATCCCTTTTCCCGCCAGTCCAAAACTGCATATAAAGAATATCACTGCCACAAATGTGATCACCACGGATATGTATTTTACTATTTTCGGCCTTTTTTTGCCGGTGCCCAGTGCGGCACCATAATTATGATATTTTGTCAGGATAATTCTGTCATGCCAGATTTTCTTACTGCTGTTTTCCGAAACTTCTTTCTCTATATGGTCTTTCCAGAAAAATTCTCCTGCAAAAACAATAAGTAACGTTATAATATACTGCATATCCCTATATCCTCTGCGGTCCGTTATCTTTGCTTTCTACCAGTCGGAATCCCAGTCATCCCATCCGCTGTCCCAATCATAATCGGAATCCCAATCGCTGTCCCAATCATCGTCGTAATCATAATCGGAATCCCAGTCGCTGTCATCACTATGGGACGGCTCCACATAATAGCCGGACTGCGTAAAATCAGTTACATTATAATCATCATAGGAGTAAGACGGGATGTGATAATCATCATAATTATCATAAAGATTTTCCAGATCATCATAACATATATCCCATCTGTCAGCATCATAGTTGTATATGTACCATGCGTCAGTAGTATCCTGCCAGTAATACATACTGCCGTTATAATTGTAATATCCGCTGTATGGACTCTTGTCAACGACCCTTATTACCAAAAATATAATGATCGGCAGCAATACTGCCAGCAGCTGCACTCCCAAAAACCCAAAAATCAGGTACTTTACAATACTGCCGATACTGCGTTCCGGCTTTTGCCTGTAAGGTTTGTTCTCGTAGCCTACCGGGTTACCCGTGTTCAGATACACCGGGCCGTTTGACCTGTTGATGTTTCTTCCGGCTGCACTTTGATGCCTTTTCTGTTCGGCCATCCTCTCTTTCATCTTCTGATACAACTCATTTACAGCATACGCTTCATCGGGTCCTTCGTAACGGACAGCACGCGTGCCATCCGCTTTATTCTTATAGACAATATAGTTGCCGGTAATTTCATCCTTATAAATGCCAAAAGCCTTTGCGCCGGTATAATTCTCACCGATATAAGTCTGCATCTGCCTGAGCGGCACATTATGCTTCACTGCCCACGCTTTCAGTTCTTCTATAGTCTGGGGCACACCCGTCCCCACGCGTTTAAAATTATCATTTTTCCCGCCGCAATTCGGACACACCTCATCATAGTCATTAATCCAACTGCCGCACCAGCTACATTTTATTTTCATATTCCCTCACCGATTCCTGCATTTGTATTTTCCGATATATAAATATGATCGATCTTTTGCCCATCACTATTGTACCATAAATTGCTTTTCATGTGCGATCTTTTTTGTTTTTTCCAGATATTCTTTCTACACCCTCAACGCCTCAAACGACTGCTGCAGATTCAGTTTTCCCATGCCCCATCGTCTGTCCGGATACTCCGTTCCGGCATCTTTGGAGGCACCCCTCTGCAGGTAACTCTTAATCTCCACCCCTTTGATAAACAGGTCGTTCTCCCTGACAATGGCCCATTCCAGAAACTGTGCCACTGCACCAGCGGTGATCGCAGCCGCCATACTGCTGCCGGTTACGGTAAAACTGCCCAAACTGTTCATTGTCTCCGCACCGCCCGGTCCCGGAAGCGCAAGCGGCGCTCTTCCCGGTACGGGTATTTCCACCCCCGGAGCCGCAAAATCCGGTTTAATCTGTCCGCCCACCGTAAACCCTCTGCCGCTTTCTCCCCAGAAAGCTCCGGTCGCATCCGCATAAGTCGAAACGGTAATAACTTCTGCCGCGTACGCCGGTTCTGTCAATGTGATATCCGGATCCGGCTGCAGAAAGAAAACTTCTCCTCCGAGAAAACTTTTGACCGGCAGCCACATATGAAAAGTGCCTGCATTCCGCATCTTGATACGCCAGATACCGGATGTCGGCTTCTCAAACCGCAGCACCATAAGCGTCCTGCCGGAGCTTTGCTCCGCCAGTTCCGCCTCCGCATAGATTACCGTCTGCTCAAAGAGAAACGCGATTCGTCTGCTGCCGCTTACAAGACTGCTTAAAACCGTCGTATTCTCTCCTCCCGGAGATACCAGAACAACTGAAAAAAATTCCGGTATGCTGCCCCAGATTTCCAGCGTAAATCCGCCTACCCCTTCGCCTACCCGCAATTCCACGTCCCTGTCACCCTCCCCGGCAAAATGTCCGGCCTGATTTCCTTCATTTCCTCCGCAGACTATAACTGCCCTGCTTCGCCGCAGCGCGATCCCGTTTATAAACTCGGAAAACAGGGAAGTACCGTCATGGGGTCCCATACTGCTTCCCATTCCCAGGCAATATACCAGAGGTCTGCGAAAGATCTCACAGTAACTGTCAATAAACCGGTAAGCCAGCATAATATCCGTTTCGTTGTAGGCTTCCGCCCCTTCCGCAATATAATAAAACTGTCGAATATCCCTGTTCGCCTGTTTACATTTTACAATGACATATTCGGCATTGATGGCCCCACCGTATATTTCATCTCCCACTTTGCCGCCGGCCGTTCCCGCCATAGCGCTTCCATGCCCTGTCTCATCCCGGGAGGGCACCTTCATAAAAGGATTCTCACTTCTCAGCGCCTCATTGATATCCTCCTGCGTATAAACTGTTCCGAAAGGAACATCCAGTGTTCCCCGCCTTTTCACACTGTCGTCGTTCCATCGCCTCATTCTGCCTATTGGCTCTGCATTGCCCTCCTCTCCCTGCATACCCAAACTGTTTTCATAGGGTATCGTCTGGTCCCAGATCGCCACAATACGACTGCTGCCATCCTCTCTCCGAAAGGCCGGCAGCGTAAAATCTATACCGGAATCCGCTATGCCGATGAGTACATTCTGCCCCGTCAGGCCGAGCGGCGGCTGCTGTACCTGGAGAATACCGGATTTCAAAAGAGGAAAAGAGACACTCTGCATCGGTGCGTAGAGTTTCGGCAAAAAGCGATAAGTGTAATCTGTCAGCGACAACGGTGTCAACAGACTTTTATCAATGACTAGCGCTCCCAGAATATCACTGATCTTCATATAGCAAAATCTCTCTGTCAGATTGCCGATATCTTCCTCCAGCGGCCAAAAATCCAACAGCGCACTGAAATAATCATCACTGTAAACTCTCTCTTCACAAGAAGGCATAAGAACCTCCAAAAACATACTTTTTTTATCCTATGCCTTCTGATGTTATTTTGTTCTTTTAAATACTCCTCTTATCCTTTCCTTTTTCTGCCCAAAAACCATAGTATGGCAAGTCCGGTAAGCGCTGTGATCGCCGCCTGCACAAAGAGGCGTACCGGTGCGTTATCTCCTGTCTGCACGCCCTGTCCTTTATACAGTCCTAACGGCACCTCCTCATCTTCCAGTCTTTCAAATCCCTGTTGTTCCTTCGTCTTCTGCTTTTCCGCGCTCTTTATTATGCGGCGTATCAACGACTCTTCCTCTCTGCTTTCCTCTTCCCGGCTGCCCACGATCTCATACAGCGGTTTTCCCCCGCCTTTTGCTCCATAACCGGAAATTCCCCGCCGATAAAGTTTCGTTTTTGTCTTTGCTTTATCCCGAAGTTTTCTCCCGTTACATTCCGCGGTCAGCTCTATCTCATTGAGAATAGTTTCTTCCGCATTTTGTGACACATATGTCATATATGTGGGGGATTCCACCTTCTCAAAAAGGCCTCCAACCGTGCCAAAACATAACCTGAACTTTGTTATATGCTCCTCCTCTGTCTGCAGAGCCTCCGATATCTGAAAATGATGATTTTCCTCTGTGGATAGGCCGCTTTCCAGGCAGACCCAGCCATTACTTTTATTTGTCATATATTCTACATCATAAAGCAGATTCTCATTGTAGGTTCCCGTCCAGAGTTCTGTCAGATAGATACCTGTCGGCAGATGATCGGTCATCGTAAACTGATCCATGCTCTTCACCGACTCGTTTTTTAACCTGTCTATCCTGTACTGATAAGTATCTCCGCACTGTGTCACATTGATCGTTGTCTTTTCAATAACCACTGCTTCTTTATCATCATACATCACCAGTATATCATCTTCCGCTCTCTGCCACTCACCGTTTTCCAGAACATACAGTCCGACCGTACCCGTCAGCCCGTCTTCCGTTTTTTCCTGTACAAGTTTAAACAGAATATCCTCTGCACAAGTATACTCTTCCGGTGCGATCTTCTCGGATAAGATGTAGATTCTGTCAAGCCCTAATCCGGTGATCAGATGCCCGTTTTTTACAATCAGCTCTTTTCCGTCCGGAAGTTTACTCTCGTTCTCTATCTCCGTCAGGTTCCCCCAGGTATCCCTGTAAAAACAGTGGCGTTCTCCCTCTTTGGATATCCAGCGATCAACCGATTCCGCAATATACTTTCCATCGGCATCCGTCTTCAGATTACCCTCTCTGTCTGTTTTAATCTCGCTGACCTCCAACGTTGCCCCCGCCACCTCTTTCCTGTCTGCCAACGCCTGTTTTGTGATGACCGCCTGTGTTTTTATGTCCTTCAAAGTCAGATGATACGTCTGTTTCTCCGCGTCCTGACCGCCGTTTATACTGTTGTAGCTTCCATCTACATAGACTTCATCCACCGCGGTAAGATAACCTTTCGGCGCCTGTAATTCACGCACATAATATTCTCCCAACGGCAGATCTTCATCAAAAACGCCTTTCCCGTCCTTGTCCGTAATACAGGTCGCGACCAGCGTATCTGCCGGATAGAGCATTTCAGGTACGGCTTTTACAGCCCATTTCCCTGTATCTTCATCCTTTTCGATATTAATCATAATATCTTCTTTTGCATACAATCCGTACACTGCCCCGGCAAGCGGTATCCCGGTCTCCTGATCCTGCTTTTCCAGTATGATTTCCAGTTTCTGACGTTCGTTTTTATAATCCACTGTATGAATATCAAAACTCACGGTCTGCTCTTTCTCTGTAATTTCGAATTCCGTCTCCCGCGTATTTAAAACAAACCCGTCTCCCGCGGTCACTTCCCGGATCTTATATTTTCCAATATGCAGGTCTGCCGCATATGCCCATCCGTTTCTGTCTGTCGTAATCGTCGCCGCCAGATCCCCTTCTTTATATATCAGGTAATCCTCTTTCTTTATCTGACAGGCATCAAGCAGCTGCCTTTCTACTTCCTGTGTATAGATATCTTCCGCAGCAACAATCTCAAAGACTGCTCCCGCCGCCGGTGCATCCTCATATTCAAATACCAGGTCTCTATGGGCGCTCTCCGAAACTCCTGTTATCTCCAGGGACGACTCCTTTTCCAGTTTTTCAAGCAGTGTCGCGGAATCCTCGTGGGCTCCGGAAAGCTGCTCTCCATGCTTTGTGATCTCAACAATTCCTTTCTGTTCCTGATTCTTCTGCAAAACAGTCACCGTTATATTTCCGTACTCGTCTGCCAGAGCATATTTATTGGGTCCTATCTGTCCGTCAGGATAGACAGATCCGTTATTAATGGTAAAGACAACACTTGCATGCGGTTTATCAATGATCTCATATCCGTTTATTCCCCCTTTACCGGTGTCCAAAACAGACTGTTCCTTTCCGTTTACCACATAGCCGTCCGGCGCCGTTATTTCCTCCAGCTCATAAGTTCCGACCGGAATCTGCTGCGGCAGCATAATATAGCAGTCCCGGATCATACCATTCTTTTTCAGAAATTGTGTCTTAAAAGGGTTATCAGCTGTTCCGCAGAGTTCTCTTGTATTTTGATCATAAAAGCTTAAATATCCGTTTTCATCAAACTTCCAGTTCAGAGCGCGCAAACCGTCTTTACTCACCGGCAGCGTAGTACATTTTATGCGATATTCCGTGTTTTCTTTCAACACGGTTCCCCTGACAAATTCCTCCGGAGTAATATAGGATTTAGACAGATCCACAAATTCTTCATCTACTTTCAAAATGCGCAGAAACGTCCTTGTGATCGTGTTATTAATGATACGCCTATCCTGCAGGATCCTTCCCTCCCTTTGCTTTGTCGCTTCGCGGTCACCATATCGGATTCCCTCTTTCTTCGTATAAGTTTTTTCTATACTGCTCTTCCGGCTGTCTGTATACAATACGCCTCCGTCGTCTGTGATGCGCACAATAAACGGTTTTGCGCATGTGTAATTCTCCGGTGTTGTCGTCTCCACTACAACATACATCCCGTAAGGCAGTTCCGGTGCCGTCACATACCCGTCTTTATCTGTAAACATCTCCTTGACATAGTATTCATTCGGCTGTGTGCCTGCTTTCAGCCACAGCTTATCCCCCGCTGTCCATGTCTCATAGCCGGTACGCTTATAGACGGTCGCTGTCTTTTCCCCCTTAAAATCGTAGTCATAAAATGTCATGATGTCATCCTCTGTCCAGTTCTCGCCCATCGGCTCTATCTGTCCGTTTTTCACACCGCTCAGATCACTGATCAGATAAATCGAAAATCCTGCTCCTGCAATTGGCTTTAATTCCGTCTGCCAGATGCTGTCCGATGTCTTTAAGAACTGAAAACCCTGCTTATTCACATAATCGCCTGAGTAAATAGCATTTGACGTACTGTTATCATCCACTGTCAGTTTATTGTCCGCCCCTCCTGCTGTCTCTTTTCTGTTTTCAATCTTTACCATCTGATCCTTATAAGTAAAAGTAACCGGATAGACACACTCGTCAAACATATAACCATCCGGGGGTGTGATTTCTTTTACATAGTAACTTCCCAGCTCCAAATCTCCAAACAGTGTTTTCCCCGGCGTATCTGCATACGCAATCTCCACTTCCGGTTCTGCGATATGCCTGCTGCCGTCTGTATTCAATATATAACCGTCCTCATCTGTCTTTGGTGTTTTTCCGGTGACAGCTGTCTGCACCAGATCATCCTTTTTATAGAGAAGACCGGTTTTGCCATCCTGATGTTCAATATTCGCGGCGGCATAGATGCCGTATACTGCTCCATCCAGCAAAGCGTCTCCCTGCGCTCTCTCCGATTCACTTTCGACATCATACTTGATAAGTTCCACCGCGCCAAGTGTCCGTTCATTTGTCAGCTCAAATTCTGCTGTCTCCTCTCCTGTTATCGTCTCACTTTTTTCGTTTGCCTCCCACACGTATCCGGCCGGCGCCGTCACTTCGCTGACAGTGTAGGTATAAGGAGTGGCTGCAAAAGCTGCAATCTGTTCTTCCAACATTTCCCATGCCTCTTCCTCCGTCACCGTTACGTTGTCATAGTCGACGGAAAACTCAGCCGCCTTTTCCACGGAATATTCGGCATGACCGTTTTTGTCTGTTGTCACTGTATCCAGATATTGTCCGTCTTCCAATATTTTTACTTCACAGCCTTCCAGTCCGACATCGGTCTGCCAGTCCCTTTTATCTATTACAATCGAATAGGCTATCTCCACAGACTCCGAAAGCGTTACGATCTCCGGCTCTTCCGGTTCCGGGGGATTATCCGGATCTACAGGTTCTACCGGTTTTACCACCGTCGTATAAAGTTCTCCGTTCGCTTTCTCACCGGTGATCAACTGCTGTGCATTTATATTATCCGATGTATATTCATAGTAAGAATCTCTGCTGTTTTTTGCCCCTGAATAGAACTTCCAGACATATTCCTGCATCCTGTTTAAAGATATTTTAGAAGAAATATTCACCATGGCCTGTGTCCTGCTTTTTACCTGCACCTCATCGAGATTCTCATTCTCCAGAAACAGCCATGCCGCAATCTGACATGCCACATATTCCGCTCCCGAATTATTTGCATTCTTCGCAAAATATCCCAATGCTCCCGCCTTTTCTTCGTAAGTGTCCTCGTCTGCATGATACAGAAACGAATTACGGCAATGTAATCCACAACTGATACACAGTGCGGGGACATCGCCCAGCATAATTTTATAGATTCGCCCGTGCCCTGTCCCGGAATAGCCGGTTGCCGTTACCCGGACCTTTGCCATCAGTTGTTCTATTATTTCTTCTGCTTCTCCGCCTTCTGTTCCTCCCTCATTTTGAGCCGCGAAAGATATTTGTCTGCTTTTTCGTCCGGGTGTTTCCCCTGCCAGATCTTCCAGGTCGCCGCCCGCATCATAAAGTGCTTTCAAATCTGCCAATGTCATTCCCTGAAAAACGGTCCCCGCAAAAAATGCATCAGCATCTGTTCCGCTCTCCAAAATATGAATGCATTCCGGGAGCGTCTGGCCGTCGTAGACATCCTCTGATAACTCTACAATAAGACCCACAAGGAATTCTGCATATTCCCGCTCATAGTCATACAGAGAATCCCACCAGGTTTCATCATAAGCCAAAAGTTCTTCAAACCCGTTCGGGCAGTAAAGCTCCAGCCATTTTGCCACGCTGTCCGAATCCTCTTCTATAAAGTGATACTGACTGCCAGCTTGGCCATTTTCGGCCACATCCTCTGTATCTTCCGCCTTTATGGTGTCGTCTTCCATACTCTCTGTTTTCTTCGGATCATTCCCCGATACAGTCACTGCATAAGCATCTGTGGAAATGCTTCCCCAGAACAAGGCTGCACACAATAACAGGCATCCTATCCTCTTTCCCAATCCTTTTTTCATAGCTCTTCTCCCTCCACTGTAAAATGAACTTCTTTTCCGGCTGTCAACAGAATTCTTTTTCCATCCGGACAACATATCTGAAGCATACCGGCCTTTGTCTTTTTCCTTATTTTCTCCGGCAGCTTTATCATAAAAACAGGAATTTCCGCTCTGGCAATCAGCCGCTTTGTCAGGCAGGCCGTATACATCCCCTCTTCTTTTTTCAATCTTATACGCCCGATATAACGATATCTTTCTTCTTTTTTCAACGTAAAAATCGGCACTGTTACGATGCTGAACCATACAATAAACGGCAAAGCTGCTCCTATTCCTGATGCTGCGGCCGCAAGTGGTACCGGAATATCCGCAATTTTTTTCCTGTCTTCTTCCCCGGGTGTCTGTTTTATGCTGATTTTCTTAACCTCTGGTTCCGGAAAAGGCTCTTCTTTTTCCTGCATACCTGCTTCCCCGGTCATTTCCGTTTCCACTCTGCCCTGTTCCTCTCCTGCTTCAGCTTTTGCCGGTACATGGACATACTCATATTCTTCGCGCCCGGTCACAATAACCGTTTCGTCGGTTGTCTCGCAGATATCATACCAGGCCGTCATCTGCCAGGCTGTCGGATACGATGTACTGTATTTTTTCAATCCGCCATACTCACAAACCGCACTGTAGCCTGTCGGAATGCCGTATTCATCCTCTTTCTCCACTTCATAGATAACGCTTAAAAGCTCACACGTGATTCCTTCATGCTGCACCGTCTTTCTTATCCTCTCCAAATCGTTGTCCGGCAGATCTTCCACTTTTCTGGAAACGGTAATTACATTCGCCCCTTCTGAGGTTCCGCTTTCGGTTTCCT
The DNA here is from genome assembly GCA_014804795.1 of Lachnospiraceae bacterium. GTDB lineage: Bacteria > Bacillota > Clostridia > Lachnospirales > Lachnospiraceae > 1XD8-76. The sequence goes on along the minus strand of JAAUZC010000012.1, from coordinate 79,764 downwards.
CCACCACAACAGAAGATTCATCCAATACATAAGTAATATTCTCCTCCACTATGTACTTTGGAATCTGCGTAACTGTATCCGCATCCAATGGAATCACTTTCATCAGCCTGTTTTCCGCTTCCACACCTTCCGGTACATCTTCACCTGCCGCCGCTGCTTCTGCCTTTTTTTCCGCCGACGCATATACATTCTGCGTGTTCTGCAGCAAAACCAAAAGTGACACAAATGTCACAATCAAACCCGGCACCTTCCTCCCTTTCGCAAATTTCTTTTTCACTTTTATCCTCCTTTCTTTCGGCACACAAATAAGACCTTGTGCGCATTATAAAACTGCAGTTTTCCACTCGGATAAAATGAAACGTAAAAGATTTTTCTGAAATTTTTAAAGATATAACATTGATAGTACAGATAATAAAGATTTTAAATAATTAAATAAAAGATTTGCGGCATACACCATGCCGATTTATCAGGTAGTTAGTATAATAACACTATCCCGGGATTCATGCAAGAGTTTTTTATTTACTTTATTTTTTGAGATAGTATTTCTTCTGACAAAAATGTGCTAAAATAGGATTTAATATATCAAAACGTGAAAGGATATTCTTTATGAAGAACTCATTAAACAGAAGAAAAAAGCGAATTATGCTGTTTGTTTTCTTCACAGTCACAGCCTTAATCTGTCTGTTCATCATCCTTAAAATATATATGGCAAACGAACTGAAACGCCAGGATTACAAACGGATTGCTTCGACCCAATATGATACGGTCTTTCTCTCCATGTATCCCATAGATACTTATCAGGAAGAAGATTATTCGCATTTCAGGGCAATGACTCTTTTCAAAGCTGCTTACTGCATTCCTTCCCTGTCCACTCTGACAGATTATATGCGGCAGATTGCCGATTCCGGCAATCTGGTGACCACTGCTTATCTCGGGATACGGCCTGAATTGACGGATCCCATAAAACTTGAAGAACTTCTGGCTGCCTATCCGGGAATTACGTGGGAGATTGTACTTTCCTATCCTTCCGCAGATTACTGGCAATCCCTCTCACAGAAAGATTACGAGCAGACATTGACCTCTTTTCAAAATTTTCTGGCTGCTGTGCCAGACATTCCGGAAGCAAATTTCTATTTTTTCGGCACCCAGGAATGGCTGATCGCCAATCCCGCAAATTACCTGGATCACATGTCTGTTACAGAAGACACCGCCACTATACTTATGACCAACAGTGATATAGCGCATAGCTTTCTTGTGACAGCGGAAAATGCTGCTGCCTATGCGGAAACACTGGAAACACTGACTGATACTCTGCGGACTGCTCCCCGGACATATCCCGATCTGTCAGATCGCTGTATTGTTTTCTTTGGCGACAGTGTGATCGGCAACTATACTGACAATACATCCATTCCGGGTGTAGTTGCCGCACTCACCGGTGCAGAAATATATAACTGCGGCTACGGCGGAGGCACAGCCTCCCAGTCACCGGACAATCTGATTTCCCTGCCCGGTATCACAGACGCCTTTTTCCGGAAAGATCCGTCTGCCTTTCCGGAAGATTCGCAGCCGTATATTGGAATCTCGTCTTATCTGAAATCTGCTTCATCAGATAAGCAGATATGCTTTGTCATTAATTATGGTTTGAACGATTATTTTTCCGAATATCCCATCGCATCGGAAGATCCGTACGATATTGCAACTTACAGCGGTGCCGTGCGGACAGCAGTAAGCCTGATACGTGAAAATGTCCCGGATGCCCAGATCATCCTCTGCACCCCTAACTTTTCCGCCGCCTTCGAAAATGGAACTGAACCGCATGGTACAGACGGGTCTGTTCTGGAAGACTATGCGAATGCCATCCTCTCTTTATCTCAGGAACTTCAAACTGACGTACTGGACAACTATCACGATCTTGGCATCACGGCTGAAAATCACAACCAGTATCTGGCAGATCGGATACATCCTAATTACGCCTGCCGTTTTCTGATCGGGTCAAACCTTTGCCATATGATCCATTAAAAAATTTTAACCCTGCGGCCGGATATACCGGTCGCAGGGCTGTGCTTTTCTGAATTATTTACAGTTTATTACACCTGTGTTGCTCCATCCACAGAAAGAATCTCTCCTGTCACATAGCTTGCGAGATCGCTTGCAAGGAACAGCACTGTATTGGCAACTTCTTCCGGCTCTCCCGGTCTGCCAAGGGGAATGCCTGCGGAAATTCTCGCTACCATTTCCTCCGGAAGCGCCGCTACCATATCTGTTCTCGTCACACCCGGTGCAACCGCATTCACACGGATATTATCTTTTCCAAGTTCCCTTGCCAGTGATCTTGTCAAACCGTTTACCGCAAATTTGGAAGCGGGATAACCGCATCCGGCGGGCTGTCCATAGATACTTACCATGGAACTGGTATTGATCACAGAACCGCCGCCCTGCTCTTTCATGATCGGCGCTACGGCCTTTGTGCAGAAGAACACCGCATTGACATTGAGCTTCATGATCTTCTCAAAATCTTCCGGTTTGTAATCATAAATGGATTCCCTCGCAGAAATCCCTGCGTTATTTGCAAGAATGTCAATTCTGCCGAATGCTTCTTTTACCGTGCCGATCGCTTTCTCCACCTCATCATACTTGTCAAGCGCCGGGCAAAGTCCCATCACTTCCGCCTCCGGCATCTCCTCTTTCAACTTTCCAAGTGCCTTGTCAACGGTTTCCTGTCTGGACCCGAACAAAGCCACTTTTGCGCCTGCTTCCGCAAACTTTTTCACGATCTCATAACCGATACCTCTTGTGCCGCCTGTAACGATTGCCGTTTTTCCCTCTAATAAACCTGCTATTTTCATATTTTTACCATACCCTCCTTTGAAATATTCTATGAATAAACTACTCATATTCAGTATACTCCAATTGGAAGTTTTTACAAGAAAATATGCAAAATTTATTCCAAAAACAATCCTTTAGCGTATATTCCGCCACACGGCGCGGCACAAACAGAAATCCTTCACCTCTTCTTCGCCACTTCCCTGAGTATCCCGTAAAGTGCCGCAAACAGCACGCCCGCCACCGGCCATATGATCCAGCTTCTGCCCCAGTTATCTGTATAGAAACTATATCCCAGAAAGATTGCCGTCACAATGAGCCAATAAGCCCCCGGAAAATAGGATGTCTTCTTACTCACCAGCTTATTTTCTATTGTATACTCCCCGCATTGCAGCAGTTTATCATAGCTTCCCTTCACAATCCCCACTCTCACAAACAAATGAACAGCCGCCGACACAAATATAAGCAGAATACTGACACAGCTGACCAGTGCCAGATTACTTTCGGTAAATGTAGCAGTCAGCAGTAACGGAATGACGCCGATAATGCAAAGTACCGTGCCGATCACGGTAGCCAAACGGAATTTGCTTTCAAAGTCACTCTTTCTTTTCTCGACAATTCCTTCCACGCCATACTGCAGCGAAAATACTTCCTCTTCCATATACTTAAATTTCTCCAGCTTCATCCCGTTATAAATACAGATCGCCACACCTGCAGCTACAATCAGAAGCAGAACCACCAGGCCAATGATCGCCATCCTGTCCTCCAAAATGCTGTTCTCATACATTGCCCCCATCTGGAACAGGCAGATCGGACTTAATATAAAAAGGGATACTGCCGTTGCCATCTTACCGCAGACTTCGCTCGCTGTATTCATATAAGCATTTGCTTCTTCCACTGTAACTACCTGTTCTTCAGAGATATCTTTTCCGCCTTGAAGTTCCGTTTCTTCTATCTCATCCTTCAAAAGATAGTCTGTGCTGACGCCAAAAAGTTCACTCATCTTCAAAATCTTATCCAGATCGGGAATCGTTGCACCGACTTCCCATTTAGAAACAGACTGCCTGGAAATACCTAACTTCTCTGCCAGCTCTTCCTGCGACCAATTCATTCTTTTCCGTAATGCTATAATTTTTTCTGCTAAAATCATCTGGTGCCTCCTTTAATATCATATCTTTTCATTCCGCGGATTTATTTACACCTCAAATCTATCTGATTTTGCTGTTGCATGCTACCAAATATAATTGGAAATTCCGCACCTGACACGCGCATTTTCCGTTTTTTTCTGCTATTTCAGGCATTTCCTCTCTAAAACAATGAAAGCAGACTGCATACACAGTCCGCTGCTCATTTATTAAATCCTCATTCAACTTTCACTTCATTCAATTCTTCAATCCGCTGCACCGAATTACTTCTGATATCAATAACAGGACCGCCTGTTCCCTCAATATATTCCCTTGTGATCGTCACCTTGCCGATATTGTCATCTTTTGGAATTTCATACATGATATCCAGCATAAATTCCTCGATCAAAGCCCGCAGTGCCCTGGCGCCGGTCTCCTTTTTCAGCGCTTTCTCCGCAATAGCCTCCAGAGAGCCTTCATCAAACTCCAGTTTTACTTCGTCCAATTCGAGCAGTTTCTGGTACTGTTTCAGAATGGCATTTTTCGGCTCCTTCAATATCTTTACAAGAGATTCTTTTGTCAGTCCATCTAATGTAAACAGGATCGGCAGTCTCCCGATAAACTCGGGAATCATACCGTATTTCCGCACATCCTCCACAGTTACCCTGCTGTGAATATTTTTATCTTTATCAAACCTGTCCTTCAGCTCCGCCTGATAACCGATTCCGGTCTGCTTGCTGAGACGCTGCTTGATGATCTCTTCCAACCCCGGAAAAGCGCCGCCGCAGATAAACAGGATATTTTTTGTGTTGACTGTGGCCAGGGGCACCATTGCATTTTTGCTGTTTGCTCCTACCGGCACCTCTATCTCGGAACCTTCTAACAGCTTTAAGAGTCCCTGCTGCACCGATTCGCCGCTTACATCTCTGGAATTTGTATTCTTTTTCTTCGCGATCTTGTCAATCTCATCGATAAAGACAATACCGCTTTCCGCTTTCTCAACATCGTTGTCCGCCGCCGCTAAAAGCTTTGTCACAACGCTCTCAATATCGTCCCCTATATAGCCCGCTTCTGTCAGGGAAGTCGCATCCGCAATTGCAAGGGGCACATCCAAAAGCCTTGCCAGCGTCTTCACCAGATAGGTCTTACCGCAGCCCGTAGGTCCTATCATCAGCATATTGGACTTCTCGATCTCGATATCGTCCATCGTACCTGTCGCCACCCGTTTATAGTGGTTATAGACAGCTACGGATATCACCTTTTTCGCATGTTCCTGTCCTACTACATACTCGTCCAGCTGTGCCTTGATCTTATGGGGTGCCGGAATGTCTTTAATATTGATGATGGGCTTTGACTGTTCGCCCTCTTTTTTCTTTTTAATCTTCTGCCTGTTAGGCACGCCGCTCATATTCTGCAGATCTGCCAGATTGATAAAACTGATATTCGGAAATCCCTGATTTACCGCCTTTTTTCCTTTATTCTGATCCTTTTTCGCCGGCTCATCAGACGTATCATTCACCTCGAGAACCGGTTCGGATGTATCGTCTTTATTCTCTTTCACCGGTGGATTCCCTTTGGACGTTTCGTTCATCATGCCGCTATAATCATAAAACGGCGGCATCATCCCCTGAAAATTGAGCTGGCTCATAGAATCCATTGTCTTGTGCATACAGTCATCACAGACACATATATTGTTGGGAAGCTTAAACATTCTGCCCGCCTTGCTCTCCGGCCTGTGGCAGATAAAACACACATCCTCATATCCGTTTTGTCCATCGTCCGTTCCGTTTTTGTTGTTATTGTACTCTGACATTGTTATCTCCTATTTTAGTTCCGCATTAGCGCTACCAGTACACGATAGCGGAAGACAGATTTCCAGCCGTTTCTCGTCTGTAAATCGTCTTGTGCACTGTCCGCGCTTCTGCTGATTCCGGTTCCGCATTAGCGCTCACTGATGCTGTTTTATCTTCTCCCAAGCTTCACGCTGACAGTCCGGGAAACATACTCTCCGCTTTCATAACGCATAACCTCAAGATCTACGATCTCATCCACCGGATAATAGCGCAGCATTTCCGACAGTTCATCCATTGTCTTTACCTGTTCCTCATTTAACGCTACTATCACATCGCCTTTCTGCAAGCCCGCTTTTTCAGCAGGACCGTCTTCATACACTTCCTTGACATAGACGCCTTTCGGTATATCGTAATCCTCCGCCTGCTTTCCCTCCACATTGGTACAGCTGATACCCAAATAACCGCTGTCCTCCTCTCGCAGTCTCTCTCTGATCTGTTTTGCTTTCAGTTTATCAAGCACCGGGATCGCATCGCTGATTGGAATTGCATAACACATGCCTTCCACATCATAGGAATTGATCGTCATCGTATTAATACCTATGACCTCGCCGGAAACATTGATCAGTACGCCGCCGGAACAACCGGGATTCATAAACGCAGTCGTCTGGATCATAACACGATCATCGGAGCCATACTGGTTTCCCGCCTCATCATATCCGCCGCCTATCGGCATATTCACAGCGCTGATAATGCCCGTTGTGACAGATTGTCCAAGCAGCAGGGCATTTCCGATAGATATTACAGCCTGCCCCGCCTTCAGATCAGTGGAATCACCAAGCTTTGCCACTGCAATATTTTTCTTTGTCTCCCCGGAAATATCCGTAAGCCGCACAGCTATGACCGCCACATCAAGGTCATTGTCATACCCTTTCACCATGGCATCCACAGTCTCCTCATCCACGAAAGTCACCTCCAGGTCTTCCGCGTCAAACACTACATGAGAATTTGTGGCGATCAAAAGCTCTGTTTCATTCTCTCCGATGATAAAGCCTGAACCGCCTCCGTCATATTTTTCCTTTCCCCAGTAACTGTTGTAACTGTAAACAGCATTCACACTTACCACAGAGGGCATAATTCTCTCCACTAATTCTGACACATCTGTCAGATTCGCCTGTAACGGATTTTTCCCGTTCTCTTCTGCGGAATTCCCGCCCTCTTCTAAATCCACCTCACCTATCTGAGGATTTGCAGGCTGTGCTGCCGTCTGCTCCGCTTCGTTTGCCTCGGCTGACCGGTTCAGTGCATAATTTATTCCATAAATGCTGCCCCCGAAAATCCCGATAACCAGAACAATGCACAGCGCTATCAACCCTTTTTTCTTAGCGCCTGACTTTTTCGGTTCTGTGCTGCCACCGCTCCCGATACTTCCCGGATAACTGTAACCGCCCGGCGCAGTGCCATTGGACGATGAGCCTGCATTTCTCTGAGAGCCATAATAATAGTTCTGGTTCGGATAATTATTGTAGCCGTTTGCATTTCTTCTGTTATAATCATTTCCGTAATAATTCTGATTCTGCCAGTTATTCCGATAAGGATTCTGGTAGCCATAGCCGCCCTGTGGTCCCGGCTGCTGCCCCGGCATCTGATTCGGTGTCCCGGGTCTCTGCCACATTTGATTCGGCACTCCCGACATCTGCCCCATTTGATCAGGCCTCCCCGACCCCCCGGGCATTTGCCCCGGCATCTGATTGTATATCCCCGACTGTCCCGGCACCTGTTCTGCGGGCATTCCCTGTATCACATTCTCCTCCGGCACCGCCGCCTCGTTATGCTGTTTCGCTTCCTGCTCTCTCTTTTCCTCTATCCGTTCTTTTTCCCGTTTTTTTTCTTCTTTTCCGCTCATTTCTTCCTCTTCCATTTCCTCTGCCATTTTTATCCCCGCAAACAGTGAGTCACGGTTCCTCACCGGCTTCCATTCCAGTACGCCTTATTCATAGTATATTTCATAATTCGTCTGAAAGATAGCTTTTTATAATTTTTTCCTAATTTATACCCAAAGAATTTATAAATACTCGTAATACACATCGGCAAAATCAATCTGCTCTCGCCCTTTTTTCTTAAATACGCGGCCGTCCGTAGCACAAGCCTTATGCCCTCCGATTCCGCCGGCACACTCTCAAACACTTCCGGATGCTCCGCCTGAGACACACCCAGATCAAAATTTCTGTGAAACTGCTCTTTATTTGTGTACTGATGGGAGTGCACTACTTTTGCATCCGCCGTATATGCGATCCGGTAACCGGCCTTAATACAGCCGGCCGCATAGATCATGTCCTCATTAAAGATTGCCCGCGGCACAAAACCTCCCAGTTCTTCATAAATATCCCGCCTGTAGGCCGCACAGACATTGGAACAGAAATAGGTTTTAATGCCGAGTTCCGCGATATCTTTCTCCGACTTAATGCGGCTTTTTTCCGGGTAATTAAACTCTCTTGTAAACTGTTCCGCAGATCCCGCTTCTTTCCGCGCAAGCTGCCTCGCATAGGAAACCGCCACATTCTCTTCCGAAAGCGGCTTCACAAGACGTTCCAGCAAAAACGCATCTGCCGGCATGGCATCATCTGTCATCATCACAAAAATCTCTGCCTCTGACCTTTCCACTGCTTCCCGCCTTGTCTTCCCGTGGTCAAACTCCTCTTTGGAAATATGCCACACTTCAATATTCTCATACCGCCTGCGATCGGGATAGTCAGACTCAAATTTCTCCCAGTACTTCTGTTCTGTATTGACTAACAAGATCCGATGTACCGACAGGCTCTGCTGTTCCAGCTTTTCAATCAACTCTATAAAGGATGCCCCCGGTTTATAAACCGGAATAATAACATCTATCCCCTGCATGTAAACCTCCTGCCCGTACACACGCAAAAAAGCGCCATAAGATATGACGCTCTCTCACAATATATTTATTCCACACCCTTCGGTTTATATTGGCTTGTCGCACTTGTAATATGCTCACTGTATGTCTGCACTTCCTTACTCGGTACATAACCGCTCTCATCAAATAAAAACTCATGCAGCCAGCTCACGTTCTCCGCCAGATCATTGGGAACGATACAGTCACCCGGAGAACCGATATTACCGGTCCACCTTTTATCTGCCTGCGGGAAACCGTCATCCGCAACGACTTTATACTTGGCCGCCTCTCCCAGAAGCTCCGTGATCTCTGTCAGGCCAAAAGAAGTATAAACTTCGTCAAATACACTGTTCGCGGTCTCGACAAGCTGTGTGACGGAAGCGCCTCTCGCCTTATCCATGATCGCCTTCAGCACATTTCTCTGACGCTCTGCACGCTTAAAGTCATCGCCCTTCGTATAACGGATACGGCAATATCCCGTTGCCTGCATACCGTCGAGCACCTGCATACCGGCATTGCTCACAGGCGTATACTGTCTCTTTAAGTTCTCTGCAATACAGTACTGATAGTTGTTCAAATGACTGATCTCTGCTGTTGTGATCTCCATGGGGATGCCGTCCAAAGCATCAATGACATCGATCAGCCCGGCGAAACCTATCGTGACAAATTCCGTGATATTCAGATCCAGATTCGCATTTAACATGCTGATCGCCTGTTTCGGACCGCCGTTTGCATAGGCTGCATTACACTTATTATATTTATCATTTCCCAGGTTCATAAAGGTATCTCTGTATACCGAAACCAGCTTGATCTCCTTTGTATCCTGATTGATGGAGGCAATCATGATCGAGTCGCTTCTTGTGTTCTTTGTCAGTGCTCCGACAGTGGAATCCACGCCAAACAGCGCAATGTTCCGATAGCCTTTCATAATTTCAAACTGTTCTTCGCTGACACTTTCATTGATGACGATCTCTTCCTCCGGAATCTCCACATGTCCGACTTTTTCAGTCCTCGTCACACCCCAGAGTACAAGCAGCATAATGACAAGCAACACAACCTCGCCCAGGAAAAGCAGGATTCGTTTTCTCTTTTTCTTCGCTTTTTCCTTTGCTGACTTTTTCCCTTTGGAAGAACTCTTTTTTTTGTTGGAAGAGGACTTCTTTTTTGGTTCTTCGTATTCCCAATCTTCTTCATCCTGATATCTTGGTGCCATCTTTCTCTTATCCTTTCGCAATTCAGTATTTCTCAATAAGCATTTTTATTTACAAAACCTTTGAATATCGTCAGGAACAATATCCTGATGTCAAAGCCAAAGGTCCAGTTTTCAATGTAATACAGATCGTACTCGATCCGTTTTTCAATCGATGTATCTCCCCGGTAGCCGTTCACCTGCGCCCAGCCGGTAAGCCCCGGACGCACCTGATGTTTGATCATATACCTTGGAATCTTTTCCTTAAATTCCTCTACATATTTTGTCTGCTCCGGTCTCGGTCCCACAAGGCTCATATCCCCCCGCAGAATATTGAAAAGCTGGGGCAGTTCGTCCAGACTTGTCCGTCTGATAAATCTCCCGACTTTCGTCACTCTGGGGTCGTTCTCCACGGTCCAGTCCGCCTGTTCATCCAGTTCGCTCTGTTGGCGCATCGAGCGGAATTTATACATGTGGAACGGTTTGTTATGCCTGCCGATACGCTCCTGCACAAAAATGACCGGTCCCTTGCTGGTCGCTCTTACCAAAACCGCGATAACAAGAAGTATGGGTGAACTGATGATCAACCCTGCCGCCGCACCGATAATATCCAGTGTACGTTTACATGCCCGGCTGCTCATTCTGGTAAGCGGCACATTTCTGATGTTGATGACCGGCAGCCCCATCAGATCTTCCGTGTAAGGCCTGCTCGGAATAATACTGTTATAATCCGGAATAAATTTTGTGTGCACACCAGACTTCTCGCAGAGAGCCACGATCTCCTCTAACCTGCCATACTGATTTAGGGGCAGCGTGATCGCAATCTCGTCCAACTTATTCTCCGGCAGTATGATCTCCAGATTACCGATCCTGCCTACCACTTTTATCCCTTTATAGAGCGTTCCCGGGGGAATCACATCATCCAGGATCGCATGGATCACATAGCCCCACTGGGGATTTGCTTTTACTCTGTCAATATACTCTTCGGCCGCCTTGGAATACCCCACGAGCAGCACATGTTTCATATTGTAGCCTTTGCGGCGCGCTATCACAAGCACCTCTCTCAGGCTGAGCCTGAAAATCGCCGTAAACACAATATTTAAGCATATAAACATGGCAATCATGGAACGGGAGAAATGTTGCTGCCAGATGATAAACAGCACAGAAGTCATCCCCACCGCGCCGATTATATTGGCCTCTATGATTCTCAGTAATTCCCCGCCCGGGCCGGAGCCCCGCTTTGCCGTATAGAGCTTACAGGCTTTATAAATGATCAGATACGCTGCCACAATATAGGGAATTGCAGCAAAATACGTCCTTATCGGCAGATAAAAATCACCCGGTTTGACACCGCCGACCGGTGTTTTAAATTTGAGCCACCATGCCAGCATATAGGAGCCCGCAATGATAACAGCATCGATGACTACGTGCAACCCGTTCAGGTATTTCTGATTATTCTTTATCATACAACAGACCTACCCTTTTCACACTAATCTTTTGATATTTTACAATATTGTTACATAAATTACAATATTTTTTATTGAAATACGTCAGTCATCCCAAAAACCTTCGAAAAATATTGATCCACAGTTCCCACTGTATCCGCACATAGTTTCCAATATTCCCAAGCCGGAAGCAAACGTGATTTTCCCTCCCGCCTTCTTTATAGTATATCCGAAATCCGCGTATCAGTCCTTTCAGGTAAATCTTTCCAAGTCTTTTTTTACAAAAAAACAGAAATTTTACACCAAATCCCACGATGAAAAAGGGAAGATTTATGATGATCTGCAGCGGCGGCATATTCTTTTCAATTAAATAGATGCTGTTCGCCGAAGAAAGGTTTGTCTTAAATTCATTATATTTTGAACCGGACACACTGCTGCCCGCGTGATAGACCACCGCTTGCGGTTCATACAGATTATCATAACCATAAATCCTGGCACGATACCCGATATCCACATCCTCAAGATAAGCAAAATGCCGCTCATCGAACAATCCGATTTTGTCCAGAATGTTTCTTCGATAGATTGCCGCACCTCCGCATGCCGCAAACACTTTTCCCGGCCTTTCATATTTTTTCGATATTTTTTTCCCTTTTCCGAAGTCATAAGCCCAGCCTAACGCACAGTAATAATCTCCGGCATTATCTATCCTGCCCGGTTCCCTCATCATACGCATCTGTGCTCCTGCCGAAAAGGCTTTCGGATTTTTATCAAGCGTATCCTCCATGGCTTTGATAAAGCCCCGCTCAATCGTCAGATCATTATTCAGCAAAATGATATAAGGTGTATCTGATGCCCGGATACCAGCATTCACCGCTTTACAGAAACCGGTATTTTCTCCCATACGTATTACTTCCACACGTTCTGCCGCTTCCGCCGCTTCCGCGCTTCCATCCACAGATCCGTTATCCACTACGAGTATCCTTGCCGGATGATCCGCCGTATCCGCCAGAATGGACGCAAGGCATTTTTCCAGATATTCTATGCCATTATAATTGGGAATCACAATGGTTGATTTCATGTTATCTCCTCACGCTGATTGACGGATCCCAGACAAGCCTTTTTCCTCTTTCCCGAAATACCGCGCAAAGCGCCATGCTGCGCTGTCTCCATATATTCTCATCCAGACTGTTGCAGTATCGTTTATCGCGCTTTTTTACTTCCTCCACATACGGCACTTTGATCAATTCCTCAAACAGGGGAATATCTTCTCTGCGCAAGATCATTGTTCTGGCGTCCAGAGCATAGGCATCCCTGCCTACCGACGCCACATTCGCCGGACCCGAAAAGAAGCTGTAAAACCCTGCAAAAGGACAAATCCCGTTCTGCAATAAAATACCGCTTGTTATTTTATGGTCCGCATCCACAACAGACCCGCCCACGGCGCCCACATCCTCCCACGCCGTAAAAATATCCGGCGCATAAGTAATTTTATAAAACCCTAAATGCTCTGTATCGCCAACCTTCCCCGGAATACCCTTTTCATCCAAAAAATCCTGCACAGCCCTTTTTCCCGCCTCGTAAGCATAAAGTTTGCTGGCCGGATTCCCCGCCGTGGAAAGCTCATGGCAGCGCCAGTGATAAAGCACTTTCCCGATATGAGCGATCTCCCGTTCCTGTATCCTGCCGACAGCCCGAAGGATCAGGTCATAATCCTGTGAACCGTCGAATGCGTGGCGAAACCCCAGCTCTCTCATCAATCCCGCTTCCATCAGCAAAAAATGACACACGTAATTATTGGACAGCAGGAAATCAAAATTAAATCCCGGTTTTATATTTCCCTCATAATAATGCTGTCCGGTTTCGTCACACTTATCCTCATCCGAATACAAAAGCTTAGCCTGTATCGCTTCCTGTTCCCATAACCCGTTGATCGCGTTCACCATCTCGTACAGTGCATCCGGCGTCAACAGATCATCATGATCCAACAGACCTATATAGTCGCCTTTCGCATGGCTGATCGCCTGATTACTGTTCCCGGAAATGCCTTCATTTTTAGATAACGCATGATATTTTATTTTTCCTGCCTGTTCGGCCGGCAATTTTTTCTTCTTTTTCTCTACGCAGCCTTTTACCAGACCGCTTTCGCTGGCATCTGCAAGGATCAGTTCCCATTTTTGATAACTCTGGGCTGTCACAGAATCGATCAGGGCTTCCAGAAATTCTTCTTTTGTCTCATAAGCCGGCACTGCAATACTGATAAGTGGCATATATTTAAAAGAAGTACTTTTCTGCTTCTCCAATTCCTCCGCCGCCGGCGCTTCATAAGAATAAACGGTATCATAATGAGCGGTGAGCCGCTCATAAACCATGCCCACCGCTTTCTTTACACCGTTACGTCTCATGTAATTGATCGTTTTATTGATATCCTGTCGTCTTATATTTAACATTGCGTTCTAATACTTCCGTCGTTCTCAGGATGCATACACCGGTATCCTGAAAATCCCTGCCAATCCTTATAAAAGTGCTTTCACCGCTTCCGTCAGTGCATCTACTTTCGTCTGTGCATCTTCAAGACTGCTTCCCTTTACACCCATATAGAATTTGATCTTCGGCTCTGTCCCGGAAGGACGGGCGCAGCACCAGGAATCGTTCGCCAGCTCAAAATACAGTACGTTCGATTTCGGCAGGCCGGTAGATTTCACCTCGCCGGTCGCCATATCGGTCGCTCGGTCAAGGTCATAGTCACGCATCTCCACTACCTGCAGTTCGCCAAAGTTCTTCGGCGGATCGTTTCGTAACTTATCCATGATCGCTGCAATCTGTCTGGAACCGTCGATTCCTTTCATTGTGATCGCATACTGTGTCTCTTTATAATAACCATACTTTTCATACAGATTGATCATCTGATCCCAGAGTGTAATGCCGTGCTTCTTGCACCATGCGGCCACTTCGCAGAGGCACATCACCGCAACAACGGCATCTTTGTCCCTTGCGTGTGTTCCGGCAAGACATCCGTAACTCTCCTCCAGACCGAATACATAGTTGTAGGAATTGTTCTGTTCGAACAGTTTGATCTGCTCACCGATAAACTTAAAGCCTGTCAGCACTTCCACAAATTTTGCCTTGTAATCCTCCGCGATCGCACGGGTCATGTTTGTTGTCACGATCGTCGTTACCATCGCCGGATTTTCAGGCATCTTGCCTGTTGCCGTGCGTTCTCTCATAATATATTCCGCGATCAGCATACCCGACATATTTCCTGTAAAGGAAACATATTCGCCGGTCGCCTTATCTTTTGCGTAAATACCCAGTCTGTCCGCATCCGGGTCTGTCGCCAGTACCACATCCGCGTCTTTTTCCTTTGCAAGTTTCAGTGCCAGTGCAAAGGCTTTCGGATCCTCCGGGTTCGGATATTCCAGTGTTGTAAAATCAGGATCAGGCAGTTCCTGCTCGGGCACAACATACACATGCTTAAAGCCCAGTTCCGAAAGGATTCTTCTCACCGGTACATTGCCTGTACCGTGGAACGGTGTGTAGACGATCTTGATATCGTCGGCCATTTCCTCAATTACTTCGGGATGAATGATCTGCTTTTTCAGCTCTTCCATGTATCTGTCATCAATCTCTTTGCCGATCACCTGATACAGGCCTTTATCCATGGCTTCCTGTTTATCCATGGTCTTTACATCATTATAGTCTGTCACCGCACGCACTTCGGCGATGATCTCTTTATCTTTCGGGGCCGTAACCTGCGCGCCGTCCTCCCAGTACGCTTTATAGCCGTTATACTCCGGCGGATTATGGCTTGCCGTCACTACGATGCCGGAAATACAGCCAAGCTCTCTGATTGCAAAGGAAAGTTCCGGTGTGGGGCGCAGCGCATCGAACACATAGGCTTTGATGCCGTTGGCCGCCAGACACAAAGCCGCTTCATCCGCAAACTCCGGCGACATTCTTCTCGAATCATAAGCGATTGCAACACCTTTTTCCTGTCCGCCCTGTTTCAGAATATAGTTTGCAAGCCCCTGGGTTGCTTTTCTTACTGTATAAATGTTCATCCGGTTTGTTCCTGCTCCGATCACGCCTCTGAGGCCGCCGGTACCGAATTCCAGTTCTTTATAAAACCGATCCTCTATCTCACCGGGATCATTGCGGATCGCCAGCAGCTCATTCTTTGTGTCCTGATCAAAATAATCATCTTCCAGCCAAAAATTGAATTCTTCCATATAACTCATATTATTTTACCTCATTTCTGCCCGTGCCGGACTAATAATGCCATTATAACATATTTCCAATGGACGCGCCATATCAAATTCTTTCGTTCTATCGTTTCAAAAAAGGGCTGACATCACACGGCACATCATGCTATAATATCCCGTAGACACCTCGTCTTTTGTGAAAGGAGAACTGATATGGATCAACATCCGGAAAACTACCGGTTTTATTTATATGACAAGAGCACTCTGATCGTCCGGGGCTGCTTTTCTGACGGCGCCGCCTCCGGACATACTCCCAGATTTTCACTGGATGGACAGCCGCTTCCCTTTGAGAGGGAAGCAGGGGCGGAACCGGTCTACCGGATAAATCTTCCGGCTCACTGGGAAAAAGGCAAAAAACTTCTCATTACTGACAGCTTCGATGGCAGGGTCAATACTGTATCCACGATTTCCATCGCCGCTCTCCGCAAGGACATGCCACAGCTTTTTTACAATATCGAAGGCTGCGAGATAGAGGACGGCAGCGTGTATATCCATGGCTGGGTCATCGGAACCGATGCCGTGGACATTCAGGTTTTCAATCACAAAGGAGCTCTTATAGACAGCAGCATAACCCGCTCCTACCGGCAGGATGTGCTGTATGTATATGACCATATGCCCGCTTACGGCGGCCGGGACGGAGAAAGCGCACCGAGAGCTATGGACGCCGGTTTTAAAATCAAATTTCCGGCAGACGCCGCAAAATCTTTCCGGGTCCGCTTTACCTCCGGCTCGCAGACTACAACCTTTAAATCAACCGTATCCAGGGTGGGCAGGCATGCTGCCAAACTGAGTATCTGGAAAAGAGTAATTTCTTATCTGAACCGGGAGGGCTTCAAAAACACGCTGAAACGTATTGTGCACCAGCTGACCGGCTTTCATACACGCACAGACTACCCCACCTGGTATAAAAGGCACCAGCCTTCCAGAGCGGAGCTTGAGCGCCAGCGCCGGGAAATATTTACAGAGCCTGTGACTTTCAGCATCGTAGTACCTCTGTACCGTACCAAAGAAAATTATTTGAAGGAACTGCTTGACTCCGTTCTTGCACAGACCTATCCGCACTGGGAACTTTGCCTGGCAGACGGCAGTGGAAAGGAAAACTCCCTGGAAGAGGCGGTTAAACGTCTGACCGGCAATGATAAGCGGGTGCGGTATCAGCTGCTCGCGGAAAATCTGGGGATAGCGGAAAATACCAATGCCGCCATCAAAATGTCCGCCGGAGATTTTATTGTCCTGGCGGATCATGATGACCTGCTTGCCCCCAACGCGCTGTATGAATGCGCCAAGATACTGCAGCGCCATAAGGATGCGGAAGTGCTGTATACGGACGAGGATAAAGTTGATATGTCCGGAAAGACGCATTTTGAGCCGAACTTCAAGCCGGATTTCAATCCGGATTATCTGCGCAGCCTGAACTATATCTGCCATATGTTCGTGGTAAAAAGGAGCCTTTCGGAGCGGACAGGCCTTCTGCGGCAGGAGTTTGACGGTGCCCAGGATTATGATTTTATCCTGCGCTGCTGTGAACAGGCCAAAGAAATTTATCACATTCCCAAGATACTGTACCACTGGCGCTGCCACATGGACTCCACCGCCTCCAACCCGGAGAGTAAACTGTACGCTTTCGAAGCAGGCCGCCTGGCCCTGGAGGCCCACTACAAGCGCATCGGACTTCCTGCAACTGTGGAGAACGCAAGCTATCTGGGTATGTACCACACTGTCTATCACTGGAAAGAGACACCCCTTGTTTCCATTATGATTCCCAATAAGGATCATGTGGAGGACTTGAAAAAATGCCTGGATTCCATCGAGGAAAAATCCTCCTACCGGAATTACGAATGCATCATCATAGAAAACAACAGCACGGAAGAAGAAACCTTCCGCTATTATGAAGAAATCAAAAAACGCCCCAATGTGACGGTCGTCCACTATCAGGGAGACTTCAATTTCTCCCGCATCAACAACTTCGGGGAACAGTACGCAAAGGGCGAATACCTTCTCCTCCTCAATAACGACACGGAAATGATCGACGGAAACTGTCTTCAGGAAATGCTGAATTACTGCATGCGGGAAGATGTCGGAATTGTGGGTGCCAGGCTCTGGTACGAGGATGACACTATCCAGCATGCCGGCGTTATCATCGGGCTTGGCGGCGTTGCGGGCCACACCTTTGTGGGTGCCGGCCGACATGATGCCGGATACCAGAAACGCCTCCTCTGCGCCCAGAATTATTCCGCTGTCACGGCTGCCTGCCTCATGGTCAAACATGACCTGTACAAAGAGGTCGGCGGGCTGACGGAGGAATTTGCGGTGGCCTTTAATGACATTGATTTCTGCCTGAAGATCCGTGCTCTGGGCAAGCTGGTGGTCTACAATCCCTACGCGGAGCTTCACCACTACGAATCCAAGTCCAGAGGCTATGAAGACACACCTGAAAAAATAAAACGCTTTAACGGCGAAATCGAGAAATTTCAAAAGCGCTGGACGGATATTTTGAAATACGGGGACCCCTACTACAACCCGAACCTGACCTTAAATACCTCCGATTTCTCTCTGACTCCTTAACACTTTGAAAAAAGGGCTGTCCCACCGGTGACGCCCTTTTTACATTTACAGAATCTTCTTTACAGAATCCGCCATCTCCTCAGCTATGTCCAGGGGCAGGCGGGCAACTTCCATCCTAAGAAACAGACTGTTTTCAGCATTCCGGGGAAGCTTCTCCAACAGAATATTGATATTGGGATCCTCAGTAGGAAAAATAATAGTAGAGGGCTTTGCAATCCTCCCGTTTAACAGCAAATATTTTTTATTCAGAGGAACGGGCTCACTGTTGAAGGTGAGCTTTTCTATTTTTACGGCACAGCTGTCAAATGCAGGGTCAATACGGATCATCCGCACATCTCCGTCCACCGCAAGCTCAAGCTCCACCGTTTTATCATCCACATACGCCGACTGCACCAGCCGGGATTGCTCCTCATGATAGCCGTCCCCCCGGTCCTCATATATCTGGATACGCTTCAGCTGCTCTGACTCCCAGTATTTCTCAAGCCAATCCTGAGGTTTGGCAGTTCTCCCTCCGATAAGCTCCCACAGCTGCCCCATCACCAGGCGTTTTCCGGTTACAAATCTCTGGAAGCCTCTCTCCTGCTCCCGGAATTCCTCTGCGTCCTCATCTGTAATCCCAAGCTCGTTTAATATGGAATCAAGATTTAATTTATTTCTTTTCTCGTCTTCCAATAAATAACAGTAGATTGCCCTAAAGGCCAGCTCCTTTGTATCAATCTGCTTGTCGAAGATCCACTCATAATCAATCAGGGTCCATTTGTCCCCATCCACTAAGATATTGGAAAAAATCAAATCGTAGTCCGTCACCGGCTCCTGAGCGTTGTAGCCGATTCGTTCCATGTACTCCCGAAAAAGCCTGCGAAAGCCTTCCTGGTCATTCTTCTCCAGACATCTGTCCATCAGTTCGGACAGCGGCGTGCCCTGCACAAACTCAAACCGGATATAAACCTGCCCTTCCTTCTCCTCCAGCTTACATCGGTTGATTTCCAGCCTTCCGCCCTGATATTTTTTTACCAGTTTCTTATAGGCTGTCTCCATACCTCTGATATGGTCTGCCGCCGCTTCACCCACGGGGTACTTGCGGACTCCGATCTCTTCCTCTGACACTCCTCCGATTTCCGTCCTGATGGCATATTCCGGCGCCCTCTCATTGGAATATTTTTCATATCTTATGCCAAAGTCCTTCCCGATAACAGCCGTAATTGAATTAGAAAATACGGGAAAGAGCCCCTCCTCCACAATACCGTCAAAGGCATTCTTCTCATCGAACAGGAGCATTCTGTCCCTGTCAAAGTTCCTGAGATTATTGGAAAGCTCGCCTTTGCCGGGCAGCCGGGCATCACTGTAAAGGGTGGTCATAAACTTATAATCGGGGTACGGATAATAAAAATGCGCCTCCTTCACCCCGCAGTTTTGGAATATTTTCTCCAGTCCCTTTCTGCCAAAGGTGCGGACGCCGCCCCCGTCGGCATAATTTTCAATGCCTGAAAACCATGTGCCAAGGTGGTCTTCCTTACACCCGGCAAAGTATTTCAATCCATACCTGTTCTCAATGGCGATCACAATTCTGCCGTCCGGCCCCAGATGAGGCATCAGAATCTTCAGAAAATCCTCAAAAGGAGTCTCACCGCCGATGTAGCTTAGTCCGTACTCAAACACTCCTATCAGGCAGATATAGTCAAAGTCTTTCGGCAGATCCGGCTCAATGTCCTTAAAATTTCCCACATGAATGGTCACATTATCGCAGTCGCTGTGTCTGTGAGCGTTGATCAGGCTGCGCTTCTTTGAGAGGTCCACACATGTGACGCTCCCCGCTTTCCGGGCCAGTGCGCCCGTGATCGCCCCGCATCCGCTGCCCACCTCAAGCACTCTCGCCGACTTATCCATGGGAATCCATTCCACGATATTCTCACGCAGCGGAGACAGATGATAGAGCACAGGCCAGCTTCTGCTTTCCTCGATCACCTTCCCATACTCAACAACCGAAAGCCTCTTTACTATATCCAGAAGCTCATCTTCCACTGCCCCGTCACAGTATAAGTCCTCCCCCGGATATTTGCTGTAATCCAATATAACTTTGCCAATCTGTTCTCTCTCCTGCATATCCAATCCTTCTCTTATCATCATGTCGTATAAATGTCAGGAAGAATCGCCGGACGAACTTGTCCGGCCTTAGAAAATCTTCATTCCCTTCACATCACTGCAATCTCCGACTCCATATCATAATACCCTACTGTATCCTTGTCTGAGATCACAGTCAAATTCATCACATCATAAAGTCTGTGATACACCTCAAAGGAATCGCCGTTATATCCCGTAACCCCAAGGGAAAGCAGATATTCTCCCCCCTGAAGGCTCATTTTCTGCGTAAAGGTAATTTCCTTTGTCTCTCCCGCGTCCACGCTCTCCAAAAAAGCCTTCTCGATCATGGAATTGGTTCCCGTGATCTCTGTCCCTTTCACATTTTTTACGGAAAACGCAAAGATCGGCCCAGGAATATGGTCGCTAAATTCCACCTTCATGTGGAGGGTAAATCGGGTTCCCTTGATGACCGCCGTGGTTCGCACACCTCTGTCGTCTGTCAGATAATACTCCACGATCCTGGCCTGTTTCGTCCCGTATTCCAGCACATCCGGGTTAATGCCTTCCGCCCGGGCAGATGTTGCACCAGAGGCAGTAGAATTTGCCCCCTTCGCCGCTCTCTCCCCCGGCTCTCCGCCAAGGGCTTTCCCGGCCGCCTC
The DNA here is from genome assembly GCA_014804795.1 of Lachnospiraceae bacterium. GTDB lineage: Bacteria > Bacillota > Clostridia > Lachnospirales > Lachnospiraceae > 1XD8-76. Next base: position 58,911 of record JAAUZC010000012.1, on the reverse strand, counting down.
ACGCAGGGCCGGGTCATCCGCAAATCTCTCGTTTTCCCGACCCTCCGGTATTTCGTACTGCCCTACAAGCACCTGTTTATAAGCATCGATCATCTCTTTCGGGCTGCCTTCTCCCAGTTTTACGCCCTTGTTTAACAGTATTACCCGATCACAATATTTGCTGATACTGCTCAAATCATGGCTGACGAACACGATCGTCTTGCCCATCTGCTTAAATTCTTCAAATTTATGGTAACACTTCGCCTGAAAGAATACGTCTCCCACCGAAAGCGCCTCATCCACGATCAGGATTTCCGGTTCAATATTGATGGCAACCGCAAAAGCCAGCCGGACAAACATACCGCTGGAATAGGTTTTTACCGGTTGATAGACATAATCTCCAATATCCGCAAAATCCAGAATATCCTGCAGCTTTTCCTCGATTTCCTTCTCCGAAAATCCTATCATCATGCCGTTCAAATAAACATTCTCAATCCCGTTATACTCCATGTTGAATCCGGCACCCAACTCTAAAAGAGCGGAAATGCGCCCGTTTACTTCCACTTCTCCGTTTGTCGGGGAAAGCACACCCGTAATGATCTTCAAAACAGTGGACTTGCCGGAGCCGTTTGTGCCGATAATGCCAACGCACTCGCCCTGATAAATGTTCATATCAATTCCCTTTAAGGCGTAATGCTTTTTATGTCTTGTTTTTCGGGTCAGTCCCAACGCCTCCCGCACTCTATCAGAAGACTTATCATACAATTTATATACTTTTTCCACTCCTTTTACGGAGATTGCAACCGGCTTTCGTGACATAATTACTCCTATTCTGCTTCTCCAACTGCCTTCACCGCCAAAGACTCTTTGCCGTACCAGGACGCCATCGACTGATTTTCCTCACTGCTCGGATCTTCACTCAGATCCCCCAGACACAACATCCACGGTTTAAACCTGTATGGCTCAAATACTATATTTTTCTCGTCGCTTCGCAGGATTTCCAGTCTCTCTTGATATTCGCAATGGAAATTGTAGGCTTCTCCCGAATGTATATAGTAATACGCTCCCCAGGAGGAATACCAGCCAGCCTGATTGGGGGAGAATCTGAAAACAACCAAGATAAAAATTCCTATCAATACATAAAACCACCAGGGACATCCCCGATCCGTAAACTTTCTTCCCTTCTTTTCCAGAAGCCTCCTCGTCCAGCCTATCCAATACACCTCATTTATCACTAACAGAATCTGATAAGTGACCTTTACCGCATTTAACGTTCTGCTGATCCCCGCATGTCCCAAAGAATAGAGACTCGGCGTAAATCCTGTGGCATACAGGCAAAAGGACCAAAGAAGCAAAAGCCCCGGCAGCTTAAACGAAAAGCTGCTTTTCGAGGCAATCCGCCAGGCAATCGGTATTAACAGGATAATCGCCACCAACGTGATCCATCCCGAAAATTCTTTTATATACCGAAACGCTTCCAGAAATGAGCGAAGTATCGCCTCTGCAGGCGGATATCCAGATCCCACAAAAAACCGGCCTCTCACCTGATTGCCGGGCGCAGATACATTTTTATAAAACGCAAACGTGTAGACCACCAATATCGGAAGATAGCGCAATGCTTTTTTCCAGTCCCCCAAAAACGTCAGCACCACAAAAGAACCTAACACCACAAATCCCTGCAGCGTGGTGACAAAGTTACTACCGGCCACCAAAAAAGCGCCGAGCATTCCTATCAGAATAAGTAGCACGCCTTTACCATTTCCTATATGCTCTTCCGAAAACAAGCAGATCAACACGGCTATAAATAATAAAGCAAAAGAATGCATTCCCATATAATGCATCCCCGCATTATACCAGAACAATGCCGATGGTGTCGTATAAGTCAGCTCTATTACCATGATTGCCATAACAGCCTGCAAAGCCATTGATGAAATCCGATCTACATGAAGTACCTTCTTTGTCAGTGTTCCCATCAGCACAAACACTGACAGCGTCAGAATCAGAATCAGAAAAATACTGCCAATGCAATAGTACTCTTCTCCCCAGATATGGGGAGACAGCGACATAAAAAAGATGGAGGAAAAAGTTCCCTGCCATGCATACCATTGAACCCTTGCGCATTCCCAGGCGCCCATTATTGCCCCGATAAGGCCGGGTCTGTTCATCATTCCGCTTTTGGCAAATGCCGCGTAGTTAAAATCATCATACCAGGGCACTGCGTAAAGGGCAATACGAAGTAACGGCACCAGCAAAATCAGCAATGCAGCCACCGCCCCTATGCCGACCACAAGGTCTGAAGGTTTCCACCCCAATACCCGTTTTATTTTTATATTTTGATTTTCCATACAATCTCTCCCGTTCCTCATAAACCTTTTTATAGCACATCTGCAAAGTGTATTTTCAGCCGTTTAAATATCAACGCACCAATGCCAAATACAACTACCGTAAATATCCAGAAATACATGGTAGAATAGAAATCTTCAAAAAACCATGTTTTTTCACAGATTGCACTTCTGTATCCGTTTACAATATATACCAGAGGATTTATTTTTATGATGGTATTCCAAACAGGCGGTTTATCATCCAGCACCGAAATGCTCCAGAGGATCGGCGTAGCCCACATCCCCACCTGCAGGACAATAGAAATGATCTGCGTCAGATCTCTGAAAAAGACAACGATCGCGCAGGTTGTATAGGAAAGCCCCAGCACCAATATGAAAGTGCAGAAACTGTAATATATGATCTGTATCGTATAAATTGTGGGGTAATATCCGTAGATTGCCGCAACGATCATAAGCACCAGTACGAAAAACAGGTGGATGAATGTAGCCGCAATAATTTTGATGATCGGCAGAATACTGATCTTGAAGACCACCTTTTTCACCAAATAATTGTATTCGAGAAGCGCCGCCGTTCCACTATTTAATGCTTCTGAAAAATAGAACCAGGGACACAGCCCTGCCGCCAGAAACAGCACAAAAGGTATGCTTGTGCCGCCGGATAAAAACTGCGCCTTGGCGCCCATAAAGTTTTCAAATACAAACCAGTACATAAAAACAGTGACCACCGGCTGGATAAGGGCCCAGATGATCCCCAGATAAGAGCCGGCGTAACGCTTTTTAAAATCATTCTTTGCAAGCTTCCAGATCAGTCTCCTGTTGTCAAATAACTCCACAGGAAGCACTGTCAGTTTATCATAAACCAATATAAAAACAACACAGGAAAGCGCAATCAGCACACAGGCTATGATCTTCTTTACCAGCTCTTCCTGCTGATTGGCTAACGGATTGTGATGCAGTACGATGATCAGCGCCATAATCCCCGCCAAAACACAGAAAATAGTGATCCCCATTTTCTTTGAAATTCTCTCATGCTTCATTTATGGCAATCTCCTACACACCCACAGTCTCTTTGAAAGCAGACAATCCCGCCCACTTTTTGTCTTTGTCAGATAAGATCAACTCCACATCGTCCGAAACGGGCCACTCTATACCAATTTCAGGGTCCGCATAATATATTCCGCCCTCGTCATCCCCGTGATAAAAATCCGTACACTTATAACAAAATTCCGCCGTCTCGGAAAGCACTAAAAAGCCATGCGCAAAATTTTTCGGAATAAAAAACTGTTTCTTGTTTTCCTCCGACAAAATCTCTCCATGCCATTTCCCAAAAGTCGGAGAACCTTTTCGCAGATCTACAGCCACATCAAAAACCTCTCCCCGAATCACCCGAACCAGCTTATCCTGCGGAAAGTTTTTCTGAAAATGCAGTCCGCGCAGCACGCCCTTACTTGACGAGGACTGGTTGTCCTGCACAAAAACATGATCGATTCCGGCTTCCTTGAAATCATTGTACTGATAGGTCTCCATAAAATAGCCTCTGCTATCCCCAAAAACAGACGGTGTAATGATCTTCAGGCCTTCAATCCCGCAGGTATCTACTTTGATTTTTCCCATCTTTCCACTCCCTCAATCCTGATAATTATGTTTTTCATGTTACTATTCGCATTAACTTCACTGCCATTTGCAGACCGCTCTCCGCAAGCAAGCTTGCAACAAAGCTGTTCTGCAAATATCCCCTCCTGCGAATAGTAACATTAGTACGCCAGGTAACTGATATCCAGATCCACTCTTCCTTCAATGCCATCCACATTTCCTGATGACGTATACTGCCAGAAATGATAGCTCCCGCCATAGACAGGACTTTGCCGATACTCCGCCAGCCAGATAATATGGTCTGACAGTACATCCATCCGCAGCTTCGTCCTGAACCAGTTTCTGCTACCGTAAACTCCGCCGGTGTATCCCGCATCTTCTATCGTCTCGCAAAAAGCCTGACAGACTTTCGTCCTTGTTTCCATATCCAGACCATCCGCACGTCCGTTGCCGCCGGCCCCCTCCGTATCGATAAAGATCGGATAGGTTATCTTATAGTCCGCACAGAGTGCAAGCGCCATACTGGCTTCTTCCACGGCCTCCACTTCGTTCGTCGCCTGTGTGAAAAAATATACGCCGACTTTTAAGCCCGCCGCAAGCGCCCCCTGCATATTCTGCCTGAAATAGGGATCTTCGACAAGCGCCCCTGTGGAAGAACCGCGATAACCGCAGCGGATGATCGCGTATGTAATACCGGCATTCTGCACTCTGTCCCAATCGATCTCGCCATTCCACTTGGAAACATCGATGCCCATCTGGCCTTCTTCTCCAAGCTCCCTGATGTCCACAACCTCTGTATCGTCAGCATCCGCAAGCGCATCCTTCTCTTCGGTGTCTTCCTCCTCCGCAATGATATCCGCTTCCGTTTTCATGAGCAGTGTGATATCCGGAATCGCCATATATTCCACCTTATCTTTTACTGACACAACTGTCGGTTTTGGTGCCTCGTAATCATCCATTTCCTTGAGTGTCACCTCGTACTCACCCGCACTCAAATTGCTGATGTAAATAACACCATCTTTATCCTGATCTTTGTAACTGCCCTGCTCCTTCAGTTCAAGAACAAATGGCACACCCGTCACAACATTGCCTTCCCCGTCCAGAATCTGTACTCTCAGGTCTCTCTCCACCGAAGTAGTCACAAAATAAAGGCTTTTCTCATTTGCTTCCAACAGTTTCTTTTCATAACTGCTGAGCTCTTTATCAAAAAAAGTCCCGTCTTTCAGAAATGCCCGCAGATCATCACCGGTCTGTAATGTCGGATCGGATCCCGCAAATCCTTCTTTGGCAAAACCTCCGGCATCCGGTGTTTCACTTTTCCCGTCCGTTTCCTCTGCCAACAAATCGATTTCTGACGGCACTTCCTTTTCTGTTTTCTCCTGATCAGGCAGATAACGTTTCAATGCGGATAAGTTTCCCAATATCGTCGTAAAAACCACAAGCAGAATCATTCCCGCGCTGATCAGTATGGCACGTCTTTTTATCTTAGAGTCCATTCGCAACCTCTGTCAGATATTTTCCGTAATCTGTTTTAAGAAGCGGCTCCGCCAGCACAAGAAGCTGCTCCTTTGTAATAAACCCCCTCTTATAGGCAATCTCCTCAATGCAGGAGACATATAACCCCTGTCTTTTCTGGAACGCCGCCACGAAGTCTGATGCATCAAGCAGCGAATCATGATTTCCCGTATCCAGCCAGGCAAACCCGCGCCCCATCTTTTCCACCCGCAGATCGCCGCGCTCCAGATAAGCGTTGTTAACACTGGTGATCTCAATCTCTCCCCTGCCGGAGGGTTTTACATTTTTTGCGATCTCCACCACATCGTTATCGTAAAAATAAAGTCCCGGCACAGCATAATTGCTTTTTGGCTTCTCCGGCTTTTCCTCAATGGAGAGCGCTTTACCGTCCTCATCAAATTCCACCACGCCGTATTCTCTCGGGTCTCTCACGTAATACCCGAAAATCGTAGCGCCCTTTTTTCTCGACGCAACCTGCAGCAAAAGCTTTGAGAAGCTCTGCCCGTAAAAAATATTATCGCCGAGTACAAGCGCTACCGGGTCCCCTCCGATAAATTTTTCCCCGATCAGAAAAGCATCCGCCAGTCCTCTGGGCACTTCCTGTACCGCATAGGAAAAGCTAAGCCCAAGCTGCTCGCCCGTTCCGAACAGTTCCTGAAATACCGGCAGATCCCTCGGCGTTGAAATGATCAGTATTTCCCGGATACCCGCCAGCATCAATGTCGATAGCGGATAATAGATCATCGGCTTGTCATAGACCGGCATGATCTGTTTTGAAATAGCTTTTGTCAGCGGATAGAGCCTTGTCCCCGAACCGCCCGCAAGTATGATACCTTTCATGATTCCTCCTATTCCGGTTCCGCATAAGCACTGCCAGTACACGATAGCGGAAGACAGATTTCCAGACGCTCCTCGTCTGTAAATCGTCTTGTGCACTGTCCGCGCTTATGCTGTTTTCTATTCCGGTTCCGCATCAGTCCTTCCGATGCACAATACCGGAGGACAAATTTCCAGTTGCTTTACACCTGTAAATTGTCCTGTGCATCTCCCAGACTGATACTGTTTTTCCGGTTCCGCATAAGCGTTGCCAGCCATATCATTTTATATGATACATTTCTTCATAATATTTCTGATAGCTGCCGCTTGTCACATTCTTCATCCAGTCTTCATGCTCAAAAAACCACGCAATAGTCTTGCGGATGCCTTCTTTGAACATTGTCTCCGGCTCCCAGCCGATCTCACCCCTGATCTTATCCGGAGCGATCGCATAACGTCTGTCATGCCCTTTTCTGTCTTCCACATAAGTGATCAGATCCTTGCTCACAAGCGCTTTTCTCGGATCTTTCTCCGGCAGCATTTCCTGCAGCGTTTCAATAATAATATTTACAATTTCAATATTCTGTTTTTCGTTATGGCCGCCGATGTTGTATGTCTCAAAAAGCCTTCCCTGCTCCTGCACCATATCGATTGCTTTCGCATGATCTTCCACATAGAGCCAATCCCTGACATTCTTTCCGTCACCGTATACCGGCAGCTTTTTTCCCTGCAATGCATTGTTGATGATCAGCGGAATCAGCTTCTCCGGGAACTGGTATGGACCATAGTTATTGGAACAGTTTGTGATGTTGGCAGGGAATTTGTACGTATCCATATAAGCCTTCACAAGCATATCCGAGCTCGCCTTGCTCGCGGAATAAGGACTGTGGGGTGCATAGGGTGTTGTTTCATAGAAATATTCCCCGTCATTTTCCAGAGAACCATATACCTCATCTGTAGAAACATGCAGGAACTTTTTACCCTCTTTATAGCTTCCATCCGGATTTTCCCATGCATCTTTCGCACAGTTTAACATTACCGCCGTTCCCAGAACGTTGGTTTTTACAAATACTTCCGGCTCCTTAATGCTTCTGTCCACATGACTCTCCGCCGCAAAATGAACAACTCTGTCAATATCATTCTCCGCAAATATCTTTCCGATTGCTTCCTTATCGCAGATATCCGCTTTGACAAACATATAATTGTCACGCCTCTCAACATCCCGCAGATTCTCCAGATTTCCCGCATAGGTCAGGGCGTCCACATTGATGATGCGGATTTCGTTGTCGTACTTTTTAAACATGTAATGAATATAGTTGGAACCAATAAAACCGGCGCCGCCTGTTACCAGATATGTTCTCATCTCCATTTTCCTCCTGTCGCCAATTTCGCTGTTTTTAGTACCCCAAATAACTCAGGTTCAGATCTACATTTCCCTTGATGCCCGGAATAGAACCTTTAGAGCTGTACTGCCACAAATTATATCTTCCGTTGTAAGTAGGCGCTGCCGCATACTGTGCCAGCCAGATTTTATAAGCTCCCAGCGCACCCGCATCGATCTTGGTATTTAACCAGTTCTTATTTGCATAGATACCTGCTGCATAGCCCGAATTCTGAATCGTCGCACAGAAAGCTTTGCAGACTGCTGTACGTGTCCCTATATCAATACCGTCTGCCCTGCCGCCGCTGCTCTCCACATCCAAAAAGATAGGATAGGATATCTTATAATTTCTCACCAGATCGAGCACCATGGACGCTTCTTCCACAGCCTCTTTCTCATTGACTGCCTGTGTAAAGAAGTATACTCCTACTTTCAGGCCGGCCGCATTTGCTCCGGCGATATTTGCCGCAAACTTAGGATCTGTGATCAGCGCTCCTGTTGAAGAACCGCGGTAGCCGCACCGGATGATGGCATAGGATGCACCGGAAGATTTTACGCTGTTCCAGTCGATATCGCCGTTCCACTTGGAAACATCGATACCGAATGTACCGGAACTTGTCACAAGGCTGCCGTCGCTGGCAAACATATATTTTGCACCCTGAATAACCTGTTCTCCTGTCACATATTTATGATCTGACAGATAGTAATAGGTCTTACCGTTAATATTCTGCCAGCCTGTATACAGGATTTCCGACATTTCAATCCAGAACTTATCAAACTTATAGTAATCTGCATATACAGCCTTCCGGTATTTGCCGTTTTCCTGCACAAACACCTGATTACCCTCTTTATCTTTCAAAAGCGATGTCGTATCGTTTTCGTAGCCGTTTACTACTTTTACGGTAAGTTTTGCTTCTTTTCCATTGCTGCATTTCACGGTGATTTCCGTTTCACCGACAGCCACACCGGTCACAGTCACCGTTTTATCCTTAAATGTTACCGTCGCAATTGCCGGTTTTGCCGAAGTTACTGACTGTATTACCGCATTGCCCGGCACAGTTGTCACTTTGATGTCCGCCGTCTTTTTGATCGGTACCTCTATGGGAGATGCTTTATCCAGTGTAATACCCGGCTCTGCTGTCACGGTAACTTTGCAGGACGCTTTTACTGTAGTGCCTGTCTTTGTATGAGTTCCTATTGCAGTAATCGTTGCTGTGCCTTCCGCCACACCGGTGACAGTTCCTGAGCTGTTTACTGTTGCCACGGAATTCTTATCGGAAGACCATTGGATGGTATTGACATATTCATTTTTATCAATACTTATGCCAACCGTTTTTCCCACTTCTACGCTGGCATCTTTCAGAGAAAGCTTGAGCACGGGCTTCGGATCATTGCCGCTGACAGTCGCCGCCATCATATAATAATCTGTTGTCCGGGCCGAAGCAGTTGTTCCGGGCTCCATGACATCTTTCTTATCTATCTCCTGATAAGTGGGTTCACTTTCGTCTGACTTAGTAGACGCCACGAAAGGTACCGTATCTGTCAGCCTGGACTCCTCCACTATTTCAGCAATCGCCGTATCTTCCGCCGCCGCATTGACTTCCGCCTCTGTCTTTATTTCTTCCTTGACATCCACTTTTTTATAGTCAATAGCCGCTTTTACTTCTACACTGTAAACCTCCGTGGAGAATGTGTACTCATCATACCCCGCCAGTTCCAGCATTTTCACTTTATAAGTACCGGCTTCGATGTTCTCCTTATAAATCACGCCGTCCTTATCTTTATCCGTCCATGTCTCTGTCTTTTTGGAGGGAGTCGTCACCTCCACCTCAAAGGGTACATTTTGTATCAGCTTGTCGGTTTTTGTATTGACAAATTTAACTTTTAAATCCTTTACGATCGATGTCATCTTCACGGAGACATCGATACCTTCTTCTACCGTTTCTTCTTCCACAACTTCAGGTTCTTCCGCCACAATTTCCGCCGCCGCTTCTTTCGCAAGCTGGGCATCAGCTACCGCAAGCAGGCCGCTCTCGCCGATAATATCAACCCCTGTCAGAGAAGTCCCTACTTCCGCAAAAGCTTCCAGAGCCTTGTCTTCTTTCTTTGCTGTGATGAAAACAATGCCTGTCACCACCGCGATCATCAGTACTGCCGCGCCTGTAAATGCGAGCACTTTATCAATCAAGGGAAGGTTACGAAAAGCAAGAAGCATGCCGCCCGCATCCTTTTTCTTCCGGTAAGGCACAAAATCATCCTCGTACTCCTCATCGTCCTCATACTCTTCGTCTTCTGCATAGTAGAGATCCTCGTCCGCATCGTCACTGTAATACTCTTCTTCGTCCTCTACAGACTCTTCCTCCTCATAGTACTCTTCAGGCTCTACAGACTCTTCCTCCCCGTAATATTCTTCTTCATAATACTCTTCGGATTCTACAGGCTCTTCATCCTCATAATATTCCTCGGTCTCTTCCTCCCCGTAGTACTCATAGTCATCATATTCCTCTTCGTAATCATCTATCTCAGAAAATTGCCTTCTTCTTTCCTGATAATCCTGTTTTTTGCTCTTTTTATGCTTCTTCCCTTTTCCAAACATACTCATATATTATGTAACCTTTCTGTTTTTTGTAATAAACCATACTTTATTCTGCGCAATATCTGTTATATTGTAGCATCTTTTTCATACTAATTCAAGGATTCTCCACAACTTCCAAAAGTTTGCATTTTGTCGATGAAAAAAAAGAAAAACTATTGACTTTTGTGGCAAATACTGCCAAAATTTAACTAACGTATTACAATATTTTTTTGAAAAAAGGGGAATTTTTCATGATGTACATGCATTATTGTAAGCGTTGCCAAAAGGTTCATATGTTAAACGGGCATAAAATGTCCTGTCCAAGGTGTGAGGCGCCTCTTACTGAATTACAGATTTCTTATCTGGATTACACAGATATGTCCAGGGAGGAGCGCGCCGCTTTTACCGTACGCCTGAAGGATCCAGAGCGGCTCTCAAAGCTCAGCACTACCTACCGGATGTATAAGTACAGTAAGTGGTATAAGGAACTGTTAAACCAGACACCGGACAACATCTACACGTTTGATACAAAAAGAACCCTGATTGGCCTCGCTGCAACCAATTGATTTTTACTTAAAAACTGAATAGGAATGAAATGCAGAAAATCTGCATAAAACTGCCGCATTGATCATTGTCAATACGGCAGTCTTTTTGTTTATTTTATGACGACTCCCCGCATCCGTTTTTTCTGCAGCGCCACTGTCTGGTATACCGAGAGGATCACCCAAACCGCCAGCCCGATGCAGGATACGGTACGTGTTACAAAACCCAGATCCGTGTAATACATCATCCCCATCTGCACCATCCGCGCTATCCTGTAAGTCTGAAACACTGCCGACAAATAGATCACAAATCGCAGATATTGCCCGCCTTTCAGGAAATACCACAAAATCGCGCAGACCACGGCACTGTAATAAAACACCTCCATCACACCGCCGATTCCCATATACCCTGTTCCGGTGAGGTTCATATTGATCCAGGTTATGATGATACGCAGCAACTCAAGCCAGAAAAACGTACTCATGATCACCGCAATTTTTACAGGCGAAAGTTTATTTTTCAAAGAATAATATAAGCCTGCTGCAAGCGCAATGCAGTTGATCCATATAACAACAGCCGATATGATATCTACAACACCGATCTGCCCCGCCGGCGTATGTGAAAGCGCCGGGTCAGGATAAAAGCTTTGAACCGCAAAAACAGATTTCATAAAATATGCTGTAAAGCCTGCCGCATAGAGCGCTGTCTGGATAAAATTCGTGACAGGTTTGTCTAATACCGGCTGTGCATCCACATCTTTTTTAAGCTCTTCCCCCGACACCAGTTCATCGATAGAAACTTCAAAGATTTCCGCCAGTTTTTTTGTCGTTAAAACATCGGGATATCTTGCACCGCATTCCCATCGCGAAACCGCCTGCCTTGTAACATAGAGACGATCCGCCAAAGACTGCTGCGTCATTCCTTTTTCTTCCCTTAACACACGTAGAAAAGCTCCAAATTCCATAGTCTGCCTCCTTCTTATTTCTTCACACTATCAATACACTGCAGCCAAAACCTGCCGGATGGCTATAAGCCTATCCTATTGATAAAACGTCTGTTTTGTAAAGCAATAAAACGGTGACACGACAGATGCGCGGTTTTTCGCTACCCCAGCACTTCTTTCGCAATATCTGCAGAAGCCTTTGCGTCCTTCGCATAAAAGTCCGCGCCGATCTCCATGGCATACTGTTTTGTCAGTACGGCTCCCCCCACAAAGATTTTACAGGGATGTCCGCTCTCCCGCAATGCAGCAATCGTCTTCTGCATGGAGGAAACAGTGGTCGTCATCAGCGCCGAAAGTCCTACGAGAGACACTTTTTCTTTCAGCACTGCCTCCACTACGGTCTGCACCGGAACGTCTCTGCCCAGATCGATCACCTGATACCCATAGTTTTCCAACACTACCCGGACAATATTCTTGCCGATATCATGGATATCGCCCTCCACCGTTGCCAGAATGATTTTTCCTTTGGAAAGGCTTTCTCCGCCTCTGCCCGCTATCCTCGCCTTGATCAGATCAAACCCGGCGCAGGCGGCATTTGCCGCATTGATCAACTGAGGCAAAAAGATCTGTTGTTTCTCATATCTTTCTCCCACGACATCCAACGCCGGAATCAGCTTCTGATTGATAACATCCAGTTCGGACATGGTTTCCAGATACTTTTCCGTCAGGTTTGCCACTTCCTGTTTTAATCCCTTTAATACTGCCGTTTCCAGGGTCATTTCCGCAACTGACACAGTTGTCACTTTTTCAGATGTTTCTCCAGCAAACCGCTCAATATAGGCGGCACAGTCCACATCTTCCCCGGACAGCGCGCGATAGGAAAAGATCATATCCATGATCTCCTTCTGATTGGGATTGATGATCGGGAAATCCAGCCCGCAGCACATGGCCTGCGTCAAAAAGCTGGCCGTAATATGAGACCGCTCCGGCAGGCCGAAAGAAATATTGCTGACGCCAAGCACACAATGCAGTCCCATCTTTTCATGGATATGCCGCACAGCTTTCAACGTTTCCGCCGCCTGTTTTTGCTGGGCGGATATTGTCAGTGTCAATGCATCAATCAGCACATCTTCTTTGGGAATGCCGTAATTTAACGCCGCATCCAGGATCCGCTTTGCGATATCGATCCTTTCCTCCGCCGTTTCGGGAATACCGCCTTTGTCCATAGTGAGCCCCACCACTGCAGCACCATATTTTTTTACAATGGGAAGAATCTTTTCCAGTACTTCCGGCTCTCCATTCACCGAATTCACGATTGCCCTGCCGTTGCAGGCACGAAGTCCCGCTTCAATTGCTGCCGGATCGGAGGAATCAATCTGCAGCGGCAGAGATACCACACTCTGTACTGCTTTGACCACCCGGGTCATCATCTCCGCCTCTTCAATCCCCGGCAGTCCCACATTGATGTCCAGAATATCAGCCCCGGCATCCGCCTGCTCGATGGCGCGCTCCATAATGTAGTTCATGTCTCCGTCCCGCAGCGCCTGTGCAAACCGTTTCTTTCCTGTAGGATTGATCCTCTCTCCGACAACAAGAACCCGGGGCGAGTCCTGAAGTCCGCCAAACTCCGCCACCTGTCCCGCCGAACAGACACCGCGGCGAAGGTTCCTTTTTCCCGTATACTCTGTATTCTGCCCACTCGGACAGTCCGCTTTGCGGCATACTTCTGTTATATCGTTCTCTGCCTCCTGAACCGCTGTCCCGACAAAATCCTCCCGCTCCGGCAATTTTGCCAGTGCCCTGATAAAATCAGGGTTTGTCCCGCAGCAGCCGCCGAAGATGGAAGCCCCCAGCTTCGGAAACTCCGCCATACACTGTCCGAATTCTTCCGGTCCCATGCTGTATTCTCCCGTAGCGGGATCCGGCAGTCCGGCATTGGGCTTCACGATGATTGGCAGATCCGTCCACTGCCGCAGTTCTTTTACTAAAGGCACCAGTTCTTTCGGTCCCAGAGAACAGTTGATACCAAGCGCATCCACCGAAAGCCCTGTCAGCGTCAAGGCCATCGACGCCACCGTGGTTCCCGTGAAGGTCCGCCCGGAAGCTTCAAAGCTCATGGTCGTCCAGATTGGAAGCGTGCTGTTTTCTTTCGCCGCCAGCACTGCCGCTTTCACTTCATATAAATCCGTCATGGTCTCAAAGATGATCAGATCTGCACCGCTGGCAGCCCCTGCTTTTACAACCTGTGCATAAATATCATAAGCCTTTTCAAAGGACAACATACCGAGAGGCTCCAACAGCTCCCCGATAGGACCCACGTCCAATGCTACCTTCGCCTTTCCGCCGGCAGCTTTTCTTGCAATGGCAATATTGGCAGATATGACTTCTTCCACCGTATAGCCTGTCCCTTCCAATTTATGAGCATTGGTACCGAAAGTATTGGCATACAATATCCGACTGCCTGCCTCCACATAACTGCGCTGAATGCACTCCACCACATCCGGATGCTTCATCCCGAATACGTCCGGCCGCTCTCCCAGCCCAAGCCCTGCGGCCTGCAGCATGGTGCCCATTCCTCCGTCAAGAATGATATTATTTTTCATGACAACTCTTTCCCTCCTTACGGTACATACAGCTGCGAAACAGACTGCAGCTCTCACAGCCCCTCTTACGCAGCGGTTTCGGCTTCTCCGATATGCCAAGCACCGCTGTCACGGATTTTCCCGGTATCATCAGCATGGATGGACTTAAAGACAGTCCGATCTTCCGTCCCGCATCCAGCACCGCGCAGAGTTTTCTCTGCGTGGAAAGCGGCAGATCTCCATAACCGGGGCTGAACCGATCCGTTACATATAAATTTTCCGCTTCCAGTTCCCTGCGCAGATCCATTTCAAAGTTATCCGCCACATTTTCAATCGCTGTACTGGCGCAGGCATCCATGATCACAGCATCCGCCATATTGCTCACGCTGTTTCTTGCAAGCAGTCTGTCTATTCCCTGCCCCAGAGTCACCGCCATCAGTACCGCTTCCCGACAGCCCTCAAGCAATTCCCGGATATCTTTTCCCTCCAAATCCAACGCAGAAAAATTTGCATCATCAACTGACAACCTGCGCCAGATCAGCCGGGGACTTGATACCGCAAGCACTTCTTTCTCGCAGCGCGCTATCTGTTCTTTCAATTCCGCCGGATACTCTTGTCCCCGATAGCCAAGGTACAATAATATTTCGTTTTCATTCAACTCGGTCAGCCTTGCCTGCATAATTTTTCCTGCCATACAATATCGTTTTACATATATGCCATTTTACCACAAATCCACTCTTCCTATCAACCAAAAGGCAGATTCCTTTATAGAATCTGCCCGTCTTGCCTCATTATCCTGAAAAACAGCATAAAGTGAAATAAACCTGAAAGCTGTTAAGAAGATAACCTTTTTAAATAAATTTGAATGGCAACATCATCACCTGTTATTGTGGGAAGAAGTATTCCCCCTGCCATAAGCGCCTCTCCCGAGTATATATTTTCTTCACCTTCCACCTGATACTTTGCCTGCCCAGCAAGCCCGGTCAGTCTGATCCTTTTTCGCAGTCCGTTCGGTTCGGCCCGATAGACTACGCCCTGCACAAGCACTTCCGACTGATCTTGCGCCACAAACTCCCATACCGAAAGATTTTCATCCACCGGATTGCAGATTCTGTAATAAAGACCGTTATAAATCAGATCCTGATGCTCTTTATAGGCCTTCACCTGTTTTTTTACTTCCTGTCTTTCTTCCTCACACAGGATATTTAAATCCAGCTCATAGCCAAAACTTCCGGCCATCGCCACTGTTCCTCTTGCCTGAATAGAAGTCACCCGTCCGGTCTGGTGATTAGGTACCGCGGACACATGGGCGCCCACTGTGGAAATCGGATAAAAGAAACTTGTACCATACTGGATCAGTGTTCTCTCATGGGCATCCGTATCATCGCTGCACCAGATCTGCGGGCAGTAATACAACATCCCCGCATCAAATCTTCCGCCGCCTCCGGCGCAGCCTTCAAACAAAACATCCGGAAATTCTCCTGTCAAACGTTCCAACAACTCATAAAGTCCTAAAACATACCGGTGCGGCAGTTCCAGCTGCCTGCTCTCGGGAAGGGTGGGCGTATACCAGTCGCAAATGCTCCTGTTGATATCCCACTTGACATACTCAATATTGTTTTCCCGCAGAATCTTACTGACCGCCTGATGCAGATACTCGATCACTTCCGGATTCGCCATATCAAGCACAAGTTGATACCTGCCCCGCATCGGAGCCCTGCCCGGTATGTGAATTGCCCATTCTGGGTGGCTGCGGTACAGCTCACTGTCTTCCGAGACCATTTCCGGTTCCATCCAGATTCCAAACTTCATCCCAAGGTCATTAATCTTACTGATCAGTCTGCCAAGGCCGCCCGGCAGCTTTTTCTCATTGACTACCCAGTCACCAAGCCCCGAACAATCGGAATCTCTTTTTCCGAACCAGCCGTCGTCCAACACCATCATATCAATATCAAGTTCTGCGGCTTTCTTTGCTATCTCCTCGATCTTTTTACTGTCAAAATCAAAATAGGTGGCTTCCCAGTTGTTGATAAGCACCGGCCGCTTTGAAAGTTTATACTTTCCTCTGCATACATTGTTTCTGATCACATGATGGAAGCGATGTGACAATTCTGCAAAACCGTGATCCGAACAGGATAATATGACTTCCGGCGCATAAAAACTATCGCCTTCCTCCAGATGCCATGCAAAAGTACCCGGGTGGATTCCCATGACAATGCGCACCTGATCAAGTTGATCCCTCTCGATCTGTGTCTGAAAACCGCCGCTGTACATTAACGCTGCTCCGACACAGAAACCGCTCTTTTCAGTCGCACCCTTTTCACAGAGAAGCACCGTGGGATTCTGCTGATGGCTGGACATGCCTCTGCCGCTGCTGCTCTCCTGGATCCCGTGAAGCAGCGCCGCCCTCTCTGCCTGCCGTTCTTTTGTGTGTCTGCCATGAAAATGGATCCACTCCCATTCGCCATAGGGAACATCCAGACACAGACTATGTACTCTGTTTATCGTCACGGGCGTCTTGCCCTGATTCTGCACAACCGTGCTTCTTGTGATAATATCCGATTTTTCCAGCACACCGTATTTTAACATCACTTTTACGTCTGTTGCCGTATCTTTTAAAATAATTTCCAGCGTTTCCGCCTCTTCATCATCTGCGTATACCGCAGGCAGGCCGGGAATCTGATATTTCCCCTTTAAAATATGATATTCCTGAAAACGCAGGTCTAATGCGCAGCTTCCGTTCTCATGCATAACGGCAATAGCCGGAATGCGGAAATCTCCAACACCGCCGGAAGCATACTCAAGCGGCAGCGTATCCAGAGAATACGTTCTCTGATTTTCCGCTTCATATATATTCCCTGAAAATCCCACATCGGGATAGTCCAGAAGATAATCCATGATACAGCCTGTTTTTGCACCGTACCATAAATGATTTAATACCCCAAAACTGTCTACCTTCATCTGGTAAAGGGTATTAGCCGTCTCAATATGAAATACACCACGCTCTACTGTTATTGCCATATTAAAACTTCCCTCCACTGTCTGTTTTTATTTCTATTGGCGTTTCTCCCCCGTTGTAACGACGGGGGAGAAACTTTTTTCAGTATTTTATTCTAGCATATTTTCCAACTCATATCCAGCAGATAGCGAAAGAAACTGTTATTATCCTTTTACTGCACCATTTGCAACACCATTCAGAATCTGTTTCTGGCAAATGATATAGAAAATCAGAATCGGAATAAGCGCTAATATATAGGAAGCAAATGCCAGGTTATAATTTGTACCAAACTGTGTCTGGAAATTAAGCTGTGCCAACGGCAGTGTGTTGATACCTGTACCGGACATAATAACAAGCGGTGTCATAACATCGTTCCATGTGCCCAGTGCCGTCAGAATAGCAACCGTAGCGTGCATCGGCGACATCATCGGAAAGATTACTTTCCAGTAAGTCGTCCATGTGGTCGCCCCGTCAATATATGCCGCTTCCTCCAACGCCAGAGGTATATTTTTTAAATACCCTGTATAAAGCATCACGTTCATCGGCATGTAGAATACAACATACAGCAGGATAACGCCCAGTCTGTTGCCCAGCCCCATCTGCGCCGTCTGTTTTACTAAAGGCATCATCAGGATAGCGAAAGGTACAAACATACCGCTTACAATGTATAAATAAATCGTTTTGAATGCCTTTCTCTCCGCCATACCTCTTCCAATCGCGTAACCTGCGATGGAGTGGACCACTATAGCAATTAAAATAGTTGCAATTGTGATCAAAAGGCTGTTGCCAAGGGAGCGCCAGAAATCTGTTACTTCCATAGCCTGTCTGAAATTATCAAAGCTCCAGCTTGACGGGAACGCCAGTGCGCCCGCTACATCGTTTGTCATTTCACTGGGCTGCTTAAAGGCGATGATAATTGCCATATATAAGGGAAAGAATACGGTTACGGTGCCTAATATCAGGACGATAGTCAGCACCCAGTTTGTTCTTTTTTCTTCCATTACAACTGTTCCTCCTTCTTATTCATTATCGACAACTGGGCTACGGTGATTCCTACGATCACAAAGAAGAATATCACTGCGTTTGCACTCTGGAAACCAAACTGCCCGCCGTCCATACCGTTTCTGTAGATCAGGTAGGAGATGGACTCTGTGCTCTGTGCAGGGCCGCCCTTTGTCAAGGACATGATCTGGTCAAATACCATCAGGAGATTCTTTGTGCTGAGTACAAGATTGATGGTCAAAAACGGAACCACAAGCGGCAGTGTCACTTTCCAGAATTCCTGCCATTTCGTTGCACCGTCCAGATTACTTGCCTCATACACATCCTCCGGTACCGTCTGAAGGCCGGATATGTAGATAATAGTGTTCGTTGCCACCGCCTGCCATACACCGACGATCAAAACGCCGATCCACGCATATTTCTCGCTTGCCAGAATACTGTTCTGGATCCAGCTGATATTTAATGCGTTGCCTACTGCCGGAACGATGTAGGTAAAGAAGAAACTGAAGATGTAACCGATAACAAGTCCCCCAAGAATGTTCGGCACAAAGTAGATACCTCTGAGTGCACTCTTAAAGCGAATGCGGTTGTTTAACCCTAACGCCATGATCAGGCTCAGCACATTGACGAGCACTGTACCTACCAGCGCATATTTGAATGTAAACAGGTAACTCTTGCCTACCCTGAGATCCGTAAACAGATCCTTATAGTTTCTGAATCCTACCCAGTCATAATCACCATAACCGCGGTAATTGGTAAAGCTATACATAAATCCCTTCAACATGGGCAGCGTATTGAATGTGAAAAACAATAAAACTACCGGTATCGTAATTGCCCAGAATGTTTTTTCCCGAGTGGTCATTTTACTTTTCATAGTAAAACCTTTTCCTTTCTATTATTATGAGTTCCGTAACATCCTGTACGGGATGTTACTGTTTTTTATTTTGATACTGCTGTACTTTCCAGATCAGGTCTCTGTTATATCTGGTCCAGTCTGAGTCAAACCGCGCTAAGAAAGTATCTACAGCATCTGCATCCTCATTCAGTAAGAATGTCTGGATCATTGCATCCACGCTCATCTCACTGGGATAGTGGTGATCCTGATAGTCGGTCATTCTGTCTGCTTCTATGTATACTCTCATGCCTTCAAGCTCAGCGGGAAGCTCAAAATCGCCTTCTTTGCAGGCAATACCGCCCTGATCTTCAAGGTAAATGTTGATCGTCTCATCCTCATAGAGGAACCTGAGCACTTCATATACCGCTTCTTTGTTTTTGGTTTCCTTCATAACACAGAACTGTAAGTCAACACCGGAGTTCAGTACATTATCCTCTTCCGCCTCATTTGCAGGGAATGTAAAGGAATCAATATTCATATCCGGATTTACCGATTTGATCTGAGGAATCGCATAGTTGCCGATTGTATACATTGCGGATTCTCCTCTTGCAAAAGCGGTACATGCATCGTTATAGCCGTAAGCATAAGGGTTTGGCTCCGCATACTGCAAAAGCGCTTCCGTTTTCTCCGCCACTTCACGGTAGTTATCCGTAAAGGTTGTGGTGCCCTGGTTTACCTGCGCACAGGTATCAGACGGTGTAAGGCCTACTGCCAGAGCATTCCAGGGCGCAAGACAGGTCCAGGTGTCCTTGTAACCCAGATACAACGGCTGAATGCCTTCCGATTCGATCTGTTCACAGAGTGCTGTAAACTCCGACCATGTTTCGGGAATTTCCCAACCGTGTTCCTCAAACATATCCTTATTGTAAAGAACGCCTGCCGCATTCGCTACATAGGGAAGCGCGTAAACGCCATCCTGAGGAATAAATTCCAGTTCTTTCACCATGGTCGCATAAGCCGGTTTCACATCTGCCGCCGCATCCAGATCGGAGATGTCCATAAACAGTTCTGCATCCAGGAAATTGGAATAATTGATATCGCCGCCGATTCCTACGATATCCGGATAGTTCTCCCTGATAAATCTTGTTTTTAAAATCGTCATTGCTTCATTGGGCGAATTGATCGTCAAATGGATGTCATCGTGCGTCTCATTAAAGCGCGCTTCAATCTTCTCCATTGCCGACACTGCCTCCGGCTTGTAAGACACTAACTCTACCTCAATCTTACCATCCGATGATGTCTGTCCGCAGCCTGTCAGACCTGCCACACAAAGCGCAAGTCCAAACGCTGCTGCCGCTTTTTTGGCAATCTTTCTTTTTGACATATTTTCCTCTTCCTTCCTATGTTATTTTTTGGTACTTTTTAGATATTTTCATTTTAACATACCACTATGCTATCAAAAATATCACTATTTTTCATATTTTATGTCAATATGCTACGTTTTATGTTATAATAGTAAACGATGTCGCATTATGGTATAAACAATGAGCAGTGCCAAAAAGACGAAAGCAAATTTTTGTCATGCTTGCATGTAAAAAATTTGGTTTTGGATTTTTGGATAGGACGAGTGTCACTGCGGAACGGAGGTTTCCAATGAGCAATACTTTCTTCAATATATTCCCCAACGCAAACTTTATTGATCTGGATATGTATCAGCATGGTTATGAGCAATGTGACCCCGGACATTCTTTCGGACCCCTTGCCAGAAATCATTATCTGTTCCACTATATACTCTCCGGCACGGGCACATTGATGGCCGATGATTCCAAAGGAGTGACGCAGACTTTTTCCATTAAGAGCGGACAGGGTTTTCTGATCTTTCCCGGGCAGATCAATACATACTTTGCGGACGAACGCCTTCCCTGGGAATATATGTGGATTGAATTTGACGGACTGAGAGTGAAAGAGGCGCTTGATCTGACAGAGCTTTCTCCTGATAACCCTGTATATCATCCTCTCTCCAAAGAACTGCGGGAAATGCTGATACAGGAAATGACATATATTGTCCATCATCCCAAAGAATCTCCGATGCATCTGATGGGACATCTTTATCTGTTTCTGGATTATATGACCCGCTCTGCAACACGGACCACCCCTGTGCACAGCAGTAAGATGAGCGACTATTATATTAAAGAAGCGATCAATTTTATTGAACAGAATTTTCAGAACAATATTTCTATAGAAGAGATTGCAGCAGTGTGCGGAATTAACCGGAGTTATTTCGGCAAGATCTTTCGTAATTCCGTTGGGCGTTCCCCGCAGGAATTTCTAATGCATTACCGCATGGTAAAAGCAACGGAACTTCTTAAGCTGACTTCACTTTCCATTGCAAATATCGGATCTGCAGTGGGATACGAGAATCAGCTGCATTTTTCGCGGGCGTTTAAGAATGTTTACGGAGTTTCGCCCAGAGAGTGGAGGAATCAGCATAAATAAATCAGTATTCTTTTGATACCTCTTCCTCTGTAATATCATACTTTTCCAGAAACTCCTCCATATCCCTGCTGTTTCTGATCAACATGATCTCCGAGAATTTTCCGGTATGTATGTCTTTAAATCCCGCCACCTGTTCTCCGTTGCATATACTTGCCCGGATAACGGGTTTCTGGCTTTCTTTATCATAAGTTGCTTTTACCTTCTTCTTTTTAAACATGGAAAACTCCCTAACAACACTCGCTTTATCAAATTTATTATACCCAATAATACCACACCACACAACTATTCACATTCACTTTCTGCCAATATTTTATACTCCTTCCCCGTCAAATGCCGGAATAAAGCTCTCCTCCGCGGTTTCTCCCTCCTGGATAAATCCTCTCTCCACCCCCAGCGAAATGGCGTAATCCACCACCTCTTCATACTCCTCTTTCGTCACTTTGCGGTTTATCTCCGGATAATCTGTCAGTTCGGGCATCGGTGTAAACTGATTCATAATGCTGATATAGATCATATCTCCATACCTTTCATGGAAATACCTTATCACAGCCTTTGAGTCTTCTGTGCAGCCGGGAAGCACCAAATGCCGCACGATCGTTCCTCGTCTCAACAGCCCGTCCTCATCACCGTTTTCAAAGACCGCTTCTCCTGTCTGTCTCACCATCTCCGCGATAGCCGCTTTTGCAACCTCGCTGTAATCTTCTGCATGAGAATAGCGCAGTCCCAATGCAGCACTCATATATTTAAAATCCGGCAGATAGATGTCTACCAACCCTTCCATCTGTCTGAGCGTATCCACATATTCATAACTACTTGTGTTATAGACCACCGGCAGAACCATGCCCTGCTTTTTTGCCCGTACAAGCGCCTCCGCTATCTGCGGTACGAAGTGTCCCGGCGTCACAAGATTGATATTATTTGCCCCCTTTTCCTGTAATTCCAAGAAAATTTCGGAAAGCCGCTCTGTTGTAACCTGTTTTCCCGCTTTTCCGTCCGCAATACTATGATTCTGGCAGAATACACAGTGCAGGGAGCAGCCCGAAAAAAACACTGTACCCGAACCAGCCGTTCCGGAAATGCAAGGCTCCTCCCAGTAATGCAGGGCGGCGCGTGCCACCTTCACCATATTTGTCTGCCCGCAGATGCCGGCCTCTCCGGCCTCTCTCCTTACACCGCAGTTTCTCGGGCAGAGCATGCATCCGGCCTTCCCTGCCCTCCTGTTTTTCTCTGTCATATGATCACACTGTTCCCCTCTCAGTTTAGTAGGTACCGATTTGTTAGTGCGATTATAACCTATTTTTTATGGGTACACAATTCCGAAAAGGACGAAAATCTTTAATAAATTCATAAAATCTTAAATACTCTGTAAAAGACTTTTAATCCTGAAATTGATAAAATTTTTAAAAATAAATTGATTTGTGTCTATCATTCGAGGGAGCGGAGTTTTTATGAGTATTTTTGCATTGAAATGTATCGCATTATATTTGATGGTTTTAGATCATGTAGGATTGTATTTTGAAAGTTTTTTGCCATATGGACTTTATTTATTCCTGCGTATTTTGGGAAGAGGGAGCTATCCGCTTTTTTTGTTTTGTATGACACAAGGGTATAGGCATACCCGCAGCAGAAAGCGATATCTTTTAAGGCTCTATCTCGCAAGCCTTTTTATGACCGGATTCATTCTTTTTACTGATTCTGTCTTTCCCGTGGACGGATTTGGATACGGTTATCATAATATCTTTTTATCCCTGTTCCTGACAGGTCTTTTAATAAGTACAATAGAAACATTTCAAAAAGACAGACGGAAAGGACTGCTTATGGCCGGCGGTATATTCGCCCTGCAGCTTCTTTACGGCATTGTTCCGCAGCTGCTGCCAATTCTGAAAAATTACAGTGGTGATACACTGACCGGCATTGTTCCTAATCTGGCGCTCAGTGAATACGGCCCGCTCTTTATTATCCTTGGCATTTCAATGTATTTCCTGCACGATAAAAGGGAGCTTTTTACTATCGTATACCTGCTTTTCTGTATTCTGCAGTTCAGTGACGAACTTTGGGGCGGAGACTGCGCCGGTATTCCCACCCAGTGTTTTATGGCGTTCGCACTGCCTCTCATGCTTCGTTATAACGGAGAAAAGGGGAAAAGTTTTAAATATTTCTTCTATATTTTTTATCCCGCCCATACTTTCCTGTTATTTTATCTGGCTAATTTTGCATGGGGATAAAGTGAATACGTTTCTCCAATCCTCTTGGAAAACTTATCAGCAGCACGCCGTTTTCGACCGTTATGCTGCTCTCTTTTCCAACAAGTTCATTACTGACGCCTAACGGAAAACTGTTTGTCAACGTCGCATCAACCAGTTCATATTTCAGATTCCGCAAATACACGCCGGTGGATCTTTCCGAGTAGGAAAATACAGATACATAACCCAAACTGCCCTCATCAAACATAAGTTTTCCGTTTTCCATCATGATAAGTACAGTGTCTTTGTGAAACAGACAGCCGTTCATTTTCCTTTCGGATATATATGCAAGCATTTGAATATTCGCAATCGTATGATCGATGCGTCCGCCTGTTCCGCCGTAAATATGAAACGACCTGTATCCCGCCCCGATGCCTTCTTTTAATGCTATAAACATATCCGTATCATCTTTTTCTGCCGCAAACTTTAATATATTGCCGCTCTGCGGTATATCGTTTAAACTGTCAAAATCCCCTACGATAAGATCCGGCGTAATGTCAGCATCCCGCAGATAGCGAAATCCTGCATCCGCCGCAATCACAAAATCTTCTTTTTCAGGAATAAAATCCAGTCCATAGTTTTCACCGGCGCCTACTATATAACATATGCCTGTTTTCATGCAGTTTCCCTCCGGTTCGAAATTTCAAGCCTATTCCTCTCGCTATCAGACAATATTCCCATAGCGCACTTCCTCATAAGTTTTGTGCAGCTGCCGCATCTCCTCATCATCCTTTAATCCTGCTCCCTCTTCAATCTCAGCGGGCGATTCATAGGGTGCCGGACGGTCTTTTCTGTGTTTTCGTATCGTTTTCCGGTATCTGCGCCTTATCTTTTCTGCTGCACCGTCTGCACGGCGGCGTCCTTTTTCCAGCATTTCTTCCCTGTCAAATTTTTCTTCTACCCTTATTTCTTCTATGATATCGCCATTCTCATCATAACTGCTCTTAAACTCCTGAAACACCTGCCTGATTGCCCGGATAATACCATAGACGATCGCAAGAATACAGGCACCGCTCACCGTGCGAAACAGCATATCCACAAGCGGCGACAGCTCAGATATCTCTTCGCTGTCATACATCGGCTCTATCATACCCATATCGCCCCATAACCCGCCGAATTCCGGGGCGATCTGCTCTTCATACGGCACAGGCTTCATCCCCTCATACCATCTCCTGATGTCTGTATACTGTCTGTGATCTGCCAGAAAAACAGACGGCAGGATACCCGCCAGAAGCAGTGCTGAGAAAAGTAAAAGCATAGAAAAACTCACACCGTACAAACGCTTTGTCGGAATTCCTTTTATACGCTCATTCGTTTCCAGATATACTTTCGTCTCACGAAAATATACAGCGATCAGCGCCAGAAAAAGATAGACGATCGCGCTGTAAAATGCCATATCACACAATGCCTTTGCGTTCAGACACAGGCCGCACACATAAATCACGGCAAAATACCACAAAAGCGTAAACGACGGTGTATCCAGAAATTCCTCCTTTTTTGCCACCATCAGATCATCCTCTTTTTTCCGGATAGATTCATATAATCTGCCCTGCAGCCTCTTAAATGCAATGATAAATGTCTCCGCAGACATTCCGAGACAATACCAGACAGCATAAGTACCTGACGTGCTGAATAACGCGGTGATGCCACATACCCCCGCTATCAGCGCCACACATATCGCTATGTATGCAGCAAGATTTTTCGTGCGTTTTATCGCCCTCTCGGTAACAATGACAGGAACCGAAATCAACAGACATTTCATATATAATGCACCTGCCCCTGCCGAATCTGCCAACTCTGCCACCGTATACAAAAGCGGGATCATCAATGCGAAAAAAAGTGTGGCATGAGCATATCCTATTATTTTCAGGATTCGATTTAACATCATACTCTCTCCACCTCTTTTACCAGTATCTGTACATTATCCCTGCTTTTTACGGCATGAATGCCGTCCCGCCAAGCAGTGTTTTCCCCTCTGCACACAGGCACTACGACCAAAGTCTGATACGCCCCGGCACAATCTCTGATGCACTCCACAAGCTGTTTGCTCAGGTTTTTCGTGATAACTACAAGAAGCGTATCCCGGGAAAGCGGTTTTTTAGAAAATGCAGCTGCAAAAAACTCCCTTATGAGCTGCTCAAAATCCTTGTTTTTCGTTTTAGAATCATACTCCGCAAGCATCCGCTCAATTCCGGTCAATACACTTTTGCTATTCATCGGCATTATGGCCTGTCCGCCGCCATTGTAAGTAAATCCGACCTCAATGTTTTGCCGCACAAGTTTTCTGACCAGTGTCGCGGCTATGGCTATGCTTTCTTCCACCAGCTCCTCGCGTTTTAGTATGCCCCTGTCCTCCACATCGAGAAAAATCATCGTTTTTCGGGACAGTGCAGAGTCAAAAGTATTGACCATCAGTGAACCGGTCTTTGCACTTGCTTTCCAATTGATCGTCTTCATCGGATCATCTGTCGTGTAGCTTCTTATCGTGCGAAAAGCAAACGGATCTTCATAGAGCCGCTTTGCGCATTGAAGTGTCCCCAACATCCGCTCACACACCGTCACTATTTCTGACACATCCGTCATTCTGGGATACACATATATTTCCGCAGAAGTTTCTATTCCCTTATGATACCGTCTTCCATAAAGCAGGGTATACGTCGTAATCTCGGCATCATTTATCGCGTATTTGCCGCGCTTTTTACATTTCACAGGAATTTCCCGTGTAATCTTCTGATTGCCCAGTATTGCAAAAATATCCCTTTTATAGAGGTAATCACTGACATTGGTATTATCAGTATTTGCAAAATCAAGTTCCTTCCCGGTATAAAATCTCACTTCAAGAACAGGGACGGGAAGATCCTTTCTGTTCTCAATGACCTCATAAAGCTTTGTATCCTGCCCCGCATAAACAGCAGCAGACGCAAACCACAATTTCACCGAAACATCTTTTGACCACCGGTATTTATAATAGAATTCCCACAGTACGCTTACTGCCAGAATCCCAAGCAACAAAAATAGTATCATCTTTTTGACCAGTCCTCTGTCGGCAGTTCAACACTGTTTAAAATATTCGTAACAACAGCTGCTTTTTGTGACTCATCAAGCTCACTGATAAGCCTATGGCACAATACACCGTGCGCGACCTCCTTAATATCCTCGGGTACCACATACTCCCGCCCCTGCACGAGTGCGTACCCCTGCGACACACGCAAAAATGCCAGCGTTCCTCTCGGACTCACACCCACATTATTTTTCCTGGTCTCCTGCACCAATGCAACAATGTAGTCACGCAGATCGGCATGCACATATACCTGACGGCACGCATTCTGCAATTTTCTGATATCCTCCGCACTGCATACCGGCTCTATCCCGGCAAGAGGCTCCGCATTAATAAAGCGGTCTATCATCTGACGTTCTTCACTCGCAGCCAGACCTCCCATACGAATCTTCATGATAAAGCGGTCAAGCTGCGCCTCGGGAAGCGGAAAGCAGCCGATCGTCTCCACGGGATTCTGCGTGGCAATGACAAAAAAAGGATCATCCAAAATCCGCGTCTCTCCGTCCACAGTTACCTGTCCTTCCGCCATACATTCAAGAAGACTTGACTGCGTTCTCGGTGTGGCTCTGTTTATCTCATCCGCCAGCAAAATATTGGTAAACACGGGACCTTCCTTAAATGTAAACGCCCCCTTCTCCTGATTATAAAATGACAGTCCTGTCACATCGCTTGGAAGCAGATCCGGTGTAAACTGTACCCTGTCAAATCTGCAGCCCATAGACTTTGCAAGCGCCTTTGCAAGCACCGTCTTTCCCGTTCCCGGAACGTCCTCCAAAAGCACATGCCCGCCTGCCGAGACAGCGGCAAGCAACAGTCTTGTCACTTCCTTTTTGCCAATCATTACCTTTGATACATTTTCCTCAATTTTCGTCAGTATTTTTCCTGTTAATATGCTGTTCGTCTCCATAAAACCCCCGCCTGCGCTTCTATTTTCATTAGGACTTCCATCTATCAGTTTTGTTATATTCCATAGGTTTATAACAGCCGTCGTTGTTTCATCAAATTCTTTTAAAATCATACGACTGCCTTCCCGGAACTTCTTATTCTAATTTTTTACTAAATTTTGACACAGAATCACATTATAGCAGTTCACACAATTCTTGATTTAATTCTAATCCTATCTCCTCCTTTTCATACCCTTTATTTTCCAAAACATCTTTATATATATCCGGTCTTATATATACTCTTAAAATTCTTAACTGTTCTTCAAAATTTGCACGCATTCCATTTACCAAGCCAGATACTTTTTCAAGTTCTAAAATCATTCCATCATGTCTTTTCACTCGTATATCCCTGCCTAATTTATTATGCATATTTTCAGCAGGTATATCAATTAGCAAAATGACACCATTATTTATTTCGCTTGCATCAATATCATATCTATCTAAGAACCATTTTTCTAATTTATTTCTAATTTCATATTGTTCTATATAATCCATAGAAAAAAATTTATCACAACTTTGATTTGCTAAACTATACTTAGAATTATTGTCTAAGACAAGAATGCTTTTATATCTTTGCTGCCCTTTATGATTAATAAAATTTACAATGCTTTTTACTTGCTCTTTTTTATCACTACTACTATTTTCAATTAATATATTCTGTATTGACCTTTTAGTACAATCAAAACTTAAAACATTCTCCAAAATCAGCTTGTCCAATTCTTTTTTTTCAATATATACTATATAAAACAGGTACTTTAACAATGCCGCATTAGCCCTATTAGGATCACTCCAATAAATTCTTTTAAACATCCAACTTCTATTTGTAATGATTTGCTCCGCAGAAGAAATTCCACCTTGTTTTAAACAAAACTCATTATTGATAATAGCTAAATTATTAAACAGATTATCTGTCTCTATTCTGCAAGAGATGCCAATATGATGTGCATCTCGCAAAATATAGTCAATAACTCTGACACCTATTGACGAATTTAAAAGAGAATATAAATTATCAAGTTCTTTTTTTCTGATATCACTTTTCCCAAATATAACATACTCAATATCATCCTCTAGTATATCGTACTGAGAAAACAAGTTATGTATACAATTCATCAAACTTTTATTTGACAACTTGCTTGGTCTATTTATCAGCATTCTAAATATTTTTCTTCTTTCAAGTTCAGGAAACAAACCTGAATTTTGCACTCTCAACTCTTGTATTGCATACGAATAAGGAAAGTTGGCCAAACTTGAAAGCAATGCTCCTAATAAAGATAACAAGACATGCCTCTCTGATAAACTTGTAATATAGTCCCTATTTCTTAACAATGCCAAGATTGCTCTGCGCATAAGTTCGTAGGTTCCTAAAGAATGCTCATATCTTGTATGATTGGCTCCCGGAAATGTCGTTGCACCTTCTAGCAATTGCGGCACCTCCATAAGCCTTAACATTCCATCATGTTTTGTGAGTTTTCTCATTCTATTAGATAACATTGCCACTCCACAAGGTATTAAACATGGTCTAATATTTGAACTTGCTTCTGACAATTCATCTAAATTAAGTATTTGACCCGAACTCGGCTTCAAGTACTCAATGTCTCTTTTCAACGCATCGACACTTTTATATTTTTCTTTTTTCAGTTTTTCATCCAGTCTTTCTAAATTCCATAAATTACCTTCTATGATTTTATTATATTTAATTTTAGATATGACATTCCTAAAT
This sequence comes from Lachnospiraceae bacterium, assembly GCA_014804795.1. GTDB lineage: Bacteria > Bacillota > Clostridia > Lachnospirales > Lachnospiraceae > 1XD8-76. The sequence goes on along the minus strand of JAAUZC010000012.1, from coordinate 29,349 downwards.
GTATAAATAATACTATAGATATCCCATCTTGGCTGCAATTCCGAAAACTTTTCGGAGCTTATTTCTTGATTTTTCAATTTTTTTACTTCTTCCGGCATATAGTCATATGTCCCTATAACTCTAACGCTGGTAGTCACCTCTTTGCTTATTGTATTACCTGCTCCCAGATCACCTAAAATAGCAAAGATATCTTTGTTTCTCCCTGTTTTCAAAAAAATATTTTTGGGTGCAATATCACAATGATAAAAGTTTTTACTATGCAAATATTGCACTGCATCAATAATTTCCAAAAAAATATCAAAAACAATTTCTTCGTTTTTTAAATATTTTTTACATAAACTAATTTTATCTTGATTAAAAATATCCTCCAAATTTTCGCCCTTTATATATTCTGTTACTGTATATGGTATCTCAAATGGCTTACCATTTACCTCAACATTATAAAAGTCACCATCAACGACTTTTAATATATTTTGATGACTAAATTGCGTAATATTTTTAATTTCTGTTCTAAAATTATTAGTTGAAACAATTCCCCAATCATCCATTAAATCATCACGAAACATAAAAAACTTAACCGCACGTTTCGCAATAATATTTTCATCTTTTCCGAAAACCTGATTAACCACATAAACAATACCTGATCCACCCTGACCAAGTGGTTCTATTTCATCCAAAAAAACATATTTATCACCAAGTGCTTTTTTACTCAAACTCAAATATTCTTCCCTTTTTGTCATCTGTTTTTCTCCTATAACACAATTCTTCCAGACCTATAATACACAAAGAAAGCAAAAGATTTTCACCTGCCTCTATGCTTTTCTTTCCTCTTCTGCTGTTTCAGTTCAAACTGTCGCTGTTTTTCTGCTTCCCGTTGTTCCCGGCTCACAGTCTTATGCTCAGTTTTCAACTGCTCCTGCTGTAATTTCAAAGCCTGTTGCGATTTTGTTCCTATCCCAATATTCTGCACCTGTTTGCGTACTTCACGCTGTACTCGTTTAGGATTGCGGCCGACCTCTTTTACATCAGCTGCCACAGCCGGGCTAAATCGTAGCCGATAGTAATTTTTCAAAATGAAATCATATATCTCATAGTCTTTTGGTTCTGCGCCAAATGTAACCTTACACACAGACAATCTTCCCCCCGATACACGTTCAAACACTCCCACCCAAAAAGGGGCTTCAAAAAATACTGTCAGCTTTCCCGAGACTGAAATAGACTTGTTGATTTTGTTCATTGCCAATTCCTCCTTAACCTCTTGCAATTGTCACGGTATTCGTCAAATGCTCCTGCAAGCAGGACATTTTCCTCATTACTCGCACAAATAATTTTGATGAACAAAGAACGGACGACCCTAAGGAGGGAGGGCTACTTACACCGAATCGGTGCGACTGGACTACCTACCAGTTCTGCAAGCTCGCCTTGCGTTGTGTTTTTATCTTTGCTCTTATATATTACCACATAGCAGCTTCTTTTCCATAATTTCATAAACCAGTTTAACATCATTTTGTAATTTATAAATTCCATGTCCTACTGTTTTATATCCCCTATGTTCATATAACCAAACTGCTGATAACGAAGCATCTAAGGAAACAGTATCATAATTTTTTGAAAAAAGAAATCCACTACCTCTTGGGAATAATACTTTGGATATATCTCTCTTATGGTTGTATGTAAAATGTCGTGTATGATATCTGCCATTTCCACTGTCGCTGTTAGATATTTCATATCTCTTCTCTCCAAATCGTGATTTGATTATACCACTTCCATATCTTCTGTAAATAAAAAACTTGCACAATCAGTAATAAACAAGCATAATAAATTCAAAACAGGCAAAAGCCCCTTTGGAAGAATTGTATACCTGATAAAAGCAGGCTATAAATGCATTGACAAATCAGGAGAGGTGTCGGATGAAACTAATAGAAATAACAAAAGAAAATTGGTCAGATGTATTATTTTTGACAACAAATGAGAGTGGAATGCCAACTTTATGTGAAGAATATGTGGCCTCTAATGCCCTGTCAATGGTACAAGCTCAATTTGAGAATGGGTGGATAGCAAAAGCGATTGAAGAGGATGGAGAAATAGTAGGTTTTACAATGTATGGATTTTGCGAAAAACAAAACTTCTATGAATTGTGTAGACTCATGATAGACAAGAACCATCAAAAAAAGGGGTTCGGAACACAGGCACTCAAATTAATTCTTGAAGAAATGAGACAAATACCGGATTGCAAAGAAGTATATCTATCAACAGATCCGGATAATATTGTTGGAAAACATCTTTATGAGAAAGCGGGATTTATATCTCAAAATCGAAAAATTGATGATGAAGATTTATACAAATTTATTTTTTCATAATCATATAACTTCCTTAGTATGAAAAGAGGATAAACAAATGTATTGTATATTAGTGACAGGAATTCCGGCAGCAGGAAAAAGCACTATGGCAGAAACTATGTCAAAAAGGTTGAAACTGCCTGTTGTTTCAAAGGATACCGTTAAAGAATTACTATTTGACAATGTTGGCTTTCAATCGAGAGGCGAAAAAGTAAAGCTTGGAATTGCCAGCATGGAAATTATGTACTATATCGCTGCTCAGCTTATGAAAGCAGGACAATCGTTTATTTTAGAGAATAATTTTGAGTATTCGTCAGAACATGGCATCAAAAATCTTTTAGAAAAATATCAATATTCCGTATTGACAATTACATTAACGGGCGATTACAAAGTAATCTACCAGCGTTTTCTGAAGCGGGAAAGCAGTCCTGACAGGCACAGAGGGCATGTTGTGAATGACTGTTATCCGGAAAAGAAAGAGCGCAATCCGAACGAACTAAAAACAACCTCTGTTTCTTATGAAAATTACGTACATGGAATACAGCAAAGAGGATTTGATGCCTTTTTGATTGGTGACAAACAAATTAAAGTTGATACAACGGATTTCTCAAAAATTGATATGGAAGAATTATTTTTACAGATTGCGGCATGGAAGAAGGAAATCCTACATGATTAATATATAATTCTTATTCACTCTGCACACATATAGGAGGCAGCAAATGGTATATGAAATTACAGACACGAGCACTGTATCATCACTATTTGGCAAATGGGAAGAAACGCTTATCTGGTCTTGCCTGCAGGGGATTATGGGAAAAATCTATGCAGATGATTTGATCACTCCGACAGCAGCAATGGCTATTATCGGGGACTTTACCTTTTTTGCCGGAAAACCGAATATAGAATTAGTATCATATAAGCCGGACTGGTGTGTTCAAAATTTTATGATCATGACACCGCAAAACGAATCATGGAAAAATGCAATCATAGATTTTTATGGAAAAAGAGCAACCGTCATTTCCCGATATGCAATAAAGAAAGAACCTCATATTTTTGATAAAAAGAAACTGGAAAAGGCAGTCTCCTCTCTGCCGAAACAATACACTCTGTCCATGATTGATGAACGGCTTTATCAAATGTGCAAAGCAGAAGCATGGAGTGCCGATCTGGTATCACAGTTTCCAAATTATGAGGATTACCGTAAATTCGGGATAGGCACAGTAATCTGCAAAGAAAATATCATTATATCCGGCGCTTCCTCTTATTCCAGATACAAAGAAGGCATCGAAATAGAAATCGATACCAGAGAAGAGTACAGGCGCAGAGGATTCGCCTATGTATGCGGTGCAAAACTGATATTAGAGTGCTTAAAACGGAATTTATATCCAAGTTGGGACGCGCATAATAAAGGCTCTGTCGCGCTTGCGGAAAAGTTGGGCTACCATTATAGTCATACCTATACAGCAATCGAGATATATGATTATTGAAAGCGATTTATACCATTGTGGCAGTAAATACAATCCTGTTTTTGCTTTTTGTTCTGTAATCTTCATGACTTTTTAGCCGCTTTGCCTTTTCATAATAGACTATTTTTTCCTGATAAAATATCGATATACTAACTCAATAGAGCCCGGGTCAAAGAATTTATCTCTGCCCCGGGCTTTTATAAACAGGAAATTATTTTATCCTTAACTCCATCCGGTTTTTAATCTCTCCAGGACATGTCCGTAATCATTTCCGTCAATCTTTTCTTTACTTCAGCATTGGCAACGGGATCCTGGTTTTTCAGCCACAGAGAGCATAAGGACAGCATTTCTGTCTTTTCCTCCTCGGAAATTCTTCCTCTTGCAGCCTCACTGTTTACCCATGACTCAAAGGTTCCTGTCCATAATGTATCATCTCCAAGTTCATCACCGATTCTGTAAACCTGCTCCAGATTCATTCTCATATAATTAATTCTTTCCGGCTTACCGTTCAGAGATACCTCGTACATCAAATCCGCCAGTACCATTCCCGGCTGATAAGGATGCTTTCTATCCTTCTCGTAAATCTCTTCCGAAACATTTACGGCAACAGCCTTTAATATGAAAATTGTCGTACCTGACGCGTCATAAGTTCCCACAACCTTGCACTCTATATTATTGGGGCACTCCGCTATACCACAGGGCTGTACTTTTACGGATTTTACCGGTGTCATTTTCGCGACCTCTATTTCACTAATTCCTCTCGGAACCGGCAGTCCGGTAATATGGCTTTCTTTTAGCAAGGAATACGGATAGTAACTGATGACGCATTCCTTTGTTTTACGCATATTTACCATAGTCTGCCTGTTATTAATGACTCCTACCACAAAATACCAGCCTGCATTAGGCGGAGCACCCCAGACTGCATTCCCCATAGAGATGGGTGCACAATTCGTATTTCCCCTTTCATCTACCGTGGTAATAAAATAGCATACAATAGGCGGCTGCACCAGCCTGTGCGAAAAATCACAGGTATCATAATCAATCAAAATATCTCCGCCCTGAGTCATATTTTTCCCTTCTACTTCTTTTATAATTTCTTCCACATCAAAATATTTTCTGCCCATATTGTTCCTCCTCTGTTTTCTATATGTTTACTTCTCATAATTTCTTATCCGGACATCAAACCATACCGCAATAATCAGAATAAGGCCTTTGACAATATACTGCACATCCGAATTTACATTTAAAAGGCTCATGCCATTGGACAAGCTCGCCATAACCAGACCGCCTACAATGGCGTAATATACTTTACCGCTGCCTCCTGCCAGGCTTACGCCACCGATAACACTGGAAGCAATGGCGTCCAATTCCATGCCGGACGCTGCTCCGGGAGTGGCTGCCGCCAGTCTTGCCGTCTGCAAAACTCCTGCCAGCCCGGCAATTCCTCCCATAATAACAAATGTGATCATGGATATTCTCGCATTATTTATGCCCGACATCATGGATGCCCTGGAATTTCCGCCTACCGCATATACACGTTTTCCAAAGGATGTTTTGGAAAGCATGAAGGATAAAATAATTAATAAAATAAACATAATGAATACTGCAATGGGAATTCCTTCATATAAATTCATGACTAGCACAAAACCAAAGGACACCATTCCTACCAGGCAATATTTCAAAATATGATGAATAATCGGTGTGCTCTGCCCCAGAACCTCTTCCATATCCTTCCTCTTTTTCAAATCCTGGATGATATATAAAACAACTCCTGCTACCACACAAAAATACCCAAAGGGAATGGAGATATATTTTTGTCCCAGCGCCAAATAGAAATCCTCCCTTACAGGTATGGTCGTCCCCTGTGTAATGATAAATATTCCGCCTTTAAATATCAGGGAACTGCCTAATGTCACAATAAATGCCGGTACCTTTTGGTAGGCGATCCAAAAACCGTTCCAAAAGCCTATTACCATTCCGACTATAACCGCTACTATTACAGATATAATAGGACTCAACCCCATATTGGTAATCAAATATGCCGATACTGCTCCCAGAAATCCTGTAACGCTGCCTACCGACAAGTCAAAGTTGCCTGCAATCAGGCACACCGTCATGCCGATGGACAGAACTCCTACTACCGCCATCTGCCTGAACAGATTAGACACATTCCTGATACTTAAAAAGGTGCCTTTTGTCAAAAACTGGAACACGCCCCATATGATCAAAGTTGCCAAAATAATTGTATATGACCTGATATATTTACTGATATTATCTCTGGTACAAAATTTTTTTAAAATATTCGTTTTCATAACACCTTCTCCTCTAATGTGGCATAACGCATGATGGTTTCCTGACTGGCTTCTTTTCGATCAAGCTCCTTTGTTATTTTTCCGTCCTTCATAACCAGAATCCGGTCTGACATCCCCAGAATCTCCGGCAACTCAGATGAAACGATCAAAACAGCAACCCCCTCCTTGACCAGCTGGTTCAGAATCAGATATATCTCACGCTTTGCACCTACATCAATCCCTCTTGTAGGTTCATCCAGAATCAGAATCTGCGGTTTAGACATAAGCGCTTTGGCGATACATACCTTCTGCTGATTACCGCCGCTTAACCCGTCCACAATCTGGTAAATACCGGAAGCCTTAACCTTCATCTGCTCCATATAACGGTTTGTCATTTGCTTAGATATACTATCGTTGATAATTCCGCGTCTGCTCACACTTTTATAACTGGTCATAATAATATTTGACAAAATATCCGCCCCGTTCACAAGACCTTCTATTTTTCTGTCTTCTGAAACAAAACCAATTCCGCAGTTAATTGCGTCCATAGGATTATTGATTTCTGTTTCTTTTCCATGAATTAGAATTTTACCCGACTTTTGAGCGGGCAGGGCGCCAAAAACAGCTTTAACCAATTCCGTCCGCCCCGCTCCTACCAGTCCTGATATCCCCACAATCTCTCCGCTCCTAACATGGAAGGAAATATTCTCCACGATAGGCTTTCCGCTTTTGGATACTGCACTGAAATTTTTCAGTTCCAGAACTGTTTCCCCCGGCTCCGCCTTACGTTCCGGATACTGGTCAACCAATTCTCTTCCAATCATGTATCTGATGATTTTTTCTTCGGAAAACCGGGACGTCAAATCATTATGTACCACTTTCCCGTCCCGCAAAACGGTTATTCTGTCCGAAATGGCAAGTACCTCCTTCAGCCTGTGGGAAATATAAATAATCGTAATATTCTGCTGCTTCAGCTCTTTTATAATATCAAATAATTTATCCGCTTCCGAATCAGATAAAGCAGCCGTAGGCTCGTCAAAAATAAGAATCCGGGATTCCCTTGCAAGGGCTTTTGCAATAGCAACCATCTGCTGCTGACCCACCCCAAGATATTCCAGCACATCCTGAGGATTGGTCTCCAATCCCATTTTGTCCAGCAATTCCTTGGTTTTACGAATCATTGCGTTTTCATTTATAATTCCGTGACGCTTTATTTCATTCCCCAGAAAAACATTTTCATATACCTTCAATTGAGGCACCAGCTCTAATTCCTGGGTAATCAGTTCAATTCCGGCTTTTTCCGCGTCCTTAACAGTTGAAAACTTCACAGGCCTGCCGTCCACGTTGATTTCCCCGAAAAACTGGTCATGTGGATAGAACCCGCTTAATATTTTCATCAGGGTTGATTTTCCTGCACCGTTCTCTCCGACCAATGCATGGACTTCTCCCTTTTTGACAGATAAATTAATATCATGTAATACTTTAACCTTTGAAAAACTTTTGCTGATATTAATAAGCTCTAATACATTCGTTTCCAATTCTACCCTCCTGTTTTATCCCGGATTCATCTTTTTACCTACTTATAGATTTCTTCTCTTGTATGAATTCCTGAGTCTATGCACACACTGTCCATATTATCCTTTGTAATAATAATAATGGGAATATCCGCCGTAGGTATTTGGCTTCCGCTAATCTCCGTATCCTTGGTCTTGAGTCCGGAGACATCCTCTCCTCTGGCAAGTGCAACTGCCGCATTCAGACAAATGGACGCCGTTCCCGAATGATCAAAGATAACCGTGGAATACTGCTTTCCTTCAGCAATCCTCTGTAATGCAGCAAGCTCTGCATCCATTCCCACAACAGGTATCTGTCCTGCCAGTCCCTGTCCTTCCAATGCCTGAATCGCTCCGCCCGCCATACCGTCGTTATGGCATAAAACCAGGTCTACATCATTATTAAGCTGTGTTAAGGCATTTTCCATTGCGGACATGGCTCCATCAGGCGCCCAGTTGGTAATGTACTGCTCAAATACAATTTTCATTTCCTTGCTGTCCAGTTTTTCCTGCAAAGCCGACATCATGCCCTCTGTCATTTCTGTCGGTACAGTAGTGCTTTTATCTCCGCCGATTAAAACGACATTCCCTTCACTGCAGGTCTCCAGCGCAATTTTTGCCATTTCTCTTCCTGTCATAACAAAATCATTGATGATAAAGAAATCCTGACAATCTGTATTTGCCTGTCTTCCCCAAACAACAACGGGAATCCCTGCTTTCTTTGCTTCCTCTAAGGATGGTGCGATCGCATCGGAATCCGTCGGAGAAACTAACAATACGTCGACACCGCTGGAAATCAGGTTCTCAATCTGGGTTGCTTGTGCAGATGTCTCGTTTGTTGCATCTACCATTTTCAATTCAATACCCATTTCATCCGCTAATGCCTGCAATGCATTGGAATCATTACGCCATCTTTCTTCCTGGGTGGTACATTGGGAAACCCCTACCACAATTTTTTCATCTGCGCTGTCTGTCTTATCACTTTCTTCCGTTTCATTGCTTCCCTGTTCCTCTACCGGCACATTATCGCTTCCTGCTCCCTCTGCCGCCGGGCCGCTTCCCTGATTACCACACCCGATCAAGGACATGATTATCATAAGTGTTACCAGATAACAACAAACTATTTTTGTTTTTTTCATTTGAAACCCTCCTTCTTTTCTGAATCAGTTTTTTCTGCTATTCTGCGTTCTGCTATTTCATTTTCCTCCTTATGTGCCGAATTATAAAAAGCAATTTCCCGCAAGTCAACGCAATTTCCCTCTGTCATAAAAATCCTCCACCAATTGTAAATATTTCCCCACTTCCCTTAGATACTTTTAAATAATATAATAGGATTCATAAACACATTCTTTTTGTTTTCATCAGAAATAAGGTGAATTGTATGCTTACTGTTTTAATCGCTGACGACGAAATAAATATCTGCAATCTGATAAAAAATGAAATCGAATGGGAAGCACTGGATTTACAATTCCTCGGTTCTTCCACAAACAGTCTGGAGGTTCTTGAAATGATGAAGGAGCTGAAACCAGATATTGTCATTACCGATATACAGATGCCCTGCCTTTCCGGTTTAAAATTAATCAAAGAGGCGCAGACAGAAGGTTTAAATACAAATTTCATTATTATCAGCGGCTATTCTTATTTTGAATATGCCAAAGAGGCTATTTCCCTGGGAGTGGACAGCTTCCTGCTAAAGCCTATTAATCACAAGGAATTAAATGAATCGCTCTCCAAGATTATTGACAATAAATTGCACGCCATTCAAAAGGAGCAGCGTAACTTTCATAATACAGTCAAGGTCAGGAAAAGCCTGTTTACAAACCCGCCCATCCCGCCCTTTCCTTCTGACAGCCTAAATTTCGTCAATAAAGAATATCAGTTTTCTTTTTCCGACGGCAGCTTTATCATCGGGAAAATGGCAATTGATTCCCTTGACGTACATGCTGCCAACGCCTTGAATATCAATATGGTCGTGAAAGCCATAGAAAGAAACTGTTCCCATCTCTGTCTTGATTATGAAATTTGCGAGCATGAAAAAAACAGGATTTCTTTTATTATGAATTTTGTTTCGGAAAACCTGAATGCATTAAACCGCAGCTTCCAGTATCTGATAAATGAATTGAGCAGCTTAAACTTTTTGTCTTCTAATACCGGATATACTATTGCCATCAGCCAATGCTTTTCGGATCTATCCCATATTTCCAGAGCTCTGTCACAGGTCTCTCTGGCTTTATCCGGACGGATCGTCACGGGCTTTAACCGCATAGAGGTCTTTTCTCCCCATAAGGAAAACCTGAATTATCTGACTACAGTTAAAATAGAGCCTTACCGAAAGAGTATCGCATATTATATCGAAATTAAGGACTACGCATCTTTAATTTCCATCTTTGACCGGGCTGTTGCGGAAGCTCCCTCTTTGCTGAAGGATTTTCCCTATGATTTTTATTTCTATTTGAGTAATCTTGTTTCAACGATTTTGGTTCCTTTAAATATTTCCTTTGACCAAACGGCTTTTTTTGAGGAATTGGACCATCTGGAAGACATTTCCCTGTATACGGATTTTCTGCATAATTATGTGCAGGAAATCCTTGATCATGATGCAAATATAAAGCTTCCGGACAGTAGAAAAGCCATAAGTATCGTAAAAGACTTTGTAAATAAAAACTATTCCTCCCACATTACGCTGGAAACTCTGGCGGACATTGTTTTTCTGGCGCCTGCCTATTTATCCAACCTCTTTAAGCAGGAAACGGGAATTAACTTTGTCGATTATGTGACAAATGTAAGAATTGATGTTGCGAAGGATTTATTGAAGAATTCCCAGAAAACCATTAAGGAAATCGCTCTGCATATAGGCTATCGGGACGAAAAATATTTCAGCAAAATATTCAAGAAAAATGTAGGCATAAAACCTACAGAATACAGAAAGGTGCATAATAATTTTTAGGGAAAACCATTTGCTTTTCAGAAAGGATGCATTTGCTTTTTGACGGATGCCGGATTCATTTATGAAAAAATCCAAGATATATATTTATTTGCAGAATCTGAAAAATTTCAGATATAAAAAAATTTATATTCTGTTTGTAGTTTCTTTATTGATTTTGCTCCTAATGAACCTGTTTATTATCGGGACATATCGTACCCCGGAATTTTCCGGGCGTCTATTTCTGCCCTTCTTTCTGTTGCCCGTAATGGATTTCTGCTTTTTTATTTTGCTGGTATCCTTTTATAAAACTATCATTATTGTTGATAACAGCCGTGCTTATGAGGTGGCAAAAAATGAACGTGCAAAAGCGCTGCTGCAGAACCAGACTCTTGCAAGCGCTTTACAAAGCCAGATCAATCCGCATTTTTTGTATAATACTCTGGATTCTATCCGGGGTAAGGCTTTAGATGACGGTTCACGGGAAACGGCGGATATGATCGCCATCCTATCATCCTTTTTCAGATATACTATCGGTTCGCGTAATCCCATCGTATCGATCGAACAGGAACTTATTAACACGGATAACTATATTAAAATTCTGCAATACCGCTTTTCTAACCGTTTTACCATCGAAAAAGATATTCAGGATATATCCGATAACATTATGCAATATTCTATCCCAAAGCTGATTTTACAGCCCCTGATAGAAAACGCCATCTCCCATGGACTTTCCGATACCCAAAGCGGCGGCGTCATCAGGATAAGCCTTTATACGACTCAGTCCCGGATTATCATCAGTGTAATCGACAACGGAAAGGGTATTGAGGACGCAGCTTTAAAAAAATTAAACCATAATCTGACCTACAACTGGCAGGCTCTGCCGGAACAGACAGGCTATACATCCGGCATTGCATTATCAAACGTAAACACGCGGATTAAATTAATGTATGGTGCTCTTTACGGCCTGGTCATTTACAGCACTCTTCATTCCGGAACCGAAGTACAGATTACCCTGCCAAATAAGGAGTATTCTCATGAAAAAGGAAGTTTTACGTCTTGACCACGTATCTGTTTATAACAAAACAAACGAAGCCCTATTGGAAAACCTGAACTTCACTCTTTTTGAAGGTGAGATTAACTGTGTGCTGACAAAAGAAGATTTGAGCAAGGAGACACTTATCCGTGTGCTGCAGGGAAAATATTCTCCTGATGACGGTCATTTATATATGAACGACAGGGAAATTGTAACTGGCAGAGACTACAAAAAACTGTCATCCGTATCCAGTCATATATCTATCAAACCGCAGTTAGTCTCCAATATGACTGTTGCAGAGAATTTGTTCTATTTTAACAAACAGTTTTACTCCTACGGCATTCTGAACGAAAGAGCAATTTACGAAAATACCCGTCGTCTCATGGAGGATTTTCATATTTATGATATTTCCGCTGCCTCCTCTGTCACCAAACTGACAACTGCCCAAAAGCACTTGATTGAAATTTTGCGAGCTGTAGCCGGAAACAGGCGTTTTCTTATTCTGGAAGATTTCACCAATATCTATACTATGAGTGAAATGAAACGGTTTATGGAAATACTGACTCTGATTCCCCAAAAAGGCATTTCTATCATACTGTTTTCCGAAAAAAGCCACGGTCCGGCAGAGTCGGCAGACCGGTTGACTATTCTGCAAAACAAGACCGTTATATCTATTCATGATGTTTCCGTAAAGGCACCAACCGCATCCACCGGTTTTATCTTCCCTTCTCCCGATATGGCAGAAGATTTTGAAAGTCATTTCTCCGTACCTTTTACTGCACATTTCCATACGGATTATATCTGCAAAGAAAGCGGCAAACCCCTTTCCATTGCCCTTGACAGCCATAAAATAACCGGAGTTTTTGACAGGGATTGGATCTGCTGCCCTGAAATAATAGACATTCTCTGCGGGAAAAGTATTTATACCGGAAGCTTTCTTACTAAAGGGATAAAATATGCTTTAAAAAATAATGTTGCCGTCATAAATGAAAACCTTTCCGACGACAACATTTTCTGTAATATGAATATTTGGGACAATGTGGGACTTCTTCTGCATTCACGCACCTTATTCCCTCTCGGAATCGAAAACCGCAAGTTGACCAGATACTATATTAAGGATATCTTAGAAAGTCTGCATATGGAATACCTGATCAAAAATTATTCCCATATGGAGCGTATGCCTCATGTTTCTTACGATATTCAAATGGATATTAATATTGCAAAATGGGTTTGTAAAAAGCCCATGTTTATTGTATTTATTAATCCATATCCCGAGAATGACAGCCTCAGCATATTAAAAAGATTCCGGCAGATTATTTTTTCAGTGCAGAATATGGGAATATCATGCCTGATTCTTTCAAGAAACAAAACATTGCAAAGTATTTGCGATACGATCATCAATCTTTAGAATCCAAACACAATGCCCTCATTTGTTCTTATTTCCAACCTGAAAAATAACCTCGTGAAACGGCTTCTCTTGCTTTCCTCGTCGGACTTTCTCGTAATAATCACCAATTTTTCTGTCACTGCATCTCCCCCTCAGATTCGCACAGTTTATTGATTTTTCTCAGGCTCCATGCTACAATAAAAATGATAACCAAAGAAACAGTGGAGCAAAATTTTTCTGTTCCATCATTAAAAAATAAGGAGCGAAGGTTATGAATGTTGTTGTTATCGGCGGCGTTGCTGCCGGCACAAAAACTGCTGCAAAACTGATGCGTCAGGATCGCAGTGCAAAGGTCACAGTCTATACCAAAAGTAAGGATATCTCCTACGCCGGCTGCGGGCTGCCCTATTATGTGGGAGGGAGTATCGAAACCCGTGAGGAATTAATTGTCAATACTCCTGAAAAGTACGCCGGCCTGACAGGGGTGGAAGTCAAAACCGAAATGGAAGCCGTGGGCATAGACGCGGCGGCCAAAACCGTCAGCTTTGCAAACGGTGAAACCGTTCCCTATGACAAACTGGTCATTGCTGCGGGCGCCGTTCCCTTCGTGCCTGACGTGACAGGCACCGATTTGTCCGGTGTATTCACTATGCGTACGCCTGACGATGCCATCGGCCTTCGCGCTTACATAGAAAATAACCACTGCCGCAGCGCCGTAGTCGTGGGTGGCGGATTCATCGGATTGGAAATTGCAGAAAATCTGCTCTCCAAAGGTCTGAAGGTTACGGTTGTCGACATGGCAGATCAGGTCATGCCTAACTTATTTGATGTGGAAATGGCCGCATATATCCGCCGTCAGTTACAAAGTAAAGGCATCCGGATTGTTACCGGCGCCGCTTTGGAAGAGGTTCTTGGCAATGAAAAAGCTTCCGGCATCCGCACCAGTGTAGGCACCTTCGACGGCGATCTGGTAGTACTTGCCATAGGCGTTCGTCCCGCTACCGCTTTTCTGGCGGAGTCCGGTCTGGAAATGAACCGCGGCACCATCGTAGTAGATGACCATCAAAAGACAAACTTGAATGACATATATGCCGTGGGCGACTGCGCACAGGTCTATAACCGAATCACCGGCAAAGGACAGTGGTCCGCCATGGGCTCTACCGCCAACATCACAGGACGTTGTCTCGCCAAAAATCTGACCGGGAAGAACGCTGTCTACGGCGGTTGTCTGGGCACCGGTGTCGTGAAGCTGACAGACGATTTGAATGCCGGCCGCACCGGTCTGACCGAAGCGCAGGCCAAAGACGCGGGTTTTGATGTCATTACAGTCACCTGCGTCACGGATGACAAAGCGCACTACTATTCCGATGCCTCCACATTTGTCACCAAGCTGATTGCCGACAAAAACACCCATAAGCTGCTGGGCATTCAGGTTTTAGGCGCAGGTGCGGTAGACAAGATGGTGGATATCGCTGTCACCGGCATTGCCATGAATGCGGCGATTGAGGATTTTGACACACTGGACTTCGCCTATGCGCCTCCATTCTCCACCGCCATCCATCCTTTCGTACAGGCATGCTACATACTAGAAAACAAGATGATAGGTTCCTTTGAGACTTTTACGCCCGCCGAGTATGCTGCCGGAAAAGCGGGCGGCTATCGCGTCATCGATGCCCATCCTGTTGCTACCATTCCCGGTGCAAAGTGGGTTGATCTGACCAAAGTTACCGCACCGATTGACGGCATCGGGACAGAGGAAAAGCTGCTGCTCGTATGTGCCAAAGGCAAGCGCGGCTACTTCCTGCAAAATCGTTTGAAGGCTTTAGGCTATACCAACACCCGTGTTTTGGAGGGCGGTGCTTTTATCAATCAAGTCAAGGTACAGTTTAAAGGAGGTACCCTGCCTCCGGAGGAAATCAAGCGCGTGAAAGCTTTGGGCTGCCTGCAGGATAAACGTTATCCTGATGTTTTCAATGTTCGCATTATCACCCGCAATGGTAAGATCACCGCAGAGGAACACCGAACCATCGCTGAGGCCTCCGAACGCTTCGGTTCAGGTGCTGTTACCATGACTACCCGTCTGACACTGGAGATTCAGGGGGTCAAATACGAAAATATCCAGCCATTGATCGACTTTGTAAATGAACATGGATTGGCTACCGGCGGCACCGGCTCACTGGTACGGCCCGTTGTTTCCTGCAAGGGTACTACCTGTCAGTATGGTCTTGCCGATACCTTCGGCTTATCCGAAAAACTGCACGAACGGTTCTATGTAGGTTATCACGGTGTGACTCTGCCTCACAAGTTCAAGATTGCCGTGGGCGGCTGTCCCAACAACTGTGTGAAACCCGACCTGAACGATCTGGGAATCGTCGGTCAGCGCGTTCCTATGGTGGATTATTCTAAATGCCGCGGCTGTAAGAGATGCCAGGTTGTAGAGAACTGTCCTATCAAGGAAGCTAAGGTAGTCGATGGCAAGGTCCGCATTGACCCTGATGCCTGCAACAACTGCGGCCGCTGCAAGGGCAGATGTCCCTTCGGCGCACTGGAAGAGTACAAAGAGGGCTTTAAGATTTATATTGGCGGTCGTTGGGGCAAAAAGGTTGCGCACGGCACTCCTCTGACCAAAATTTTCACCAGTGAGGAAGAAGTGTTGGATGTTGTGGAGAAAGCAATTCTTCTGTTCCGCGACGAGGGAATCTCTGGCGAACGATTTGCCGACACCATAAGCCGCCTGGGCTTCGACTATGTCAACGAAAAATTACTTTCAGATACGATTGACAAAACCGCCATTTTGCAGAAAACCGTAAAGGGCGGCGCGACCTGCTGATCTGACATTCCGCAAAAGTAAGCGCTGATCGTATCAAGAAATATAAGCTGTATTTTATTAAAATATTACGGTTAAGATTAATCTGCCGGATCGCATAAGACGATGAAGGGCTTTGAAACGATTTCTCTTTCCATTGTGGGAAGGGAAATCTATGCCCTTTTGTCTGTGCGATTTTTTTATTTCCGCGAACAATGAGCCAGGCGAATGCGCCCGCATCCATTTGATGAAAACTGTGAGAGGCAATATACCCTGTCGACTTACTGCAGGGCTTTTGACTTTGCCCAAGGCAGATCTAAAATAAACTTGCAGCAGAAAGGAAATGCTCTGTGAAAAAAATAAATTTTGTTATTATACTATGCTTGTGCTGTCCCCTGCTCCTGACTGCCTGCGGCAGTCCCGCTGATGCGCCGCCGTCCCCGAAATCGGACTCGGAAATAGATTCGAAAACAGATTTTAAAATGGATTCAGAAACAGATTCGAGAGCAGATTTGGAAACAGATTCGGAAACGGCAGTAACGTTTACGGATGACTTAGGCCGTCAGGTGACAGTTGACCGTCCGGAAAGGGTGGTTTGTCTGATTGCCAGCTTCGCAGATATCTGGTATCTTGCCGGAGGAGTGGAGCAAATCGTCGCTACGACCAACGCCACCTGGACCTATTTTGATCTGCCCCTGCGGGAGGATATTGTCAATTTGGGCGCTGCAAAGGAGCTGAACATAGAAAAACTGATTGCCTGCAATCCTGATTTTGTTCTTGCAAGCTGCGGCACAGACCGGAATACGGAACTGGAATCCGCCTTTGATGAGATGGGAATCAATACGGCGTATTTCTCTGTCAATACGTTTGATGACTATCTGCGAATGTTAAAGGTATGCACGGAGATTACCGGCTTTTCTGAAAATTACGAAACTTACGGCACCGCTGTCCGGTCACAGGTGGAAAATGCCCTTGCAAGAGCGGACGGCTCACATCCGAGCGTTTTGTATATCCGCGCCACCGGAAGCAGTTGTAAGGTAAAAAACAGTGAAGACAGCGTACTCGGAGAAATGCTCGCCAATCTGGACTGTGAAAATATTGCAGACAGGGAGGGCAGCCTTTTGGAACAGCTCGGCATAGAGTCCATTCTGTTTCATGATCCGGACTATATCTTTGTGGTGCTGCAAAGCGCGGACCCCGCAGATGCGAGGGAGGTTTTGGAAACTACACTTTTGCAAAATCCCGCCTGGTCCTCCCTGACTGCCGTACAGGAAGGACGCTATTATGTGATGGATCCAAACCTTTACAATCTGAAACCAAATGAAAGATGGGGGGAAGCTTATGAAAAGCTTGCAGATATTCTCTACCCGGCGCAGTAACGGTATTTTTTTTGCCGTTCTGTGCATCCTGACCCTGGCGGCAGCGGCGCTCAGTCTGTGGATTGGATCAGTAATGTTGTCGCCCGGACAAGTGCTTGATGTACTGACCGGAAGGGAGGCTGATTTAACTGCCTCACGAATCATACTTTACAGCCGTCTGCCCCGCACCCTCGCTGCCATGTTGGCGGGGGCGGCATTGGCAGTTTCCGGTGTGATCATTCAGACGGTTTTAAGCAACCCTCTTGCGTCTCCCGGTGTTATCGGTGTCAATTCCGGTGCAGGATTCGCTGTGGCTTTCGTCTGTGCCGTCTCGCCGACAGCACAACAGTATACTCCCCTTGTGGCATTTTGCGGTGCGCTCACAGGCGTTCTTTTGGTAACGACTTTGTCGTGGCGCACCGGTGCCTCCCGCATGACCGTAGTTCTTGCAGGCGTTGCCATATCCGCTCTGTTCAGCGCCGGTATTGATGCGGTGGTCACACTGGTGCCGAATGCCGTAATCGGCATTACAGATTTTCGTATCGGCGGCTTTACGGGTGTTACCATGACACAGCTTGCCCCCGCCGCTGTGTTGATTCTTGTCAGTCTGGGAATTGCCCTCTCCCTCTCTCAGCAGATGGACATCCTTGCACTGGGCAGTGATACGGCTCAAAGTCTCGGCCTTTCTGTGCAGCCTTTGCGTTTTATTTTATTGGTTTTGGCCGCAGCCCTTGCCGGTGCGGCAGTGAGCTTTTGCGGACTGATCAGTTTTGTGGGGCTGATCATCCCCCATACTATGCGGCATTTATCGGGCGAAAACAGTCTCCCGCTGTTACTTTCCTCCGCCCTGGGAGGCGCCTTCTTTGTAACAGTGTGCGATCTGCTGGCAAGAATATTATTTTCGCCGTTTGAGCTGCCTGTCGGCATCATACTGGCACTTGCGGGGGCTCCATTCTTCCTGTGGCTTCTCTTTAAACAGAAAGGAGTTCACACATGATCAGGCTGAACAATCTCTCCGCCGGGTATTTCGGAAAGTCTACTATACATAAAATTACTATGGAATTTATGCCTGGAAAGATAACCGTTCTGCTCGGTCCCAACGGCAGTGGAAAGTCTACTCTGTTGAAGGCAGCGCTTGGTCTGCTGCCCCCTATGAACGGTGAGGTTTTATATGACGATGTGGACATCCGGCAGTTGAAACGCAGGCAGATTGCCAGGAAGGCGGCATTTCTGACCCAAAGCCGGAACACTCCCTCTATTCAGGCACTGCGGATGGTTCTGCACGGGCGCTTTCCCTATCTGACCTATCCCAGACACTACGGCAGGCAGGACTATGCCATTGCCCGCAATGCCATGGAAGCCACAGGCAGTCTGCAGCACGAAGATACCAATGTCAGTCAGCTTAGTGGCGGTCAGCGTCAGGGCGTATATCTGGCGATGGCACTGGCGCAGGATACCCAAACCGTTTTCATGGATGAACCTACCACTTATCTGGATATCGGCCGTCAGTTTCAAATGATGCAGAATGCCCGTTCCCTTGCCAGGGAAGGAAAAGCGGTCGTACTGGTACTTCATGATATTTCATTGGCACTGCGTGAATCGGACTGCATTGCGGTATTGCAGGAAGGCCGCCTTCTTTGCTGCGGCACACCGGATTCTGTTTACCAAAGCGGTATTCTGGAGCAGGTGTTCGGCGTAGGCGTACACCGTATGAATACCCCACACGGCACGCAATATTACTGTATCCCAAAGGAGATGTAAGAAATGCCCTGGTTTCCTATGTTTATCAATTTAAAAAATAAATCTGTTTTGATCATAGGCGGCGGAGCAGTCGCGCTTCGCAAGCTGCAGAAGCTGATGCCTTACGGTGTGATCCCGACAGTAATCGCACCGCACGTCCTGCCGGAATTTGAAACGCTTCCTGATGTGAGGCTGCGCAAACGCAGTTTCCGTGTTTCTGATCTGCGGCCCCGCCCTTCACTGGTCATTGCCGCCACTGACAATAAAGAGACAAATCGCAGAATCTCTGTTCTTTGCTACAAGCGTCACATTCCGGTGAATGTGGCAGATGATCCGGCGCTGTGCAGTTTTCTGTTCCCGGCGCTCATACAACAGGGCACTTTCTCAGCGGGAATCTCCACCGGCGGAGCAAGTCCTGTTGCGACAGCCTATTTTAAAGAACGATTGCGGGAACTGCTTCCGGAAAGTTTAGACAAGCTTCTTTCCTGGCTGGAGTGTATACGTCCGGCACTGAAAGCTTCCATACCGGAGCAGCATAAACGCGCAGCAGTGTTTCGCAGACTGTTTGATGCCTGCATGGCAAAAGGTGCGCCGTTGACGCAGGAAGAAACGGAAAAATATATTGCCGATGAACCGCTTGGCAGCGTTGCGCTGGTGGGCGCAGGCTGCGGCAAGGCAGATCTGATCACCATGCGTGGATTGCGGCTGCTGCGGCAGTGCCAGGCGGTGGTGTACGATGACCTGATCGATCCGGCATTGCTGGATGCGGTGCCGGAATCCGCTATACGCCTTTACATGGGTAAGCGCAGCAAATCACACTCTGCATCACAGGCTGAAATCAATCAAAAGCTTATCGAACTGGCACGCTCTGGTTTACGGGTGGTTCGCCTGAAAGGCGGGGATCCTTATCTTTTTGGCCGGGGCGGTGAAGAAATACTGGCATTAAAAGCGGCCGGCATTCCCTGTCAGGAGGTTCCGGGCATCCCTTCCGCAATCGGTATCGCAGCTGAAGCGGGAATTCCCGTTACCCATCGGGGCGTAAGCCGCAGTTTACATATCATTACAGCCCATACCGCAGACACGCCGGACGGTCTGCCGGCGGATTTTGATGCTCTGGCAAAACTGTCGGGTACACTGGTGTTTCTGATGGGCCTGGAACGGCTGCCTGCCATCACCACACGGCTGATGGCAGCCGGCAAGGACGAAAATACACCTTCTGCCGTAATCTCCGGCGGCAATGCACCAAACCCTGTCCGAGTTCGTGCCCCGCTATCCCGGCTGGAGCAGGCCGCAAAAAATGCCAATGCATCCGCACCGGCAATTATTCTCATTGGCGACGTAGCCGCTATGGATCTATCCGCTCCCTCCGACCGGTTGAGTGGACTTCGTATCGGTATCACAGGCACACAGGAAATTGCGGAAAAACAAATGAATGCTCTGCAGTCACTCGGTGCAGAGGCGGTATGGGTAATGCGTTCAGAAATAAAAGAGCTTCCCTTGGAATTTGATCTACAGATTTTGGCAGAACAATGCTGCTGGCTGGTATTTACCAGCGCCAACGGAGTCAACACCTTTTTCCGGCAGATTGTGCGAAAAAACATCACCCCGCTTTCTCTAAGGACACATAAATTCGCGGTCATCGGCGCAGCAACCGGTGCTGCGCTAGCACAGTACGGCATACATGCCGACTTATGCCCGAATACCTTTACAAGCGAAGCTTTGGCCATCGAAATTGCGGCTGCAGCGAAACGCGGGGAACAGATCATATTGTTCCGCTCTGCAGTTGCCACTCCTGCCCTGCCTGAAATACTGCGTGGGTCAGGCTTTTCTGTTGAAGATATTCCGATTTATGACTTAGAAAGCGAAGCCTGCGTCAGTCCGCTCCCCAAATTGGATTACCTTACTTTTTCCAGCGCAGGCGGTGTGAAGCAGTTTGCCCAAAAATATGGCGGGATTCCGGAGCAAACCCGCTGCGTCTGCATCGGCAGCGTTACCGCACAAACTTTGTCACAATACACTGACGACCTGTTTTTGATATCTGAGGAAATCTCTGCGGATGGCATTGTCAAGACCATTTTGCACGACCAAAAAAGGCAGAAAACAGATTTGGCGGAAGGCTGATCATCAATTGGTCAGCCCCTGCGGACTACATACCGCCGCATTCTCCTCCGCATCTTAAGAATTCTGCAGCATTTGTTTATGATACTGCAATGTATACAGGTCGTAATACCGCCCCCTCTGGTGCAGTAACTCCTGGTGGCTGCCCTGCTCCACAATCTGACCATGGGACAGCAGAATGATATTGTCTGCATGCTGAATGGTGGAAAGCCTGTGTGCTACGATCAGCATGGTGCCGATATTCTTCATTTTTTCCAGACTGTCCTGAATCAACAGCTCCGTCTCCGTATCGATGTTAGCGGTCGCCTCATCCAGAATCATGACCGAAGGCCTGTGGATAATGGTACGGGCAAAGGAGAGCAGTTGGCGCTGTCCGGCAGAAAAATTATTTCCCCGCTCCCGTACGATTTCATCCAGACCATTTTCCAGCCTGCTGATAAAGGAATCCGCGTTAACGTAGCGGCAGGCCTCCCACACTTCCGCATCCCCCACGTTCTCCTTGCGCAGCAGGATGTTGCTGCGGATATCACCGGAGAACAGGAACACATCCTGAAGCATCTGACCGAAATGCCGCCGCAGGGAGGATATCTTGATTTTCCGGATATCAATTCCGTCAATCAGAATCTGTCCCTTCTGAATATCATAATTGCGGCAGATCAGGCTGAGGATCGTAGTCTTCCCGGAGCCGGTAGAGCCTACAAAGGCCACCGTCTGCTTTGGCTCCACATGAAATGACACTCCCTTCAGTACCCACTCATCGGGTTTATAACAAAACCATACATCCCTGAATTCAATCTCTCCCTTCAACTCCGGCAACTCTATCGCATCCGGTTCGTCCACTACCTCCGGCACCATATCCAGAATGATGAATATTTTCTCTGCCGCAGCAAAGGAACGCTGCAGCATATCGAACTGCTCCGCCAGAGTCTGGATGGGATTAAAAAACCGGGAAATATACATATAAAAGGACACCATGATGCTGCTGTCAATCACCTGTCCAAAATAATGAATATCCCTGATATACCCCTTTGCCCCGAAATAAAACAGGCACAGGTTCGAGGAAATATAAAGCATGTAGACCATAGGCTGAAAAATCCCGAATACAAACATCCTGTTCAGCCTGGCTTTCTGCAGCTTCCGGCTGCGATCCAGGAAATCATTCATCTTCTGCTGCTCCCTGTTAAAAATCTGGGTAATTTTCATGCCGGACAGATTCTCGGACAGATAAGTATTAATGTCTGTGGTGGCGTCATTGACNTTGCGGTGTGCCCGGCGGGAAAACTTCCGGAAAATCACGGTAAACAGCACCACAAANGGCACAAAGCACAGCACCATCAGGGTCAGCACATAGTTTAACATCAGCATGGCNCCCAGTACACCCACTATCACCATGGAGTTTTTCGCCAATGTCACCAGAATATTGGTGAACATATAGGAGATGGCATTGGGGTCGTTGGACACCCTTGTCACCAGCTTGCCCACGGGAATGTTGTTCAACTGCTCATGACTCAGGCTTTCAATATGGGTAAACACATCCTCTCGAATACGGGACAGGATCTTCTGGCCCGTCTTCTGAAGGATCATCGCCTGAAAATAGGTGCAGACCATAGACACCACCAGAATACCTGCATACAGCCCCACCATGGCATACAACTGACCGAGTTCAAAATCATTCTTAATAAGACCCTGGATCCGTCCGATGATCAACGGAGAAACCAGATCGTATACGATGGAAAACAGCATGACAAAAAACACCAGCACAAAATTCTTATAGTAGGGTCTGGCATACTGCAGCAGACGCCGGACGATCTCCTTATCCGACATCTTCCGCTCCTTATCAGATTCATCCTTTACCTTCCTAAGTGCTGCATAAGCAAGCAGGAAGACAATCGTAAAAGCGCCAATGATAGCGCCCACGATCAATATCGGCAGATACTCACCCATTGCGTTCAGCTCCTTCCTCCTCCAGTTTCTGAAGNTCCACCATNTTCCNGTATTCCGGGCAGGTCTCATACAGTTCTTCGTGCGGGCCCGCCGCCATCAGCTCCCCATTCTCCACGAAGAGAATCTTGTCCATCTTCTCAATGGTAGTAATCCGGTGGGCAATCAGGATAGTGGTCTTCCCCTGTCTGGCGGTGCGCAGATTTTCCAGAATCGCCGCCTCGGTCTTCGTGTCTACAGCGGACACGGAATCATCCAGAATCAGTATGGGCGCATCCTTCATCAACGCCCGGGCAATGGATATCCGCTGCTTCTGGCCGCCGGATACCGTAACGCCCCGCTCGCCCAGAACAGTAGTATAGCCGTTCTGGAACTCTTTGATATTGCTATGCACATCAGCAAGCCTTGCCGCCTGGACAACGGCCCTGCTGTCATGCCTGTCTACACCGAATGCAATGTTGTTCTCNATAGTGTCCGAAAACAGGAAATTATCCTGAGGCACATAAGCGCAGCATGCCCTCAGNTCACGGATTTTTATATCATTTACATCTATGCCNTCCACAAACAGGGTTCCNTCCGGAACATTATAAGTACGCAGGATCAGGTCTACCAGGGTTGTTTTTCCTGAGCCTGTCTTACCCACTAACCCCACGTTCTCTCCTGCCCTGATGGTAAAGGATATATTTTTCAGTACATCCATCTCGCCGTCAGGATAGCGGAAAGTCAGGTCGCGGAACTCGATATCTCCCCGGACGTGTTNCAGATCCTTAGCATCCTCTCTATCCGCCACAGNAATCTCCTCATCCAGCAGCTCTCCCAGACGGCTCAGTGATGCCTTGCCCCGGGATGTCATATCGATCAGCTCGGAAACTGCCATGATGGGCCAGACCACAGCGCTGAAATAGCCGATAAATTCCACCAGCTGGCCTGCATTGAATCTGCCCCTGTAGACCAGATATCCGCCATAGCCCAAAATCACGCAGACGACNCTCTCCACAAACAGNGTCACCATGATGCGCAGCAGCACAGANTANCTGGTATGATCAATATTNGCGTCCTCATTCTCCTCATTCAGCTTCCGGAAAGCCATCAGCTCCTTTGCTTCCTTGACAAATGCTTTGATCACTGCGATGCCGGAAAAACTCTCCTGGGAAAAGTCCGAAAGTCTGGAGAANGCCTCCTGTCTGATATCCCATTTTTTCATCATCTGTTTACCGATCACTGTAGCCGCCGTAAGCAGAAAGGCCATGGGNATCAGAGACAAAATCGTCAGTACCGAATCCATCTGCCACATGTTTGTCACCGCCAGCACCACCAGCAGCAATGCATCAAAGAACATCATGACGCCCCAGCCGAAACATTCCTGCACGGTATCCAGATCGTTNGTAAACAGACTCATCAGATTNCCCACNTTATTGACCTGGTAGTATTCCCTGCTCAAATCCTTCGCATGGTCAAACATGCGGTTGCGCAGGTCAGTCTCCAGGCGCACTGCAGCGCCAAAGAAGCATACCCTCCACAAAAAGCGGCCGAAAACCATGGCCAGAATGATTCCTACCATGGGCATACAGATCCTGTCCAACAGAAAATCCATGTCAAATGTTGTCTGAATCCCGTTCACGCTGACGCTGCCGACATTCATTCCATTGATGATCATGCGGTACAGCTTTGGAATTTCCAACTGCAAATAGTCCACTGTGACCAGAGCAATCAAGCCCAGGATCAGCCATCCCGCATATTTGAGGTAATATCGATTGATATGTTTGCCGAATATCATATGTTTTTCCTCCAATAACAATCAAGCAATTAGACCAAACATCGTCAGAACAGCACCAACTATCTGTTTATGTACCGGCAGGCGCGTTCATGGCATTTGTTTTCATCTAATATCCGGCTGAGGTATGTAAAAAGCCCCTCACCCTACGGCAAAGGACTATACTTTTTACTCAACCACTTATATACCGCATACCGGTCAGCGGTAAACTTTCTTCGTTTTCCTATTCTAGCAGGCACTGAGCAGGAAGTCAATAGGACTTTCCAATATAATTTTACGGCCACCTTTTTCTTATCCTGAAGGCGCGATCATACTACTACCTCTTTATTCTTACATCTCCGCTGGTTGTTCCGATCCGTATGCTATTCCCCTGCGAATTCTGCCCATAGGTTCCCTGTGCGCTGTTCCCCTTCTTGGAAAACTTCAGGTCGTCATCAAAGAAAGTGTCGATGTTCCCGCTCGTGGTGTCTGCACTGAAATCGAATGCGCTATCCTGTAAAAATTTCATATTTACAGATCCGCTGTTGGTATTGATGTCCAATGTTCCGTTTAGCTCCACGATCTCCAGGCTGACATCACCACTGGTTGTCTCAATCGACCCGCTATCGTTTTGCCCTTTTACACAGACTTCACCGCTTGTCGTATGAATCTGCCATAATCCGTCTGCGCCATCAATCGTAATGTCACCGGAGCTTGTGGATATAGACCGCTCACCGCTTCCTTCCAAGATTTTCGCATTCCCGCTCGAAGATTCCACAGCAGCATTTCCGTCAATGTACTGTACTGTGATATCTCCGCTGGTGGTTGCTATCTGTGCATTTCCTGTGATTGTTTCCGCATTCACATAGCCGCTGGTGCTTCCTATGTTCGTCTCTCCGCTAAGCTGTTTTAGCGTGATATCTCCACTGGTTGTCGCTATATTGATATCTCCGGCAGTTCCATTCCTGTTTGTCTCAATATTTTCAATCCTGACATTTCCGCTGGTACTTCCCAATGATACATTACTTGCCGTTACATCCGGCATAGTAATCTCACCGCTTGTAGATGCTGCCTTCAAATCTCTTTCAAGTACCAAATCCATTTCGGACGTAATGTCGCCGCTGGACGTTGTAAGCGTAAGTTCCCCTTTGTAGGAAGCCGGCAGCCAGACTTCGGTGTAACCGCCTCCATCCCCAAAATGAAAAAATCCTGCCCCAACTCTTCTGCTGCTTCTCCTTTTTCCCTTTATTTCAAGCTTGCTGCCATTTACTGACACTGTAGAAAGCTCATTCTCATTCAGCTCGACTTCGTTATACTCTTTTATGGCCAGCATGTCTCCCTGTCCTTCGTACAGATAAACATCATTGCTGTTCTTACTATAGGAAACGGAAATACTGTCAATTCCATCAATCGCTACTTCCTGTTCAAGTACCAAATGTATGCCGACATAGTCTCTCTCATGATCATAATACCCGCCTCGAAAAGCCTTGTATATATTGTGTCCCGTCATTCCATAGATAAATATCCCGCACAAAAAAGCAGTCAAAATGCCCAGCATCACAAGCAACACAATCTTTATTCTTCTCATATTCCGTCATTCCTTTCACTCGAAATAATTATCGTGCTTTTTCAATTCAAAAATAAGTTTCACAATTGCCTGCACACAAGCTGCAATCAGAAAAATAATCCAAGTGATGTTCCAGTTATAAGTAGTAAAGCTGATGGCAAAATACAGGATCAATGCCATTGTCCATATAATGGAATTAATAGATTTCCTGACTGCCTTTTCTTTATTGCTGCTGTACTTTGCCTCCTTATACCGCTCTACCATGTCATCTTTCTCCCTTTTCGTATAACCGGGATACATGTTTGCCGCGTACACAAGCATGACTGTCGGTACAATGCATATCAGCAGAGCAAGCACAAAACCAAGCGCTGTCAAATCATACCTGTAACTCCTTGTTATCTCACTGATCAATCCAAAGAAAAAGAAGACTGCTCCCGCAAAAATATACATCCCTACTGCAGCGGCCGTGAACATTGCTTTTTTCTTTCTGTCCTTTTCAGACAGCGTAAGCAGATTCCGCTCCTCCACCTCCGGAAAAAGCTCTGTCACATCACCGATGGACTCTATTACATTATGATATGCGTCTTCCTCGGAATATCCGTCTGCCACCATATCATCATATTTATCCATGGCATTCTGAATCATCTCCTCTTTCAGGTCAAGCGCCTTTCTTGTCTTGGGCGCATCTGTAAATAAATTATTAAAATGCAATGTAATTTTTTCTTTCATTGTCTTTTCCTCCTATAAACCTAATAACTATGCTTTCTCACTGACTTTGCAGTAATCGCAAGATCCTGACCGGATTGCTGCACTCATTTTACTTTAGCAGTTGGTCTATAATTTTCTTGGCTTCCTGCCACTCCTGCTTATAGCCCTGATATGCCTTTCTGCCATCGTCCGTTATTGCATAGTAGCGGCGTCTTGCTCCGACCGTCTCATCTCCCCAGTAAGTTTTGATGCTGCCTGCCTGTTCCAGCCGCCGAAAAGCCGAGTAAAGAGTTGCTTCCTTTAATTCATAAGCATTGTTGGTTTTCTTCATAATGTCCTTGTTAATCTGGTAACCATAGCTGTCCTGTTCCAAAAGGTGTGAAAGTATGATCGCTTCCGTATGCCCCCTGAGAATATCTGATGTGATCGACATGCTCCTTCCCCCTTTCTCGCATGCTCTCATATATTACATTTCATAGTATTTATTCTGACGAAATACTATATTATATTAATATACCTCGCCTGTCAAGGTATTTTATTAAAATATAATATATTAATTTAGTTAAAATGATCCGGAACGTCTTATAGCATTTAAAATTTTGAGTGGGTATCTATTGCGTGGAAAAGTTTGAAGGTTTATCACAGAGGTAAACCGGATTATCCTCTAAGGACAAACTTCCTTATCTTCTCCTCATTTTTCCAAATAAAAATGACCTTATAGAAATGATTCTTCCTCTCTACAAAGTCATTATAATTACATTATTCTCTTTTGGGGACTATCCAAAATTGTCCTCACAGGATATTCGGGTTTGCCCCGGGATATGTTTACTATTCGAACTCTTTTTCCTGTTGTTGTCAGGACGTACTTTATATTAGTTTCTCTTGCAAAATCGTATCATTTTGATACGGTTTTGTTGCTCGTTTATGTGGTTTCAATGCTGGTGTACCCAAATTGTACCCACTTTTCTTAACTACATTCTCTCTCAAAACCATAATCAAAAGCTAAAATTAGTTATGTATTTCTTCCTCAGCATTTTCCTCTCTTGCAGGAGTCATCATTTGTTGAAACATATTCATCAAATTTTGCTGAGATGTTTGAAATTCTTGTGTCTTATTCATCGCCTCTAACATTCCTTGCGGAATATATGGATTTTGTATCGTTTCCCAAGTTATTTTATCTTTATACCCCAAGGAGTTAGCTATTTGCTCAATCAATTTATCTCTTTCTGTTATAATCTTTTTTAAATCTGTATTAGATGGCTTTTCTATGCATAGTTTATCATAATATGATCTCCACTGCTTTATTACCGCATCATCATCCGCAAACACAACATCAATTATATTCAACGCCCATACCATATCCTGATTCCAGCCAAGCCCTCTGCTAGTCATCAAAATTTTGAATATTTGCATCTTGTCTTCTCTCTTTTTTGCCCTTTCTTGTAGCTTCTGCCCCACAATAACGGCTACTATTGGAATTAGCAAAAGCGCTACTATATTAAGAATCTTATACCATATATCCATTTTAACCTCCCATAATTTAGTTAATTGTTTTCGCTTATAATTCGCTCATTTAAAATGAGCGAATTGCTTTAAAGCCTTGTATAAGCATTCCCTTTTGTTGTTTTTTTACTTTTTACAACTCCACAATCAGTTAGCACTTTTAAGTATCTGCGAACTTGCGCTTCCGACTTACCTGTGATTTCCTTTCCTATCGTCGTTGTAATAGTATCGTTTTCTTTTAGATACTCAAGTATCCGCTGTACCGGCTCTTTCATCTTTCCGCTCATCTGAAGTGAACGAATTATTTTCATTACCAGAAAGCAATTCCAAATACTTATCACACGCCTTACAAAACACCATTATTCCAGATGCGCTGATATTGTATTCCGGCAGGCGTCCATCGTACTTTGCGTATGCCTCCTTGATTTTGTCAAATCCTCTGCCCCATGCCTCTATCATACCGCTCTTAAAGAAAACATTTGCCAGCTTAGGATTATACGGCTTGGAAGAGTGTTTTTCAAACAGTTTCTCCGTTGAGTCCAACTCAGGCGGAATCTCGCCATCATTCCAGATATATATTTTATCCTCGTAAACGCTAATCTGAATCGGATTGCACCCGCTGTAATCTTTATGAACCACCGCATTCAGCAATATCTCACGAAATGCTTCCTGAGGAAACATAAACTGCTCAATCCTTTGAATCCCCTCATAATAAATCAAAGCTTTCAAATATTTCGTGTAAACTAGTGAATTGACATATTGATATTTAAATAAATAATTATGGAAATTACAACCGTTTTGTTATATAATAAAAGAAACGGCGGTGATTTCCTATGGCAAGACCAAGAAAGTACAAGATC
>JAAUZC010000011.1 GCA_014804795.1 Lachnospiraceae bacterium | reverse complement strand
CCAATCCGACGAGACAACAAAAGCGGCGCAGGGACTTTTTATCCCTACACCGCAAATAACGCACACAAACATCATTTCCCTTGATAAGTAATGGAAAAAAAGGTATAATGACTGTGGGTGCAAAAAAATTTGCTGTGTGGGAGAGGATAGGTCTCCTGCATAGGGGCGTGGGAGATTGCCGTCTCTCACGTCCTGCCTTTTTTTGCTATCTCTACTTCTTATTCTACAATATGACACGATATATTTCAAGAGGATTTCTGACGGATTGCCAGCCATCCCTTTGGTTTGCTCCATGCCACGGATATAAAAGGCATAAAATCTAATGAAACTTTGATTGAAATAAGAGTGTGATCGTGGTATTTTATTAGAGATACAAAATCAGAATTTGAAGAGGAAATATTTAGAAGAATAGCAAGTACAATTATAAAATTTATAGGATATCTGATACTGCAAATGTTTCATGGTGGGAACTATTATGATGAAAAAAATCATTTTGATGAGTTTGATATGTCTTGTTTTATTATCTGCCTGTTCTGCAAATAAAGATACGGGATATACGGATGCTGCCCCCGTTCAAATTGAAAATACCGGCAGCGATATTGATCTGCCTGAAGAAAGCACTTCTGATATACAGCAGATATCTCCGTCTGAAATGCACGAATCCGAGCAATCCACAGCCGCAGAGGAAATATCGGAAATAGAATCTCAGACAGAAATGACGCAAATTCCAGAAATTTATGAAGGAGAATATACGGGTAATACCTTAAACGACCCTAATTATGACGGTCTGGAGATTCAAAAAAATGAAGATGATACTTATGGAATACAGGTTAGAATCCCGTTTCTGACCAAGTTGTATGAATGCACAGGTTATCAGTCAGAAAATATGATTCTGTTTTCCACCTCTGAATGGGGTACAGACAAAAAGGTGGAGGGAAGCATCTTCCTTGATGATGATTTGGCCACAGTGACATTTACTTCCGGATGGTATCAGACAGCCACTATGGAAAGCTCTTATCAATACCATAAAACATCAGATACTCCCCATCTGGAAAACTGCCCTGATGCACGCCCCGACTATAGTTCTTTCACAGGAGAATACTGCGATGCAAACGATGATCCGAGTCTTGAAATCCGGCTAAATGAGGATGGCTCTTATCTCATACAGATCAGTATTTTCCGTGAAATAGGATATGATGCGTGTATCGGCAGTCTATCGGAAGAAAAAATGTCTTTCACATCCGATGAACGCGGCGGTGTGAGCGGCAGCATAACTCTTGACAATGACCTTGCGGTCGTCCGGTTTGAACAGATTGGTTATTTTGAGAACTCTAATGTAACAACCTATTTGTTTCATAAGACATCTGACAATCCAAATATTGATGAACAACTTGATTAAACTGTAGAATTCTGTCAACAGTTTATACTTATTGTTATAGTATTCTTGCTGATTCTTGTGCGCTTACAGTCCATAAAAACATGGGAATACTCTTTTTGACGGCAGGACTCTAAAGCTGTATCTGATAAACCGGTTCCAACTCCTAATCCCCTTAATTCGGGTTCCAAAATGAAATATCTTAACTGCGCCACATTATCATCTGTATATGCTATAATGAGTGCAGGTGAGGAAAATATGCTTTAATGCAACCGGGCCTCAGAGGACAAGCTATAATCGATTATGTAAATGAATGGATCGGCAGGCCGAAAAGATAGGAAAGGTATAGCGAAAAATGGAGAAGAAAAAGTTAAAGAGACTTATGATTGTGATTTCTTTAAGCTTGATAGTAATGGCTTGCGGTACATCAAGTATGAATGAAGGTCAAACCATTTTAACGGAACAGAATGAAGGTTCATCGGATGAATGGGGAAATGTTGACGGAGAGGTAAGGGAAGAAGAGATTTATGGCAAAACGGCAGGCAGGCAAGTTGTACTGGAAAATGAAAGGTTAAGAAAATGCGTTTGCCAGCAGTTGGGCAAAGAAGAAGAAAGCCCTATTTATGAAGAAGAGTTAGAGTCGTATAAAGGAACTCTGAGAGGTACTTCGTCTTTTGTTATCGGAGGCGGTGATGATCTGAATTTTGTCAGAACCTATTTTGATATGGATACATTTTATGATTTTCAGGTTACATTCACGCCGGATGGGAGTAACTGGACAACGCAGCAATTGCAGGGCCTTGGAGATTTAAAGAGGAAAGTCCGCGTAAGTAGTACAGAAAATACGGTGCCGGCGGAAGTCCTGACGTATCTTACCGGAACAGATGAGTTGATTTTTGATATGACGGATATAGAAGGAGAGGTGCCGGCGAATCAGAGATTTCCTGAAAATATTAAAAAAGTAATGCTGTATGACTACGCGCCGGGAAGGTATACAAATCTGTTAAATTATATGCAAAATTCGGAAGTGGAAAGCCTCACTGTTTTTCGGGATTATGATGTAAAAGACAGTAATTATTTCCGGCTGGATCAGATTGCAGGCATGAAGAATTTGCTTTCCCTAGATTTGGAAGAAAGTTATGTGCGGGTAGATAACCCGGAAAAATTAGATGGTATACAGCTTCAATATTTGTACTGCAGCATCGATGACGGGGTGGATCTGTCTTTTCTAAAAGAACTGCGCAAGCTTGAGATGCTGGAATGTGCAGTGACCGAAGAGGTGGATCTTTCGAAGTTACTTGGAAGGGAAGAGCTGTCTTTAAGGCTTCGTTTTTGCCAGGAAACTATAGAATTTGAGGAAGATGTTTATCCGGAAGGGAAAGTAGTTATTTTACCGAAGCTGGATGAAGAATTGAAATGGAAAGAGGAAGACGAGGACGAAGAACATTTTCTGGCGATTTATCAGCGTTTCATAGATGGGGAAAAGAAAATTGAGTGTTTTTCCATCCGGTGCCTCGCTGAGGAGGATGGATACTGGTATAACATGTATAATGTCAGGACTTTTTTAAGAGGAACTGTAGACGGTCAGGTTCAGATCCTGAAACCGGAAGGGGATGATCCGGAACTGGCAGATTTTGGCGAATATCGACATGATTATGTCACGATAACGGATATTAATTTTGACGGCATCAAGGATATTATGCTTGATACCGGTGGATTTGGAAACCAGTTGGCAAGTTATGCATTTGCCTGGATCTGGGAAGAGGAAAGCGGGAGCTATGTACGATCGGAATCTTTTGGGCAGATTATAAACCCTTCCGTAGACACAGAGCAGAAGCTGGTAAGAAGCGCCTGGCGTAATTGGGCGGCCTCTCATAGCTGGGCAATCTATAAGTATGAGGACGAAGAATATACAATAAAAAGCGTATTGACGGAGTCGTTGCTTTATGGTGATCAAATACCCGAGGATATGCAAACATCGGAAAATGGAGAGGTATGGGAGTGGGTAGAAAAAATATATGAGGATGGGAAGGTAGTTGAAACGAAAAGCTTTATGGTTCTTAAAGTCCCGGGGGAGAAGACGGAATATCCGGATGCTTATTATAAATTTTCCGAACCGGACAGTTACTGGGGAGGTTAAAGAAGAACAACAGTTGCCAATTTACCAGTCGGCACGTGAAGAAAAAATATATAATTCACAAAAAGTGTTTGCTGAACAAACTGGGGCTGATTCAGAGTCATTGGTAAATATATTTAAAGAACTAATTGCATCTGCGATTCGAATAGAAAAAAATATGGAACACTATCGGCTTGAAGTCAAGGAAGCCGATGTAAAAGCTATTAAACAGGAATTGAATACATCAAACCAGATATTAAGCGATTTTATAATTTATATGGATTCAGTGAAAGAAGTATTGCATGAAAACGGAATAGTAGGTGATAAGTTCCTTGTATCATTATCTGAATATTATAAGAACTTGTTCAATTCAAATGAGAGTTAAAGAAAGCATAGTATTTTGTTTATTTTAACAACCATAATTGCAATGATAACAGAATAAGTAACACAGCGTCAGAGCGTATAGAGAAATGAACAGCATTTTATTATTAACACAGTGAGTGCAAAAAGAAAAGTACGCAATGGACAATCCTGTCTAATAAGAATAATACGGCGTTTCCCGTTTTGCGTCGTGTTATTTTATTGAAATCTATGATAGTCTGCAGGTGAAAGGAGGAATCAGTCAATGGATACGAAAAAAATCGGAGAATTTCTGAAAAAGCTCCGCAAAGAAAAAGGATTGACACAGGAGCAGCTTGCAGAAATTCTCTTTGTATCGGGAAGAACAATCTCCCGGTGGGAAACTGGAACGAATATGCCGGATCTGAGTATCCTGATCCAGATGGCAGAGTTCTATGATGTAGAAATAAAAGAAATTTTGGAAGGTGAAAGGAAAAACGGGATTATGGAAAAAGAATTAAAAGAGACATTGTCTAAAGTTGCGGATTATAATAAGTTGGAGAAGGAAAAGGCGGCAAAAGTCGGAAATATTGCGTTCGGTTTATTCTTTTTTGTCTGTGCGGCAGCAATTGTCATTCAATTGATCGTTACGGGGGCCTTATCGATTGTCGCAGGTGAAACAGTGACGCTGCTTGTCGGAGGTGTGGCCTATATAGGGATTATGGTATACAATGGCGTATGGGAAACGGGATCAAAGTTTAAAAGTACTCCGCTTAAAGATATTTTGATCAGTGTGATGTGTTCAGGCATATTTACTGCAGCTCTGATCTTTTGTTATATTCGATTGGGTGCAGAGCCGGCCCAAACAGCATATATTGCAAGTATATTCTTTGTGGGAATTACTTTGATTGGTTTTGTCGTATTGAGAATATTGGCTTATTGTAATCATAAAAAGAGTGCCGAAAATAAGACAGTTCGGAAATAGAGTAAATTAATAAAAGCAACTGTCAGGAAAAAACACAATTTACCCAAGCTGTCAAGGGAAAAATCTTGTCTGACCCGTCAAGATTTTTTCCTTGACAGCTGCTTTTATTTGTTGTAAACTATCGTTTGTGGCTTGAAGATGCTGTGGTTTTGGCAGGAAAGGCAGGCTGTTATGGAAAAGATCGTGGAGCAGGGGCTTTTATATGATTTTTACGGAGAACTGCTGACAGAACATCAGAGAAACATATATGAGGATGCGGTCTATAACGATATGTCGCTTGCGGAAATTGCCGAGCAGTACGGTATCAGCAGGCAGGGCGTACATGATCTGATCAAACGCTGTAATAAATTGCTTGTCGGGTATGAAGAAAAGCTGCAGCTTGTAAAGAAGTTTACAGAGGCAAAGAAGACGATAACAAAGATTGACACACTGGCGGAAGAGGGAAAAGAACTGCCGGAGGAAGAATGCAGGAAGCATCTGGACAGTATCAGAAAACTCACTGCGGAATTGATGGAGAATTTTTAAATGGCTTTTGAGAGCTTAACAGATAAACTGCAAAATGTATTTAAGAAGCTGCGGGGCAAAGGACGTCTGACCGAAGAGGATGTAAAGCTTGCCTTGAAAGAGGTCAAGATGGCGCTTCTTGAGGCGGATGTAAACTTTAAAGTAGTAAAGAAGTTTGTGAAGGCCGTGGAAGAGCGGGCAATAGGTGCCGATGTGATGAACGGCTTGAATCCCGGGCAGATGGTCATTAAGATTGTGAATGAAGAAATGACCGCTCTGATGGGATCGGAAACGACGCAGTTACAGTTTCAGCCCGGAAAATCCATCACTGTCATCATGATGTGCGGGCTGCAGGGTGCAGGTAAAACGACCACTACGGCAAAACTGGCGGGCAAGTTTAAGTTAAAGGGAAAGAAGTCCCTGCTTGTTGCCTGTGACGTATATCGGCCGGCGGCAATTAAACAGCTGCAGATCAATGGAGAAAAACAGGAAGTGGACGTTTTCTCCATGGGTGAGAACCAGAAGCCTGTAAATATTGCGAAAGCTGCGTATGAACATGCTCAGAAAAACGGGCATAATGTGGTGATTCTGGATACAGCCGGCCGTCTTCATATCGATGAGGATATGATGGCGGAGCTGCAGGAGATCAAAGAAAACCTGGAAGTGCATCAGACGATTCTTGTTGTGGACGCCATGACCGGTCAGGATGCGGTCAATGTCGCAACGGAGTTTGACGAAAAGATCGGGATAGACGGTGTCATCTTATCGAAGATGGACGGCGATACCAGAGGCGGTGCGGCG
Source organism: Lachnospiraceae bacterium (assembly GCA_014804795.1). GTDB lineage: Bacteria > Bacillota > Clostridia > Lachnospirales > Lachnospiraceae > 1XD8-76. Next base: position 46,244 of record JAAUZC010000011.1, on the reverse strand, counting down.
CTTTCCGTCAAAGCGGTGACAGGCAAGCCGATTTTATATGTCGGCATGGGCGAGAAGCTTTCCGATCTAGAACAGTTTTACCCGGATCGTATGGCAGGCCGGATTCTGGGCATGGGAGATGTGCTTTCCCTGATCGAAAAAGCACAGGAAAATATTGAAATCGATGCGGACAAAGAAAAAGAAATGGCCGCAAAGATGAAAAAGGGAAAGTTTGACTTTGAAGACTATCTGGAGAGCATGAAGCAGATGCGCAATATGGGCGGTCTCGGGAGCCTGCTTGCGATGATGCCGGGTTTGGGCGGAAAGACGGCGGATATTGCATCCGCGATTGATGAAAAAGATCTGGCGCGGAATGAAGCTATCGTCCTTTCCATGACAAAGAAAGAGCGTGCTAATCCGAAGTTACTTAATCCCAGCAGAAAACACAGGATCGCAAAGGGCGCCGGTGTGGACATTGCTCAGGTCAACCGTTTTGTGAAACAGTTTGAACAGAGTCAGAAGATGATGAAGCAGATGCAGGGCATGATGGGGAAAAAAGGCAGAGGTTCGTTCGGCGGCCTGATGGGAAACCTCGGCGGACGGGGAAGATTTCCTTTTTAACGGTAGTAAAGCTGCACGGAATAGAATATGAATTTCGTGAAAAGCTCAAAATAAATATATAAAATATACTAATTAAAGAAAGAAGAGGAAAAAGACATGGTAAAGATCAGATTAAGAAGAATGGGACAGAAGAAGGCTCCTTTTTACAGAATCATAGTTTCTGACAGCAGAAGCCCGAGAGACGGCAGATTTATTGAGGAGATCGGTACTTATGATCCCAAGACAGAGCCCAGTACCATAAAGATCAACGAGGAACTGGCAAAGAAATGGTTAGCAACAGGTGCACAGCCGACAGAAACAGTTGAAAAGCTTTTCAAAATCGCAGGTATTGAAAAATAAATTTTTCACACTGTGGAAAGGGCATGGTTGTTAGAATGAAAGAATTAGTTGAAGTAATTGCAAAAGCGCTTGTTGACAATCCGGAAGAAGTTGTCGTAACCGAAAAGGATGAGGGAAAGAATATTACCATCGAACTTCATGTGGCTGCCGATGACATGGGCAAGGTGATCGGAAAGCAGGGCAGAATTGCAAAAGCGATTCGCTCCGTTGTAAAAGCGGCTTCCACAAAGGACAATAAGAGAGTAGATGTGGAAATCATCTGAATGTGTAGAGAATCCTGCATTGCAGGATTCTTTTGATAGAGGACGAACTGGTTTTAGACGGAGGACGAGTCCCCACAACATAAATAACAACGGGGCTCCGCGTGGTTACAGTCGCCCCTTTTGTTATTTATGTTGTGGGGACTCTGACAGTGGAACGGAACCATAGAGTTGAATGCTGATTTTCAAAGAGGGATGCGGCAGGATAACTTAAAGAGTCGATGATTGCCAAAGAGGCATGGAGAGAAGAGGAATAGAATGCAGAATGAGTTTCAGGTAGGGGCGATTGCTTCTGTACATGGGATAAAAGGGGAAGTCAAGGTATTTCCCACAACGGACGAGCCGGAAAAGTTTAAGAAACTAAAGACGGTGCGGTTAAAGAGTGCGAAGGAAGAGCGGGAAGTAAAGCTGCAGTCTGTCAGATTTTTCAAAAATATGGTTATTGTAAAATTTGAGGGGATTGAAAGCCCGGAGGAAGCGCAGAAATACAGGGGTGCGACGCTCTGGATCGCAAGAAAACAGGCAGTGCCGCTTAGGAAGGATGAATATTATCAGGCTGATCTGATCGGTCTTTCGGTGGTGACGGAAGAGGGAGAAGCGCTGGGCACGCTGACGGATGTTCTGGAAACCGGAGCCAATGATGTCTATGAAATTACGATGCAGGATGAGAGCAAGGTGCTGTTTCCTGCAATCCGTGATTGTGTGAAAGAAGTGGATTTGGAGGCAGGGCGCATGACGGTACACGTGATGGACGGATTGCTTGATCTTGCACGCAAGGAAACATCCGGCAAAAAATTTTGAGATTGAATATACCTGAAGAAAGAGATTGACAGATGACAAATTTTCATATTCTGACATTGTTTCCTGAGATGGTGATGCAGGGACTCGGGGAAAGTATTATCGGCAGGGCCCTGCAGGCAGGGCATATCAGTGTCGAAGCGCTGAATATCCGGGATTATACATTGGATAAACACAAAAAAGTGGATGATTATCCCTACGGAGGCGGTGCCGGTATGTTGATGCAGGCGCAGCCCGTTTATGATGCATATCTGGAGACAGAACGCCGTATTCTGGAGCGGAAGATGAAAGAAAGCAGGCCGGATAAGCGGAGAAACCGGGTCATTTATGTGACGCCTCAGGGGAAAGTCTTCCATCAGGAGATGGCGAAGGAGTTTGCGGAGGAAGAGGATCTGATTTTTCTGTGTGGCCATTATGAGGGAATCGATGAGCGTGTGCTTGAGACGATCGTGACAGACTACGTTTCCATCGGTGATTATGTGCTGACCGGCGGAGAGCTGCCCGCTATGGTCATGGTGGATGCCATCGCCCGCATGGTGCCCGGAGTGCTGACAAATCAGAGTTCCGGGGAGACGGAATCTTTCTCTGATCATCTGTTGGAATATCCTCAGTATACAAGACCGGAGATCTGGAATGAAAAGGCAGTCCCACCCATTCTGTTATCCGGTGATCATGCGAAAGTGGATGCATGGCGGCTTGAGATGGCAAAGGAACGGACGAAAGTGAGGCGTCCCGATCTTTACGCAATGTATGAGCAGACTCACCCATCGGATGCGAGAACTCGTTCGTCGCATAAATAGGTTTATCCATTGTATTGACCGGAAGGAACACTTATGGCCCCAAAAAGAAAATAACAATATCTTCTGCATTTGGTGCATATACATGAAATAAACGAGGTAAGGGGAGAAGTGTAAGGTTCTGATAAAGAATCTGCATAACAGGTTTATTTTATGGGAAAGCATATGAGCGGAACAAATAAGAGATGCGGTCGAAAGACAATACACATTTTTAAAATGCAATTGTCGATGCTGCTTGTAATGGTGATTTTGTGGGGAAGTATTCTGTCTGTCCGGGCAGCGGGACCGGAGATTACCGCGCCGTCCGCGATCGTAATGGAGGCTTCCACGGGGCAGGTCATCTATGAAAAAAATGCGGAGGAGAGGAGAAGTCCTGCCAGCATTACAAAAATCATGACACTGCTGATTATTTTTGATTATTTGGAAAACGGTAAGGTAAAACTGGAAGATGAGGTGCGCACTTCGGCACATGCGCAGTCTATGGGCGGCTCACAGGTATTTCTGGAAGAGGGAGAGATTCAGACATTAGACACGTTGATCAAATGTATTGCGGTGGCTTCCGGCAATGATGCGGCTGTAGCGGCGGCGGAACATGTGGCGGGAAGCGAGGAGGAGTTTGTCTATCTGATGAACCAGAGAGCGGCAGGGCTCGGCATGGAAAATACGCATTTTGAGGACTGCTGCGGGCTGACCGATTCAGACGGGCATTATACAACGGCAAAAGATGTGGCCATCATGTCAAGAGAGCTAATCACCAAATATCCGAAGATTTTTGACTATACAGGTATCTGGATGGAGGATATTACCCATACTACAAACAGAGGCTCGGAAACGTTTACGCTTTCCAGCACTAACAAGCTGTTAAAAAGCTATGAATGGGCAACCGGCTTAAAAACCGGCTCCACAAGCAAAGCGAAATTCTGTCTTTCTGCCACAGCGAGAAAAGACGGTATGGATCTGATCGCGGTGGTGATGGGCGCGGAAGAGGGCAAGATCAGATTTTCGGAAGCGATCACGCTGCTTGGTTACGGCTACAGCGTAAGCCATATTTATGAAGACAAAAATGAAGATACGCTGCCGAAGGTGTCGGTCAAAGGGGCGATTGTAGAAGAAGTCGGCTTGGAATACAAGGAGCCGTTCCGCTATCTGGACACCACAGGGCAGAATATGGATGATGTGGAAAAAATCATTTCTCTGCCGGAGCAGGTACAGGCGCCGGTGAAAGCCGGGGATGTGGCCGGAGAGGCGATTTATCTGTTGGCCGGGAATAAGCTGGGCAGCGTCCCGATCCTGTTTAAGGAAGACATTCCGGAGGCGGTTTACCGGGATTATGTGCAGAAGGCCTTTAAGGAGTTTTTACTGTCCGCCTGATCGAAAGTGGACAAAAGAGCGGATTTTGTGCTACAATCAAATACCGGGTGTGCTGAGAAGGCATTGCGGAACTGGATGAAAAGGCATTGCGGAACTGGAATAGGAGGACAATGATAAGGATGGACGGTACATGGTTGGGAACAATATTGCTTGTGCTGGTTGTGTGCCTTATCATTGTCCTGTTCTGGGTGATGATCTGGGACAGCAATCGCTTTGTGATAAATAAGTATACTTTTTCGTCAAAGAAGTTGAAAAAGGACTGCCGCATCGTATTTTTATCCGATCTGCATAACAAGGAATATGGGATCGGCAATCAAAGTCTCCTGCAGGCGATAGATGATATTTCGCCTGATCTTGTGCTTGTGGGGGGCGATATGTTGAGGGCAAAGCCGGGCGTTTCCTTTAAAAAAGGAGCGTCTTTTGTGCTGGCATGCGGAAAGAAATATCCTGTCTACTACGCAATGGGAAATCATGAGTACCGCGCCAGAATCTATCCGGAAAAATATGATACGATGTATATGGACTATATGGAAAGCTTTCAGGGCAGCGGTATCCGGTTTCTGGATAACGAAAGCAGTTTGCTGGCGGAGTTCGGAATTCGTCTTACAGGACTGACGTTAGATAAAAAGTACTATAAAAGACTTGCAAGGAAAAAGCTGAAAGAGGGATATCTTCAGGAATCGATCGGGGAAGCGGACAAGTCTTCCTTTCAGATCATGCTTGCCCACAACCCTGAGTTTTTTCCGGACTATGCGGCATGGAAACCGGATCTGGTACTCTCCGGACATACCCATGGCGGCGTGGCCAGAATTCCGGGATCCAAGGGCATTATATCTCCGGCCTTACAACTCTTTCCCCACTATGATGGAGGATTGTTTGAGGAATTCGGCAGCCGTATGGTTATCAGCAGAGGGCTTGGCATGCATACGATTCCTGTGCGGCTTTTTAATCCGGGAGAACTGGTGGTATTGGAGCTGCAGCGAAGTGAAAAAGCCTGATGGTCTGCCGTTGCCAGGCGGAGGCTGTATGGAAAGTACTGAAAAGATAAGAGGTAATATAAAATATGGCAATTCCGGTAAAACTGGAGGTGTTCGAGGGGCCGCTTGATCTGCTCTTACACCTGATCGATAAAAATAAAATAGATATCTATGATATTCCGATCACGTTGATCACTGAGCAGTATCTGGATTACATCAGGCAGATGGAATCGGAAGATATGAATGTGATGAGCGAGTTTCTTGTCATGGCGGCGACCCTTCTTGATATTAAGTGTAAGATGCTTCTTCCGGCAGAAGTAAACGAGGAGGGAGAAGAGGAGGATCCGAGAGCGGAACTGGTTCAGAAATTGCTGGAATACAAGATATACAAATATATGTCCTATGAACTCAAGGATCTGCATATGAGCGCCGAAAAGGCATACTACAGAGAACCTCATCTGCCGAAAGAGATTGCGGAGTACAGGGCTCCTGTGGATTATGGGGAACTGATCGGGGAGACGACTCTTGTCAAATTAAATGAAATGTTTCAGTTTATGTTAAGACGGCAGGAAGATAAGATAGATCCGGTCAGAAGCAGCTTCGGCAAGATTGAAAAGGATGAGATCGATCTGGATAAAAAACAGATCTATCTGCAGAATTATCTTTTAAAGCACAGATATTGTTCTTTTATGGAGCTTTTGGAGAAACAAAGCAGTAAGATGGAAATTATCGTGACTTTTCTGCTCGTGCTTGAGATGATGAAGATCGGAAAGATCGTTATAAGCCAGGATGAGTTATTCGGAGATATATTCATTACGGTAAAAGAGGAACCTGTTATCGCATAAAGACGAACCGGTGTCACAATACAGAAAAGGGAAAATAAATCGTGGACAGAGAAAAAGCTAAAGCTGTAATAGAAGCAATTTTATTTACAATGGGAGATTCCGTGGAGATCGCCCGCCTTGCCGATGTCATTGAATATGATAAAAAGGAAACAAAAGAACTTTTGGCAGAAATGAAACAGACTTATCAGGCGCAGGATAGGGGAATCGAATTGATTGAACTGGAAGATGCGGTGCAGCTTTGTACCAAAAATGAGATGTACGAATATCTCATAAAGATTGCGAAGACACCAAGAAAATACACGCTTTCCGATACCATGCTGGAAACGCTTTCAATCATTGCCTATAAACAGCCTGTCACAAAGCTGGATATTGAGAGAATCCGCGGCGTGAGCTGTGATTTTGCGGTAAACAGGCTGGTGGAATACAATCTGGTACAGGAACTGGGGCGCCTTGACGCGCCGGGACGTCCGATATTATTCGGGACGACAGAACAGTTCCTTCGCAGTTTCGGCGTAAAGAGCTTAAGTGATTTGCCGGAACTGAACCCGGTACAGGTGGAAGAGTTCAGGGAACAGGCCGAAGCGGAAGCGAGACAGACGGTAGATATCTAAGCCGAATGCATGCCCTGCCGCTTTTCTGTTGTCATGAATAAAAATCCGGTGCCATATAATGGCAGTAAAGAGAAACAGGAACGTGCCGGATGAAAAAGGGGAAGATTAGAGAAGCAAAAAATATTAAATCAAAATTTTACGGAGGAAAACGAGGAAAAACTGGTTGGAGAAACTGGATAGCTGCAGGAATTGTAACAGTTTTGGTGATGGGAAGCGCACGTTATCAGACTGTACAGGCAGAAAAGACAAACCTTGATCTATACGCCCGGGGAGCGGTACTTATGGATGCCGATTCCGGGCGTGTTTTATATGGAAAAGAAGAAGATGTGGCGCTGCCGATGGCGAGCACTACAAAGATCATGACCTGCATTTTAGCGTTGGAGCACGGAAATCTGGAGGATGAGGTGGAAGTATCCTCCTATGCAGCGTCCCAGCCGCAGGTACATCTGGGCATGAGTAAAGGAGATCGGTTTTACTTAAAAGATCTGTTGTATTCACTGATGTTGGAATCTCACAATGATTCCGCGGTGGCGATCGCCGAGCATATCGGCGGTTCCGTGGAGGGATTCGCAGAACTGATGAATGAAAAAGCGAGGCAGATCGGGTGCACGGATACACATTTTATTACGCCAAACGGTCTGGATGCGGTGGAAATGATAGACGGCAGGGAAGTGCGCCATTCGACCACGGCAAGAGATCTGGCCAGGATCATGCGTTACTGTATTATGACTTCACCGCAGAAAGAAATGTTTTTGGAAATCACAAGAACTGCAAACTACAGTTTTGCAAACAGGCAGGGAAGCCGCAGTTACAGCTGTATCAACCACAATGCGTTTTTAAATATGATGGATGGTGCTCTTTCCGGGAAGACCGGCTTTACAGGCGGCGCGGGCTACTGTTATGTAGGGGCTTTGAGACGTGGGGAGCGGACTTTTATCGTGGCTCTTCTTGCCTGCGGATGGCCGAACCATAAAACATATAAATGGGTGGATACAAGAAAACTGATGGAATACGGGCTGGAAAATTATACCTATCAGAATATTTATAAGGAGATGGAATTGAAGCCGGTGAAGATTCTGGAAGGACAGCCGGACGGAATACCATATGATCCTTATGCGGAAGTAACGGTAGAAGTGGAAATACAGGAAAAAGACAAGGAAGAAAGTGGCGGTCAGACACCCGGAGAACTGCAATTTTTACTGTCGGTGGAGGATGAAGTTCGAATCGATGTATCGTATGCAGGAGAGCTTAATGCGCCTGTAACAAAAGGAACAAAAGCGGGCAAAATAGTATATCAGGTAAATGGCGAACCGGTAAAAGAATATGAGCTTGTCCTGACAAAAAATGTGGAAAGAAAAGACTGGCGCTATATGGGAAGATATATTTTACAGGAATATTTGTTGGCAGGATAAAAAGCTCGTGCGTTCTTTTGTTTTTTTCTCTGTTTTTGAAAAATTTTGTTGTGTTTGTTACATTATTTATGCTATACTAAAACAGTATGCAACATGGGGGATTTTGGTCCCTCGTTTAGGCAGTTATTATTTTTTATTATAAATGGAGGAACGAATATGGGCACTACTTCAAAAGCGAGCCAAAGAATCACAGCTTTGCTCGATGAAAACAGTTTCGTTGAAATCGGTGCGCTCGTAACCGCGAGAGCTACTGATTTTGATCTGAAACAGGCGGAGACTCCTTCTGACGGTGTTATCACCGGATATGGAGTGATTGACGGTAATCTTGTATATGTTTACAGCCAGGATGCATCTGTATTAAACGGTTCAGTGGGCGAAATGCATGCGAAGAAGATTACAAACCTCTATGATCTGGCAATGAAGATGGGAGCACCGGTGATCGGACTGATCGACTCTGCCGGACTGAGATTACAGGAAGGTGCTGATGCTTTAAATGCATTTGGCGAGATCTATAGCAAACAGGTAGCGGCAAGCGGCATGATTCCGCAGATCACTGCGGTTTTTGGAAACTGCGGCGGCGGTCTTGCTATTTTCCCGACTTTGACTGATTTTACTTTTATGGAGAAAACAAAAGCAAAACTGTTTGTGAATTCTCCCAATGCGATCGACGGAAATGAGATCGGCAAGTGCGACACTTCCGCAGCGGCTTTCCAGAGTGAGGAAGCAGGCATTGTGGATGTTGTGGCTGAGGAAAATGAAATTTATGCAAAAATTCGCGAATTGATCGGTTTCCTGCCTGCCAACTGCGACGACGAAGCGGTATCCGATTGTACGGATGATTTAAACAGAGTTTCCCCCGAACTGGCAAACTGTGTTGGCGATACATCCATCGCTTTATCCCAGATTGCGGACGATGGCGTATTTTTTGAGACGAAAGCTGACTATGGCAAGAACATGGTGACCGGCTTTATCAGATTGGACGGCATTACAGTAGGCTGTGTGGCTAACCGCACGGAAATCTATGATGAGGAAGGAAAAGTTTCCGAGAAGTTTGATGCGGTTCTTTCTCCCGCAGGCTGTGAAAAAGCGGCTTCTTTTGTGAAGTTCTGCGACGCTTTTGAGATTCCGGTACTGACACTGACCAATGTAAAAGGCTACGCTTCCTGCAAGTGCGCAGAGAAGAAGATCGCTAAAGCGGTTGCTGAGATGATAGCAGCTTTCACGGAAGCGACCGTGCCGAAGATCAACGTGATCATCGGTCAGGCTTACGGCAGCGCTTATGTTGCAATGAACTCCAAGGCGATCGGTGCTGACATGACTTTCGCATGGCCTACCGCAGAGATCGGTTCCATGGATGCAAAGCATGCGGCACAGATCATGTATGCCGGAAAAGGCGCTGATGTGATCAGTGAGAAAGCTGCCGAGTATGCAAATCTTCAGGCAAGTGTGCAGGGCGCAGCAAGAAGAGGATATGTGGACAGCATTATTGAAGCGGCAGATACAAGAAAATATGTGATCGGCGCGCTGGAGATGCTTTATACAAAGAAAGAAGACTGTCCGGACAAGAAACATGGAACAGTCTAGAAAGGATGCTTCATATATGAAAAAGAAACTTTTAATATGTCTTGCCATGCTTGTCTGCATCCTTGGATTAACGGCCTGCGGTCAGGAGAGGACGGAGAACAGTTTTATCACCAAAGACGAAGCAAAAGAGGCCGGAGAAACCATCTGTGAGTCAATTTCCACACTGCATCAGTATCTTGGCATGTTAGGTTTGGGCATGACGGAATATGTGGAAATGAACGGCGGGAATCCGGACGATGCGGCGGTGGAGATCGCCGGCATGGACAGCTGGATAGCTGCATCGGAAGAATTCGGTAATTATGTATCGGTTCTCAGTGATGAGACGGAAGTGACCATCACGGATGATAAGGCTGATATCAAAGTAAAGATTCAGGGCGACAAGGTATATAAAGGCAACAAACAGAGAACGGCAACAGTGGAAATCGTAATAACAGAGAACGGGTATGACAGCATCAGCGTTTCTGCAGACTATGAGATGAGCGAGCTGATGACAAAGGCAGCTTTGAATACCCTGCTCGGTATGGGAACTGTATTTGCGGTACTGATCCTGATCAGCATTCTGATTTCCTGCTTTAACCTGATTCCGAAGATTCAGGAGAAGTTCCGGAAAAAACCTGCACAGGCAGAAAGTGCACCGGCACCTGTTAAGGCAGCGCCTGCGGCAGCTCCCGTAGAGGAGGAAGCAGCAGATGATACAGAGCTGATCGCGGTCATCGCGGCAGCGATCGCGGCAAGTGAAGGAGCCGCATCGGCAGACGGCTATGTAGTAAGGTCTATTATCAGACGTTAATATGGCGAGCAAGCTCGCTTTAGGAGATTCGCTTCGCGAACTCAGTATGGCGGGTAAATTCGCCTATCATAATTTAGGATAATATTAAATTCAGGAGGAAATAACATGAAAAATTATACAATTACCGTAAACGGCAACGTATATGATGTAGTAGTAGAAGAAGGCGCATCTTCAGGCGCGGCACCGAAGGCAGCTCCCGCAGCACCCAAGGCAGCGCCGAAAGCTCCCGCAGCGCCCAAGGCAGCAAGCACAGGCGCAGGTTCCGTAAAGATTGAAGCAGGCGCGGCAGGCAAGGTATTCAAGCTTGAAGCAAGCGTAGGCCAGGCAGTGAAGAAAGGTGACGCTGTGGTAATTCTGGAAGCAATGAAGATGGAAATTCCTGTTGTAGCACCTCAGGACGGCACTGTTGCAAGCATTGATGTGGCTGTGGGCGATCCTGTTGAAGCGGGCGCACTGTTAGCAACATTAAACTAGGCCGCATCAGTGCAGTAATATAAAAACAACAGGAGGTAAAGAAATGGATTATATTATGACTACACTGGACAATCTGGTTCATCAGACAGCGTTTTTCAATCTGACGGTTGGAAACTATGTGATGATCGTTGTTGCCTGTGTATTTCTGTATCTTGCGATTGCCAAGGGCTTTGAACCATTACTTCTTACCCCGATCGCATTTGGTATGCTGCTGGTAAATATTTATCCGGATATCATGATCAGTATTGAAGAATCAACAACCGGAGCAGGCGGTTTACTGTATTATTTCTATTTGTTGGATGAATGGGCAATTCTGCCGTCCTTGATCTTTATGGGCGTGGGTGCGATGACTGACTTTGGTCCTCTGATTGCCAATCCAAAGAGCTTTTTGTTAGGTGCAGCGGCTCAGTTCGGTATTTTCATGGCTTATTTTGGAGCTATCTGGATGGGCTTCAACGATAAGGCTGCGGCAGCTATTTCCATCATCGGCGGCGCTGACGGCCCGACATCCATTTTCCTTGCGGGAAAACTGAGCCAGACGGCTATTCTGGGACCGATCGCGGTGGCGGCGTATTCCTATATGTCACTGGTGCCGATCATTCAGCCGCCCATTATGAGGCTGTTTACAACGAAAGAAGAACGCCAGATTAAGATGGCGCAGCTTCGTCCGGTTTCCAAGCTGGAGAAGATTTTATTCCCGATCATTGTTACGATCGTAGTATGTATGATCCTTCCTACAACAGCTCCCTTGGTTGGTATGCTGATGTTAGGTAACCTGTTCCGTGAATCAGGTGTGGTAAGACAGCTTCAGGAGACAGCTTCCAATGCGCTGATGTATATTGTTGTTATTCTGCTCGGTACTTCCGTAGGCGCAACCACTTCCGCAGAAGCGTTCTTGAATTTGGATACGCTCAAAATCGTTGCACTCGGCTTGATTGCCTTTGCCTTTGGTACGGCGGCGGGCGTGCTCTTCGGAAAACTGATGTGCAAGCTGACCGGCGGCAAGGTAAATCCGTTAATCGGTTCCGCAGGTGTATCCGCAGTGCCTATGGCAGCCAGAGTTTCCCAGAAGGTAGGCGCAGAGGAAGATCCTACAAACTTCCTGCTGATGCATGCGATGGGACCTAATGTTGCCGGCGTTATCGGTACAGCAGTTGCGGCCGGAACCTTTATGGCTATCTTCGGTGTATTTTAATAAAAATTAATGGAGGAAATAAAATGTCAGAATTAAATAAAAAACCGGTTGGAATTACCGAGACAATACTTCGTGATGCCCACCAGTCTCTGATTGCTACAAGAATGCCTACCGATCTGATGCTTCCCATCGTGGAGACCATGGATAAGATCGGCTATCATTCCGTAGAGTGCTGGGGCGGCGCTACTTTTGATGCATCTCTCAGATTTTTGAAGGAAGATCCCTGGGAGAGACTTCGTAAATTGAGAGACGGCTTCAAAAATACAAAACTGCAGATGCTGTTCAGAGGACAAAATATCCTTGGTTACAGACCTTACGCAGATGACGTGGTAGACAGCTTCGTTGAGAAATCTATCGCCAACGGTATCGATATCATTCGTATTTTTGACTGCCTGAATGATCTGAGAAATTTACAGGAAGCAGTAAATGCGACCAACAAGATCAAAGCGAGAGAGGGCAGAGGTCATGCGCAGATTGCTCTTTCCTATACATTGGGTGATGCGTATACTCTGGATTACTGGGTAAATACAGCAAAACAGATTGAGGAAATGGGTGCAGATTCTATCTGTATCAAAGATATGGCAGGCCTTTTGGTTCCTTATAAAGCAGCTGAACTGATCGGCGCCATGAAAGAAGCTACAAAGCTTCCGATTCAGCTTCATACTCACTACACCTCCGGTGTGGCAAGCATGACTTATCTGAAAGCGGTAGAAGCAGGCGTGGACGTGATCGACTGTGCTATTTCTCCGTTTGCACTGGGTACTTCCCAGCCGGCTACGGAAGTTATGGTTGAGACTTTCAAGGGCACTCCTTATGATACAGGATTTGACCAGAATCTTCTGGCGGAAATTGCTGACTACTTCAGACCTTACAGGGATGAATGTCTCTCCAGCGGCCTGTTGAATCCGAAGGTAATGGGCGTTGATATCAAGACTCTGTTGTATCAGGTGCCGGGCGGTATGCTTTCCAACATGGTGAGCCAGCTGAAAGAGCAGAACGCGGAAGATAAGTACTATGACGTGCTGAAAGAGATTCCCGCAGTTCGTAAAGATCTGGGTGAGCCGCCCCTTGTTACACCGTCTTCTCAGATCGTAGGTACACAGGCCGTATTTAACGTACTGATGGGCGAGAGATATAAGATGGCAACGAAAGAGACAAAGGCTGTTCTGCGCGGTGAATACGGCCAGACGATCAAGCCGATGAATCAGGAAATTATCGATAAGGTTATCCCGGGTGAGGAGAGAATTACCTGCCGTCCTGCAGATCTTCTGGAGAACGAGATGGATAAGCTGGAATCCGAGATGAAAGAGTGGAAGCAGCAGGATGAGGACGTATTGTCCTATGCTCTGTTCCCTCAGGTTGCGGTTGACTTCTTCAAGTATCGTCAGGCGCAGCAGGAAAAAGTGGATCTGACCCAGGCTGATACGAAGAATGGGGCGTATCCGGTGTAAAAATGTGAAATGTGAGAACAGTCTGTTTCGGCAGGCTGTTCTTTTTTGCCTGAGTTACACTGTGAAAAAATAAAAATAGAAAGATGATAGTGACAACAATGCGAAATGATGCTTAGAATGCAGAATATTTTAAAAATTTTTAGAAAAATGCAGGGAAATTGGCATATTTGTATTGACAGAAGATTCCCGATAGATTTATAATAACAAGTGTTATTGGAAAGAGGAAAAGAAATTATAAATGGATATAGATAGACAGTAAATTTAGAGGTATGGAACAGGGAGTTACATGAGATTGATCAGGGAGGACAGCCTGTATAAAAAGTGTCAGATAGGGGGGTATATGCCACGTAAAGAATCCATTACAAAGAAAGAGATTAAAGCAGCAGCTTTTCGGATGGCGAGAAGCGAGGGGATGGAAGAGGTGACGGCGAGGAGACTGGCTGCTGCGGCCGGGTGTTCTACACAGCCGATCTTCCGGGTGTACCAGAATATGGAGGAAGTTCAGACGGATGTTTTGGAACAGGCCATTGTATTTTTTGAAGAGTTTTACAACAATTATCCGAAGTCTCAGGCAGTGCCGTTTGTCAATCTGGGGCTTGCCTATATCAGCTTTGCCCAGAAAGAAGGCAATCTGTTCCGGGCGATGTTTTTGAGTGCAGATAGAAAAGGAAAAAGCCTGTATGAACTGTTAAACGGAACACACGGCAATGTTTTGCGGGAGATCAATAAGGCAAAAGAAGAAGGATGTAAAGATCCGCAGGGGCTGTTTATGAAGATGTGGATTTTTATTCATGGAGCAGCCTGTATGGCGATTACCGGAGATTATGATCTTGGCATTACAGAGACAGTGGGACAGCTTGTGGATGCTTATCGGGCATTTCGCTGACCGCAGAGGAGTGGAACTCTATGAGAAAAAGAGATTTCATGGCAGATATGACCGGTCAGTTTAAGAGGATGAGTAAGAGCCAGAAAGTGATCGCTTCTTACATATCGGATCATTATGATGAGGCAGTGTTTATGACAGCGGCAAAACTGGGACATACGCTGCATATCAGCGAATCTACAGTTGTGCGTTTTGCACTGATGCTTGGGTATGACGGGTATCCGGAGTTTCAGGAAGCGTTGGCGGCCTGGGTGAAAGAACAGCTTTCTGATATTCAGCGAATCGGAGTGAAGTATGCGGGATGTACCCAGTCGGAAGTGTTGGCATCGGTGCTGCAGTCGGACATGGATAAGATTCGCGATACTATAAAACATCTGGATGCTTCTACCTTTGATACGGCGGTGGATATTATTTTAAAAGCGAGAAAAGTTTATATTTCGGGAATCAGAAGCTGTGAACCGCTGGCGGACTTTCTTTGTTTCTATCTGAATATGATGCGGGGCGAAGTGGTCTGTATTAAGACGACAAGTATGAGTGAGACGTTTGAGCAGATGCTGCGGATTAATGAGAGAGATGCTTTTATAGGCATCAGCTTTCCGAGATATTCCATGAGGACACTCAAAGCAATGGAGTTTGCCAATGACAGAAATGCAAAGGTGATCTGTCTGACTGACTCTATCCATTCGCCGATGTGTATGTATTCTTCCTGTAACCTGTTTGCGAGGAGCGATATGGTTTCTATTGTGGATTCTCTGGTGGCGCCTTTAAGTGTGATCAATGCGTTAGTGGTGGCGATGTGCTTAAAGCGTCCCGCGGAAGTAAAGAACAGCCTGCATACACTGGAAGACGTCTGGGACAGATATCAGGTTTATCTGAATGATGAGATCAATTTTATTGATGAAGAACCGATGTTAAATTATCCGCTCAGAAAAGAGGACGCCAGGTCAAGGAGTGGAGATTGAGTATGAGAGAAAAGAAAAATTTTCCTGTTAAAAATGGAGAGCTTTTATGAGTCGGGTTATCGTGGCAGGCGGCGGAGCCGCAGGTATGATGGCAGCTTATGCCTCCGCGGCGGCTGGGCATCAGGTGATATTGCTTGAAAAAAATGAAAAGCTGGGGAAGAAGATATATATCACCGGCAAGGGCAGATGCAATGTGACAAATTCTGCCGATAAAGAGCAGTTCTTTCAGAATATTGTGACAAACAGTAAATTTTTATACAGCAGTATTTATCAGTTTGACAATCAGGCTATGGTGTCCTTTCTGGAAGAATACGGCTGTCAGGTAAAAACAGAGCGGGGCGGGCGTATTTTTCCTGTTTCCGATCATGCATCCGATGTGACAGCCGCCTTGCAGCGGGCTTTGAAAGAGATGTACGTGGATGTCCGCCTGAAAACGGAAGTGAAACGTTTGCTGGTTCGGGAGAAAACGGAAAAAGAAGAATTGCAGATACAGGGAGTATTGCCGGCAAATGGAAAAAAGATGGAAGCAGATGCAGTAATTCTTGCGTGTGGAGGATTGTCTTATCCGTCTACCGGTTCGGATGGGGCAGGTTACAGGCTGGCCGAACAGGCGGGACATTCTGTGACACCCTGTTATCCGGCGCTAGTACCGTTTGAAGTGAGGGAGCGCTGGTGTAAAAAATTGCAGGGGCTGTCGTTACGGAATGTGGAGATTAAGCTGTTTTTGGGTGACAACAGTAAGCCGAAACCGTCGTATAGTGGTTTTGGCGAGATGTTGTTTACACATTTCGGGGTCAGCGGCCCGCTTATTTTAAGTGCGAGCAGCTATTATAGTAAAGCTGTTGGAAAAGCACAGGCCGTATCGGACGTGAAACTGTTGCTAAATTTAAAACCGGCGATGGATGAAGAGATGTTAGACAGGCGTCTTTTACGGGATTTTGAGGAAAATTCCCACAAAGCATTTAAAAATGCACTGGGCGGTCTGTTTCCGGCGAAACTGATTCCGGTTATGGTGGAACTTTCCGGCATTGACGGGGAGAAAAAGGTGTATGATGTGACAAGGGAAGAGAGACGTAACTTTGTCAGGCTGATACAGAATCTGCCGCTTACTGTAACGGGCACAAGAGGGTTTGAGGAAGCAATCATCACACAGGGGGGAATTCCTGTGTCGGAGGTAAATCCGTCTACGATGGAGTCAAAACTTTGCAGCGGATTGTATTTTGCCGGTGAGATGTTGGATATCGATGCGCTGACAGGAGGATATAATCTGCAGCTGGCATGGTCTACGGGGCATCTGGCTGGGGCGAGTGTGAGGTACTGAAATTAGTCTGCAAAAAATAGTTAGTGTTTCTATAAAATGGAGCGTGAATCAGGAATGAGTATTGACTTAAATTTCTGGAAGTATAAAAACAATATATATTTAGACAATGAGATTGTTTATCAAAATGCCTGTTGCAATAACGGGAAAGTCGATGGCTTAGAAGTTCTGCCGATAGAGGACATTTTGAAAGAAATAGCAGAAGCTTTTCATGATTGGAATGCTTATAACCTGTTCAACTATGAGAAAGATGGACAGGGTGCTTTTCAAATCTCAACCACTCCGCAAACAGTGCGGTTTGACTGTTATTCGATGAAGCAGGTGGACATGAAGCGTTTTTCGTCTGTTATGTCAAAGTTTGGATGTCCGCTATATGATCCGCAGCAGAATGTGCGGTTCGATAAAATAGTTGCATTTTTAATAGATGAAGCGAGTGAATACAAAGCACAGGCAGAACATCAATTTTCCTGTTTGCTTCCTCGGTTGGAAGTGATAACTCAGTTGGTAAGTTGGGATGAATGTATGCGCCTTTCAAAAGGACTGAATTGTGTGAAATATAATGCTATTATTCATCGCGCAAAAACCATAACAAAGGTAACTTCATACATGCAGTTTGGTAACGGTTGGACAAATCGCCCCTGTCAATGTAAAACGACTCTGCTTGAAGAGAAGGATAAAGCGCATCAGATTTTGGGGGAGTTATTACAAAAATCTATGGAACGTGTCGTGAATGATTTTCTGGAACGGACATATTATGAATGATTTTGGAGAATGGAAATGATTTATACTAAGCTTACAAAAATAGCCATGAAATTATGTTTTGAGAAGCATAAATCACAGGTTGATAAATGCGGATTGCCATATCCTTTTCATCCGTTTCATGTGGCAGAATCAATGGTAGATGAGGAAAGCACTTGTGTTGCATTATTACATGATATTCTTGAAGACACCGATACAACCACAGATGATTTAATTTCACTTGGCTTCACGCCTGCAATTATAGAAGCTGTTTGTTTGATGACTCATGATGACAATATGCCTTATCTTGAATATGTGACACAGATAAAAGCAAATCCTATTGCGAGGGCAGTTAAAATATCGGATTTGATGCATAATTCTGATTTGACCCGTCTCGATACTATTTCAGAACGAGATGTTGAACGAGTGGAAAAGTATAAAAAAGCATTAGACATATTATTAAATTGACAACTTCTGGTTGAA
This sequence comes from Lachnospiraceae bacterium, assembly GCA_014804795.1. GTDB lineage: Bacteria > Bacillota > Clostridia > Lachnospirales > Lachnospiraceae > 1XD8-76. Next base: position 28,356 of record JAAUZC010000011.1, on the reverse strand, counting down.
CTGGAAATCAGAAATAAATCGTGCGTAAAATGAACTTTCAGAGAATAAAAGAAGGAGGCTATAAGTTATGTACAGTATCGCAATAGACGGACCCGCAGGGGCCGGAAAGAGTACGATCGCAAAACAGATTGCAAGGAGAAAGGGCTATATTTATGTGGATACAGGGGCAATGTATCGGGCGATGGCTCTGTTTTTGATTGAAAATCATATCACGCCGGAGGAGGCGGAAAAAATCAGCGAGAAGTCGAAAGAAGCGGATATTTCCATTGTCTATGAAAACGGGGAACAGGTCGTTTTATTAAACGGCAGAAATGTCAACGGGCTGATCCGCACCGAAGAAGTGAGCAATATGTCTTCGGCCTCTTCGGTCAATGGAGATGTACGGAAAAAACTGGTGGAACTGCAGCAGAAGTTGGCAGAAACCGCGGATGTGGTGATGGATGGCAGAGATATCGGTACCTGTGTGCTGCCCCATGCGAATCTGAAAATTTATCTGACCGCCAGCAGTGAGGTGCGGGCAAGGCGCCGGTATGATGAGATGACAGCGAAGGGCACGAAATGTGACATTGATGTCATAAAGAAGGATATAGAAGAGAGAGACTATCGGGATATGCACCGGGAGATATCGCCGCTTAAACAGGCGGAGGATGCCATTTTGGTGGATTCTTCCGATATGACGATCGAGGAAGTGATTGATAAGATTCTGGGGATGTGTGAATGATGATGGAAGTAAAACTGGCAAAATCCGCCGGGTTCTGTTTCGGTGTGAAACGGGCGGTGGAGACGGTATATGAACAGATAGAGAGGCAAAAAATTTCAGATAAAAAGCTGTCCATCTACACGTATGGCCCGATCATTCATAATGAACAGGTGGTAAAGGATCTGGAAGAAAAAGGTGTGCGGGTGCTGCAGAACAGGGAAGAACTGGAATCGCTGAAAGAGGGCATTGTTGTCATACGCTCCCACGGCATCGGCAAGGATATCTGCGAGCTTATAGAGAGAAAGGGACTTGTCTGTGTGGACGCCACCTGTCCTTTTGTCAAAAGAATCCATAATATCGTGGAGAAAGAGAGCGCTGCGGGAAAGCAGATTCTGATCATCGGAAATTCAGGGCATCCGGAAGTTGAGGGCATTAAAGGATGGTGCAGCAGCCCCGCGATTACTGTAGAATCCAGGGAAGAAATGGAAAATCTGGCGGTAGAAAACGGAAAAGAAATATGCGTAGTTTCCCAAACGACATTTAACTACAATAAATTTCAAGAACTAGTTGAAATTTTGAAAAATAGCGGGTATAATAGTAGTGTTGTGAATACTATATGTAATGCGACTGAGGAGAGGCAGACAGAAGCGAAGGAAATAGCCTCTGAAGCTGATGTTATGATAGTCATAGGTGGAGCACACAGTTCTAATACAAGAAAACTGTATGAGATATGCAGCAAGGAGTGTGCCCAGACCTGTTTTATACAGTCACTGGCGGACCTAAAGTTAGAGCTTCCAGAATCAGTGCGTCTGGTGGGTATTACAGCAGGGGCGTCTACCCCAAATAATATTATTGAGGAGGTTCAAAATTATGTCAGAAATGAATTTTGAACAAATGATCGATGCATCATTTAAAACAATACATACAGGAGAGGTAGTCGAAGGAACAGTCATTGACGTGAAACCGGATGAAGCTGTCATTAATATTGGCTATAAATCAGATGGTATTCTGACAAGAAATGAATATACCAATGAGTCCGGTCTGGATATGACAACTGTGCTGAAAGTCGGCGACACGATGGATGTAAAGGTACTGAAAGTGAATGACGGCGAAGGACAGGTTACGCTGTCCAGCAAGAGACTGATCATTGACCGCGGCAATAAACGGATCGAGGAGGCCTTCAACAATAAAGAAGTGCTGACGGCGACTGTAGCGGAAGTGTTAAGCGGTGGTCTTTGTGTTGTAGTGGATGAAGTAAGAATCTTCATTCCCGCAAGCCTTGTATCCGATACGTATGAAAAAGATTTGAATAAGTATGCGGGACAGGAAATTCAGTTTGTTGTAACCGAATACAATCCGAAGAGAAGAAGATATATCGGAGACAGAAAGCAGCTTATCGTTGCTGAAAAGGCGATCAAACAGAAAGAACTGTTTGAGAGAATCAAAGAAGGCGATGTTGTTGAGGGTGTTGTAAAGAATGTGACAGACTTTGGCGCATTTATCGATCTTGGCGGTGCAGACGGTCTGCTTCATATTTCAGAGATGTCCTGGGGCAGAGTGGAGAATCCGAAGAAAGTATTCAAAGTAGGAGAAACCCAGAGAGTTCTGATCAAGGAAATTTCCGGCAATAAGATTGCGCTCAGCCTTAAGTTTGCAGATTCCAATCCATGGAGAGACGCAGCTGAAAAATATGCGATCGGAAATGTTGTAACCGGAAAAGTTGCAAGAATGACAGACTTCGGCGCTTTCATAGAACTGGAAACAGGAATTGATGCACTGCTTCATGTTTCTCAGATTTCCAAAGAGCATATTGAGAAACCTTCAGATGTTCTGAAAACCGGAGAGGAAGTAACGGCAAAGGTAGTTGATTTCAATGAAGAGGACAAGAAGATCAGCCTGAGTATCAAAGCGCTTCTTGCACCGGAACCGGCTCCTGAAGCTCCGGCAGCACCTGCAGAGGATGAAGATGCAGAGGTAGTATCAGTTGATATTGATGCGGTAATTGCAAGTCAGACAGAAGAAAGTGAAGAATAAATAAGCAACAACTGCACACTTCGTGAACAGTTTTATGCTAAAAAGGGCTGTCTGACATGGACAGCCTTTTTAAACAATAAATAATATTATCATAAGGGGTGAATTTGTTATGGCATACGATTATGAGTATTTCAAAAAGGAAATGTTTAATCTGACAAAGATTGATCTGGACGCCTATAAGGAAAAACAGATGAAGCGCCGTATCGATACGCTGATCAGCAATCATAAGTACAAAGGTTATCAGGATTACATAGCTGCCATCAAAAAGGATAAGGATCTGATGGATGAGTTTCTGGGCTATATGACGATCAATGTTTCGGAGTTTTACCGCGATCCGTTGCAATGGCAGTTCCTGGATAAAGAAGTGTTCCCTGAGTTGATCAGAAAATTCGGTAAAAATCTGAAAATATGGAGTGCGGCATGTTCTACGGGGGATGAGCCTTATTCGCTCGTTATGGCGTTATCAAGACATCTGCCCCTTGCAAACATCAGAATTTATGCGACGGACCTGGATAACCAGATTCTGGAAAAAGCGAAACTCGGGCTTTACGCGGAAAAGAGCCTTGCCGGTGTACCGAAAGATTTAAAAGCTAAGTATTTTACAAAAGTCGGCAGCTCTTATCGTATCTCCGATGAGATTAAGAGACGTGTTACTTTTAAGCAGCATAACCTGATCAAGGACAGATATGATCTGGGATACCATTTGATCGTCTGCAGAAATGTGCTGATCTATTTTACGGAAGAAGCAAAAGACGAAGTATTCAGGAAATATTTTAAATCTCTGACGTCCGGCGGCGTACTGTTTATCGGAAGCACAGAGCAGATCATGAACTATAAAGAGATCGGTTATGATAGAAAGAGTTCTTTCTTCTACGTGAAACCTTGATAAAAGCGGGCGGACCCGCTTACGAGAAATTTGTTAATCTGAAAATTTAAGTAACTTCTAAAGGCTGTCTGTAAATGCAGGCAGCTTTTAGAGAAATTGAGAATAAAATATTATTGATATATTATAATATGATCAATAAGAATTTTTTGGAGATTGTTGCAACATGTGTGATGTAAAAGCTTATGAGAAAATTTATAATGATATGATAGATAAACTTTCGCCTTCAGACACTTTACAGCTTATGTTAGAAGCTGAGACTGAAGATCAGAGAAATTTCTATCGAATGGTAGGGAATTTTCTGTTACAAAAGGGACAAAAGACTGTGGTAGAAGGGAAGATGTTCTAGTGCCTAAATATATTTTAATTGCGGGAGTTAATGGTGCTGGGAAGTCAACTTTATATTATCTTTTAACCAATCTGCGGGACATGCCCAGAATTAATGTTGATGAAATCGTCCGGGAATTTGGTGATTGGAAAAATCCGTCAGATGTGATGAAAGCCGGTAAAATTGCGGTGAAGTATTTACAGCAACTCTTGACTGAAAGGCGTTCTTTTAATCAGGAGACAACTTTGTGTGGTAAATCAATTATTAATAATATAAGAAGAGCAAAATATCTGGGATATCAGATTGAGATACACTATGTTGGCGTTGATTCTGTCGAAATAGCAAAATCAAGGGTGAAAACACGTGTGAAAAATGGTGGTCACGGTATTCCCGATGAAGATATTGAGAGACGATATGTAGAATCTTTTTCAAATCTAAAGTATATTATGCCCGATTGTACTACTATCTTTTTCTATGATAATACCAAATCTTTTAATCGTTTTGCAGTATATAAATCTAATGAGGGTATGAGAATATACCCGGATGTTCCAAGATGGTTTCAGATGGTCACAAATTAAAAGGATTTTGATTTGTGAGTATTAACCTTTCTTCAATACATGTCGATATAACTTATGATTAACGAATGTTATCTGATTTGTCAAAATAATCATAAGAAAGGAATCTAATGATATGGCAATCAATGCAAATATTAATATTAATGCAGGAATGCTGAACAGGGATGAACAGACAGGGATGTTTGGGACAGTCAGTTTTTCCGGCAAAAAGAGAGAAGAGAAGAATGAGCAAAATCCGGCGGCGATACTGAGTGGGCAGTTTGATCCGATCGCATTGAAGAAATCGCTGGCAAAGAAACAGGCCTATGGTATTGTGAGGAAAGCTCTGGCGAATGAACTGAAAATGGACAGAGATGTGGATGAAGTCAGAGCGAATAGGAAGCAGCTTGAAGCTGAACTGGAGCAGGCGCAGAACAAAATCAGTGAGATTAATGCAGAAAAAGACAAATGGCGCGAAGAGTGTGGTGTGGATTCGGATTCTGAGGAGCAGAAAGATCTGGAACTGCTTGAAAAGAGAGAAGCCTATACCAGAGGGGATATGTCGAAAGCTCTGAGCAAGGAAGAGATGGAACGGTTAGCGGAGATAGATACAAAGGGCTATACGGACTATCAGAAAAAGGCACTAACGCTTGAGAAGAGTAAAGCACCTTATGAAGCTGCTGTGAGTAAAGCAGAAAGCGGTATTATTTCGGATAATGCCGCTATCCGTGGAACCAGATTAGAACGGTTGAAAAAGGATTATATACGAAAGGCGCAAAATGAAAGAGATGATGCGCTGGAGGCTGCAAGCAGGGAAGTTCTCGGAATGCTCGTAGATGAAGCGAAAGAGAATCTGGATAAGAAGTCGGAAGAACTGCAGGAGAAGGCGGAAGAGAGAGCTGAGAAGAAAGAAGAGCAGGAAGAGAAACTTGAGGCCGCAAAGGAAAAAAGAGCCGAGATGGAGGCAATGGCAAATCCGGAGAAATATCATGTGGATACGCAGCCGGAACCGATATCAAAAGATGATATGACGGAAGCCATGGTGCAGATGGACAGTCAAAAAGCTGATTATCAGCGGGAAATTGAAGAGATGATACGAAAGATGAAACTGATGTCAGAAGATATTAAAGGCGTTAAGGTGGACGAATCTTTTTAAAAAATACCGCCGCTCGTTTTACGGGTGGCGGTATTTTGTCGTAGATGTGTAAATTTGCTTTGTTAATTGCAGGATTTATGATATAATAAGTGTTAGCGAGTTTAGAAGATATGCGTATTGAAATTAAGTGAAAGGACATCCCTTATGCGAATTATTCATCAGAAACTTGATTTATCGAATATTTCCTATCCTGTGGAGCAGATTGCACCACTTCAGAATATTTTGTTTTTTGATATTGAGACAACAGGCTTCACAGCAAAAAACTCATTTATTTACCTGATCGGGTGTGCTTTTTTTGATGGTATGTCTTTTCGTCTGACCCAATGGTTTGCGGAGAAGTATGAGGAAGAGCAGAAAGTCATAGAGAGCTTTTTCAAAATGGCAAAGAATTACACCCATATTGTTCATTTTAACGGTAATAACTTTGATATCCCTTTTATTCAGCAGAAATGTAAGGCATATGATCTTCCCTATACGTTTGATGATCTGACCGGTATCGATCTGTATAGAAGGATCGTTCCCTATAAGTATTTTTTGAAAATGCCTAACTGTAAGCAGAAATCTGTGGAATTGTTTCTCGGGTTTAACCGGAAAGATACCTATAATGGGGGCAATCTGATTAACGTTTACCATGACTATGTGAAAGGCTCCTCGGATGCAGCTTTCCATCTGCTTCTTCTGCATAATGCGGATGATATCAGAGGGTTGATCCAGATTTTTCCGGTGCTTGCTTATTATGATATGTTCAATAGGCCCCTTAGGGCAAAAAAGGTACAGGCAAATACCTATACAGATTATTTCGGCATGGAGAGACAAGAACTGCTTTTAAAAGTTGCTCTGCCGGCAGCGCTTCCGGCGCCTATCCGTTTCCATGCAAATTCCTGTTATTTTAACGGAGAAGGTAAATATGCCACTTTCCGGATACCGATCTATCAGGAAGAGATGAAGTATTTTTATGCATCCTACAAAGATTATTATTATTTTGCTGACGAGGATATGGCAGTCCATAAATCCGTTTCTTCCTATGCAAATAAGGAATACCGCACCCAGGCCACGGCGGAAAACTGTTATACGAGAAAATTTTCGTCTTATCTGCCGGAATGGGATGTGCTTGTGCAACCTTTCTTCAAACGGGATTATAAGAGCAAAGAGATTTTCTTTGAGTTAACGGATGAGATAAAGACCAGCAGAGATACATTTTCCCGCTATGCGGAGCATATTTTACGCATGATGGCGGATTCGTATTGAGATGTGGAACCGAAATGAAAACAGCATCTGCCCGGATACCGGGAACGACGATGCGGAACTGCAATAGGAGGTATTAAGTAAATGGCCAAATCAACATTTGTGGGCGGCATCCACCCTTTTGAGGGAAAAGAGATGTCCAAAGACAAGCCCATCAAGGCTGTGCTGCCAAAAGGAGAGTTAGTTTATCCATTGTCGCAGCATATCGGTGCGCCGGCTGCGGCAATTGTGCAAAAGGGCGACCATGTGCTGCAGGGACAGAAGATCGCGGAGGCTTCGGGCTTCGTATCAGCACCGATTTACGCTACCGTGTCAGGGACGGTAAAAGCGATTGAACCAAGGCGCGTTGTTACGAGCAATGAGGTGATGAGCATTGTCATAGAAAATGACGGGCTCTATGAAGAGGTGGAATATCCGAAGCACAAACCTTATGAGGAGCTCAGTAAGGAGGAGATTATCGCCATTGTCAAAGAGGCCGGAATTGTAGGTATGGGCGGCGCAGGATTTCCAACTTTCATAAAGCTTTCTCCGAAAGAGCCGGAAAAAATCGACTACATAATAGCGAACTGTGCGGAATGTGAGCCGTATCTGACTTCGGATTACCGAAGAATGATAGAGGAGCCGGAGAAGCTGATCGGCGGATTGAAGATCATGCTGCGGCTGTTTGACAATGCGAAAGGCATACTGGCGGTGGAAGAGAACAAGCCGGATGTGATAGCCCTGTTAAAAAAGCTGACAAGAGACGAGCCGGATATTATGGTCACGCCGCTTAAAACAAAGTATCCGCAGGGGTCGGAGCGTTCTATCATCTATGCAACGACCGGCCGGGCAATCAATTCTTCTATGCTTCCGGCAGATGCGGGCTGCATCGTGGATAATGTAGATACGATCGTTGCAATTTATCATGCGGTGACGGAAGGGAAACCTCTGATGTACCGCATTGTGACGGTGACGGGGGATGCGATCAATGATCCGCGGAATTTTATTGTCAGGATCGGAACGATGTATGATGAGCTGATCGAGGAGGCAGGAGGCTTTAAGGAAGAGCCTGCAAAAGTAGTCTCCGGCGGCCCGATGATGGGCTTTGGAATGTTTGATCTGCATGTACCGACAACAAAGACTGCATCGGCGTTGCTCTGTCTGACAAAAGATGATGTATCGGAAATGGAGCCGACGGCATGTATTAAATGCGGCAGATGCGTGGAAGTCTGCCCCCAGAGACTTGTGCCGAATAAACTGATGGTGGCATCCATTCATGGAGATTCAGAGACATTTTTGAAGCTGAATGGATTGGAATGTGTGGAATGCGGCTGCTGCAGTTATACCTGTCCGGCGAAGAGACCGCTTACACAGTCCATCAAATCCATGCGTAAGATGGAACTTGCGAAGAAGAAAAAATAGGGGGAAAGAACAGTGAGTGATATGTTGCATGTATCATCAAATCCGCATGTGAGATCCAAAGTGACGACCAGCTCCATTATGCTGGCGGTTGTGATCGCTTTGCTTCCTGCTGCAGGATTTGGCATCTATAATTTCGGAATGCATGCGCTGCTTCTTATCTGTGTGACGATAATAAGCTGTATGGCGACCGAATTTGTCTATGAGAAACTGATGAAAAAAGAAGTGACTATAGGGGATTTTTCCTCTGTGGTAACGGGTTTATTGCTGGCGCTGAATCTGCCTCCCATGGCACCCTGGTGGATTGGAATGATCGGCGGTATTTTTGCAATCTTAGTTGTAAAAATGCTGTTTGGAGGTCTGGGACAGAACTTTATGAATCCGGCGCTCGGCGCAAGATGTTTTTTGCTGATCTCATTTACTTCAATCATGACGAACTTTGACTGTGATGCATACACGGGCGCAACGCCGCTCGCGCAGTTAAAAGAGGGTATAACGCCGAATATATTTTCCATGGTGATCGGAAAGACCGGCGGAACGATCGGTGAGACAAGCATGATTGCCATCGTGATCGGAGCATGTTTTTTGATCCTGCTTGGTATTATTGATTTGAGGATTCCGGGCAGCTATATTGTCAGCTTCGTGATTTTTCTCTGCTTATTTGGAGGACACGGCATTGATACGGCTTACATATCAGCACATCTTGCAGGCGGCGGACTGATGCATGGAGCATTTTTCATGGCAACGGATTATGTGACAAGGCCGATCACAAAGAAAGGCCAGTATCTGTATGGTATCTTTTTAGGGATACTGACAGGTATTTTCCGTGTGTTCGGCGCTTCTTCCGAGGGCGTTTCCTATGCGATCATCATAGGGAATCTGCTAGTGCCACTGATTGAGAAGGTAACTCTTCCGAAAGCATTCGGGAAAGGAGGAGAGGCCGTATGAATAACGAGATAAAATCCATGTTGAAAGATGCAGGCATTATTGTGGTCATTACTTTGATCGCAGGTCTGGTGCTCGGCGGTGTGTATCAGCTTACGAAAGAACCCATTGCAGAACAGAAAAGAATTAAAAAGCAGAATGCCTGTCAGGAAGTTTTTGCGGAGGCGGCTTCCTTTGCGGAAACAGATGGTTTTGATGCGGATGCGGCGGCTTTACTGCTTGCTTCGGAGTATCCGTCCCAGGATATTGACGAGGTGATGACAGCGCAGGATGCATCGGGAAATACACTGGGATATGTCCTGACAGTGACAACGCATGAGGGATATGGCGGAGATATCCAGTTTACAATGGGTATTACAAACGAGGGATTGTTAAAGGGTATTTCTCTGTTGAGTATTTCCGAGACAGCAGGCCTCGGTATGCGGGCGGATGAGGTATTAAAGCCTCAGTTTGCCGGAAAATCTGCAGAAAAGTATGAATATACAAAGACAGGCGCCGTGACAGAAAATCAGATTGATGCAATCTCCGGCGCGACGATCACAACGAATGCGGTAGTAAACGGTGTGAATGCGGGATTGTATTATTTTCAGAACGAGTTAGGAGGTGGGGCAGAATGAGTGAAATAAAATCCAGGCTGGTAAACGGTCTGTTTAAAGAAAATCCCACCTTTGTGCTGATGCTGGGTATGTGCCCGACTCTGGCGGTAACAACTTCCGCCATAAACGGTCTGGGAATGGGGCTGACCACAATGGTGGTGTTAGCGCTCAGCAACATGATCATTTCCCTGCTTCGGAATATTATTCCGGATAAGGTGCGTATTCCGGCTTTTATTGTGATCATTGCATCTTTTGTGACAATGATGGAGCTTTTACTGGAAGGTTTTCTGCCATCGCTCTATGATGCGCTTGGCATTTACATTCCGCTTATTGTAGTAAACTGTATTATTTTGGGACGTGCGGAAGCGTATGCTTCTAAAAATCCGGTGCTGCCGTCGTTATTTGACGGAATCGGCATGGGACTTGGCTTTTCTTTTGCGCTGACCTGTATCGGTGCGGTGCGTGAGTTGATCGGTTCCGGTAAAGTTTTCGGATTTTCCGTGATGCCGTCTTCCTATATGCCCTGTGCCATTTTTGTGATGGCTCCCGGTGCGTTCTTTGTACTGGCAGCTTTGACTGCCGTGCAGAATAAGATCAAGATCGCAGGGGAGAAGAAAGGAAAGGATATGAGCAAGATCGGTTCCGGCTGCAGCGAGGACTGCATGAACTGCGGGGAGGAAGGCTGCGGCAGACGGAAATTTTATGATACGGATGCATAGATCAGCATGAGCACGAACAGGTAGGGATTATGCGGAACTATAAAATCAGCATAATCCCGAACAGTGCACAGGACAATTTGCTGATGCAAAGCAGCAGAAAATTTGTCCTCCAATAGTGTGTGCTGGTAGGGATTATGCGGAACTATCATGGAGGTTGTAAATGGAGACAGTAAAAGATTTATTAATTATTTTGATCAGTTCCTCTTTGGTGAGTAATGTTGTGCTGAGCCAGTTTCTGGGGCTTTGTCCGTTCCTTGGGGTGTCCAAAAAGACGGAGACGGCGGCAGGCATGGGAGCTGCGATCATTTTTGTGATTACGATATCGTCTTTGGTGGCGGCAGCGATCTATCAGTTTATGCTGGTGCCGTTACATATTGAATATTTGCAGACTATAGTTTTTATACTTGTCATTGCGGCGTTGGTGCAGTTTGTCGAGATGTTTTTAAAGAAGTTTATCCCGTCACTCTATCAGTCACTGGGAATTTATCTTCCGCTTATCACAACAAACTGTGCGGTACTTGGTGTGGCATTGACAAACGTAACAAAGCAGTATGGAATTCTGAAAAGTGTTGTGAACGGTTTTGCGACAGCTGTGGGATTTACGATCTCTATCGTGATCCTTGCGGGACTGCGGGAGAAGATGGCTTACAATGATGTGCCGGAATCGTTTCAGGGAATGCCGATCGTATTGATCACGGCGGGATTGATGGCAATCGCATTCTGCGGTTTCTCAGGGCTGTTGTAAAGATATGAAAAAAATACTTGTTATAGGCTGCCCGGGCGCGGGAAAGAGCACTTTTGCGCGAAAACTGAGACAAAATTTGGGACTTCCGCTATATTATCTGGATATGATCTGGCATAAGCCGGATAAAACGAATATTTCAAGAGATGAGTTTGACAGGCATCTGCAGGAAATTCTGGGGCGGGATGAATGGATCATTGATGGAAATTATCGACGAACGCTTGAGATGCGTCTGCAGGCGGCAGATACAGTGTTTTTATTGGATTACCCGTTGGACGTGTGTCTGGCGGGAGCAAAAGAGCGTATCGGAACGAAAAGGGAGGATATGCCCTGGGTGGAAACGGAATTGGATGATGAGTTTCGGCAATGGATTATAGATTTTTCCAAAGATCAGCTGCCGATGATTTATCATTTGCTGAAACAGTATGAGAATGGGCGTGAAATTTTTGTTTTTAAATCAAGAGAGGAAACGAACAGGTTTTTAGTATCATTTTTTTGAGAAAGTTTGAAGAAAACGCATTTTTCTTATAGGTGAAGGTGCGTTTTTTATATTTTATAATCTATGTTTTATATATAAATTGCGGTGACAAAGAAAGTGAAAAGGAATGAAAAGATGGAAGACAGAGGTGAAACAGAAAAGTATGCTGAAATGACAAACAGGCAGAGAAGAGATGCCGGATTGGCATATGTTTCAGATGACAGTATTTTCGAGGAACAGTTGGTCTGCAGGAAGATCTTACAGAAATTGAATTTTATGGATCGTTCTGATTTTGCAGGGATAAAGCAAGTGGTAAAAGAACTTTTCGGGAAGTCGGAGGAAGCTTTTGTGAATCCGCCGTTTTATTGTGATTACGGAAAGCATATTGAAGTCGGCAAAAATTTTTTTGCGAATTATAACTGTACTATGCTGGATGTGGCGAAGATAAGGATAGGCGATAACTGCCAGATGGCGCCGAATGTGGCAATTTATACTGCTGGGCATCCTGTCCATCCGGTCAGCCGAAATTCGGCCTACGAGTATGGTAAAGAAGTGACGATAGGTGATAATGTATGGCTGGGCGGTAATACGGTGATCTGCCCCGGTGTGCATATCGGGGACAATGTTGTGGTGGGTGCTGGCAGCGTTGTGACAAAGGATATTCCTGACTGGTGCATAGCTGCTGGAAATCCCTGTAAAGTGATTCGCAGAATTACAGATCAGGATAAAAAGAAATTGTTTCGCAATGAAGAGATAGATGCGGAGGCGTGGAAAGACATTGTGGAAAGGATGGAATTTTGAGAAGAAAAGAGATGAATATCAAAACAGCGAATTGCCAGATCTTTTAATCTACCGGAAGAAAAAATACATCATACCGGGAGCACTGCTTTTATTTCTGGCGCTGCTTCTGCTGTCTGTGGTATTGACACTCGGTATTGTGGGGAGTGTCGGAGAAGATGTGACGCAAGCGGCATCAGAGATGTTTCAGCTTGAGAATGTGATCTACCTGCTTCCGGGATTTGCAATACTGGAGATTCCGGCTCTGCTTATCTATGCTGTTATCGATATCGGGGAACGGCGTTTTCTGCGCGTCTATCAAAAGATGCCGGCGTGGGCAAAACAAAAGTTGTGCAGGGCCAGATTCCGAAATCTGTTTCTGAGAGGACTTGGTTTTTATGAGGCGGCCGGCTATATTCTGTTCAACGACAGATGTCTTTTCGGAACGCCGCAGATTGTGCAGATCGAGGATATTGTCTGGGGGTATCTGGGGCGTTTGGATGTTCAGTTTTCCGATGAGGAGAGGAATTTTATTTCTCCGGGTCTCCAGTTCTTTTCTCTCTGTTTTTATACAAAGGACGGCAGGCGGCACAGGATATTTGCCAATGTATCCTACAAAGAAGTTGTTTCCTGGTTTACAGCCCGCTGCCCCCGGGCAATTCTGGGCTACGGAAAAGAGCAGAAGAGGCAGGCAGAGGAAATTTTCAGAAGGGAAGCGGAGCGGACGAGCTTTCTGTCCGGGGAGGAAAAGGATTCCTACCTTGTCAGGAAAAGGAAAACCGTGACGGCGGCAGCGGTGGGCAGCTTTCTGGCGGTGATTTTTCTGACAGCGGGTTTTTGCGGCTGGCGGTACATAAACAGCGATGAATATCTGTACCGGAAAAATATGAAGCAGGCGGACAGCTGGTATGCGGCGGGAGAGTATTCCAGAGCCTATAATGCCTACAGCGCCGCCGGGGATTACAGGCCGGATGACGAGGAAGTACAGAAGGGGAGACTTTTGTCCTGCCTTGGTATGGCAAAAAATGACGGATATCTGGACAGTATCATTCGGGATTATGAGAATCTTTTTTATTATCAGGATCTGTTTACGGATGAAATGGATATTTCAGACTGGTATTTTGACTGCGCGGGGTATTATCTGCAATATGACGATCCGATGGCTGCGGTCGATCTGCTGGAGAGGGGAATGGAGACGTTTTCGAGAGAGGAGACCGTAGTAGAAAACGGAGAAAGCTTCGGAGACGATGATAAGAAAGGGAATTCTCTGTTTGGCTGGGATAAGGAGGAAGCATCATCCGAAAAAAATGCGGAAGATCTGCAGAAGATCAGGGAAAACATCCTGCGAAAGATGCAGAATAAAAAGGAGGATATTCTTGCCCACTGTGAGGTGGAGACGGTCACGCTGTACTTAAACGGGGAGAAAAACACGTATACGGAGTATGATGAAGCGGGCAGAGAAATATTGACAGTCGATTATTATTCTCATGTGAACGCAAGCAGATGGATCTATAAGACCTATGATGACACCGGGAATCTGATCCTTGAGGAAACATGGTATCAGGAGGATGACAGAGCGGAAAAGGAGAAGCGGAGTGAAGTGCGGCTGTCCTATGATGAGGAAGGGCGTGTGCTTCATGAGGAGGAGTATAATCTGGAGCGGGGAGAAATAACGTATGAGTCAAGTTATGAGTATGATGCGGCGGGAAACCAGATATACTTTCGGACAATTTACAGCGGGAGAGTCTTTTACGAAAGTGAATGCTGTGTGGTATCCGACCTTGTGCGGATCGACAGAGAATACAATATGGATCGTCCGGAGGGGGATGAGCCATACAGTTATGTGGAACAGAGATGGGATGAGACGGGGAATGAACTGGAGACGGCATACTATCCGGCAAAGTATACACCTGAGGAAATAGAGGAAGGAAAAGCAAAAGCATGGGGACGGTACTATTACACTTATGACGCGGTGGGAAACTGTACGGGGCTTTTCTATCAGAACGGAGAGACCGGCACATCCGAACCGGTCTATGAAAGAGAGTACGATGACAGAAACAATTTGATCAAAGAAGTCTACTATTACAGCAGCGAAGTGCCGGAGGATTGCTATCAGGAGACGACGATCTGGCATTACGATGACAGAAATCTGCTGATAAAAAAGGAGTGGACCACCGGCGATGATGTGGAAGAGTGGGGAGGATTTGAGGAAATTTACACCTACGATGAAGCGGAAAAACTGGTGCGGGTGGATTATCTGAATGAGGGAAAATTCATGCATTCCGTGGTGAAAGAGTATGATATACTCGGCAATCAGATAAAAGAATGCAGAACTGACGCGGAGGACGGAACGGTTTCGGAGGATGCAGTGCCGGACAAAGAGTGGAATTACCGGTATCGTTACCGAAAAGAGAATCTGCGATGGGGACATTGATATGGTAATCCCACATTTGAAATCCCCTACAGTTGGATGAAAGATTATTTGAGAAAGTAAGAGAATATTTCGGATTGAAAATAATTGATTACAGGACTCGAATTTTATGGTAAACTGTTTATATATATGTTAGAACATTACATAAAGAACGTAGAAGCCGCGGAGGCGGCTGTGGAACTGAAAACAGGAGGAGAAAAACTATGTCAGGGATCATCGTAGCGATGGTTGTGGTAGGAGGAGTCGGTCTGTTTATCGGGCTGTTCCTTGGAATTGCGGCTATCAAGTTTAAAGTAGAGGTAGATGAAAAAGAGGTTGCTGTACTTGAGGCACTGCCCGGCAACAACTGCGGCGGCTGTGGTTATGCGGGCTGTTCCGGACTTGCGGCGGCTATCGCAAAAGGTGAGGCGGCAGTCAATCAGTGCCCGGTAGGCGGTGAAGCAGTGGCAAAGAAGATATCCGAGATCATGGGCGTGGAAGCCGGTGAGAGCAGAAGAATGGCGGCTTTTGTAGCATGTCAGGGAGACTGCGATAAAGCGAAAGTGGATTACGAATATACCGGTATTGAGGATTGCCGTATGCTTTCATTTGTGCCGAACGGCGGTCCAAAGACCTGTAATTACGGGTGCCTGGGTTATGGCAGTTGTGTGAAAGCCTGTCCTTTTGATGCAATTCATGTGGAAAATGGTGTGGCCGTGGTTGATAAAGAGAAATGTAAAGCCTGCGGAAAGTGCGTAGAGGCCTGTCCAAAGAAGCTGATCTCGTTAATTCCTTATGATGCGCCTTATCAGGTGGCTTGCAGTTCCAAAGACAGAGGACCTGTTGCGATGAAAGCCTGTGATGCAGCGTGTATCGGCTGTGCGCTCTGTAAGAGAAACTGTCCTTCAGATGCGATCACAGTGGAGAATTTCAATGCCAGAATTGATCCGGAGAAGTGTACGGGCTGTGGTACCTGCGTGGAGAAATGTCCTAAGAAAAGTATTGTGACGGCATAAAGGGAGTAAATATGAATCATATCAAAGCGGTATTGTTTGACATGGATGGTGTATTGGTCAATACGGAACCCCTGCATTACCGGATATGGAAAGAGGCTTTTCATAATCGGGGACTGGAAATCAGCTTTGAGGGATATAAGGGCTGTATTGGTACAACGATTGCTTTTCTGATGGATCTGATCTTAGATCAATATGGATGGGATTTTCGGGAAGACAAAAGGATTCTGGAGGAATGTAAGGTTATTGAAGAGAGAATTTTAAAAGAAGAAGGTTTTCCGGAAATGCCGGGTGTGAGAGAGATGATGCGTAAGTTACATGAGGCAGGATTTTTACTGGCGATCGCTTCATCCTCTTCCATGAGCAGGATTGAAGCTGCAATGGATCATATCAATGTGCGGCAGTATCTTTCTCTTTTAAACAGTGCGGAAAATGTAATACATTCTAAACCTGAACCGGATATTTATTTAGATACGGCAGCAAAGTTGGGGCTGTCACCGGAAGAATGTATCGTGTTGGAGGATTCCACAAATGGCAGCATTGCGGCTGACAGAGCGGGGATGATCTGCGTGGGATTGGATAATCCGGATTCGGGTGATCAGAATCTGGAGAGAGCAAAAGTGGTGATCAAAAGTTTGCGGGAATTTACGCCGGAGTTGATCCGGAGTTTATCGCAGAGTCAGGCCGGTGGCGGTTGATATGGAAGAGTTTTGGCTTCTGATGATAAGCTGAAAGTTAGAGGATAGACATGCGATACCATGATATCACAAAAGATGATATGAAAAACGGAGATGGCCTGCGGGTGGTATTATGGCTTTCCGGCTGCAGACATCATTGCCCGGGATGTCAGAACCCTGTTACATGGGACCCGGAGGACGGACTTGCATTTGATGAAGCGGCAAAAAGGGAACTGGAAGAGCAGCTTGCAAAGTCCTATATTTCCGGCATAACATTTTCCGGCGGAGATCCGTTCTTTCCGGGGAATCTGGAAGAGGTGACGGCCTATTGTAAGGAAGTGAAAGAACGCTTTCCGGAAAAGACAATCTGGCTTTATACCGGTGAAGTATGGGAAGCGATTCGGAAGCTGGAAGTGCTGCAGTATATTGATGTGCTGGTGGACGGCAGATTTGAACAGGAGAAAAAGGATAATCTGCTTCATTGGAGAGGAAGTAACAACCAGCGGGTGATCGATGTAAAGAAAAGTCTGCAGTGCGGGAAAGTAGTGCTTTTTTGCAGTTAGATTGATTGAAGTGTATTAGCCTGCCAGCAGAATTGCCGGTGCAGAGAAAGTATATATTTTATATTTTGCGTTTTATATAAAAAGGAGTGCGTATGAGAAAACAGGAAACCATACAGATTAAGTATCATTCTGATAAGATTGAGAAACTGCGTTATATTGACGGAAAAAGCGACTGGATCGATCTGCGGGCGGCGGAGGATGTTTTTTTGAAAGCGGGGGAGTATCGACTGATCAGTTTTGGCATTTCCATGAAAATACCGGAAGGATATGAAGCGCATGTTGTACCGAGAAGTTCCACGTTCAAAAATTATGGCATTTTGCAGAGCAACAGTTTTGGTATCATAGATTGCTCCTACTGCGGGGAGAACGATATCTGGAAAATGCCGGTGTATGCTGTGCGGGATACAGAGATCCATGTGAATGACAGGATTGCACAGTTCCGTATTATGGAAAATCAGCCGCAGATCATGTTTGAAGAAGTGGATCATATGGAAGGGGAAGACAGGGGCGGCTTTGGCAGCACAGGTAAAGTATAAAGCTGATTTAAATTGTATCCGAAAGGGATGCATCTGAATAATTTCCAAATTAATGTTCATACTAATGGCAGAAAAATTCAATACAGGGGATAGTTATTAGTATGAACGAAAAAGATCAGGAAATTTTATATCCGACGAAAAGTTATGGAGAGGGAATGACAGCAGATCTTAAAGAAAATCTGGCTGCCATGAAGGAGATTCTGTCGCCGGATATCAGTTATGATATTGTTTATCGGGTGATACAGATAGGCGGACGGGATGCCTGTCTGTTTTTTGTGGACGGATTTTGTAAGGATGAACTGCTGCAAAAAATATTGCAGTATTTGATCGAATTAAAACCGGAGGACATTCCGGCGGATGCGCACGGGATGTCAAAAGGTTTTATGCCCACTATAGAAGTGGATCTTGGAGAGAAGTGGGATGATATTATTGTGGCACTTTTGTCCGGACAGACCATTTTATTTTTGGATGGCTTCAATAAATGCCTTATCATTGAGGGCAGGAGTTATCCTGCAAGGAGCGTTTCGGAGCCGGCGAAGGAAAAGGCGCTGCGCGGTTCCAAGGATGGCTTTGTGGAGACGATCGTATTTAATACGGCGCTTGTCCGCAGACGTATCCGAAGTCCGAAACTGCGGATGGAAATGATGAAAGTCGGGGAAACATCCAAAACAGATATTGCGGTGTGCTATATGGAGGATCGGGTAGATCATAAACTGCTTTGTCAGATAAAAACAAGAATTCAAAATATCCATGTGGATGCGCTGGCGATGAATCAGGAGAGTCTTGCAGAGTGCCTGTATCAGGGAAAATGGTACAATCCGTTTCCGAAATTTAAATATACGGAGCGCCCCGATACTGCCACAGCGCATCTATTGGAGGGCAATATTATCATATTTGTAGATAATTCGCCGTCTGCAATGATCCTGCCGGTTTCTATTTTTGATATGACAGAAGAAGCGGACGATTATTATTTTCCGCCGGTTACGGGGACTTATCTGCGGTTGTCCAGAACCATTATCGGTATCATTACCTATCTTTTGACACCGACGTTTCTGCTGCTCACAATATATCCGGAGTGGCTGCCGGAGTGGCTTTCTTTTATCGCCATTGCGGACGATGTAAATGTGCCGGTGCTGTTACAGTTTCTGATTCTGGAATTGTCGCTTGACGGATTAAAACTGGCGGCGGTAAATACGCCGAATATGCTCAGCACTCCGCTCAGCGTGACGGCAGGTATTGTGTTAGGTGAATTTGCAGTAAAATCCGGGTGGTTCAACTCGGAAGTCATGCTATACATGGCGTTTGTTGCCATTGCAAACTATACGCAGTCCAACTATGAACTCGGATATGCATTGAAATTTATGAGGATCATTACGCTTGTCTTAACCGGAATTGCCGGTGTGTGGGGATTTGCGGCAGGCATTCTGTTGTTTATTATTGCGATCGCGTCCAACAGGACAATTACAGGAAGAAGTTATGTCAATCCTTTCGGCCCGGGCGGTATGGGAACGCTGTGGAAACGGTTTATCAGAGTGAGACAGGAAGCATCAGGAAAATAAATTTGTCTTTTTTATAATTGACGAATATATGGAAAGATGACAGAATAAAAAGAACAGTGTCTTGCGCTGCATGATGTCAACATGTTAAAACAGTTGGCATCAGTACATAGAAGAAAAGAGAACATAAAAAATGGGAAGACATATTTTATTTGTCGAAGATGACCATTCCATAGCATCCGGGCTTATATATGTCCTGGAACAGGAAGGATATACCGTTACTTACTGTAAGGATGTAGTTACTGCGCTGAAAAAGGTATGCGAGATACGTTTTGACCTGGCTTTGCTTGATATGCAGCTTCCTGACGGTCTCGGAAAAGAGATCGGACAGGCATTAAAAAGAGGACAAACGCCTGTGATCTATCTGACGATCGTGGATGATGAAGATGAAATTGTGCGCTCGCTTGAGGACGGCGCCGCCGATTATATCACCAAGCCCTTTCGGGTACGGGAATTACTGGCACGGATAAAAAGAACGCTGCACGAAGAAAAAGAAGCATCGCAGACTTTAAAAATCGGGGACGCGGTGATTGATGCCGAAGCGGGAAAAGTGTATATAGGAGACCGTCTGATCACACTGACGGCGTTGGAATACCGGTTACTGCTTATTTTTGCGGAAAATCAGGACGTTCTTTTGACAAGAGAGCAGCTTTTGGAACGGATATGGGATATCAGCGGGGATTTTGTTGAAGATAATACACTGACAGTGTATGTCAAAAGACTGCGGCAAAAGCTGGGGGATGCGGTTCATATCACTACAGTCAGGGGGATAGGTTATCGTGTTGATTAGAAAAAAAGAGGTCACGGAGCTTTCCGGAGGAATCCGCAGAGCCATTGACGGACAGACGTTTGATCCCCGCGATAATAAGGAAGGGGTATGGAGCATTTTAAAAAATGATATCTATACACTGATTCATCTGGAGAAGGAACAGAGAAATGCCGCGGTAGAGGAAAAGGAAAATCTGGCAGAATACCTGTCTGACATATCACATCAGTTAAAAACGCCGATCACTTCGCTGCTTCTTATGACGGAACTGATGGAAAAGGCCCCCGATGATAAACAGAAAGAATTCCTTCTTTGCATGAAGAAAGAAGTCAGGCATATGGAATGGCTGGTAACGGCGCTTTTGAAGATGGCAAAGCTTGATTCCTCGGTGGTTGATTTTCATGCGGAGAAAGTAAGCAGCAGGGAGTTGCTTGATGCAGCGCTTGCATCGATGGAGATCATGCTTGATATCAGAAACCAGACCGTAGCACTGAAGAAAGAGCAGCTGTTGTTTTGTGATAGAAAGTGGACAACAGAGGCATTGATCAATCTGTTAAAAAATGCTTCGGAGTGTTCAAAAGAAGGCAGCGAGATCACTGTGGACTGCGGCGAGAATCCGATTTATCGTTGGATTTCCGTTACGGATACAGGGGAGGGCCTGAAAAAAGAACAGCTGTCAAGATTATTCCGCAGGTATGAGAGTTCACAAAAGCAGAACGGTCATGGCATTGGCCTGCCGCTTGCGCTTTCCATTATGCGTGCGCAGAACGGCGAGATAGAGGTGCTGCCGGGCGGAAAAGGCGTCGGTGCGACATTTATTATGAAATTTTACAAATAGTCACCGAAGAGTCACTTTTCCTATTTAAGATAGAAGTAACCTGCGAGGCGCGGTTGTTGTTATGACACAGAAAAGTGAGACAGCAGCGTTTTTTGCGGGGACATAAAAATAGGAAAAGAGGTATTGTATGACAGTTTTGGAAGTAAACGGGCTGACAAAGATATACGGCAGCGGAGATAATCAGGTGACTGCGCTTGATCATGTCAGCTTTCAGGTAAAAAAAGGTGAATTTGTCGCCATAGTAGGCGCATCCGGTTCCGGAAAATCTACACTCATGAATCTGATCGGCGGCATTGACCGTCCCACATCCGGCAGCGTCATCATTGACGGGAAAGAGATTTTCGGCATGGATGAAAGCGAACTGGCGATTTTCAGGCGCAGAAATATCGGCATTATTTATCAGTTCTATAATCTGATTCCCAATCTGACCGTTGATGAGAATATCATGCTCCCCAGTCTGTTGGATTATCGTAAACCGGATGATGGGAAACTGGAACAGATTGTGGAGATGATCGGATTGTCCCATCGAAGGACACATCTTCCCGGCGAGTTGTCCGGAGGGCAGCAGCAGAGAGTATCTGTGGGCAGAGCGCTTATCAATGATCCGGCCTTTATTCTGGCCGACGAGCCTACCGGCAACCTTGACAGTAAGGCAGGCAGAGAAATCATAGATCTATTGATGGCAGCAAACCAAAAAGCAAATCAGACATTGATTCTCATTACGCATGATGAAAATATCGCATTGCAGGCAGACAGGATCATAACGATCAGCGATGGCCGCATCCTCAGAGACGAGGTGATCCGGTTATGAATGTTTTGAGTAAATTAGCTTTCAGTCAGATCAGACAGAAAAAGACGCGGACGATCATCACGATTTTTGCTATGATGTTGTCTTCCGCGTTGCTTACGGCGGTTATCAATTTCGTGGCCAGCGGCAATACGATGCTTGTGGGTTTTCTTGGGAAAGATTATGGGACGTATGGCGGCGCCTATATGTTGTTGCTCCTGATTCCTGCTGTGATTCTGGGAATATTGATCGTTTCCATGTCGGTGATCGTCATTTCCAATGTGTTTCGCATGAGTGCAAATGAGCGTATTGCGGAGTTCGGCGCGTTAAAATGTGTAGGGGCAACAAAAGAGCAGATCTATAAAACAATTATGTATGAATGCTTTTTTCTGTGCATCATAGCGATTCCGCTTGGGGTTTTATTCGGATATTTTCTGAGCTTTCTGGGGATGGAAGCGGCAAACGGCTATATGGGTGAGCTGAATGTTTTGGTGCGGGCTATGATGATATCGGTCACATTTGAACTTTCGTTTGCTTTTTCTCCGGCGGCGCTGCTTGTGTCCGTTGTCGTTTCCATAGGCACAGTCGCTTTTTCTGCCATGATTCCTGCAAGAGGGGCAATGACTGTAGCGGCGCTTGAGTGTATCCGCAACGGCGGCGAATTTCATGCGGCGGTATACAAAAAGACTAAGATCGGGATAAACGGAAAAAGAAATATTGAATATCAATTAGCCCGCAAAAATGCGGCATCCAACAATAAAAAGATGAAATCCGCGGTAACGGCGTTTTCCATCAGCATTACTTTGTTTGTTGCAATGAGCGGCTTAAAGGCGCTTGCGGACGGAATATCAGATTATATATCCATAGATTACGGGTATACCGTCATGGCGGACTATACATCGAATTATGATTACGAAATAAATCCGGAAACGGGACGCAGGGAAAATTATTATGTGAAGACGATAGATAATATACTTGCGCAGGAAATTACAGATAAACTTGCGGCGTACGAAGGAACTGAGGTTTATGGCGACGGGCAGGATTATTTTACTTATGTAACGGTTCTAAAAGATCATGAGATTACGGAACAGATGAGAGCGGCTCTGGAATATCAGGAAGAAGAAAAGCTGCCGGAGCATGAATTGAGAGTGGAGATCATCATTCTCGATGAAGTACATTACAAAGAAGTATGCGATCTGGCGGGGGCAGAGTACGGCAGCACTATACTGCTCAACGATTACAAATATAATGATCACGGAAGAGAAAAGCATATTGTTCCGTTGCCGATGTCAATATCCTCGCTACAGTTAGAAAAGGCGGACGGCACTGGGGAGAATGTAGAGATAGGCGGCATTCTGATACAGGAGAATATTCCGCAAGAGCTGATGTATCCAAATACAAATCCGGTCCGTCTGATCGTTCCCTATGCGGAAGTAAGAGGTTATAACTGGATGTCGTCGCCGGAAAACGAAGACGGATATATGGAATATGCAAAAGAGGTTCTGGAACAGTATTTTCCGCAGGGCGGTCTGGACTATGGAGAAGCAGGATTTGTGAGCCGGGTATTCGGAACACAGGATTTTTCAAAGATTATGAATATTGCGATCGTGTTGGCCTCCTTTTTCCTGTATAGCTTTGTCTTTTTACTGGGGATGATCGGTATGCTCAATGTGATCAGTACCATGTTATTTAATGTGCGGATGCGAGCCAGAGAATTTGCGGTACTTCAGAGCATTGGAATGACATCCGGATCGTTGCGGAAGATGTTGAATCTGGAAAGCGTCTTTTGTGCCGGGAAAGCGCTTGTGACGGGGCTGCCGCTTGGCATGATCATTGTTGCGGTTATGAAGTATTGTGTGCAGAAGATATTGCCCATCCCGTTTCAGATGCCCTGGGCAACGATTGCATGCGCCATTATTGTATCGTTTGTTTTGATGGGCGGGACGGTTCAGGTATCGTTGCATGCACTGAAAAAGCAGAATGTGATCGAGACGATCCGCATGTGAGGATTTGAGCAGGAATACTTTATGAAAACACAACCCACCTCAGCACTCCAAGTATAAGCAAATGCAGCGGATAAAACAGATAGAAAAACCATTTGTGTATTTTGGCTTTGCTGCCGCCCTGCCCGTTATAGAGAAAATACAGCATCAGGGGAACAAGGATCACGCCGAACTGAAACCACGAATTTTCGAGGCCGGATAATACTGCAATATAGACAATCGGCAGAAGGAAAGTAAGCGTGAAAGCTGTCCATTTTGCCCTGGGCTTATCCCGGTACACGTGGACGAACAGGCATCCCAGCACATCCATAAAGGCCCAGTCACCGATGCATGAGAGCAGACAAAGCAGTATAATGCCGGTGATTTTAAGCGGTTTGCCTGCTTTCTCATTTTCCCAAAGTCTGATTGCGGTAAGGCCGAGAAAGAGTGTGAAAATAACGCTTTGTACGGGAATGAACATCAGACGGCCCTGCTCAAAATAGAATGGCAGGCGTCCATATTCAAACCATACAAACGGAAACCATGAGATAAGGGCAAAGACAGCAAGCCTTTGCTGATATTTGCCCACATCTCTGGTATAGCGGTAGCCCTCACCGACAAAATAGGCCATTGTCGGCCCGGTGAGGCGTCCGATAAAGTGCATTGCTCCGCCAAGAAGCGGAATTTTGGCATCCACAAATCCCCATGCGATATGGTCGATAAGCATAGCGATAATGACGATATATTTTATCTGGTTTCTGTTAAGGTATCCTGTTTCGCTTTGTGCTATGGTTGTATTTTCTGCCATTTTCCCATTCCCTTTTCTATAAAACACTGATTCAAGCTATCTGCTATTGTAGCACAAGTTATGACGGAATGAAACTATAGACGAGCATTTTGCGCCATTACTTTTGCAAAACACCACAATAATGCTGGTGTGATATGTTGTGATAAAGAAAGCAGGTGATAATCCTTTTATTCGTATATGATTTTGTCAGAAACCTTATGGAAGCATCTTGCGGAAATTGATGAAGAATGTAATGAGATGATGGACAGCATAGGAGCAGGGCAGGCGGGGACGGTACTGCTGAATTTGTCAGTCAGGCTATTTCTGTGTATTGTTCTCATTAAGAGGGTGCTTATGACATCATCATGGCGAATAACAGGATGGGGATTCTTCCTCCATCCAAAGTGAATTTGACGACAAAGGATTGGATTGAAGCCATTTCTGATCAGAATCTATGGGATGTCTGTCAAAAATCCATTGAAATTGCTCTGGAGCGCTTTATCAGCAAGGGAATTGAACTCAAAGTTCAGGAGTATTTGTTTTCTATTTTCTTGGCAGACCCAGAGAATGCTTATACAAAAATGAATGAGGACTATTGTGGAGACGGAGGCATTCCCGGCTTCGTGATGGGATGGCTGATCCCAAATGAAAGCAATCTGAAAAAGCTCCCTGCCGCGCTTGCACATGAAACAAATCATAATGTCAGATACCAATTTATCAAATGGACGAATCATATAACCTTGGGCGAGATGCTTGTGGGAGAGGGGTTGGCGGAGAACTATTCTTGTATTTGATAAGCAAGGCATAACACATTCAGATATTGAGAAACGTATGAGTGAAGTAGTTTCGTGGGATTTGTGTGATCATTTATGCAAAAATCTGAAAACTTTTATTTAAGCCATGACAATATATAAGTGTAAGAGTAAATATTTGCAAGTAGACTTAGAAGAAGCAGGAGGCAGGATACATGGATATGGATACAATAGGCGTAATTGCGGTTTTGTTGCTTGTGGTAAGCAGTGCTGCTTTGATTGCTAAAAACAAAAAGAAAAAAGACGGAGATGATAAAGAATAAATTAACGAGTATAAAAAGCAGTTTTTGTGCATTTATTTGAAACCAAAAGAGATTTTTTGACGTCTAATGAATATAACGGAAGAATTTGCGGCGCTTATTATTTCGCGCGGGAAACACAGAAGAATTATAGAATAAACAGGAACAGTAGACATTACGCAGTGAGTGGGAACAGCATCCGTTATAGAGTAGACGGGAGAAATCAGGTTGGCAGCAACAGCGGCAATTATAGACGGCGCAGAGCAAGGAAAAGAAAGGAATATTTTGCGAGAATGACAGCAGCAATCATTTTGGCAATGTTTTTTTCTTTGATTTGTTTTTTGACAGGAGCGATTTATCAGTGGGTGTAGCGTGATATTTTAGTGCCACCGCGTGATGACAGCAGCATGGAACGGACCGAGCGCATATCGGATGAGGTTGTGGAAGAGCGGGTGGCATCACCAGAGATCATTAAAAACTTTTTGGAAATCAATGAATTTTCACGTCCGGGGACAGAATTGGAGAACGTAAAAAGTATTTTTGTGCATTATACGGCAAATCCGGGTACATCGGCGGCACAGAACAGAAGTTATTTTTCCAATCTGGCGCTGACACACGAAACATCAGCGAGTGCACATCTTATCATCGGTTATGACGGCGAGATTGTGCAGTGTATTCCCTTTGACGAGCAGGCATACGCGGTGATGACAAGGAATAATGATTCCATATCCATAGAATGCTGTTATGTTTCCGATGATGGTTCTTTTACACAGGAAACTTATGATACACTGGTACATACATTGGCGTGGCTGCTAGACAAATATGATCTGACGGTAAACGATATTCTGCGTCATTATGACTGCGGCGGTAAGAAGTGTCCCATATATTACGTGGAACATGAAGACGCGTGGGAACGCCTGCTTCAGGATGTTTCAGCATATAAAGAGTTTAGTGGCGGCAAGACCGCATAGCGCACTTGCAAAGGGATTTCTCTCTGAGATTAATAAACTTGAATATATCAAAAAAATTATAAAATTCTATTGATTCTGACGTAACGTGATAGATAAAATGGAATTACACGGGAGGAAGAAATTATGCGAACTTGATGGAGGAGAACAAATGGAAACATTTTTGTACGAAAAAATACGTGACAGCATTTGGCAAATAGCTGAAGATGACGGAGTATACTGTACCCTTATTAAGGGGAGTAAATTGGCGGTATTAATTGATACAGGATATGGTAAACGTGATTTGCGGGCTTTTGTCGAAAAAAATATCTCCACTCCATATATTGTAATTAATAGTCATGGTCATCCTGATCATATCGGTGGAAACTATAAGTTTGACACTGTTTATGCGGCAAGGGAAGAATGGGATGTCATTAAACATTTTGATGCAAATAATAGTATGCTTTATGTTCTCAAAGAAATACAAATCGGTCAAAGGATTCTGTTAGGCGATATTAGTATTGATGTTGTTTCCTTAGCCGGACATACCAAAGGGTCAATAGGATTTATTATACCAGATGAAAAAATTCTCGTTGCAGGAGATGCCCTGAACGAAAGCCTATGGCTATTCAATTATGGTTCGTTGTCAATGCAGGAATTGTATGAAACAATCAATGCAGCCATGGGACTGGAATTTGATTCATACCTTTGCGGACATAGTGCAAAATTATATGAAAAGGAGAAATTAAAGACTCATTTAAGAAATATAAGAAATTTGAAAGTAGATGGAAACACAAAGAAGAACACCATTGGTTTTGAAACTTATTGCAGCGCATATGAAGACGCTGATGGAAGGTCGGAAATTGTGTTTACCTTGGACAAAATAGAAAAATAAAAGTGCAATTGTTAGAGACTGACCATCTCTGACAGTTGCGCTTATTTTTATTGATTGACAGTAATAACCGAAAATAATAAGATTTTTTGAAAGTCTGAAAACTTTTTTCTTAAGCCACGACAATATATAGATGCAAGGGCAAATCTTTGCAAGTCGACTTGAAAGAAGAAGGAGGATGGCTGCTATGAATAATGATGAATTTGAGCGGTTTGTCCTGAAGTTTGGAAAGGATATCCTGCGGTTTTGCCGGATGACAGCCGGAGACGCAGAAAATGGAGACGAACTGTATCAGGACACGATGCTCAAACTGCTGGAGAAAAAGAAAAGGCTGGACTCTACGCAGAATACAAAGAGTTACGCTTTATCCACTTCAATTTATCTTTGGAAGAATAGAAAGAAAAAATATGCAAACAGGATGAGACTGGTTCCGATGGACAGCATGGATGAGATGTCCGACGAGGGTTACGAGATTTCCGGTCATGATATGGAAGTCTCGCCGGAACATATTATTTTACAGCAAAATGAGGTAGATATGGTTCAGGGATTGGTTGCATCCCTGCCTGAGAAGTACAGAATACCAATCTATTTGTATTATTCGGCGGATATGCAGATAAATGAGGTGTCTGAGATTCTCGGACTGCCGGAAGGAACCGTCAAGAGCCGGATGCGGAAAGCAAAGAAGCAGTTAAAGGAAAAATTGGAGGCGATAGGATATGACAGATGAAAAATTGGATCAAATCTTAAAGCAGGCCCTTGCTCCTGAAATTAGTGACAGAGAAATCCGGGTACACAGAAGGAGGAAGGATAAAATGAAGAAATTTGGTAAAATAGGAATGGCTGCCGCGGCGGCAGCTGCAGCTGCAGTTATTGGAATTGGTGGACTGGGTTATGTTAATCCGGTACTTGCAGCAAAGATTCCGCTGATTGGCAAAATTTTCGAAAAGGTCGAGGATGATGTCATATATTCCGGTGATTATACGGATAAGGGAACTG
>JAAUZC010000010.1 GCA_014804795.1 Lachnospiraceae bacterium | reverse complement strand
CTCTTTGGTGTGCCGAGCCATGCTGCACACTTCTTTTCCAGTTCTTTTGTCCGCGGTCCGGTGGTGATCCAGCCGGAACGCAGCGCTTCTGTCACTTCATTTATTTCCGCCTCTGTTATATCCGGCGGTGAAAACGGAATCTGCATATTCCTTCAATCCTTCCATAAAAAATAGAGGGTGCGCTTCGCCATCCGGCATATTCCTATCCCGGCTGTTAAGGTACCCTCTGTCCGCTGCTTTCTGTACCGCGCGCGGAGCGTCGTATACATGCTGCAGTTTCTTAATCTATCTTTCTTGTTCTGTCTGCTTTATCACATAGGTTTTCCTGTCTCTTCTCCACTACCCCGAGTCCCAGCGTTACTTCCACTTCCCGGCCGAGTAACGGCACTTCCAACACCACTAATCTCTTATGCCGCAAAAGCTTTTTGATCTTCCCCTCATATCCTCTCAACGCACCGGAGGTGATGACAAGCCTGTCCCCCTCTATATATCCTTCCGAGTACCTGACCACATGCTCTTTATCCTGGAGGTTCTTTAAATACTCCTCTTCTTCCTTATATAATGGAGTGATCTCTTCGCCGGTCTTTAATAACTTAGTCATGGCCTTTATCTGCTTCAGCCTCATATAAAGATCTCCGGGGCTGTCCGTCTCGATAAACACATAGCCCGGAAAGAGCCTTGTCATTACCTGCACCCATTCCCCCCGGACTTTTGTCATCCGTTCCACCAATGGAATGAAGACATCCTCGCTCTTCTCTATAATCCTATTCCGGCACCGGTCTGCGATCTCTGTTTCCTGGCCGGTATAGACCTGTATCACATACCACATTTCAGCTCTTCTCCGTGATTTCCAGGCCAACGCCCACCAGTTTTTCCTCCCCGCCCGGTAGCGATAAACTGATATAGCCTTTCCTCTTATGCCGGTCGATCTTTCTGATCAATCTCTCCATTCCGGCCAGTACCCCGTCCTTTATTTTCAGAGCGCCGTTTTCAATCACTCCGTAGGACATGCCAATCTCATCCCTTTCACCGATCAACTGCCTGAGAATCGCTTCTTCCTCTTCCCTGACCGGGTAAAAAGTTTTACCATATCCCAGTAATCTCGTAAACTCCGCCATTCTTCCAGAGACTTCGGCCGCAGGTTTCGGATCGTCTGCCACAAGAAAAAGATACCCCGGCAGAAACCTCTCCCTTTCTTCATGCCATTCTCCCAGATATCTTTTTTTACTGACATAATACAGCACTTTGCATTCACCATGTGCTCCTTCTGGAAAAAGCTTCAGAGCCTTTTCTTTTATAGCCTCTTCATGCCCGGGCCTTGTTTGTATCACATACCACATCTTCAAATTCCACTCCCAAATACAGTCGCTTTTTCTGTCCCATAAAGTCTGTCTCTATCTCAGCCGTCCTCTTATGGAGATCAATCTTACTCACCAAATCCTCCATATAGCATAGAGGTCCCGAGAGTATCTCCACTCGTCCGTCTTTCAAAACCCTGATTTTTGACAGAGCAATCTCGCCGCTTTTTTTTCCGCTTTCCGCTATCCGCTTTATAAAATCCGCCTCTGCACCTTCCAACACAGAAACATGCGCATCGTCACTTCCAAGAAGCCTGTATTCCGGCGTCCTTTTTAACGCTTTGTGAAGTTTTTCCGGCTCATCTGTCGCAATAAACACATACCCCGGTAAAAGTTCTTCCTGTACCGTCTGCCATTTCCCGCCGTACTTTTTACGCCGAAACCTTGTCAGATGAAAACAGCTGTCACAGATCTCATCCTCTAAAAATTTTTCTAAGAAGCGTTCTGTGCGTTTCTCTTCTCCATCCTCCACATGCATTACGCACCACATGGCCAACTCCTCCCTACGGGATTTTTTATTTCGCAGATTAGGATAATCTGTGAAATCTAAAATATTTCAATATATATCAATAAAAATAATTTCTTTCAATATTAGTAATGATTTTCCCCTTAAACTAATTAATTATACAATTTTTACTTGTCACAGTCAATCTCTTTTTCCCTGAGAGCATCTTTTGATTGTCCAAAAAGCCCAAAAAACAGCAAAAAAATCATGTCATTTTCTCCGGTAGATGGTCAGAATAAGCAGTCAGATTACCTCAAAAAATTCTTTATGAAATATTCCATAAATGTCTTAAACAGTACATTTTACAGACATAGCTTTTAAAAAAACAAAACAGAAAAATTTTTCTATTTATGGTCAAATAATTGGTCAGAATTATGGGGGAATTCTCAAAACACAGAGAAAGAGTGTTCATTTTCACAGATTATCCTAATCTACGAACAGAAATTTCATCCCCAAAATTCCAGATACCACGTAATCTGGAACAGTTTTGACAGATGCCCGATCATCGGAATCGTCTCACCCAGATCAAAAAAGATTGGACAGCACAAAAGTACGATCAATAAAAAGCATGGCATAGCCCCCTCCAGCAGTTTTTCGGGCAAAAGTCTGCTGATCATCACTGCAAGCAGCCATAATACAAAACCATATAAGAAAGCGCTGCTCAGTTCCGGTAACATTTTCGCCTGTATCAATCTGTTTAAAGCTATACCTGCACTCTCACCTGCCTGCCCGTCTATATATGACACATATGTCATTTTAAAATCATAATACAGCATGCCGCTTACCAAAAACAGTGTTGCCATTAGAATCGGCGCTCCTGCGGCGGCCATAGTCAGACTTTGAGGACAGGATATGCCTTTTCCGGAATTTCTCTTTTTGTCCCTGCTCCCGTCCAGCGCTCCCAGCAAAGCTGACATAAGTGTCAGAAATGCAAGAATGCCGCGCAAAGACAAAATAGAAACCTCTTTTCCGTTTTCTGAATAATGATAAAGTGTTTCATTGTTTTCAGCCTGCACTTTATAATCTACCTCAAATACTTTCCCTTCTTTCTGATATTCAGAAAATTTCTGAAGTACCTCTTCCGGTGTGATCCGGCTGCCATACGACTCCAATAATTCCGCATACCAGACCGCAGAATATACCCGGTAGACTCTCCGAAAAAGATCCTCCTGCACCATACCTCCCACGTTCATACCCTCGGGCAGATATAATGTAATGCAATGATAATAATCCTGCTGTCTGAGCTTCTCTGTAAAATTTTCATGAAAAACAACACCGCAGGATACTTCTCCCGTTTCTATATCTTCTTTTAATTTATTTATATCAGTATATTTTATATATTTAAATATACTGTCCGTCTCCGCAATTTCTCTTTCTCCCTGAATCGCCGCCGGCTCTGACCATTCGGAAGTCTTTGCTATACTGTCCGTGCCTTCTGACAATTCATGTTCCAGCAGCTTTGGCAGATATTGATCATAGCTATCCTGATCTTTCTGCGCCGTCTCATCGGCCTCCGTCTGCCCGCACTGCTCCTCCATCACATATCCTACCGGTATCCGCTCTTCGTCCGCTGCCCTGTTAAATTTTGGCACAGCAAAAACCGCTGCCGGAAACAGCAATAGCAAAAACCAGTATACAGGATGTTTTCCCATCCTTTTTATCATCATCCAAAGATAGATTCCCGCTCTTTTCATACTTTGCTCCGCTGCTTTCCGTAAAAAACAAGCTGGCCCGATATACCGAAAATCAGGCACCACAAAAGACAGCGCCACACCACATTTCCGCCTGCGCCTCTTTTTCCTGCTGCATTCTGTAACAACAGTTCCATACAGATTCCGGCCGGAAGCCTGTCACATATCCCCGTTAAAAATTTCGGCAAAAATACAGAAGGCAGTACGCCGCCGGCTCCCAGAAATCCTGCAAATCCCCAGATACTGTTCAAAACCACTCCACTTGCTGCCGTTGGTGCGAGTTCAAAGAAAAAGCCGCACTGTAAAGACAGCATCATGCCGCAAAGCAACAGAGGAATTGCCGCTTTTATACTTTTTGATTGAACCAAAAACAGTACTACCGGAATCAGGTACAGCATAAAAAACAGGATTTGTTTTACACTTTGTTGATAAATAAGGGGAAGTCCCTGCCTTTCCAAAAGCAGCGGCAGATTTTTCCCTTGCTCCCTGAAAAAGCTTCCGCTCCCCAATCCCCAGAACAGTAACAGCAGCGTCAGTCCTGCCGCCAGATAGTACTCTTTTATATCTATGCTGCCAAAAGCGCTGATTGTTTCCCTGTCAAACCAATCTTCCCGCTCCAAAACCAGTCCAAAATGAAACAAATCCAATATCCTTCCAATCTCTTCCGGGCTTTCCATCTGCATTTCATACAACAGCAGTGTCTCGGCCTGCGGTACATCTATCAGCGCCGCACCACATTCTGTCAGCAATGTAAGCAGCCGTTTTTGCAGATAGCGTTCCGTATTCTCTGTCCCCGCCCCCATAACTACCCGAACCGGAATATTCGTTCCGTCCATAATAGATTCTGCGGTCCTCTCCGGAATGATAATGCAGGCTGTCAATTCCTCCCTTTCCAGAATCATCTGAACTTTCTGATCTGATATCTCCTGCATTTCGGGTGGTGTCACCTGAATGTTTTGAATTTCTTCAAACGGTATCTCCCGAAAGTTGACCAGTCCCTCCGTGCTCTCCATCTGCCCTATATATTCTCTGATATAAGCCGCTGTGAAATCCTCCCCTTCCACACACAATCCAACCTGAAAAGGTCTCACTTCCAATACTTCCGGTAAAATATTCTTTGCCAGAAAAACAACCACTATCACAAAAAGTGCTGTGGTAAACAGAGCTAAAAAAAATCCGGGCAGTGTATAAAAAAAGCGTTTTGCCTCCATTTTAATATACTGTCTCATGTATTCCCTTTCCGGTTTTATTCCTAAACTCCCGCATATTTCCACAGTTCGACATATTCTACGGCATCAGCCTCATATATCCGCTGTAATTTTCATAAACATTTTTAGTACATTCCGCCAAAAACAGTGCCGTCTCCACCTCATTCATTTCTGCGATCCGATACTCTTTTCCAGATGATATCTGTATTTTTTCCTCAAGCGGTGCAAATTCCACTCTGCCGCTTCCTCTGCAGATCACTTCGCTCTGCAATTTTAATACAAGACTTTCCACTTCCAGAGAGACTTTCGTCTCCGCTCTGGTTTTTTCCCCGATATTGATCCGATCGCCCTGCACGCTTCCCGCCAGTGAAAGTTCCCACACATTTTTCTGATCGGTCAGGGAACCGCTGCACTCCACTTGATAAAAGGCCGTCGCCCCTTGTTTCCTTTCTATCACAATATTTCCTTCTATGCTGACTTTATCATGAAAAATTTCAGCTGTCTCTGTATCACCATTTGAAATACAGAAACTTACTTCCAGACTGTCTATCGTGGATTCTCTTCCTGTCAAATTGATGGCAATTTCCCCCTCACCGGTCTTCGCCACAAGAAGTTCTTCCGGCAATGTGCAAATTCTGACAATCCGCTTTTCCGAATCCAGGTATACCCCCAATCGCAG
This sequence comes from Lachnospiraceae bacterium, assembly GCA_014804795.1. GTDB lineage: Bacteria > Bacillota > Clostridia > Lachnospirales > Lachnospiraceae > 1XD8-76. The sequence continues at coordinate 229,763 of JAAUZC010000010.1, read as the reverse complement.
ATTTCCCGTCCAATCTGCTATAATCTCTTTCAGTTCTTTTTCCTGCAAAATGACAAGATAGCAGGTTGTTTCTATCTGCTCACCCTGTGCATCCTCCAGTACATAATTTATCAGGCTCTCCGCCTGTTTCCCGCTAAGCTTTCCTTCTTTCTGCGCTTTCTGCACTTTTATGACTTCCATATTCTCATACAAAGATTTCAATACTTCACTGTTTTCTTCCAGAAAATCAACAGCTGAAAAGGAAGCCACCGAAAAACTTTGAAATAAATCTGCATCTATTCTGTAATCAACAGCAAGCTCCTGTCCTGCCAGTAACTGAAGCTGCTTCTTTGCCGCCGAGCGATTCCACTGTCCGTTTACATTCTCTGTATCCAACACAATGCTTCCCGACCAGACAGACGGCATCTGCAAATAAAGTGTATCTGCTGTTCCTCCCAAAGATGCCGCCGCAATCTCTGTATTTGCCACACTTATGTCAACTTCTGTATTGAAAAGTTTCCGCTCCATGTCCCTGTCTGTTCTTCCGTCAATCCCAACCGTGATATTCTGCAGTTCGGGAATTCCGCCGATATTGACAGAATATTCTGCCTGTATATTTTCACTTCCGATCTGATCGATCGCATCACTCCAGAAATGTTTTCCCATTTCTGATTCCAGTGCTGTCACCTCTTTCGACAAATTAATAAGCCCTTCCGTAAGAGGGTTCTTTTGCAATAAAACCGCTCTTGCTATAAGCCCTGCCGCTGTCAGACATACTACTGCTGAAACACAGGTTATGATGATATTTTGTCTCTTTCTATTTTCCATCAAATAGTGTTCCTCTCTTTCAGTCTCCCCTCACTCAACAGATACACCATATCTCCCATCTCCAGGTCCGCTTTCTCATGGGAAGACATCAGCACTGTTCCGCCTGCTTTTCTATAGTCGGCCAGATAAGCATACAATATCTCTTTACATTCCGGGTCAAGCGCCGCTCCCGGCTCATCCATGATCAAGATCCGGGGATTGCCCGCCATGGCACAGCCGATACTGACTCTTTTCTGCATCCCGCCGGATAACGTGCTGACCCTTTTCTTTAATACTTCATTCAATCCCAGTTTCTCTATTACTCCCCCCGTCAGCTCTTTCTGTAATGCCTCTTTTCCGCCATACCACAAAAGCAGATTATCTTTTACCGTCAGTTCCGCAAAAAGCGGATTATCCTGCGGCACATACCCGATTTGTTTTTGCAGCTGCCTTGCTTCTGCTATTTTCCCATCTATCAGAAGCTGCCCGCTCCTCATCTTTTTTATGCCCGTCAAAACAGAAAATAATGTAGATTTCCCACTGCCGTTCGCTCCTACAATAAACGTGCAGCTCCCTTGCTCCAAATCCAGAGACAAATTTTTTAATACGATTTTTTTCCCATATCCCGCGGTTATATCAACCGCCTGATAGATGACTGTGCCCATACTTACCGATCCCGTATAACCCTTTCTACTACGACATTATTATTTTCTGTTTCTCTAAAATCTTATTCTATATCATTCGCTTTTATATAAATAAAAATCTCAATTGCATTTCAAATATTTCCGAAAATGAATAAAAGTCCCAACAGGTTACCCGATCCTAATTGGGACTTTCACTCTATTATATTTTACCCTTTTTATTTATTCGCAATAGCTTCTTTCAGTTTCTCTGTCAGAGCCGGAACGATCTTATTCAGATCGCCAACGATACCGTAGTCAGCTACGTCGAAAATAGGAGCTGTCTCGTCTTTGTTGATCGCAACGATGATATCGGACTCTTCCATACCTGCCAGATGCTGAATCGCACCGGAGATACCGATTGCAAAGTATACATTCGGACGAACAGTCTTACCGGTCTGGCCAACCTGCAGATCTTTCGGTTTCCAGCCCGCATCCACAACAGCACGGGAGCAGCTTACTGTAGCATCCAGTACTGCCGCCAGTTCTTCCAGAATCTTGAAGTTCTCAGGGCTTCCTACGCCACGGCCGCCGGAAACAAGAATCTTTGCATCCATGATATCCACTGTATCGGAAACAGCCTTCACTACTTCCAGGATTTCAACATACTTGTTATCGGGTGTAAAGCCGGGATTGTAATTGATCACCTCTGCTTTTCTGCCTTCTTCTCTCGGAGCTTTCTGCATAACGCCCGGACGAACAGTTGCCATCTGAGGACGGAATTCAGGACATGCGATCGTTGCAATTGTATTTCCGCCGAATGCCGGACGGGTCATCAAAAGCTGGTTATGAAGCTGCTCTCTGCCCGGAATCGGGTTGATCGGGAAATCACCGATCTCAAGCTGTGTGCAGTCTGCTGTCAGACCTGTGTGGATTCTTGCAGATACACGAGGGCCGAGGTCACGTCCGATCGCTGTAGCGCCGATCAGGAAAATCTCAGGTTTGTACTCATTAATAACAGATGCCAGTGCATGAGCATACGGCTCTGTTCTGTATTCTTTCAGTTCAGGGTCATCTACAACGATAACTTTATCTGCACCATATTCAGCCAGTTCGTCAGCTAAAGGAGCAACACCTGCGCCAACAAGAACAGCCGTTACTTCTACGCCCAGATCTTTTGCAAGGTCTTTTCCCTTGCCTACTAATTCCAAAGCAATTCCGCTGAGTACATTGTCTACCTGCTGGGCAAAGACAAATACTCCTTTATAATCTTGAATATTCATGATTGAACCTCCATTAATTTTTTATATAACGTGTTTAGCTTTCAGCTTATCTACGATATAGTCTACGGATTCCGCAACACCAAGGGTTACTTTCTCGCCTGCGCCCTTTCTTACCTTATCGGATGCTCTTGCGATCTGTGTCGGTGAACCTTTCAGACCAAGGTTGGAATCTTCTACATCTTTCAGATCAGCTCTGCCCCATACGGTAATCTCTGCATCGTAAGCATCAAAGATTCCGCCGGGCGTCATATAACGGGGCTCATTCAACTCAGCCAACGCTGTGATCAGACAGGGCATCTGTGCTTTCAGTACATGATATCTGTCATCATACTGACGCTGTACGATCACGCTGTCGCCCTCGATCTTGATATCCTGTGCATAGCTGATAACAGGAATATTCAGATGCTCGGAAATCTGAGGACCAACCTGTGCGGTATCACCGTCAATAGCCTGACGGCCTGTGATGATCAGGTCATATTCCAGATTGCGGATAGCGCCTGCCAGTGTCTGGGATGTAGCCCATGTATCTGCGCCGCCGAGAACTCTGTCTGTTACAAGGATACCTTTGTCGGCACCCATTGCCAGTGCTTCACGCAGCACTTCTTCTGCTTTTGGCAGACCCATTGTAACAACTGTAACTTCTGCACCATACTGATCTTTTAATCTAAGAGCTGCTTCCAGACCTGCTTTGTCATCAGGATTCATGATAGCAAGCATTGCGCCACGGTCCAGCGTACCATCGGGATTGAATTTTACGCCGCCCTTTGTATCAGGCACCTGTTTTACACAAACAACAATTTTCATTGTAATTTCTCTCCTTTTTTATTTTCTTTCTATTCTGTAAGACGGCGCTCGGAAATCTGTGATTTCCTCGCTCGCGGTGCGCGTTGCACCGCTCTGCGCCGTCCTCTCTGCATGTTCGCTCCTGCAAGCAGGGCTCTCATGCATCTCGTACGGCTTGCCGTCTTACTTAAGCAATGACGCGGAGATTACCATTCTCTGAACTTCGGATGTACCTTCGTAGATCTCTGTGATCTTAGCATCACGCATCATACGCTCTACATCGTACTCTCTTGTGTAACCGTAACCGCCGTGAAGCTGTACAGCCTTTGTGGTAACTTCCATAGCCATCTCTGCCGCATACAGTTTTGCCATAGCAGCTTCCACGCCGTAAGAAGTCTTGTGATCCTTTGTATACTGATCTTTCGTTGCCGCTGCCTTGTAAACAAGAAGCTGCGCAGCCTGTGCCTTTGTTGCCATATCAGCAAGCTGGAACTGTGTATTCTGGAACTGGGCAATAGCACGGCCAAACTGTTTTCTTTCTTTTACATATTCGATCGTTCTTTCCAGTGCGCCCTCACCAAGACCAAGTGCCTGTGCAGCGATACCGATACGTCCGCCGTCCAGAGTATGCATTGCAATACCGAAGCCCTTGCCCTGCTGTCCCAAAATATTCTCTTTCGGGATACGGCAGTCTGTGAAGATCAGCTCATAAGTGGAAGAACCGCGGATACCCATCTTCTTTTCCTTTGTACCGAAAGTGAATCCCGGTGTTCCCTTTTCTACGATAAATGCGGAAATTTCTTTCTGCTTTCTGCCGCGTTTTTCAACAACGCCTGTTACAGCGATAATAACATATACATCAGCTTCCTTACCGTTTGTGATGAAGATCTTGGAACCGTTAAGTACCCACTCATCTCCCTCTAAAACAGCCTTTGTCTGCTGACCCTGGGCATCAGTACCTGCGCCGGGCTCTGTCAGACCGAATGCACCGATCTTGCGGCCTGCTGCCAGATCGGGTAAGTATTTCTGTTTCTGCTCTTCCGTACCGTAAGTCAGGATAGGATCGCAGCAAAGAGAAGTATGTGCGGAAACGATAACGCCTGTCGTACCGCAGACTTTGGAAAGCTCTTCCACACACATAGCATATGTTAAGATGTCACAGCCCTGTCCGCCGTACTCTTTCGGCACAGGAATACCCATAAAGCCCGCCTTTGCCATTTTCTCGACTGTTGCGCGGGGGAATTCTTCTGTCTCGTCAACTTCCTGCGCTAAAGGCTTTACTTCTTTTTCAGCAAATTCTCTGAAAAGAGTTCTTGCCATTTCATGTTTTTTAGATAAAGAAAAATCCATGATTTATTTCCTCCATTTGATATAATTTATAAATCTTCTTACTTAGAGTAGTCAAAGAAACCAACGCCTGTCTTTCTGCCGAGTTTCTTCTCTTCTACCATCTTCTTTAACAGAGGCTGGGGAGCGTACTTCTCATCCTTTGTCTCTGTGTAAAGCACTTCCATGATAGCAAGGCAGATATCCAGTCCGATCAGATCGCCAAGATGCAGAGGTCCCATAGGATGGGATGCACCAAGCTGCATAGCCACATCGATATCTTCTGCGGAAGCTGTTCCTGCATCCAGAACGCCGATTGCTTCATTGATCATCGGAATCAGAATTCTGTTTACAACAAAGCCCGGAGCTTCCTTTACTTCTACAGGAGTCTTGCCGATCTCTTTTGCGATGGCAACGATCTTATCTACCATTTCCTGAGGGGTGTTTTCGCCTTTGATCACCTCTACCAGTTTCATTCTGTCAGCAGGGTTGAAGAAATGCATACCGATCATCGGTCTGTCAAGCCCCTCACCGATCTTTGTGATGGAAAGAGAAGAAGTGTTGGATGCGAACATGCAGTCCTTTTTCACAATGCCCATCAGCTCGGTAAAAATATTTTTCTTGATCTCAAGATTTTCCAGAGCAACTTCCACGATCAGGTCGCAGTCTGTGCAGATGCCGTTTAAGCCTGTTGTGATTTTGCCCATGATCTCATCAGCTTTTTCCTGTGTGATCTTTTCCTTGCCGACAAGGAAATTCATGTTCTTCTGGATTTTTGCTTTGCCGCCCTCAGCGTACTCTTCCTTGATATCGCAAAGGCATACTTCGTAACCGTCAGTCATCGCAAATGCCTGCGCAATACCGGAACCCATTGTACCAGCGCCAATAATACCTACTTTCATTTTAAGATCCTCCTTATATGTTTATGTATATTTTATTTTTACCACTCGAAAATCCCTTTGCTTCGCAAAGTCGTGCTTACGCACTTCCGATTTTCTCGTTGCACGTCGTCAAAAAAGCAAATGCCGCTTCGCGTCGCTTGCTTTTTTCTGACGACTACAAGTTTTTGAACGGCTCTTTTACTTTCTCTTTGTTCTTGTCAAGGAAGAAAGCCATACCGTATCTCTGGTCTTCTGTCTCGAAACAGTCGCCAAAGAGCTTTTCTTCAATGACGATCGCTTCATCCATATTTACTTCCAGACCATCATTGATCGCTTTCTTACAGTTGCGGACAGCGATCGGCGCATTCTTTGCGATGCCTGCTGCCATCTTCTGTGCTGCGGGCATCAGCTCTTCCTGAGAGTAAACAGCGTTTACAAGACCGATTCTCAGTGCTTCGTCAGCTTTGATATTTCTTGCGGTATAGATAAGCTGTTTTGCCATGCCGGGGCTTACCAGACGAGCCAGTCTCTGCGTACCGCCAAATCCCGGTGTAATGCCAAGACCCACTTCCGGCTGACCAAATACCGCATTATCGGAACAGATGCGGATATCGCAGCTCATGGAAATCTCACAGCCGCCGCCAAGCGCAAAACCGTTTACTGCCGCGATCACGGGGATTGGGAATGTTTCCAGCTTTCTAAATACATCGTTGCCTTTCTTACCGAAAGCTTCGCCTTCTGCTTTTGTCAGTGTGCTCATCTCGCCGATATCAGCGCCCGCCACAAAAGATTTTGTGCCTGCGCCTGTCAGGATCAGACATCTTACCTGATCTAAATCCACTGCATCAAGAGTTGCATTGAGCTCCTCAAGTACTGCAGAATTCAGCGCATTTAATGCCTTTTCGCGGTTGATCGTGATCGTGCCGACCTGACCGTTTACTTCATATAAAACATATTCCATTTTTATTCTCCTATTCCAGTTCCGCATCTGCCTCTCCCGGCATCATATACGGCAGAGAGATTTTCAGCCGCTTTCGCGTCTGCAAATCCTCTGGACGCCGTCCGTGGCAGATGCTGTTTTACACATTGGAATACCGAGAAGCTTTAAAAAGCCTCCCGGTATTTAGTTTCGTATTGCAGTAAAGACTCTTTAGTCTCTTGCCACGATAGTTGCACAGCCCATACCGCCGCCGATGCAGAGTGTTGCAAGACCTTTCTTCGCATCTCTCTTAACCATCTCATGCAGCAGTGTTACAAGGATACGGCATCCGGAAGCTCCTACCGGATGTCCCAGTGCAATAGCGCCGCCGTTTACATTCAGTTTCTCAGGGTCAAAGCCGAGTTCCTTTGCTACAGCAACAGACTGTGCCGCAAAAGCTTCGTTTGCTTCGATCAGATCCATATCGTCTACCGTAAGACCTGTCTTAGCCATAACTTTCTTTGTTGCCGCCACAGGGCCGACACCCATAATGGAAGGATCTACACCGCCGAGTGCGCCGCCTACGAAAGTAGCCATAGGAGTTACGCCCAGTTCTTTTGCTTTTTCTTCGCTCATCACAACGATTGCAGCAGCACCGTCATTGATGCCGGATGCGTTGCCTGCTGTTACGACACCGCCTTCTTTCTTACCGGAGCAGCATTTCAGTTTTGTCAGCGCTTCCATCGTCATGCCCGCACGAGGTCCTTCATCTTTTACGAAGTCAACAACTTCCTTTTTCACTTTGACAGGAACCGGAACGATCTCATCATCGAACTTGCCTTCATTGATAGCCTTTTCACATTTCAGCTGGCTGTTCAGGGAGAACTCATCCAGTTCTTCTCTTGTCAGTTTCCACTGATCTGCAACATTCTCAGCAGTGATCATCATATGATACTGGTTGAATGCATCCCACAGCGCATCGTTTACCATGGTATCTACTAAAGTGCCATTGTTCATTCTATAACCATAACGGCCATTCATCATAGCATAGGGAGCCATGGACATATTTTCCATACCGCCCGCTACCACGATATCGGCATCGCCTGCCTGAATCATCTGGGCAGCCATATTGACGCAGTTCAGACCGGAACCGCATACTACGTTTACTGTTACGGCAGGAGTTTCCACAGGAAGTCCTGCTTTGATGGATGCCTGACGTGCAACGTTCTGACCAAGACCCGCCTGGATAACACAGCCCATGTAAACATGATCAACCTGATCTGCCGGTACGCCTGCTCTCTTCAGCGCTTCCTTAATTACGATGGAACCCAGTACAGGTGCCGGAGTAGTTCCCAGAGCTCCGCCCATTTTGCCGATAGCGGTACGACAAGCACCAGCTAATACTACTTTTTTTGCCATTTGAATAGCCCTCCATTTTATAATATTTTATTTGTTATTTTTTTGACAAACTCACTTTTTCCATTATATCACAGCATTCGAGTTTTTGCAACAATGAGGCATGCAAAATTCTGTTAAAACCTGCTTATAAATGCGAAGCATTTTGGGGATGCCTCCGTACCTCTTCTGTCACTCCTCCGGCTCGATCAGTCCGTAGGTGCCGCCTTTTCTCTTATAGACCACGTTTACCTGATCCGTTTCTGCATTGCAGAATATGAAGAAATCATGCCCCAGAAGCTCCATCTGCACGCAGGCATCTTCGGGATACATGGGCTTGATGTCAAACTGTTTTGTTCTGACAATCTTTACTTCCTCTTCGTCGTCCTCCGCTTTTTCCATAAAGGCATCGCTGAACGACACTGCATTCTGCTTTTTATCAATCAGTTTGTTCTTATATTTTTTAAGCTGACGCTCAATAATCTCCTGAACAAGATCGATAGAAACATACATATCACTGCTTGTCTGTTCAGAGCGGATAATGTTGCCTTTGACAGGGATCGTCACTTCTATCTTTTGTCTGTCCCTCTCCACACTGAGCCTTACTTTAGCGACCGTATCTTCCGAAAAATATTTCTCCAGCTTACCGATCTTTTCTTCTACTGCACTTTTCAACCCCTCTGATACTTCCAGATTTTTCCCCGTGATAATAATTTTCATAGGCATACCTCCATTCAATTTTTCTATTGCGGTTATTATACCATATCCTGTCCCAAATAGACAGCGTCCAAACACAATTTTTACCAGTTTTTTTCAGCTGATATTTTCCTGTCTTTACAAAATACGCAATATTTGATATGCTGTCTGCACTATGAATACATATAAAACACTGTCGCCGGAAAAGCGGCTTTTTTATAAATCCCTGCTTTCTCTGGTCATACCGATCACGATCCAAAACTTAATCACAAATCTGGTAAATTCCGCCGATGTGCTGATGCTCAACTATGTGGGACAATCTTCCATGTCGGCAGTTTCCCTGGCAAACCAGTATCATTTTATCCTGAGCGGATTTTTCTTTGGCATCTCCTCCGGAACTACGATGCTCTGTTCTCAATATTGGGGCAAGAAAGATATGAATTCGATTCAGGCGATATTTGGCATTGCCCTGAAAATATCCCTGGCTTTTACATGCCTGCTGTCTCTTGCGGCAATCACTTTTCCCTCGCTTTTGATGCGCATTTTTACGCCGGATGAAGAACTGATCCGCATGGGCGCTTCTTATTTGAGGATCATCGGTATTTCCTACTTTTTGACAGGATTTTCACACGTCTATCTGTGCGTGTTAAAAAGCGTGGAGAGGGCAAAGACAAGCACTTTGATCAGCTGTACTGCACTGTTTCTCAATGTATTTTTAAATGCGGTGTTTATTTTCGGATTATTTGGCGCACCGAAACTCGGCGTCGCAGGCGTTGCTCTTGCAACAGTAATCTCCCGGATCGTAGAGATTGTACTCTGCCTGATTGATTTTTTGAGGGGACGGATCTTTAAACCCAGCTTTTCCATTTTATTCGGCAGACACAAACTGCTGTTTCAGGACTTTTTGAAATATTCCATCCCGGCACTGTTAAACGACTGTATCTGGACATTTGCTTTTTCTACCTATTCTATTATTCTGGGACATATGGATTCTGATATGGTGGCAGCCTCCTCGGTGGCCACAACGATCCGCGACCTGCTCAGTGTCGTCTGCTTCGGGCTTGGCAGCGCCGGTACGGTACTGCTCGGAAAATCTCTTGGTGAAAGACGGATGGATAAAGCAAAAGAAGATGCCTCAAGCCTCTGCCGGTGTACCCTTGCCGTCAGCATTTTTACCGCCTTGGTGATTGTCATGATCAGAAAACCTGTGATCGGCCTTTTTGACCTGACCGTGACGGCACAGGATTATCTGAATTTTATGCTGCTTGTCAGTTCTTACTATGTGATCGGACAGGCTATGAATACGCTGACGATCGCCGGCATCTTCCGCGCAGGCGGCAATTCCCGCTTCGGACTGATCTGCGATACGATCACCATGTGGGTTATTTCGGTTCCGCTCGGTTTTATCAGTGCATTTGTACTGCGCCTGCCGCCGAAAGCAGTTTATTTCATTCTCTGTCTGGATGAATTCTGGAAAATACCGGTGGTATATAAGTATTATAAGAGTGGAAAATGGCTGAATAATATTACAAGGGAATACGAGTAGTATCCCCTTGTATACAAGGAGACTGCTATTCTATCACAACCGCGGTACCGCTTGCAGTCACCATAAGCATTCCGTTATTTGCCCCCAGAACTTCATAATCAATATCCACTCCCACAACTGCATTGCACCCGAGCCCGGCTGCCCTCTGTTCCATTTCATGAACGGCGCTCTCTCTGGCATTTATCAGCTCCTCCTCATAACTGTCGGATCTTCCGCCAAAAAAGTTTGAAAAAGATGCCGCAAGGTCACGGACAAAATCAACGCCGGCAACCACCTCTCCAAATACAATCCCTCTGTACTCCACGATTCTTTTTCCTTCAATAGTCGGTGTTGTTGTTGAAATCATAGAATGCCTCCATTTTTCAATATCTATTATTATATTACCTTATCCGCAGCCTCCTGAAAACCCTTTTATTTTCCGGACTTGTCTCACTTGCCGCACCTCACACGGGTATAATCACCCGCATACCCGCCGTAAACAATCGGATTCCTATCGGAATCAAAATCAGTGTGCAGCAGCATATCAGTGCAATTCCCCAGATTCCGATTGCCAGAGGAACCAGAATAAACAACCAGATGCAGGCTTTCAGCAAAGCCCCTGTCATTTTAAATCCCAACCAGAGCAACCCCCACAGAATTGCCATCCCTACGATAAATGTCAACATTTTCCGCCCCTCTTTCTTTATTCTTTCGGTCTCATACAACAAACAAAATTTTCAACAGTTGTTTTCATCCTTCAAACCTTACATAAATGCTCCCCATACTGCAATTCAGATCATATTTGCTGTCTCCGGCAGAGTCTTTTCCAAAATATTCCATGGAATTGGCAAGCCCGCCATACTTCCTGACGTTTCTTCCCCCTTCTGCAATAGTGAGTTCTCCCATACTACAGTTCACTTCATAATCATGTGCTTCGTAGGAATCCCGCAAGAGTATCTGTATCTCGCCCATGGAAACATCCGCATCAAGGTCTCCTGTCACAAGCCCGTCCTGCAGCACAACATTGCCCATATCAACATCCACGTCACAGTCATGTGCATCCAGTTTTTCCACGGCCACGCTCCCTGCTCCCACATCTGCCGAAAACTTTTCCGCCTGTACTTCTTCCATTGTGATCTCACCGGCATCCACTTCTATTTCTACTTTTTCTGCCGCAAGCAGGCCATTTGTGACAATCTCTCCGGCGCCCATTGTAATCTCCACTTCATCCAGTTTCATCCCTTCCGGAATCGTCAGCCGGATATCTGCCCTGCCGGCCCCTACAGGACATTTCTGCTTCAGGTAAAACGTATCGCCTTCTATATAATACTGGCACTCCACTTCTCCGTCTTTTTTCAGTTCCATTTGATTCCCTGTGCATAAGACAACCGAGCCGCCGCCGATTTCCAGGTTCAGATTACAAATATTGGTTGCATCCAGACTGTCATCGGTAAAACTGCCATAAGATGTATTATAGTTTTTATCAAATTCCACGCCATCGTATTCTACGGTGATTCCACTTGCGTTCCCCCGCCGCCACCGAAAATTCCAATTTCCAAACTTTCTCCATGTATCCCGTATCATGACAAGATCCTCCCCGTTCGCTATCTTTTCACCTGCGTAAACCCTTCCTATTGCGCCTATACTTCCAAGTATCACACCCATTGCCAAAAAGCAGCCGGCAGCGATCAGTACACCTTTTGTAAACTTTTTCATATCGCTTCTCCCCTCCCTTTTCTCTCAGACCATTTTCGACTTAAGTATTTTCCAAAGCTTTCCACCTCCCGGATCAGCCATGGGAAAAATTTGCTGCAGACCGTCACCAACAATACCGTGCATAAAAGGAACAGTGCGATCAGAAAACATCCGGCGGCAATACATATCATTCCGGTAAACGGGCTGTAAAGCAACAGCGGAAATCCTCCCAAAAACAAACCGATGCCGGCTGCCAAAAGTGCGACCACTATGGCAAAAAATGCAACGATCACTCCAAACACGGCACCCAGAATTCCCAGGACTATGCCAAACAGCCCTGCCCCCAGGCCAAGAATGACCGGCGATGCAAAAATACAAAGCACAACTATCAGCGCGATCATACCTCCGCTCATACCGTCTTTCTTCCTGTCCTGCTGCCCGCCATAGCCATATCCGCCCTGTGTGCTGTCATGATATCCTGTGCCGTTACTTTCATTCGCATGATACCCTGTACGATTTTGTCTGTCCCTGTTCCAGGCACGAGAGCCCTTATTTTTCTGTTTTTCCGCTTTCTTTCCGTATATTTCCGGCGGATTATCGCTTTCAATCTTTTCCCGATAACCGTTTTCCGTAAACATACCATCCTCTTCTTTATGCAGACCGGCTTTGATCTGCTCCGCCACCTGTTCCGGTGTCCCGAGAGAACTTATCACATCCTCTTCGTTTTCCTCCCCCGCATCTGCAAAGTATTCCTCATAGTATTCCAGCGCTTCCCTCCGCTCCTCATTCGTCAGATCAGAAAGCTGCCTCTGCAGTTCTTCCAAAAATTTTCTTTTATCCATAGATGAGTTCCCCCTCGAATATTGCTGTGATTTTTTTCGAATATCTCAGCCACTCTGTCTTATACAGGTTAAGCTGGGCATCTCCTTTTCCCGTTATCTTATAATAACGTCTGTTCCTTCCGTCGATCGCTTTGTCATATATTTCCAGACACTCATCTTTTTGAAGCCTCCTGAGTACCGGATACAGCGTAGATTCCGATACATCGATCAGCTGCTGTACCTCTTTTGTGATCCTGTAACCGTAGGTGCCTTCTTCCGATCCTGAAACTACCGCAAGTACGATCGCGTCCAATAGTGCCGCTCCCGTATTAAATATCATTCCATTTCCTCCATTCCGGTTATGCAGATTCGCGTCCTGTGCACCATCCGCTCCTCTGCCGTTTTTAATCTGCGCATCCGCCGTTACCTTACCGGGCGAATACCGTTCTCTATACTATATTATATAGCTTTACAATATTATATGCCATATAATATTGTACTGATACTATATCGCGTATAATATTATTTGTCAACCCGTTATATGCAATCCATTCATAAATTTTTTATAAAACAGTAAATGCCTGTATGACAAAATACGGTACAGTCTTCCCAGACTGTACCGTCATATATCCGCCCTTTACAATTTATTTCTGTATTCATTGGCCGATATCCCGACCAATTTTTTAAACACTCTCGAAAAATGCGCCATATCCGAAAACCCTACTTCCTCCGCAATATCTCCGATCCGCAGTGAGGGATCTTTCAGCTTCTCCTTCGCCTTTTCGATCCGGATTCCATTCAAAATCTCCGAAAAATTCTGTCCGAGATACCGGTTGAGGAGCTTACTCAAATGCCATTGGCTTACATAGACCTGCTCAGCCACATCCGACAGCTTCAACTTTTCCTTGCAGTGTTCTTCAATATAACTGACTGCATTTTTTACCAGAAAGCTTCCCGCTCCGCCGTCGGGCGAAATATTCCCGTTCTCTTCAGATTCTTCCTCTATCTCCTCTATCACTTTTATACGCTTTGCCAGCCCGTCTGTCGCCGCCTCAAGTGCTTCCATAATTTCATCCATTTTAGAAGGCTTTAACAAGAATCTTGTGACGCCCAGGCTGATTGCACGTTGCGCATAATCAAAGTCTCTGTAACCTGTCAATATGACAATCTGCATACCAGGAAATTCTGATCTGATCGCGGCGATCATCGTAAGACCGTCCATACACGGCATTCTGATATCCGTAAAAATAATATCCGGCTCCACCTCTCTGATCAGCCTGATTCCTTCTTCACCGCTGCCCGTCATTCCGACCACCGTACAGCCAAATCTGTTCCAATCCACACTTTTCCTCAGGCCTTCCATAATAATCGGCTCATCATCAATAATCACAACTTTATACATGGCGTTTCTCACCCCTTGATTGCACCAGCTGTCATCCCTTTGATAATATATTTTTGCAGGAAAATATAGACAATGACCACAGGCACTACTACCAATGTTACCGCTGCCGCCATCAGACCGTAGTTAGTTCCCTCCATGGAAGTCAACTCATTGAGCAGTCTTGTGATCGCCCACATATCCTTTGTACGCAGGAAGAACATCTGTGTGAACAGGTCGTTGTAACTCCACAAAAACGAAAAGATTGCTACAGTCGCGAAAGAGGGTTTTGTGAGCGGCACAACTACTTTAAAGAAAGTCTGAAAGGCGTTGCTGCCCTCCATGTATGCCGCCTCTTCCAGCTCTATCGGCAGACCTTTGATATAACCTGTGAGTACCACGATCGCAAAGGCCAGATTTCCCGCAATCTGCGGGAGGATAACCGACAGCATCGTCAAAAACCAACTGTTCGTATTGGCAATGCCCCACCTTGTCTCCATCCGGGATACCGGAATGATTGTCGCAAACACCGGGAACATCATAGCCGCCAGAACAAGGGACTGTAAAAAGCGGTTCAACTTAAAAGTATAACGCACCAGCGCAAAGGAGGCCATACCTGCCAGTATGATCACTACCGCCGCCACCATACAGGAGATAAAGATACTGTTTTTATAGGCCCCGAAAATATCCAGATTCTGGAAAGCTTTCCTGTAGTTTGCCGTCGTAAACAGATCGCCGATCGGAAGAGAAAAAGAATCTGCCAGAATCCTGTCTTTCGCCTTAAATGAATTCTGTATTACCCATATAATAGGATAGATTGTTGTCAGCGCCCAGAAGATTAATACAGCATAGATAAATATGGAGGATATTTTAAATTTTTTTTCTTTCATCACTCGTCCCTCCTTAATAATCTTTCTCTTTAAAAATGCGGTTTACGACCTGTGACGTAATAACGCCGAGTACTACCAGCATAATCGCCAATGTGGAACCATAGTCCACATTCCTCGCTTCCATCGTCTGGTAATACATATAAGTTCCTGTCAGGAATGTTGTCTGTAAAGGCATTCCCTTCGGGAACATAGTCCACGGCAGGTCAAATACTTTGAGCGCGCCCGTCACCGCCAGTACCACACAGGTACAGATCACATTATGCAGTAATGGCAGAGAAATATACCGTACCCGCTGAAAACGCGTCGCCCCGTCGATTGATGCGGATTCATAGAGTTCATCCGAAATATTGTTGAGGCCTGTGATCAGAATGACAAAGTAAAAGCCCACATACTGCCACATAACCGGCAGCATCATTGTAAAGAGGGCAATCCCCTCACTCTTCCAGTCTGTCAGTGTGGTCTTTCCCATTGCCTCTAAAAGCTGATTTAACATACCTTTGTCATACAGGAAAATCAGGTTAAACATAAGACCCAGCGCGGTAGCGGAAACCACGATTGGGAAAAAATAAACCGTACGGAAAAATTTTCCTCCCACTTTGATGTTATCCACCAAAAGCGCCAGAATGATCGCGATACCTACCTGTCCTATGATCGTCACCACCATCATGATCAACGTATTTTTTATAGATATTCCTACCACCGGGTCATGAAACAATTCCACATAGTTCAGATACCAGGGATCATTCCATTCCGCATTCATCTCCCCCAGCCTTTTTATCTTCTGAAAACTGTTGATGATATTCATAAAAAACGGATAGTACAAATATACTAC
This sequence comes from Lachnospiraceae bacterium, assembly GCA_014804795.1. Classification (GTDB taxonomy): domain Bacteria; phylum Bacillota; class Clostridia; order Lachnospirales; family Lachnospiraceae; genus 1XD8-76. The sequence goes on along the minus strand of JAAUZC010000010.1, from coordinate 213,933 downwards.
CATAAACAAAAACGCCGGAGCCAGAAACACAATTAACGGCTTCTTATTTTTATATATATTTGCTCCCATTTAAGCAGCCCTCCTCCTTGTTTTTCCTCTGCGGTTACTATATCGGGGCAGAAGTATCACCCCTGCCCCGTCTGACTATTCTTGAAATACTTCCTATATTATTCTGTTACTGCGCATCCTGATATGCCTCAAGTCCTTCAGAAACCGCATCCTCTGCCGTCACTTTGCCGGTTACAATCTGAGGCATGCCATCGAATGTAGATACTCTGCATTCACCGTTGAAGATATCCTGTACTGCGCCTGTCAGGGAAGTTGTGCCCGCCATCATCTTCATAGCCTTGATCTGAAGAGGATTGAACTCTGCTTCGTCAACTTCAGGTGCGTTCTTCAGCGCGGATGCTGTATGCTGCGCAAATGCGGGAACAAGTTCATCAGATGTCATGTATTCCACAAAGCTTACTGCTGCCGCTCTTGTGTCGGGATCTTCCCAGGCCTTTGTGGATATGTAGTAACCCATGGACAGACCGCCGATCAGGTCGGTTGCTTTTCTGTCTCCCTGTCCGGGCACATATGTCACATCAAATTTTGCCAGTTTCTCTGTGTCAAGTGTGGATGCATCCTCCGGATCGGACTGGCAGGAATTTACGATACCGCCAACCTTCCAGGAACCGTCAATCAGGAATGCCGCTTTGCCGTCCATAAACATTGCGAATGTCTCATCGTCTGTGGCAGACAGCGTGTTGTCAGGGAAATATCCCAATTCATACAGTTCTTTGATATCTTCCATACCTGCTACCCAGGCCTGGCCGCCTTCGGTATCTACAGATTCAGGTACCTGAAGGTGTGTATCCGGTGAAGTGTGATTAAAGATAGCAAACTCCCACCAGTAATGAGGGATATTGCCGAGCGCGCATGCAATCGGCGCATAACCTGCATCTTTGATCTTCTGGCAGTCCTCTTTAAACATGTCCCACGTATAATCTTCGCCTGGCATGGAAACGCCTGCTGCGTCAAGTACTTCTGTGTTTACGAACATTGCCTCCCAGAAACCGTTTACGGGAACTGCGTATTTCTTGCCGTCCACCAGAGAATCCGCGATCAGGTCATCGTTCATGTTGGATGCATACTCCGGATATTCTGCGCGAATCTCATCGATGGAAACTACCTTGCCTGCCTCGATAAATGAATTTGCGTCCGCACCGTTGAAGAAGAACAGTACATCGGGTTCAGAACCTGTCTCAAAATCAGTGAGTACTCTTGTCTTGAACGTTTCATCAGATGTCGCGGATGCGTCCGCTACTGTGTTGCCTGTCTCTGCTTCCCACGCCGCCACCGCATTCTTAAAGTTCTGCGCGTTTCCGTCCTCACCTGCGAATGTGGTTGTTACATTCAGTTTTACAGAAGTTCCCCCAGTTGAACCTCCCGTCCCAGATGTGCCGCCGCTGTTGCCGCATGCTGTCAGAGATAATACCATAGCAGATACTAAACATAATGCTGCAATTCTTTTTTTCATTTTCTTTCCTCCCTTTTCAGAGTTTTCATTGCATTATTTTATGTTCTTATCATAGCTGATTTCCCCGAAAAACTTAATGACCGGAATTGTTATTATTTGTCTTTTATTGTTCTCCTTCATTGTCTGTTTTGACTATAATTGTGCTGATCGTGTTCCCCTTCTTGTCACTTTTGATAGTAAGTCCGCACTCCGCGCCATATATTATTTTCAGTCTTTTATTCACATTTCGTATTCCGAGGCTCACGGAACGGAATTCTTTTGTATCATTTTCCCCAAGCAGCTCATCGATCTTTTTGCGGTCTTCCTCCGTCAGCTTTCCATTGTTCATCACTTCTATTATAAGCTTATTTCCCTCCCTGCGGACACGGATATGTATTTTCCCCGGGCCGGAAAAATTCATGCCGTGCTCTATGGCATTCTCGATAATGGGCTGTATGATAAGTCTGGGCACTTTTATCTGCAGACAACTGTCATCAATCTCTTTCGTCACCTCCAGATTCTCCCCGAAACGCCTGGAAGTAATATACAGATAAGCATCCGCATAGTTTATTTCTTCGGACAGCGGAATCAACTGCTCTCTTTTGCGGTCCATCGTAGCTTCCAGCATGGTAGACAGCGCTTCTATCATGCCACTGATCTTATAGTTTTCCGCCAGTCTTGCCTCCCAATTGATGATTTCCAGCGTATTATTCAGAAAATGCGGGTTGATCTGGGACTGCAGCGCCATGATATTGGCATCCCGCAGAGCAAGTTCCTCCAGATAGATCTTCTCAAACTGATAACGCAGTTTATCCGACATGCTGTTAAACGCCTCATCCAACTCCTCGAATTCCTCGTGGCGGGCATCGGGTATAATATGATAACCATAGTTTTCCTTTTCTATCTCTTTATAGGCATCCCGCAGCACCTCGATCGGCTTGTTGACGCTTTTATGGAAAAAAGTAAATACAACGACGATCAACGGCACCATAAATATGAGCAGAATAATGAGCAGATATTTGATCATCACTTTTTCTCCGGCGATCACCGATCCGTCCAGCATGACCGCGTAGGCCGTCCTGTGCCATCCGTCGTCCAGCCACATATAGACATATGCTTCTCTCCCGTCGCGGTAATAACGGGGCTCTTTCATATCTCTCTCCCGGCCCGCCTTAAAGCCGGGATCCTTCTCATAGACCTGAAAAACGGAAACACCATCGATAAATACATCCGCTTCCTTGTAGCCCCAGATACTCCGCAGACCGCCAAACATATCCTCTATATTCAGCTCCATCGTCAGCACCGCAAAGGGTTTGAAATTGCTGTCCACAATATTTCTCACCATATAGATCCTGTTATTGGTATTGATAAAAGTGATAGAGGTGTCCAGATTTTCGCTCATACTCATGACCACCTCCAGCCCTTCCTCGATAAAGGCACGCATATCAGAATAATCCCGATAGGTCACACAGGCATTCTTTGGATCGTGGATGAAGTAGAGGTATGTCATATTGAAATCTGTGTTGACGCGGTAATGCTGCCTGATAAAGTCAGAAGCGCTCCTGTTTAATTTTTCCTCGTCCCCGTCCTGTTCATATTCTGCAAAGCACTCCTTCAGGGTGGGCATATACGAGGCCTCCTTGGAAGATTCTATCGCCTGATTCAGCCGCAGCTGACAGAGTTTAACAGACTTGTCCGCGGAAGTTATGATCGTATTCCTGAGCTGTCTGTCCATTCTGTTTGACACAAAAATAAGCATCATGACCGAAATCAGTAAAAAAGGGAGAAACCATCCGGCAGCCAACATATTTATCATGCTCCACTTTAACTGCCTGTTTCTCCCTGCTTTTTTCATCTCTATCCCTCTCCGCTCTTACTTTAATTCCAGAAATTCCTCATAAATGCTACAGATTTTCTCCGCCTCTTCACCGGAGGGCATTTCACAGAAGATTCGAAGAAGCGGCTCTGTCCCGGAAAATCTCGCTGCCACCCAGCCGCCGTTTTCAAAGTAGACCTTGCTGCCGTCCAGATAGGACACTTTCTCGATCTCGTAAGGCATCGCCGGCAGCATCCTGTCCTCCAGAAGCATCTTTTTAATACGATTCTTCTTCTCCTGGTTAAATTTGTAATCCCTCTCCTCCATGTATATTTTACCACATTCCGCTTCAATATCATCGAAAATCTCAGAAAGTTTTTTCCCGGTGGCTGCTATCATCTCCACGAGGAGCGCCGCCGCATAAATACCGTCCTTTCCGCGAATATGTCCGCGCACCGTAAGTCCCCCCGATGACTCTCCGCCGATCACTGCTCCCGTACCGTACATTTTCGCAGAAATATGTTTAAAGCCCACCGGCACCTCATAACAGCTTTCACCGAATTTCTCCGCCAGCCTGTCCAGTGTATGGGTTGTGCAGATATTGCGCACTACCGGACCGCTCCAGCCTTTATACTTTACAAGATAGTAATACAAAAGTACCAGGATATCGTTCGGATGCAGGAATCTCCCCTTGTCGTCTATCACGCCAATCCTGTCCGCATCGCCGTCTGTGGCAATACCGATATCACAGTTTTTATCCAGCACATAATTCTGCAGAGCGCGCAACGTCACAGCATTGGGTGCGGGCAGTTTCCCTCCGAACAGCGTATCATGCCGCTCATGGATCGTCTCCACATCACACCTCGCTGTCAGCAGAATAATCTTTAAGGACGTCTCGCTGACGCCGTACATCGGGTCAAGCGCCACCTTAAGCCCTGCCTTCCTGATCTTTCCCATGTCCACCGCTGCGATGATCTCGTCCAGATATTCGTTCAGCGGATAAATTTCCTGTATCAGCCCTTTTCCCAGCGCCTCGTCATATTCCATCGATTCCACTGGAATGTCCGCCACTTCCCGGATATACTTCTCAATATCGGCGGTCTGGGTCTCATCCGCATCTCTCCCGCCCGCCGTAAACACTTTAATGCCGTTATAGATCGCCGGATTATGGCTCGCGGTGATCATCATACCGTAGGGCAGCGCGTGCTTCATGACATAGAACATCACGAGCGGCGTGGGCGCCGATTTATTGATCAGATAGGCAGTGATCCCCTCCTTCGCAAAGACTTCGCCTGCCCACTGCATCGCCTCCTTCGACAAAAATCTCCTGTCGTATCCGAGCACGATACCCTTGTCCGTCACCTGTTCCGCATGCATCTTATCCGCCAGCGCTTTCGCCAGTATCTGAATATTCTCTTTTGTAAATTCATCTCCGATGACGGCACGCCAGCCGCCTGTCCCAAATTTTATCATTTTTCTGCCTTTCCCATTACGATTTTAATCTGATGTTCTGTCCCCTGCTCCATGACGGGAATCCTCTCTGTCCGCCTGCCGTCTATCCGGATTTCCTTTACACCTTTCATCACGCCGTCCGGATTCTCCACTTCTATATGGAATACGGCGCCCCGCCACTGTCTCTTAGCTTTAAAGCCCTTCCAATCCGCCGGAATACAGGGATCGATCTCCAGATGATCCATCTGCGGCCGGATGCCCAGTATATACCGTGTGGCACTGAAATATGCCCATCCGCCCGTACCGGTCATAAAGGGATGCCTCGCGCGGCCGAAAGCGGTATGGTCTTTTCCCATCACAAACTGACAATAGGAATAGGGCTCCGATTCTCTGATCTCGATCTTGTCATTCTGATAATAGGGACAAAGCGCATTGTAAAACTCCATGGCTCTGTCTCCTCTGCCCAGTTTGCATTCCGCCGCCCAGGCCCAGGGATTCGGATGGGAGAAAATTGCCCCGTTCTCCTTTACGCCCGGATAAACCCTTGTGACAAAACCGATATCGTCGTCCGGCACTGTATAAGACGGCGCATTCAACATAATGCCATAAGGAGTAAACAGATACTCTTTCACGCTGTCCATAGCCTGCTTACCCTTTTCCTCCGATGCCGCCCCGGAGAGTACCGCCCAGGCATTGGATTCCAGATGCACCCTGCCCTCCTTATCCAGAGATGTGCCGATTTTCTTTCCGTTCTTTGTGATGCCGCGAATAAACCACTTTTCATCCCAGAGCTGTTCATTGCAGACTTTCTTTACCTTCTCTGCCATCGCTCTGTATTTTTCCACATCCTCGCTTCTTCCCAGATATTCCGCTGCCTCCAGGAAATTTTCGATAGCCCAGTAATGCAGGAAAGATACCATGGCGCTTTCGCCCCCGCCCAGGTTCAGGCAGTCGTTCCAGTCGGCCCGAAGACCTTTGCAGATACCGCTCTCGCCCACCTGCCTGTCGGAAAAATCAAGGATTTTCATCATATGCTCATAGACCGTACCTTCCCCGCCGTCCGCATAGGTAACCACCTCGTCCAGAAACTTTGTCTCACCGGTCTCTTTCACATACTCCACAATGGAGGATACCAGCCACAACGCATCATCGGAACAGGCGTCCTTCAGTCCATGAATCATATTGTTTTTATCAAACTCCGGTATTACCGTCGGTGATTTAAAGGGTTTTATTTCATTGTCCGGCTCAAACCACTCCGGCTGGAACAGATGCAGGCCGTAGCCCTCGGACACCAGCCCCCGCAACAGTTCCACGATACGCTGCCTGCATTTTTCGGGATTGGAATGGGGAATTGTCATGGCGTCCTGCGCCGTATCTCGGTATCCCAGTCCGACTCTGCCCCCCACCTCGATAAAGGAAGCAAACCGCGAAAACATCACATTGATCTCCGCCTGATATAGTGTCCAGATATTTATCAGCGTATTCATGCCCTGATTGGGCGTATCAATCTGAAGCTTCTGCCTCTTTCTCTCCCAGAACTCAGCCATATCCTCATATGCGGCATCCACCACCCGGAAATCACTGTATTTTACTCTCGCCGCTTTTCCGGCCTCTCTGTTTCCCTCTCCCAGAAAGAAGAGTATTCTCCTCTCCTCTCCGGGCCGCAGAACAATATCTTTCTGCAATGCGCCGCAGTGATTGTTTCCCTTTTCAAAGGATCCTCCGCATTTTCCGTTTATGACGGCCTGCGGATTGTCCTCCGTATGATACAGACCCAAGAATTTATCCCGCAGACAGTCAAATCCATCCGGTTCCTCATTCATTGTAAAATACTGATACCCAAACTCCTCATAGAACAAATCATGCTCAATGATACCGTCCTCGTAACTGCTGCCGGCACAGTACAGGCTCATCTGAAAATTCTGGTTATCGATCATAATATGGTGAAAAGAGAATTCACAGTAAGAAAAAACCTGCAATTTTCTCGTGGTATTTCCCTCATTCTTTATCTTTACATCCCAAATTTCCAGCGCGTCCCCGCGCGGCACAAAAAGTTTCTGGCTGGCTTTGATATCACTGTACTCGCACTCATAGACCGAATAGGACAGCCCGTGACGGCAGATATACTTTGCCTCATCGAGCGATTTTCCCACGGGCTGCCAGGAAACGCTCCAATAATCGCCGCTTTCGGCATCCCGCAAATATATGTAATGACCCGGCCTGTCCATAGGCACAGCGTTCCCCCTGAATCTCGTTATCCGATGATATTCCGGCGTCTTATAGAACATATATCCCCCGGCCGTATGGTTCACAACCACACAGGTATCCTCCACGCCCAGATAGTTTGTCCAGGAAACCGGCAGATCTGCCCGGTCTATCACATATTCTTTTTTCTCATCATCAAAATGTCCATACTGCATACCATTCGCCCTCCTGCACGGTTCTCATCCAGTTACTTTCAGTATAGCGCGAAGTCCTTCATTTTGGTATTGTCTTTTATGTGAATATTTGATTATTTTTGTTAACAAGAGAGCCGCCACATCCTTCGATGTGACGGCTCTCTCTAGTTTAATCTGTTGTATTTTTTCCTAAAAAATTCTTCTGATTGCCAAAATATTTCTGTAATCCGCCCTGGACACAATAATACCGGTTTTGGACGTCGACGCATGTACGATCTGGTTTCCGCCGATGTAGAGCGCCACGTGGCCGGAATAACAAATAAGATCGCCCGGCTGCGCCTCTGCAAGGCTTCCTACAGCGCTGCCTACTTTCCTGTCGGCTGAGGAAGAGTGCGGCAAGCTCACGCCAAAGTTCTTATAGACACTCATGACAAACCCGGAACAGTCGGCTCCGTTTGTCAGACTGGTGCCGCCGTATACATACGGATTTCCCTGGAACTGCAGAGCAAACTGCGCCACTGCGTTACCGGATGCACTGCCGCCGCCCGCGGGAATATAGCTGCTTGCGGAGTTATAGTTTTTATTGCTGCCGGATTCGGGCTTCTTGGAGTTTGCCGCGGCTGCCGCCTGCGCTTTTCTTCTCTCTTCCGCCTCTTTCGCCAGTCTCGCTTCTTCTTCTGCTTTGCTTTCCGCCTTTACAAAATCCGTCCGCAGAGACACATAATCCATAGATACCCAACCGTAACCTTCTTCGATATCCACTTTAACCCAGCCGTCCTGCTCTTCTACAACAGTCAGTTCCTCTTCGATCGGAACAAGGCCAAGCACTGTCGCTTCTGTGGAAGCCTCTTCTCTTACTTTCAGTGTGGTTGTTGTAACGGTTGCGATTCTTGTTCCTACTTTTTTCGCAAGTTCAACGGCATCCTTGCCCGTCACACAGAACTCCCCTTTTACATAGCCGGTTACATTACCTGAATTAATCTCATACCAGCCATCTTTTTCGGAGAGATATGTCCCTACCGACTTATCATATAGTTTTCCGACAACTTCACTTTCTTCACTGGCATCGCTTCTGACATTTACATAGTTATTCACTTGCGCTATTACCAGATTGGAAAACTCTTTTTCCTCATCCGTCATGGTCGCCGCCTGCATTGCTGCCAGTTCCGCTGTAGACTGAGTCGTTTCGATCACCTTATTTTCAATCTCTTTTATCCGGTCTTCCGTCTCATCTTCCACTGTGACGGTTTCCTTTTTATCATTCCCTGACACTGTAACATCGCTTTTTGCCAGATCATCCACAGAGACCGTCTCCTCCAAAGTACCAGACTGTGCATCTTCTGTATCTCCATTGGTGTCTTCAGAATCTGTCGGTACCTGTTCCTGCACTGCCGCATCCGCATTTCCGGAAGCGATCGCCTCATTGGATGCTGCATCTGCTACTGTTGCCAGTACAATATTCTCTTCGGACGCCTCTGCAGTTTCGGCCGCCAGTGCCTCCTGTCTCGCCTGTTCCTCAATTTCCAACTGTGCAAGCACCTGCTGCACTTCCACTGTTTTTACAACACTCGCCGAAACGATCGTTTTCGGTGCCACTTTCTGTTCTTCCAGATAAGCTTTCATTTCTGATACGGAAAGCGTCATGCTGCTGTCCTGTTTTGCTTCCGCTAAAACTCTCTCCTGTATCTGTGCGAGCGTAACACCGTTTGAAAATGTTACGCCGATGCCCGCTGACGGTAAAACGTCGGTAAGCTTCACTGCCTGAGCATCCATACTCATAGCGGAGGCTGCAATAAGCGCTGTCATTCCATATGCTGCTATCCTGCCCTTTTTATGTGTCATAAAATCCTCATTTCCATGTGTGCTTCATACATCCCAAAGCGATGTATTATTATTTTTGTCTCATTTGTTACAAAATTATTAAATCTGTTAACTAATATAGCATCTTCCCCGATATTTGTCAACCGCCCGATTCCTCTTAAAACCCAGGTTTTTACATCATTTTATACTTTTTTAATAAGATGATTTTTTGTAACAATTCAATATTTAGTAGACATTTCTCGACTTTTTCCGCTTCTGTCCTATATCTGGTGGCACCATAATTTACCAAAAAAATTTTTATTTTTCTATCTTTTTTTATAAAAACAGGTTAAACTGAAAACAGCATTATTTCCTTAAGATTTTCACAGAAAGAGAAAAACGTCTCAAAGCGGAAGTGCATAGAAGCACTGAAGCGTGAAGACGGGATTCAACAGGAGGGACCCACATGAACAAAAAAGCTCTCGTTACAGGCGCTTCCCGCGGCATCGGGGAGGCCATTGCAAGAAAACTGGCAAAAGAACATTATGATCTCTATCTTACCTGCCTTCACTCCGAAGAAAAACTGCGCTCTCTCGCCACCTATCTGGAAGAAGAATACAATGTTTCTGTCGGTGCCTTTTTATGTGATATGTCTTCTTATAAAGAAGTAGAACGGCTCTTTCGCCATATTCCATCGTTAGACGTTTTGATCAATAATGCAGGCATTTCCCATATCGGGCTGCTCTCCGAAATGAGCTGCGAAGAATGGCAGAAGGTCATCAATACGAACTTGAGCAGCCTCTTTTATACAAGCAAAAAAACAATTCCCCTGATGCTCCAAAAGCATCGGGGAAAGATTATCAACATTTCCTCTGTCTGGGGAAGCTGCGGTGCCTCCATGGAAGTGGCCTACTCGGCTTCCAAAGGCGGAGTCAACAGCTTTACAAAAGCTCTGGCAAAGGAACTGGCTCCCTCAGGCATCCAGGTCAACGCCATCGCCTGCGGCCTTATCAATACAGAAATGAATCTTGGACTTTCCGAAGAGGAACGGCGTGCCCTGATCGATGAGATTCCGGCGAGCCGTATGGGAAATGCTGCAGAGGTGGCAGAAATGGTATGTTCTGTACTTTCCATGCCTTCCTACACTACAGGACAGATTTTTACAATAGACGGGGGCTGGCGCTAGCCCCCGGGTTTGCAGCAATGTGAGCTGCGCTCACTGTTTACCAGTCTTTTCTGATTCTTTTCGTGACACCTATACCAAGAGCGTTTGGTCCGACATGGCAGGCCGTGCAGAGAGGCAGCGGCGATGTAAAAAGTTTCAGCCCGGGAAATTCTTCCTGTATCTTTTTCTCCCACTCTGCAATCAACTCTTCATCCATGCACGTATGCGCCATCTGAAGACATACCTCATCCCGCTCCACATACTGTTTAAACGGTCCCTCCAGTTCTCTCCGGACGGCCTCCAGCATAATGCGTCTTGCCGCCTTCGCCCCTCTGGCCTTTTCATAGGCATCTAATCTCTCGCCTTTCACCAGAAGGACGGGTTTGATATTCAACATGGTTCCTATTGCCGCGGCCGCGCCCGTGATACGCCCGCCGCGCTTTAAGTATTTTAAGGTATCCACCGCAATATAAATCGCACAATCCAATGCGCTTTCTTCCAGCATCTCCTTAATTTCTACTGCACTTCTCCCCTCTTTTACAAGAGCCAGTCCGTCCAATACCATCATTTTCTGGGGCACAGATATCCGCTTGCCGTCCACCACCTGAACTCTGCCGCCATAATCCTGCGCCAGAATCTGTGCCGTCTCACAGGATTTGCTGAGCCCGCTCGACATAGGGATGTAAACTACTTCATCGTGCCGCTTGAGCAGCTTCTCCCACAACTCTGTCACTTCTCCCGGCGCCGGCTGGGAAGTGGCAACCTGTGCATTCTCTTCCAGCTTCTTAAAAAATGCTTCGTGGCTGATGTCTTTTCCCTCGTAGTAAATCTTGCCGTTTATCAGAAAAGACATAGGTAAAATCTCTACACCGTACTTTTCCCCCTCTTCTTTCGTCATTCCCGCATTGGAATCTGTCATAATAACAACATCCGGCATTTCACGCCTCCTTATATATGGCTAAGAGATATCTCCCGTCTTCTACAGGGTATTATATATGCAGTTTCCTGTTTTGTCCAGTGTGCCGCAAAACAGTCCACCCTGACACATTTCGCAATCCTGCACTTTTCTGTCTACCGTTCTTCCCTTTCCTCTTCCGGTTTCTTCTTACTCCTGACAGTTTTTTTCTTCCCGGCGCTCTTTGTCAGTTCAAAGCTCATCTCCAGCAGCGGATATATTTTCTCCGGCTTCACTGTACCGTCCAAAAGAATCGTCAGCCATTTTTCATGGTTCATATGATAACCAGGCAGAAATCCCCGTTCGGTGCGCAGAGAACTTCCCAGGATTGGATCGCATTTGATGTTCAGGATGTCGATAGGCTCCGTGCCCGAAAGCCCCAGCCTGTCTTTTTGCACACTCATGATCAGGGCGTACCATTTCCTGTTGTCTGTATGGCGAAGAACCGCGGCATCGGGAGTGGAAGCCCAGAGGTATTCCGGAACAGCGCCATACGTTTCGGCTGCGTATTGTAATATGTCGTTTCTATGGGATAAAGATAAATTATTCATGAATTTATTATAGCAGAGACAACCGTCTGGACACAAGGAACAAATTTGCATAACAAAAGCCCCTTGAATGCAAGCATTCGGGGCTTTGTATATGCGTCTTTGTTCGCAGATAACTGCCTAACTCTTGGATAGTTTCAAACCCTCATTTTTCAGCATTTTCGAGCCGTTTGTTTATTACCTGTTTATTACTCGAAAATCCTTATACGCTCCGCTATTGCTTTATTATACATCGGATTCAAGGATTTTGCACCATTTTCAGCAATCAAGCCTTGTCGATCTTCACATGTTCCGCTGCTGCTGACATGAACAGTCCGTCGATGGTCTCAAGCATCGGGAGACCGTCAAGCATAAAGAGCCTCTTTCCGATGTACGTCTGACCCTTTGAGGCGCGTCCGCACTCACTCCAACTCTCCCACGATGCAGCACGTCTCAAGCGCAAGCTGCCATTGCACACCACAACAACGGAAAATTTTTCGATCTGCTCGTTCCGGATTCCTTTTTCCTCACCTGCATCCTTGTCGTTCTGACCGTCCTCCGCATCTCCTCCGGTGCTTGTTTCCTGCGCACTGTGAGCCTCATTTTCGGCTTTTCCATCCGCAGGTGATTCATTCTCCGACTTGTTCTCGTTCTCGCCGCTCTGACCGCCCTCCGCGCTGTCTCCGGTGCTTGTGTCCTGCTGCCCCTCTCCGGATTTATTTCCGGTCAATTCCTCGACGGTCTTTGCGTCCACCTCTCCGACCTTTTCTCCGCTTTCATTGTATACGTTCGCGCCGCCGTCCGGATTCTTTTCCAGTGCTCCCTCCGGAACTTTATCCGTCAGAGAGCCGATCACGTTTCCATCTTCATCCCAAACGACAAAACTCTCGTCCTTTGCTGCCGCTTTGAGTGCTCCCTCTATGGTCTTGTACGGTTTACACTGCGCCTTGATGAACTTTTCTCCGATTCCGAGATAATACATTTTTGTTTCACTCATGTTGTTCCCTCCCTATACTGTGAATAATTTGCTCCATGTGTCCGCGTTGATGTTGCCGTCTGATGGCAGACCGTTCGCGGACTGGAATGCCTTTGCCGCTGATTCCGTGATACTGCCTGCATCTCCGTCAAGGTCTCCATAATAGAATCCCTTTGCGCGGAGGAGACCCTGCGCAAGATATACGAACCGCCCTTTGCTGCCATTCTTCACAACGGCAAATTTGTCCGCGTATTCCTTACACTTTGCAAGGAAATTCCGGTTTTTGAGATCGAATGTATATCCTGCCTTTTTCTTGTTCATTTCATATTTCCATACACAAAGAGCGGCATTCCGCGTCTTTTGCCCGAAACTGTTATCGACCACAACCAACGCTCCGCAGTTCGTTTTGATTGTGTTCGGATACTGTCTGTTGAGATAGGACTGGAAATCGCTCACACTGCACTGAAATTCTTTCGCCTGTTCTCCTGTAGATGCCGCACTGCTGCCGCCTGCAAAGTCTGCAACTCTGCCGTATCCGATGATGTATTTGTCGGACACCTTGATGGTTCTGTATCCGACCGCATCGTTTTTGTTTCCCTCGATCGCTTTGATTATGTCTCCGGTCACATCCACCACATACCCCACATGAGTGGAATCATCCTGTGTATGTTTGGACGAATAGAAAATCACATCTCCGCGCTTTGGCGTGTAATTGCCTCCGTAATACCTGCCCTTTTCATACCGACCCTTTTTTCTGAACCAGTCCGCACCGATGTCACAGGATGCAAAGGTCGGAATGAGGCTTGTCGCCGCTCCCACCATTCTCGCCACAACCGTCACAAAAATAGCACACCATGCCACCGTCATGGAAAACCCTGCTCCTGTAATATTGTTATAATACCGGATGAACTGATCGTCTCCGGTCGGTTCGCTCACTCCGAGGAATGAAATTGCTTTTTTAATTATTTTTTCGATCACTGTCTCTCTCCTCCATATCTTCCAACATGTTCCCCAACAAATGAGGATGCTTTCTTTGTATCCAGTCCATAAGCATCAAAAACGGTATTGCTACAAGAACGAATAACCAAAATATCCCAACGACTACTCCGATAATCAATCCGGTAATTAGTGCCAACCCGACACCCATTTCATCATCGTCGTAATATTCCGGAAATTCTTCCTTGTCATGGTCGTCCATTCTGATGACCCACATCCACCCTATTTCTATTAAGATGAACACTGCAAAACCGATCAACGCATATATGAGGATGATGCTTTTCCAGTTGCTCAAGATGAACTCAATCACCTGCACCGCCTCCTTAATCTGCACCACTTCTCACATATTCCGCTGCTGCCTTGTTGTCCTTGAGCATCCGTTTCATGTTCTCAAGTGCCTCGTCTACCCACACCGAAAAGGTGTCAAACGAGACAATCTTTGCCGCTACCGGATACCTCTGCATAAACATGTCGTATACATACCGGAGTTTGATCTGACCTGTGCCTCCTCCGAGTTCTTTCTCTGCGGTCGTAACCGCCAATAATAACCACTGTTTAATCTTCGCCACCTGCTCCGGTGTCGGCAATCCTGCGAACTTATAGATCGCCATTGCTATCGTTCCGACACCTGCTGCCAGTGCTACGATCAAAAACCAATTTTCAACAATCCATTGAGCCATTCTTATTCCTCCGTTTCTTCATCCGGCGGTGTCAGTTCGCTCGAATTGTCCTGCTTTTTATCCTCCTTTGATTTCAAAAAAGTCTTGCTGACCTTTATCAGACCCATGACACCACCCTCCACTGACAGGAATTGAAAAACATTCTGAATCAGTGTCGACGGTTCTGAACCTGTTTTCACGAAAACCACTATCATCACAATCGTGAATATAAGTGCCGCGAGAATATCTGCAATGACAATCCGATTCATGAACCTGCCGGAAATTTTGTTTTCTGCTTTGGCTTTTTTCATCCGCATCCTCCGGATTTTCCGGTTGTGCCGATGCTGCCTTTTCTGCTCTTTCAGCATTTCCTCATTCCATTCTCGTCTTATCTGTGCAGTTGTCCTCGCCACGTTCACCCTCCTGTTTTATTCCTCCGGATGGATTTCTCCGTCCAGTCGCTTGTGATAACTCTTGAGCGATGATTCAACCTTTGCCACCCTCTCCCTCAATGCGGAAATATCCTCACGAAAATCCCTGTTTTCGCTTTTTATTTCCTTGATGTCGTTTGCGATGTTTTCCAGTTTTATCATCACAAGAGTGTCGTTCTCGGTCTCCTTTTTCGCCTTGTCGACCGCGTCCTTTTGGTCTCCCCTTGCGTCATTCTTCTCGTTCCGTCGTTTGGTCGAAAGTCCGAAATAAATTGCAAAGGCGACAGAGATTCCCGATAACAATAGTGATATTTCAATCGTCATCCGTTTCTCCTTTCTCTCTATTTCCTACAAATATCTCTTTCGGTTTTATATGTGTCATAGCGATGAACTCTTTTTCTGCCTGCTCTACCGCTGATTTTCTTCCAGTTGCCTCGATCATCAACTTATGTTCCGTTTTTACAGTTACTTCATACAGTTTCACCTCCTCCGAAATCGGTTCGCCGTCATCCGTATCTATTACGCCCCTTGAATGAAATTCGATGATGTCCAATTTGTCCGTGATATTGCAGAGACGTTCTCTCGTACTTCTTTTTTCAGATTCCGGAATCTTTGCGCTCTCAATGATGGCTTGCTGCACTTTTGAAAGATCATACAGGTCATTCACCACGCCACTCAACTCCGATACAATTTCAAGAGGTTTCATTCTCACATACCTCTCCCGTGATATATTCATATTCCTCCGCGCTGATCTTTCCGGAATCCACCCTCTCCGCAATCTGCTCTTTCGTGAGTTTTCCGGAATTATACAAACGCTTGAAACTCTCCACCATCGTTCTCACAGCAATCCCTCCTCTACCAGTTGCATGGTGTACTCGTCAATAGCCTCGGACTTTTGGAAGTCCGTCACGGATGCGACGATCTCTGCCTTGTTCTCGTTGACGACCTCTCTCGTGAGCATCATCTGTTGATACTCTCCGACCGTCAATTCACGCTCCTCTCGCTCCCATCCGGTCACTTTTTTCCCGTCCTCCTCGGTCTTTTCCACTTCCTTGATGTTCCGTCTCTGATATACCGTTTCCGGAGACGAGGTTGTGTCGAACTCCTCCGGCATCACCGCCTCCGTTCCGAACACTGTTCTCCATTCTTTCACGTTTCTTTCTCTCCTCTCTCTTTGAATGCTTGCTCACTAACTTTTTTAGTTTCTTCACGTTCACATTCGGCTTTATCCTTTGCAGGTACATGTCGTATGTGTCCGTGTGGTCTATGTATCCCATGTACGAGAGCATCACCGTCGCATCATACCATGTTATCCGGTCTTTCTTTGCCATCCGGTTCGCTTTCCTCGTCGTGCTCAACATGATGGATTCCCTCAAAATAGTCTTATCGTGATAGAATTGGAATCCCATGAAATCAAGCGGTCGACCTTTCCTCTTTCCGGTTTTCCTTTCGATATAATCGAATCTGAATACTTGATGATTGTATTTCATTAGCAGGTGAAAACGCTCATTCAGATAGACCTCGATCGCCTGCTGCATCCGGTGCAGTTCCTTTTTGTTTCTTCCGAAAATCACCATGTCATCCATGTACCGGACATAATGCGCCGCGTGTAATTCCTCTTTGATGTAGTGGTCGAGCGGCTGCAACATGAAATTTGAAAACCACTGTGATGTCACAAATCCCAACGGCAACCCCTGCTCGCATCCGTCTATGATTAAATAGATCAGATTCAGCATTCTCTTGTCTCGGATTTTCGATGCAATCCACTCTTTGAGAATGTCATGATCGACGGATTCATAAAAGTGTCGGATGTCCATTTTCAGAACATATTTGCAGTTCCTTATGTCTCCGTGAATCCATCTCTCGATGTACTTCTTTCCGTAGTGCGCACCGCGTTCCGGAATGCTCCCACACACTAAACCATACATGCCCTGCATCATAATATCTTTACATCCATTGATGACGCAGTGATGGACGACCTGCTCGTAATTATAGCGAGGCTTTTCGATGTCTCTTGTCTTTTTTGACGACCCCTCATTGATTCTCTGCTTTGCATGTCTTGCCGGATGCCACGCGCTTTCCGGATGCAGGACAACCATCCCCTCCGGCGCGGTATTCTCCAACTGTTCAATGAGGAATTTCACATGTCCGTCGAGGTTTTCCGGCTTGAGAATCTTTGCGACATCCGGTCGCTCGGTCTTTCCCTTTGCTGCATTGTGGAACATTTTCTCGACGTTGCTATGCTCAAGCATAGGCTTATACAGGTTATTGACGGATTTCTTTCCCATTTCTTTCTTATCACCTCAAGGTCTTTCGGTATCACTTACTAGACCCTGCCTGCTGCGGTATGATTTCCACTCAATAGACGTGTCTCAACGTCCTGCGGTGTAGGAGAACGACGAGCATTTGATTAAATGCTCCGTCATTGATAAGATTGGCTCGCCCCGATGTTCGCGTTCACGTTCGTCGCAAGGTTGTTCAAATTCCAGTACGACAAGCCGCACTTCGTGCCATTGCTGCGGTTGCCGCCAAACAGGGCAAGGGTCGCTCGTCGAACCCCCTCATTTTATCCTCACTGTTTTGGGTCGTCGGTAAAATTACGCTGCAAATTCTACCACGATTTTTCTGTTTTGTGTCGATTCTATCTGCTGTTTCCAATATCGTGGAAATGCTAAAAACCGGAGATATCGGAGGGTAAACCCTCCGAACCTCCCTTTTCGGGGGAGGAGACTCCCCCGTTCCCCCTCTGCCGCTACGCGGCTACAGGCGGTTTGCAAGAAAGGCTCGCCCCGACGTTCGCGTCCACGTGCGTCGCAAGGTTGCTCAAACCCCAGCACGACACGCCGCACTTCGTGCCACGGCTGCGGCTGCCGCCAAACAGGGCAACATCGACCTGTCCGTTATTGAACCAAAAACCATCGCACTCATACGTCGTCTCACTTCCGGATGCAACCGCAGGAATCCGACCTCCGTCTGTCATCTCCATCTTGTTGATATATCCTCCGGATGTTCCGGACGGTGTCACGCCTGTGTTGATATATCCTG
The DNA here is from genome assembly GCA_014804795.1 of Lachnospiraceae bacterium. GTDB lineage: Bacteria > Bacillota > Clostridia > Lachnospirales > Lachnospiraceae > 1XD8-76. The sequence continues at coordinate 196,211 of JAAUZC010000010.1, read as the reverse complement.
CTCCGGTGCTGTCATACGGCGGCACAAACTTCACCTTGATGATGCCGTTGTCATTTATCAGACCGCGAATCCTTTTCCAGTAATTTCCGAAAAAGTTCTCACAATAGAACAGTTTCACTCCGTTTGTCGCGCCACTGTATCCATAGAACTGACCGAGACCGTTCATCGTTCCGGTCTTGAGGAAATCGGTTGCATTGCTACATCCTGCACCGAATGCCGCCTGTGAGTTCGTGCTCTTTGAGATCATAGTGCACATTTCATACATGAGATTGCACTCCGAAAACGAGAGTTTATCCCACCTGTCGCCGTTCTGCTGCGCCGCCGTTGTCTCCTGCGCATCTGTGAGGCTTGCCGACACTGTCTGACCGGACAGAGAGCGCATCCGGTTATTTGTGACGCTGCCCTCATACATCGGGAAATATGTCACAGGCAGGATGTTCCCGTCTGCGTCTGTGTGTGCGTATGCGTGATATGTTTCATCAAACTGTGTCTCGCAGAAAATCACATAGTGATAATTCTTGATCGTGTATCTCTTGACCCAAATCAGAGGAATCTCCGACATTGCATTTCCTGCGTATGCAATGGATGTGATGTCGCTCGCTCCTCCTGTCAGCTTGAGGGCATGGTTCTCGTGATTGAGTTCATAGTCAACCGTTCCGTCATTGTTGAGCATGACCGGACGATTATCTCTGACGAACCAAATGTCTCCCCAATCCCCATAGTCAAACATCCCTGCCGTGAAATTCATCTTTGCAGGTGTCATCCCGACCGCATCATACAGATATGTCACCCTCGTCGCCGGATTGCTGTCGGCTAAATTGATGCATATTCCGTACCGTTTCGGCTTTTCCGCTGCACCTGCAAGGATTTTCTTTGTATTTGCAAGGATTTCCTGCGACGTTTCCTCCTTTGCCATGAAAATTCTGTCTCCTGCTGCCATTATCCATCTACCTCCTCATTATTTTCGCCTCCGGATTCCTCCGCTAAATCGCCGCCTCCGGTCTCCGGTACTGCTGCCTTTTTCTCAATTTCCTCAAAATAGAGCGAACCGTTTGAAATCCCCATCCGGTAATCAATCTTTGTCTCGTCGTCCTGCAACTCGACCGTGATCGCCTGCTGCTCCATCTTCTTGAGCATCTCCTCACCCTTGCTCACCATGTCCTCGTAATACTTCTTTGCATTGGTGTCCATTCCGGTCTTGATTTCATTGATTGCCTCGATGTCTACTGCGACAGGCAATTCCATAAATACATTTACCCCGTCACCGACGCGGATAATGCGATGACCCTCCTCGGTAATTTCGAGACCGAGTTCGCCATCATCAAGCACTCTCTCCGATGCAATCCAGTTCGCCGTCGTATCCTTTTTGATTCTGATTGTTGCGGTTGCCATTATCCTCTCACCCCTTTCCTAAATCGTGTGTGCTCTGCCTGCATTATATTTATCATAGTCCGTCGAGAAAGCCGTTCCCCCGTCTATGAGTAGGAACTCCCTGCTCTTTGCCGTTCCTCCGTCTATGGTGATGTTGATGTCCGTTTCGAGTGCTCTGATTCTCTCATAATAGTCCTTGACCTCATTGAGAATTGCATTCAGTCCGGACATATCAATGACGACTTTTCGCGCCGCCTCCGTTGCCTTTACACACGCCGCAGTCTTTTCGATCGCATCCTGTGTCGCCTCGATGCAGTCCTTGACTGCTGCCGCCGTTCTGTCCTCCCGTTGGCTTTCTTTGATCTCCCTCGCCTTTTCCTGCGCCACTCTGACCGCCTCTGCCGCCTCACGTATTGCCTCGGCTGCATTGATTCGCTCCGATGTCTCCTGTGCCATCTGCAACGCCTCACGCGCGGCATAAATCGCATTCTCAAGTCTTGTATATTCTTCTGACGAGATGATCGTCTCGTCGACCCTCTGCGACGGATAGATTTCCAGTTCAAAAGATGCACTCGACAGGAGTGCTCCGTTCTGATACAGTTCCACATCACAGAGAGCCGTTCCTTGAACGGCGAGCATTTGACGGGTGAGAGGTATGAGTGCCTCGTTTTTTTGACGGGTGCAGTCATTCCACACTCTTTTCTCGTCCGGCTTTCTCATAGCCACAGCGATCTCAACATCTTTCGGAATCTCCCACTCAACGCCGTCGACTGTCAACGTCACCCCGACATAGCGCGTCGCCATGTCCAACTGTTTCGCCGCTACCGCATACCTTTTCACATCTCCGTATAGATCAACTTTTATGTGTCTGATGATATTCATTCGTCCTCACCTCCGTCCTGCTCTGCCTCTCCTGCATCTGCAAACTCACCCTCGTATTCGCTCAAATAACCCGTTTTCTCCACAATCCACTCAATTCTCCCTTTGAGGTCATTTATTGCCTCCTCTGCGGCTTTCTGTGTGTCAGAGAGGCTCTTTTTTGACGCATACATCTCCGCGATTGAGATTGCCTCATTTGTGACCGCCTCCGTGAGCATTTCTTTCACCTGCGTCGTTGTTGAATAACTCTCAAGCGTGTCAATGAGGACTTGTTCTGATTCCTCGACTGCTGCATCCTTTGCCGACTGCGCCTCCGCTTTTGTTGCATATAATTGACGCATTGTGTCGTCGACTGCTGCCTCCACTGCCTCCCGTATCTGCGAGACCATTTTTTGAAGTTCCTCACTGTTTCCGACTGCATCATTGAGAGTTTCCGTTGCCGCGCTCGATGCCGCTGCCGAAATCTCTGCCGTTTGCAATTCCTGCTCCTGCCTTTGCAGTTCCTCGAACGAAAGCCTCGTGTTTGCAAGTTCGCATTTATTCGCATCCGGATTCTCCGGATATTTATACATCTTTACAACCCGATGTCTCTCCCGAATCCTCTCTGATTTTGAGATCAGCATGACAGTGTCTCCGAGATCAAAACCGAGTATTTCTCCATACGTTTCCGGTTTGGATGCTGCAAGGTCTTTTATTTCTACCGTGTACGACCGATAAGGTTTTGACATTTCATCCAGTTTCGCCTCTGCATCCTCAAGCAACGAGGACGCGACCGAATATCTGTCATCTTTCCATGTCGCTGTCTTTATCTTTCGGGAATACTGATAATTTTCAATGTAATTTTTTCCGTTTATATTGAGCATGAGACCGTCTTTGCCGACCGGAATCAGCCGTGTCGCGAAATCATACGAATCCGACTGAATCTGCATCTTTTTCAGATTGAGACGTTCCATGAAATATGTTCCGGTATCTTTCCCGATCTTCTCATAGATTGAGATTGTCTTTTCTATGCTGTCAAACGTCACCTCGCACCGATATGTCGTGATGACCGACTGAATGATCTCCCATGCGGAACAGTTGCTCTCCTGTTTGATAGTTCTCCTCTTTGTGACCTCGCACCGGATAACCCTCCATCCCGTTCCCTCGATCGCCGCCGATATGCAGGAAAGAGCCGTCTGTTCTGTGCTCGTGAACCCTGTCGGGAACTGTTTCCCCTCCAACTCCTCCACGTTCATCTGTGCGGTGCATGTATACCATCCATCCGCAGGCTCAACCTTTTTGATGACAAATTCATCTGTCTTTGTCCGAACATATCCCTCCTCTTTGATCTGCTTTGCGTATCTGTAATTTCTCCGGAACATGAATGTCATTTCCTTGTCTCCGGTTTTCAAGGTGCTTGTTATACATCGCCCTTTAAATGCGGACATGGTGCATATTTTCACATGCTCGTCATTATATAAAATCATGCCGCACCTCCTATAACCACATCGGTCTGTATCTGATAGTCACCATCATCCTGTCACTCGAAACAACGATGTTGTGTGTCTTTTTCTCCCCAACCGTCAGAAACGGGAACTCCCACAAGGTAACATCAAGAAATTTGTTTTTCCCGTCCACCATGACCGTTCCCTGCTCCCCGTCAATCACCACAGTCTCGCCTCTGTTGATGTTTGTGATTATGATTTCATCCGAAAAACCTGTGATCTTTAATTCCTCTACAAACGACAATGCTGTCATGCTTATGATGCAGGGTGCGTCTCTTGTTCCCTCCGCATCGAACGAAAACTCGCTCACCTCGTTGAAATTCAGTTCAACCTCGTCCGAAAACCAATATCCGGAAAACTCAAATTCTGCTCTATACCGTTTTCCTGTGATGGTTTTAGTCGTCGTGTTTGATGTCATGTAACCCATAAATCTGTCGCGGTATCCGTCTAATGTGAGAGGCGTTCCTTTTTGCAGGAGAGCGCAAAACCTGCTCACATTCCTCCGGATTTCATCTCTGCTCTCTCCTCTGAAATATACCTCGACTTTGATGGATGACAGAGGCGTGTCCGTGTCATTCTCTGACGGTGTCAACGCCCCCTCGAACATCTCAACCTCCACCACCGTGGGAGGAGGTTGAAATTCGACTTTCAACTGCTTTGCCCGAAATATTCTGATGTCCGTCTCTGCAATCTTCATCTGCTTTCTTACCTCCTCTTTTTATAGTTATCTGCCATTTTATCGCTGACCCTTGTCTCCGTCCTGCTTGCGATCTCGTCTCCGTCAAGGAATACCTTGTTATCAACATAGACCTTTGTCATGTTATTGATCGCCTGCAATTTGCTGTCGAGCATCCGGTTCAGTCTTGTGTAGAACTGCTCAAGAGGGAGAATCGCCTCCGCTCCTGCCTCGCCTCCTACCATCGCCCTGTTACCATTGAACCCGAAAAGCGTCGGATTCATCATAATACCGCCCGTTTTGTACCAATCCACTGAAAAACTAGGTACAGACGGAGGATTCAAGCTGAAACTGCCGGAGATGCTGAAATGTGGCAATTTCAATTTAGGCAGCGACCACTCGAAATTGAATGCGTTTTTCATTGCATTTATTGCGTTCTGTACTGCCGTTTTTGCCGCATTGATCGGTGTTTCGATCGCGGACTTGATTCCGTTCCATATTGAGGCGACGGTGTTCTTTAGGGCATTGAAAACGCTGCTCACAGTGCTCTGAATTGCATTCACCGCCGTTGACACTGCATTCCTCGCCGCATTGATTGCCGTTTCGATCGCGGACTTGATTCCGTTCCATATCGAGGTGACGGTGTTCTTTAGGGCATTGAAAACGCTGCTCACGGTGCTCTGAATTGCATTCACCACCGACACGACCGTCGACCGGATTGCATTCCATATCGTCGTGATGGTCGTCTGAATTGCCGACATTATGGTCTGCACTGTGCTCTTGATTGCATTCCACGCCGTCGTGACTACTGTCTTTATCGCATTGACTGCCGTCGTGACTGCTGTTTTGATGGCGTTCCATACGGTTGTGACTACTGCCTTTATCGCATTGACTGCGATCGTGACATTCGTCTTTATGGTCTCCCATACTAAATTGATGACATCTCGAATCGCATTCAGAATCTTTGTCACGTTGGTCTTGATCGTTGTCCATACCGTCGTGATTACCGACAGGATTCCGCTCAAGATGAACTCTATTCTTGCAAGGAAGAAATCAAAAATCGTCATGATAATGGTTTTCAATCCCTCAAGCACAGAATTTATTTTGTTCTTGATGGCATCCCATACCGAACTGATGACCTTTTTGATTGCCGCCATAACCGACGAAATAACTGAATGTACCGTCTCAATCGCCGTCTGAACCTTTTCCTTGATGGCATCCCATATCTCAATGACAATCCCTTTGCAATTCTCCCAAATTAACCGGAATGGTAGCGTGATGATTGTCACTGCCGCTTTGAAAATCTCTCGAATCGTCATGAATGCCACTGTGATGACATTCTTTATTGTGTTGAATACATTCGAGACGACCTCGCTGCATTTTGCGAACACATTGGAGAATGCGCCTTTGACTGCTGTCAGTTTTTCGATGACTGCTGCCTTGATCTCTCCCAATTTGCCCGAAAACTTTTCCTTTATTGCTGTGAGTTTGCCTCCGGTCAGCTTATCCACGAATGAGAATCCTGCGGTATAATATCCTTTGATTCCCTCCCATGCTCCGGCGACTACTCCCTTTATTCCTCCCCCGTTCTCCTCATAGGCTGCTTTAATGCTGTTTAATCTTTCGACAACGGTCTCTTTTGCTGCTCCGAGCACCGTTCCGGCGACTTCCTTGACCGTTCCGAATGCTTTCTGTGTTGCCTGCCCGAAATCCGATTCAAGGAATTTATTTTTTATTTCCGTGAGTTTGCCTCCGGTCAGCTTATCCACGAACGAGAATCCTGCGGTAAAATGTCCTTTGATTCCCTCCCATGCTCCGGCGACTACTCCCTTTATCCCTCCCCCGTTCTCCTCATAGGCTGCTTTGATATTATTTAATCTCTCGGTGACGACTTCTCTTGCTGCCGTCATCGCGTTCCCGATAACTTCTTTTACTTTTCCGAATACGTTCGAGACGACCTCTGCAATCTTCCCGAATGCTGCTTTGATGGTCGCCCACAGTTTATTGACTGCGTTCCGGAATGTCTCGGAGTTTTTATATAAAGCGATAAATCCTGCGACAAGTCCTGCAACCGCCAAAACCACCCATGTGATCGGATTGCTCAACAATGCCGCCGTGAATGCTCTGATTCCTGTTGTTGATGCTGCCGTCGCCGCTGTCAGTGTTCCCTGTGCTGCTGCCTGTGCTCCTGTCGCTGCTGTGCTCGCCGCCGACGCTGTCGCTGATGCTGCATCTGCCGCCGCATCTGCTGTTGTTGCCGCTGTCTTTCCTGCTAACTTCGTGATGACTTTTCCGACAATGTCGCGCATACTCTTGTATGTATTGACTGCCGTCTTTATCCCCTGTCCTAACTTGCCGACCGCAATGGATGCAGGTGCAACCGCTGCCGCAAACATACCCACCTTGATGATCGTCTGCTGCTGCCCCTCATTCAGATTTCCGAACCATTCGCACAATGCCCCGACTTTTTCAGAAAATCCCTCGATGATCGGAGTTGCCGATGTCAGTATCGTTTGACCGAACTGCATCACCGTGTTTTTCAACTCATTGAGCGTCAACTTGATGTTATACGATGTTGTTTTCATCTTGTCGAACGCTGTGTCGGTTGCTCCGGTCGATTCTCGCATCTGTCCGAGTGTACTATTGAAATTGTCTGCGCTGTCTCCCAACAAAATGAGACCTGCTTTCGCTGCCTCTGACGAGGAGAACATGTCTGCCATCGTGAGATTTTGCTCTTTTGCTGCGCCGTCAACTATTGCAAGTACATCCGCGAGGCTCGAACCGCTCGCCATCAACTCGCTGAATGATTTTCCGGTTTTCTCTCGGAGAATCACGTCCGTCGTGCTGCCCGTTTTTCCTAACTCGTTGAGCATCGAGTTCATGTATGTCGTGGATTCTGCCGTCGCCACGCCGTTCGCTGTCATGATCGCATATCCGGCGCATAACTGGTCGAGTGCCACTTTGTTCGCATTCGCTGTCGGGATAACTTTACCCATTGCAGAGGATAACTCTGCAACGGTCGTCTTGCCGAGGTTCTGCGTCTGAATGAGCATATCCGAGACGTTTGTGACCTGTTCTGCCTCTAATCCATACGCATTCAGAATCGTCGTCAGCAGGTCGAGCGTGTCTCCGGATTCTGCGAAACCTGCCGTCGCCAGTTTTGTGGACTGCCGGACGAAATTGACTGCATCTCCGGTCTTTTGTCCGGCACTGATGGCATTATAAACATTGTCAGCAATTTCTCCTGCTGCAATCCCTGTCTCATTTGACAGGTCGACGATGGCATCCTCCATCTCCCCGACAGACATCACTCCGGTGTCCATAATCGTGGAGACTTTGGCAATGGAATCCTCGAAATCAACTGCCATCTTTGCAGCACCCGTCGCAAATGCCGCGATTCCTGCCGACACGACCATCATCTTTTGACCGAACGCCTCAAGTTTCTGACCTGCCTTGTCGCATCCATTCGCAAAGGCATCGAGTTTATGATCTTTTAATTCCCTGTTGACCTGTTCGAGTTCGCCCTCCATCTCGGAGAGTTTCGCCTCTGCATTATTTGCCGCGACTGCCTGCTTGTTGAGGGCATTTTCCGTCTGATTGATCGAGTTTTCACTCGTCCTCAACTCTGCCTCAAGTTTTGTCAGTTCCTCCTTGAGTTTCTTTGTCTCCTCTGAATCTTCCCCCGTCGCCTTTGCAGAGTTTTCGTAGGCTTTCCGCGTTTCATCGACTTTCGATTTCAGTTCGGCATGTTTGGTTTTCTGCTCCGACAGTTTTGTGGAAAGTTTTCCGTATTGATCGCCTGTCGTCTTTACGATCTCTTTTTGCAGCTTTATCTTATCTGATAACGCTCCGGCTTTCGCCTTGAGGATGTCGGTTTGAGAGCCGAATGCCTTTGCTTTCGCCTGCGTCGCTGTCCATTGGCTCGCCAGTGCTTTCGCCTCTTGAGCCATCGCTTTCATCGTCTTTTGATACGAGTTCGCATCTGCCGACGCTTTCACGCTCACATAAGCCATTCAGTTCCCTCCTCTCCTACTGTTTCTCGTTTACCGTCTTGATTGCAAATTTCAAGTAATCAAGCAACGCCACGATGTCAGTCTCAAGGCATTGACTGTATGAATTATTTAATAATTTTATTGCTATCTGAATCACTCGGTCGACGTTATCCGAGCATATATCCCACATACTTCTCTGCTGTTCTAACTCGTCATAACCGTTTTCGCGGTCATAGTCATCAAACGCCGACTTTTCCTGCTCCACAGGTTCGTCATCCATCAACTCCAAAAATTTCGGGGTGATGACATCCTGCATCACAAAGTGAATTGTTTTCGCTGCCGTCAGTACCTCGACGGCATCCGTTTCACCTAACTCCTCAAGTGACATCCTGCTGCCGAATATTTCCTGTGCGATCTTTTGGTTGAAAAACATCGCATCCGACAGTCTTTCGCCTCCGTTCTTTTTCATGAGTTCCGCATACTGCCGATATTGTCCGACCGTGATATGGTTCACGAAATATCTATCCTCACCGCAGGCGATGTATATTTCCGGCATCACTTGATGACGGTAAAATTTTTCTGAATGTCCTCCATTTTCTTCTGAATCTTTCCGGCGATGTCCATGTCGACCATCATAAATTCAGTAATGATTTCATCTGCTGAAAGACCCTTTTCTCTGTCTTTCAGTTCCTCGATCGTGAACTGGTTGTCATACAGACGGACAATCCACTCACACATCAACTGAATGTGCTCTCTCTTATATCCTGCATTTGTCGAGCCGTTGATCGTCTCGGATGCGTCCAAATAGTCCATATAGTCGTCCGCGCTGACTTTCGGCATCGTGTACTCTTTATGATTTATTGTGATTCTGTGTTGTGCCATGTTCTTTCCCTCCTGTCATCTCTTTTTTATTATCCTGCTGCCTGCTCTTTTTCCTGCACCTTGCCGAACCAGTCCTCGATCGCTGCCTTTGCGTCCTCGTGCGCCTCTAACAGATTCCCCTCGTCGACAACAATCTGATACTGTCCATCTTTCTGACGATCATAGAAATCGCCTTTGATGGTGTTGCTCTTGACCGCGACCTTTTCTGCCTGCGTTTCAAATTCATCATCAACGCCCTGTCCGAACTTTCCGCAGTATAACCACGTAAATTCATATTTTCCATTCCTGCGCTTTGTCCGGAATCCGAGTGCCAGTTCCGGCGCAAGGTCGTTTCTGCTCTTGACAAGGAATCCATTGTCATATAACTGACCGAACAAGAGTGCTCTGTCCTGCGGCGCAAGCGTGGAAATCTCAATCTCAACCTCCGTTCCCTCGTATGACGTGATCGTGTCCTCCGTTCCGTCATCGGAATAGACTTTTTCACTCGACCATTTATCCGAAATCTTTGCATTGATCGCCCTTGCCAGTTTGACCGGAACGTCTGCCGCATACGCTGTCTGTGTGTTCTGCAACAGTTTCGCAACATAAATATCACGCAATCCGCAATATCTGCTCCTCACGATTGTTTCAACATCTGCATTTGCTGCATTTCCCATTTTTATTCCTCCATTTCTTCATAAAACTTGTTGAATCTCTGTGCTTTCATGTAAATCCCGTTTTGAGGCTCTGAATCGTCTGTATTCCTCGCCTCGTAAAGAAATCCATGTTGTTTCATCAATTCCTTTATTTTCTCTGCAAGTGCAACCTCGTCTTTTTTTGAGAAGATCGTCACCTGCACCGCCTGCTCCGTTCCCTCGGCATCGTCATCCGAATAGTCTCCCTCTGTTTCTCCCAAATCCCACAAGGTCACATGTGTCTTTTTGATGTCTTTTCTATACCACCCCTGCACGACTTGTATTCCGGAATCAGACACCTCTTTCAATGCGTCGGATGCGTCTTTGATGATGTCTGCCATCGAATCACCCCACCGTCCTATCTAAAAAATTTTGATACTCTTTTTCTGCTATGCTCTGAATCTCTCCCTCTGCGGCGCGTCCTGCTTTATAGATGAACTCCTGCGGAGGTCTGTCAACAGTTCCCCAATTTATGAATTTTACATAAAAATGCTCACTATTGTCTGATTTCGTCCATCCGACATCTGCCTCCGCTCGTGTTCCTCGCGCTTTGACCCTTTCGATCGGCACTGCATTCGCCGCGTGTCCGGATGGATGTGACTTTGAACCGAATCCCCGTCCAGAGAGTTCTTGATTCCTCGATTTCGGCATTTCTTTCGACATTTCTGCCTTAATCAACGGCTGCGCCTGTGTAACAATGTTTTTATTCAGAGTTTGTATTTCTTTCTCTGTCGCGCATCTCTCCAACGCCTTGACAAGTTCATCCAGTCCTTGAAATTCCATCTCAATCCGCATATTTCACCGCCCTTGTGTCATATTCTGACACCTCACGAGACCCGATTGCACTTGAGCAGATACCGAGTTGAGTTTTCAACAGGTGTCATCGCGTAAATGTCAAACGAATCCCCTTTGTAAATAACAGAGAACTCTTTGAGGTGCATCCGCATCGCATCCGTTTTCGCGCATCGCCTCACCTTAAAAACCGCCGTTTCTTCAAGTGACTGCTGCAACGCTGCATATTTTTCCGTTGAGAGCAGATCGGAAACATCACACCAACATTTGAAATACTCCTCTGATTTTGTTTCATTCCTGCCATCTACCACCTCCGAGGTGTCTCTCATGATAGTGATTCTTCCGGTCATTTTCCCCCTCCATACATTTCCTTGAGCAACATCGAGGAGACTGCTGCCTGCAATCTTTTCTCCTCTTTCCCGTACTTCTCGCGGTTGTCATAAAGGTCTTTCACATATATCAGAATGAGCAGGTGTTGACGATGTGTGAGCGTCTCCATGCTGAAATCCGGAATCAATTCCGTCATCTCCTCAACTGCTACATCAAACATCAATTCAATGATGTCCTCGTCGTCGTCATAGTCGATATGATTATATTTTTTGCATTCTTCAATCAGCTTTGTTCTCTGCTCCTGTCTTTCCTCGTCCGTCATCGTGTCCACCTGCTTTCCGACAGGGCAGTCATTGAGGCGACTGCCCTGTGTTTTTTATCCCTGCACTGTCTCCGTGATGTTTCCCTTGACGACTGCTGCCTCGTCAACAGGCTGCACGTCAAAACGGTCTCTCACCTTGATTCCTGTCATGTCTTTCTCCCACAGTCCTGCTCCCTTATCATTCATGTCGATCGTGATGACATTGCGGTCGAACAAAGTGATCGCCTCTTTCAGATCGCCCATATAAACGGGGTGCTTGTATCCTGTCACCTTTTCCGATGTGTCTTTGATGCTCTCGCTCTTGATAACCTTGTTTGATACCTTGATGATCTGATACTTTCCGAACAAAAGCATCTGCGTCGGCTGTGTGGGATTCGGCTGCAAAATATACTTGCCGTCGTCGTCCTTGAGTTTGTCGAGATAGTTGAACCCGTTCTGATTCGTGATAACAACTGCACCGAGCGCGATCGCAGGCTCAAGTTTCACATTGAAAACGTCCTTGAGGCTGTCGATTGAGGAAATGACAACCTCTTTTCCTGCCGTCATCGTGTTGATCGTCTTGAGAATCATCGCATTACGGGTCGCCTTTGTCTTTTTGGCAATCCATTTATTGATGTATGCCATGACGTTCTGTGCCGCATCCTCAAACAGTTCTGCGGTGATCTTCAAGATGCCGCCCTTTTTCTTGATCTCATACTTGATCTTTCTGAACTGCGGTTCATCCATTTCGGGGAAATCTGCCTCCTCGTCCACGTTGTCAAATGGTACGGCATCCGCATCGACTTCGATGTTCCTCGAACCGCTCTTTGTGGTGACAGGCTCAACATTGACATACTGCTCCAAATTATCCTCGGAACGTCTCAACTCGATGATGTCTGTTCTGATGTCCTCCGGAACGACAACGCCGATTCCCGATTCTCCCTCCTCATTCGGAGTTGCATCGGATGTCAGTGCGTTCTTGTACGTCGTCACGTCTGCCTCCTCCGGCTCTCTCTTGAGAAATCCGCATTTCACAATATTAACAAACGCTTTCACGAGGTTCTTTTTCTTTGCTTTCGGGTCTGCTGCCCCTCCTGTGATGTCCTTTGCCCTGCCGGAACTGATCGCGTCCTTGATGTCATCCCCTTCGTCATCGTCCAAATCCATGAGCAGGTTGAATTTATCCTGCAATTTAACGAGTTCCTCCTTTGCGGTCTGCGCCTCCTCAATCTTCCCCTCATTCGCAAGGGAACGGACTGCATTCTTTTTGTCATTGATCTCTTTGAGTAATTTCTGCAATTCTTTATTCATTTCAAATCTCCTCTCTAAATTCCGTACTCGTCTAAATCTTCGAGCAACTCCTTTAAAATATCCTTGTTTCTCTGTTCTTTTTCTCCCCTGCTCCGCGCATCCAGTGCCGCGATCACCGCCTCGACGATGTTCTGCGTCTGCCTGCTTTGCAGATTTTCCGGAATATTCCGGTATCTCTCATAGAAATCTGATGCACACGCCGCCGCTGCTGCCTGCTCCTCAATCTCTATGTTGAAATATCCTGCGACCTCACTGCCATTCATCCACGTCTCCGCATCAACGAGCGACTTGATTGTCTCCCGTGTGACACCGTCCTGCACATGCTCCATGTAGATGTCGAGAATGGATTCCTCGCATTTGTTCAACTGCTTGATGGTCTCCTCAAAATCATCTGCATTCCCCCATGAAATACATGACGGTTTATGAACCATACATTGAGCACCGGATGCGAAATGCAGTTCGTCACAGGCGAACATGATGACCGACGCGATACTTGCCGCCAGTCCGTCCACATATCCAGTCTTGTGACCCTCATGTCTCCTCAACTGGTTGTAGATCGCCAGTCCTGCGAACACATCGCCGCCTCCGGAATTGAAATAAATGTCAATGTCCTCATATTCATCAAGCTGATGCAGGAAATCAGCTATATCCTGCGGACATTTGTCCTCCTCATACCACATTGACTGCCATGTTGCTGATACAATGTCGCCGTAGAAATAGAGAGAGCATCTCTGTTTTTCCTCGTTTTCTTTCAAATCCAAATACCCGACTTTGTCCACCTGTCCGGTTCTTTTATTCTTCTTTGTGAAGTCAAATCTTCTCACTTTCTGCATTCTCCTCACCTCCCTCCGATTCTTCTTTTCTTTCCGGTTCGTCCGGTTCTCCGGTCTTTTGCCGACCTTTTTCGGTGTATTGCACACCTGCCATCTCTATGGGAATGAGATTCCCGTTTCCATAAAGCCGATTCCCTCCCTCGGCATCCGACATGTCGAGTTTTCTTCTCGCCTCATTTGGCATGAGGATTGTATTCTTGACACCATTTGAGAGATATTCCATTTGTGTCTTTGAATCCGTTCTAAAAAGGACTTTTTCATTGAATTTGAAATACTTTTTTTCGTCCTGCTCCTCCGGTGTGAGGAGTTTGAAATTGATTTCCTCCTCATACTGCTTTATGATGAAAAGCATTGTGTCAACGTAAAATGACAACTGCTGCATTTCCGAGTTGCTATATGATGATTTTTCATAGTCATTGATCTGATTCGGTTTTACTCCAAACGCCGCCGCAATCTGTAACGATGTATATTTTTTCAGTTCAAAAAACTGTGAATCTGTCAGCTTTATGTCGAGCGGCATCAGTTTCATTCCTGTCGGTACTGGAATAATTTTTCCTGTGTTTTTTGCTCCTCCTCCAAACTCAAGGAATGAATCAACAAGTTTTTTCTTTTTTTCTGCGCTCATTTCTGCCGTATATTCAAGCACAGCTTTCGCCGTCAGACCGCTCTCATACATCTCATTAAGATATCCTTGTGACGCTGCCGCCCCGTTCACTGTTTCCTGCAAAATTTTCTGCACAGGCAGTCCGGTTATTCCATCAAGGCTGTGCGATGTCTTAAAATGCAACACCTCGTCCGTACTCAAAACATATTGCTTTCCGCTCGTTGGGTCTGTATATACATACCAAATCCGACCCACTCCTCCAAAATATCCGGCATCATCAACGACAATCTGTGTGCAATTTGATTGCATCACCCACAAATCCAATACCTTGAGAGTTCCTCCGTATTTTTTCCGGACAAATTTTCTCCGGATATAGACGTATGCGTTCCCGTAGTGATTCCTGTTCATCTCAACGGCATTCCAAAATATCGACGGTGTCATAAACGGATTCGGTCTCGTTTTCAAGAGACGAGAAACATCTGTTTCCTCCGGTTCAATGATGCCTTTCTCTGTGCTCTGATAGAATTTAACAGGCATCTTTGCCAGTGTTTCCGACAACATTTTTAGGCAGGTGAAATATGTTACCTCCGACATCGCTTTTCTATTCTTTTTTAATCCTAATAAACCGAGAAACGCCTCCGAATTAAGTCCGAATGTCCTTGACGCATGTGCCTCTATCGCATTCTGCCCCCCGTTTCTATTTCTCCATTTTTTTATCAGATTTCCGTATGCTGTTTTGAATGGATTCATCGGCACTCACCTCCCTATTTGTAAATTCTTTCATACATCTCAAGCCAATGGTTCGCCATCTCGTCAGCATCCTCTTGATATTCCGTTTTCATTGCGAGTTTCCATGCGTCAATGATTGCGTCGATCGGGTCGATTCTTTCCTCTGTGATGTCCTTGTCAATCTTTATTTCCCCGTAATTATTCGAGATGGTCTTTGCGTTTGCGATCGACCATGTGAGGAGTTCATCTGCCGGAACGACTTTCTTTTTCACTCCGACCTCAATTCCCTCGATCTCAACATTTCCGGCGAGAATTTCAAGTCTGAAATCCACGGTCGCGTCATTCAGTTCTTTCGCCGTCTGCGTGATAGACATAGAATCCCATCCCATCGCCTCAAGGTCTCCGAGGAATGCCGACGCATTGTGTGGGTCGTAACATATCATTTGAGGCTTGAGATTGTATTCCTCGATCAATCCCTGCAAATATGTCAAAATATACTTGTAATCTGTTTTAATTCCTCCGAGTGTGTATGTTGGCGTTACAAGTTTTTTCTCAATCCACACATCATAGGGAACTTTGTCCGTCTTGATGTGTTCGTCCACCCTGCTCGCAGGGATGAAAGAATGTGTTTTGACGAAATATTTCTTGTTCCCGTCCTCGTCCACGAACGGAATGACAATGGCGATCGACGTGAGATCGCCTCCGGACGACAGATCAACACCGACATAACACTTTGCGCCTCTGAAATGCTCAAGCGTTTTGAGGACTGCGCACCGTTTCCACTTCTTAATGTCTTTAATGTACTGATGATTCGACCACTGAATCCATTTATTCAACTGCTTGACAAGGAAGTCTCTCAAGTCCTCCCCTCCCATGTCTTTCGCAGTTGATGCCACCGGAATCATGTTCTCGATCGCATCTGCATCAAAAGCGAGGAGAGGATTCGCTTTTATCCAGTTATCCGGATTCCATATATCATCCCCCTCGTCCATCTGCGCGATATATACAAACTGCGCATCGTTCTCCGATACGCCTTTGAGGAGGTTACAACAATACTCATATAGCTTGTAACACGGCGATTTCAGATCGAATCCGGCTGTTGTGATGACTGAAATCAATGCCGATTTCAGTTTCTTGATGCCGCCCTCAAAAAGTTTATAAATCTGATTCGTTTTGTGGGCATGATACTCGTCAACAATTCCGAGATATGGTCTCAATCCATCGGCTGATTTTGTGTCTCCCGATAACGCTTTGATGACCGAATGTGTCAGCAGGCAGTCAATCGAATTGCTGTGCTCATGGACTTTGAACCATGCTCCTAATTCTTCATCGCTGTTTATGAATTTAATAATTTCTTTGAGGACAATGTTTGCCTGCTCCTGTTTGGTAGCCGCGCAATATATTTGTCCGTATTTGTATCTGTCAAAATTTCCGTAATACGCCGCGAGAATGCCATTGATGAACGATTTTCCGTTCTGTCGCCCTAGTTGGACATACGACGTTCTGAATCTGCGGTGATGGACACCGCTTTTCAGGTCTGCAATCTTCTTTCGCCATCCGTTCAAAGAGCCTAAAATAAAGCATTGGAACGGATAACATTCGACAGGTTGCTCCTCGTCTCCCTCTGCGATGACGAGTTCCTCTGCGAAATTTATGATTCTTTCTGATTGCTCAACGTCAAAATAATAGACATACGGTGCAGCTTTCGATTTTTCAAGGTCATCAAGGTGTCTCTGACAGGCAAGTTTGACATACTCCCCTGCGATCTCACGCCCCTCGACGACATCCACTGCGTACTGTGTGCAGCGGTCTATGATCTCAACCTTTTTCCCCATGCGTCAGTCTGCGTATTTCGCATATTTGTTCTCTGGTTTCTGCGGCTGTGCCTTTGGCACAACAAGTCGGCATCTGCTAGAAACCGTCAATCCGAAATCACTCGCTCCCTGCCTGCACTGTTTCCAACATCTATCTTGAATTATCAATAGACGCTCGTGTTCTCCGTTCACGACCTCCCGTTCTCCCGTCACGACCTGCTCTTTCTTTCCCGTCTCCGGATTTTCCTGCTCTGTATATACCGGAATCATGACAGTGAGCGGAATCTCTTTGAGTTTTTTCGTAACTTCAAGATATTTGTCTTGTGCAATCAAGAATCTCGCAAGTGCGTCACAGTCCACATTTGCAATGAGTTTTATTTCGAGCAATTCTTTCGCCAGTTTCCGGAATTTCTTTTTGAGTTCCGGTGACAGGTATGCCGGAGGCTTTACCTTGTCATTTGGTGCTGTGACCTCTGCATTTTTTCGAGCCTCAATTTCGGCTTTTGTGAGGTGTTTTTTTCCTTTCAAAACCACCAAATCGGTCGGTTGTCTTGTTCCTGCCATAGCAACAACAACCCCCTTTCCATCGTGGTTTTAGCTGATGCTGTGTCGCATTCTGACACCCCTTTCGGCTACCCCCTATATTTGAAATTCTCGTGGGGAGTTTTCTCCGAATCATGGAGGGGGTGCGACTAAACCGAGCCGACCGAAAACTTTTTCGATACCCCCTGCCTCTTTGAAGTGACACAAAATCACCTGCTTAATCCTTGCTTGTATTGCTCGCATGGTTGCCTTGTCTCTCTTATACAGTGCTGTGATAGTCGTGTGGGTGTCGTGTCCTAAAGGTATGAGGTTGAACGGGTCGAGCCTCCGTGAATAGTCCTCCTCAAGTTCAATGATGTGATGTATCGGGTCGGAATCCGTCAGTGTCACGAGTTCATCGAACACATACATCGCATAGATGTCGATGTAATCAAACGCATTGAATATCAGCGGTCGCAGGTCTCTCCATTCTTTTGACACATAGAACTCTGCCGCCCTTTGATCTCTCCTCGTGTGGTTATATATGACATGCCTTGACTGCTCCTGCTGCGCACATTTCTCGCAACATTTCATTGTCTGCGGTATCAACGCCCCACACCTGCATATCTTATAAAGCACTCTCTCACTCCTCTCGCCTGCTGTTTGGAATAAGGCAGCAGGCTCTTGTCCTGCTGCCTCGATAACAGGAGGGCGAACAGGGCAAGAAAAAAGCGACCGCATACCTGCGACCGCTCCTCACAACTGTTCACGCTATCATTCTAACACTTTATTTTTCCCTTTTGTTCACCATCTTTTCACGGCATTTTCACGCCTTTTTCACGCCTTTTTCACGGCATTTTCCCGTCAAACTGCTCGATTTTCGATTGCTTTTGCCCCGAATATCTTGACCGACAGACGCTCGATCATTGTTTTGCACCACTGTTTCGGCGCATTCTTTCCGCAGTTCCATTTTTTCCGTATATCCTCGTATGTCTTACCCTCAATATATTTCATTCGTAGAGCGTCGAACCTGTACTCCTCGCCTGCTGCCGCCGTCTCCTTTTCCAGTGCATCCAGTGCTTTATTGATATGCTCTAACAGGATGACGGTCTCTGCCTTGCATTCCCGTATTGACTTGAGGAACGCCCTCTCCGCTGATATGTTGTAAAGGTCTGCATTCTCCACCTGCGCCACCTCGCTGACTGCCTCTGCGATGTACCTCTGCATCTCATTATAATTTTCAAGATACAGATATGTTTTTTCAATCACTGTCATTTCCGTCTGTTCAGCCATCTCACTCACCTCCCTCGTATAGTCGCCTTTTCTGCTGCCTGCGTCACATAGTTCTTGATCTCCTCCTCGCTCCTGCCGGATGCTCTCATTCTGTTGATGATCTTCTCAACTTCCTTTGTCCATCCCTTTCCACCGACTTCCATTTCACGAATAGCCTGCTCCGCTGACACACCCGTCAACATCTCACTCGCGATCTCCGCTGCCACTGCTGCCGGAGTGTCCTTTGTGTTCGCCGCAATTCTGTTGATTCTTCTTTTGAGTTCCTGCTCCTCCGGCGCATCTGCATCATAACTCCGAATCCTCGACAGTTCTGCATCAAGTCTCACCGCCTCCTCAATCATCCCTATGAGACCCATTGTTCACGTCTCCTCTCTCGCCCGTGTTCTTTCCTATCGCCGCAAATGCTTTCACTAATTCCACCAAAAACGCCACCAAAACCACCAACACAATCAACCCGACAACAATTCCGATCGCGCCTATAATTAAATCAAATATACTCATTGTTTCCTCTCCTCCTCACGCATGTCTGTTCAACTCTTTCGACAGGTGCAGAAACTTCTCTTTGAACTCCTCATTGCTGCCGTTCATGCAGGTCTCGAACATATCCTCATACAATTCTGCATTTTCTGTGATGAACTTCTGTTGTCCAATGCTATACCTGCGAGAAAAGAACTGCTCTTTGTATCCCTCAAGAACTGCATCCCATGCGTCGCGCTGTTCTTTCGACACATCCTCATTCCCCTCAAGCATTCGGTTCACCACTCTGTCGATTGCATCCGAGATCGTCTTTTTCCAGTCCGGACGGTTCTCTGTCATCTGAAACTCAATATCAGAGAACGAATCTCCCCACGCCACCGCAATGATTCGGATGTCTTTCTTTCCCTTTGCGGAAACAAGCACCATGTCCTCGTCGTATGCCGCCCGATAATATTTCAGTTTCTCCTCAAAATTCTCGATCGGATTTATAATAATCTCCGGACGACTGCTGCCCTCTGTCTGAATACCAACTCCGATATATGCCGCATGGTTTGCAATGGCATTCTTGAAAACTGCTGCAAATTGTTTCTTTTTCATGATTCCCCTCCTCTCTCTTTCAATGCCGATAGAATATGCCTCACTGTCATTTCGCTCCATCCGTTTCCGATCATCCTTTTTCTATCCGAATCACTAAATCCTTTTGTATATCCATCTGACAGACCTTGAAATCGTTCGCATTCCGTCACCGTTGCCTTTCTTATTGCTCCATCTAAAAGAAAGCATACATTGCATTGACAGTCCAACGTCGGCATCTTGCCTTTTATCACCCTCCCTCTCCTCGTCTTGCTCTTAGGGAAACACAGATTGATTCCGTCTCCCTCTCTCGCAATAATGTATCCAGTCTTTGTCGCCTGTTTGATTCTGATTTCATCACCCACCCTAGAAATCAATAGACGCTCGTCGTGTGTTATCAATGGGTCGATTTTAATTCCATCAATTTCCACCCATCCGGTCGTATCTCTTTTTTCTGCTAAATCTCTGATATCCGTCTTTATTTCATGTGGTTGGCTCACTCCGACGATATTTGTCCAGTATGTCCTTTCTCTCGCTTGTTGCGTATGTACTCTACTGTCGATTATGATAGGTTCAACTCCCGTCTCATTGCTGATCACATCCATCCACTCATTTTTCATTCGTACATTTTCGAGCATAAATTTCGCATCTGGATTCTTTTCATATATTTCGTGCCATATCCGCAACCACTCAAAGAAAAGTCCGCTCCTCTTGTCCTCGAAATTCCCATGTTTCCCATTTCTTGAAAATCCTTGACATGGAGAACCCCCGATCAGTAAATCTATTTTTTCAAACTCGTCGACACATATTTTTTTAACATCTCCAATCTCGACTATCTCCGGATGGTTGTTTCTTGCCACCACCATCGACTTTTCCTCGATTTCACTTGCATAATACTTTTTGACTTTGATTCCTGCATTTTTCAACGCAAGCAAACCCGTTCCGATTCCATCAAAAAGGCTCATGACGACAATTCCATCCTCTTTCAATCTTCTTTCCCTCCTGCCTCATTGTCATTCTCTGCCGCCGTCTTGCACAATGCTCACAGCATTCTCGATCAAGATGAACTCCTCTCCTCCGTCGATGTACCCGTCACCGTTTGCTCTTATATTTGCGCATATCTGACCTATATTTGCATTTTGCAACGGTTCATCGTCTTTGTCGACAAGTGCTGTCGCCATGATGCAGAATCCGTCCTCAAGTCCGGTGTAATCTTCAAGAATGTATGTCACGAGTTTCCTCACAAATCGACCAGTGTTCCGACCGTCTGCAAATTCCATCAACTCAAGAATGTCGCCCTTTTTATATCCCCTGTCATTCTTCCGGAGTTCAAAACTCTTGATATTGCTGCAAGCATCCTCGAAAAAGGATTCTCCGAGGCGAATCTGATGCACTTTCTGACCGTTCTCTCCGGTTTCGGATGGAATATTGTTCATCCGTTCCTCGTCTGCCTTTTCACGGAGTTTTCTCTGTGTCTCCTTGTCAATCGCGTCCTGCTCCTCTGAATATCTCTGCTCCTCCGTCTTGTTTGCCTCTGCCCTGTTCTCATACTGATCGCATGAGGTGCATGTTCCCGTCTTTACATTGCAAGTCTCGTATTTTGTGCAGGAATAGCACAGAGAAGTGATTCCCTCCGGATGCGGTGTCTGATATTCCTCACCTGCTGCCCCCGGCTCATTCATTCCGGAAAAACCTGTGTCCTGCTGCCCTGTGTCTGATTCTGACACCCGTTCCGGCTCTCCCTCTCCGGTCACATCTCCATGATGGGAAAGAGACATGTCTCCGGACTGCTCCATGTCCGTCATGCTCATTTGTCCGTCAATTTGCTGTGCTGCTGCCTCTGCCGCTTTTTCCTCTTTCATCTCCTTGATTCTCTGATAGGTGAGTTCTCCTGTCTCTATGAGGACACTCAATGCCTCCCTCTGTTCATCTGATGACATTCCACTCAACTCATAGGCAGCAGAGAACGTCAAACGCTTTTTATTTAATTCCTCCATGAACTCCGGAATCAAATTGTTACTGACTGCCTCAATCTGCGCGATCTTTGTCTTTGATACATTGAGCAATTCCGCAATCACATCACGCAGGCGACCGGATTGCAGGTTATAGCCTTTTAATTCAATACCATTCGCTTTCATGTCCTCAAGCGTCGCCTTGAGTTCCTGCTCCTCTCGAATCATGACCTCCATGCTTTTACTGCGGTGACTGTTGGCAATAATGAGCGCAACCTTTTCCTCCTGTGATGTGGTCGGTGCGATTATATTGCATGTTGCGAACTCAAACTCTTTATAGCCGCGATCGACGAGCATGTGCAACGCCCTCCACCGTCTTTCTCCGGAAATCAGTTTGTATTCGCCTTTTCCCTCCGCAGGCTCATATTTTACGACGAGATTTTCGAGCATCCCCATCGAAAGAATCTCTCCGGCTTTCTGCTCGATGTCCTCCTGCGGATAGAAATTGCCCTCGTTTGCGTATATCTTAAAAATCGAGAGGTCTTTTGTCCGAAACTTTGCTCTCGGTGTCGGGTCGTCAATCCCTGCCTTTGTACGCTTGTTTAAACCATCCATAACACTATATCCTGTCGCCATCGTTTTTCCTCCTGTTTTCTATTTCTTCCAATTTCTGAAATATGCAAAATCCTTTGCACCTGTCCGGCTCAACTTTGCACTTTTCACACAACTGAAACAGTGACCCGTCTTGCCTCCTCGGTCTTTTATCCCTGCTCATTCTTTTTTCTCCGTTTCGGAATACACCCCTCACATCGGTCTGTGCCTCTCAACTTTGAAAATTTACACCCACCTCTATGGTGAGCCGCTTTTGAGATGTGTTTGCTGCATTCACTGTTATCGCATTTGTTATCGCAAAATGTCGGATAACTGTCTGTGTTAATTATGATTAAAGGTCTACGTTCCATCATCATTCCTCCTGTTCTTTTATGCGCTCAATCTTTTTAATATCTCATTCCAAACGCTGCGACACACTGGTCGAAAACCTCTTTTTTGGGTATATAGCAAATCGAAAAGTTGTTATATTCCGTATGCCTTGTTAAAAAATATTCTTCGCAAGCCTGTTCTTCAGATAAGCCATCAAGTTGTAATGCCCATATAACCTCACGTTCCTCCTCGCTCAACGACCTGCCTTTTTCAATCAACTCCATGTTCATTCCGCGCTCGACCTTTGCTCCTATTTCACGGAGTTCCCACCCCTCCTCACGATATGTTTTCAATCTCTCGTCGTCTAAAACTGTAAACTCATGATTGAGCAGCGTCACATCCTCCGTCGTGTGTATCACGCAAATCTGCCTGTCGAACTTATCCTGTTTTGGGATTCCCCAATATATTCCAAATAGGTGAGGCTTGCACTCCTCCGCAACCGGAACTTGTCTTGTAATCAATACCCATGATCCGGATTGAACGTCGGATTTTTCATCATATTCCATATTTGCATCGTAATAACTACCGCTTTCTTTCTGTTTCTCATACCTTGCACGATAGTCCTCATGCCCCATTTTCCCGACTTTCCCCATGTTCACACCTCCCTCATGAGTTCGTGGACAATGTTTCGATAGTCCTGCGATGTTATGCAGCGAGGTGAAAACTTCGGGAGAGGCTGCATTGCGATCGTCGCTCTCTCTGCAATTACCGACCGCCTCACCGGAGTGACAAACACATCATATCCGGATGCGTCTTTGAGCCAGTCCTCAAATTCGAGTGATGTCTTGTTTTTCTGTCTCATTGTCAGAATTGCCTTGACCTTTATGTCCGGATTGATGTCTCCGATCTGTTCTGATATGCTCTGCAAGGCTTTCACCTCATACCCTCCGACTTTTACCGGAACGATGACGACATCTGCTGCCACAAGAATATTTATCACCACCATGTCGAAAAGCCTGCCGCAATCACAAATGCAATAGTCATATACCTCATTCACTTCCTGCAACGCATTCCTCAAGCGGTGAATCTGTTCGTCCTCGCTTTTCATGAGCAGATTCATGTCCGTCTGCATGAGATATCCATTCGCCGGAATGATGTCGATGTGAGAGAACTCTGTCGCCCTTATGAGGTCGGTTGTCTTGAACCTGCCCCCGACATTCACATGATTCTCGATCAGTTCGCTCATTCCAATCCCCTCCGGCTCATAGCATCCGAATGTCTCGGAGGTGTCGCCCTGCTGATCTCCCTCAATAACTAAAACTTTCTTTCCCTGCTCCTCGCCTAAAATATAGGCGATGCTGTCCGATGTTGTGGTCTTTCCGATGCCCCCTTTGGGAGACATTACTGCAATAGTTTTCATGTTTCATTTCCTCCTGTTATCTGTTTTCCTGTTATCCTCTGCGGTGTTGACCGCTCATGCACGATCTAATCTCGTGCATTTGTTTCCCGACGTTATAAAGCACGATGCAAAACCCGAATCCTGTTATCACCCCGAAAATGATTGCTTTCTTTATGCTCCCCATTGTGCCGCTCCTGTGCCTCCCTCCACGAAATACTCATTGTACGGACACACCCTGCACTGCTCCTCAAGCTGCCCGTCGTCCGGATTGTAGCATCCGGAACACTGACCGAACCCGTTCACGATCGGAGGCTCGAAACCAAACTCGATCTGTCTGACTGCCGTCTCGCACTTTTTGAGAAACCGTTTCAAGTCCTTTGTCTGTTTTTCTATCCGCTGCCACTTTGCCGCCTGCTGCTGCCTGCTCTTTTCTATCTGCTGTTGCTTTGTCACCTGCTGCCACCTCCTCCCTTGATCTTTCCATCCTTGAGGATGCTGTTGTTCGGGATGCTCATTCTCGTGTTTCGTTCCATGTGTTTTCTATCTGCAAGGCTTAAATATTCCGTGATGGTACTGATTGCCTCCTCTGCCGAATAGCAGGTCGCAACAAAATGTCCTGCCTCTGCCATATCCTTGAGAAACTCTTTCTGTGATGTCTGCTGCCTGTTATCCCCGAATTTCATCTCGATGAACAATCCGCAGTAAATTCCTTTCGGATACGGGAGACACAGATCGCTCACGCCTGCCTTAACACCCATCTGTTTGAGTTTGACCGCCTCTTTCTGATTCCTGCTGCCACCGTTCGGACAGTGAAAGAGCCATTTCAATTCCGGATGATGGTTCATGTTATACTGCGCCCACTGGATGACTGCGATCTGCTCCGTGTCCTCGCTCCTCATTGCATATTTCAAATTCATCTCACTCACCTCATAATCTTCCTTGCACATGTCAAAATACTCACAGAACAGACACACATGCCTGCAATCCTTAACTTTGAACATGTGCAGCATTCTTTTAATTGCTTGACCCGTTTTCCAGTTCCTCCTCAATCTCTTTCATCCTCTGCATGATGCTCTCATTGTATGAATAGACATATATTCCATTGCTCCACAGCTTTTCCCTCGCTCCTGTCGCCCCGTAATTATAGACTGCAAGTGCATCTTGAATCGTTCCGTATCTCTCAATGAGTTCCCTCATGTAGTCCACGCCGACACGGATGTTCTGATATGGATTGAGCAGGTCTGTCGCTGACAGTTCCTCCATCCGCTCGCTGTGATATTTCTGCATGATCTGCATGTATCCGGCACTCTCGCCGTCGTCTCCGGTGCAATCGTAGTGATAACCGGATTCATGTTCTATCATCGCCACGATCAGCGCATATCTCACGCCCTGCTGCTTGCAAAGGCAATATGTATATATTTGCACTTCGATCGGAAAATAGCCTCCGGTTCTCTGATATTCCTCCGGTATCTCGTAATAGACAAAACCCTCGATCTCGTCTCCATAGTCCATTGACATGGATGCGAACACGTCCGGCTCTGTCTCCTGTTGCCCTCTCACATTCCGGAACTCATACGCCACGCCTGCGGACATGTCTGCAATGGTCTCGGCATTCAGAATCCTCTCAATGGTCTCCTGTCGCGTTTTCTTCCTTGCCTGCGCCTGCTGCCAGTGATGCCACCCGATTCCTGCTGCCACAGCACAGATCACGACGATCGTCAGTGTGATGATGATTCTCTTTCGGATTCGTTTATGTCTTTCCCTCCTCCGTCTTTCCATTTTCTTTCCTCCGTCTCATTCTTGCTCTGATGTAAAACATCCCGTTGAAATCGTTGTAATATACTCCGGAATCCGTGAAAATATAGTCCGGATACCATTTGAGCATCTGCTCTCTGATGTTCTCCCTATCTCTGACAAATTCGTCCACATACTTCTGAATAGGTTTGTATGTTCCGGATGTCGCGGTCGGTCTCTTTGAATGTACTTTCCGGACGCGGAACTGTTTGAGGTTCTGTGAGGAGTTCCATCTCTTTTCTCCCTTTTTCCTGTCCTTTTCTTTGGTGATGTAGATGCTCATTCCGGTGAGACCGTGTTCGTCTTTCTCAAGCCTCCTCGTTTCATTCCGGCGACCCTTTTTCCATGTGGATTCAACTGTGTCCATATCGAGCAGACCGTCCATCACGAGATGATGATGCCATCTGATTTCCTGCTCCGGAGAATACTCTGTGATGTATATGTATTTCACCGGAGGCAACCCTCTCTTTTTTCTCTGATATGCAATCCTCCGGATGTAGTTCTGCATGTTCCGGATTGCCTCTGCCATGTCTCTCGGTTCATTCCCTGCACTGTACGTCAGAGTTATCCAAATATCAGAATCTCCGAAATTATGATTGAGCAGGCGTTCCACATACTTCCTTGAGTTCTTGTCGTTGAGGTTCTTTTGTGCCTTTGAATTATCCCTCTTTATTCTGCCTGCCTCCGGAACATCATCCATCGTCTTGAACTCCGGATATATTTCGATCTCAAACTGTTCTCCGGCTGTGATCTCTTTCATGGCATATACACACTTGTATCTGTTCTTGAGCATCTGCTCCACGAAATACTCATGAATGTCCTCTATGCTCTTATTGAACGCTGCCTCGTAGTCATAGGGAACGAACACCATCCCCCTCTTTTTCTTCTTTCCTTTCACTTTGCACACACGCCTCCTCCACTGTCATCCGCTCCCCTCCGGCTTTTTCGTTGATATGTTACTATCTATTACAAGGTCGCTAGAGACCCCCGAAAAGCCTTGATTTTATGCGGACTTTCTTCGGTTTTCTGTTGACGAATGTGCCTCCATTTGGTATAATGGAGTTAGTCGAATTGAGTTTGACACACACGTCAAACAACGAATTGGAACTCCTGCAAGAGTTCCTTTTCTTTTGCCTTTTTTTGGGGAGACACGGCTGCAACCACGCCTCCCGATTCTCATGCCCTGCAATTTTATTTTCAAAGGCTCTCGCCTTTATTATCCTGCTGCCACTATGCTGTCACGACTTCCCCCTGTCTCTGCTCCCATCTCTGACGCTCCTCCTGCTTTCCGAGTTGATACCCGACAATCAATGCCTTGTCCTCCGCGTCCATTCCGGTGAACTTCTCTGCCATTGCCTCAATCAGTTTCTTTCTCTCGTCTTTTGACATCCTGTCTCCTCCTCTCATGACCTGTCTCGTCAGTGCGTGTCAGTCATTCTCACGCATACGGATGACCTGCATCCGTTTCGACTGTTGTTTTAATAGTTCACTTGATTCTCATACCCTTTTTTGTTCCCTACAATTTCAAAGCCGTCACGTTTCGCCCACCTCTTGAGTTGTTTCATCGCATGAGCATAGTCGCAAGCCTTAATTTCCACATGAGTGAATCCTTTTCCTTTTACCTCAAAATGAAAATTCATGAATCTCCATCCTCTTTTATGTATCACTGGCGGATTCTCGCCAGTGCATCCATGCCCCTCCCCGTAATACCCATAACACGCTCTACTTTCCATTTGCTTGCTGCCTCCTACTTTTCTCTGATTTTCTCAAGTTCCTTTTCTATGTTCTTTCCGGAATAGTCTGCGAGTAACTTTTCCGAGATGTGATATGTCCAAATTGATGACATCTGAATCGCAGTTCCGATCGGCAATTTCCCCTGCTGCATCGCAATCCGGACGAACTGCGGTGACACATTGAGGATTGCTGCTGCCTCTGTCGGCAATATCCTCCCGATTTCCATGCTGTTTCCTCCTTTTGGCGGCTCTCTCGGTCTTTTCAACCTGCTCACCTCTATCCGGCGATGTCTACCGTGTTTTGATTTTTCACTTTAAAAAATCAAGAAAAACCTGTCATCCGTCCACTCACTTTCTAGCAGGTGAGACCGCTGCCATGTTTTCACGGTATCCTGTCCGATGTCTTTCGGCTTGCCATCGTCAGAGTGTCGGTCGCCATCCGGACACTGACGGAGGATGCTCCTCCGTTTCGGCTTTAATATTGTGATTCCTCAAGGCTGCTCACCACGTCCTCGATGTTGTCGATCGCAGATTGCAGGTTCTCGCAATTAGTGTCAGCATTCTCATATCTCTCTGACTGCTGCATATTTTCCGGAATGTTGTCTCTGTATTCCGTTTCCTCGTCGAGAATCTCCTCGATTTCGCCTTTCAATTCCTCAATTCTTTGGATGACTTCATCCACTCTCTTTCTACGTGCTTTATTCATTCCTTTCCCTCCTGTTTTCCTTGTCCTGCTGCCCCTCCTGCCTTATAATGAATGTGCAACCATTTCCGACTGACAGGAGGTGAAAGCGTGGACGACTATCAAAAACTTGCAGCAGAGATCAGTGAATCCGTCATCAAACAAGTGCAACGACGTTCCGTTAAAAAATATTTGCTTGATAACTGGATTGCCATTCTCGCCCTTATCGTCGCCATTATTGCCCTATTCAAATAAAATTGCTTTGAGTAGTGCAAGAACTGCAACGACCAATGAACACCACGAAAGAAAACCTTGCTCTTTGAGGTTTTCTTTTATTTTTTTCCACATCTTCGCACCTCCTGTTCTGCGATCGGGAGGCTCGCGCCTCCCTGCATTTTCATTTATGCCGTGAGTTCGATTTCTTTGTGCTGTGTATCAAGGCACTGTGTATAATCGAAATCAAAACCTGTACTCAAATTTAGGTCTCTCCCCTCTCTTGACAATTTTTCAAAATCTTTGTCCTCAAGTGCTTTGACTATGAATTTTCCGGTTTTTATATCAACGTCCACAAGTTCAACATATTCGATATGGTAATAGCATCCATTCGGTGTTTTTCTGCAACCACTCCGGTCTCTGACGCACATCTTTTTGATGATCTTTTCCTTTTCCGGTTCGGGAATGCTCTTGAGTATCGTTCGGATGCTTTTCACGAAATCCTGCTTGTTGAGTGTGCTGCTCATGTATAATTTTTCAATCGCCTCGAACTGCTCGTCTGTGACTTCCCTTTTTGCCAGTGCCTCAAACTCATGTTTCATCATAGTGTTTTCCCTCCTGCCTGCGTCTTATAGACACATGATAGCATCTTAAAGACGCTTTGTCAATCACTTTTTGCGTCTTTATTCAACTTTTTATTGACTTTTATGATTTCTGCTGTTATGCTTAGTCAAAAGGAGGGAGGTGAATATGTATGTTACAAGGTGAACGAGTGAAAGAAATTCGGAAATCGCTCGGTCTTACTACGGAGAAATTTGGAGAAAAACTAGGGATTCAAAGGTCTGCCGTTTCTAAAATAGAGAATGGTCGCTGCTCTCTCACCGATGCAAATATCAAGGCAATATGTAGAGAATTTAATGTTGACTATATGTGGTTGACTACAGGCGAGGGTGAAATGTTCGTCGAGACCGACGATGATTTCATGGAAAAAATTGATCGAATCATGGTGAATGAGAACGATGCGCGGAGAAATATATTCAAGGCTCTGCTCTATGCCTCCGACGATGACGTGGCGGCTCTTGCTCGAATTATGAATCTTTACAATGACATGGAAAAAGACTGACGGTCTTTCAACCGCCAGTCTCGTGGGTGTAGAGATACGAAACGAATTTATATATCCTTTTGAGGGTCTTTTCGCTCCGTATCTTTCCGACTATCTCAATGATAGCCTCTTTGTACTTCATGCGGAAATCACCCCTTTCCGAATCCAATTATATCACCGATTTCCATAATTGTGGAAATCTCACGGCGCATTTCCATAATCATGGAAATTTTCACACCTGCCGCCTTATGGCGTATGTACTGTGATATAATTATTTGTATTCGGATTCAAACAGGTCGGTGATTTTAACATCCAGTGCAATGGCAATCATTTCGAGTTGAAATAATGTCGGAGACACTTTTTGATTCTCGATGTTGTTGAGCGTAGATTTTCCGAGACCGGATTTCTTTGCCAACTCCATCAATGTGAACCCTTTTGCGGTTCTCGTTTCCCATAAAAGAACTCTCACCCTGCTCACCTCCTTTCTCTAAAGGAAGTTTACAAGGTGTTTACTTTCTCTTATGGAAACAGCAAATTTGCACAAAAAAAGAGCGACCACCGCTGCAACGGTAATCGCTCAAAGAATCATTATCTCATGCCCTGCAAAAAGCACTTGATGAATGAATCCTGCAATCATCATTCTATCATAAAACCGTGTTTTTTGCACTGGTTTTATTTTTTATATTCTTTTTTAGGATGGTGAAATTATATGAAATTGCCTAACGGTTTTGGCTCTGTTTATAAGCTGTCCGGAAATCGTCGGAATCCCTATGTCGCAAGAAAGACACAAGGATGGGAAATCGACGAGGCGACAGGAAAATCGAAACAAATATATCAAATTATCGGATACTACCCGACGCGCAAAGATGCACTCACTGCTCTCGCGGAATTTAATGCAAACCCCTATGATGTGAATGCTGCAAAGGTCACTTTCGAGGATGTATATGAGAGATGGAGTGATGAACATTTCCCGACCGTCTCACATTCAAACGTACAAGGTTATAGAGCGGCATGGTCGTTATGTGGCAAGATCGCCCGAATGCGTTTTGTCGATGTGAAACTCGATCATCTCCAAATGGTCGTTGACGAATCCGGCAAAAATTATCCCACTCTCCGGAAACTGAAAGTCCTCCTCGGTCTCATGTATAAATACGCGATCATTCATGAGATCATCCCGAAAGAGAGGAACATGGTCGAGTATCTGAATATCAAGGACGCAGGAAACCCCAACGCATACGATCGGAAACCTTTCAGCAAAACAGAGGTAAAACGTCTATGGGGTGTCAAGGATACAAATATATATTATACGGTCATCCTCATGTTGATATATTCCGGATGCCGAATCAGTGAACTCCTCGACCTCAAAAAAGAAAATATAAATCTTGAGGAAAAATATTTCAAGATCATCGCCGCAAAAACTACTGCCGGAATCCGCACCGTTCCGATCGCTGACAAGGTTCTCCCATTCTTTGAATATTGGTATAACCTCAATGATTGTGAGTATCTCTTGAGCACTCCGGACGGCGAGCATTTCCTTTATCGAAATTATTATGATTCGTACTGGATGCCGCTCATGAAAGTCTTAAACATGGAACACACTCCTCATTGTACCCGACACACCTGCATCTCCATGTTGACGGTCGCAGGCGTATCCGACAAGATCATAAAGAAAATTGTCGGTCACAAAGGGCAGAGTGTGACAGAGGTTGTATATACCCATTTCGAGATCGAGGAATTACTGGACGCGATCAACCGCATATAGTAAAAGAGGCAGGGATTGACCTGCCTCTATTTTTTATGTGTCTTTCCGATGATGCGGCGCACCTCCGAGGTCTTTTCACAATGAATGTTCCTGCTGCCTGTCGCATCGTTCACATATCCCTCTTTCAAATATATAAAATATCCCTCGTCCTTTGTATATGACAAGTCCTCAATCATATCATGATATTTTCTCGGCACTTGCCACTTTTCCAACATGCGCCGCTGCTCCTCATTGAATCCCTGTTTTTTCTTCCCGAACCTGCTTTCTCCGGATGCAAGGTCATCGCATACCAACGCAAAGAGATATTCATTGACAGACATCCCCATTCCGGACGCTGCCGCTTTTATTCTTTCTTTTTCCCCTTTGGGTATCTTGAAATTTATCCTGTCATAATGCTCTTTCGCATGTTGATTCTTGTACTCTGTGCGGTTCATAAAATCGCCCCTTTTCCTGTTTTTAGCATTATAACATTGTCGTGCGCACGACACAAGGAAAACATATTTGCATTTGTTACTTACGTGTTACTTGTGTGTTACTTACCGGAGAAATTTTGTGCTTTTTTGTGCTGTCTCACAGAGTTTCCGAAAATAAGGAAGACCCCGAAAACACAAGGTTTTCGGGGTCTGTCTCTCTTTTGCAATATTCGCTTGTATTATCTCTTGGAAAACTGTGGTGCGCGTCTCGCCGCTTTGAGACCATATTTCTTTCTCTCTTTCATACGAGGGTCTCTTGTCAAATAGCCGGCTTTCTTGAGTGCAGGTCTGTAGTCATTGTCGACTGTCAGAAGCGCTCTTGCAACGCCATGTCTGATTGCACCTGCCTGACCTGTTGTACCGCCGCCTTTTACTGTTACAACTACATCAAACTTGTCTGTTGTCTCAGTCAGTGCCAGAGGCTGACGAACGATAACTTTCAATGTCTCCAGTCCGAAATAGTCGTCAATGTCGCGCTTATTTATTGTAATATTTCCTTTGCCGGGTTTTAAATATACTCTGGCAATTGATTTTTTTCTTCTACCTGTGCCGTAAAAATTATTTGCCGCTTTAGCCATTTTACTCTTCTCCTTTCAGTCCTTTTGGTTAAAATGTTAATACTTCCGGTTTCTGTGCAGCGTGTTTGTGATCCGGGCCTGCATAAACAAAAAGTTTCCTATACATCTGTCTCCCTAAAGGTCCTTTCGGAAGCATGCCTTTGACAGCAAGTTCAATTACTTCCTCCGGCTTTTTAGCCAGTTTCTCTTTTAATTTGGTTTCTTTCATACCGCCAACATAATCGGAATGACGATAGTAAATCTTCTGATCCAGTTTCTTACCGGTCACTTTAATCTTCTCCGCATTTACCACGATCACATAATCGCCTGTGTCCATGTGCGGTGTGAAGATGGGTTTATTTTTTCCCCGTAACACCTTTGCAATTTCAGATGCCAAACGGCCAAGTGTCATATCTGTAGCGTCCACTACGTACCATTTTCTGTCGATCGTAGCAGGACTTGCCATAAATGTTTTCATCATGTTTCCTCCATACAAAATCAAGTTACTCCAAAGGCTTATCTCGAGCTGATGCTTTCCGCTTCTTCATACGGATGTCCGGGCCGCATGCCTCCGACAGGAAACCGATCCGCTCCTGT
The DNA here is from genome assembly GCA_014804795.1 of Lachnospiraceae bacterium. Classification (GTDB taxonomy): domain Bacteria; phylum Bacillota; class Clostridia; order Lachnospirales; family Lachnospiraceae; genus 1XD8-76. The sequence continues at coordinate 163,489 of JAAUZC010000010.1, read as the reverse complement.
TTCCAGACAGTCTGCCAAAAATCCGACAAACTACTGAAAAGTATTGTCACAGTTAAACATTATATAAGTTCGGTTTTTATATGTCAAGCAGGATTTGGAAAAATCTGAATGTTTCTCGCAAAAAACCGGGTTGGCAAAAGGAGGGAAAGCCATTTTCAGGCTTTCCCTCCCTGATCAAACATTTAACCTGCACAAATCCGGCTTATTTCTTCCGAATCGGGAAGTATACTTCCGTTTCCCAATCCTCCGGGGAAAGGGAATCAAACTGTGTCTTGATATAAAGATCAAAGGGCGCACCGGCAATCTCGTAGCCGTTCTCGATGATCCATGTAACGATCGCGCCGTATGCCTCAGACAAAGTAGAATACCCGCCGTGATGCACGGTCATTGCGCATTCGCACGATTCCATCAACATATCCGCCTTGTCCTTCTCCCGGATCTCAATAAATACTTCCACGTCAGAGGACTCGTGATTAAACTCTTTATCATGATACCTCGCACCGTTCAATCCGGTAGGTGTCACCTGTTCTTTCGGCACACGCTCAAAGAGCGTTCCGTAGTATTTGCCGAATTCGTCCACCCCCATCATTGCACGATTTGCAAGCACATATAATGCCGGGGAATTTTTCACTTCAATCGTATAACTCTTCTGATATGTCATTATGTCACCTGTCCTTTCAAATACAGAAATGTGTGTCTGAAGTTCGTTCAGGACAATGGCCATCTCCCGCTGTTTAAACTTCAGTTTTTCCTTCTGTCTGCGCAGCACGCTCCTCAGTATACTGTTATCCGAAATGCCAAGTATGTTTTGAATCTCTTCCAAAGAAAATCCGTAGCGTTTCAAGCGCTGGATATAGTTCATCGTATCGATCTGTTCCGGCTGATAATAGCGGTAGCCCGTCAGGCTGTCTACCTCCGCCGGCGTGAGCAAACCGATTTTGTCATAGTGGTGGAGTGTCTTGACGCTGACCTGACATATATTGGAAAATTCACCGATCTGCAACATACTTTCTGCCTCCTTTCTTCGTTTTGATTCGAATCTGGGAACAGTTTACCCTCTGACCTAAGAGGAGAGTCAATACTTTTTTTAACTGTATTTGTATATTCAACAAGAGAAGTATTACTCCCCGTAACAGATCTCTTTTAAAATCAGTCCGCAGGCAGGCGCTGTCGGCCCTGCTGCCGTTCTGTTTTTTGCCGCCAGAATTTCTTCCATCTCTTCCGGTGCCATGCGTCCGCAGCCCGCTTCCATAAGCGTCCCCGCAATAATACGCACCATATTATACAAAAATCCGCTGCCTGTAATCCGAATGACAATCTCTTCCCCGTTTTTTTCCACAGTCAGCCCATAGATTGTCCTTACCGTTGTTTCCGCCTGAGATCCTGCGCTGCAAAAGCTGGCAAAATCATGTTCGCCCACCAGATACGCCGCTGCCTGCCGCATCCGTTCCACATCAAGCGGCACATACGTGAAATGGGAATACAGCCGTTTTACCGGATTGGGAAAAGCCGAGTTCAAAATGTGGTACTCATAGGTTTTCCTGCTCTTACAATGTCTGGGATGAAAATCTTTTGCCGTCTCTTTCGACTCCCGCACCCGTATGTCTTCCGGTAATCTCTGGTTCAGCGCATAGGAAAACTTTTCTCCGGGGATGCGGGAACATGTGTCAAACACAGCCGTATTGCCAAGTCCGTGCACTCCCGCATCCGTCCTGCTGGCTCCGATTACCTGTATTTCTTCCCCGGTCAGTTCCCCCAGCGCCCTGTTCAATTCTCCTTCTATTGTTTTCCCGTTTTTCTGCACCTGCCATCCGCAGTATGCCGTTCCGTCATAAGCTACTGTCAGGCAGATTCTCTTTTTCTCCTGCATGAGTTTACCTGTCCTCGTTTTTATATCTGTCTTCTTTATAAGATTTTTCCCCAGGATATAACTCTTCCTACCACAATACAAACTGCAAAATAAACTGCCAGAATCAGGTATGTCACATAATCCCTCTTCTCATAATGTAACGGCTTCATCTTTGTCCGCCCGTCGCCGCCCCGATAACAGCGGGCTTCCATCGCCATCGCCAGATCGTTGGCCCTGCGGAAAGCAGAAATAAAAAGCGGCACTAAAAGAGGCACCATACTTTTTGCTTTCTGAAGCAGGTTTCCCTCATCAAAAGACGCTCCTCTTGCCATCTGCGCCTTCATGATTTTATCTGTCTCCTCCAACAAAATCGGTATAAACCGAAGCGCGATAGACATCATCATAGCGATTTCATGCACCGGCACATGGAGCTTTTGCAGCGGCCGCAGCGCTTTCTCCAGCCCGTCCGTCAAATTGTTGGGCGTAGTCGTCAACGTCATGACAGAGGAACCGATGATCAGAAGGGAAAGACGAACCGCCATCTTTATCGCCATCGAAATACCCTCCCTTGTAACGGTAAGCTTCCAGACGCTGACAACCGCCTCGCCGGGCGTCAAAAATATATTGAATACAAAAGTGATGACAAGTAAAAATAGAATGGCCCTCATGCCCCGTACCATAAACTGAAAAGGCACATTGGACATTTTGATTGCAAACGCCAGAAAAAGAACTGCTATGATATAGCCTGCCGCCTGCTCTACCACAAATAAGGAGCAGATAAACACAAGCGTTGCCATCAGCTTCACTCTGGGGTCCAGCCTGTGCACCACGGAGTCTGTCTGATAATATTGTCCCAGTGTAATATCTCTTATCATTCTCTACTCCCTAAATATCCTAAAATTTCTCTTTTTGCTTCTTCTATCGTTGTCACAGCGGTATCCACCGCCCAGCCGGCTTTTCTCAGATCATGCATGATGTCCGTGACCTGCGGCACAGAAAGCCCCATTGCCTCCAGCTCCGCTTTATATTTGAAAACCTCTTTCGGCTCATCATCATAACAGATACTGCCCTTATTCATCACAATGATTCTGTCCACGTACTCCGCCACATCATCCATACTGTGAGATACCAGTATCACTGTGATCCCACGCTCTTTTCTGATGGATGCCACCAGATCCAAAATCTCATCCCGTCCTTTGGGATCCAGACCCGCCGTGGGTTCATCCAGTATTAACACCTCCGGTTTCATCGCCAGTACTCCCGCGATTGCTGCCCGGCGCTTCTGTCCGCCGGAAAGGTTAAACGGCGGCTGGTAAAAACAGTCATCCGGCAGCTTTACCTGTTTCAGTGCCTCAAAAGCCCGCAGTTCCGTTTCCTTTTTATCCAGTCCCAGATTTTTGGGGCCAAAACAGACATCCGTAAATACATCTGTCTCAAACAGTTGGTGCTCCGGATACTGAAACACCAATCCCACTTTGCTCCGCAGTTTCTTTTTGCTGAAATCCTTATCGTGGATATCCTCTCCATTATAATAAATATGCCCGGATGTCGGCGCAAGCAGACCGTTTAAGTGTTGCACAAACGTAGATTTGCCGGAACCGGTATGCCCTATCAGCCCGATAAACTGCCCGTCCGGTATTATCAGACTGACATCGTTTAACGCCCGCACCAAAAGTTCCGTTCCATTTCCATATTCATATGTCACATGGTCTAAAATCAGTGCCATCTATTTTCTCCCATTCCAGTTCCGTTACTGATTTCCCCGGTTCCGTAACTGCCCTCCCAGCGCATCCACAAGCTCTTTTCCCGTCAAAATGCCGGACGGCAGCGGCAGGCCGCTTTTTTGCAGTTCATAGGCAAGAAGTGTCACTTTCGGCACATCCAGCCGGAGTTCTTTTAATTTTTCCACCTGTGAAAAAATCTCCCGCGGGGTTCCCTGCATGGCGATCTTCCCGCTGTCCATCACAAAAACTTTATCCGCATGAATAATTTCTTCCATATAATGTGTGATCAGGATGACTGTTACGCCCTCCACATCGTTGAGGGCACGCACCGCACGGATCACTTCTTTCCGTCCGCCCGGGTCCAACATCGCCGTAGGCTCATCCAATACAATGCATTTCGGGTGCATCGCCAGTACACCGGCAATGGAGACCCGCTGCTTTTGTCCCCCGGAGAGCTTGTTCGGCGCATATTTGCGGAATTCGTACATCCCTACCGCTTTCAGGCTTTCCTCCACTCTCTCCCAGATTTCCCTCGTCGGCACGCCCATATTTTCCGGCCCGAACCCTACATCCTCCTCGACCACCTGACCGATGATCTGGTTATCCGGATTCTGAAACACCATACCTGCCCGCTGCCTGATATCCCAAAGTTTATCGGCATCCTCCGTATCCATACCATCCACCCGGACCGTCCCCTCGGTAGGCATTAAAATGGCATTAAAATGTTTTGCAAGCGTTGATTTTCCGGACCCGTTATGCCCCAAAATGGCAATAAAATCTCCGGGCTTCACCTGAAGGTCTACATGATCGACCGCCGTTGTGATTCCCTCTACATTTCCTTCCTCATCGCGCCTGATATAATCAAAAACAAGATCTTCTGTCTTTATGATTTCCATTTTAATAACCATACCTTTTCCACAACCTGCAGACTTTTATGCGTGTCCTTTACGCATTGCGCAGGCACAATATCTGCAAGACAAATAAATTTGTCTGTGAAAAATTTATTTTTCACACTAACCTCGCCATGTAGTAATCGTTCAGCCCACGCCATTCGCAAAACAGGCTATTTTCTTATGTTTTGCGAATCCTAGTATCACATTATACAAAATAATATCTATGATTACAAGTCACGAAAATTGTGGTATAATCTTTTTATGAATAAAAATTTTTTGAATAAATCCCAAAAGAAAATACTATATAAGAATATAGGCTTTTTATTTGTTCTGATTCTTTTATGCGCCCTCCTTATCAGAAGCGGCATTCTGACCGGCGGAGAAACTCTGGCTGATCTTGCCGAAAAACAGGAACAGACTGCCCGTACATCGCCGGAAACATTTCCTGCAGACAATGTACTGTCCGGCGAAGCGGAAACTGCCGAAACAGAGTCCTATCCTTCGGAACAGGAACAGACTGCATCTGAAGGGGAAACGACTGAATCAGAGCAAGAAGCCACACCTTCTGAAAGCGATCCGGATCAGCCAAAAGAGGAAGAAAGCCCGACATCCGAACAGCAGAAAGGAGCCTCTGCCATGGAAGACAGAGTGACCTATAAAACCGGCTTCTATTATGAGTCTCTGAGCGATACGGTAAAGGCGGACATCACCGGCATTTCTTATCCTGCCGATGACAGTAATGCTGCTATTTCTTATGATACACTACGTTATGTAAATATCCTGTATTATGACTTTAACGGGAAACAGCAAAGCGGCGAACTGATCTGCCACAAAGCGATTGCTCAGGATTTAGTTGAAATTTTTTACGAACTATATGAAGCACAATATCCTATTGAAAAGATAGCGCTTGTGGACGAATACCAGGGTGATGATTCCCTGTCTATGCAGGACAATAATACATCCTGCTTTAACTACAGGGCTCTCCCCTCCGGCAAGCTCTCCAACCACGCTTACGGCCTTGCTGTTGACCTCAACCCGTTCTATAATCCTTATATCACTTACAACAAAGACGGCTCTGTCAATATCACTCCCGCCGGAAGCGAGAATTATGCCGACAGGGAACAGGATTTTGAACACAAGATCAGCAAAGAAGACCTGGCTTATGAACTTTTCATACAGCATGGCTTTACCTGGGGCGGCAGCTGGAAATCCTGCAAAGATTATCAGCATTTCGAGAAGGCGATTTAATAAAAGAATATCCTATATATCATTTTATGTGGTATTTACATACACGTGGATAAAATATTATAAAAAAGAGGTACTTACACATGGATAAAGACTCGTCAGATATCAAATTTGTTGCAGAACGCATCACAAAGCTTCGTATGCAGCGCGAAATATCCGAATATCAGCTCAGTCTTGATCTTGGGTTCAGCAAAGGTTATATTCAGGCCGTTTCTTCCGGAAGTATACTGCCTTCGCTCGGCGCCCTCTATAAGATCTGCGAGTATTTCGAAATTACACCTGAACAGTTTTTTGCCGGTAAGAACAGTGATACAAAACTGTTTCAAAATCTGGTGGACATGCTCCGCGAAATGTCCTTAGAAGAGCAGTATACGCTTTACCAGTTTCTCAGAGGCGCCCCGATTCCAAAACGAAAACTTAAAAAACAATCTAATCGGGTATCACAGGAGAAACCCCGTCAGGAATCGGACAAGTAAAGCCACCCTTTGTCCGCCGCTTAAATTCTTCTTTTGCCGCTCTCAGTCTGTCCGGGTTTTTAAACAGATCGATCGCTCCTGCCGCCAGTACTTTTCCTGCCTGCAATACGGCCTTATGTCCAATGGCTGTTTTGCCGCACGAAACGTTCTGCCAGCTATGACCCGGACAGCCGTTTGGCCACGCCGCCACATGAATCTGTGCCGTAGGCGTAAGCCAGCTCACATCTCCCACATCCGTGGACCCCGGTTCAAAAGCCTCTCCCGTATAAAGCGGCGCCAGAAATGCATTCATGGCATGGCCATACTTTTTCTGTAATGCTTCAACCTGTTCTCTCGCGTTTTCATCATTCTTTGCCGCTATACCCGGATAATAGTTCTGTGTATTAAACTCTGCCGCCAACTCATCGGCATAGTTGTTTTCTTCCTCTGTATATTCCGGAACGCCAAGTTCCGCAAAGTTATCGTAAAGCACTTTCTCCAGCACATGATTGCAGACCGTATCTGCGCAGCCGTCAATAAACTTTCTCTCAAAACTTGTTTCCGTCATCAGTGCCGCACCCTCAGCGATTTTATCCACACGTTTCTGTAATTCCACAGCTTCCGCCACATGATTGGAACGCACCATGTAAAGAACACTCGCCCTCGGTTGTACCACATTAGCGCTGCACCCGCCGGCATCGGTGATCGCATAGTGAATTCTTGCCTTATCGCTCATATGCTCCCGCAGAAACTGCACACCGATATTCATGAGTTCCACCGCATCCAATGCGCTTCTGCCCATCTCCGGCGCCCCTGCCGCATGGGAAGCAACTCCCTTAAATTTATACTGCACCTGAATACAGGAATTGGAAGAACCGGTTGCCACCTCGTTTACATCTTCCGGATGCCAGGTAAGCGCCGCATCCAGCTTTTTCCAAACGCCATCTCTCGCCATAAAAGCCTTTGCCGCACCGCCCTCTTCTCCCGGGCAGCCGTAAAGTATAACCGTTCCCGAATGCTCTGTCTGTTCCAGATAAGCCTTTACTCCGAGAGCTGCAGCAAGAGCTCCTGCACCGAGGAGATTATGTCCGCATCCGTGCCCGTTCCCGCCGCTTATGATTTCTTCTCTGCTGACAGCGCCTGCCTTCTGAGATAGCCCTGACAGCGCATCGTATTCCGCCAAAATTCCAATCACAGGTTTGCCGCTTCCAAAGCTCGCCGAAAAAGCTGTATCAATACCGGAAATGCCCTTTTTTACCTGAAATCCTTCTTTTTCCAGTACCTCACAGTACAATGCACAGGATTTATATTCCTGTAAAGACAGCTCCGCATACTCCCAGATACTGTCTGCGACATGAATGATCATATCCTTTTTCTCTTCAATCGCCGTAAGCGCCGCCTGTTTTTCCGGTGTCATTTTTCTCTCCTATTTAAGTTCCGTAACTGTCCTTCCGATACCCGATATCCGGCAGAGAAAATCTTGTCTGTTTCACAGCCAACATTTTCTCTGGGGCATCGTCCGGACAGTTACTGATTTTAGTTCCGCATATGCCCTTCCAGTGCACCATACACCCCTCTTATAAAACCTTCGATAAAAACTCCTGAAGTCTCGGACTTTTCGGATGTTCAAAAATATCTTCCGGGCTTCCCTGTTCCACCAAAAGGCCATCTGCCATAAATAATATTCTGTTCCCTACTTCTCTCGCAAAACCCATTTCATGCGTGACCACGACCATTGTCATGCCTTCTTTTGCCAGACTTTTCATAACATCCAGCACTTCGCCGACCATCTCCGGGTCAAGCGCGGAGGTGGGCTCATCAAACAGCATTACATCCGGTTCCATAGCCAGTGCGCGCACGATTGCCACACGCTGTTTCTGCCCGCCCGAAAGCTGAATCGGATAGTCGTTTGCACGATCCTTCAGACCGACTCTGTCAAGCAGCATAAGAGCTTTTTCCTCTGCCTCCGTCTTGCTCATCTTTTTCACTTTGATCGGTGCAAGCGTCATGTTTTCCAGAATCGTCATATGAGGAAACAGATTAAAGTGCTGGAATACCATGCCCATCTTCTGACGCAGATGATCAACATCCAGTTTCACCGTTTTACCGTTTTCATCTTTATACTTCTTCTTTGTAATATCGATTCCCTCAAAGTAAATGGCTCCGCCGGTTGGTTCTTCCAGCAGATTGAGACTCCGCAGGAAAGTGGATTTTCCGGAACCGGAGGGCCCGATCACCACTACCACATCGCCAAATTCAATATCCACTGTCACACCGTCCAACGCTTTGATCTTATCTCCGTGATAATGCTTTTTTAAATCCTTAACCTGTATCAGACTATCTCTTGTCGCCATGGCTCATCCTCCTTTCAAAGTAAGCAATCAGCTTGGAAGTAGGGAAGCACAGACAGAAATAGATTGCTGTCGCTACTAACAGCGGTTCAATGATCACAAAAGTGGCACCTTTCACCGCATTGACCGCTGACATGATATCCTGCACGCCAATTGTGTATGTAATCGCGGATTCTTTGATAATGACAACAAATTCATTTGCGATCGCAGGCAGAATATTTTTCAGTGCCTGAGGCAGAATGATATGGCGCAGATTCTGTGTCTGGGACAGCCCGAGGGACCTTGCCGCCTCGGTCTGTCCGCCATCTATGGACTGAATACCCGCACGGATAATTTCACATAAATATGCGCCGGAGTTCATGCCAAGCGCCACAACGCCGGGGAAAAATCTGTTGAATTTGATAAAACCGAACAACTGAAATCCCGGAAGTTTGATAATACCGAACACGCCAAAGTAGATAATAAAAATCTGCACTAACACAGGTGTCGAACGTAAAATTTCCACATAAGCTGTGGCAATAAAATCAAGCGGATTAAATTTGCTGATCACGGCCAGAATGCCGCTCTCTTTCTGATGCCCATCCTTATCAATTCCCAAAAAACGAAGCGGTCTGCAGTTTGACATACGCATCAGTGCCAGAATCAAAGCAAGACAGAAACCGATGATCACCGTAAACAGAGATAATAAAACGGTAACCAGAAGTCCCTGCCAGAATAACTCCGCATAAGGCGCAATTTTGGAGAAATTGGACAGTTTGATAAATGAATCCATAAAATTTTCCTTTCTTATTTTCACCTTGTAACACAGCGAATAGCTGCGCCCTTCCGGGCGCAGCTATTCTTTATTCCTGTATTTGTCCTTCTTCGTCCAGTAATCCTTCGTATGTGCTGCCGGATGCCAGGTCATTTGCTTCCGCTACAAACTTATCCATAGAACCATCTTCCAGTGCTTTCGCAATCGCTTTATTTACCGCCTCAAGAAGCTCCGCATTGCCTTTGCTTACACCGATGGAAGAACCCTCCATCTCATAGGGAACCTCCAGCACGATCTCCAGATCAGGGTAGTTTTTCTGATAACTCTCTGCTACTGCCGTCTCAATATAGGCCGCATCCAACTTGCCGGCGATCAGCTCACTGATAATATCTGTCACCTTCGGGAGCGCTACAATATCCGCATCCGGTGAATTTGTATTTGCAAGATCCATCTGAATGGAACCGATCTGAGCCCCTACGGAAACATCAGGTTGATTGCATGCCTCAAAGCTGTTCAGTGTATCCGCTTTGTCTTTCACTGTCACAAGAGACTGGCCGCCGTAATAATAGATATCGGAAAAATCCATTGCATCTTCACGTGCCGGATCCGGGGAGAGACCTGCCATGCCAAGGTCAACAGACTTTGTCTGTACTTCGCTTAACACGCCGTCAAAGTCCATCGTCACCACTTCCAGCTTAAGTCCCATATCATCTGCTATGTACTGCGCCAACGCCATATCAAAACCGGCAAGCTCCGGGGTTCCGTCTTCCCCAATTGCATAAAATTCGTAGGGCGCAAAATCCGGGCTTGTCGCCACTGTCAGAACACCGTCTGTCACTGTCAGCCCGCTCTTGCCGCTGTTACCGCAGGCAGTGAGTCCTGCCACCATGGCTGCTGCCATCAATACCGCTAATACTTTCTTTTTCATAATAATTCTCCTCTCTTGCAAATGCATATTTATCTGTTTTGGAAGCTGATATTCTCACACTTCATTCGGTTTTATGCATTTTTTTGTATAAATATTAATTTTTACGCCTTTATACATTATAGCCCTTTTTTTCTGTTTGGCAAGAGGGAATTTGAAATTTTAGCATGTTTGTGTAAATAGCCGGAAAATCGCACAAAAATCAACGTATCCCCACCATTTTTCTCACACCCGGTATCATTTTTATCAGGTGATATGTAAATATTGTCAACACAAAACTTCCGATGCTGATGCCGAAAACCTTTCCCGGCATACTGTCGCACTCCTGTATGATATAGAAGGCAAGCGCGACCAATATCGTCTGATGCAAAATATATACCGGATACGACGCTTTATTGAAATATTCCGTAAATCGGGTATGTTTATTCAAATACCGCTTTCCAAAAACAAGCAGCACAAGTATTGTATTCCACCCGATATAATTTATCCATAAATCACCGTAGTAAGAAAAATTGTAGTAAAGCACCACCAGCGCAATCGTCCCAGGGACACACAATCCCGCAATCCATTTTATGTTCTTTTCAATTCGAACAGCCACATCATCATTACTCAGCACATAATATCCGATCAGATACAGCATCAGATTTTTTCCAATGCTAAAGCCGCCAAAATTGCCCAGATAATACATAAGCCATATCGGAATAAACAACAGCAGCACACTAAAGGCAGACATTTTCTTTATATACGCCTCCAGTCTTTGATATGGCAAATAATGAAACAGTATCAGCGCCGCCATTGAAATGATAAACAGAAACAGAATAAACCAGAGGTGCCCCGGCGTAAACGCACCATCATAACCGCTGAAATCCGTAAGATGGGTAAAAAAATACTTCCAATGCTCTAAAATACTCCCGTGATAACCCTCAAAATACTTTCTCGCATACAATGTCTGAAACGGCACCAAAAACAGCAATCCACTGATAAAAGGAATAAACAATTTATGCACTCTCTGTGCTATGAATTCTTTTGTCGTCCTCGTTTCCAATGCATACCGCGCGCTTATGCCCGCCAACACAAAAAGGCTGGGCATAAACCACGGATTCACCAGTACGATCAATGTACTTAATATTTTACTTTCACTTTCCCATATATAAAATCCGGAACCAAAATTATTCCAAATCATAAAGGTATGCACCGGAAACAGCAACAAAATAGTTATATTCCGCAGATTGTCAATATAAGGTTTCCGTATTTGTGTTTCCTTCACAAAGTGTTCTCCTTTGCCGCTGCACGTTTTCTGCTATTCTTATAAAATCCCTTTCAGATCAAAATCGCCAAGCCACTTGTTTGCGGTCTCGCATACGCCTTTCAGGCATGCCTCATCAAAAGGACTCTCCAATCCGGCATTTCCCAAAAGTTCTGTGAACACGCGGCTTCCGCCCTGTCTGGTGTAAGCCATATAGTGTTCAAACGCATCTGCCCTGTCTTTTTGGATCATTGCCCAGAACTGAAGGGCAACTGTCTGTGCCAGACAATAGTCAATATAATAAAACGGACTGGAATAAATATGGTGCTGTCTCTGCCAGCCTTCTCCTTCACTGTAGAACGGAATCTCACCATCCAGCTTCATCCAGGGCATGTATACGGAAAGCAGTTCTTTCCAGACCCCATGTCTCTCCTTCGGCGTCATATCAGGCTTTTCATATACAATATGCTGGAAATGATCCACCATGGTTCCGTAAGGAATGAAAGTCAGCGCACCTGCCAGATGACTGTAATAAAACTTCCCGGTGTCCTCTCCAAAAAAGCCTTCCGCCCAGGGCCAGGCGAAGAATTCCATAGACATGGAATGCACCTCGCAGCCCTCTAAACTCGGCCAGATATAACTTTGAGGAATCCGCTTTCTGTTCATCCAATCCGCAAAAGCATGGCCTGCTTCATGGGTAACCACCTCCACATCATGCTGTGTTCCATTGAAGTTCGCAAAAATAAAAGGAACCTCGTAGTCAGGAATACTGGTGCAGTAGCCGCCGCCTTCTTTTCCTTTGGTAGACAGTACATCCAAAAGTTCATTGTCCAGCATCATATTGAAAAATTCGCTTGTCTCCTGCGACAGCTCATCATAAAATTTTTTGCCCTGAGCAAGAATATCATCCGCCGTACCCGCCGGAACCGGATTGCCGGAACGGAACTGCAGTGCATTGTCCGCAAAACTCATGGGATAAGATTTGCCGAGACGTTTTGCCTGCTCTTTATAAATTTCATCTGCAACAGGAACAAGGTATTTCACTACCGCGGCACGAAACTTCTCCACGTCCTCTTTCGTATAGCAGTTGCGCCTCATCCTGTAATATCCGAGTTCGGTATATCCGTCATATCCTAATTTTCTGCCCATCGCATCCCTCACATGGACAAGTTGGTCATACAGATCATCCAGTTTATTTTGATTGTCTTTATACCACTGTCCTTCCGCTTTCCATGCGGCAAGCCTTCTGTCGTCATCCGCATCCTGCTTAAACGGCGTCATCTGGGAAAGCGTATAGATATTTCCCTCAAAGGGTATCTGGGCAGAGGCAAGGAGCTTTTCATAGGATGTCCTCAGTTCGTTTTCCTTCTGCAGATCCGGTATGATCTCCACCGAAAAGGTCTTCTTTTCAAGCTCGGTATTCACATACATCAGTTTGCCGTATTCCGCCTCAAATGCAGGACGGAGGGGACTTTCCAGCATCGCATTGTCCCATTCTTTTTCATACTGTTCCAGGATAGGAGCCGATTCATTCCAGAACTTCACTTCTCCATCATAAAACTCATCTCTGGTATCGATAGAGTGACGGATCTGCGCTAAAGTCATCTGGGTTTCTATATGCTTATCCGCTGCCTCCTTTTCTAAAAATACCTTTTTAGCGCTCTCGTAATCCTCTGTGCTCTGAAGACGCAATGTCAACTCTTTTAATTGCTCTTTCATTGCCTCAAGATCGGGGCGTTCATAAGTCATCTCTTTAAATTTCATATTCCCTCTTTTCTGAAGTATTTAAACTTCTTTATTTTTATAATCTGCTTCTCTTACTTACTATCATTATCGTCTCTAAAGCTGATCCTGCCTGTCGCCGCATCCATGCTGTCTATGATCGCAAGAGATTCTAAACGATAACCGAGATTTCTGATCGTACGGCCGCCTGATTGGAATCCTTTCTCAATAGCAATCCCGATCCCCTCCAGAGCTGCCCCCGCCTGGGAAACAATGGAAATCATACCCTGCAAAGCACATCCGTTTGCCAGAAAATCATCAATGATCAGGACATGGTCATCGGGACTCAGAAACTTTTTAGAAACTATCACCTGATTTTTGCATTTGTGGGTAAAGGATTCCACTTCCGCCACATACATCTCTCCGTCAATATTAATGCTTTTTAATTTTTTTGCAAAAACAACCGGCACATCAAAGTATTCGGAAGCAACACACGCTATTCCGATTCCTGAGGCCTCTATCGTTAATATTTTATTGATATATGTGCCTTCAAAGCGCCTTTTCCATTCTTCTCCCATCTGCCTGAAAAGCCTGACATCCATCTGGTGATTTAAAAAAGCATCTACCTTAAGGACATTTCCTTCTTTTACGATGCCGTCTTTTTGTATCCGCTCTTCCAAAAAGTTCATTTGGGCACCCCCTTCAGCCTTGGTACTATCGCTATTATAAATCATTCACAACATTGGCGCAAGTAAGTCCGGAGTTTATCGACAGGTAAAAAATAATCGAAAATTGTTGACAAGTGTGTGAATCATTATTAAAATATTGACAAATCAATATGTTAAAGACGATGACGGAGCGAGTACATATTTTTGAAAAGTTACAGAGAGCCGTGTAGCTGAGAAACGGTACGAGTAGAACTTATGGAAAATCCCTCCTGAGTTGCAGCACCAAAGCAAGGTATGCAAGTAGATGCTGACGGATTCCTTCCGTAATAGAGGGCGCATATGATGGTATGTCGTAGATGGGATGAGAAGATAAATTCTTATTGAAGAAAGAGAANGCTTCTGTCGTTTGCGGCAGGAGCTGTTTTTTATGCGTGTAAGTATACGCAGATTGCTTCGGAATGGAGGTAAGCATGAAAAATACAATAGAAATCAGATGGCATGGAAGAGGCGGCCAGGGTGCAAAGACCGCTGCTCTTCTGCTGGCGGACGTGGCATTCAAGGCCGGAAAATTTGTGCAGGGCTTTCCGGAATATGGTCCGGAGCGCATGGGTGCTCCGATTACCGCCTACAATCGGATCAGCACAGAGCCTATGACGGTTCATTCCAATATTTATGATCCCGATTATGTTGTTGTAGTGGATGACGGACTGTTAGAGAGCACTGACGTAACCCATGGATTAAAGGAAAACGGCGCCGTCATTATCAATACGGAAAAGAAAAAAGAAGCACTGCTTCCTCTTTTGCATGACTATAAGGGCGCGGTTTATACTCTGGATGCAAAAGCCATTTCCACACAGGCGTTAGGGAAAAACTATCCGAACTCTCCTATGCTGGCGGCCGTAGTGGCCGTATCCGGCATCATGGACGAGGAAGAATTTTTGAAAGAGATGCTTGACTCATTCCGGCATAAATTTGCAAAGAAGCCGGAAGTCATTNACGGCAACATGAAGGCTTTGGANCTTACATTTGCAGAAATTNCAAAGTCAAAGAAAGGCGGGATAAATTCATGATCAATGAAAACCAACGGCCGCACGCTTCGCGGGCGTCCNTATNCAAAATAAACGAAAACAGCCCCTGGCAGGACATAACGGAAGGTAACAAAATTTTCGAAGCCGCNACNTCCAGAGATTTTTGTACGGGTGAATGGCGCACTTCCACNCCGNTTTGGAATGANGAAAAATGCAANCAGTGCCTTCTGTGCACGCCGGTCTGTCCGGATTCCTCCATTCCGGTCTGTGACAGGAAACGTNAGGATTTTGATTATGATCATTGCAAGGGCTGCGGCATTTGTGCCAAGGTATGCCCCTTNGGTGCAATTANGATGAACAGCATGAGTCCGGACAGTACNCAAGACGATTTACTGATGCGAAGCAGCAGGAAATCTGTCTTCGCGGTACAGTGTACNGGAANGACGAATGCGGAACTGCAAAAGGAGGGAAAATAAATGGCAATCAGAGAACGTTTATCCGGCAANGAAGCCGTAGCTTATGCCATCAAACAGATCAATCCGGATGTCATGCCGGCATTTCCTATCACTCCCTCCACGGAGATTCCNCAGTATGTGGCAAATTATATTGCAAACGGGGAGATCGACACAGAATTTATTCCGGTGGAGAGTGAGCACAGCGCCATGAGCGCCACTGTCGGGGCTTCGGCAGCGGGTGCAAGGGCTCTTACCGCCACCTCTTCCTGCGGTCTGGCTTTGATGTGGGAGGAATTGTATGTAGCGGCATCCAACAGGCTTCCTATTGTTCTGGCGCTTGTAAACCGCGCCCTGTCCGGTCCTATCAACATNAATGCGGANCATTCCGACAGCATGGGNGCNAGGGACAGCGGCTGGATNCAGATCTATGCGGAGTCCAATCAGGAAGTCTATGACAATTTTCTGCAGGCATTCCTGATCGCAGAGCATAAAGACGTGATGCTTCCGGTCATGATCTGTCAGGATGGCTTTATCACCAGTCATGGGGTAGAAAACATTATGCTGGTGGAAGATGATCTGGTCAAGGAATTCGTCGGTGAACGGGAACCGGAACATTATCTTTTAAATCCGAACGAAACTCTGGCTGTGGGCCCCTATGCCGTATCCAGCTATTATATGGAAACCAAACGCGGTCAGCGGGAAGCCATGATCAATGCCCGCAAAGTAATTCTGGATGTTGCCAGGCAGTTTCATGCTATGACAGGACGGCAATACGGTTTCTTCGAATCATACTGTTTAGAGGATGCGGAATATGCCGTTGTCATTATCGGTTCTGCGGCAGGCACATGTAAGGCTGCCATTGATCAGATCCGAAATACCACGGGTAAGAAGGTAGGTCTGTTGAAGATCAGAGTGTTCCGCCCTTTCCCGGAGGAGGAAATCGCGGCGGCTCTGGCACATGTAAAATCAGTCGCAATCCTGGACCGGTCAGAGATGTTCTCCGCCACGAGCGGTCCTCTGGGCGCAGAGGTAAGGGCCGCGCTCTATCAAGCAAAGGGAACAGCGGAAACAGTGAATTATTTCTACGGACTTGGCGGCAGGGATATCACTGTGGAAGATTTCTGTCAGATTTATGAAAATCTGGAAAAAATTGCGACAGAACATAAAATAACAGATATGTACGAATATATAGGACTGCGTAGTAGAGAGTAATAAATCCCTTCGGAAATTAACAAGAGTAAATCCCTTCGAGATTTACTCATTGAAAAATGGATTCTATGAGGAGCTGAATATGGAAACATATAATTTTAAAGAAATAATGAATAAACCGGAGCGGCTTGCTCCCGGACACAGAATGTGTGCCGGCTGCGGCGGCACCGTCGCAGTTCGCGGAGTATTGCGTGCGCTGCATGAAGGGGACAAGGCAGTTGTAGGCAACGCAACGGGATGTCTGGAAGTTTCTTCTTTCATGTATCCGTACACTGCATATGAGGACAGCTATATTCATAACGCCTTTGAGAATGCAGGCGCAACGCTTTCCGGTGTCGAGACCGCGTACAGGGTGTTGAAAAAACGTGGAAAGATTAACGAAAACTACAGATTTATCACCTTCGGCGGCGACGGCGGCACTTATGACATCGGCTTTCAGTCCCTGTCCGGCGCTATGGAGCGCGGACATGATATGGTATATGTATGTTATGACAATGGTGCTTATATGAACACCGGAACCCAGCGCTCTTCCGCAACCCCTCAGTTTGCGGATACCACCACCACGCCGGCCGGTAAAGTGTCCAACGGTAAAGTGCAGATCAGAAAGGATCTGGCGGCAATTATGGCGGAACACCATATCCCTTATGTCGGACAAACCACTTTTACAAATAATTTTAAAGATTTACACACAAAGGCAGAAAAAGCAATTTATACACCGGGCGCCGCTTTCCTGAATGTTCTTTCTCCCTGCCCGAGAGGCTGGGGATATGAGCCTTCAGACCTTATGGATATTTGCCAGGCGGCAATTGATACCTGTTACTGGCCGCTGTATGAAGTGGTGGACGGAAAGTGGATTTTGAGCTATGAGCCCAAGAATAAGCTGCCCATTGAAGACTTCCTGCGCTCCCAGCGCCGCTTCCGCCACCTGTTCAAGCCCGGAAATGAAGAGCTGATTGCAGCGTTCCAACAGGAAGTGGACAGACGTTGGGAAGAGCTGCAGGTGAAGTGCGGCAGATAAAAGATCTGCTTTCCACAACGCTCCGGAAATTATCACCGGCATAATAAAAAATAGAGATCAATGAAACTTCGGTCAAATATCAGGCATATGAATGTGGTGCATTTTCGATGAATTCCGCCGCGCCTGCAGCACCGGGGCAGACACGAAAATCCACACTGCATTCGGCGGCGGCACTTCCATATGCACTATGATTCAGAAGTTCCTGTACGGCTGTCCGGATACCTTCGGAAGAGTCCTCCTTCAGCATAATTCCCGCACCGATTTCGGTAACTCTTCTTGCCACGGCATGCTGCTCGTTCGTCTGCGGATAAAGAACCATCGGCGCCGCCATATACAGGCTTTCGGAAACACTGTTCATTCCGCAATGTGTAATAAAAGCATCTGCTTTGGCAAGAATATCAAGCTGGTCAACATAGGGATACACCCGGATATTGTCCGGCAATACTCCCAACTTTTCGAGGTTTATGGCATTTCCGCAGGATATAATGACATCAACATTCAGGTTTTTCAGAGCGTCAATACATTTACCGTAGAAATCGGGCCGATCGTTGATGACCGTTCCCATAGAGATATAGATGAGCGGACGATCCTTCTCTTTGACCGGCAGGACATTTGAAAATACGGATGGTCCAACAAAGGCATAATGATCTGAAAAACTCTCCGCACAGGGCTGAAACATTTGTGAAGTATACACGACGGAATCTGTGTTATTGTCACTCTGAATCAAAGAAAAAACACTTTTCACACGGAATCCGTATAGCTTTAGTTTTCTCAGTTCCCTTGAAATTTTCGGAAGTCCAAAAATCATATCTGCTATTTCTTTCGGACTGTTCTTCATGTATCTGGAAGACATTTGATTGAATGCAAAAGTGCTCGTAGATACCACCATCGGCACATGGTGCTTCCATGCGTTGAGCTTTCCCCAAAAGCAGACAGAATCCGTATATACCACATCCGGCTGAAAAGATTTGAACTCCTGATCCAGAAATTCATTCATACTGAGCGTAATGCGAATATCCTGCACCGTCATTTCTGTAGCAGAGACGTTTCTCAAACCGGCTTCCTCCTGCTTCGTCAGATTCGGCAGAAAGGAATCACAGGATATAAACTCTGCTCCGGTCGCCCTGATCTTCTTCTCAAATTCGTCAAACGAATAGAACCGGACTACATTTCCGCGCCTGACAAGTTCGGCGGCAACCGGAAGCATAGGATTTGTGTGGCCATGCGCGGGAATACAAAAGAAGGCAATTTTCTTCAATTACTCTCACCATCCTTTTCCTGAAATGCCATGCCGAACAATTCAGCAAACGCTCCTTTCGGAGGGATGGCAATGCCACGCTCCTCATCGCCCAGAATAAGCAACGTATCTCCCGGTTTGATCTCAAATATATCGCGCGCCTGTTTCGGAATAACGATCTGTCCTTTTTCTCCAACAGTAGCTGTCCATGCATATTTACCCTTTGGTACAGTCATTTTCTTCCTCCTTTATAAGTATGAAAAAAGTCTACGCAACAGCTCTGCGCACCTGCTGCGCTGAGCGTACACGCGTCATGCAGCTTGCCTGCATGCGTGCATCATATACTTGCACCGTATTTTTATGTAAATTTGTGTCGGAAAAGACATGCAGGTGTAAGTATGATTTGTATAACCAATCATACCACATGAGTTATGTAAAGTCAATACAGACTCCTAATTCCAAATCAACCGGAATTATAAAATTCTAAACATCACCTGTTCCTCATATTTATATTTTATAGAGATTTCCCAATGTGACTTGGAGGAGGAATTTATTATTTATGGCTATCGGTTATTTGATCATACAGGCACGAACGGCTCACGACGCACTGCCGCTCAGTGGGGCACAAATCTGGATCATGGACGGTCAGGAGAAGCATATTTATCATTTGACAACGGATGACAGCGGAGAAACGGAGAAGGTTTCTTTGGAAACTCTGGACCGGTCCCTGTCTTTAGATCCGGATTATCAGGGATTACCTTATATCAGTTACCATGTGCTTGCGTTTGCAGACGGTTTCAATACGGTTCATATTTCCGGCATTCCGATCCTGGAAGGAGAGACATCCATTCAACCGATTGAATTTGTTCCGATGCAGGGATCGCAGCGTATCCCGACTGTGACGGAGATTGAGATAGGCCCGCCCGCCGTTTCCATGACAGGCGAACGTTATCAGATATCTTCCGATACGGATTCCAGAGTACTCCGCCAGCCGGTTATTCCCAATCCGATCACGGTGCATCTGGGCGCTCCCGGCGCATCCGCATCCAATGTTCAGGTGCCTTTTACGGATTATGTCAAAAATGTTGCCAGCAGTGAGATTTATCCCACGTGGCCGAATGCGTCTCTGCGGGCAAATATTTACGCGATCATCACCTTTGCGCTGAACCGGGTTTATACCGAGTGGTACAGAAGCCGCGGCTACAGCTTTGATATAACAAATAATACCGCCTATGACCAGTATTTTATATACGGTCGGAATATCTATGAATCCGTCAGTCTGATCGTAGATGAAATTTTCAATGAATTTGTACGCAGACAGGGACAGACTTCTCCTTATTTCACCTCTTTCTGCAACGGAACCACCGCGGCCTGCTCGGGTTTATCCCAGTGGGGGACGGTCACGCTGGCAAATCAGGGGCTTACTCCCCTGCAGATCCTGCGTTCCTATTACCCGAAGGATGTGGAGATTGCGGAGACAAATATTATCACCGGAATTCTGTCCTCCTATCCCGGTACTGCGCTCAGAACCGGAAGCACGGGGCTCGATGTACAGACAATCCAGACTTATTTGAAAAGGATCAGACGCAATTACCCCGCGATTCCCGCGATCACGGATGAAGAGGGCGTGTTCGGAGAGAGCACAAGAGCGGCGGTCGCCAAGTTCCAGAGTATTTTCAATCTTGCCTCCGACGGCATAGTCGGGAAATCCACCTGGAATAAACTTTCCTATCTGTATACCTCCGTGACCAGACTTGCCGAACTGGACAGCGAGGGAACGTCCCTCGGCATCGGAACCGTTCCGCCGGCTTCAATCCTTCGTCCCGGGTCGTCAGGGCAGGACGTCATTACCCTGCAGTATCTTTTGAATGTGGCAGCCGAATTTAATGCTGCGATCCCGGCTCCCACACAGGACGGAAATTTCGGAACGGGAACCAGACAGTCGGTTGAGGCTTTCCAGCGCGCAGCGGGACTTACGCCGGACGGCGTGGTGGGACCGCTCACATGGCAGGCGCTGTATCAGACTTATCTCGGCGCGGATAATATCATTCCTCCCGACAACGCTCCGGGGAGCATAGAATATGTTGTCCGCTCGGGTGATACGCTTTGGCTCTTAGCCGGAAGATACGGCACGACCGTTGACGCGATCAAAAAGCTGAACGGCTTAAACAGCGACATCCTGAATATCGGTCAGGTGCTGAAAATTCCGGCAGCGGAATCTTCAGGCGGATCCTATTTTGAATATACTGTCCGTTCGGGCGATACGCTCTGGCTCCTGGCGAAGAGATACGGCACGACCGTTGACGCGATCAAACGCTTGAACGGCCTGAGCAGCGATATGTTGAGTATCGGTCAGGTACTGCGGATACCGGGCAACTGACGGCTGCCGTTTCATTTCTGAAATAGAGCACCTGCGTGTTTTAAAAATTTGCTACCCCGCCTGACTCTAAAGCAGGGCTACCTCCATACCGATCACTCCTGAAAGCGCAGGCCTCTCATCCCAAAGAACAGAGTAAAGTCTGCTCCCATAATGAACCGTCCGCATTTTGTCAAGTGCGGCGCAAAGCGGGTTATTTTCAAACCCTCCCCATATCAACAGCGAAAACCCCGCCTGTGCCGCAACGGTGCGCAGAAACCGATTACAGAGTTTTTCATCACAATCCCTGATATAGAGATAAGAAATCACCCCATGGTTTACAATGGTATCCGCCTTCGGAAATTGCGGATAGCCGAAAAGCTCTGTGGGAAGCTTTGACAACGCCTTGTAAATTCCGCCGTAAGAATTCATTTTATACTGTTTATATCCCTGTTGGTTCCCCACAAAACAGCAGGCGATGATCTCTCCCCTTTCCCTTGCGCAGTAAAAGGTTTGTTCCCCAAAACCCTCGTAATGATGATCAACCGGTACAAGGTTCTGAGCCGCAAAATGTGTTTTCATCAATTGATCAAAGCCTTCCAAATGATCTTTTTCTATGTCGAGCAACTTTTTGCCCCCGTGAAAGCAGTAGGTGGTATAATGTCCCAGATACCTGTATTCCGGCATGTTCTTGCGTTTCTTTTCAAACATGGAAATTGCCGGCAGGTTATCATCAAGAATAGTCGTATAACAGCATCTGCAGTCAGAAATTTCCTTATGCAGAAAATCATACGCCTTCGTCATAAAAGCAAGCGTTTTCCGGTAATCCGGATGGATCTTGAGTCCGGTAAGATAGGCACATTTTTCCTCTTTTCCGTTTATATATTCACATCGTACCACTGCTCCGCCCACCGCCGCCGCTCTTTTCGTTTCATTGTCCACGATAACAAGAATCTTGGCATCATCTCCATCCGCACGAAAAGATTCATAGGGTTCGGGATTCCTCAGATACTGTACGCTGATTCCGCCGCTGAAGGCACTGCTTTCAAAAATTTCACGAATGCCGGCATTATCAGAACTGTCGGCAAGTTTCAATGTGTATCGGTCATTTTGGAAGTTCATCAAGATTCTCTCCTATCGGGACATTCATTTTTTGATCCACTTCTTCCCCCAGACGCAGATTCATGGCCCAGAACAGCCACCAAAGCAGCGGACTGGTCCGCCCTAAAGATGCCATCCCCCTGTTTATCACCGTTTTCGGCGCGGAAAATTCCTTTCGCGCATCCCTGCAAAGCATGCTGAGTTTCTCCGGAGAAATATTCTTCGGGTAAAAAGCAAGTTCTCCGTAATTGTATCCCTTTTCAATCCACCATTTGTCATAAATCAGCCGTCCGTCCGCCTTTAGGCGGTCATAAAGCGGCGTATTCGGAAAAGGCAGCAGATGGTTGAACGCTGCGGTATAAAAATTGTGCTTCTTTGCAAACTCCATGGCTTGGTCTATGGTCCTCTCATCATCGTTGTCATAGCCGAATACAAAAGTGGCGTAGATGCCGATCCCTGCATCATGAATGCGTTTCACAAGCTCATCCCGCTCGCCCAACGCATAGTTAAAGGACTTGTTCATCTGGTTCAGATTCTCTTTACTCAGACTCTCAAAACCGATCAAAATGATTTCGCACCCGCTTTTTTTCATCGCCTTAAGCAACTTTTCATCTTTCGCCATGGAAAGAGTTCCCTGTCCTGCCCATTTCTTCTTCAGTGGTGCGATCTCATCAAAAAGAGTCATTGCATTGTTTTTGTCCGCCATAAGATTATCGTCCACCAGAAAAGTGTATTTATGCCCGGAACATTCTAAATCATCCAGTATCAGACTGTGCTTACGGCTATAATACCTTCCGCAATAATATTTTGATATGGCACAAAAATCACAGCTGTGACAGCATCCCCGTCCGGTTTCCACAAGAGAGATCGGAAGATACTTTTTTCCTTTGAAAATGGTTTTATCCGGACGAATATCATATTCTCCGATCCCGCCGCGATAAATCTTTTCAAGATGATCATTCCGAAAGTCCGAAAGCATACGGCTCCAGACTGTTTCTGCATTTCCTGCGATGACACTGTCGCAATACAGGGCGGCCTCCTCCGGACAAAGGGTGACATGATATCCGCCCATTACCACGGGAATGCCCCGCTCACGGAATTTTGCGGCAATCTGATAACTTCGGCGCGCCGTATATGTCTCCACCGTAATACACACAAGATCTGTTGCGGTATTGTAATCAATCAGCTCTATACGGTCATCAAAAAGCTCTGTTTCAATATCTGGAGGCGTCAGTGCCTTCAGTACTGCAATGGTAAGCGGTTCCATCTTCCATGTGCCGATATATTTTTGTCCCTGCTTTTTCCCGATCGCCGGGAGAATAAAAGTAATCTTCATGCTTTCATTCCAGTTCCGCAACTCCTCTCCCAAGCCCCTTTGAACTGGGAGAATTTCCAGCCACTAAAGTGTCTGTAAATCCTCCCGGGGCTTGTCCGATTCGTTGCTGTTTTTCATTTTTCATATATTACTTGACACTATCAATTACCGGAATATCCGAGTTGTCACACATCACTTCACGGGTAAATTTATGCCATTTATCGGCATATCCTTTATAGCCTAAGTTCAAAGACAGGGAAAGCCATGGACTGTGCCGAAACGGTGCAAGTCTTTTGGCTATATTCCCATTGGTATACGTCATCCGCCATGCCCTGTCCGTTCCTTCTTCCAACTGCTCTTTGGTCATCTTTTTCGGTTGAAACACACAGTGCTGGACATCATACATCGCCCAATTCCGCTCCGTGATGCGCCCCTCTTTTTCCAGCTGGGCATAATACGGAGTTTTTGGAAAGGGTGTGAGGATAGAATATCTCGGCAGATCGATTTTCGCCTTAATGGCCATTTCCACCGTGCGGTCAAACACACTCTCATCCTCCTCATCGCCGCCAAAGGCAAAGCAGCCCTGTACCAGAATGCCGTTGTCATGCAGTTTCTTCATCAATGTAACATAGCCGTCTACCTGATTTACCCCTTTATGTATATACTGCTGGGATTCCTGCGTTATGGATTCAAACCCGATTAAAAGTCCCCTGCACCCGCTCTTCCGGAATAATGTAATTAACTCGTCACTCATGCCAATGGCCGACGTCACAAGCCCCAGCCACATAATTTTTAATGGGATCAATGCGTTAAAAAGTTCCATGGCATATTGTAAATCCGTGATCAGATTCACATCCGGAAACAAAACATGTTTTGTATGAAGCGCCTCAATCTCCGCTACCACCTCTTTTACCGGCCGCTTATAAACAGGCTTGCCAAATGCCGCGGGATAGGCGCAAAAGCTGCATGTATGACAGCATCCTCTAATTGCCTCTACCGTCTTGGTTGTAATGTAGCGCTTTTTATTCAACAGCTCCCTGCGCGGTATGGGTTTACCGACAATGGTAAAGTCTTCGTTCTGACAATAACGCGCTTTATGATTGCCTCTGATATAATCGTAAATAAACTGCGGAAATGTCTGCTCGGAAAAACCCGTAAAAACAACATCCGCATGCTGAGCAGCCTCATCCGGAAGCATGGAGGGATGCACGCCTCCCATAAAAACCGTTTTTCCCTTTTTGCGGAAATAATCCGCATAGGCATAACAGCGGGGGGCCGTCCCGGTGATGCAGGTGATTCCTATCAGATCCGCATCCAGATTAAGAGGAATTTTCCCCGCGGTCTCGTCATAAATAGAAATATCAGCTTCCACATCCTCCGGAACCAGCGCCGCCAAAGTAGTGAGCGTGAGCGGAGCATAGTGAAGGGATTTCCCAAAACTCCCCGAATAACGATGCATCGCTCCCGCCGGAGCAAGCAAAGCAATTTTCAGCATATTATCTTCTCCTGATTCTCTTGTGTTTTTAAACCGAAGCGCATCCCCTGCTTTTTATGTACCTCTTTGCGGAACAACGGGTTATAGATAAGGTATGTGAGAAAGCGGTAAGGTGTCCGCATATTCGTTCTCGGCTCCAATGCTCTTTTCACGATAGAGGACACACTGTTAAAACGTCTTCTGCATTCAAAGGAAACCTCTGTTAATTCATCAGCCGTCATATTTTTAGGCACAATGCTGGCATAATTAAAGCGGTAGTCTTCATGAAGCCACCATTTGCCGTCATACAGCAGCCGTCCCTCCCGTTCCATTTTTTCATAAAGCGGAGTACCCGGATAAGGCATCAGAATATTAAACGCGGCAAATGTAAACTTATTTTTGATCGCAAAATCACAGGTCGCCCGTATCGATTCCACGGTATCACCGTCATGCCCCACCGTAAATGCCGCCCATGTCTGCAGCCCCCACTCTCTAAGCTGCCGAATCTCTTCCCGGTACATATCATTGGAACCATGCCTGTTCGTATACTTATTCATCTGCGCTATGCAGTCCGGGGAAATAGATTCAAATCCGATAACAAGCCCCAGACAGCCGCTTTTTACCATCAGCTCCATAAGCTCTCTGTCACGCAGCATGTCCATACTTCCCTGACTCACCCAACGGATCTTCAGCGGGATCAGCGCACGAAAAAGCTCCTTTGCCTTTTCATGGTTACAGACAATATTGTCATCCACAAAAAACAGCAGCTTTCTCTTTTGCATTTTTATTTCCTGAATCACATCCTCCACCGGACGGCAGTAATGATGGGCTTTAAAATATACGGAAGATGCACAGAAACTGCATCTGTGACTGCATCCCCTGGAATACTGCAAAAGCGTTATCGGAAGATAGCCCTTCCCCTCAAAAATATCGCGCCTGGGTATCACGTCCGCCTGCGGACATTCGGGCTGAATCACATCATAGCGGCTTTGCAGCCTGTCTTTCTGAAAATCCTCCAACATTGTTTTCCACACAGGCTCGGCATCCCCCACAATGACGCAGTCACAATACTCGGAAACCTCTTCAGGAATCAGCATGGCATGCATCCCACCCATGACAGTCTTTACTCCTCTTTTGCGAAATTCCGCACTGATCTCATAGGCGCGCCTTGCGGTAAAGGTTTCTACGGTAATGGCAACCAGATCCGTGGGTTCCTCATAGGGAATCGACTCCATACGGTCGTCATACATAACCACCTCTATATCCGATGGGGTAAGCGCCGCAAGGATACCCAGCTGTAACGGCTCCATTCTTCCCTCATCCACATAAAGGCTGTGTTCCCGCCGCCCTATGTTGGGTTTAATCAACGTCAGCTTCATTTAATATTCCTCCCAAAAGCTGTCCCTGTTTCTTTAATATCTCCCTGTGTGAGATGATGTTTGCCATAATAAACACAAAGAAATTAAGTGGTATAAAATTGATGGGATTGGAAAATAAACGCTTTAAAATGCATCTCGCCGAATAAAAATCCGTACGCATTTTCAGACATCCGTCACGGAGCTGCTCCGGTGACATATTTTTCGGTATAAATGCCGTCTCCCCGTAACGGTACCTGTCCGAAAGCCACCATTTCTTATAAAGCAGCCTGCCCTCCTTTTCCATCCGCTTATACACCCCTGTACCCGGCATCGGGATCAGGGGATTAAAATTCGTGACCGCTATTTTATTTTTTACCGCAAATTGAAAGGTCGCATCAAAAACATCCACATTGTCGCCGTCACATCCCAGCACAAACGTGCCGTAAACCAGTAACCGATGCCGGTATATCCGCCTGATGATTTCCGTATAATCCGCGCAAATATTAGCCCTCTTATTCATCTCTGCAAGGCTCCCGGCATTCAGGCTTTCAAAACCGATCAGGACGAGAAAGCACCCCGCCTTCTTCATCGCTTTCAAAATCTCGTCGTCTCCGGCCGCGTCCAGACTGATCTGACAAGCCCATTTCTTTTTCAATGGCGCAATTTTTTGAAACAGTTCCAGGGCAGAATTTTTATCATAAAACAGATTGTCATCCGCAAAAAAAATAATTTTTTCTCTTGCCGCTTTCAGCTCCTCATAGATCACATCCCTGGGTTTGCGCCGTACACATCTGTACATCGTCTTAATGGAGCAGAATTCACAGTTAAATTTACATCCCCGTGAGAGCTGGTAAACACCGATTCCGTAGTAGTTATGCCTGTAGATGCCCGGGACATCAGGGACGGCTGTAAGGGGATGCTTTTCTTCGGAGATATACTTATGCGCCGGTGCCCCCTTAACACAATCCGCTAAGAAATCTCCCCAGGTATCCTCCGCATCACCCACAAGCACTGTATCCGCATAACGCAGCATTTCATCCGACATCACGCCGGCATGAAAACCTCCCATCACAATTACATTATTTTTCGTTTTATATTTTTTTGCAAGTATATAAGCCCGCTTGGCAGTGTAGGTTTCCACCGAAAAGGCAATGATATCCGAGTCAATCTGTTCCGGCAGCCTTTCCACCCGCTCATCCAAAAAATATATTTCATGTTCCGCCGGAGTAAGGCCCTTAATGACAGCAAACAACACAGGTTTCATGGCATCCGAACTGATATGCTCAAACATATTTAAACGAATAAATGTGATTTTCACTTCCTCATCCCTTTGTCAAATCCATGGTATTTGTCAATACCTAGAAATTTGAATCCTATATTGGCGCCCAGCAGAATAAAAAGATAGGAGGGTTTCCTCCATGGCGAGGCTGCCATACGCTTTAACACCTTTTTCCATGTATAGGCTTCCTTCCAGACCTGTCTGTATATTTCATCCAACCGCTTTGGAGTCATATTGGCCGGACAAAATACCGCATTATGCTGAGTGTACCGGCTCCAATCCTTTGTCAGAATTCTACCTCCGCGTTCATACTCCTCATACTGCCTTGTCCCCGGATATGGTGTGAGTACGGCAAAACGGCACAGATCCAGCCCAAGCCTGTCTACCCGTTCCGGCAGCGCCAGCAGTTCTTCCTCCGTATCATTGTCAAACCCCAGAACAAAACAGCCGTTCACTGCTATGCCATGGCTATGTATGTTTTCAATGATCTCTTTGTATTTATCCGGTTCATGAAAGCGTTTTGCGGCGTTGGTCAAAGACTGGGAATTGAGCGATTCAAGACCGATCAAAACACCCCGGCAGCCGCTCTCATAAGCCGTCTGCATCAGTTCATGGTCATAACCGAAATCAGCCGTTGCATTAGACGCCCAAAGAATCTTTAACGGTTTTAGAGCCTGCATCAGCTCCATGGCATATTCCCGCTTACCAAAAAAATTGGGATCATAAAAAATAACCATTTTTGTCTTTAATGATCGGATTTCTTCTATGACACTTTCTATCGGACGGGGATCGCTTTTCCACATTGTCCGCATGGAACAGTATTTGCAACTGTTCCGGCAGCCCCGGTCAGCAATTACGGAAGGAATTCTGAGCTTTTTGTGTCCGGTAACCTTATCTCTCGCCGGTATCACAAATTGTGCCGCACATACGTCAAAATTCTTATAAACTTTCTGAGGCGTCCCATGTATAAAATCTTCTATAAACTGCGGAATGGAAATTTCCGCAGGCCCCACGATCACAGTATCACAGTGGCCGCCGACCTCCTCCGGAAGTGCAGTAGCATGATAGCCGCCGCAAACGATATAAGCTCCCCTTTTCTTAAACTCTGCACAATGCTTATACGCTGTATAAGCAGACGAGGTTTCAAAGGAAAGCATCACCATATCGTACTGCTCTTTATCATAATTTACCTTTTGCGAATTTTCATCCACTATATCAATTCGGGAAAATACTCCCTTCGGAATCAGGGAATAGAGGGTTGCCAGGGTCAGGGACGGATAAGAAAGGAGATTGGAAAATCTTCCCCGATAAGAAATTTCTTTTTCATTCCATACATGTATCATCAGTAAATTCACGGTCGGCACCTACCCTTCTTTCGTAAAGCTGCTTACAGGACACCGGACGATTTTTCCTTTTTCTACTGCTTCGCAGAATTCTATTTTGAATATTTTTTCTATACTGAATAAATGGTGGTTTGTTTCTTTGATTATAACACTTTTATTTTTCAGAAAAAACTTTATATTTCAACTCTCCCGGTACTTCTATCTTTTCGTATTTCCCTGTATCCGAATCAATTACGATCATCGCAGATTCACCGATTTGCCGCCCGTCGCGGTAAGTCGAAAATACATCCGTTAAAATGATCCCATCCTTCTCTTCAAGTGCAAACGCATTACGAATGTCAGTATTCGTCCTCTTCATCATCCCACTCATCCCAATTCGAATACTGTTCTACATGTCCTACTGACTTAATCAGTTTAGGCGATATCTTTTTCGTTTCATCTTCTATCTTTTGCACATGAATCATAAACATCCAGTCATCACCATAATCATAATGAAGCGAAAAGTTTTGCCCCTTTACAAGGCCAATCTTGTCTATCACTATATCTGTTGACGGTCCACCATCCTCGGGATTATACTGATAATTGTCTTCGCTATACATTCTATTATCCATGCAGAATTCATATAAATGCTCATGGATAAAATCAAACGATTCCAGAATAAACTCACACAATCTGTCGAGCGTTTCTTTTCCAGATATTTCTATAGTACGATATGTAGTTCTGCCCTGACCAACAGGATAAACCTTAAAAGTGTATTTTGCCATTTTTTCTTTCCCTTCTCTGCATGCCTATGTCATGTCAAACGCCTGAACGGTTGCCATTCTTTATAGAGTGAACCGCCCCATGCCCTGCATAAACGAATCCAGGCCATACAATCTTTTTACTCTGCGCAATTTAATTCCACACACATCACAAATCTGCTCCAGCCCCGCCTCTACAATCACATTAGTCACACGAATTTCTTTCGGCGCACCATACTGAAAAATAAAACGTATCACTAATTCCGCAAGCATCACCACCGGATCATCATCCGGTTCTGTCATTTCAAAACTTATGATCACTTCCGATTCCGCATCTCCCAGAAGCGCCAAGGCAGGATTTGCCGGACGACTGTATTTTTTATCATCTATTCTTGCTCCCATAACTGAAATATCAGCTTCCAGAACCGCATTATTCTTTGGTTCTTTAGATAAATCGGCAAGCAACTCTTCATCGGTGATAAGCAGATTTCCAAATTGAAAAGCCGTAAACGGTAACGGGGACTCTCCAAAATTTCATGTCTTTTTATCCTTGCCAAATGAAAATAAGAACATATTGCCACTTTCAAAGTCTACTTTCACATTTACATCATCATAATATTTCAACGCCAGTTCCAAATCCTGAAAATATTCACTCAGCCGAACTACCTCTTCCGAATCCAAATTATATGGATAATATCCCGGCACAAAGGACAAAAAGTAAAGCCATTGATTTTTGCCCCTGTAAGAATACCCTAAATCCTTAATAATTTTTCTTTGTTTATCTGTCAACTCATCACGATTTCCCCAATAACACGTTATGTTTCTCTGATTGAACATGGCATATTCTGCAGACAGATTCATATGTTTCTGCATAGCAAGCATCAAAAAACTGTTAAGACCCTCGTATCCTTCATAAACCGCGATTCCATAGCAGTCTCCCCCTCGTCCCAGTATACTGAAAAATACGGTATCTTCTTTTTCACCATATCTTATGCCTATTAAATCCATATCCCAAAACTTTTCCCATGGCTTTAACTCTTTCATTCGCGTTGCCGCCTCATACAGCACTCTCCACTGCTCTAATGATGCTTCTTTTCTCATGCGTCTCTCCTATCTTTGCCCGAACAGCAGCCACATTTACAACTTACAAAATCATGTCTATATGCTGATTCAATAACATTACCACACAAATTTCTTTGTTTAAATCCATAATATTTTTCATGCGTCATACTTCCCTTACTCATAAAACGAGAAGTATAAATTGTATTTGACCTCCTCATAGAATCCGGCAAATACTCTGATTGGCATATAGGGCAACCTACTGCTGAAACCTCAAAGGGTAATCCTTATAACAGCTTGACTAAGGATTTGCCAATCATCTTTTTACATTTGCAAAAAGGACTAAGATTTGCTTTTTTAAGTATAATATATTTGTGGGATTATAGCAATGAAATATATCATTAGCAAGATTTTGATGATTTTGAATATTTTAAGATAGAAAAAGACTTTCAAAGAAAACTCTGAAAGCCTTTTATTTACTGAATAAATTATAATCATTCCATAACATAGAATACCGAGAAATTGTCAATGGGAAACTGTCTCAATCCCATTGTATGTTCCGGTTCAGATTTCATGATCCGTGATTCTCCCTGAACTTTGCAAATGCTGTTGCCGCATCCTGCACCTTACCGGCTTTCATATCATCATAACCTTCCTGCAGCCGTGCATGTATTTCTTCCGTTGTCATCAAATCCGCATTGACAGACTGCGGAGCTTTCGGCAATGTCACAGCAAAAGGTATTCCACCAGTCAGAGAAATTTGATTTAAATACATATCAATAGCGATTGACATCGGTATTCCCAGACGTGAAAGCACATCTTCAGCACGCTGTTTAACGATCGGTTTTTCTCTGGTATTATACTGTCTTTTCTGGGAAGTGTTTTCTTTTTGCCTTCTTTCACACCAAGAATGATATGGCCGCCTTTCGTATTGGCAAAAGCAGCAAGTGCATCTACTGCCAAAGAAATACGCTCTCGCATATATCCATGTTTTAAATTCAACAGTTAAGTTCTCACCATGTGAAATTACCTGTTCAAACTCGGCTATCGTGAAATGTATCGTCTTCTGTCATTTTACTTTACCTTTATGAAGCATTTGATATATTAAAAAATTACTTTATACACTCTTCACACAAGCTCCTCATTATGCATTTCCACCCATTATGCATTGACTAACTATCTTATACATCTGATAGAAAACATATATGATATGAACCCTCTACGAAACCGTCCAGCGCTCTATCTGAGCTTCATATGCCCGCAGCGTCGTATCATCAAACAGTACCCATTTAATCACATTCAGTTCTCCGGGGTGATTGACTACGAACTCCTTAACAGTTTTGACTGCGATCTCCGCCGCCTGATCCAGCGGATAGCTATATATGCCTGTGGCGATAGAAGGAAATGCTATTTTTTTGATTCCATTCTCTACAGCAAGTTCCAGGCAGGATCTGTAGCAGGACGCGAGCAATTCAGCCTCTTTGGACTTTCCACCGTTCCAGTGTGGTCCCGGAGTATGAATTACATATTCACATGGAAGTTTGTACGCCTTTGTGATCTTCGCCTGTCCCGTCTTGCATCCATTTAAGAGACGGCACTCCGCCAGAAGCTCCGAACCGGCAGCACGGTGAATTGCACCGTCCACGCCGCCCCCACCAAGCAGACTGGTATTGGCAGCATTAACGATAGCCTGAACGCCGTGGTCTTTTGTAATATCCCCACGTACTGCAATAAACTGTGTCTTCTCTGCTATATCGAGTTTCTCATCTTTCCATCTCATATAAATATATTTCCGCCTCCAATCCGGATCTTCATAGTGACCAAATTCATGTATCTGACACCCGTGGCAAAAATCATCGGCCATCTCTATCATCACATCAATCAATTCCAGATTCGTCTTCCACCTTTCCTCGATCGCATCAAATTCAAGCAATGCACCAAGAATATTTCCGGTAACTGTTCCCGTGGAATCACTGTCACCTTTATGATTTACCACAGCAATCACACCATCCGAAAAATCGTTCTGGTGTCTTAGCGAACAGTAATGTGCAATTCCCAGACCGATGATATCCGTAAGTTCCTTCAGGTGCTTATCGCCACGGGAAACTTTTGCAACCGTATCCTTTGCTTCTAAGATTATGCTCTTTAAAGAAATTCTCTCTTCGGAGAATACAATGCGGTTGATAATATGGGTTAAAACTGCTGCCGGCATGTATCCAAGCGAATGGCCATGCGTGATTGCTGCAATCTCTGCCCCTTCCATATCGATATAACCATACTGCTTCTGGATCAGAAAGGAAGCAAGAGCTGTCCTGAAAGGCTTTCATGGGATGGTGTTCACAAGCGGAGCCCCTGCTTTCGTAGCTACTCTGTAGCTACCCTGCCTGAACCAACTGTTCTACTACCCTCACGGATTAGGGCAGGAAAATCTTGTATGATGAATGGCGTATTTTCGGGGTTTTTGGTTGGCATATTTTTTGAAAATATGGATTTTCTTTGTGATTTTTAAATTTTTGTAGCCAATTTGTAGCCACGACAACTTTAGTCAAAACTTTGGCCAAACTTCTCTCATTTTTTTGAGTGAAGTTCTCATTATCCATTCTGAAACCTTTATGAATCTTTACGGCTGTGATCATATAGGTTCTATCTGCATCTGTCTCACTTCCATCTTCTCTAACTTGTTTTGATTACCTTATCTCTAATTTTAAGTCTCACATAGTCTCATTTCAAAATGACACCACATGAGACTATCTTGACACTATTTCTCCTAACATTTCAGGCAGTGCTGATTTCCTGGTATTCTTTAATCTCATCCAGTCTCAATCAGTCTCAATTTTTATGCAATTATATGAGACTGATTGAGACTCCTTCTCTGATTTTGTCCACCTCATTCAATAAGTTCATCAAAGTACCTCCAAAGATATGATCTCCATAAGCTTACTGACATTTTTAAACTTGTCTGCGTACTCTTCTACTTTGGCTATATCCATCATCGCCGCACGATTCCTATAATTCAAAATAATCTCCTTATAATAGTCAAAAGGCATTCTGCCTCTGAATCTTACAAGCTCTATCAGCATTCTTTCCAAGCTATAGATGCATATCTCTGTATTATGATACATCATCTTCATTTTTCCCATATCAAAAATATCCGCTTTCAAATATGTCTGTTTTACCCGTACATCCTTTATTCTTCCATCAGTTCTAACCGTAGCCAGATGATAAAAATCCGGAATAACATCTGTCAATGCATGATAATAAAAAGCACTTTCACCGGCAAAAACAGCTTTCGGATATTTTACACTTATAATCTCAAGCTCAGAACAGGCATTGCTTAGTGAATAAATCCCTTTTTCCTTTTGAAAGATTTTGCCTTCTGCTATTTCCTTTTTTAACATATGATCGCTTCCATATTTTTCTATACACTGCTTATATGTTATTACCATAATACACCAATTCCAATTAAGTATTTACACACTTAATTTATTCCGGTGTGTATTTTTACTCAAATCATAACATTGCTCAAACGAGTCATCAATACAATTTCAAGTTATCATAGTGTTATCACAAAAGTATTGAATATCTCACAAGTATATTAGCTATCTCCCCATCAAAAAGCTAGACGCTGTTTCACTTTTTTATTTTTGGACTATTACTTCAGATTTTTTTATCTATAACTTCCCAGTAACCGTTTTTATTTGCCCCATGCCGTATTATTTTTCCCTCCACCTTTAATTTAGCCAAAATACGCTGTGCCTGCCTTCCGGTAACTCTCACAGATGCAGACAACATATTAGCTGACATATTGCCATCATGCCGTAAAAGGGCTATATTTTTTCCTCATTTGCTACGACATTTGTTCTGTTATGTGTTTCACTGATCTCCCTTAAGGCATTGCGGATCATCATAAGCATAAATTCTACAAATTTAGTACAATCTCTGACATTATCAGCCCTCTGCAGTACCTTATAATATTCCTCCTGATTTTCATACACAAGTGTTTCTACCGGAATTCAGGCAAAAACTTCTTTCAATTTCTGCAAAATCAATGACTGCCACAATCTCCCTGTCCGACCATTGTCATCACGAATATCCTGTGGCGATCCTAATATCCGCTTCCCATATAACCACATCCGTAACCTGTTCCAGAGTAAGCGTATTCTGCTCTATCGCCAAAGATGAGTGTATCGTCTTGATCCGATTTTCTCTGCGGAGAATTGGATTGGGACGCATAGCATCGTAAGTCGTAATTGTGCCAACATATTCTCCAATCTCAACTATTAAGTTTGTTATCTCCTCATTCATTATAAAAGGAGGTTGATAGTTTTCACTCATTCTGTTCTCCAATCCTTACATTTTCCAGTATATATTCTCTCTAAAATCAGTCAATAGTGATAGAACTTATCCCCCCAAGCACGCTATACCACAAAAGAGATACCTGTTGCCCGGCATCTCTTCAAGAGGCTTACAAATAATACTTCTGGTTATGTCTCAAATTAATTTGTCAAGATTTTTTTTCAATTTTGTAAATTTAAAATTATAAGGATAAAATCCACTTTGGGGAAAAATATCCTTCAACTCCTTTTCAGCACTCGTATTAATTTTAACAAGTTCATCAATCGCCAATGGAGCACTAAACTGTATCTGTTTTTCCAAAATATCTTTTTTACAGTTCAAAGACATTTCAAAACAGTTATCATAACACTTCATTCCACAGACAATCTGAATGCCTTCAAACTCGGTGTTGCTTATAAAATAATCACTATAAGTATTTAATGCAACACAATCACTAAGAAGATTTTCTGTATTATCTTTCGTTGAAACATTACCTGCTATAACAGTAAAAATATAGGCCCGATTATGCTGTAGACTATGCATATAACTATTGGAATATCCCGTGTCTTCAACAAAAATGCTTTCTGTCCCAAATAGCTCAAACAAAAATTTCTCATATCTTACAAGAAGTTGATTGAATTCATTGGAAACCTCAACCCTGATTTTGATATATCCAACGAAAACCTGCCCACTATAAGACTTGCATTGTTTCCAACATTCAAGTCCCTGTGCTACATCCAAAAAATTTACGACTTTATCCTCTTCCTCCTTTTTGTCAGCAGTTCTTGCAACAATCTCATAGTGATTCTGCCGCTTTTGAATCTCAAATTCTTTTGCATTAGCTTTGAAACATGGAAATTTGTCCGCTTTCTCATCGTTAGTCAAAATATGACAACAAATCAAGTTATGATCTGCTGTTTTGCCTCCTCTTGACAACGGTAAAATGTGATCAACATTCCAACCATAATTGCTGTTCCTATCATTGTAGGCGGCTTTCGCAATCTCACGTCCGGAAAAGTCCATCGCCTTCTGCTTTTTGCCAAACTGTTGTACCCACAACCTATTGGCTGTTTCTTTGTTTAAATCCATAAGTTTTTTCATGCGTCATACTTCCCTTTCTCATAAGACGAGAAGTATAATTTGTATTTGACCTCCTCATAGAATCTGGCAAATACTCTGATTGGCATATAGGGCAACCTACTGCTGAAACCTCAAGGGGTAATCCTTATAACAGCTTGACAAAGGATTTGCCAATCATCTTTTTGCGTTTGCAAAAAGGACTAAGATTTGCTTCTTTTAAGTATAATATATTTGTGGGATTATAGCAATGAAATATATCATTAGGGACAGAGTAAAGGTTTTGTGCGTCTACTCTCAAAAATGGTATTCTATTGCGTAACTAGCATTAAAGTGGCTTTATACACAGAGATTGTGTTTCAAGCCATTGCGATAATATGTTTGATATTCGTTTCATTTCTGATATTACAGAATCTTTAAGTTCTTTATAACTCATTCCATCAAAACAAGTTTCTACTAATCCAAAAAGAGGCTTCTCTCTATCTAAATTAGATGAAGAAATAATACTATTTCCATTTTTATCTGCCAAACTTGAGTGCATCATACAATTTCTAAAAGTACTATTCATAAATTTAGCGTTCTTAATGTCGATTTCATCTAAATAGTCAGAAATGTTTTGTGTCATCAATTTGTTTTGCACAAAATGCTCATGTAAATCAGTTAATTTATGTATACTGTAATAATATACAATATAATTTATTTTGAGCCACCAACCAAAATCATCTTTCTCATAATCATTCAAAACATATAGAAGAAAATTCATTGTGGATAAAGTATGAAGTAAGTAAAGAAAAGTGGCTTTTCCATTTTCTCCTTGCGGTAAAAGAACAGACTTTCGGTTTGTATTATAATCTGCATAGTAAAAATTGACAATATTTTTGTTTGAATTTATAGTTACGGGTGTATCAAATTTTTCCAGTCCTAAGCGAATAGAATTTATAAATTGCGCACATGTATACGCATATTGGTAACATTCTCTTCTCACATGTTCATTTAAGTTAAAGTTATTAGGAGAACTCTCATAAGCAGTAGCAATTTCATTAAGGTTCTTTTTTAAGAAACGATTGTCTTGTAACAAATAGTAATTATACTGTGTATTTCCAATTACTATCTTATCCTTGTTTGTATATATTCCCAAATTATAATGTATATCCCAGTTTTTCATAAACGAGAAGGTAAGTTGGTTCTTAAAAATCTCATTTTGGAGATAATCAATCGCCAATAACATTCTTTTAGATTTGCTATACCCATCTTCAAAAATTTTCAGTTTCATACGAATATCTTTTATTCGCGTGGAGTACGGTATTTCAATTTTTATTTCATTTAATGAAAGCATTTCTAATATGGTAGCTGCTGTTAACGTAAAATAAGGGATAATTCCAAAACCAGTTACTCCATCTTGTTGTAAAGACTTTCCTAAACTATATACGGTTTCACAATCATATTTTATTTGAAGTAATGACAAATAATCATTTATTGTCATTTGTGCATTATTTTTATTATTCATCTTTTCTTGCATTGTTTCATACCTATTTCATTAACAATCTTGCAACAACAGGTAAGCAGGTACAACTCAATTCGTCATACCTACCTGCATGCACCCTGTCTGTTAGCGTTAATAATAAGTTATTGTGAATATTTCCTTATCACTATAAACCCTTGAATTTACTGTAATTCTTTTGATTATTCAACAACCGTAGCACCCCTACTGGATCCAACTTTTCTGCCACCTTCACGGATTAGGGCAGGAAAATCTCGTGTGATAAATGGCGTGTTTTGGGGGTTTTCGTTGGCATATTTTTTGAAAATATGGATTTTCTTTATGGTTTTAAAATTTTTGTAGCCACGCACACACCTTCCTATTATCTCCGAAACCTTCCTATTATCTCCGAAGTCGGTATGTTCTTGTTCGATTTGTTCCAAATGCCTCAACATCCTCCATCTCCGAGAGCAGTGCTCTTGTCCTTGCTGCGCTTAAAGCAAGCAATTCGGCAATATCACCTGTTTTTGCAGTTTCATGTTCTTGCAAATATAACCGGATTTTTTTCATATTTACGCTTGTTTTATTCGCTTGTTTTATTCGCTTGCTTTGAATCGCTTGTTTTGAACCGCTTGTTTTTACCAATTGTTTTTGTATGAATTTTAACGTCAGTAAAGTCCTATCTGGACCAAACCTTTCTTCTATCGTTGGTTCTTCCCATCCTTGATTCTCCCAAACAGAATAAATATCCGGTACACCGCTTCCTGCGCGTTCCCCAATGCCAATCATATTCAGCATCTTCATAAGTGCTTTATTTCTTGGATCAGATATACCGCCTTTCAACATTTGTTTCTTTCCCGTTCGTATGCTTCCGGGATTTTCCATAACGATGCTGTCAGCATCCTTCTTAATGACAATACCGCGCGGCAGATAAAAATCCGTGTTCACAAGACAATTTGCAAGTGCTTCCCTGATCGCCTTATGTACGGGCGTATCATCAATCCTTACTGCTCCCTCCAGTTTAAAAGGTATTTTGACATCCTTTACCAACTTTCCATATACCCTGAAAAAGAAATCAAACAGATTGCCTGTCCAATCTCCGGAACTGGATTGCAGTCTGTCTGTCCATCGGATTGCCGGATCCAATAATTCCCTGAAATCAAGAAAATACTCCGGATATTCATATAAAATTTTATACTCATCTCCAAACATCAAAAGTCCTGCTGCTGTTGGATGCAGCTTATTGTCTGTATTAAGCATTCTCGCTGCTCCGATTCGCTCTAAATAGTCCCCATCTTTCAGCTGTTCCCATACATGCTCTCTCCGGTACGCCATATGACGGTTTCGATATGCATGTACCGTTTCCATATTAAGAACATCCATCTGCATATTTTCGAGAATTTTCATGTCCATGGTATCTTCCGTCTGATCACGGAGCATGGCTTTCACTTCACTTGGCGTACAATGATAATCTCCCTCCCAGTTTCTTCGGAAAGTTCCCCCAAACAGGTCATCATTGATATATACAGGTTTTTGCTCACGCTTTGCTGCCGGAACATAAATAACCATGATCGTATCCTGATTAATTTGGTATGTCTGTACATCCTTATCTGCCAAAATATTAATATTCACTTTTTGTCTGTTATTGATAGTATTCCAAAAATCTCTGCGCAGCTTATCCTCATTCTGTAATCCCGTTGTATACCAGCTACCGTCTTCATTTTCTACAACGCCGAGAATAATCACCCCACCATAACAATTGGCAAATGCAGAATAAGTGCTCCATAAAGAATCCGGCAAGCCGCTTTTAGCTTTCTTGACTTCCCTTCTATTGTCTTCTTTGTATTCGTTAAATTGAGATAAATCGAACATCTGATACCTCCGAAGCTTGCTTTATCGTATTTATCGCTATTCCTTTACATCGTCTCGCCCTGATATTTTTCATTTCCAAATGTCATTTCAAGTAATTCGTTCGCAATCTTTGCATCTCCAATACGCATCAGGTTATCTTCTGCATCTTCTTTTCCCAGAAAATTCATACTTCCGTACCAGACCACTTCGTGGTCTATAATACAATAATGTTCGCAGTAATCCTCCACAAGATTCATTTCGAATCCTGCCTTTCTCATCTGCTCCTGAAGTTCCTGCCAGTACGCACTGTCCCCATAGCCATAGCAGTCCGGTTTCCATGTGACAATGACTATTTTAATTCCTGCCTCCTGCTTTTCTCTAAGTAAATGAATCATATCATATACTTTTTTGCCACTAATAGCCGGACTTGAAATTATGATTTCTTTCTCTGCGGCAAGCAAATCATTCTGGTAGATATCTGCGTAATTATCTATGTCAAAAATTGCATTGGTCGTTTGCATATGTGTACCAGTCCCGGAAAAAATATCATATCCAATCTGTTTATATGCTTTAAGCCTTTTATGATACATCCGGTCAAACATGGATATATGACTATCCACATAATCATAAATAATCACGCTTTTCTTTCCAGCATAATCCCTGTTTAAACGTCCGGCATACTGCTCTACTACTCCCTTCCATGCCACCGGAGTTGCCATAATCAGTGTATCCAGCCTCGGATAATCAAATCCTTCTCCTATCAGTTTACCAGTCGCAACAAGGATCATACTTTCTTTGGGCGTAACCTGATTCATCTGTTTTAAAATTTCTTTATGATCTTTCATTGAATTCCTGCCGGACAGTAAAAAGACTTTGTCTGCATAATTTATCAAGCGCTGATATAACCGCTGTGAATGTTCCACGTATTTGGAAAGAACCACCGGCGTTCTTCCCTCATCTACACATTGTTTCACATCCCTTATGATTAATTCGTCTCTGTCTTCATTATTGCGGATAATTTCATATGCCTCATTTGGATGCATTTTATCCTGTGAAAATCTTGGAGCAACCGCTCTTGTAAATCGTGGATAAACAAGATGCTCTATCCCCTGCTCTTTCGCCCTATCCTTTGAAGTGTACTTATAACGAATTGGACCAAGGAGCATATAATTTATTTTCTCCAAACTATCGCCCCTGAATGGGGTAGCTGTTACTCCATATACATATTTTGCATTTACTTCCTGTAATATATCCACGATTGTATCTGAAGCGGCATGGTGACACTCGTCCACCAATATGAGTCCATACTCTTTTAACCGCTTGTGGTATTCACCATTCTTACAAATTGAACCAACCATCGCAATATCAATAATACCTGTGGTGGAATCATGAGCTCCTTGCAATTTCCCAATGACACTTTTTCGTCTTTTCTTGCGGCCTGTCGGCGTTTCATACTCAGGAAGTTCCTCATCAATATATAAAAACTTTTCCAGTGCTTCCCGCCATTGTTCCATCAGGGCTGACGACTGAAGAAGAATAAGCGTACTTACCTGTTTTTTTGCAATAACATTGCAACACACAACCGTCTTTCCAAATGCTGTGGCTGCATTAAGAATTCCATTGTCATTTTGAAGAAGCTTTTCTACAGCAGGTATCTGTGATTCTCTCAGTTCCCCAATAAATTCCACATGAATCGGAAGCCCTTTGCTCCGCTTATCTTCTATTTCATATTCAATACCGGCTTTTTCACACTCCTCGGTTATATTTTCCAAAATACCCCTTGGAACTTTTATGTACTCACCTTCGTCGCTTCCAAGATAAACATATCTGTAATTTTCAAAATTAGACAATCCCATAGCCTGATTTTTATAAAAAACAGGATTGGAAAATGCAGCCATTCTTCTGAACTGATTTTGTATTCTTGGCTGTAAATTCACCGTATTCACATATACACCGTTCGACAGCGTAATATGTAATATTCCTTCAACATCCCCCTTCTGAAAATGCTTTGTTTTGTCCCATGGCTTTTCATGATCACTCTCAAAAATATCTTTGCCATCAGAGGCAGTATAGGAATCTCCCTCTGTCCATTCACTTATCTTATCCTCGACAAACTCCTTTGAAAGTTTTTTCTTATTTAGCAGCACTCTCCACTGGTCGGGATATGCATTCCAGTGTTCATCTATAAATGCACTGTTTCCCTCTTTTAATGCCTGCCCCTGTAATGGCAGTGCAATCAGATTACCCACTCCGCCTTCCGGAAGATGATCCTGCATCGGCAACATACGGTCATAAAAACGAAATGACCTTAAATTTACAGACTCCGCTCCTTTATTTAACAGCGCATTTCCAAATTTTCTTGCAAGACTGGCTTCTATTGGTTTTTGAAAAAATATCCAAAGATGTGCGCCTTTCCCCGAACGTGAACGCTCTACCAATGCATCAATTCCGTTCATATCACATATTTTTCTCAGAGAGTCTACTTCCTCTCTCCACATATCATCAACATTTGCAAAATCATTTTTTTCTGCATCTTTTTCATGATTATCAAAATCAAAGACGATGAATCGGCAGGTATCATCGGCTAAAAGCGGGTAAATACCTATAACATCAGTAGCATCTTTTGAATTTCCCCTTAAATGCTCAATAATTTGTTCCTTTTTTAACTCTTTATATGCCTGTTTCTGGCAATCCTGACATTTTATCTTACTTCCAGTAATTCTCGGGCAGCCGTTTTTCCAAAAATTATGACACTGTGTATAATAATTTACTTCCCCGGTAGATTTCTTTATGGTGCGCTTACTGTATACATCTGTACGTCCCCAAAACATACTGAAGAACACTTTTGCATCTGTTTCAGTAATATCTTTTGATATAATTCTTGATCCTTGATCTGGATCATATTCATCATCATCTCCGTCATCTATCTCTTTTTCAGAATAAGAAATCCCTGCATCTGCCAACAGATATTTCAAGTATTGATTTTCCTTTTCCAGACAGTGTATTCTTTTTTCTAGATCCGCTATACTTTTCATCAGGTACTCCTTATTAATCTACGGAATCCTTGCTCCTTTTCCAAAAAGCTAAATTATTTTCTACTTGCATTCATTTCTCGCTGAAAAATAGACTCTAACACTTCTCATTTTCTACTATATACGTCATCAAAAATACTGTATTGCATGAAAGCTAATTTACTGAATCCAATAAAACTAATAATCTACAATATTCGCACATTTGCTTTGCTGACTTTTCCGCAAAATTCATTTTCAGGTATTCAATAAATAATTCACCAAGAATATTAGAAAAATGTCTGCCAATAAAAAAAGAAAAAATATCATCAACAGTTTCAACACCGTTTTCGTAAAGAAAAACTATATCAGCACAAAGCTCTATAACACAATCCGAAAATCTGCTACCATTTAGTTGAAATCTATTAATATGATTTTGAATAAAAAAGAGATGATATTGATTATTTATTTCTTCGTCCGTCCCTTGAATTTCTGGTATGTAAATATTCTTTAACAAATCATATCCTATTCGATAATAAACATCAGAATTTCTCACACCTTCCGGTTGCAAAATAATAGCATTCCTTTTCATATAATTCTCACGAATATTGGAATATGTCTCACAACTCTTCTCATCACATTTCTGCTTTGAACACTCTATTGTTTTTGGCACATTTTGCATGCTTACCTTTTCAATACTCTTTTTACACACCATATTACATATAGGACATGAGATAGAAAAATTATATTTGCAATGCTTTAAGTATTTATAATCTCCTTCCTTCTGATCTTCATATCCTTCTTTATCAACTGAATGTTCCATATTAATAATAAAATCCGTCTCGTTATATAATGATTTGCCACAATACATACAATAGCCACGTGAAGCATTCAACAATGGTGCTATAATCTCTTTCTTGTTAGCCGAATTATAATATGGTTTATTCCCTTGTGGCAGCTCGACAGCATAATTCGTTGGTATAAATAGCCTATTCTCCATTCCTCTCCTTTATATAATCAAACAAAATTTTTTCTTTATTAGTCAACAATTTCCTGTCTATCTTTGCTATTTTATTATGTATCTCTGTTGGAATTTTTTCGCCTTTTACTACATAAGTTATACATTCTCCCAACAGCCGCTCTTGTTTACCCTTTTTATCTGCAAATCTATTAAATGCTTTATATGCATCACCTATTTGA
The DNA here is from genome assembly GCA_014804795.1 of Lachnospiraceae bacterium. Classification (GTDB taxonomy): domain Bacteria; phylum Bacillota; class Clostridia; order Lachnospirales; family Lachnospiraceae; genus 1XD8-76. The sequence goes on along the minus strand of JAAUZC010000010.1, from coordinate 119,734 downwards.
CTAATATTATTTGTATCAACATAATTATATGGCGTCTCAGACGTATCTAATATATTAAAAATCAAAGCATCAAAATCATTAATATTTACAAGAACCTCAAAATTATGAATGATAACTATAAATCGCATCTCATTAAACTTTTCGACAAGTTGATTTAAAAAACTAACCATTCCCTCGGAATCGAAATGCGAATCGAACTCATCAATAATTACTACTTTGCAATTCTTATTTCTTGCAATCATTACTTCCATGACTATTCGCATTTTCGCTTGCTCACTACTCGATATGGATGCAATTTCATAACTATTATTAATAATGACTTTTTTTCTCTGATTCCTTTCTAATGCTCTTTCAAATATACTTGTCGACGTTTCTTCTGGACTTTCTATACTAATCTCCCATCCCATAAACTGCTCAAGGACATTTTTGTATATAGCAAATTTTGTAACAAGCTCCGTGAAAAAGAAACCTCCACCCGATAAGTTATCAACAAATACATCTTTTTTAGCCATTACTTCCTTACGTATTCTACTCGATATAATATCGTAAGCTGATATTGAATCTAAATCAAGACTATATCCCCCCTCTTCTTCGGGTTCAAATACAGTTCGATTCTTAGGGTCTATATAATAAAAATCTTTTCTCTTTTGTTTTCTTACAGTATTTAACAAACATCCGATAAGGCTTGTTTTTCCTGTAGAATTATTGCCCACAATTACCATATTGTAATGCTCTCTAAACTTCTTCTGTATATCTCCAGATATCGCTTCATATATATCGCGAGACAACTTTTCTATATTATACACAGCATATCTCCTTTAACCAAACCACTGCCTTATTAATCCTATCTTCTACACTAGACTTATTTGAAGATACTTTTTCAAATTTTTTACTGGATAACCACTTATAAGATATTTTAACATCATCCGGCAAACACGCTTTACTATATGCCACAAACATAGCTTCAAACACAGCTCTTTGACATTTTATATTTGTGTCAATTTCTATAGCATCCAAATACTTTTTTAACAGCAAAACTTCCTTAGTCCTCTCCCCCTTCTTTTCTGATGCCATCTCCGAATAACTATCCATAATATTAGCCCATGAAAACCTTTGAATATCAATTTCAAAATATCCGTCTTCATTTTTACAAGAATAAAAACATAACGCTACCATTTTTAGCAGAATTTCCATATCCTTTGAGAAATCACTAATATTACCATAAATTTCTCTCCAGGTTTTATGACTTTCATTTATCTCATAGATATTTTCGTATAATGTTGTATCCCAAAACACTCCATTTCTTACCTCTTGAGGTCCTAAAGGCTTTCCGCCACTATTTAACAGTTTGAAAATATTAGAAAATGTTTTATGCGGAATACATTTCATGTCTCTTGATTCCACAAGAGTTATATCTAATCTCTTTTGTAATAAGTAGTCCCGATTTTTTTCTGCAAATAGACTAAACGAGATATCTTTATCCTCATCTACACAATACGAGCACCGTTTCATTCCACATTCAACAAGAAGTTTTTTCTTCATTGTTGCTATATTTCTTCGTACATTATTGAGTTCTTTCTTAGGGCTTTGTTCTTCCACCATTTTTCGTTCTTGGGCTTCTAAACCTCTTAGCTCTACGTTTAATTCAGATACTTTTTTAAAGTCAATATGATTATCAGATTTTGTATATTCTAAATCATTAAAATACAAAAAGATTGCAATCATCCGCTGTTGTCCATCTAACACAACTTGCTTACGTTCTTCATTCGTATATACATATATCGGCGGTATAGGGACACTCTGAATGATAGATAGTGCCAAATATGCTATCTTACTTTTCTTCCATACAAATCTTCTTTGAAATGGCGGAATAACATAATAACCGTCTTCTAAACTATTAATTATCGTTTTGATATTTGAGCCACTATTTGAACAAACAATGTTAGATTGAAGTAAATCATTTATATCTACATCGTTTTCAATTAATTCACCATACTCTGCAGCCTCAGCCTTTGCCACATCATCAATATCATCTCCAAAATATCCATTTTCCATCTTATTCTGTAATTCATTTAGTATATTATTCATTTTTGCGCCTTTCATAATACAATAAAACTTACCGTAAATATAATGCCCCATTCAGCACTATTGTCACATATCTTATCACACAAAATCTCTATTCGATACAATTTTAATCAATTCATCTGTTAACACCCCAATCTCCTGCTCCGTATTGTCCTTTCCAAGAGATATTCTAATCGTACCTTTTATATATTCTTCCGGAACACAAATAGCTTTCAACACATGCGAGATATTCGTATTTACACTATCACATGCTGCTCCTGTAGCAATACATATTTTTCTAATATCCATCCTATGAAGTATCATCTCTCCTTCTATCCCTGAAAACGAAAGACTTATATTTCCAGGAATATGATCTTCACTTCCATTCCTAATGTATCTTACTCCGGAATTGTTTAATTCATTGATAAAAAGTTCCTCTAATTTTTTTATTTTTTTCCTATTTTCATTTATACAATTACAATTTTTTTCTAATGCAACAGCCATTGCCACAATACCTGCAACATTTTCGGTTCCTGCTCTTAAACCATTCTCTTGACCACCTCCATTAAGATAAGCACTTATCTGTGCGCCCCTCTTTACATATAAAAATCCAACTCCTTTGGGGCCATTAAATTTATGCGCTGATGCAGATAATAAATCTATATCTAAATCATGAACATTTATTTGTACATGTCCCACTGCTTGCACTGCATCTGTATGAAAGAAACAATTATTCTTATGTGCAATCTCCGCAATCTTCTTTATTGGTTGGATTGTTCCTATTTCATTATTTGCATACATAATAGAAATTAATTTCGTTTTTTGTGTTATACTATTTTCCAAATTTTCAAGTTCAACGATACCTTCTTTTGAAACTGGAATATAATCAACAAATTTCCCTTTCTTTTCCATTACGCTACATGCATTTAAAATAGCATGATGTTCTATAGACGATGTTATTATATCGCCATCACCTGATGCTATTTTTATCGCCCAATTATCGCTCTCTGTTCCCCCCGACGTAAAATAAATCTCATCTGGAAAAGCACCAATACAATTTGCAATTGTTTCTCTAGCCTTTTTTAATGCGCGCTTTGCTGAACTCGCAAATGAGTATGGTTGAGAAGCATTCCCGTACTCTTCTAATAAAAACATTTTCATTGCTTCAAATGCATCTATATCGAGTTTTGTTGTTGCAGCGTTATCCGCATATATCATATTTAGCACCCTTTCCGAACAAATAAATCTATCTTTTCATCAATCCAAGGAATCAATCGTTTTCTACTATTAGTAATGAATGTCGCCCACTCTGGATTTACCTCTATTCTCTTTTTACGCAATGATATTGAGAAAATAGAATATACGCTTTTCCCTTCACTTCTAGACAATTCCTCAATTATTTGGTTCTTCTGTCTATCCGTTTTCCCCTTCAATTCCTGCTGCCACAAATATGCCAACAAGCGGTATGGTACATAATCACAAAGAGAGTTAATTAACTGTTTAAGTTCTTTATCTTTTGTATTAGCTACTGCATCATACACTTCAGAAATTTTAGATGCTTCCAATAAATCTTCCTTCTCTATGATAAGAACTGCTGCATCGTATAATTTGTCTAAAGGTCGAATTCGTTTTCCTAATGCACATACATCAGAAAACGAATAAGCACACATCCAACAAGCCATTTCATAAAAATCAAACTCTTTTTCATTGTTTGAAGTATTTACTATCAATGCTTTAAGAAAATATAGCTTATAACTATTCATCAAATTCTTGTTTGCAATCATTTCATTCAGTTCTTTATCAAAGTCAATCATTAGAATTCCCTCACCCTTATATCTGGCATTTTAGGACTATACTCCATATCTGCAATAGATAACTGTGTACGAACAATTTTTCGTTTCTCATAAGCCGGCTTAAAACAGAATGTCTCAAACTCTTCTCGCGTAATATCATTAATCGTTCTTACATGCGGAAACAGTATTTTCATATATGCTGTCGCCAATCGAATTATCGCTGTTGTATCTCGCGTATCTGCATTCTTTGGAATCTCAAGCATTTCTGTAACTACTGCCGCATACTTAGACATTTTTCTCTGCATAGACAGAATTTCAGAAAAATATTCCACATTCAAAGAATAACCCTCTAATTTCAGATCCTCTGTTATTCTTGGCAAATACCATCCCTCAATCATTCCATGGAATCGATCCAGTAACGCTGTATCATGAAACACATCCGGAAGCTCTTGGAAATATTTCTTATTAATTGGCATCCTATTATTATCTAAATCAATATTTCCAAGCAGAATTAATCCTGCTGTTGATGTTTGTTTCGCTTGTCCCATTGTAAATGAACCATTCTCTAAATAACCTTTAAGTGCTCCTTGCAATTCCTCTTGATTACCAAATACTATCGTTTTTATCTCGTCCATCGAAACAAATTCATAGTTTGGAATTATACCTGACTTATTTGATGCCATATCATAAAACAATTTAGCCCTTGTCACCTTTCCGCCGCTAATCATCCAACCATACTTTGAAAGATTATTAAAAATATACGACTTTCCAGTTCCCTTAGGTGCGAGCTCAATTATATTTAAATTTGGTTCACAGAAAATCAACAAACGGGAAAGGAACAATAGTTTCTGCGTATATGAATCAAACTGCGTAGATTCTGGATTATACTCCATACATCTAATGATGAAGTCAATCCATTCCGTTGTTGAAAACTGTTTCCTAGCTTCACAATAATAATCGAAATCCGGAGTATATGGCTTAAAAGGCTTAAATTTAACTAACTCAGCATATCCTTTATCTCCATCTTCTGGGTGAACATAATCCAATGTTACAATTCCCCAGTTTTCTCCTTCTTTCATCCCCTCTTTCTGAGAACGCATAACATATTCGCTCACGCGCCCTTCATTGCTTTTTATTCCAATATCCGGAATCGAGAATTTAAAAATTCCGGTCTTTAAATCAGATTCGACAATTACACGCACAAGTATTTGAATTGTCTCCCCTTTAATAAGCCTACTCTTTATATCGCTATCTTTCCCCGGAATATGTTTTTCCAAAAAGGCAAACAGAGCCTCTTTATCTACATTATCCTGTTCATCCGAATATCTTTTGATAAGCCAATCTTTTATAAACGAAGGTATATTAACGCCTGCGAACATATTATATCTAGTAGGTGTCTTATAAATAGATTCTTCGGGAAATATATCACTAATTTTTTGATCTAAATTATTCATCGAATAAATCATCTCCCATCTTTGTTAGCGGAATAGTTCTAAATCCAAACGTCTGCTGGGCTATGATAATCTGTATATCCTGCTCCATACCACGTTTTAATTCACCTATCCACGTTTTTTTCTGATCGTTATAAAACATCACAACATCTGTACCATCCTTTGCTTTGAGCTTAACGCTTATATCTTTTGGCATAGGAGTAATTTTTACTTCTATTGTTTTTTGCATACCTGACACATTAAGATTTTCAGCTTTAACTCTATATGAGACTGTTGTATGCGTTCCTTTTTCGGCAATAATTACAGGAACTAAAACCTCTTCCAAAGTAGCGCCTCCATGAGCAGCATACTTTGAATTATCCCATAACGACTGCTGATTTAATGCTATAACCCATTGACATCCACTTTCGTCATCATACACAACATAATCCAATGTCGGCGTAACATAAGCTCGTTCTTTATTTTTATAGCACCTTCCACCATGTTCCGCCTTCTCAAAACTATACTTTTTATCTTTCTTTTTTATTTTATGACCAACTGTTGCACCATGATCCGCTATTATTGCGAATGAGTTTCCACTCTCATCAAAAATAATATTATTAATTATACTTTCTATCGTAGAAAGCGCTTTTTCCATATTGTCAACATGATAATATGTATCACCGTGAACAACTTTCTTATCATAGTCTAGTATCCATTTATAGTCCTCAGGATAAAAGGCTTTCGCCATTGATGTAATAGACGGAATATGGCATTTTGCATAGCGTGCATCTTTTACAGAATATCCGTTTCTGCTTAATAATGCTTGTATATACCCCATATATTCTGCTCCCATAGCATCAATAACATAAACATTTCCTTTAAATCCACTTTTTTTCAAATAAGTCTCAGGATACTCTATTTCTCCATCTAAATACCATGCAAAGAAACTATTTTCATCTTTATTCCATTCACTAATAGAAGCATCGTATGTATCTGCATCAACTTGTGCAAGCCTATTTTTTCTATACTTATCAAAATATGCTTCAAATCGCTCTACATAGCTAACTGGATATAAATTATTTTCCGAGCACTTAATGTAATTCCACAGATTTGTATAAACCTTCTCAATGCATTTTTCATCAATGAACTTCATTCTATATAACCAAATTATTATTTGTCTCTCAAATGCGCTAAAGCAAGTCAAATATGGCATAAATTCCTCATTAATTGCTTCAACTAATACATCTCTTTTTTCTATCAGAAATTCATTGTCTTCCGTCAAGTCAATTTCATTTAACACAATCGTTGTTTTTCTCCGAATAATATCTGATAACATTTTCTTGTAAAATATTATCATTGCATTCGTAAATATAATATCTTTATCAATTCTACATATGCTTTGTAAAACAAGTTTTCTTTCCTTACACAGCAACGTGTCCTGATATTTAAAAATGCATTTATAAATTTTCTCTAAAAACTCCCTATCAGTCAGCTCATCTAACGCATCCATAACTTTATATAAGTATGCTTCCTCATTGGATTGATGAAGAATATACACTTGCATTAACCAACGCTTAAATATATCACATGACTTCCATAAAGAATATATGTTATTTGCATCTATATTTTGTGCATTTATCTCTGCCAAAATAATATCTTCGATATCCTTTCCAGGCGTTTTTTTGATTAATAATACTAGCTTTCTATAAAATTCTTCAGGTTCTTTTTTATATTCTCGAAGGTCATTTACAGAATACATATATCTAAGTACATCTTGATAAGACTTTATTCTCTGAATGTTATAAACATTATCAGGACTCGCCTTATCATAGAAGTGAGCCAATGTTTTTGAAGAACAAATAATTGGTTGCTTAGTATCAATATTCTGATTTCTCCACATACCAAACCATTCCGAAGAATTTGCAATTTCATTTTTCTGTTCTTCTAAACTCAAACTATCTTCCATGAAAAAAATACGTGGCAAATCTTCAACATCCGTCTCATTTAGCAAGGGATTATATGCATCCATTCTACGATGGTATTGTCTGATAATTTTCTTAATCTGGCTATAAAGCGCAAAACAAGGTATATATATTCTACGTTTTGGATTATCAGCAGCATTCTCAACTTCTAGTAAACTAATCAATAATGATACAAACTCTTCTTGTCCCAAAAATCGTGCATACTCAGAAAAACCTATAACAATATAGTTCTTGTATTGATTCAATTGCTTTATAGAATTAATAAAATTTTCTACTGTAACCCATGCATCATCGTGAACTAGAATGTCTTTAACATCAAAAACCTCCAGTCCCCCCATTTGAATTTGCAACTGAATAATATCATCCGATGCTCCTTCTTCATATTTCATACTGAGAAAACGTACCGGATATCTGCCATATGCTCCATCCCGTATACTATCATTTTTTAACAATTCAACTAAGCTACTGATATCCATAAGACAGCCTCCTATCTTACAAAAGTTCATCTATATCTTTCAAAATACTAGGATACTTCTCAATAAGTGTAACAAGAACTTTATATAATTTTTCGCTATTCGTTTTGTTATTTTCAACCTTTAACTTTACACTTACCTTCAATTCATCTACTTTATCCGCTAAAACAGCATTATTTGAGCTATCTTGTCCACTACTTTGTTTATTACCTGCGCTCAAATCATTGTTCACATTAGTGCCCGGATTTGCTGATGATACATTTTCTGCTGGAACATTGGCATTTATCTTCCATAATAGAATCTGCTCACGAACATCCTGTTCTTCCCAGAAAACAATCTCTCCCGGCATTTTGTCAGCTAAGTATTTCTTGGCACTTTGTAGCGATTCTTCACTTTCACCAATATTAGAAAGTTCTTTCAATAAATAGTTATCAAGACATTGTGCATTATCAACACTAGCAATCGCTGTAGACAATTCTAAATCAAATGTTTTAATTCCTTCTAAGAGTTCAATAATAAATTTTTGTTGAATACTATCATCTGTACTCTTTGAAAATCTAAACATCTTATCGATAAACTCTTTATATTTGTGAGTACAATTACCAACATATTTCAATGCCCACAAAGGTGCCTTACTTTGATTGCGGAATTTTGTTCTAATCGCCCATTTCGTACCCAAAAGACCATCCTGATCTGTAATGCCAAAAATTATATTTAATTTATCTGTAAGAGCTCTTTCTTCCTCTGTACTCATACGAACAACAAACTTGTCGCTATACTTATCATTTTCCCAATAATTAAAGATAGCAACAACAATATCCTTCATCACGGTTTTGTCAATTCGCTGTCCATTTCCAGATGTATACAGTCTATCTATATATGGACGTAAAGCAAGTGCTAATGCTCCCATAAACAATCTATTTTGGTAATATCCATATTCCGGCTTTACCAAAAACTTTAATTCATCCGCTAGGTTAATTGATGGTTCATTCTTATTCTTTTCAAATACGGCTTCAACCTCTTTACATACTTTAACCACTGGAATGCTGCAATCATCTGAAACCAATTGTAATTTTTCATCAAATAACATAGTATTCCCACTTGCAAGTAAATAGCGTACAACACTATCTGAACCTGATTTTGTCTCCAATTCACTTTTTGTTGGAGTATATAAAACAAGTTCAACAGCGCTTTTACTTGTCTGATGCTTCCATGCTGTATTTGGTGCAGGCAATGTATCTAATCCATATTCAAAAATGGTGCCTATATAGTTATTCTTCAGATATTTACTGCACTGATTAAATGGCACGTGTATGACATCTCCACGGAAAACAATATCTGCCATACCTGATGCGATAATTTCATCTATCCACTGGGAAATCCATTTTTCAGCATTCTTTTGACCTTCAATTCTCTCTTCATCCATTTGAAGAGATCGAGCTACTGCCTCTTGGGCCAAGCTATCTAAATATGCCTCAAACCTTCTATTTCCCAATTCTGTATTAGCTAATACGAACACTATATTCTTATACTCGTCTTCTTTTGATATTTTTATCATTATATCTCTTGAAATCGTTTGATCAACTTCTGTTCTATTCAGAACATCATCCAACTCTTTGGTTTCCCCACGATATAAAACTAATGCAACTTTTAGGGAGTATTCATTTTTAAATTTCGCAGATATTTTTCCTCTAAGAAGATATTCCTTCTCACCTCCCCAGAATACTTGTGCATCCAATTCACGTAAGACATCTCTAGAAACATTCGTACGAAGTTTCCCAAGACATTTTATGGAATATTCCTCCACTATCTTACTTACATCTTCTCTGCTGGAATACAATTTTTTCTTTTCTTCCAAAATCTTTTTCTGTGGTAGTGCTGACGATGCCACTTCAAAAACACCATCTGGATTTCGATGCAAAATCTGTTTCTCATCAATATAATCTAAGATAGCCAATACTTCACTTTCTTCTAGCACACCACTAAATGCAGCCAATATGTTACTCGTACTAGGATTAACCATACTCTTTTCAGATGTATCGGCATCAGTTGTTGTAACACGATATAAGATATTCAGCAACAAAATGGTCTTAAATATTGCATAATAATCCTTACCTTTTTCACGTACAGTCTCACCTGCAAGTTTGTATTTATTTGTAATAACATCAAAATGCCCTATTGCATTTTGCTCAAAAGTATTATAAAAAAAATCCCACACATAATCTGCGGTTAAAAACTTTTCATCCTCAATTTCATTTATGATAAACTTTTTAAATCCATTCTCCTCATCATTCAAGAATCCAAATATGCTTCGCTCTGCTTCACCCACAACTCTTGAAACAAATGTAGCCAAATATGATGTATATGGATGAAACGGATACAAACTTATAATTTTATCTTTAATTTCAGAAGCATTAGGCGCCTCATTATCTACAACTCTATCTACAAGTGTTTTCACGCTTGGAACTTCAAGAAAATTCTTTTGAACCAGCTCATTTAAAACATCTGGTTGTTTTCTTTCCAATGCCCCTGATAAAATATGAAATGTAGTCGTTGGCTGCATTCCGTAATCCAGCTCAACAAATCTAGCTTTTGCCATATTACGTTCATCATCTTTTAAATCCTTATATGTCCGAGTTGCTTCGAGTTTTTTATGCGTAACCAACAACAAATACACACCCAGCATATCGGTACCATTTTCTACTTCAGATGCGCTCATTTCTGCAATATCCTGCATAACATTTAATATACTTCTACGGGCAGGAATATCCAACAAAGAGGTAAATTCATCCCAAATTAGCAACAAATAATCAGCTATACCTCTTTGCTTTAATTCTTTTTTTATTTCTTCCAACCACTCTATTATATTATGAGTTCTAAAACCGCCCAATCCCGCTTTTTTTAACTCATCTGCAATAATTCTAATAACTTTCGTTTCATTATTTTCCAATACATTTATAAGCTGTTTTTTATTCGCAGCATAACTGTGCAATTCTATATTATTCTCTAACAAGTTTTCAAAAAATGAATCTAATGATCCATTCTCTAATATTTGAAGTACTGATTGAAAATCCGTTTTCGTAGATATTTCAATATCTCCAAGAGCCGCAGCAACCTGTTGCTGAATTGTATAAGTTAAATCGGCAACATCAGTAATTGCATATATTCCTTTCATAACAACTGGAAAAGCTTTCTTTTCCTTTCTAAATGTCGATATACTATTTCTAAGTTGGCTCCTATTAATACGGGGTAAATAATCCTCTATTTCTGAATAATCATCACATAACAAATGCTTAATAACAGATAGTGAATGACTCTTACCTGTACCATAAGTTCCCTGAATCCATATTGATTTTCTATTGTTATACACTGGAGATGTAAAACAATTAATTATCTGAGACAAATTCCCCTCAAACTTCTCATTTGATATAAACGTTTTCCATGCCTCGCCTTTATCCGATGTAATATCAAAGGCTGATTTAAAATGTCTCTCAACACCAATAATCTCTGAATATTTCATTTCGGCCTCCTAAACAAACAATGTACATCCTTCTTCTTTAAACTGTTCTATCTTTTCTATAAGAATATCTTTATCTGCATTCAAATAATCGCTTAAACAGTCCAAACAAAGATATTGTTTCGTATTTTTTCCCAACATTTTTTTACTCAACGCAATTTCATCTTTCGCCAAATTCTTGTTACAATTAGTACATATCTTCATAATTCTTTAAATCCTCTTAAGCATTTTTTTCAAAACTTCATGTGACGTAAATTCACTTGCAAGATGAATATTTTCTAAGCCACCAAGTAAATCTGCTGACAATATTTCACTATTTGTTAGACCTCTCAATGCATTAAGAAATGTTTCACTACTCATATTAAAAATCGTTTTAACACCCATGCACTCTCTCTCGTAAATATCTGACACTGTCATTTCATGCATATCATTTACTTCCGCATTCTTGTATAAAAGATATGCAACTGCAACAGATGACACTTTTGAAGTTCCATATTTGCGCACATTTTTCACTTGTACACCTTTCTTTTCAAGCAATCCAACGCATAAACTATTGTCATCATATACCTCTTCTGCGCCTAAAGGCGAATTACAAAACATATTGACAAGTGCATCAATTGGGTTTTTCAAAGTAGCTCCTTTCAAAGTTGGATATTCTTCCTTTAACAATTCCAACAATTCTTGCTTGGTGAACGTCCCTTTACTATTTACTCTATTTACATACCAATTAACAATAGCTGAATTGAATGCTAAATTTATCCAAATAATCTGCCAAACCACCAGAGGATTAGATTCATATAACGGTTTCAACATTTTAGCCAGTTCTGTGACTTTCTTTTCCTTAGCATCTACCAACTCAGCTTCTCTAAGCCAATTCAACATTGCTGGAATTTGTTTTGGGCCAAGATTTGCATAACCATCAAACCACTCATCCATCTGTTCAAAAAATGCTGCCACCCATTCATCTCTCATACCAAATGTAGAATATTTATCTATTCCTGACGTTTTTGTTGCTGTTCCTCCCACTGCTTTTCCTCCTTCATAAACCATTTTTCTAGTTGCTATTATGCAACCTTTAGTATTGATTTCAAAACAATTATGACAATGTATACATTTCGCTTTATCTATTTCTACTGAATCACGAACTGTTAACGCTCCTGTTGGACACTCTATCTCACAAACTCCACACAACTCACAATACGCGGTTTTAGTAAATGCTCTTGTCAAATAGCTAATCAGCATAACACGATTTGTAGTACCTATTGCCTTAAAACGCACAGAATTTTCTCCGTATCTCACCTCAAACTTGACAACATCTCCTTCAAATTTCAACTCTCCACGATAATAATCAGAGTCAATTTTTTCTAAGAAATATTCCCCAATTATTGAAAACCATTTTTCCCAATCCACCTTTGGACTCTGCACTATACATTCAAAATTGGGTTCTTTCGAAATAATATCCATTCTAGAAGCATCTCGCAAAAGTCCCTTTCCGCCTGCATTCTTTTTCCAATTTCCAGATGAAACATATTCATTGATCTTACTTTTAGACGTTATCCCAATATTTCGGGCCATGTCTTCTACAACACTGATATAATCCGTTGCAATCTGTGGGTACCTTTTACGAATAACATATTCTGACCAATCCGATGCAAATGGACACACTCCACATCCAACTCTTGTTAATCCCAATGTATATGCTGGATTAATTTCAACTCCGCTTTTATACAGATAGAGATAAGTTTCTGTTGCATTCCATTTAATAATTGGTCTGCAATTAATTAAATTGACATGTTTAACACCCTCACCAACTCTATTATAAGCACTTCGTTTTGCACTTTCATCATTACGAACTCCTTCAAAAACAACAAGCTTTGGTTGCTTCGTAGTTTTCAGTAATTCTTTCATTTTTCTACCAAACAAAGCTGTTTTTAAAACAGAACAACACCAGCGATTCATTCTACTTGGCGGACCATAGTTCCTCCACATATCTAATGCTGGTTTATCACTTTTAGCTTGCTCTAATTTAAAACCTGGATATTTTTTTTGATAATGTGCTTCTGCAATTTCCATTAGCTGTAATGTACACGGCAACTCCATCCCTGTATTTGTAAAAACAGGAGTGAATTTTTCATGCGGTATAACCCTACTAACTAAATCCAAAATAACCTGTGAATCTTTACCACCACTAAAAGCTACTACAAAACCAGCGACTTTCCCTTTTTTCTGATACTCTTCATATCTTGCCTTTATGAAATCCATAGCTTCATTTTCAGCGACTTCTAACATCTTTTTATTCGCTTCAACAAGCGTTTCTATATCAATTGCATTTAGACACGCCCCTCTATATTCCTCATAAACAATTACAGTGGGTTCTTCGTAAATATTACCTCTTCGTGTCTCTGCAATAACTTCTCCGCAATAATAATACTTTCTGTCTATCTCCCAGCACACTGCTACATTTTCATCCGGCAGAACAAATACCTTATCTAATTCCAGCATTTTCAATTCTTCAACATACACTGGTCTCGGCGCATTCAATGCTTCATTCTCTTCTATATACTCTGACAAAATGACTCCATTATTGTCAGGGTCCCACTTGATTTTAAACATATTTATTCCAGCTCCTACTCTTGATGCTGTGATTCATTGTTTTTCATCCACTCATCTATCTCATTAATATCAAAACGCCACAAACGCCCTTTTTGATGCGCTGGCATACCTTCTTTTTTCATCCAATTCATTACAGTGTCTCTACTTATTCCCAAATAAACACAGATCTCTTTCATTGATAACCACTTGTTTTCTTTCATTCTTAAACCTCTCTTTTGATTCATCTAAGAACTCATATGTAACTCTACATACGTTTAATTTCTTGTTACTAACCATACACATTTATAATATCACATTTATTAGATTTATACAAATTTATACTGTTTTCCTTATAAATTAACAGTTTTGTATTGATTCATTTTGTTTTAGTATGATTTATAATGTTTTATGTTGTTTTTCCACGCTTATATTATTTATGTACTTATTATCCTCTCCATCACATTATAAATACATTTCTTACTTTCCAACACACCCTCTCATTTCCGACACACTTATCCAAACAGTTTATTTCAACCTTTTCACAATCACCCCACAAAACCACAATAGAAGAAGGAACACTTTCGTACCCCTTCCCATATACAAAGTTTAGATGCAGTCGCTATGTTGTACGTTTACAGTTCCTATACGTTTCGCCTACATCCGCTGTCAGATATTCACAGGTACATACATTCGTCTGTACCGTTACATTGTTCAGCCTTTCGAATTTCTCCTACTATAGCTTTTGCTGACTTCACACGGTTCGTTGTTACTACGGTTAGTGAAACCGTTTTTGCGACCTCATGGGATAAACCCCGAACCTTTCCCTATTTACTTGCCTGATTTACGCTTTAAGGTTACGGTTGCCTTTTGGACTTCACTGTTCTTTGCTAGCTTATCCGCTTAATACGCCATATTACCAAATTTCTGTCCGTCAAGCTACAGTTTCGCTATTGCTTCTTCTCACCTGTACCTCACGATACAAGTCTTGCAAGTCACTATCGGGGTCGCTAGCAACTACGCCCCTTGGGTCTTTTTCCCAAGGGGCGGGGCATACCCGTCATACAAAGAAAACCGCAACTCCTCATAATATGAGAAATTGCGGCTTATATTTAAGTTTCTATGATACTAAATCAGAGATTATTCAATAATCGTAGCAACCCTACCAGAACCAACAGTTCTACCACCCTCACGGATAGCGAATGTAAGACCCTGCTCCATAGCGATCGGATGAATCAGCTCGATTGTCATCTCGATGTTATCGCCGGGCATACACATCTCAACGCCTGCAGGCAGATTGATAACGCCTGTTACGTCAGTTGTTCTGAAATAGAACTGAGGTCTGTAGTTGTTGAAGAAAGGAGTGTGACGACCACCCTCATCTTTTGTCAAAACGTAAACCTGTGCCGTAAATTTTGTGTGGCATGTTACGGAACCGGGTTTAGCAAGAACCTGTCCTCTTTCGATTTCAGTCCTGTTAACACCACGGAGCAGAGCGCCGATGTTATCACCAGCCTGTGCCTCATCCAGCATCTTACGGAACATTTCGATACCGGTTACAACAGTCTTTCTTGTCTCTTCCTTGATACCAACAATTTCAACTTCCTCGTTCAGGTGCAGAGTACCTCTTTCTACTCTACCTGTTGCAACTGTACCACGGCCTGTGATTGTGAATACGTCCTCTACAGGCATCAGGAAAGGCTTATCTGTATCACGCTGAGGATCAGGAATATAGGAGTCAACTGTTTCCATCAGTTCCATGATCTTGTCGCCCCATTCACTGCTGGGATCTTCCAGAGCTTTCAGAGCGGAACCCTTGATGATCGGGCAGTCATTGAAGCCGTACTCTTCAAGCTGCTCGGTTACTTCCATTTCAACCAGCTCGATCAGCTCTTCGTCGTCTACCATATCGCACTTGTTCAGGAATACTACGATATAAGGTACGCCTACCTGACGGGACAGAAGGATGTGCTCTTTTGTCTGAGCCATAACACCGTCTGTAGCTGCAACTACAAGGACAGCGCCATCCATCTGAGCAGCACCGGTGATCATGTTCTTTACATAGTCAGCATGGCCCGGGCAGTCAACGTGTGCATAGTGTCTGTTCTCAGTCTGATACTCTACGTGTGCAGTAGAGATAGTGATACCACGTTCTCTCTCTTCAGGTGCCTTATCGATGTTCTCGAAATCTACCTTTTCATTACCGGATACTCTCTCAGCCAGTACTTTTGTGATTGCAGCTGTCAGAGTTGTTTTACCATGGTCAACGTGGCCGATGGTACCGATGTTACAATGTGGTTTGGTTCTGTCAAATTTAGCTTTAGCCATTTTCTAAAGTCCTCCTTATTTTTGTTACCTAATTCCAAAATTTACAATCCGCTATTCTTGATTATATCAAAACTATTGATATTTTCAAGACTTTTTCATATTTATTTTGATTTTGCCGTAAGCACTTTTTCCTGTACGCTCTTAGGCACCTGTTCGTATTTTTCAAAGAACATGGAATAGTTGCCCCGGCCCTGTGTCTTACTTCGCAGATCGGTAGAATAACCGAACATCTCTGCAAGTGGTACATAACCGTGTACGATCTTGCCGCCTCCCAGATCGTCCATACCTTCGATACGTCCGCGGCGGGAGTTGATATCGCCGATCACATCGCCCATATACTCTTCCGGCATCGTTACTTCCACTTTCATGATAGGCTCGAGAAGTACAGGATTCCCTTTCTTCATAGCTTCCTTGAATGCCATGGAACCGGCAATATGGAATGCCATTTCAGAAGAGTCGACCTCATGATAGGAACCGTCGTATACGTTAGCGCTTACGCCAAGTACAGGGAATCCTCCCAGAATACCCGCTTTTGCAGCTTCTTCAATACCTTCGCCGACAGCAGGGATATACTCTTTCGGGATCGCACCGCCGACAACGCTGGATTCAAACTTGAATGTCTCTTCACCGTTCGGATCCATGGGCTCAAATTTAACTTTACAATGACCATACTGGCCACGGCCGCCGGACTGTTTTGCATACTTGTATTCCTGATCCACAGGTTTTGTGAATGTTTCCTTATAAGCAACCTGAGGTGCGCCTACGTTAGCCTCCACCTTGAACTCACGAAGCAGACGGTCAACAATAATCTCCAGATGGAGCTCACCCATACCGGCAATGATCGTCTGTCCGGTTTCAGCATCTGTGTGTGCACGGAAAGTAGGATCTTCCTCCGCCAGTTTTGCAAGCGCTTCGCCCATCTTGCCCTGACCGGCCTTTGTCTTAGGCTCGATAGCCAGCTCGATAACGGGCTCGGGGAATTCCATGGATTCCAGAATAACCGGATGCTGCTCATCACAAATAGTATCACCGGTTGTCGTCAGTTTAAACCCGACTGCAGCAGCAATATCACCGGAATATACCTTATCCAGTTCCGCCCTCTTGTTTGCATGCATCTGTAAGATACGTCCTACACGCTCTTTTTTATCTTTTGTGGCATTCAGTACATAAGAACCGGAGTTCAGTGTACCGGAGTATACTCTGAAGAATGCCAGTTTTCCTACATAAGGATCCGCCATGATCTTAAATGCAAGCGCTGCGAAAGGTTCCTCATCGGATGCATGTCTCTCGATCTCATTGCCGTCCATATCAACGCCCTTGATAGCCGCGATATCTGTGGGAGCAGGCATATACTCGATCACTGCATCAATTAACTTCTGCACGCCCTTGTTTCTGTAAGCGGAACCGCAGCACACCGGTACCGCCCTGCAGTCGCAGGTAGCTTTTCTGAGTGCCGCTTTCATCTGTTCTACGGAAGGCTCTTCCCCTTCCAGGTACATCTCCATCAGATCGTCGTCCAGCTCAGATATCTTTTCAATGAGTTCGGAACGATACAGTTCAGCATCGTCTGCCATATCACCGAGATCGTCTGTCACAGTGATATCATCGCCCTTATCATCATTGTAGATATATGCTTTCATCTCAAACAGATCGATAATGCCCTTAAATTCATCTTCTTTTCCGATCGGCAGTTGCAGACAGATTGCATTTTTTCCAAGTCTTGTTCTGATCTGCTCCACGGCGCCATAGAAGTCAGCTCCCAAAATGTCCATCTTGTTGATAAATGCCATTCTGGGTACATTGTAGGTATCAGCCTGGCGCCAAACGTTTTCAGACTGAGGTTCCACGCCACCCTTTGCACAGAATACGCCAACAGCGCCATCCAGCACACGCAGAGAACGTTCAACTTCAACCGTAAAATCAACGTGGCCCGGCGTATCAATGATATTGATACGATGCTCTAACGCACCTGGTTTGGTTTTCGTAAACTCTTCCAAGGTCCAGTGACATGTTGTAGCGGCTGATGTGATTGTGATACCTCTCTCCTGTTCCTGCTCCATCCAGTCCATCGTCGCAGTACCTTCATGAGTATCACCGATCTTATAGTTTACACCAGTATAATATAAGATACGCTCTGTCAAAGTAGTCTTACCTGCGTCGATATGAGCCATAATACCTATATTCCTGGTTCTCTCTAACGGATATTCTCTTCCAGCCAAAGTTTCTTCCTCCTAAATCCAAATGACAGTCTTAGAAACGATAATGTGCAAACGCCTTGTTTGCCTCTGCCATCTTGTGCATTTCTTCTTTTCTCTTTACAGATGCGCCTGTATTGTTTGCCGCATCCATAATTTCATTCGCAAGTCTCTCCTGCATGGTCTTCTCGCCTCTCTTGCGGGAGAAATTGGTCAACCAGCGCAGTCCCAGTGCCTGACGTCTGTCAGGTCTTACCTCGATAGGCACCTGATAGGTAGCACCACCGATACGTCTTGCTTTTACTTCCAAAAGGGGCATGATGTTATTCATAGCCTCTTCAAATACTTCTACTGCCGGTTTCCCGGTCTTTTCTTCTACTCTGGCAAATGCACCGTATACGATCTTCTGGGCAACGCCGCGCTTACCGTCTAACATAATGTTATTGATCAGCTTCGTTACTACCTTGTTATCGTACAAAGGATCTGCCAGTACATCTCTTTTTTGGATATGTCCTTTACGTGGCACGTCTCTTCCCTCCTTAATTATTTGTGACCGTTTCCCGAATCTACCGCAAAGCATTGTCTGCGCGGTCATTCTGCAGACGGATCTCCTCACCGTTTCATCCGAACGTCACTGATTAAATCACAGGTACTCACAATACGCAGTCATACTGCCGACTAATGTGTTGTGCGGTCTATCTATCTTAGTATTGCCGGCCGCCGCCCGCTATCAGGGTGCTTTCCGTAATACTTTAACACAGAATTCCAACACTATACTTAGTTTCTTCGTGGTCCCATACCAGGGTGAACCGGTTCATCTGTGAACAAATTCACCCGCGAATCATAATTACTTCGCAGCTTTCGGTCTCTTAGCGCCATACTTGGAACGTGCCTGCCTTCTGTTGGCAACGCCTGCCGTATCCAGTGTTCCTCTGATGATGTGGTATCTTGTACCGGGTAAATCTTTTACCCTGCCGCCACGGATCAGTACAACACTATGCTCCTGCAGATTATGGCCTTCACCGGGAATGTAGGATGTAACTTCCATACCGTTGGAAAGACGCACTCTGGCAATTTTTCTAAGAGCTGAGTTAGGCTTCTTCGGGGTGGCAGTTTTCACAGCCGTGCACACGCCTCTTTTCTGAGGTGCGGATACATCCGTCACTTTTTTGTGCAGAGAGTTATACCCTTTCTGCAGTGCAGGTGCTGTAGACTTTTTGGAAACTGTCTGACGACCCTTTCTTACTAACTGGTTAAATGTTGGCATTCTGTTTCACCTCCTTAAATAATAAAATATAAGTTAAACTGTAAGCCGCTGTTTACACAGCAACTTACAGTATAATAACTTCATAATTTTCTGTCAAGAAAAATTTTATTCTTCCGCAGTTCCCACTGTTTCGAGCTCTTCCAGCGCATTTTCTTCCGCTTCCATCATCTCCGCCGTCTCTTTGAGCTCTTCCACGTTCATCAGGACTTCTTCCCCATCCTCGAACTGCTCTTCCGGTTCATCGCCAAAGTTGATCTCCGCCTCTGCATCTACCGGATTCATCATCAGATTTCTGTCCGTGTCAAGGTTTGTATTGCGGTATCTCTTCATACCTGTACCTGCCGGAATCAGTTTACCGATGATCACGTTTTCCTTCAGACCGATCAGCGTATCTACTTTTCCGCGGATAGCCGCTTCTGTCAATACTTTCGTCGTCTCCTGGAAAGAAGCTGCAGACAGGAAGGAGTCTGTCGCCAGCGCTGCTTTTGTGATACCGAGCATCACCTGTTTTCCATCGGCCGGCTCTTTTCCTTCTTCGATGAGTTTTGTATTCATCTCCTCGTAGTCCAGAACGTCTACCAGCGTCCCCGGCAAGAACGGCGCATCACCGTTGTTCTCGATCCGAATCTTCTTAAGCATCTGGTGCACAATGATCTCGATATGCTTATCGCTGATATCAACACCCTGCTGGCGGTACACTTTCTGTACTTCTCTGATCATATAATCCTGTACCGCACGGACACCTTTGATCTTCAACAGATCGTGGGGGTTAATGGAACCGCCCTTTGTCAGCTCATCGCCGGCTTCCAGAACATCGCCGTCCTCGACTCTGATCTGATATTTATAAGGAATCGGGTAAGTCTTTGCTTCGCCGGTCTCCTGGCTGGTCACGGTAACTTCCCGTTTCTTCTTATTATCATTGATGCTTACCACGCCTGCGATCTCCGTCAGGATTGCGGTTCTCTTCGGCTTTCTCGCCTCGAACAGCTCCTCTACACGGGGAAGACCGGATGTGATATCTTCACCCGCCACGCCGCCGGTATGGAATGTTCTCATCGTAAGCTGTGTACCCGGCTCACCGATGGACTGTGCTGCAATAATGCCGACTGCCTCACCGACCTGAACCGTCTCACCCGTGGCCATGTTCGCACCGTAGCACTTTGCACAGATACCCACATGGGATTTACAGGTCAGGATCGTACGGATCCGCACCTCTTCGATCGGCTTGCCGTCCTTATCCACGCCGACGCTCATGATCTTTTCTGCGCGGCTGGGTGTGATCATATGATTTCTCTTTACAATGATATTGCCGTCTCTGTCGAGAATCTCATCACAGGATACACGACCCGTAATTCTCTCTCTCAGGCTTTCCAGCACATCTTCTTTCTTTTCTCCGTCTTTCTTGCCTTCCTCCTGGAATGCTTTCACCACCATGCCCGGCAGCACTTCCGCTCCCTCTGCACAGTCCACTTCACGGATGATCAGCTCCTGGCATACATCTACCATTCGACGGGTCAGATAACCGGAATCGGCAGTACGAAGCGCTGTATCCGCCAGACCTTTTCTGCCGCCGTGTGCGGAAATAAAGTACTCCAATACGTCCATGCCTTCCCGGAAGTTTGACTTGACCGGCAGCTCGATCGTTCTACTTGTTGTATCCGCCATCAGTCCACGCATACCCGCGAGCTGTTTGATCTGTTCTTTGGAACCACGGGCGCCAGAATCCGCCATCATCTTAATATTGTTGTAGTCATCCATGCAGTCCATAGACAACTCTTTCAGGATATCGTCGGTCTTATCCCATGTCTCCAGTACTCTTCTGTAACGCTCTTCCTCCGTATATTTACCGCGGTTATACTCTATAGCGATCTTATCTACTTTCGCCTGTGCATCATCCAACAGCTGCTGTTTTTCTTTCGGCACGATGATATCGGAAATAGAAACGGTGATCGCTGCTTTTGTAGAATAATGGTATCCCAGATTCTTTACATCATCCAGCACTTCGGCCGTCTTTGACGCGCCGTGTATATTGATAACCTTTTCAAGGATCGGCTTTAACTGCTTCTTGCCTACCAGTTTATCTACTTCCAGCTTTAACAGGTTTTCCGGCTTGCTTCTGTCCACAAATCCCAAATCCTGCGGAATGATCTCGTTGAACAGGAAACGTCCCAGTGTGGATTCCACGATACCGGACACTTCTTCCCCTTCCGCATTTTCCTTTGTCACGCGTACTTTGATGCGGGAATGCAATGTACATTCGCCGTTTTCATAAGCAAGAATCGCTTCGTTAATATTCCTGTATGCGTTTCCCTCGCCCACGGAACCCGGTCTCTCCTGTGTCAGATAATAGATGCCGAGTACCATATCCTGAGAAGGTACGGCAACAAGACCGCCGTCAGAAGGCTTAAGCAGATTGTTGGGTGACAACAACAGGAAACGGCATTCGGACTGTGCTTCCTGGGACAGAGGCAGATGCACTGCCATCTGGTCGCCGTCAAAGTCCGCATTAAACGCGGTACAAACAAGGGGATGCAGCTTGATCGCCTTACCCTCGACCAATACCGGCTCGAATGCCTGGATACCCAGCCTGTGCAATGTCGGTGCACGGTTTAACATAACAGGATGATCTTTGATTACTTCCTCCAGCACATCCCAAACCTGCACATCAAGACGCTCCACCATCTTCTTTGCGCTCTTGATATTCTGCGCGATCGCCTTGGATACAAGCTCTTTCATTACGAAAGGCTTAAACAGCTCGATCGCCATTTCTTTAGGCAGACCGCACTGATAGATCTTCAGTTCCGGTCCGATCACGATAACGGAACGTCCCGAATAGTCCACACGTTTTCCGAGAAGGTTTTGACGGAAACGTCCGGATTTACCTTTTAACATATCGGAAAGAGACTTTAACGCTCTGTTGCCCGGTCCCGTTACGGGACGGCCGCGTCTGCCGTTATCGATCAGCGCATCCACCGCTTCCTGCAGCATTCTCTTTTCGTTTCTGACAATAATGTCAGGTGCTCCCAGTTCAAGCAGCCTTTTCAGTCTGTTGTTTCTGTTGATGATCCTTCTATACAAATCATTCAGATCGGACGTTGCGAAACGGCCGCCGTCAAGCTGTACCATAGGACGCAGATCGGGCGGAATGACAGGAATGGCATCCATGATCATCCACTCCGGCATATTTCCGGATTCTCTGAAAGATTCCACCACTTCGAGACGTTTGATGATTCTTGCGCGCTTCTGTCCGGTAGACTCTTTGAGGCCTGCTTTCAGCTCTTCCGCCTCCGCATCCAGATCGATAGCCTGCAGCAGTTCCTTGACAGACTCTGCACCCATACCGGCACGGAATCTGCTGCCCCATTTTTCTCTGGCATCCTGATATTCTTTTTCTGTTAAAATCTGTTTATACTCTAAATCCGTCTCCGCCGCATCCAGAACAATATAAGATGCAAAATACAGTACCTTTTCCAGTACTCTGGGGGACAGATCCAGAATCAATCCCATTCTGCTGGGAATCCCCTTAAAATACCAGATATGGGAGACCGGCGCCGCCAGTTCAATATGACCCATACGTTCTCTTCGAACTGCGGACTTCGTCACTTCTACGCCGCATCTGTCACAGACTACGCCTTTATATCGGATCTTCTTATACTTTCCGCAATGGCACTCCCAGTCTTTGCTGGGTCCGAAAATTCTTTCACAGAACAGTCCATTGGGTTCCGGCTTTAAAGTTCTGTAGTTGATCGTCTCCGGTTTTAACACTTCGCCGCGGGACCATTCCCTGATCTTTTCAGGTGACGCAAGGCCAATTCTGATTGCGTCAAATGTCATAGGCTGATAACTCTCATTCTTTACTTCTGCCATGATTCCCTCCTATTCCAGTTCCGTTATGCATCGCATTATGCGATGCATTTGCCCTATGCCAGTACCCTTTACCGGCAGAGGAAATCTTGTCTGCTTCGCTGCCAATATTTCCTCCGGGGCACTGTCCGGGTAGTTACTGTCTTCTTTTTGCAGCAGTTCTTCGCTGCTTTCACTGACCGGATCCATCAGTTTGTAGAATCTTCATACTCCGGTTCGTCAACATATTCTTCGCCGCCATAGTAGTCATCTTCTTCATCCATAACAGATTCCTCTTCTATACTCTCAAGTTCACCGTCCTGTGAAAATTCCTGCGTCTGATAGCCGTCAAAGGATTCCTCTTCCCTGTTGTAGTTTTTGTTGTCATCCATTTCATAGCGATAGTCCGTATCGCTGTAATCAACGGATTCCATCACTTCCACTTCCGTGTTATCCTCACGCAGCACACGGATATCCAGTCCGAGAGACTGCAACTCCTTAAGCAACACCTTGAATGATTCGGGAATACCCGGCTCCGGTATATTTTCACCTTTGATGATCGCTTCGTAGGTCTTCACACGTCCTACTACATCATCGGATTTCACTGTCAGGATCTCCTGCAGTGTATAGGATGCACCGTAAGCCTCTAACGCCCAGACTTCCATCTCACCGAAACGCTGTCCGCCGAATTGTGCCTTACCGCCTAACGGCTGCTGTGTCACAAGGGAGTACGGGCCGGTGGAACGGGCATGAATCTTATCGTCTACCAGATGGTGCAGTTTCAGATAGTGCATATGGCCGATCGTAACAGGCGCGTCAAAATATTCCCCACTTCTGCCGTCACGCAGTCTCACCTTACCATCCTTGCTGATCGGAACCCCTTTCCATACCTCGCGGTGATCCCTGTGGTCATAGAGATACTGCATCACTTCCGGCAGCACGATATCTTTATACTTTGCTTCAAAGTCTTCCCACTCTGTGTTGGCATAATCATTTGCCATCTCCAGCGTATCTTCTATATCAATCTCTTTCGCTCCGTCAAACACCGGCGTCGCCACATTAAAGCCCAGCACTTTTGCCGCCAGTGACAAATGGATTTCCAGTACCTGTCCCACATTCATACGGGACGGAACACCGAGCGGATTCAATACAATATCAAGCGGGCGTCCGTTGGGCAGATAAGGCATATCCTCCACCGGCAGCACGCGGGAAACTACACCCTTGTTGCCGTGACGTCCGGCCATCTTGTCACCGACGGAGATCTTTCTCTTCTGTGCAATATAAATGCGGACAGCCATATTGACGCCGGGAGACAGCTCATCGCCGTTTTCTCTCGTAAATACCTTTGCGTCAATGACAATACCATATTCGCCGTGAGGTACCTTCAGAGAAGTATCACGCACTTCACGCGCCTTTTCACCAAAGATTGCCCGAAGCAGTCTTTCTTCTGCTGTCAGCTCCGTTTCCCCTTTCGGCGTCACCTTGCCGACAAGAATATCACCGGCGCGCACTTCCGCACCGATTCTGATGATACCGTTGCTGTCCAGATCTTTCAGAGCGTCGTCGCCTACGCCCGGAACATCCTTTGTAATGCATTCCGCACCCAGTTTTGTATCACGCGCTTCCGCCTCATACTCTTCAATATGAATGGAAGTATAAACATCTTCTTTCACAAGTCTCTCGCTGATCAGAACGGCATCCTCATAGTTGTAGCCCTCCCATGTCATAAAGCCGATCAACGGATTCTCGCCAAGCGCCAGTTCGCCCTGTGCTGTGGACGGACCGTCCGCGATCACTTCGCCCGCTTTCACATGGTCGCCTCTCTTCACGATCGGCTTCTGGTTATAACAGTTGGACTGGTTGCTTCTGACAAACTTTGTCAGATGATATTCATCCTGCTCACCGTCATCGCACGCCATTTTAATAATGCGGGATGATACGTATGTGATCGTACCGTCCTTTCTCGCCACTACACAGACGCCGGAGTCCACCGCCGCCTTCTGTTCCATACCTGTGCCGACAGCCGGTGCTTCCGGAAACAGGAGCGGTACAGCCTGACGCTGCATGTTGGAACCCATCAGTGCACGGTGCGCATCATCATTCTGCAAAAACGGAATGAGCGCAGTCGCCACAGAGAATACCATCTTCGGCGATACATCCATATAGTCCATCCGTTTGATCGGATAGTCCTTTGTCTCCTCTTTATAACGGCCGGATACGCTCTTTCCGATAAAGTAACCGTCATCGTCCAGGGCTGCGGAAGCCTGTGCTACATAGTAGTTATCCTCCTCGTCAGCCGTCATATAAACAATTTCGTCTGTAACTCTCGGATTTTCCGGATTGCTCTTATCAATCTTGCGGTAAGGCGCCTCCACAAAACCGTATTCATTGATCCTTGCGTAGCACGCAAGCGAATTGATCAGACCAATGTTAGGACCTTCCGGCGTCTCAATCGGACACATACGGCCGTAATGCGTATAGTGCACATCTCGAACCTCGAATCCGGCACGATCTCTGGAAAGACCGCCGGGTCCCAGTGCGGATAAACGTCTCTTATGTGTCAGCTCACCAAGCGGGTTTGTCTGATCCATAAACTGGGACAGCTGGGAAGAACCAAAGAACTCCTTCACTGCCGCCTGTACCGGTTTGATGTTGATCAGCGCCTGCGGAGAAAGATTTTCCGCATCATGGGTCGTCATTCTCTCCCTGACAACTCTCTCCAGCCTTGAAAGACCGATACGATACTGGTTCTGCAGCAGTTCGCCTACGGCTCTGATACGTCTGTTGCCCAGATGATCGATATCATCGGAATTACCGATGCCGTATTCCAGATGAATATTATAGTTGATGGATGCCAGAATATCCTCTTTTGTAATATGCTTGGGCACAAGTTCATGCACATTTTTTCGGATCGCTTCCTTAATGGCGTCCTCATCCCCCGCATACTCTTCCAGAATCTGTGCCAGAACAGGATAGTATACCAGTTCCTTGATGCCCAGTTCCCTTGGGTCGCAGTTTACATAATTCTTCAAATCCACCATCAAATTGGATAAAATCTTTACTTTCTTTTCCGGTGTCTCCACCCACACTGCCGGAATCGCCGCATTCTGGATCGCATCGGCAATATCCGCCGTCAATGTATCACCGGCCGACGCTATGATCTCACCGGTCTGCAGATCAACAGCATCCTCCGCCAGAACTCTGCCGCGGATCCTGTTTTTCAGCATCAGTTTCTTGTTAAATTTATATCTGCCCACTTTCGCCAGATCATAACGCCTCGGGTCAAAGAACATGCCGCCTATCAAACTGGATGCACTGTCCACACTGAGCGGCTCACCGGGACGTATTTTCTTATATAACTCTAATAAGCCTTCCTGATAATTCGTAGAAGGGTCTTTCGCGATACTCGCCTGAATCTTCGGCTCATCACCGAAAAGTTCAACGATCTCCTCATTTGTGCCCACACCGAGTGCCCTGATCAGTGCTGTGATCGGCACTTTCCTTGTCCTGTCCACACGCACATAAAACACATCGTTCGCGTCTGTCTCATATTCCAGCCATGCACCGCGGTTCGGGATTACCGTGCAGGCATACAATTCCTTACCGAATTTCGCTTTCGTGATATCATAATAAATACCGGGGGAACGAACAAGCTGGCTGACAATAACACGTTCAGCACCATTGATCACAAAAGTACCGGTTTCTGTCATCAGCGGAAGATCGCCCATGAAAATTTCATGTTCGCTGATCTCTTCTTTTTCCTTATTGTAAAGACGCACTCTTACTTTCAAGGGTGCCGCATAAGTCGCATCTCTCTCTTTACATTTCTCGATAGAATACTTTACGTCGTCTTTGCATAACTCAAAGTCGACAAACTCCAGGCTGAGCTGTCCGCTGTAATCCGTAATCGGAGAAATATCATCAAAGACCTCTTTGAGCCCCTCTTTCAGGAACCATCCGTAGGAATCTTTCTGGACTTCGATCAGATCCGGCATTTCCAGAACCTCTTTGTGCCTTTGATAGCTCATACGTATCTGCTTCCCGGAAGCCATAGGACGTATTCTGTTTTTTTCCATCAACATTCACCCCGTTCTCTATTTTATTGCCTATTTTCGGTATTTTGGGCACGAAAAAGCATACCTCACCACAATAGTGCATTATCCAGTATACTACAAATCAATTTTGCCCGTCAAGAAAAAATTTGAGAAATTTTCATAAAGTGAATTCGAAAAAGCGTCGCTTTTGCAGATAAGGAAAGCCACCCGCCCGGATTTCAGGCGGATGGCGTCATCTTTTGCAGAAATTATTTCAGAGTAACCTTTGCTCCTACTTCTTCCAGTTTCTTCTTCAGCTCTTCAGCTTCTTCCTTGGAAACTGCTTCTTTCAGTACCTTCGGAGCGGATTCAACTGCTTCTTTTGCTTCTTTCAGACCAAGACCTGTTGCTTCACGAACAACCTTGATAACTTTGATCTTCTCTGCGCCGATCTCTGTCAGCTCAACATCAAACTCAGTCTTCTCTTCTGCTGCTTCTGCAGGGCCGGCTGCTGCTGCAACAACTACGCCAGCTGCCGCGGATACGCCGAACTCCTCTTCACATGCTTTTACAAGATCATTTAATTCCATTACGGATAACTCTTTGATAGCATCAATAAATTCCTGTGTGGATAATTTTGCCATGATTTATTTCCTCCATTTTTATTTATAGTTGTTTGTACTTTGTTTCAGTTTCTTATTATGCTTCTGCAGGTGCTTCTTCTGCCGCAGGAGCAGGTGTTCCTTCGCCGTCTTTCTCCGCGATCTGTTTCAGAACACGTGCAAGATTCGTAACAGGTGACTGCATGCTGCCAAGCAATCTCGACAACAGTTCCTCTCTGGAAGGAATGTTGGAGATCTGTTCAATGCCCTTTGCATCGTATACAGTGCCTTCTACCACACCGCCCTTTACTTCCAGTGCGGGCGCTGTCTTTGCAAATTTACAAAGAATCCTTGCTGCCGCTGTAGCATCTGTATCACAGGCTGCCATAGCGTTAGGACCTTCCAGTAAATCTGTCAGGCCTTCGCAATCCGTTCCTTTAAATGCAAAGTTCATGAATGTGTTCTTATAAACCTTGTAAGTAATTCCTGCTTCACGAAGCTGTTTTCTCAGTGCTGTATCCTGTTCTACCGTAAGTCCGCGGTAATCAACCAACACAACAGTCTGCGCATTTTTAATTGTAGCAGCAATTTCGTCTACAATAGGCTTTTTCTGTTCAACCTTTGCCATTTCTTTACCTCCTTTTAGATTTTATACCGAAGATCCCTGATGCAGGGATAAAAAAACCTTCCAAAGACAGGAAGGCAAAAGTTTCTTCATCATCACTTTTCCTCGGCAGGCGGTTGTACTTATGCCGGTTTTCCGGCACCTGCTGTCTTCGGCATGGTCTTGCGACCTTTTTTACGATAGCATATGCGGAGAGGGATGTCAATACGCAAACTATATTTTTCTTATAAATCGGTAACAGTTCAATCCTCACATTCATAAAAGCGTCTGCTTCGCATCCGGCGCCGCTTTGCGGCTCATCTTTTATTTCATATGAGGGCGCTCCGCTCATGAAATAATCTGCCATCAGTGCTCTGTGTGCAAGCACCCAAGCACAGCTCTCAGATCATTTCATGGCTGAACTGTTACGGATCAAAACGTCACATACCCTTCCGCATCAATGGTCACACTCCCGGAGATGCTGCGCATATAGGCAAGCACCCTCTCCTTCTCGGCACCGGACAAAAGTTCAGTGTAGCAGTTGGACTGAAGAGCCGGTAAAAACTGAAAGCTCTGCATTTCACCATCCTTTA
Organism: Lachnospiraceae bacterium; assembly: GCA_014804795.1. GTDB lineage: Bacteria > Bacillota > Clostridia > Lachnospirales > Lachnospiraceae > 1XD8-76. The sequence continues at coordinate 90,417 of JAAUZC010000010.1, read as the reverse complement.
TCTTCACTTTGACAAGACAGGTGTCCAGAGGGCTTGAATTAAACCAGTAATTGCCCACAGAGTAGATAGTCGGAGCGCCATTCACATTTGCAAGCGGCTGCAAAACATGGGGATGGTCGCCGATGATCAGATCCGCGCCGGCCTCGGCCAGGGACTTCGCCATATCCGGCTGTGCCCAGTCGAGCTCATCTGTCTTTTCGGTCCCCCAGTGGATGTAGACTACGACAAAATCACTGTTTTCTTTTGCTTCCGCCGTTTTGTCCAATATTTTCGTTTCCGTCAGGCAGCGGAACACGCCGGGCGCAGTCTCTGTGGCTCCTTTTGTGTCAGGAGATGACTGACGTTCGATCTGGGTGGCTGACAGATAGGCTATTCTCTGATCCCCCGCCTGAAAGTATACGGTTTCGGAAGCTTCCGACAGATTCCGTCCCGCCCCCACGTAGGGCATATCGATTTTCTCAAGCGTATCGAGAGAATCAAGCAGAGAAATTTCGCCGTAATCGTAGGCATGGTTGTTGGCGAGTGAAACGATATCCACGCCAAGTTCATGGAGCAAAGCCGCGTTTTCCGGCTTCGCCCGAAAGGTAAACTGCTTCTCCGGTGTCGGTTCTCCGCGGTCTGTATAGGTAAACTCATTGTTCAACATAAAGATATCCGCTTCTTCCATCTCTCTCAGCGCTTCTTCAGAGAAACAGGCTTTAATATCTCCCCGTTTACGCATTGTGATCATCACTGTATAGTTGTCATCAAACAGAATATCGCCCGCAAATAGAAGCGTCACTTCATCCCCTTTTGTCTGCTGCTTTTTTTCAAGGATCCTGCCGTTTTCATTCCGGATGCAGCCGCTTTCATCAAAGCCATCATCCTGTCCGCTTAATTCTTCCTGCTCATCCGGATCCTCTTTTTCCGCCATTTCTTCTTCCGGCTGCTTATTTTCGGCCTTTACCGGAATATCCTCCTCTTCGATCCGGGATATTCTCGATATCTCTTCCCCATAGGCCAGACCATCCTCTGTTTTAAGAAGCAGAAAAACAAGCATTGCAGACGCCCCAGCAAGCAAAGTAATGATCAGTGTCATCCAGAAAGCCCGCCACAGGCTTCTTCGCTCATTCTGTTTTTCTTTCTTTTTTCTCTTTTTGTCCATAGTCTGCTCACAAACAAATAAAAACAACGGGCAATACGCAAAGCGTCCTGCCCGTTTTGTTTTTATACTAATTTTGCTGTTGAAACTTTAATACCAGGTCCCATTGTAGATGTCAGTGTTACGCTTCTGATATACTGACCTTTTAATGCGCTCGGTCTCGCTTTTATGATCGCACCCATCAGTGCGTCAAAGTTTTCTGCAAGCTGCTCTTCCGTAAAGGAAACCTTACCTACAGGGCAGTGGATAATGTTTGATTTATCCAGTCTGTATTCGATCTTACCGGCTTTAATATCCTTAATAGCCTTCGTCACATCCATCGTTACCGTACCGGCTTTCGGGTTCGGCATAAGGCCTTTCGGACCAAGTACTTTACCGAGACGACCTACAACACCCATCATATCGGGAGTTGCAACTACTACGTCAAAGTCCAGCCATCCGTCATTCTGGATTCTCGGAATCAGCTCATCACCGCCTACATAATCAGCGCCTGCCGCTTCCGCTTCATTTACTTTATCGCCTTTTGCAAATACAAGCACTCTCACAGTCTTACCTGTTCCATTCGGTAATACAACTGCGCCACGAACCTGCTGCTCTGCGTGACGTCCGTCACAGCCTGTTCTGATGTGTACTTCTACTGTCTCGTCAAATTTTGCTGTTGCCGCTTTCTTTACCAGAGCCACTGCATCAGTGGGATCATACTGAACGGTGCGGTCAACAAGTTTTGCTGCTTCTCTGTATTTCTTACCATGTTTCATTGTCGTTCCTCCCCGTTAATCTTCTACTGTGATGCCCATGCTTCTGGCTGTTCCGGCAATCATGCTCATAGCTGCTTCTAAGCTCGCTGCATTCAGGTCAGGCATTTTGGTTTCTGCTATTTCCTGTAATTTTGCTTTGGAGATCGTTGCAACTTTCGTCTTGTTCGGCACTGCGGAACCGGACTTGATATTGCATGCTTTCTTTAACAGTACAGCTGCAGGCGGAGTCTTTGTAATGAAACTGAATGATCTGTCTGCATAAACTGTAATGACAACAGGGATGATCAGGTCGCCCTTATCCGCTGTTCTTGCGTTGAACTGTTTTGTGAATTCAACGATGTTCACGCCATGCTGTCCCAGTGCAGGACCAACCGGCGGTGCTGGTGTAGCTTTACCAGCAGGGATTTGTAATTTAATATATCCTACTACTTTTTTTGCCATAATGGCACCTCCTATAATAAATTGTGGTCAGCGTCGTTTTATGACTCCCACTGTCCCATCCTTAGTTAAGCCTTTCGGCCTCAGTTAAACTTCCGAACTTCTGCAAAGCTGATCTCAACAGGTGTATCTCTGCCAAACATATCCACATTGATCGTGGCCGTCTGCTTGTTGAAGTCTATTTTCTGCACGATACCCACTGTATTTTTCCATGCGCCTGCCACTACTACGATCGTATCACCTTCGCCGAAATCTATCGTAATATTATCTACCTTAATGCCAAGCGGCTTCATCTCTGCTTCCGTAAGAGGTACGGGCTTGCTGCCCGGTCCCACAAAGCCGGTGACACCTCTTGTATTACGCACGACATACCATGTATCATCATTCATCACCATATTGATCAGAACATATCCCGGAAACATTTTTTTCTGCACCGTCTTGCGGGCGCCGTTTTTCATTTCCATCACGTCCTGCATCGGTACACGCACTTCCAGAATCTCTTCCTGAAGATTTCTGTTTTCAATGGTTTTCTCAATATTGGCTTTTACCTTGTTCTCATACCCGGAATAGGTATGCACTACATACCAGTTTGCTTCTGCCATATACTCTCCACTCCCACTGTTTTGTGTATGATCGCTCGCAGCATAGCTGCTCGTTAACTTACGAAGTTCACCCTTGCAAGCAAGTGAACTTCTTGTAAGTTATATTACATCGTCAGGAAACTAACACCATACTGTACGATAAAATCTAATATGGTAATAATGACTCCCAACACAAGAGAAATGGCAACAACGGCAACTGTCTGCCTGATGATAGATGTCTTATCGGGCCATGAAATTTTCTTAAATTCAGCTTTTACACCGTCAAAGAATCCTTTTTTGTTTCCTTTCTTAGAGGAATCTCCCATCTTTTACTCCTTCCCGGACAAATATCCGTCCGCGGTCAGTTCACATATGCATCCGGCAGGATGCATTCTACACTTTTACAAAGCCTTATTACTTTGTCTCTTTGTGCAACGTATGCTTTCTGCAAAATCTACAATATTTCTTCAGCTCCATTCTGTCAGGATGCGTTTTCTTATCCTTTGTCGTATTGTAGTTACGCTGCTTACATTCCGTACATGCCAGTGTTATTCTCGTACGCATTTTTCCACCTCCAAGCGTCATTTCGAGCATAAAAAAAAGACCTGAATCTCATCTCGTCTTGTCAATATAACATAAGAAAGCTTTTCCGTCAATCCTTTTTATAAAAAAAGCAAAAAAATCCCGCAAAAATAAGTAAAATCTCTTGTAATAGACTTTAAAAAGTGCTATGCTTTATTTAATTGTAAATGGGTTTTTCTGCCTATTGATTATACCCTGATCCCGACGCAATGTAAAGTATTTTCGGTGCCGCAACGGATATGCGGCGTATGCGCCCGGGATGATTTCAAGGAAGAAAGGAGGGGATGATATGGCTTATAATGCTATTCAGGATAATATCTATAATTATTATCTTACCGCTTATACTCCAAAGAATGCCGGTAAATATGACGCTCATAAGCGCAGTGAGCTCCGCGGCATATATAATTCCATTATAAAACTGAATAAAGAATCCCCTCTGTATCTGCTCTCCAACAGACGTGAAGCAGGGCAGTTTGCGATGGGATTAAAAGAAAACGCAAGAGAACTCAACATGGAGATCGCCTCCCTCGGCGGTAATCTGAACAGCCAGGAACTGCTCGAGCGCAAAGCTGCTTATTCCAGTAATGAAGATCTTGTGACAGCTAAATTTATCGGCGATTCTTCCAATAGCGATTTTATCAAGCCGATCAATATTGAAGTGCAGTCTTTGGCCTCCAACCAGGTAAACCTCGGGAATTTTCTGGAAGACGATTCCCTTGTTGCACTGCCTCCCGATACCTACTCTTTTGATATCGGTATCAACGACATGAACTATGAATTTCAGTTCAGCATTCACGAGGGAGAGACCAACCGCAATATTTTAAACCGGCTTGCACGGCTGATCGACGGCGCGGGCATCGGTCTGGGCGCGGAAGTCATAGAGGGCGAAGAAAATACCTCTTCACTCCGCATAGAATCGGATGCAACGGGATTAAAATCCGGCAGAAACCGTATCTTTTCTGTTTCCGATGATAATACAAGCAAAGCTTCCGGCATTGTTTCCTATCTGGGTCTGGACTATGTTGCCAGAGAGGGCTCCAACGCCAGATTCACGATAAACGGGAAAACATCCGAGGCTCACTCCAATAAATTCACACTGGATAAATCTTATGAGGTGGAACTTCACGGCATCAGCTCCGAGGAAAGCGGCAGCGCTGAAATCGGATTAAGGGTAGACTATGAGGCCCTCGCAGATAATGTAACACTGCTTGCCGGAAGCTACAACAGCTTTTTGAGTGCCATGGATCAGTTTAAAACTGCCCAAAACAGTTCCGCAAAGCTGAAAGGAGAAATGGCGGGAATCGCTTCCCTGTATAAAGAAAATCTCTTAGACATCGGCCTCAATGTTCAGGACGACGGACGCATCGATGTGGATCGGGATGCGCTTTCAGGCGCTATCCACTCGGGCGATGCGGAAAACAGGTTTCAGGTCGTGAAAAATTTCACCCAGCAGATTTTCCGCAAGACCAACCAGATTTCCTTAAATCCTATGAAATATGTCGATAAAACGGTGGTTGCCTACAAAAATCCCGGACACAATTTCCCGGCGCCTTACGTCTCCAGCAATTATACCGGAATGTTATTCAATTACTACTGCTGAAAACAGCCGAAAGCAAATCTGCTCCCGGCTGTTTTTTATTTCTGTTTATATGAGTCATATACGATACACTATCAGTTTGTCTCTTCCTCCGCCATTTGAAGCGCCGCCGCAATTGTCTTATCCATATCGTAATATCGATACTGTCCCAGCCTGCCCCCAAACAGCACATTTTTTTCATTCTCTGCCAATTTCCGGTATGCTTCATACAATCGGTCATTTTTCTCATCATTGATCGGATAGTAGGGCTCATCCCCCTTTTTCCACTCCGTCGGATATTCCCTTGTGATCACCGTTCCGGGCTGTGTGCCAAATTCAAAATGCTTATGCTCTATAATACGCGTATAAGGAATCTCCCGCTCCGTATAATTCACCACCGCATTGCCCTGGTAATTTTCTTCCTCAGGCAACTCTTCCGTCTCAAAGCGCAGGGAACGATACTCCAGCGCACCAAGCCTATAGTCAAAATACTCATCTATCATACCTGTATAAAGCAGTTTATCATAGGTGATATCCTTCCTTGTTTCCCGGAATGTCTGCCATGAAATACCCGTCTGCACATCAATTCCGTCCAACAGTTTTTCCACAATACCGGTATATCCTCCAACCGGAATCCCCTGATAACGATCGTTAAAATAATTATTATCGTACGTAAAACGCAGCGGCAGTCTCTTTATTACAAACGCCGGAAGTTCACTGCACTGCCTTCCCCACTGCTTTTCCGTATATCCTTTGACAAGTTTTTCATAGACGTCCCGGCCCGCCAAAGATAATGCCTGTTCTTCCAGATTCCGCGGTTCACTGATCGAAAGCTCCGCAATCTGTTCCCTGATCTTTTCTTTTGCCTCTGCAGGAGTTTTGATATTCCACAGCCTGCTGAATGTATTCATATTAAAGGGCAGGTTATACAGTTCATCCTTATATACTGCCACCGGAGAATTGATATACTGGTTGAATTCCGCAAACTGTCCTATATAATCCCAGACCGCCTTATTTGAAGTGTGGAAAATATGCGCGCCATAACAATGCACAGAAATATCAAGCCGTTTTTCTGTATATATATTTCCCGCAATATGCTCCCGCTTATCAATCACATAACATCTCTTTCCCCGCTTTTTCATTTCACGGGCAAATACGCTGCCAAATAATCCTGCTCCTACGATCAGATAATCATAATGCATTTTAAGACCCTCTTTTTTGTATTCTTTTTATAATTACACTTTTCCGTGCCAAAAGCTATATTTTTTTATTGCATTTCAGAAGTTATATCTTGCCTGTTTTTCAAAAATATAATAAAATATATTTAATAAAAAAACAAAAGGAGTTTTGCATATGAGTGAACTGGACTTTTCAAAGGTGGGTTTAAAAATGAAACAGCTCCGTGTAGAGCAGGGATATACACAAGAAATGGTAGCAGAAGATTTGGATTGTACAGTTGCTTTTGTCAGCAATCTGGAAAACAATCGCGCCAAACTGAATCTTCGGGTTCTTCTCTATTATTCCAAGCTCTGCAATGTAACAATCGACGAAATTCTTGAACCGGGCTTTACGGACCGCACTCCCCAGGAGACCAATAAAGCTATGAATACGGAACTTCTCCGCGTTTTCCAGAGTTACACCCCGGAAGAGCAGAAAAAAATTCTGAAAACTTTGAAATTATGGAAGAGAGGCTGATAAAGCCTCTCTTTTACTTATTTCTTCTTGTCCATAAACTGCGAACCCACATAGTTCAGTTTTTTCATATTATTGTAGTAGCTGCGCGCCGCTCTCCCGTTGTCACGTCTCTGGCGCAAAGCTGCACTTTCCCGTTTAGCGAAATTATCCACTTCCAGTCTGATACGATTTTCCTCCGCCTGAATCAGCACATTCTTTTCGCTGATCTCGCCGATCATATTCTGCATCGCCCTGATTTGGTTTGCATAACTCCCCTTGTTATTGATCATCTCTTCACGAATTCTGTCATAAACTTTCTCAAAACCATCATCCAGTGAATCAAGGCTCTCTGCCAACGCCACTTTTTCATTGATGCTCTTGTCAAAAGCCTCCATATCCATGCTCTCACCCTTCAGCATATCGGATTCTTGCTTTTGACACTCCATGATCTTACTCAATATTTCCAGTTTCTTTTTCAGACTGTCCTGCAGCATATCCAAATAGGTATCCATCCGATCCATTCCTTTCTGCCAGTGCAATTCACTTCTTTCGAAAAATGGTCATGCCTTTTACATGACCATTTTTAAACTTCTTATGCCTGTTTATTCGTTTTACTCGCTTCCATTACCTGTTTCCATGTATCCCGCATACTTCTGAGATGCGTATTTACCTCTTCCAGAATTTCCGTATCTTTTTTGACATTTCCTTCCAGAAGTCTTTGCAGCAAATACACATATACTCTGTCAAAATCCTGAGATACCGCATATTTGGAATCTAATGTTGCGCGAAACTCATTGATGATCTTCTCAACCTTCACAATATTATTATGGGCTTTTTCAATATCCTTTTTCTCTATTGCCATAATTGCAATATTGGTAAATTTAATCGCCCCGTCATAAAGCATCAGGGTAAGTTCCGCCGGTGAAGCCGTCAAGACCTTGCTGTTATTGTACTGTGCGTACTGATTCATAGATCTCAATTTCTTTTTCCTCCACTTATACGCTTAGCTTAGCCAAACAGGCTGGAAAGTGAACTCTCCTTGGAATTCAGTTTAGATAATGCAACTTCCATCTGTGAAAACTTCTCATACCATCTGTCTATGTAATCGTTCAGCTTCTCCTGTTCTTTGGAAATCTTACTCTCATACGATTTCAGCTGCGTATCTAAAAGCTTATCATTATATACGGTAAAGGCGCTGCTGTAATCTGAACGATCCATCTTTTCCGTCAGCGTATCATACAGATTGTTGCTGAGCTTTTTAAAGAATTCTATTACAGTTTCCGGTTCATTGGCAATCGCCGCTCTCAGTTTATCCTCGTTATTTTTTACATTGGAATCATCCGCATTGCCGTCAATATGATAAGCATACTTCTCATTATCTTTCGCCTTGAAATAACCCAGCGTTTCAATACCGAAGTAACTTAAATATTTATCGTTTCCGTTATTTCTTCCATTTATATCTGATATGAAAGTAGTAAGAAAAACATCTTTCATCGCGGAAGATACGCTGGACAATGTGGAATCACGTCTGAGCAACGACTCCTTGATCTTCTTCTCCCACTCCTCCACTTCCGTATCGGACAGAGCTTCTTTTTCCTCCTTTGTCAGAGGTTCATATTTGGATGCACTCTCCGCATTGTAGAGCTTATCCATTTCATTGATCAGCTCATTGTACTTCACAAAGAAGTTCTTGATTGTATCATAAATCTGATCTGTATCCTGCTCTGTTGTCAGAGTGATCGCATCCGTTGTCTTCTTATGCACCGACATTGTCAGTCCGTTGATCTCAAAGACATTTTTGGAGGAAGTAAATTTCGCGCCGTTTAACTCGATTTCAGCATCTCTTCCTTCCAGCTTGGTCGCAAATTTACCCGCGGCTTTATCCGCTTCCGTAACTGCCATACCATACTGTCCGGCCATCTCCTCAGTCAGCATACCGAGGCCTTTCATCAGATCAGCAAACTTCTTTGTTGATGCCTCTTTATCTTCTGCAAGTTTATTATTCGCATCTATAATGTCCTGTCTTGCCTTATTAGCTGCTATAGCTGCGTCTCTTTTTTCATTATACTTAGCTTCATCTATGCCGTTTACAGCCTGAAGCTGTTGCTCCGCATAGGTTAAATCTTCCCATGCTTTCGGCACTTCCTGCAACTCAGGCACTTCCTTCGGACTTTCCTTGGAAACACCCGGCTCTATTGTGAAGTTAGCCGCTTTCCCGGACTCCTTGGACGCGATAAAGAAACGACCATTATTTGTATCAAACTTTGCATCAAGGCCGATTTCCTTAAACTTCTCCACAACATCATTAATTGTATTGTAACCGGTCAGCTTGATCTCTTTTTCTTCACCGCCGACTGTCACCTTAAAAGTAACCGACTGGTTCTCATCTTTCAGCCATTCCAGCCCTTCCAGATTGGCAAGCAGCTTATCAGTGGAGCTGGCATCAATCTTTGCCCCTGTTAGATAACCGGTCTGTGCAACCTCGTTTACTTTCAGGGTCTGCACGCCGTTCATCGCATCGCCGGCTGTCTGGACCGTAACTGCATCCGGATCAGAAACCGTAGTCTTCTTCTTCGTATATGCATAGTCAAAACGCATATCACTGAGTACTTCTGAATAAAAGTCATAGATCTTTGCGTTCAGCTCTTTCCACGCATCGATCTTCCAGCTCAGCTTTGTCTGCTCTTTCTCGATCTTCTGCACTTTCACGGAACGTGCGCTGGCCAGTTCTGTGATAATAGCCTCTGTATCCAGTCCGGAATTCATACCGGTAATTCTAATTGTCATCTTCTACCTCCTGCTATCAGCCCCTATAAAAGGCGGCCACGTTACCGTTTTTCATCAACAAGAATACCTGCGATCTCCCAGACCTTAGCAATCATATCCAGTGTCTTTTCAGGCGGAAGCTCTTTGATCACTTCTTTCGTATCTTTATCCACTATCTTGATCGTTACTCTGTTTGTCGCTTCATGAATCCCGAATATTGCTGAAGAATGGCTCAGGTTTTTATTCAACTGCTCTACTGCTTTTTTTATCCTGTCATTCTGTTGTTTTGCGTTTTCAGCATAATTATAACCGCCGCTGTCCCGCTGACCGCTGCTGGTATTTTCAGAATTATTCTCAGATGCATCTGTAGCAGCTGCCACCGATACTGTAGTGGGGTCAATATTGTTTGCCTGAGTCTCTGTTGGGTTCGCATCCGTGCTAACCGGCTCTGTTTTCTGTGTTACATTCTGCTGCAGGGGCTGTGCCTGCATTGTCATAATACTTCCTAATGGTTCTATTGCCACTTTGATCACCTCCGTGTGAGACATTTTTAGATTTCTTACCGTGTATATCGGACAATTATTGAAAATCTTTAGTCTTCTCCATAAATTTTTTATAAAATTTAAGCCGTTTTATTCAAAAAAGCTGCCTTTCTATAAAAAAGCAGCTCCTTCTCCTTTAAAACAGTTCTTTTTAAAATAAATCTTTCAGTGCATCCAGATTTTCAGCGCTCATCGCTTCCTTGTTCGCCTCCTGAATCTGGAGATACACTTCCTTCCTGTAGATAGGCACATCCTTTGGTGCCGAAATGCCGATCTTTACCTGATCACCCCTGATGTCGAGAATCGTGATCTCAATGTCGTTGTTAATGACAAGGGCTTCATTTTTCTTTCTGGATAATGCCAGCATATTACTCACCCGCCCTTTCTTTCTTTTTCTGCAAAATATCATAGATCATGAACTTCACAGGAAATTCATCCGCTTCATTCTCTACAATGATCTGGCAGCCTGTTTTATTTTCCGCATTAAGTATGATCGGCGCCTGCAGATTCACACTCATTTTCGTCAGATCTTTCGGTACTGTCACCGTCACAAGCACCAGTATCTCCTCCGGATCCAGTTTCCCCAGAGGCTTCAAAAGTTCATCCTCCACGACCGGATTATATGTCTCTTTCACATAGAGCGGATCCATAACCGGCATCGCAAAAGCCGGCTCATCCAAAGACTGTAGCCATTTAATGCCGCCCGTCTTTTCCGCATCATAGAGCAATGCAAATTTTTTCAGATCCGGAAACCCGATAATGCCGCTCTCAAATGTAATGATCTTGTCATTATCAATTTCGATCTCCCCAAACACTTTGGTTTCTATTACCATACTGTTCTCCTATTCTCTGTGTATTATATTTACCGGAACTATTTCTTTCTATTCTTTTCTTTCCGGCAAAGCACTATTTTCGCTTCTTCATCGTGAACCGCAAAACAGTCTGTCGTCACCTGTAAAAATATCGTTTAGATGAAATCCATCAGGTTGACCTGCATGATCTTGCCGGTTGCCTTAAGCGCCGCTTCATAGGTCATCTCCGCACTGGTAAGCTCTACCACCGCTTCCGAAAGATCCACGTCCTCATTTTCCGACTTAAGCGTCTCAAACGTTGTTTTCTGTGAGGAAAGTCTGCTTGCCACAAGATCCAGCCTGCTGCCTCTTGCGCCGCATGACGTCGCTGCAACATTTACTTCATTTAAAAATCCCTGCATTGCGCTCAAACCGCTCGAGAACTTCCTCTGTACCACTTCCCTCTCATAGGTAAGAGCTTTATTGGCAGCATCCAACTGCTTCTGCAGCACTTTCTGCTTATCGGCGTTCGTCTCATTCGACAACAGACTCTTTAATGTATTCACTACATCCTCAGTCTTCTTCATCTGTTCAAGCGCCTGTATCATATCATCTACTTCTCTGTTGACCGCAGGGTTAAAGCATTCTTCAGCGATCGTATTGACCTGCAGCCGCTGATTATAGCCCACATCGTATTCGATCACCTGACGCTCCTGACCGTGCTGCAGATATTTGGGATTATACACAATATCCGTCGAAGACAACTCAGGTTTCTCTCCCAGGTTTGTCTCAAATGTCCCGTCATCTCCTGCCGCTACACAATAGAAGTAATGTTCCGGTTTTAAATCCCCGTCCTTAAAGTTTGTTTTCTGATAGCTTATCTGAATCTCACCCTCATTTACATTGCTGGTATTGGGATCATCCACCAGGCCGGACAGTTCTTTATAGATATTTTCGCCTAACAGCAGCTCGCCCGTGTCAGAAAGATAGATAACATCATCATCGCCCACGTTCGTATACGGGCTCGGCACATCTGTGGATTTCGCCAGTCTCATTGGCGGAGTTACGCCATCCGGAGCCCCATCGATACTCATACCCTGAGCATCAATTCTAACATCCTGTCCGGCCGCATTTCTGTATGTAATAACCGGAATTGCGTTATCGTCACAATCCTTATAGGACAGCCTGATTCTATGATAATCTACCTTATCAATCTTATCCTCGTCGACATTCTCATAATAGCTCTGTGTACCCTCTTTGAGATTTGTCAGATCACGGTATACCTGCTGTCCGTTTTCAGTCAACGGATTTCCATCTTCGTCCACATCCGGATAATTTGTCTTCACATAAGTATCCGTCTTCAGATCCGCTGCCGTAAACTGTTCTGTGATCTGGTATGTTTTTTCCGTATCCTCGCGGAACATCAGAGAACTTTCCGTGCGGTAGCCTGTAAAAATATAGCGCCCCGCATAATCAGCATCCCCGGTAGCGTACACCTGTTTCTGCAATTCCCTAAGCTGTTCCAGGATGATATCTCTCTCATTACTTGTCAGATACTCATTAGCTCCCTTATTATACTGCGTTATCATATCCGTAATAACATCCGTCACCTGCTGCATCGCATCTTCTGTTGTTTTCAGCCATGCTTCGGCATCCTTTGCGTTACGGGAGTAATACTGTGTGATTTCCACTACACTGCTGCGCAGCCGCAGAGAACGGATCGCCACGATCGGGTCGTCAGAGGGACGCACAATCTTCTTTCCGGAAGAAACCTGACTGCTCTTTGCATCCTCCGCCACTTTCGCCAGATTAATATTGGAAAGTGAATTGTTCTGTATAATTTTATTTGTAATTCTCATGTTATAACCTTGCCCTTTCCACAGCCTGCAAACTTTTCTGTGCGAATTTTTAATTTCTCACTATACTCCGGTTTCCAGAATCAGCCTGTCGTAAATCTCTGAAAAAGTAGATATCATTTTACATGCCAATGTATAGCTGTCCTGCAGATGTACCACGCTTAACGCTTCTTCATCCTCATCCACGCCCGAGATAGAAAGTCTCTGGTTATCCAGCGTTCTCCGCAGTACCTCATAATTTTCTTCAAACGTCTCCGCACTGCCCGCTGCCAGAGTGATATCCCCCAGTACACAGGTCAGGAACTGTCCGGCATCCGTACTTCTGAAGCTGAGTTTTTTCTCGTCAGTCATCGTATCCAACAGAAGCGTCATATTGTCGTACTGGCTCTCGCCGTCTGTCTGATTCGGATCTGTCTTTACGCCAAGCAGCTCCGCATTGGCCTTGAGCGCATCAAACAGTGTGAGATTTCCTGCCGTCAGGCGGTAATAACTGTCATCAAGATTTGATACTGTGCCCGCACCGTCACTTCCTGAAAATAAAACCGCACCGTCACCAAACTTTCCTTCCGCCATTCCTGCCGCATCAACATAATCGTATGTAAACATCTGACAGCCCGGTTCTCCGTCATCCGTATAGCCGGATTTCAGAATGTCATTCATCGCCTTTGCGAAGATCCTTACCCACTCGTTCATCTGCTCCTGATAATAGGGAATGCCCTGATAGTCGATGCCGCTTCCCACAGATGCGCTTTTGCCGAGCATACTGGTAAAAGTCTGCCCCTCAGCCAGCGTTATCGTATAACTGCAGTTTCCGTCCGCGTCCCTCTCGAACGTCCACCCGTCATATCTGTAGAGTGTATTTCCGATATTGATCGTGCCTGCGCTCGCAAGCGTACATTTATTCAGATCTTTCAGATAGTCCGCCGTCACATCGATCGTAACCTGCATCTTGCCGTCTACAAGCTGTGTCTGGCCGACTTTCCCATAAAAGTATTCACTGTTGTTACCGTCTCTTAATTTTAACAGTCCCGCCAGTTCACCGCCCATCCGGGAATTGGTGGTATTGAACATATCGCCGCCCACCCAATAAATATCATATAAGCCTGTGATATCGCTCTGATTCACCTTGTTGTTCGACTCTCTTGCGCGGCATTCCAGTTCATATCTTTTGTTGTCATCCACGAGAGGCTGGCCGCCTGCGATCCGCACCATATAACGGGTCGCTCCCGTCTCCCTGTCAGGATCGTTCGTGTCATAGACGGGATTCTCTATCACTTCCACATCTACGATTCCCGACAACTGGTCTACCAGAAGATCCCTCTTATCCCGCAGCTCATTTGCCTTACTGCCGGAGAGTTCGATCACGTTGATCTGTTTATTTAATGTCTGGATTTCTTTGGCGATGGAATTGATCGTCTCCACTTTTACTTTAATCTCATCGTTGATATCTTTCTGGAGCCTCTCCAGATTCTTCGCAGACGTATTAAAGTATTCCACCAGTTTTTCCACAGTGCCCATAAAATCCTTTTTTGAGGTGGCATCACCCGGATTTTTCAGAACTTCCTGTGTCCCCACTGCCTTCATGTTTGTAAAGATCGAGGAAAACCCGGTCGTGCCGTCATCATCAAAATAGTCCTGAATCAACTGCATATAGTAATTCTTCGCACTGTATTCTCCATAGCTGGTCTCGTTTTCGCGGTACTTTACATCATAAAACTCATCTCTGATCCTTTCGATCGCCAGCGTCTGAACACCTGCACCTGCACAGCCGTAGGTTGCAAATGCGCGAAGCGGATCCGCCGCCTGCTGTATGACCTGTTGTCTGCTGTAGCCTTTTGTATCCGCATTGGCTATGTTGTTTGCCGCCGTATTGATCGCTGCATTTGCGGCCCGAAGCCCGGAGCCGGCTATATTAAGTCCAAAAAAGGTAGAAGCCATTTTTCTCTCCTGTTCCAGTTTTATTTATTTTTATGCGCCAAATTGATTGAGCATATTCTCCAACATACTATTCAGCGTTGTGATATACCGGCTTGCCACATTATAGGCATTCTGAAATTTGATCATAAACTGCAGTTCTTCATCAGTGGAAACACCAAGTATCTGTTCTCTTGCAAAATTGGTTTCTTCCTGTGTGTCCAACTGGTACTCATAGAGCAGTTTGTTCACTGACCCGGTATTGGATACCTGAATGACAAGATCGCCGTAATAATCCTTAAAGTTTGAGCGCTTTTCCGTATTAGGATTCAGGGTATAATCTTCCTTTTCAAAAGCATCTTTCAGTTTGGCAGCCGTCTCATAGTCCACAGAATCTTCATCTCTCACAAAGTTTAACAACGCCGGCTGCTTCAAAAACTCATCGTTTACTTTGATATTGCCGATATGCCATCCCTCACCAGGCGCCATTCCTTCTCTATTGATCCGCACAAACAGCAAGTTGTCTGTATTGTTTGTGCCATCCGTATACCCGGCATCGCCCAGGATGTCATTGACTGCCATCGCAATACTGCTGATCAGCTTGTCAAACTCAGCCTGAATATTCATACAGACAGAAGGAGCAATCTCTCTGTTGTACTGATCTGTGTTTGCCATCTCACTGCAGTCCGCCGCATGATCGCCTCTTACAAGCAGGAGTGCTTTCAGTCTTCCCACATCCGTATTCGCGGCTGTAGAAATTTCTCTCTCCAGATTGAATACCTGCCCCTTTTTTACCTCCTCCGGAGAATAAACGATCTCCCCCTTTTCGTTGACACTGCTCTCTACAATGTGGGGCCAGAACGGGGTGTAAAATCCGGTATCCTCATCCTTATCCAATTTCATTTCATAAAAAACGTTACGTTTTACGAAATCCACTCCTTCTATCTGAACCGACACAAACCCATCCGTATCTTCCGAGTAGGAGATGCTGCACAGTTCCGCCATCTGATCCAGAATATAGTTTCTTTCATCCCTCTGGTCATTCGCATGCTCTATGCCGCCTGCTTCAATCTTGCTGATCTCTTTGTTGAGTTCCGTGAGACGTTTCCCGTAATCATTGAGCTTATCGGCATATTTTTTCACTTCTTTATTGAGATTGTTCTGATAATCCTGTAAACTCTTATAAACATTGGTGGCACGTTCGATCAATGTCTGCGCCTTGGAAACAAAAAGCCCCTGTGTCACCGCACTGCTGGGATCTCCGGCCAGCTCCTCTATGGTCTTCCAATAATCTTCGATCGCTTCCGCAAAGTTCCGGTCTCCGCTTTCTCCAAGCAGATCCTGCACATGGGTAAGCGCTTCATAAGACACCTCATAAAAGGCGCTTCTGCCGGATTCTCTTCTGTAAACCTGATCGAGGAAAAAGTCTCTGACCTGTCTTGTCTCCGCATATTTGACACCCATTCCGATTTCTTTGCCCGCCACACTCACCGAGGGGCTTGAGAGAATATTGTAATGACGTGTAGACTGTGATACCTGCTGTCTTGTATAGCCCGCGGTATCGGAGTTAGAAATGTTATGCGCTGTTGTATTTAATGCATCGGAAGCGACACGCAGTGCCGTTGTTCCGACATATAATCCACTGAATAATGACATACTTCCACCTCAAATGTTATTGCTTTGCATCAAATCTCCCTCTGGTGCCTCCTATAACCGAACCGTCATTATAAGCGGCCTTGTTATAGTTCGCCGTAGCGGGTGCGGATTTCATCGACTGATAGAGATTCAGTTCAAACTGTGCCATCTCAAGCGCTTTTTCGATCAGCTCAAGATTGTGCTCGTTGATCTGCTTCATCTGATACACGGCCATTTTCAAGCGATTCTGGCATTCTTCCATCCTCTGCCTTTCTGCCGGTCTCCGCTCAAGAATCCGAATCATATCCGCCAGTTTCAGTGCCTCAACATCCGTGTTAAGTACGCCTGCAATTTCTTTCATCACACTTCGTCTTTCATTCTCAATGTGATTGATACGGGCCGCCGCAAGCTGTTCTTCGTCCGTGATCGCCTGCAGCGCCTCCAGATCCCCTCTGATAACTACAGGGGTCTTTTTCTTGGACAACTCCACCAGTGCCTCATATTCTTCGCTTTCCCTGTTTAATGTATCTACTAAATTTTCAATCAGGCTCGCCACTGGTTATCCCTCTCTTTTTAAATCTTCCCTGCGGCTTTCATCAGCTTATCAGCAAAACTTTCGCCGCTCACTTCATACGTTCCGCTGTTCACAGCCGCCCTGATCGGCTCTGTTACATCTTCTCTGATATCAGGCGCGTTCGCCACTGCCTGTTTTGCCACCTGGATCTCTCTTCCGATGTTGGAGATCACAACGTTATCCGCACGTCCGACAGTTCCGGCCTTTTTCACTGTTCCCGGCTTTTTCGTATTATACATCTGCTGTACTTGAATATATGGATTGATTTTCATAAACAGGTCCCCCTTCTTTCTGGATTCGCTTCCGTGCTTAACCTGTAATTTTTACCTGATAACACGTTTTATACTTATAGTATCGGATTTTTCGAAAAAGACTTTAGAGCGCACCGGAAAAATTTTACTTCACTCATCCCGATATCATCCGCCTCATGATCTTTTCTCCATCGTTTTTCAGCCATTTTTCCCACTTTTTATAGTCCGGCAGCACCCGCTCCACTTCCGCCCAAAAATATCGGGAATGGTTCATTTCCAGCCTGTGGCACAGTTCATGCACCACCACATAATCTATCACCTCGGCAGGCGTCAGCATCAGCAGACAATTAAAATTTAAATTTCCCTTGCTGCTGCAGCTTCCCCATCTGGACTTCTGATTCCGGATCGTGATCCTTCCATAATTTACACCAATCTTCCGGGCATAAAAAGAAACACGCTCCGGTATATAATCTGCCGCTTCGTTTGCCAGTGCGCGGATTTCCTCCATTGTCAGCAGCTCCTCCGGCGCTGCTTTTAATTCCTCCTGCCTGTCTTTCATCTTCTGCATATGTTTCTCGATCCATGCAGATCTTTCTTCTATGAATTTTTGAACGGCGGCATCCGGCATCCGCAGAGGTGCCCGCACCGTAACCCGGAGATTTTCATCTATTTGGATGGAGATCGTTTTTCGCCTGCTGCGGATGATCCGGATATCCGATGCTATCAAGTTATTTTTTTCAGGATCTTTTATTATACTCTGTCTCATTTTTCCATCACTTTCTATATATAAATGCGCAAGCTTTGTGAACGGTTTTTTGCTAATAAAAAGTTACCCGAAGGTAACTTTCTATTTTTCAGACTATTTCATACTGCATAAATTCATACTTTAACTTTGTGCCTTCCGTAATTTCAGGCGGAAGCAATGCCCTTGCCACAAGCTTGAGCTCATCAGACTCTATATCTGTCCGTCTCAGATTGGCATAATCTCCGTCTATACCCGCCACTTCATAAAACCATGTTTCCATATCTTCTTTTACACCTCAGCCTTTTCCTTTGCAAAGAACGCATCAACTTCCGTTTTCTCTATATGCATTAATCATAGCATATGGAGTGTCTGAACCGCAACCAAAATATCGAAACAGTGAGTGGCACGCTTCACAAACTGCGCTTATGTTCAAACCTCCTGTAGGATGATCATACCCGTTCAGGTAAATTACCGCAAAAGACCGGCCTCATGATACAGGGCAGTATATAAGCCACAATTTCTCTCATACTTCTCAAATTTTTCATAATATATTATTTCCTCTATATTAAAAATCTGTTATTATATATTAAGCTGGCACGGTCAAAATCAACTGTGCGGCCTGACTCATTGCTTGCAGAAATAATCACTGAAAAAAGGAACCTCTCATTATGATAAAACGCACTCTCAATCAAATAAGCCACACAATTTACAATTTTTCCCTGGGCTTTATAAAAATAATCATGCTATTGCTGACCGGTTTTTTTCTGATATCCGGGCTTCTTCTCACCTGTTTTTCCACGGATATGGAAACACAGCTGGTATTGACAAAATGGGATAATCCTTTCTTCCTTTTATTAGGAACAGCCTTTTTTTGCGTAATTCTTTATTTGATAGTCCATTTTGTTTCCAAACCCCGTACCATTTCTGCCCATCACCTTTTACGTTTTTTCGTCCTAAGCTGGTGTCTGCTGACAGGAATTATATTGATTCTGTTCAGCAAATCCGTCCCCGCAGGCGATGGCTATTCTGTATACAGCATTGCAGAAAGTCTGGCGGCAGATAATACCTCCGTTATACATCCCACCGATTCCTATCTGTCTTATTATCCTCAGCAGGTGGGACTAGTAGCCTTTTGGGAGATACTTATCCGCATATGGAACTTAACCCATGTAAGCCTGCCTGCCTATCATTTTATCAAATTAGTGTATCTATTGTTAGAATGTGTCATCATCATCTATCAGGAAAAAATAGTCCATGTTCTCTGGCAGGATGAAAAAACGGAGTGTCTGTACTTATTGCTGGCCGGTGCCAACTGTCCTCTGCTGATGTACACATCCTTTGTATACGGCGAGATTCCCTCCTTCGCTGTCATTTCTGTAGGCTTTTATTTCCTTCTCCGACTTTTATCAGAGGAAAAGTCCGCCGGATTGGCAGTACGTCCTGCTCTTCTCGCCTTCGGGAGCTTTCTCTTTTTGACTATAAGCGTGATGCTCCGCAAAAATTCACTGATTTTTATAATTGCGGCTGTCATTGTAATGCTGCTTTGTGGAATCCGCCGGAAACATTTCATCCTGATCCTGCTGGCAGTACTCTGCGCCACCGGCGCTCTGGTGATTCTCCCCGGCGTCCAAGGGTACTATGAAAACCGCTCCGGCAACTCCCTGAGCTCCGGTGTCCCCGCTATGTCCTATTTTGCCATGGGAATGCAGGAATCCGGCCGGGCAAACGGTTGGTATAACGGCTTCAACTTCTATACCTACCAAGACACCGGAATGGACACGAAAGCCACCATAGACATCAGCCGGGATGCCATCTGCGAACGAATGTCATACTTTCAGGAACATCCTGAATATGCCGCCTCCTTTTATATGCAAAAATATCTATCCCAGTGGGCAGACGGCACATATGCCTGCAGACAGGCCACCCTTGCTACTTTTGGGGGAAGGGTTCCCTTCTTTGTATCCCTTTACGAAGGCGAGTACAGCAAGTATCTGATTTCTTACTGCAATATTTACCAGAATATACTGTATCTGGGTGCTTTTTACTTCTGTCTTACCGCACAGCGCAGAAAGACCCAACTTCCCGTTTATCTTGGGCTTATCAGTGTATTGGGCGGCTTCCTCTTTCATATGATCTGGGAAGCCAATGCCCGCTATATTTTCTTGTACGGTTTAATGCTTCTTCCTTACACAGCCAGAGGATTATCATTACTTTCAGATATTCTCAATAATACATTGCGCCGCCGAAAATCACCCTGAAGTAGAGAAGTCCGCATACAACATGGGCGAGATATGCCAGCAGCTCTGTTATAACAAATACCCGTCTCGCCCCACCGTCTTTGTAAGCTCATCATAATCGAGGTGCTGCTGCAGCGTTAACACAGAAAATTTCTCTTTCAAATTACTGTCAGCAAACGTTTTTACCCCTTTCCTCCCCGCCGCTTTACAAAAATATCCCCGCATGATATACTTTCCTCAGGTAAAATTTGAACCATTTTTTATACATATATTTAATAAGAAGGAGGATCATATCATGTCAGATCATGCATGCACTATTTCCGCAGAGGAAGCTTTGGCAAAACTGAAAAGCGGCAATGAAGCCTACTTAAATGCATCCGCAAATCCCGGAGATATCTCACCGGCTATCCGTAAGGACACCTGTGACAACGGACAGCACCCTTATGCGATCGTTGTAACCTGTTCCGATTCCCGCGTTATCCCGGAAAGTATTTTCTCGGCAGGTATCGGAGAACTTTTCACGATCCGCGTTGCCGGAAATGTCATCAATGATTTTCAGCTTGGCAGTGTGGAATATGCGGCTGATCATCTCGGCACAAACCTGATCGTTGTACTCGGCCACACAAACTGCGGCGCTGTAGGGGCTGCAATGGGCACCGGTGTTACGGGCTTTATTAAATCTATCACCGACGAGATCAAGTCCGCGATCGGAGAAGAAACCGATGCATACAAAGCCTGCTGTCTGAATGTAGAAAACAGCATAAAACATATCGCAGAAGGCTTACATATTCCCCCTGAAGGCAACGAAAAGGGCTGGAAAGTTGTCGGTGCCGTTTATCATATTGATGACGGCCATGTAGAATTTATGTAAATCAATAAACGACACATATAACTTATGTAAACCAAAATCACGCAAATATTAAAAAAGGCTCTCTGGAAACAGACAGTCTTTTTTAATATTTCTTGTAAACCTACTAAACATATGTTATTTTAGTATATAGAGGTGATTTCATTGAAAATATCTACAAAAGGGAGATACTCGCTGCGAATGCTTTTAGATCTTGCAGAACATGCAAACGACGGATATATCGCATTGAAAGATATTGCCCAAAGGCAGGGTATTTCCAAAAAATATTTAGAACAGATCGTTCCCATCCTTAACAAAACCGATATTTTGAAAACCAACCGCGGATCTCAGGGCGGATATATGCTTGCAAAGACGCCGGATAAGTACACTGTGGGTATGATTCTCAGGCTTACGGAGGGGAGTCTTTCTCCTGTTGCCTGTCTCGACCAGGATCCCGTTCAATGCGAGCGGAGTGGAGATTGTGCTACACTTCCTGTCTGGCAGGGATTAAATAAGGTCATAAACGATTATCTTGACAGTATCACCCTGCAGGATATTTTAGACAGCCGGCAGGAACGCTATGCAAATGACTATATGATCTGAAAAGCGGCATACTTTCCCTTGTATTACTCTGCAAACATCGGAGTAGACAAATATCTTTCTCCTGTATCCGGAAGCAGGGCAACGATAACCTTTCCCTTGTTTTCCGGACGCTTTGCGAGCTGTGTTGCCGCAAATACTGCTGCCCCTGAGGAAATTCCTACAAGCAGCCCCTCTTTCCTGGCAAGCGCTCTTCCTGTCTCAAATGCATCTTCATTCTCAACCGTAATGATCTCATCGTAAATTTCCGTGTTGAGTGTTTCCGGCACAAAGCCTGCACCGATACCCTGAATCTTATGCGCTCCCGCAGTGCCTTTGGATAGTACCGGGGAACCGGATGGTTCAACAGCAACTACCTTAATATCCGGATTTTGAGATTTCAAATATTCACCCACACCGGATATCGTACCGCCGGTACCGATGCCCGCCACAAAAATATCAACCTTTCCGCCCGTGTCTCTCCAGATTTCAGGACCTGTTGTGTTCTTATGCATTGCCGGATTTGCCGGGTTTGTAAACTGACTCGGGATAAAGCTGTTCGGTGTTTCTTCCGCAAGTTCCCGGGCCTTTGCAATAGCGCCTTTCATTCCCTTTGCACCTTCCGTCAAAACAAGCTGCGCTCCATATGCCTTCAAAAGATTTCTGCGCTCCACACTCATCGTTTCCGGCATGGTGAGAATAATTTTATAGCCGCGCGATGCAGCAACTGCAGCCAGACCAATCCCCGTATTGCCGCTGGTCGGCTCGATGATAACCGAATCAGGTTTTAAAAGTCCTTTTGATTCCGCATCATCGATCATGGCTTTTGCGATTCTGTCCTTTACACTGCCTGCCGGGTTGAAATATTCTAACTTTGCGAGAATTGTGGCAGAAAGTTCTTTTTCCTTTTCATAGTTACTCAGCTCCAAAACAGGTGTGCTGCCGATTAAATCTGTAATTTTTTTATAAATCTTCATACTAGCCGCCCTTCTTTCTTATAATTCCTATCTGTTTTATAGGCTTTATTGTACTATTAAATATATTCCTTGTCAATGCCTTTTTATTTTCAAAACTTTACATTCCAGAACTTTATTAATCGTCTGCACAGTGCCCGCAGGATGCACAGTCCGGAAAAACAGCATGATCATATTCCACACCGTTTTTGTCATAATAGTCCTTGATGGCCGCTTTCACTGCTTCTTCTGCAAGAACGGAACAATGAATCTTGTGCGGCGGAAGCCCGTCAAGCGCTTCGACCACAGCTTTATTCGTGAGCGTCAGCGCCTCCGAAAGCGGTTTTCCCTTGATCATTTCTGTCGCCATGGAACTGGACGCGATCGCAGAGCCGCAGCCGAAAGTATTGAATTTTACATCTGTAATGACATCATCGTCAATTTTCAAATAAATCTTCATAATATCTCCGCATTTTGCATTCCCCACCTCGCCGACACCGTCAGCGTCCTCAATCGTACCCACATTGCGGGGATTCTTAAAATGATCCATTACCTTTTCACTGTATAACATATTTTTTTACTCCCTTCTGCAAATCATTCCATACCGGCGACATGCCGCGCAGATATTCCACAACTTTTGAAATCTCTTCTATCATATAATCTACTTCTTCCTCTGTATTTTCCGCCGAAAGCGAAAGGCGCAGCGAGCCGTGGGCAACCTCATGAGGCCTTCCGATTGCCAGAAGAACATGGCTTGGATCAAGCGAGCCCGAGGTGCATGCGGAACCGGAGGAGGCACAGATACCCTTTTCGCTCAATAACAGAAGAAGCGATTCCCCCTCAATTCCCTCAAAGCACACATTCACATTGCCCGGCAGACGTTTTAGCCGGTCACCGTTTAAAGCGGTATGCGGAATCTGCGTAAGCCCATCAATCAGTTTGTCCCGCATGGCAGTAAGCTTTGCAGCATTTTCATGCATATGGGATACTTCCTCCTCAAGAGCCGCTGCCATAGCCATGATCGCAGGAATATTTTCCGTACCGGCGCGTTTGCCGCGTTCCTGCGCGCCGCCCTCTATCAGATTGGAAAGAAGGATCCCTCTTTTGGCATACAAAACACCGATTCCCTTTGGTCCGTGAAACTTGTGCGCCGAAAGAGACAACAGATCAATATTATCTTTCTCCACATCTATTTCAATATGGCCTGCCGCCTGAACGGCATCGGTATGAAACACAACGCCCTTCTCACGGCATACTGCGCCGATCTCGCGTATCGGTTCAATCGTACCGATCTCATTGTTTGCATACATGACAGAAACCAAAGCGGTATCAGGGCGAATCGCATCCTCTACTTCTTTCGAATAGACAAGCCCGTTTTCGTCCGGTTTCAGCAACGTGATCTCATACCCCTGCTTTTTTAATTTCTCCAGCGTGTGAAGCACTGCATGGTGCTCTATTGCCGTAGATACAATATGCTTCTTTCCTTTCCGCTCTCCCGAAAGAGCGGCGGAAATGATCGCCTGATTATCTGCCTCGCTCCCGCCGGATGTAAAATACACTTCTTTCGGTGTGCAGCCAATCACTTTTGCAATACGCTCCCGCGCCGTATACAACGCTTCGGCCGCCTGCTGACCCTCCTCATGAAGACTGGAAGGATTGGCATATATCTTATCGAAATATGGCAGCATGGCATCAATTGCCGTTCTGCTCATTTTGGTGGTTGCCGCATTGTCCGCATATATCATTCCTTTTATATCTCCTTTATGTTGATGCTTTCCAATAAATACAAAACCTATGCATTTAATAAGTATCATATCTCTCTTTCCTGTCTGTGTCAAGGGCGTACAGGAAAATAGAAACCTTCGCGAGTGCTCTTATGCTACACAAAAAGCACGGCCCCACGTGCATTTTAGCCGCGAAAGCCGTGCCCTCCCGTTTCAATATATTATTTCTCTGCTCTTACCATTGCCAGCTTGTAATCTCTCTGATCCGTGAAAATTTCCTGTTTATACGGATTCTTTTTCTGTTCAACGGAACGCTTAATGATAATAGCAAGCACGATCACATTAGCTGCCAGAGCTAAAATTGCTATCACACCCTGCATGGTCGGATTTGCTGACGCGGGCCGCACAGCCGCATCCATAAAGCCGTCCGCATATACCACAGGAATGGTTGTGAACACACTCTTATCCTGAAACAGCGGGAATACCTGAGCAAACATACACCACAGCGCCAGTGTATTGGCACGGTTCTGAATCCAGCCGCCTTTGTTCCACAGAGCGTTGGCAAAAGTCGGTGCCAACAGCAGTGCCAGACCGCAGTACCACGCATGTGTCGGCAGATTATTGTATGTATATTCGAAGTTCCATAAATCATAGGCAACAATAAACAGAATCGTCATATCCGGCCAGAGCATATCGTCTTTTTTCTTGGATCTGTAGATGCCCCACCAACCGGTCATACAGAAAATATTCAAAATGCCGGCAATTCCGTTTACCCAGTTCCACCAGCCGCCGTACAGCCATACATTTTCGGAGGACAGCCACCAACGGTCTCCGTACTCTGCCAGAGCCATAGCGCCTTTGATCCCGGACTCAAAATCACTGCCTACAGCGATCAGAATATTGATCGCCACAATCAAAAACGGGAACACTTTGAACCACTCTGTCTTTCCGACACCCCATTTGTATTTAATCATCATAAACCCGATACAGCCCGCCGTCGCCGCATAGAGTTTCGCGTAGTGGAACCAACCGTTCATATTCACATAAGTTGGATTCGTCAACGCCCACTCTGCCCCTGTGGCCGCCCCGATATAAATGGCAATAAAATACACAGACAAAACAGCCGGCAGAATGAGAAAGCAAAAAATACCTCCCTTCTTTGTCCGGCGAGCCAGTTCATTCGCCAAAATCAAACCCGCAAATACCAGTACCCAGCCTAAAAGCTGAAAGCCTGCTCTGTCTCCATAAATTTGAAAAAGCATACTTATTTCCCCCTCTTCATAAAATATTTTTCTTTTGCATATCTGCTTGAGCTTTATATTATTATATTAGCACATCTGATGCCAAATGTAAATGTTGCCCTGCTTTTACTGACTCTAATATGTAATACATGAAATTTTTTTATTACTCAAATTCCACCGCAACACTGTATCCCCGATCAATGGCCTTAATAACCGGTTCATAAACTTCCCTGACCATCCTCAGTGCAATATCATCCGCTTCCTGACCATTTTCGGCAGTGTCGAATTTCGTTTCCAGCCGGCTCCTCAATTCCTTTTCGATCACATTGTAGTCTTTGACTGTCAGCTCAATATCACCCCGGGCCAATAGTCCTTCCTTTACTTCATCAATAATGATTTTATCAGGGTCTATCTCGATAGCCTGAAGATATGCGTGTCCGATTTTAATGGTAATTATCTTATTCTCTTTATCTTCAATTATGTCTTCCCCGGTCAGATCATCGAGATCTACGACAAAATAACCTTTTCCCGTATAGCTGACTTTCTGCGTTTTCTTTAAAAAATCAAAATCAAGTTTTTCAATCAGTCTGTCCGAAAGCTCGGTCGATACGGTTGCCTCCTGCGTACTCACAATGAGCTTCCTCATTTCTTCCTGTTTTCCCAGAAGAACCTCTGCGAAATTGACTTCCACACCGCTATTTTCCAGGTAGATGGTATTCAAATCAATCTGCTCTACTCCATCATCGTAAGTTTCACGAAATACGGAAACCTTATTGTTCCTGCCCCAGACCAGGACGCCGACGATTGCGACGAACAAGACAACACAGGAAATATTTAAGAATACCCTCTTCATTGCTTTTCCACCTCTTCCTTCCAGTCTGTCTCTATTGTTTTTCTGTCATTCTTCTCTTTCGGCAATATAACCTTCACCCGTGGTGCCGGCAGACTCAAACTGAATAATTCCTTAAGCAGCCACCGAAAGAGCAGCAAGACAAGCATTGGCAGAACAAATGTGGTCACGATCATAATGGCAATGGAATTAACGCATTTTTTCAGGACATTCTCAAAATATGTCAGCAAATCTGATATCCCCTGAACAGCAGTTTTAAATGCATCGGTAAGTTTTTCAAAAACGGTTGCTCCTTCATCACCTGACGCCATGATCTCATTAACCTTTTCGGCCCCGGCATCCGCCTCCGATATTGTTTCATCCACATAAACCAGATAATCTTGACATACTTTTTCCGTAAAATGTGTACTGATCGGTATGACAAGTACAACTGCCAGCCCAAGGATAGCAAGCTTTGATGCAAACACCTTAAAGACAGCTTTCCCTGACAACACCGATAATATATAAAGTCCGCATGCAAACGGTATGATATATACAAACGAAAGTTTCATGCCTTCAACAACAATTAATTTTTCCACATATAAGACGGCAAAAATAAATATAAAATATTTATTCATATCCGCTAAAGTGTTGGCTAACGGACTGCCAAAATCATCCGGAAGTGCCGTGATCGCCATGGAAACAGCTATTGTCGCGCCTGAGAATTCCATGACAGTTGTCTTGCTCTCTTCCAGACTTTCAAGGGTCTCCTGCACAAACCGTTCCTCCGGAATCTTATATGCCAAAACAAAGATGGAAAACACCATAATAAATATTGTAAACAAAATTTTCGCCAGCTTTTCAGTATGTATTTCTGTAAAGTTTGTTGTCAGCCATTTCTTTAGATTCACCTTTTATAACCCCCATATTCGTTACTATCGCTGCTTTTCCTTATTTTTTTACAAATTGTATATCCAGATCAACCGTACCTTTAATCCCATCCACATGGCCTGTATTCGAGTATTGCCATAGTTCATACGCATATGGCGTCTGGGGAAGTTTTTCATAATCTGCATACCAGAATGGATACATGTCTAACTGTTCCATATCAAATTCAAAAGCCTCCCACAGCATATTACTGTAAATCATAGGTGTATATCCGGCTTCTTTTACCGCCTCGCAAAAAGCAATCGTATTCTTCGTAAACTGATCTCCCGAAATATCATCCGTTCTTGCAGGAGCATCCAATATACTTTCCGGATCATATACAACCGGCAGCTGGAGCTCATAGCCTTCAAGATTTTTCAATACGAAATCTGCCTCTTCTCTGGCCTCATCCTCATTAACTGCCTGTGAAAAAAAATACACTCCTATATCAATTCCTGCAGCCTGTGCCTCCTCTATGTTCCGTTTAAACTCTTTATCCGGATTAACAGTTCCTGCCTGCCCGTATCCTCTATAACCAATTCTGAGAACAGCAAATTCTATACCGGCTTCCTTCACTTTATTCCAGTCAATAGATCCCTGATGATGCGATACATCCACCCCCTGCCTCGAGGTATATATCTCATCATCATAACCGTTTTTTTCATCTTCATACCAAAAGCACTCATCAGAATATTCCGTTTTTGGAAAACCAACCTTTATTATTGTTTCATACTCTTCTCCATATACATCAACAAACTTGAATGCATACGGCTGCTCAATCATTTCATCCTCCTCACCATCTATTTCTTCTGACAGCTCCTGTTCCCCGTTATCTTCGGCATCGGCAGAAGCCTGAGACGATGCATCCTCTTCTGTACTTATTTCTGCGCCATTTGAAGAAATTTCTTCGGTATTACCTGTCTGAATTTCATTATCCTTTGAGCTGCATCCCATTAACATTACAAGTAATCCGATTCCAAAAATCCATTTCATCCTGTGTCTCATTCATTACTCCCCACAAATCCAGATCTTCTACCGTTTTTCCGCCGCATTCTGTGCAAAAGAGCACAAATTGTGCTTTTACTTTGTCACATTTTTTATTGTATTTTTCAAATATTAAAATGTCAACGCTTTTCATGCTGCCTCTAATACAAAAAGAGCCAAACAGCACTCCACGCCATTCAGCTCTTACCTGTTTTAAAGTCTGTAGATCAGACTACTCTCTTATCTTTCTAAGCCTCTTTCTCCATGGCCTCTGCCACAGCAGCCTCACAACTTCTCATTGCCTGAATCGTCTTATCAAAAAGCTCGTCCAATTCCCATCCGAGCCGCTCTGCCCCTTTGGAAATAATATCTCTGGAACAGCCTGCCGCAAATTTTTTATCTTTAAATTTCTTTTTCAGGCTCTTCACTTCCATATCCATCGTGCTCTTTGAAGGACGCATCAAAGCACAAGACCAAATCAAGCCTGTCAATTCATCGGCCGCAAAAAGCACTTTCTCCATCTCGAGTTTCGGCTCCTCTTCGCTGCAGATACCATAACCGTGGGAACAGATTGCGTAGATCATGTCCTCGCTCACACCTGCCTCGCGCAGAAGTTCCGGTGCTTTCTGACAGTGTTCCTCCGGGTAAAGTTCAAAATCAATATCATGGAGAAGTCCGGTAATACCCCAGAATTCTTCCTCATCCGCATACCCCAATTCTTTTGCGTACCAGCGCATTACACCTTCCACGGTCAGCGCATGTTGGATGTGAAAGGGCTCCTTATTATATTTCTTTAACAGTTCCAATGCCTGTTCTCTGGAAACGCTGCTCTGCTTCGCCGGGTGGGCCGCGTCTTTTTTCACATCCTTTACACTACCGGAAGATTTTCCGCCGGGTGACTTCATTGTCGGGAACAACAAAACATCCCGGATCGCAGGCTGATTCGTCAAAAGCATCACCAGTCTGTCAATTCCGTATCCGATTCCGCCTGTCGGAGGCATTCCGATCTCCAGTGCATTTAAGAAATCCTCATCTGTGGTGTTGGCTTCCTCATCGCCGGCCGCAAGTGCCGCTTCCTGTGCTTTAAAACGCTCTCTCTGGTCAATGGGATCGTTTAATTCGGAATAAGCGTTGCACATTTCCCGCGCTGTGATGAACAGCTCAAAGCGCTCTACATAATCCGGTTTGTCCGGTTTTCTCTTCGTGAGCGGTGAAACCTCCACCGGATGATCCATCACAAAAGTAGGCTGAATCAGGTGTTCTTCTACAAACTCTTCAAAGAACAGATTCAAAATATCGCCTTTCGTATGGCGCGCTTCGTAATGTACGCCTTTTTCGTCAGCCAGCTTCTTTGCCGCCGCTGTATCGGGCACCTCATCAAAGTCAATGCCCGTATATTTCTTTACGGCATCTGTCATGGTGATCCGTTCAAAAGGACTTCCCAGATCGATCATTTCTTCACCGTAAGGTACGGTTGTTGTCCCGCATACTTCTTTCGCCACATGGCGGAACATATTTTCAGTCAGATCCATCATGCCGTTATAGTCTGTATATGCCTGGTAAAGCTCCATCAACGTAAACTCGGGATTATGCCTTGTGTCAAGTCCCTCGTTGCGGAACACACGCCCGATCTCATAGACTCGTTCCATGCCGCCTACGATCAGTCTCTTTAAATACAATTCCAGAGAAATACGCAGCTTCACGTCCTCATTTAACGCATTATAATGCGTTTCAAAAGGCCTTGCCGCAGCGCCGCCGGCATTGCTCACAAGCATCGGCGTCTCCACCTCCAGAAATCCCTGCCCGTCCAGATAACGGCGGATGGAACTGATGATTCTGGAACGTGCCACAAAAGTCTTTCTCACGTCCTCGTTCATAATCAAATCTGTATATCTCTGGCGGTATCTGATATCCGTATTGGTCAGTCCATGCCATTTTTCCGGCAGGATCTGCAATGACTTTGACAGGAGTGTGATCTTTTCAGCATGAACGGAAGTCTCACCGGTTTTTGTCTTAAAGACAAATCCCTCTACGCCCACCAAATCGCCGATATCATATTTCTTAAAATCGGCATAGGACTCTTCCCCGATACTGTCACGCGCAACATAACACTGTATCGTACCTTCCAGATCCTGCACATGACAAAACGATGCTTTTCCCATAACACGCTTGCTCATAAGACGTCCGGCAACAGACACATGCTCGTTTTCAAGTGTTTCAAACTGTGCCTTGACCTCCTCGCTGTGATGCGTCACATCGTACTTTGTGATCTGAAAAGGGTCTCTGCCCGCTTCCTGCAGTGCGGATAATTTTTCCCGTCTTATTTTTAACAGCTGATTGATATCCTGTTGTTCTTCTCTATTCTGATTCTGTGTCTCTGCCACGTCTGTTCTTCTCCCTCTTACCGATCTCCATAACCTGATAACGAATTTCACCTACCGGAGCCTGTACGCTGACAACCTCGCCTTCTGCCGCGCCAATCAGTGCCTGCCCCAAAGGAGATTCATTAGAGATCCTGTCTTCATCTGTATTTGCCTCGCTGGGTCCTACAATCTGATAATCCAGTTCCTCGTCCAGTTCCAGATCCTTAATACGGACCATACTGCCGATGCGGACAACAGAAGTGTCTTCGCTCTCATCCACAACTTCCACATTGTTCAGCATCTCTTCCAGTTCTTCAATACGGGCATCAACCTGTCTCTGTTCTTCTTTTGCAGCCTGATACTCGGCATTCTCCGACAGGTCGCCCTGTGCGCGTGCCTCCTTGATAGCCTGCGTAATCTCTTTATATCTCTCATTTTTCAGATAATACAGTTCATCCTCGTATCTCTTCAGACCCTCGGCGGTAAGAATATATTTCTTTCCTTCCATCATCCACATCTTCCTTTCTTTTTTTGATCGGCAATGCATAGAAATTCATTCATCTGCTCCGCAGTGCACGTTCGGAAAATCTTCGATTTTCCTCACTCGCGGGCTTCGCCCTATCACTTCGCAATCTGACAAAATTGATTGCAAGCAATCATTTTGTCATCTTCCTTCGCGGCACTGCTCATTGCCTTCGCGCACATTATAACCAGTTTCTTCCTATGTGTCAAGATTTTGACGCAGATACAGGTACTCTGATATATATTTTATATCTACCCTGTTTTTTGCAATCTGTGTTCTCCTTCCGGTATCCGACCAGAGATCCATATACACACATCCTTTCGGCAGCACCTTCCAGTCTGCATCCCCTTCCTGCCTGTCATCCAATACAAGCAGACGCTTGATCCGGCAGGCGGCAAGCTCCTTCACTTTTCTGACATGAAGCAACGGCATACCGTACTCTTCCCACAGATTTTCCTCCAATATGCTATACTGTTCCGATTTCTCTCCCAGATAGAAAAAATAGCGCAGTTTCCGAAGCAGCCTTTCCGGGAGCGGCAGTTCCTTCGGCCCCTCCTCCGTTTCCTCCCTCAAATATAAAATACTGTCAATGCCCTGAAACCGGTCTGCCATCTTCCCGATCAGTTCCGCGCACATCCGCTGCCTGCCCGGCGTAAATTCAAACTCCCCCTCCGTAAGTTCTTTCTCAAACTGTTCTTCCAGATAGTAAGCATCAGCCGAAACGTACTCACAGCAGCTTTGCATCAGCCGAAGAAGCTGCCCGAAATTCCACGGAACCGGAAAAGTTCTTTTTCCGCCCCACCTGATCTGTCTTCCATAATATTCCGGCAGGCCGCAAAAAAACAGTTTGATCGAATCATCCTGCCCTTTTTCGCTAAAAAAGACGTTAGTTCTCTTTTTTTCTCTGTAAAAAGCATTTTCTTTCTTATAAAAATACAATATCCGATATCCCACAGATCATTGCTCCGCTGCACAAACTTGTCAACATAATATATGCGGAATCCGCGGGATATTTTACCGGAAAATTTCTCTGACGCAGTCTTCCAGCTCTTCCATACTCTCCACAGTGTTGATCTTTCCCCGCAGCCTCGCCGAATTCGGATAGCCAAAGGTATACCATGAAACATGCTTGCGCATCTCTCTGACCGCTGTATATGCGCCTTTATACTCGCACAATAACGCCGCATGTTCCAAAATGCAGGCGCACTTCTCCTCTGCGGTCGGCTTTGCCGGTTCCTCACCGGTTTCCAGATAAGAGTTGATCTCCCGAAATATCCACGGGTTTCCTCTCGCCGCCCTGCCTACCATCACGCCGTCGCAGCCCGTTTCCCGAAGCATCCGCACTGCATTTTCCGGGCTGTCCGCATCTCCGTTTCCGATCACCGGTATGCCTACTGCCTCTTTTACTTTTGCTATGATCTCCCAGTCAGCTTTTCCGGAATAAAACTGCTCCCTTGTTCTGCCGTGGACGGCAATCGCCGCTGCCCCCGCCTCCTCGGTCCGCTTCGCAAGTTCCACCGCATTGATATGTTCCTCATCAAACCCTTTGCGGATTTTTACTGTAACAGGTTTCCCGGATGCCTGCACAACACTCTTTATAATTTCCTGCGCCAGTTTCGGATTCTTCATCAACGCCGAACCCTCGCCGTTATTCACGACTTTCGGCACCGGACATCCCATATTGATATCCAGTATATCAAAAGGCCTCTCCTGTATCTGCGCCGCAATCTCTCCCATGATCTTCGGATCCGACCCGAAAAGCTGCAGGCTGACAGGCCTCTCCTCCTGTAAAATGCGCATCAGCTCCT
Source organism: Lachnospiraceae bacterium (assembly GCA_014804795.1). Lineage (GTDB taxonomy): Bacteria > Bacillota > Clostridia > Lachnospirales > Lachnospiraceae > 1XD8-76. The sequence goes on along the minus strand of JAAUZC010000010.1, from coordinate 57,578 downwards.
CCGTATTTCTGTTCCGATATAAAATAGCTTTCGCGCTGACCATCTCCATGCAGACCATCCCCGCCCCCTGCCTTTTACACAGCAAACGAAAAGGCAGGTCCGTCACACCTGCCATCGGAGCCAGAATAATATTATTTTCCAGTGTTACATTCCCTATTGTAAGACTGCTCATATTATATTTCCTCTTCTGTCAACAGTGCCGAAATATCCTCATGTTTCACAAACACTCTGTAATACAGATCTAACGATTCCAGAAGTTCCTGTCTTGTATTGCGGATCTTGCTGACCAAAAGCCCGCTGGATATCTCATCGTACATAAAATCATCCTCCGCTGCTTCCGTCTCGATGGAAAGACTACCGTCCGGTTCAAATACAAAAGTGATCACGCCTCCCACTTCTTCCGTAAACAACACGCACATAATATGCAGTTCATCCTGAATGGACTGCGGTATCTTCTCAAATATTTTATTAAAATAATACTTCTGTTCATAACTGCTGGCGCCGCACAGTACAACGCGTTCATCCTGCCCTCCCATAGCCTGTCCTCCATTCTATATGACATTCATGTCATGTATATCCGTACAATCCCCGCACCGACACTTCCCCGGAATATACTTTTATCACTCCTCTGTCCTCTGTCTCCACCAGAAGATCTCCCTCATTATCAATCTCCAACGCGATGCCTGTATACTCCCCTTTGGGATCTAGCACTTTCACCGCCGCATTCCTGTTGACCAGATACGAGTTATAGCGTTCCTTTAACAGGGACAGATCAAGGGTCTGCAAAAACAATTCATAATTTTTCTCAAACGCTTCCATCACATACTGCACAAGAGGCGCACGGAAAATCTTTTCATCTTTTCTTTCGGATTCCAGAAACAGGCTTGTCGCCATATTTTGCAGTTCATCCGGAAAAGCTGCCTCGCGGGCTCTCACCGGATTTCCTGTTTCCCGCATTGCGGTAAATCCATTGTTGACATTGATCCCCACGCCGATCACCAGATACTGTATTTCCTTTGTCTCCAGTCCCATCTCCATCTCTGTCAGTATACCACAGATCTTTCTGCCGTTCACTACGATATCATTGGGCCACTTGATCTTTGCTGCAAGCCCGGTGTATCTCTCCACCGCCTCCGCCACGGATACTCCCATCACAAGTGTCAGCATCGGTGCCTTATCCGGCGCAAAATCAGGTCTGCATAACAATGACATATAAATGGACTCTCCCGCAGGCGACTGCCAGCCTCTGCCGCGCCTGCCCCTGCCGTTTACCTGCATCTCGGCAACAGCCAATGCCCCGTGCGGCTCCCCCTGCTCCGCAAGCTTTTTGCAGTCTATATTGGTAGAACCCGTTTCCTTTTTATAGGAAACGATCCGCCCCGCCCACTTAGTACACATACGGCTTTCCAGTTCATAAGCCGCCATCGTGTCAGGACTTTCCAAAAGCCGGTAGCCCTTATTCTGCTTTGCCTCGATCACATAGCCCTCTTCTTTTAACTGGTTGATGATCTTCCAGACGGCAGTGCGGGATACCTGAAAGCGGTCGCACAACTCCTGCCCCGATATATATTCTTCACTTTCTCTCAGAAGTCTTATCATTTCTGATTTCAATTAACTCATCTCCAATTTTATGTAAATCACTTTTCACATGACACACGGTTCAGCACCGGTCTTGAAGCCCCAGCGTTGCCGCCATAACAGCCTTGATTGTATGCATCCGGTTTTCCGCCTCGTCAAATACGATAGACGCCGGAGATTCGAATACTTCGTCTGTCACTTCCAGTTCCGTAAAACCGAATTTTTCTCCCTGTTTACGGCCAACTTCCGTTTTCAGATCATGAAAAGCAGGCAGGCAGTGCATAAATACCGCTTTCTCCCCCGCATTCTCCATGATTCTCCTATTTACCTGATAAGGCGAAAGGGCTTTTATGCGGCTGCTCCATGCTTCATCCGGCTCACCCATAGATACCCATACATCCGTATAGATTACATCCGCCCCTTTTGTTCCTTTCATCGCATCCTCTTCCAATGTAATGCTTCCGCCGTTTTCGTCCGCAATTTTTCTGCATACGGCCACCAGCTCGTCCGCAGGGAAAAATTCTGCTGTCGTGCAGGCTGTAAAGTGCATGCCCATCTTTGCACAGGCCACCATCAGGGAATTTCCCATATTATACCGGGCATCCCCCATATAGGTCAGCCTGATGCCTTTCAGGCATCCGAAATGTTCTCTGATCGTCAGCAGATCCGCTAACATCTGAGTGGGATGGAACTCGTTTGTCAGTCCGTTCCAAACCGGTACGCCCGCATATTTCGCCAGTTCTTCCACGATTTCCTGTCCATACCCTCTGTATTCAATGCCCTCATACATCCGCCCAAGCACTCTTGCCGTATCCGCAATGCTCTCCTTCTTTCCGATCTGGGAACCACCCGGGTCAAGATATGTCGTCCCTATCCCCAGATCGTGCGCCGCCACCTCGAAAGAACATCTTGTTCTTGTGGAAGTTTTTTCAAAAATCAAAGCAACATTCTTTCCGCGGAAATACTCTGTCAGCTCACCCTTTTTCTTTTTCGCTTTAAACTCCGCTGCCAGATCCAGCAAATATGTGATCTCTTCCGGCGTATAATCCAACAGCTTCAGAAAATGCCGTCCCTTTAAATCCATACCGATAACCACCCCTTTCCAAAATCTGTAAATATTATGTGATAAAACTGTCCCCACAGGATATCCTGTGGGGCAGTCTATTGAACATAAAGTCACCTTGCAAAGCATACTGACCGTTTTTATCCGAATTTATTTTGTCAAAATTTCCTTTACGGAACCTGCCAGACCCGCAATCCCCTGAATCTCGGAAGGAATAATGATCTTTGTCGCCTGACCATCTGCCGCTTTCGCAAAAGCTTCCAGACTCTTTAACTTCAGTACTGCCTCGTCTGCACCTGCTTCTCTGAGCATCTTAATACCATCTGCTGTCGCCTGCTGCACTTTCATGATTGCTTCCGCCTGACCTTCCGCCTCACGGATCATCTTTTCTTTCTGCGCTTCTGCACGCAGGATTGCTGACTGCTTTTCTGCTTCTGCTTCCAGAATAGCTGCCTCTTTCTTACCTTCTGCTACCGTTACGCTTGCTTTCTTTTCACCTTCTGCTCTTGTAACAGCTTCACGACGTTCACGCTCCGCTTTCATCTGACGTTCCATAGAATTCTGAATTTCAGCGGGCGGAATGATATTCTTTAATTCCACACGGTTTACTTTGATTCCCCAGGGATCCGTCGCTTCATCAAGGGATGCACGCATCTTTGTATTGATCGTCTCTCTGGAAGTCAGCGTCTGGTCAAGTTCCAGCTCACCGATGATATTACGCAGTGTCGTCGCTGTCAGGTTTTCAATTGCCATGATCGGATTTTCCACACCATAGGTAAACAGTTTCGGATCCGTGATCTGGAAGAATACTACCGTATCAATCCGCATGGTTACGTTATCCTTTGTGATAACCGGCTGGGGTGCGAAGTCCACTACCTGTTCCTTTAAGTTAACACGTCTTGCCACTCTGTCAATGATCGGCATCTTGATGTGCATGCCTACAGACCATGTGCCCTGATAAGCGCCAAGCCGCTCCATTACATACGCATGCGCCTGAGGCACGATCTTAACGCAGGATGCAAACAATAACACTACCAAAATCAAAAGAACTAAAAATACAATAAAACCTACCATTTTCTTTCTCCTTTATTCCATTATATTATTTTTTTCACATTCTACTAACAATTTTACGCCGTTGATTCCCCTGATGATCACTACCTCTCCGGGTTCAATCTTCTGGCCGTCCATAATACTTCTCGCGGTCCATTCCATACCGTTTACCGTCACCTGACCGATACCCTGCAGGTTATCAATCTCACCGGTAACGATCGCCTGTCTGCCAACCAGGCTTTCCGCATTGGTTCTTTCCCTGTCCCGGTTAAAGTATTTCATAGCTACCGGTCTGGTAAAAAATAGCAGCACCGCCGAAACGATAATGGCAATTAAAATCTGCAGCCATACAGGACCGCCTAATGCAGCCACAAGAATCGCCACCAGGGCACCGCCTGCAAACCAGATGGTCGTAAGTCCCAATGTGAAAATTTCAATCACAACAAGTATGATCAGGACAGCGAGCCATACGATAACAGGATTTGTTATCCAATCCATTCCTTTTTCTCCTTTCTGCCGATTAAATTTCCGACAAAATCCACCTGCTTCTATACACTTGTTATTTTACATCTTTTTCTGAAAATATACAAGCAATCTTATGCTAAAAAGATATCCCGGAAAAAACTCCCGGGATATCCTGATATTCTGTTTCACATCTGTAAAACTGTTTTTAATAAAATACATGATCACCGATCACAAGGCCTTCTTTGCTGCCTGCTCTTCTGAAGTGCAGCGCACCGCCCACATTATCTGTCCCCATAAAAGCCTGCTTTGCAGCTTCCCTGCAGCTGTCTTTTATCGTATCGTTAGCCAGCAGATTTGCAAACATCTGACTGTCCGCCGGTCCAAACTGATGAGGCTGATAAAGCACTTCCGCAATCGTATTCGGATAATTTGCCGCTTTTACACGGTTCATAATAACCGCACCTACCGCAATCTGCCCTTCCATCGGCTGATTGCCTGCTTCACACTGAATCATAGCCGCCATCATGCGAACCTCTTCACTCTTAGCGAGAAGCTCCGCTTCATATGCAGCGATAATTTCCTCGCTGTAGTCTACATAGGACGAATCCATGTAACCCTCTATTCCGTTGTAATTTACCAATGTATATGCTCCTACCACGCCGATTCTGATCGCTACACTGCCTTCCGGCATCGAAGCAGCTATTTCTCCTGTCCAGTCCGCATCTACATACAACTTTGTAGCCTGTTTACAAACAATATAATCGGGCCGCTCATCTTCTCCTTCAGCTCTTACATCCTGTTTGAATGAGACTGCCAGCGTCAGACACAGTATCATGCTCAAAAGACCTGCCAGCCATTTTTTACTGTTACGCATCTCAATAACCTTCCTTTAGATTTTATTCTTTTTTAACTTGTTACAAATATATTACATTTGTTACAGCCTTATATTAACAAATTATAAACAAGTTGTCAAATTTATTTTAATAAAACTTTAAAAAAGAAGTAACAGTTCGACCATACCGTATCCCTACTGCATAGCCGAACTGTTATAAAAAGCTTATCACCCGATGCATAACCATTATATCTGAGCGTCATATTATTGTAATAATTTCATCATAAAGTTCTCGACTTCTCCGCGCATGCGATCACGGCATCAATCACTGCGCCGCGCATCCCGCCTTTTTCTAACTCCCGCACGCCCTGTATTGTGCTGCCGCCCGGTGAACATACCATATCTTTCAGTTCTTCTGGATGCATGCCGCTCTCCAACACTAATTTGGCGCTGCCAAGCACTGCCTGCGCCGCAAACTCCAGAGCCTGTTTCCTCGGCATTCCCTCCGCCACCGCACCATCCGCCATCGCTTCTATAAACATAAATACAAAAGCGGGGGAACTTCCCGCAACGCTTCCTACCGTATCCATCAGACGCTCCGGTACTTCCATCGCCTTTCCGAAACTGCCAAAAAGTTTTTCCGCAAAGTCTTTTTCCTCATTACTCACCATGCTGTTCACACAATATCCGGTGCATCCCGCAAGTACCAATGCCGGCGTATTCGGCATACAGCGCACCAGTTTTATGCTTTTTCCATTTGGGAAAGTGCCAAACTGTTCTTCAATATACGTTATGGTCTTTCCGGCCGCAATGCTGATCACCAGTGTTTCCTCTTGCACAATATCCCGGATTTCCGCTATCACTTCCGGAAAAAACCGGGGTTTTACCGCAAGTATCAGCACATCCGCCTGCTTCGCGATCTTTCTGTTATCTATACAGGTCTCTATTCCAAATTCCACCGCTTTCTCTTTTGCTGTTTTTTCCGTCTTTGCGGAACCGATGATTTCACCCTGTTTTGCAATACCCTCTTTTAAAATGCCGCCGATCATGGCGGACGCCATATTGCCAAGTCCCAAAAAACCTAATTTCATATCCTGTTTCCTCCATTTCAGTTTTGACTGTTTTTCATCGCTGATATACCATTCATATATTTGCTCACTACTGTAATGCATTTTGATAACTTATGCGCGGCTATTCCTCCTCTGTCTTGCCGCTTCATAGACGAGCAGCGCCGCCGATACACCGGCGTTCAGGCTCTCCAGTTTTCCCTCCATCGGGATACGAATGCAGGCATCCGCTGCCATCGCCGTTTCTCTGGTTAATCCGTTTCCTTCATTCCCTATTAAAAAAGCACATCCGCCCAGATAAGATACGGTATCATAACAATCTGAACCTTCCAGATAGGCCGCATATACTTTCACGCTTCTGTTTTGTAAAAACTCTATGTCCTTATGTAAACCTTCTGTCCGATAAAAAGGTACCCGAAAAAGGCTCCCCATCGTGGAGCGTACCACCTTAGGCTGATAAATATCCGCACAGTCCGGGCTTAAAATCACACCGGTTACTCCCGCGCCCTCCGCCGTACGCAGGATCGTTCCCAGATTACCGGGATCCTGAATATTTTCCAAAAGCAGCAACAACGGAGAAGTTCCCATAAGTTCTTCCTTCTTGTATTTTTGCTGTGCAAGAACCGCCAAAATTCCCTGCGGTGCCTTTGTATCTGACATCTTCCCAAAAACCTGCTCCGATACCTCTTCATACCCTGTCTGGGCAAGCTTTTCTCTCATTCTGCCGTCTGCATTTTCAAAAAAACTCTTAGTTATGTAAACCTCTATGATCAGGGAAACGGGTGCTTCCAAGAAAAGCCTGCCGCCCTCTACGACGAACAGACTCTCTTCCCGGCGCAGCTTTGCCTTTTGCTGCAAAGCTGCCACATGTTTAATTTTTTCATTTGCAATGCTTGTGATCATGATCATCTCCATTTCCGCCGTGCTCATCCGGGCAACCTTCGGCCGCCCAGATGTACGGGCTGCGCCCTATCAGAGAGAAGAGAAAAAGATTTTCTTACACTCTCCTCGCCGTGCTCATCCGGGCAACCTTCGGTCCCCCGGATGTACGGGCTGCGCCCTATCAGAGAGAAGAGAAAAAGATTTTCTTACATGCAAGCATGACGAAAATCTTTTTCTCTTCTCTCTGGCACGGCTTAAAGCCTACCGCTCACGTCGTAAATATATTCCGGAATTTCTTTCTTCATCTGAAGGGCTTCTTCAATATCGAAGTCCATGAATTCTCCACTTCGATATGCAACTACCCGGTTTGATCCTCCTTCACAGAGAATATCCGCCGCGTAAGCTCCCATAATCGATGCATATACCCTGTCCTTACAGGTAGGAGAGCCGCCCCTCTGCATGTATCCCAGAATCGTTGCCCTCGTTTCCATTCCTGTTGCCGCTTCAATCCTTCTCGCCATAGAAGTAGAATGGCCTATCCCCTCCGCATTAATGATAATATGATGAGTTTTTCCATGTTTTCTGTTATTTATAATATTATTGATGATACGCTGCTCATTGTAATCGTATTTTTCCGGTATCAGAATATCTTCCGCACCGTTGGCAATACCGCACCAGAGCGCGATATAACCGGCATTTCTCCCCATTACTTCGATAATACTGCAGCGTTCGTGGGAGGAAGAGGTATCCCGCACCTTATCGATCGCCTGCATCGCCGTATTGATTGCCGTATCAAAACCAATCGTATAATCTGTGCAGGCAATGTCCAGATCGATCGTACCCGGTATGCCGATCGTATTGATTCCCTGACGCGCTAACGCCTGTGCGCCGCGATAAGAGCCGTCACCTCCAATTACGACTATACCGTCAATCCCGTGCTTTCTACATATTTCCGCGCCTTTTTTCTGCCCTTCCTCGGTTCTGAAATCCGGACAGCGTGCGGTTCCTAAAATTGTACCGCCCCGCTGTATCGTATCCGACACTTTCGTTCTGTCCAACTCTATGATTTCTTCATTTAAAAGCCCCTGATATCCTTTTTTAATTCCTTTTACTTTTACACCATTACTGATGGCTTTTCTTGCAACTGCACGAATGGCAGCATTCATGCCCGGCGCGTCTCCTCCGCTGGTAAGTACACCTATTGTTTTAATTTTTTTTGACATACGAGTGTTCCTCCTGTCTCCCGACCTCTTTTCAGACAGCCGGCTTTTCCTGTAATATCTTAATGATAAGTCATTTTTCTATATTTTTCAAGTGGCAACAGCGCCGGCGTTACGGTAAACGCATGATTTTGTATCTTTCCGGAGACGGAAAAGATTTCGAAATTCAAGTTTAATAAATGCCCCGGATCCCCGTATCGTTATCCAGCGTATTCAGGTTGTATAAAATCAAAATATCCGTGACTGCTTCATGGTCTGCTAAGAATGAGGAGGGGCCGTCCCTGTAATACCGGGTATCAAATACGTAAATCTTTCTGTAATGGTGCACAAGAAACGGAACTATGGAATTGGCATAGCTGTCTTTGATCAATACCAATTCATCCTGAGAGGCGGCCGCCACGTTTTCAATCTCTATCAGAGGATGTATGTTGTTCAGGAAAAGGGAATATTTATCCTTTTCCTTTACATAGTCCAAATTGTATAAGCTGTCCGTCACTTCGCCGGTGTCCGCGTAGGTGACGATAAGGCGGTCTTCCGGATTGGTATAGATGGTGATGGCATCCTTTTTGTGGCTGTAATCATTTATTTTGGAGTACAGCGTGCCTGCAAATTCCTCGGTGACGGTCTGCTGTGTCAGCGATTCTAACGCCACGGGAACAATTCCTTTTGCGTCGCAGTATGCGAGATAGCCCTGATAAGCCCCCAGAGTCGTCCAATGATGGTCGGTGCGGTAATACAGCTGCCCTGCGGCTGCGCCGTCGAAAAGCCGCTCCGTGCAGTCAATGGCAGGAATCCCTGTTGTGTCATAGATGGCGTAAGCCGTTTCCAGTTGATCGGCGGAGGGCGCATATGCCGGGAGTTTGTCCTGGTATATGGTGACGGCGGTGGGAACTAACATCAGGCTTACATGCACTTTGTCCGTGTCGATTTTGGCATAAAACCGGCTTAGCGTGTCTGTGATGCGCTCCGTGTTTTGCGGCCTGTCGTAGGGCTCGATCAGGTAATCATCCTCTGCCACATAAATGTGGTTGATGCTTTTTCTTCCGCCGGCGATTTCCACACCGCTTTTTAGTCCTACGAAAAAATCTCTCTGAGGAAAGTGATCGGCAAGCCAGTCGCTCAGAGATTCCGTATATGCTCCGCTGAGTAACTCCCCGATAGACAGTGCCGGGAGTTTTGCAAGATATCTGTTTTCATTTTCCGAAAAATCTTTTTTGGGGCCGAGGAGAAAACACACTGAGAGGGATAAAATACCCAGGCACAGCAGACAGACCACGGCCTTTCTGATTCTGGCATTTGTAATCATAGAGGGACCAACCTTTATCATGAAATTCTGACAATGCTTCTAACAGAGACAAAAAGCAGGGGGCAAGGAACTGTCGCCAAATAATATGCGACAGTTCCTCAGAAGCGAAAGTACAAAAACGGATTATAGGTATCGCTGACCATGTACGCCGTTGACAGCACAAACAACAAAAGGAGGACTGCTCCGGCAAAGACAGACAGAATAAACTGTTGTTTTCTGCCAAAGGACGCCGTCTTCCTGCAAATCCACGGGTACACCGGGCAGGCCAGAATACAGGCAATGACAAGCAGCATGCCATTGTTATACAGATACCAGAGAAAATGTGTGTCGATCAGGGTATCTGCTCCAAAGGAGAAGAGCAGGCCGATATAGACGCCCAGTTCTTTCATGTCGGTGATGGCAAAAATCACAAATCCGAAAACAACGATCAGAAATGTGCAGGTATGCCGGAGCCAGAGGGGAAGTTTTCCAAACGCTTTTCCCCATACGTATTTTTCAAGTATGAGCAGAACGCCGTAGTAGATTCCCCATAAAATGAAATTCCAGGATGCTCCGTGCCACAGCCCTGTCAGAAACCACACCACTGCAATGTTAAACAGATGCCTTGGCACTCCCTTCCTGTTTCCGCCCAACGGGATATACACATAATCGCGAAACCATGTGGAAAGCGAGATATGCCAGCGCCGCCAGAAGTCCGTTACGGAGACGGCGGCAAGCGGATAGCGGAAATTCTCGTTGTAGCAAAATCCCAGCATTTTTCCCATACCGATCGCCATATCACTGTACGCGCTGAAATCAAAATATAGCTGCAGCGTAAAGCAGAGTGCGCCCAGCCACGCCGTTGCCACGCTGATATCCGCCGCCCCCAGAGTATGTATCTCCTCCCATAAGGCACCGGCCTGATTGGCGATCAGCACCTTCTTGAACAACCCCGTCATAAAACGCAAAAGCCCCTGCTCGAAACCGGCGAATGTAATCTGCCGGCGGTGAAGCTGCTCCTGAATATCAGAAAAACGCACGATCGGACCCGCTACCAGCTGCGGGAACATAGATACATAGGTGAGATAGGTCAGGTAGCTGCGTTCCGCTTTCACCTCGCCCCGGTACAGATCGATGATGTAACTCATGGTCTGAAAAGTGTAAAAGCTGATGCCCACCGGAAGGTGAATCTGCGGGCAGGGAAATTGTGTGCCGCAGATGCCGTTTATGCAGGAGACTGCAAAACCGGCATATTTGAAAAAGGCAAGAACCGACAGGTTGATGCAGATGCTGCAGCATAAAAAAAATCTTCTCCTGCTCCTGGTCGTGCCAAAACGCTCCATAAGCCGTCCGTTTGTATAGTCTAACGCGGTGGAAAAGAGCATCAGAAGAATGTAAATCGGCTCTCCCCAGGCATAGAAAATCAGGCTGAAAATAAGCAAAGCCCCATTTTTACAGGAAAACGGGACTGCATAATACAAGATCAGGCAAAGCGGAAGAAAGAAAAACAGGAACGGGATACCGCTGAAGACCATAGAACCCTCCTTTAAAATAGTCCGCTTTCAATAATATCGGTAATTTCATCCGCATTGTCGGATATGACAAGCCATAAATAGCTATCCCTTGTCTGAACTCTGCTTTTTTCTACAATGGCAAACTGTTCCGGAATATAATCTTCCATCTCGTATTTTTTGTCGTCAACAATCGTCTGCAGACAGTCCGCAAACGTTTCCAGATCTTCGGGATCATTTACTTTCATGAGAATGACGGTCTCGGCCTGCGCCGCATCCTCCGACATCGAGAAAACATATTCCTCCAATCCCGCCGTATCGATGCCGTAATAATTGAGAATAAAATCCTCATCCATACACTGTGGGGATTTCAGGGATACCGTCTGCTCAATCTCCTGATAAATCTCCTGAACGGATTTCGCCGTCTTTTCAATCTCCTGATCAACTTCCTGAACGGATTCCGCCGCCTCCTCACTGCCCGGCGGGTCGGAGGGCACATCAGAAGATGCGGTTTTGTCCGAACATCCGGTGGAAAGCAGCGCGGCTGCGAGAAAAGCAGCCATAACTTTTATGGATTTTCCTGTATGCATATTGTTTCTACCTACCTTTATTCCGCCTTTGTTTCCATCTGCATGGCATTGGCATAATCGCTGAGTTCCGCTTCCCACAGAGCATAGGCGGGGTTTTTGAGATGAACAAAGCCGTCGCTGCAGTAGTTCTTCGCAAGGTTTCCCTCTCCGTCGGATATGGGGGTGCACAGATCGATGTATCCCCAGCCGTTTTCCTTCGCCATTTCCCGTAAAAGAGCATTATACGTATCGATATTGGGATTATTTAAACATCCTTTTCCCTTGCCTTTCACTGTATAAGTTACACTGACGATATGGATTTCCATATCCGGCGATGTTTCCTGAATTTTATCAATCATTTTTTTGTAATGGTCGCGGCTGTCCTCCAACCCAAATGAGACGAGATCGTTGAGGCCAAGCAGGATAAAAGCCCGCTTTTTGCCCATGAGCGGGAGAGCATCCCACACCCGGTACTTTTTACCCATATATGTAGGATGAACATTCTTGTTGTTTAAAGGTTTCAGGGCATTATTTGCCGAGTAGCTTACCGCTGTCAGGAACTGAATATCATGGACAAACGTGTTCTTATTCGCACTGTAATTCCGGAAGCCCTGCATAACAGAGTCACCGATAAAAACCGAATCACCATAATACTCTGCAAGCTGCTCATCGGTCAGCTTCGTTATGCCGGTCGTTTCCGTTCTGTCAGCCGGCTTCGCACTATCTGTCATGCTGCTTACCTCTTCTCCGCCGGCAGCACCCTCGTATGCCTTTCTGCCCTCGTTTCTTCCATAAGTGATATAATGATCATACAGTGCATTTGCATCTGTACCTAATGCGGCCACAACATCGGGATATGTACTTGCATAAAATGCAGGGTCAAATTTTTCCGCCGCCATCGCATTCATAGTATTAAATGCTATCATCCCTACCGCCATAGCCATTGCCAGACTTTTTGTAACTATTCTTCTCCTTCTCTCATCTTTCATCACTCACTTCTCCCCGCATGATAATGTTTCTATTTTAACTCTTTGCATTCATATTCTCATTTAGATTATATTTTGTCTGCCGTGTCCTATTGCTGTCCCGTCGGTCGATTTTTGTTGACCACTCTTCGATTATATCATTTTGTCGATTTCAGTCAATAACAAATTATTTCCGCGCCGGATTTCCTTATAAAAGGCTTTAACGCACTTTCACATTCTCTTTCCCCAGTGCTTCCTCCAACGCTCGAAGCAATCCTTCGTCCGCCCGGACATTCTTATTCGGCGGCAGCTTTTTGATCTGCTTTGTCTCTTCTATATAATAGATTACCTGATCTGATCCTTCTGAAGCATTTAAAACCGCCTCTATCTGTTGCTCTTTTTCCTGATAAGCCGCCATATTCGTAAATTTCAGCCACAGCTTTTTCGGTATCTCATCAAAACCCTCTATTCTTTCACAGATGAGTTTGGCATCTTTTTCCTCCTCCACAGAAACTCTTCCCTCGATAAAGACTTTATTATCCTCCGTCAGCTTTGCGGAATATTTTTCATAACTCTTCGGAAAAACAATCACTTCCACAGATCCCACCAGATCTTCCAGCTTCAAAAATGCCATCACTTTGTTGTCTTTTGTATATTTTATCGTTTTATCCGCAATAAGACCGCCGATCGTTGCCCGGCTTCCATCTTCCACTGCCACTTCACCGTTTTCTTCCTGCAGCATAAATTCCGCTGTCTTTGCCGTAATATGTCTCTCCCAGATTTCCTGATACTCCTCAAGCGGATGTCCGCTGACATACACGCCAAGCACCTCTTTTTCAAAGGACAAAAGCAGCTCTTTCTGGTACTCTCCCACATCCGGCAGTTTTACATCAAACTCCTCTTTCTGTTCCCCCGTGAGCAGATCAAACAGTGACATCTGTCCCGCCATATTATTCTTCTTATCCTGCTGAATGCTGTCCATGATCTGCACATAAACGCACATGAACTGCTTTCTTGTTCCGCCCAGGGAATCAAAAGCGCCTGCCTTGATAAAGTTTTCCATTGCCTTTTTATTGACTTCTCCGGTCAGTCTCGTGATGAAATCTTTGATATTTGTATAGGGACCCCTCGCATTCCGTTCCGCCACAAGCGCATCGATCACCGGCCTGCCGACAGAACGGATCGCTGTAAGCGCATACCGTATCCCCCCGTTTGACACAGAAAATCCGGCCTCTCCCTCATTGATATCGGGTGAGAGGATCTCGATACCCATATTTCTGCACACCAGTATATACTCCGCCACTTTTCCCGGGTTGTGAATCACAGAAGTGAGAAGCGCCGCCATAAATTCCACCGGATAATAATATTTTAACCATGCCGTCTGGTAGGCAACTACCGCATAACAGGCCGCATGAGACTTGTTAAAGGCATATTTTGCAAAGTCCGTCATGTCCTCATAAATCTGTTTTGCCACCTGCTCCGGGATTCCTTTTGCCACACAGCCCGGTACATGCTCCTCCTCGTTTCCGTAGATGAAGTTCTTTCTCTCCTGCTCCATCACGTACTGCTTTTTCTTACTCATCGCACGGCGCACAAGATCGCTCCTGCCAAGCGTATAGCCGCCTAAATCCCGCACGATCTGCATAACCTGCTCCTGATAGACAATACAGCCGTATGTGGGCGCCAGAATCGGTTCCAGCTCCGGACAGGCAAAGCTTACTTCCCCACCGCTGTTTTTTCCCTTGATATATTTGGGAATAAAATCCATCGGTCCCGGCCGGTACAGGGAAATTCCGGCAATGACATCCTCCAGGCTCCGGGGTTTTAACTCTTTCATGAAGCTTTTCATCCCGCCGCTTTCCAACTGGAACACGCCCTCTGTCTTTCCGGTGCCGATGGCCGCAAAGACTTTTTCATCGTCATAACTTATATGATCCATATCCGGTTCGCTGCCGGTCTTTTTGCCGATCATCCGACAGGTATTTTGAATCACGCCGAGATTCCTAAGCCCCAGAAAATCCATTTTTAAAAGCCCCAGTTCTTCTATTGTGGTCATCGTAAACTGCGTCACAATAGAACCGTCCTGCGCCCTGGCAAGCGGCACAAAATCTTCGGCCGGCTCCTTACAGATCACCACGCCCGCCGCATGCATGGACATATTTCTGGGCAGGCCTTCCAGCCTTCTTCCCATATCGATCAGCCGTTTTACCTGCTCATCGTTTTCGTAAAGCTGCTTAAATTCACTGTTGATCTGCAGCGCCCTGTCGATCGTAATATTTAATTCCCTCGGCACCATCTTTGCAATGGAGTCCACATAGCTATAAGGAAGCTCCATCACCCTGCCCACATCGCGTATCACGGCCTTCGCCGCCATCGTGCCGAATGTCACGATCTGTACGACCCTGTCCTCCCCGTATTTGTCCCTCACATAATCAATGACATCCTGCCGTCCCTCATCCCCGAAGTCCACATCGATATCCGGCATGGATACCCTCTCCGGATTCAAGAAACGCTCAAACAGAAGATCATACTTGATGGGATCGATATCTGTAATCCTTAAACAGTAGGCTACAATGCTGCCCGCCGCCGAGCCACGCCCCGGCCCGACAGGAATATCATGTTCCCTTGCATAATTGATATAATCCCATACGATCAGAAAATAGTCTACATAGCCCATTTCCCGTATGACATTTAACTCATAAGAAAGACGCTCCTCAAGCTCCGTCCCCCTTTCGGAATAGCGCTCTTCCATCCCTTTCTCGCAAAGATACTTTAAGTAGGTCCAGGAATCAAAACCATCCGGCACTTCAAATTTCGGTAATTTTGTGACGCCAAACTCAATCTCCACATGGCATCTGTCCGCAATCTTTTGGGTATTCTCCACAGCTTCCCACGCATAGGGAAACAGCCCTTTCATTTCCTCCTCGCTCTTAACATAATACTGCCCGCCCTCATAGCGCATCCGGTTTTCATCGGACAGTTTTTTTCCGGTCTGGATACAGAGCAAAATATCATGGGGCTCCACATCCCCCTCATATGTATAATGCACATCATTCGTGCACACAAGCGGAATGTCCAGTTTTTTGGACATATTAATAAGCGCCGCATTGACTGTGGACTGCGCAGGAATGCCATGATCCTGCATCTCCAGAAAATAATTGCCTTTTCCGAAGCACTCCTCGTATTTCAGAGCCGCTTTCTCCGCCTCCTCTATCATGCCCTTTTCAATATAGCGCGGCACTTCCCCTGCAAGGCAGGCTGAAAGCGCAATGATCCCCTCGTGAAATTCCCGTAATACCTCCATATCCACACGAGGCTTATAGTAATACCCTTCCGTAAATCCCCTGCTCACGATCTTCATCAGGTTTTCATAACCCTTATTGTTTTCCGCAAGCAGCACCAGATGATAATACCTGTCCTCCCCGCCGGTTATCTCTCTGTCAAACCGGGAGTTTGGCGCCACGTAGATCTCACAGCCCAGGATCGGATTGATGCCTTCCTCCTTACAGGCGCGGTAGAAGTCTATCACGCCATACATTACGCCATGGTCCGTGATCGCAGCGGAATTCATTCCAAGTTCCTTCACCCGCTTTACATATTCTTTTATTTTGTTGGAACCGTCCAATAAACTGTATTCCGTATGGACATGCAAATGGGTAAACGCCATGGTTTCTTTCTCCTTCTAATCGAGCAGGGTGCGTGCTGCAAAACAGCTATTTCCCTTACACACTCTTGTACATAATAAAATCAGGGGAGCGTCTCCGCTCCCCTCTATTTTACAGGTATTTTTTCAAACTTTCAACCTTATCTAACTTCTCCCAGGGCAGATCCAGATCATTTCTGCCGAAATGTCCATACGCCGCTGTCTGCTTGTAGATCGGGCGTCTCAGATTTAACATCTGAATAATGCCCGCCGGACGCAGATCGAAGTTTTCTCTGATGATCTCCACCAGTTTTTCATCGGAAACCTTTCCGGTTCCGTCTGTGTCCACCATGACGGATGTGGGCTGTGCTACACCGATCGCATAGGAAAGCTGAATCTCACATCGGTCAGCCAACCCCGCTGCCACAATATTTTTTGCCACATATCTTGCAGCGTAAGCCGCGGAACGGTCCACCTTTGTGCAGTCCTTACCGGAGAACGCACCGCCGCCGTGACGGGCATATCCGCCATAAGTATCCACGATGATCTTACGGCCCGTCAGTCCTGCATCCCCGTGAGGACCGCCGATTACAAAACGGCCGGTCGGATTGATAAAGAACTTTGTATCCTCATCTACCATTTCCGCCGGAAGCACCGGATCAAATACATACTTTTTGATATCCTCGTGAATCTGCTCCTGGGTCACATCCGCATCGTGCTGTGTGGAAAGCACTACCGCTTCCAGTCTCACCGGTTTTCCCGCTTCATCATACTCCACGGAAACCTGACTCTTGCCATCCGGCCGCAAATATTTTAATGTGCCGTCTTTACGGACTTTTGTGAGCTGTTTTACCAGCTTATGCGCAAGATCGATAGGATACGGCATATAATCTTCCGTCTCGTTTGTCGCATAACCGAACATCATACCCTGATCGCCGGCGCCGATGGCTTCCAACTCCTCATCGCTCATCTGTTTTTCCGCTTCCGCTTTCTTTGCTTCAAGCGCCTTATCAACCCCCATCGCAATATCGGAAGACTGCTCGTCAATGGCAACCAAAACCGCGCAGGTGTTGGCATCAAAACCATAGTCGGATTTATCATATCCAATCTCTTTTACTGTCTCGCGCACTACTTTCTGCATATCAACATACGCTTTCGTTGTGATCTCACCTGTCACCAGTACAAAGCCGGTACATGCCGCTGTCTCGCAGGCCACACGGCTCATCGGATCCTGCTCCATGCAGGCATCCAGAATTGCATCTGAAATTGCGTCGCAGACTTTATCGGGATGTCCTTCTGTCACGGATTCCGACGTAAATAATCTTTTCTCCATTTTCTCTTCCTCCTGAAAAAAATAAAAGTCCGTCTTCACAATGAAGCGGACCCGGGCGTTACCTCAAATCCTCTTATTGTTCGATCATTCGCTCAGGTTGGCACCTTCCGTTTCCGGGGTTGCCGTGACTTCACAGGTCCTATGTACCTCCACCACTCTGAATAAGAGAAATTCTCTATAAAATTGTTCTACAATGTTAAAATACCACTAATGGCAGGCATTGTCAACAAAAAACAACGCCTGCCATTTATCTGTCATAATAACAGTTCTTCCGGAATTTCAGTCTGTACCTTCTACTCCCTGCTTTGGAATAAATTCCTCCACTTTCTCCAGTTCCACTTCCGGTTCAAAACCCAGATAATAGAACTCCCCATCTTTTTCAACATCAAATCCCCTCCCTATCCCTGTCACTTCGAGATATGCCCCTTTTGCCAGGAGGTAAAAATATGCATCTCCCACCAACATCATTCGGGTAGCCGAAGGTGCATTTACATCTGTCGCTCTTCCGAACTCATCATATGCGTAGATCGGTATGTAGATCTCGCAGATGTCCTTCTCCTGCAGGAGAACTGAAACACCCAAATCGAAATTTTCCCAGACGCTTTTGTACCTCTCTTCATAACCGGGCACCCAGTCCCGATATTGCTCCGAAGTAAGATTCCAGGGTTCAAAATGAATCAAATATTCCAAATATCCTTCCTGAATCATTTCCTTCATTTGAACAGTGTCCAATTCCCAGGGTCGATAAAACTGCCCCTTCCCCGGATAGCACCCTTCCACACCTCCGCCTACCATAACAGTCGGATATTGAACATCATCACTGCAGATTCCCACAGCGCTCAAATTCCGTAATTCCTCCTGTTCCTCAAACATCCTGATCACCGTATCACAAAATTCGTCAAGGGTATCCATATCCGGATAAAATATAACACTTACTCCATTATTATCTTCCGCCAGATCCGGCCACTCACTGCTGCTTCTCATCATCCACCAGCACTTCAGACCGTACTCTTCGGCATAATGCTCCATAAGAAGCCGTCCATACTCCTCCGTCACCCCCAGTATGGAGGCATCCATGATATCATAATCGATCACCGCTTCGAATGTGATATCCGGGTGCGACAGTGAATACATCTCATAAACACTTTCTACAATATCTTCTTCAACCAGCTTTGGCTCTGAAAAATCCGTTCCCGGATACCTTTCTTCCAGATATGCTTTCACAATATCCGATTCCTCTATGAATTCTTCTGTATAAGCTTCTTCGGATTCAGGCTCTACAGAATTAAATTTATCCGCATCACCCTCTTCCAGACCAAACTCCTCCGAATGACCTTTTATACCACCCCACCTGCCTAACATCTCATTTGCCTTTGTTATGGCCAAATATAATAGCCAGATTCCAAACACGAAAAGGTATATATACATCAGGAATCTCTGGTTCTTTTTATTTTCCAGCTGTCGCTCAACCTCCAGCCTCTCTCTTTCCTGCTGCCCGCGCCGTCTCTCATAAGCAGTGTATAATGCCCTTCTAAGCTTTTGTAGATCTCCCTTAGAAGTAGAGTCTTTCTCCTGAAAGCCATATGCATCCCAAAAAAACAAGCGTATTTCATACTCATATTTAAGATGCTTACTCATTTCCTCCGCCAGAAGCTTAAGGAGTTCCGGATGCCACTGTATATCCCGAAATTCTTCCGATTTCAGATAATCTTCCCACCATTCCTTCACCTCAGGTTTCCCGTGCTCATACATGATCATCTTCCATTTTTCTCTGAAAAAAGCAATCTTTTCCTCCTGCTCCTGTGTCTTCTCCTGAAAATAGGAGCGCAGTTCTGCTCCCTCTGTCTGTTCCTGTTTCGCAGAAGGTACCCCTGCAGACGGCATCTGACCACTATCTTCTCCGGCCAGTTCCCTCTCTTCCACATATTCCGGCTCTCTAACACTCCCCGGTCGCCCGGTTCCCGACGCCCCCGCATATTTGAGCGCTTCCTGATAGGCTTCATGCAGCATACGGAATTCTTCCGGCTTCTCCTCCGGATGAACCATCTTCGACCGAGCCGCATATGCTCTCTTTATCTGCTTTTTATCCGTCGTGGGATCAATCCCCAATATTTCCCATATTCCCATTTTGTCTCTACCGCTCTATTCCTTCTAATTTATCAAAGGCTGCCTCAACCTCTTTGACAAGTTTAATGATTCCCTGGTCATTCTGTTTTTCTGCCAGTCCTTTCTGAAGCTGCGCCATAACAGATGCCACCACCTCCCTTCTCCACCCCGTAAACTGTCTGAAAAGGCGTTCTCCCCTCGCCTGAACCAGTTTTGTTCGGATTCCTCCCGGCGGCATCAGCTTATACTCCTGCATTTCCTGCGTGCGCTGTTCCAGTTCCTCCTCCGACACACGGACGCTTCCGCTTGTGAATACCTTCCATAGCTTTTTATTCTGCCCCAGATCTGTCACCTCGACCTCAAGTATCCCGTTGATGTCATATGTAAAATTCACCGCAAAGCAAGCCTTCCCTTCAGGCATCGGAAGGATATCCATTTCAATCTTTCCCAGTTCTATATTTTCATGGCAGTAGTAGGACTCCCCCTGATAAACTCCGATCGTGATATGTGTCTGATTGTCATAGGCGTTTGTGTATAAGTTTGTTCTTGAAGTCGGAAGAATGCTGTTTCTCTCTATTAACGGCGACATAACCGGGTGGGATCTGTCCGAATAATTCACCACACTTGTCCCCAGTGTAAAAGGGCAGATATCCGTCAGAATCAGATCCTTGATCTCCTCTCTCCGCTCTTTGATTCCCGCATAAATTCCGGCCCCCGCCGCCACCACCTCATCCGGCGAACCGATAACACAGGGCCTCTTTCCAAGATAAGTCTGCAAAAAGAATGTGATCACCGGCATTTTTGCGGATCCGCCCACCAGTACAACTTCATCGATCTCCTCTATCGTCCTGCTGCTGTCATTCAGAGCATCGGAAATCACCTGACCAATACGGTCAAAAATCCCCTGAGCCATCTTTGCCAGCATAACAATTGTCAGCGTAAACTTTTTCCCCTCCGGACCATACACAAGTTCTGCCTCCTTCTGCCCTGTCAGCTTTCTTTTACACTCCTCCGACAGCCGAAGCAGGCTGGCTCGTTCCCGCATATCCATATCTTCGTATACTATATCATGGACTTCGCAGAACTTTCGCGCAATCAGTTCATCAAAGTCATCTCCGCCAAGTTGATTGTCTCCGCTGACCGCAATAATCTCAATCACATTGTCAAAATAGTCCACAACAGACACATCTAACGTCCCGCCGCCAAAGTCAAACACCAGATAACTGCCTTCTTTCTTCCCGCTGATCCTGCTTGCTGCAAGCGCCGCCGCGGAAGGCTCATTTACCAGACGCTCCACCCGAATCCCGGCCAGTTTTCCCGCCTGTTTTGTGGCATATCTCTGATTGTCATTAAAATACGCAGGAACACTGATGACCGCTTCCGTCACTTTCTCCCCCAGAAAACGCTCCGCATCCTCTTTCAGCTGGCGCAGAACGAAGGAAGACAGCTCCTGAGGTGTAAAACTCTGTCCTTCCAGAAAAAACACACGGTTTGTCCCCATATACCGTTTGAAAGAAGCCACCGATGCTTCCGGACGGGATACCAATCTCTCTTTCGCAATCGCTCCCACGCAGATGCTTCCATCCTCCTCCAGGCTGACCGCACTCGGCGTCAGAAACTCTCCCAGCGAATTGGGAATCAGCACTGTCTTTCCGTCCCGATAGATACATACCAGACTGTTGGTTGTTCCAAGATCAATTCCAATAAGCGCCATCCCGCCTCCTCCTTTTCTCAATTGCAAAAACTCCGCCCTCAAGCGGAGTTTTTATCACCATCAGTTACACATAATTCATCCAATTTTCAGTTTAAATTTCTGCAACTCCCTTTCGGAGTCCACACGTTCTATCACAGCTCCGAGGCTCTGCAGTTTGATGTGGAAATCCTCATATCCTCTCTCGATATACTTGATATCGTCCACAATCGTCATTCCTTCCGCCGCGAGCCCCGCTATCACAAGTGCCGCTCCTGCCCGCAGATCAGGCGCAACGATACCGGCACCGGTATATTTCTCCACACCGTTGATAAAGGCAGTGTTGCCTTCCACCTTAATATCCGCTCCCATGCGGGTCATCTCATCCACATATTTAAAGCGGTTCTCAAAAATACTCTCTGTCACAATACTCGCGCCTCTCGCAAGCGCAAGCGCCACCACCATCTGGGGCTGCATATCTGTCGGAAATCCCGGATACGGCAAGGTCTTCACCTGTGTATGATTTAAAGGCTTGCTCGCCACCACACGCACCGCATCATCCGACTCCTCAATCTCACATCCGATTTCCATAAGCTTCGCACTGATCGATTCAAGGTGCTTTGGAATCACATTTTTTACCGTAACATCGCCCTTGGTGGCCGCAGCCGCAAACATAAACGTCCCTGCTTCGATCTGATCCGGTATGATCGTATATTCTGTGCCGTGAAGCTTTCCTGTCCCTTTGATACGGATGACATCTGTTCCGGCACCCTTGATATTGGCGCCCATGCTGTTTAAAAAGTTCGCCACATCCACCACATGGGGCTCTTTTGCCGCGTTCTCGATGATCGTCTGCCCTTCCGCCATCACCGCCGACATCATTACATTGATCGTTGCCCCCACAGAAACCACATCCATATAAATATGGCCGCTGTGCAGCTTCTTTGCCTCGGTAATGATAAGTCCGTGTTCAATTTTTACGTCTGCACCAAGCGCTTTCCAGCCCTTGATATGCTGGTCGATCGGTCTGCTGCCGATATTACATCCTCCGGGCAGCGCCACTTCAGCTTTTTTATACTTTCCAAGCAGCGCTCCTATCAGATAATAGGAGGCTCTTATCTTCTTTACATAATCATCCGCAATCACAAGATTGCTGATCTGAGAGCCATTTATTTTTACGGTATGCCTGTCAACTCTCTCTACAATGGCCCCGATACTTTTTATCGCCTGCAGCAGAATATTCGTATCCCGCACATCAGGCATATTTTCTATTAAAACAGTCTCATCCGTCATGGTAGCAGCAGCCAGAATAGCAAGTGCAGCATTCTTTGCACCGCCGATTTCCACTTCACCTACCAGTGGATTTCCGCCTTTAATCACATATTGTTCCATAAATCGACCTCTGATTTAATTTGCATCTTTGATTAGTTTACCACTTTTATCCCATTTTGTAAACTTTTATTAATTCAGGTAGTTCAGAGGGTTCACCGCTACCCCGTTGATACGCATCTCAAAGTGCAGATGCGGCCCCGTACTGTTTCCGGTATTTCCGCTTAAAGCGATCTTCTGTCCCTGGGAAACACTCTGCCCGGCAGAAACCAACACTTTGCTCAAATGTCCGTATCTTGTTTCCCTTCCGTCAGGGTGCTGGATATAGATGACATAGCCATAACCGCTGCCCCATCCTGCTTTCGTCACAACGCCGCCACAGGAAGCCATAACGGCCGTGCCGGTGGGCGTCGCCAGATCTACCCCTTTATGGTTCGTGCTGGCGCCTCTCTTCGGTGCTTTTCTCCCGCCAAAACCTGAGGACAGTCTTCCTCCTGAAATCGGTCTGATATAAGTGGGCGGAATCTTTGTCCCCCGCTCTACGACCTTGGCCACCGCTTCCATCTCCACTTCTTCTTTGATGATCTCTGTGTTCACCACAGTATCATTCCGATAGGAAACAAGCGCCACAACTCTTCTGTGACCTGCAGATGGCTGCTGTCTTGTCACCTGTTCCGTTGTATACCAGTTATCGTTATCCACATAAACAATATCCGCATCATAGTCTTCCTCGTAGTACAGTTCCTCCTGCCGCTCCACCGAGAGTTCCGGTTCCGGCACGGATATGATCAGTTCATCCCCGACCCGGATCATGGAATTTTCATTTTCCAAAGTCTCATTCATGGCCACCACATCTTCGATGGTCATACCGTGTTCTTCCGCAATCTCTCCCAACGTATCGCCGGATACCACTTCATATATTTTATTCGTCTCCTGATCTTTTGTTACTTCTTCGATCGCAGTTTCCAGTCTGGAAAGATGAGTTTCCGGCATATAGGACTCCACGACCTCCACTGTATCGCCAAAATTCATGTGGATCAGCCCGAGGTTATACTCTGACAGATCCTTTTCTTCCTCGATCACCACGGACTCCGCCGCGTTCTGGAATACGGCAAAAACACCGGAACAGGGAAGATTCGATGCATCCGCCCTCGCCTTTTCCTCCTGCACTTCCTCTTCTTTCGCCTCAATTTCACTGTAAACTTTTGTAGTCAGAACATTCAGTTCCCTGTCTGCATCCTGCACCATTTCCACGCCGTAACTGTCCGTGGAGTCATACTTACTCACAGCCGCCTGCAAAAGCTGCTGCACCTCTGTCATACTGGAAAGATTTACCGTAAAATCATTGATTTTCACAGTATATGCCTGGCACATGGTTTCCTCCCTGCTGCCATCCATAACATCCTGCATCAGCCCGACGACCTCTGCCTCTTTGCTGACTTCCCCGAACAGAACTTCCTTGCCCTCAAGAGCCAGATCTGTTTTTAAAAATACCAGATCATCGCTTTCCTGTGCCAGATCATATCTGGCTTTTATCATATAATCCTTTGCCGTCTCTTCGTCCGCCACCTGCCCTACAAGTGTGCCGTTTAAGTACACATCAAACATATTATCTCCGCTGTGCTCAAAAAATGTCAGGCTCGGCAGGCAAAGCGCCCCGAAAAACAGCATCAGAACCGATGTCTTAAAGTACGTAAATTTTATTTTTTTCAGAAGATTAAATCTCATATTTCACACCATTTCATTTGTAACATTTTTGTAATAAGTTTCATTTTAGCAGTATTTTTTCTGCTTGTAAAGGCAATCTATATTTTTCCCAAAAACTGTGGTACACTATTCCTATGAAACAGACGATTTTTCACATTGATGTCAACTCTGCATATTTAAGCTGGAGTGCACTTGAAAAACTAAAGCAGGGAGACAGCGTCGATCTTCGCACGATCCCCTCTATTGTGGGCGGCGATACTGCGACCCGCCATGGTGTTGTCCTTGCAAAATCCATTCCCGCAAAGGCTTACGGTATCCATACCGGAGAGCCTGTTACGGATGCCCTGAAAAAATGTCCCTTTCTTGTATCCTGCCCTCCTGACCACAAGCTGTATTCCGAGAAAAGTCATCTTTTGATGGAATACCTTACGAATATCTGTCCTGATATCGAACAGGTCAGCGTGGATGAATGCTATATGGACTTTACGCCCATCGCCCACCGATATGCCGATCCCGTCTGCGCCGCCCGCGAAATCAAGGACGGCATACGCGAGACATTCGGTTTTACCGTCAATATCGGTATCTCCGACAAAAAGATACTGGCAAAAATGGCTTCGGATTTTAGAAAGCCCGATCTTGTCCACACACTGTACCAATCCGAAATCGAACAGAAAATGTGGCCGCTTCCGCTTGCCTCCCTTTTTATGTGCGGAAAGTCCAGCGTGGAAACTCTGCACAATCTCGGCATCCTTACAATAGGAGACCTGGCAAAGGCCGACCCGCAGATCATTATCTCCCATTTAAAGAGCCACGGGAAAACCCTCTGGGAGTTTGCAAACGGCATTGATGATTCCCGTGTAACTTTAGTGCCATCTGAGGCAAAGGGTATCGGTAATTCCACTACTCTCAGTGAGGACGCCCTGACTATGGAAGATATCAGAAAATGTCTGCTGAAACTGTCGGAATCCGTTGCCTCCAGACTGCGGAAAGCCCATATGCAGGCTTTTATGATCAATGTGGAAATAAAATACAGCTCTTTTCAGACTGTTTCCCACCAGACTACGCTGTCGGCAGCAACAAATGACAGTGGTGTCATTTATCGAACAGCCTGCCAGCTCGCATCAGAACTTTGGAACGGAACCCCTGTACGGCTTCTCGGTATCCGTACTTCCAAATTGGAGGATGAGAATGCGCCGACACAGCTCACCTTATTTGATCTGGGCGAACAAAAAACACTTACTGAAAAGCAAAAGAGCCTCAACGAAGCTCTTGATAAAATCCGCTCTAAATATGGGAAAGATGCGATCATGCGGGGGTCGCTCCTAAAATAGTATCCTACTTCTTCCGGACGCTGTACCCGAATGTCCCAAGCTCTTTTCCGAGGGAAAAATAAGTCCCGTGGGAATATACGATGGGCTTTGCCTCTTCCAGATGAAACTTCTCATTTTCATCCATGTAGTCCTGCTCCACATGTACAGCCACCACCTCGGCCTGATACATCACATGGGACCCGAGATCTCTCTTTTCCCTGACTTTGCATTCGATATTGACAGGACTTTCTTTTATAAGGGGTGCCTTTACAACATCGGCTTTTTGCCTTGTAAGATGCATTTCTTTCCATTTATCAATATCTTTTCCGCTCTTTACCCCGCAAAAATCCGTGGCATAAGCAAGCGCTTCCGTCGTCAGATTCACAACAAATTCTCCGGTCTCCTCTATCATGTGATAAGAATAGCGTTCTTTCCTGACAGAAATAGAAAGCATCGGCGGGTTGGAACAGGTCGTGCCTGTCCAGGCAATCGTCAAAATATTATCTTTTCCGTTTTTGTCCGCACAACTCACCATCACCACCGGCAGCGGGTAAAGCATATTTCCCGGTTTCCATGTTATTTTTGACATAATTTGCCTCCTAATGCCCAAATCCGACAGTTACATTTCTATAAATATCCCAGAATTTTCAAAACTTCGATGACCACATTTGCTGCTGCCGCCAAAAAAGTCAGTCCCCAGAGTACGACCATCTTTGCGGAAGTTCCTTTTCCGTCACCTGCCTTTTTGATCTCAGCCGTAATTTCCTCTGTCTGTTTCGGCAGCGCACCTTCAATTACCGCCTGCACATTCCGGTACACTTTCACTGCCTCTTTATGATTAAATTCCTCAGAAGCATGAAACAGTTCCTCTATCGTTTTTTTCTGAGTTTCCATGAGTTCTGCGGTCTGTGTGCTCTTTTCCTCAATCCTGCTGCTCTGCTCGTTTAACAGCTCCGCCACCTGATTTTTCTGCTCCACTAAAATGGACGCCATCTGGCTCTGCTGGTTTTCCAAAAAGTCTGCTATCCGGTTTTGCTGTTCTCCCAAAAGATCCGACATCCGGTTTTGCTGTTCTCCCAAAAGATTCGACACCCGGTTTTGCTGCTCTCCCAAAAGATTCGACATCCGGTTTTGCTGCTCTCCCAAAAGTTCCGACATCTGGTCTTTCAGGGATTCCAAGAGATTTCTCACCTCTTCGACATCCTTATTTGAACTTTCACTGCCTCCCTCTTCCTTTTTCTGTACTTCTGCAATCTTATTCAGTCCTGCCTCCAGCAGTTCTTTTACCTTTTCCGCGTTCTCTATATTTTGCAGACTGCACCGTCTGAGCTCCCGCATAGCGTTCTCATATTCCGAAAGCTGTGCCGCCATCTTCTCTCTTTCTTTCGCTTCCGCCATGGCATTCGCTCTGATCATTTCCTGTGCATTTTTCTGCTGTGCAAATTTATCAATAAAGCTGTCCATAAGCCCCCCTTGTCCAATATTCTTTAGATTTTGGTAACAGTATAGCATTCTTTTTTCCTTTTGACAATGAAGATTTAGGAGTACCGGGCATGTTTAAGCCGGAAGTACAGTAATTATTTAATATAACAATGATTTATGATACCGGCATTTTTATGCATTGTGCATTTTGTATAATTTTATTTTTTATATATTCTTTTTATTAGAAATATTTACCTATTATTCACATTTTATTCATGATTTGTTCATATTTCAGTTGTATACTAAGAACAGTTAGAGAAGGGTGCACGTGTAATGAGTTTCATTGCACACATAGATAAATTTTTTCATAATAGCCCGGGTGCCGAAAGGTATCCGGGCACTCCTCATTATATCAAGCAACGACCGCACGCTTCGCGAGCGCTCTTATGCTGCAACGACCGCATGCTTCACGAGCGCTCTTATGCTAAAAGAATACCCCGCCGTGTCCGGCGGGGTATTCTTTTTTCTTCCGCAATTATTATCTCATCTTTCGCTGCTGTATTTCTGCATCTCTTCATTCAGAGTCATCATTCTCATATCCAACATAGATACGATCTTCGCGCATTCCACCAGATCGTTTTTCAGATGTTCCGGAGCATTTCCCTCAAATTTATAGTTCATCTTATGCTCTAAACTTGCCCAGAAGTCCATCGCAACCGTCCGAATCTGAATCTCTACCTTGGTATCTAAAATCCGGTCAGACAAATATACCGGCACCGTTACGATCATATGGTAACTCTTATAGCCGCTTTTTTTCGGTTTCGTTATGTAATCTTTTACCGAAATAACCCTGATATCCTGTTGATTCCGGATAATATCCGCCAGCCTGAAAATATCCGAAGTAAAGGAGCATATGATCCTGATGCCCGCTATATCATTGACATACTTTACCATATTATCCAATGTTGATTCATAACCGTGCTTCTTTAGTTTTTTTACGATGCTCTCCGATGTTTTCAATCGGGATTTTATATGTTCTATCGGATTATAACAATGTACGTGCTGAAATTCTTCATTCAAAATTTCCAGTTTTGTTTCGATCTGTTTGAGGGCTGATGTATATATCAGCATTAGTTCTGTCCAATTATCCACATCATCCGGTCTGTCAAGTTCTATATCCATACTACTACCCGCCTTGTTTCATACGCATAAAATATAGTGCTGCTCCGTTCTATCGCAGCTATCTTTTCTGCACTGGTCATTATTATACCATATATTTTAACGCGTGTGCACATTTTATAAAAATTTTCGAATATTTTAACATTTTTCGTCATTTTTATACATACTATATTTTGCACACACCATTATATATATGCAAAGGCTTTTGTTTTCAGAACATACTAAACCAAACTTTGGCAGCCACAGCCGAGAACATCTCTTTCACGATTACCACAAACCAATTGATTTCTCTGGCAGCCAAGATGTGGACGCCCCATTCTTCCCCCAGGAACCCTTCACTATACCCCAGTGCCAGCGTCTTCCCAAGGGCCGCCCCCTGCATCATCAGACCGGTCGCTCCGGACAGGAATCCCACCGCACTCCCGGCAAGGGCCTTCCGGACATACTTCTCTGTATCCGAAACCCTTCCGCTTATGATATCCGATACAGCCTGCTCCCCTACATACAGGGCTCCCGTCAGAAAGGTTGCTTTCGCGGCGGCCGCTGCCGATCACTACCAGTACTGCCATACCGCCAACCACTGTCAACAATCTTGTCGCACTATCATAGTCGTAGCTACATTCCGTACTCTGTGATCAGGCATATGATGTTTATAACTTTCTAAAAAATTCAATGCTATCATATTAAGAAAATACTCTTTCAAAAATCATGATTTGTTCCTTGTCTTCTTTTCATAATTGTGTATATAATTCCTTAAAATCTACTATATATCCCAATCTTTTTAATGCGTAAATAGCCAAATACCCTATCTGCATAATCCAACCTTTTAAATCTAATATCCATGAGTTACCCAACGAATGAACAATTCATATTATTTAAATAATACTTTTTCAAGTCTTACAAGTTTAATAAAATACTCTAATGCATCTTCTTCATTATCATAATAAGTATAAGAAGTATCAACAATATTTGCTCTTTCATCAGCAGAACAAACAATCCATTTATTATCTTTTTCATAAATTACAACATCAAAAGGCTTTATCTCATGCTCATTAAATAAATTATAATGCTTAAGTCCTTCTTCTTTTAATATGTATTGTGCTTCAACTCGTTTCATATTTTCTCCCATCTCAATATCTAAAATTTTTTAATCTCTATTATGACATGATTCTGCATCAACATCTGAATAGATATTAATTTCAAATTATCTATCTATTGCCATATTGACTTATGACAAAATCTTTCTTGTCCATGCACACATATCAGTATTTTAATTCTGTTATACAGTCTACAACGACTTTTTACCGTTTTTTACTTTTTTAGAACTCTGTCGGTTTCCAATTCTAGTATATATCAGTAATAAAATAAGTTTTTGGATATATATGGTTGCATTATTCTTAAATATAGTTATAAATACTGTCTCATTCTTTATAAAGTACTTTTACTGTAACTCTCTAATCATACCTAACCCTTCTAATTGTTCAATGGTAAATGGTAATTGTACTTGAATACCACCTTTTTTTGTTCCAAAACCGGGGGCAATGTCTCCAATATATGCTGTTACATTGTCATAATTCCCACTATAATATCTTATAATAGCTGCATCAATTTTTCCCTTCAAAACGGGATCTTTGCAATTTTGAATATGATCTTTAATCTTTGTAAAATCACCTATAATTTCATATTGATGATATTGAGACGCATCTTCTATATATGGAAGAGATCTTTCAGCATAATCAAATACCTTTCCCTCAATAACAGGTGATGTATATGTACCATTAGGAGATCCGTAACGATCAATAATATCTCCTGTTAATGGTATATATGATTCTTTAATGGGATTCCCATTTATATCTAATACAAAACCACCCCTTGGAACTTGTGACCAGTCAATTCCCCAGTCCTTATTTAATACGCTTGTACTTTTTGGTATCTGAATATCACTTGGCCATTTTCCTGTTTTTGTATAATTTATAGCATAATCAGGGTTAATATGATATAAATACTCGTATAAAGCCTCCTCAGAACAAGTACTTTGTGATAATAATTCTTTACTTTTCCAATACTCTTCATATCGTAAAATCTCGTTATTTTTTTCAGGTATTTTATTTGTACTACCCCACGCCACCCCGGCCATCACCGCCGAGAACATCCCTTCACCGATCGCTGTAGCCCAGTTGATCTCCCCGTCCTCATTCAACAGCCCCTGGGTGATCACGCTCCCCAGGAACCCTTCACTATAACCCAGTGCCAGCGTCTTCCCGAGGGCCGCCCCCTGCATCATCAGACCGGTCNCTCCGGACAGGAANCCCACCGCACTCCCCGCAAGGGCCTTCCGGACATACTTCTCCGTATCCGAAACCCTTCCGCTTATGATATCCGATACAGCCTGNTCCCCTACATACAGGGCTCCTGTCAGAAAGGTTGCTTTCGCCGCTGCCGCTGCCCCTGCAGGGATCAGCCCCGCTTCCACTGCCAGCCCGACTCCGGTCGCTGCCAGCACAGTCAGACTGCCGACCAGCAGCAGCGATCCCGCAACATTCAGTCCCAGCTGCATCCAGTCATAGTCCTTCTGCTCCGGCTCATCCCGGCAGCGGAAGGACGGGTGGCTCAGGTCCTCATGCTCCCAGGCCAGGTAATAGGCGGTCTTTTCCCCTCGGCTCTGGACCGTCATCTCCCCTTCCTCCTCGGTCAGCTCCACCTTCCCCATGACGTTTATGGTCACGTCTTCCGGGGCTATCGGGGTCTCTTCCTCGTCCCCTTTGAAGTGCAGGGATACCGGCAAATTCCCATACAATTATACTGTTTAAAATCAATAATATTGGTGATATTTCCACTTCAGCGACAAAGGAAGGCAACCCCCCCAATATTAAAAATTTTTACTTTCAATCGGTGTAATTGAAAGCGTATATCCCAACGGTGTAAGTATCTTTAACAATGTGTTAATCTGAGGAGTTGATTTCATACTTTCTAATCTTGCAATAGCAGGTTGTTTTACTCCGCTTAATTCCGCAAGATCTCGCTGTGAAAGCCCTTTCTCTTCTCTGGCTTCAATCATCTTCCCAATTAACGACACTTGGAAGTTAATTTGTTCTCTTTCCTCTGGTGATACAACTTTATCATCATTGAACACTTCATCAAATATTTTATAATTATTCATCGCAGCCATTCCTTTCTATCCAATTCTTGACATTTTGCATTGCCTTTTTAAGTTTTCCGCTTCTTTTGCCAATTTCATAAAATAATCATGTACTTCAGACACTCCGTTTTATCTTCGTAAAATTTTACTGTATACATGCCATTTCTCTTTCTTCATTTTATGATAATATATAAGTTATCAACAATCAATTATTTTATATAGAAATCTAAATGTTACTCCATTTTTTGTAATTGCATCATTTCTGCATTTCCTGTATATTATTGTGTATATGGAAAGGATGGGATATGCCATGTTCAGACTTTGGGGGAAAATTTTTAAAGATAATCATATGCTCCGGGATATCGTTTCTGAAAACGATACATCCGATACAAGAACGCACAAAATTTTTTCTGCGCTTGAAGAAATCTGTTATACATTTGATCTGGGAAAACCGATCTGGCTGGACTCCAACATCACGGAATTCCAACGCCATAAAAAAACACGGTTTTCCCAGGATAATTTTGTAGAATCAATTGATTTTGACTATCTGGAAATTCATATTATAGAGGAGGATTAGTCCTCATACCCGTTCGGGTTACCTTTCTGCCATCTCCAGGAATCTTCACACATCTCCTTGATTCCTCTCTCGGCTACCCAGCCCAGTTCTGCCTTTGCTTTTGCAGCATCCGCATAGCAGGTTGCAATATCACCGGCACGTCTCGGCTTGATCTGATAAGGAATCTTCACACCGTTTGCCGCCTCAAAATTCTTTACGATGTCAAGCACAGAGTATCCCTGTCCTGTTCCCAGATTATAGATGCAAAGCCCTGCTTTTTCCTCTATTTTCTTCAGCGCTTTCACATGTCCGACCGCCAGATCAACCACATGGATGTAATCTCTTACGCCTGTGCCATCCGGTGTATCATAGTCATTGCCGAATACCCCTAACTCTTTTAACTTACCCACTGCCACCTGAGTTACATAAGGCATAAGATTGTTCGGAATGCCGTTTGGATTCTCACCTATCGTCCCGCTCTTATGGGCACCGATCGGATTAAAGTAGCGAAGCAGTATCACATTCCACTCCGGGTCTGCTTTCTGTATGTCCGTCAGAACCTGCTCCAACATGGACTTCGTCCAACCGTAGGGATTGGTACACTGACCTTTAGGGCATTCCTCAGTAATAGGTATAAATGCAGGATCTCCATAAACTGTTGCAGAGGAAGAAAAGATAATGTTTTTGCAACCTCGTTTTCTCATCACATCTACAAGCGTCAATGTTCCCGCAATGTTGTTCTGATAGTATTCCCAAGGTTTCTGCACGGATTCTCCCACCGCTTTCAAACCTGCAAAGTGAATACAGCTGTCCAGATTTTCCTTTGCAAAAATTTCCTCCAAAGCTTCCCTGTCCAGAATATCCGCCTTATAAAATTTCACCGGCTTTCCTGTAATAGCTTCCACTCTCTTTAAGGATTTCTCGCTGGAATTTGACAGATTGTCCACTACCACCACATCATAACCCGCATTCTGTAATTCCACCACCGTATGGCTGCCGATATAGCCGGCTCCGCCTGTTACTAAAATTGCCATCTCTCGCTCCTCCTGATTTATTATAATTTTATAATTCTATTCCGTTCTCCAGGCAAAGTTTCCTTGCCGTCTCCACAGAATCAATTCCCGTCATGTTTTTAATGGGCGCAAACTCATAGTGACGATCCACCTCGTAAGGCAGACAGTTCTCCATCATGTGCACCATATCGAGTACCAGTGTTTCATACTTATAGCCATTGGGCTTGTCCGGCTTTATGAAATTCCCGCTGTCATCCATGTAAGGTATCTTCTTTTCCACAATATGGAGCGGCAGTTTTTTGGAAATAGTCTCCTGAAGCGCCTTTACCTCAAACAGATAGTTGAGAATCGCCCCGAAGCCGTATGCCGATTCCCCTTTTTCATTTTTGGCGTTCATCAGCTCCTCTGTCAGGTCGTAATACTCCACAATAGACGGCCTGCCGTCTTCCAGGCAGATCACACCCACTTTCTCGTCCGGTGCATTTTTCTTTACTACCTTGGCTCCTGATACACAGCCTTTCGCAATCGTTGCGCCGATAAAACAGGGATCCGCCATCCGCTGCAATACGTTATCCACCGCAAACACATTCAGCCATTCGATTCCTCTGTTTTTTACAATTTCCAGAATCTTTCCGTTGGCCATCGAAGAATACCAGCCGCCGTTTCCGTTGGGCGAATTGGCAATCTTATCTTTCCGCTCCATATATACCTTTCCGCTATGATCAGAGGCCGGCGCCATTTCCTGTTTAAAAAAATGAATATAACCCGGCTTATAGCCAAAATAATCATGCTCCGCCAAAAATGCTACTGTCGCCTCATGATTTTTATCGCTGGTCATAATAAACAGATGGATCCATGCGGAAGCTTTCTCCACAACGTCCAGTAAATTGGAAATGATCCGTTCGAAAATATAGACCGGTTTAGTCAATCCAATATCGTACATGCCTTTCGGTTCATCGGATCCCAGTCTTGTTCCCATGCCTCCCGCAAGGAGAACGGTTCCCACTTTCCCCTGCCTTATCGCATGGTAGCCAAGTGATTCAAACCACGCACGGCTCTTTTCTATCTCCGGAATCTCCATCACTGCAAGGGGCGTAATCTCCCCCTTTTTCATCAGCTCTTCTCTTTTTTCCAGATAGGACAGTACGGTAAAATCCGTCAGATCGATATCTTTCAACAAGTTTTTCTGTTGTTCCTCTGTCAGCGAATAAAAATGCGCTAAAACGTGGAGCTGTCCTGCAGTCCCCAGTTTTTTATACGCTTCCTGATACGTCATTCCCCATATACCTCTTCGATCATTTTATATGAGTTCTCATATTCTTCGGTAATTTTCGGCATCATCGCGGCAGCCGCTTCAAAATCGCTGCTCTCATCCCGCAGATAATCTGTCTGTTCACCGACCAGCTCATGTAATCTGTTCATCGCAAGATTCCCGGTAATTCCCTTCAGGGTGTGCGCCGCTTCAAAAGCGCTCTTTTGATCTTTTTCTTCCATTGCTTTCACCAGATTCTCATAGCTTGTATCGGCCTTAAATTTTTTCAAAAATTTTGTCCACAGCTTTTCATTGTTCATAAAACGCTTCATCGCTTCGTCTACATTGAACCCGCCCGCTTCCAATATCGCTTTTCTTTCTTCCGTCATTGTGCTTTGCGCCATATTCTCTCCCTCTCAAACCTTCTCACGGATATACCTGTTTCTTAAATTTATACATTATGCAAAATCCGTTTTTGATCATTCTTTCCGTTAACGCTCATTGTATCACAATTTGTATAAGGTCACAAGCCAAAATGTCCGGTCTCTACATTTTATAACAATTTTTCTCAGACATAATTTTTCTCAAAAAACAAATACTGAATACTGCAGATTCGATTTGAAAACGGGTTTGCATTGATAACAGCAAAACTTGAACGGAGGTGTAAAAATGGCTAATTTATCGGAACTTGAACTTCAGAATCTGAGACATTTGATCGGCGGCTACGATACCACAAAGTGTAAGATGCAGGACTATGCATCAAACGCACAGGATCCGCAGCTTCGGCAGTTTTTTGAGCAGGGTGCAAAAGGCGCGCAGCAGAACAAAGAACAGCTCATGCAGTTTTTAAATTAATGGAATTGATCAAAAAAGGAGGTGCCTTATGCAGGACAAAACAATGGTAAACGATACTCTCGCCGGCATCAACGGCGAACTTGTAAGATTTGGTGAAATGATTCCCCAGACCGAAAACAAAGAACTGAAGCAGACTCTGAAACAGTTCAGAAATGCCTGTGAACAGTCACAGGAAGAACTGTATCAGCTTGCCCGCGAACGCTCTTATTATGTTCCCGCCGCAAAGGCAGATGCAGAAGAAGTAAAACATGTTCGAAGCCTCTTCTGCGGCTGCGGTATGTCATAATATCCTGACTGCCACAAGAGGACAATATATCCTGTCCGCCACGCCTTTCTCCAGACGAAGCGTGTCCAAACAGGGTATCTTGTCCTCTTCGGCATGTTCTGCGCATTACGTACACTATTTTTTGTTGCTTCCTTTCTCTCAATATGGTAAAATACCAACGTATTGTATCTCAAAAAGAGAATAATAACGGAGGAAAGTACCATGAAAAATGAAAAGACCTATGAACTTGTGCTTACGGCACTGTTCACCGCCATTATTGTCATAATGGCATTCACACCGCTGGGATATATCCCGCTAGTTGTTATCAATGCAACCATCATCCATATTCCGGTAATCCTTGGAGCGCTATTTTTAGGACCGAAAAAAGGTGCATTTTTAGGATTTGTGTTTGGTTTAACAAGCTTTATCAACAACACATTCAAGGCGGCCACCGCCTCTGCATTTGTTTTTTCGCCGGTTCTGGCGGCAAATGTGATAGGTGTTTCCGGCATCTTTAAAAGCCTTTACATCTGTTTTGTGCCGAGGATTCTGGTAGGCGTCATCCCCTATTTTGTATATATTTTAATCCGCAATCTGTTAAAAGGAAACCAGAAAGTATGGCGTATTGTGCTCAATGCCTTTTTGTCCGTTGTTTTTCTGTTTTCCGTCAGAGCTTTTGTAAATAATTTAATGCAAAACGGCGAGGGAAACTCTGTCGGCACCATAGCGGGCATACTGGATGGCATTCTTTTATTTCTTTTGCTTACGTTGGTTCTCCGAAAAAAGGCTGCTGTCAGCACCGCCCTTGCCTATGCGGGAATGGCAGGCGCTTTCACCAATACACTGTTTGTTATGAGCGGCATTTATGTTTTATATAAGGATGCCTATGCGCAGGTGCTTGGCGTCGCAGGTGATGCTGTCATTGATGTCATCATGGGAATCGTCAGCTTCAACGGCATCGTCGAGGCAACGGTTGCGGCTATTTTGGTCGCGGGCGTCGGACTTGCCCTGATCCAGGTAAAACCTGTAAAAGAATGGAATAAAGTGAAAAAAACAGTTCATTAAAAGGAGATACCCCTATGATTCTGGCATTAGATATCGGAAATACAAATATCGTCATCGGCTGCATGGAGAGGGAAACATGCTGTTTTGTTGAGCGGGTATCCACCAACAACTGTAAGACAGAGCTGGAATACGTTGTGGATTTTAAAACACTGTTAGAATTATACCGCATTCCAATAGCGGATATTACAGGATGCATCGTGGCATCCGTTGTACCCCCTCTCAATAATATCGTGATCTCGGCACTGCAGAAACTTCTGCATGTTCCGCCGCTTCTGGTAGGGCCGGGCCTGAAAACAGGATTAAACATTCTGATGGACAACCCGGGACAGGTGGGTGCGGATCTGATCGTTGATGCGGTGGCAGGGCTCTATTATTACGGTGCCCCTATTATTATGATCGATCTGGGAACAGCAACTACGATCAGCGTTGTCGACAAAAATAAAAACTATATCGGCGGCATGATTCTGCCGGGCGTAAGAGTGTCGCTTGATTCCCTTGTAAACCGTACTTCCCAGCTGCCGCGCATCAGCCTTGAAGCACCCAAAAAAATCATCGGAAAAAACACAATAGACTGTATGAAGAGCGGCATCATTCTGGGACAGGCTTCCTGTCTGGACGGCATGATCGAACGCATCTGGGATGAACTCGGCTATGAGACAAATGTAGTTGCCACCGGCGGCCTTGCTCCGTCTATCATCCCTCATTGCAGAAAAAAGGTGATTCACGACAATGAACTCACTTTGAAAGGACTGGAAATCATCTACCGGAAAAATACAGAGTGCCCTGTGGCGGAAAGGTAAACGGCATGTTAGAAGGAAAACATATCATATTGGGTGTGACGGGCAGCATCGCCGCCTATAAGACCGCTTCGCTTGCCAGTATGCTAAAAAAGCAAAAAGCGAATGTCACCGTGATCATGACAAAAAATGCCACAAATTTTATCAACCCCATCACGTTTGAAGAACTGACCGGGAATAAATGCCTTGTAGATACTTTTGACAGGAATTTTCAGCACAATGTGGAACATATTGCATTGGCACGGCTGGCCGACGTTTTCCTGATCGCTCCCGCGAGCGCCAACGTCATTGCAAAGGCAGCCCATGGTCTGGCGGACGATATGCTGACGACTACGTTTCTCGCCTGTGAGTGCCCCAAACTCATTGCCCCGGCCATGAACACAAGGATGTACCACAATCCCATCACCCAGAACAATCTCAAACTGCTCCGGAAATACCGGATAGAAGTGATCGATCCGGCAAGCGGATATCTCGCCTGCGGTGATGTGGGCGACGGGAAAATGCCGGAACCGGAACTTTTGTTTGAATATATTGTAAAAGCGCTGACACCGAAAGATATGGCAGGCAAAAAGGTCCTTGTCACAGCGGGTCCTACCAGAGAAAAGATCGATCCGGTGCGCTATATCAGCAACCACTCCACCGGAAAAATGGGCTATGCTATTGCCAGAGCCGCCATGCTCCGGGGCGCCGAAGTAACACTTGTGACAGGAAAAACGGACCTTGCTCCTCCCATTTCGGTGGACACGGTACATGTCACATCCGCCGCGGAAATGGCCGAAGCGGTCAAAGAACGCGCCGATAAACAGGACATCATCATCAAGGCGGCCGCAGTCGCCGATTATCGTCCTAAATTTACATCCGATGAAAAGATCAAGAAAAAAGAGGATGATATGAGTATCGCTCTGGAGCGGACGGAGGATATTCTGGGCTTTCTGGGCACTCACAAGAGAGACGGACAGTTTCTGTGCGGTTTTTCCATGGAGACCGAGAATATGGAACAGAACTCGCGGGAAAAACTCAAAAAGAAAAATCTGGATCTCATTGTTGCCAACAATTTGAAGCAGGCAGGAGCAGGCTTCGGCACGGACACCAATATTGTGACACTGCTGTCAGAAACAGACACCATACAGCTCCCTCTCATGAACAAGGAAGAGGTGGCTGACCGGCTGTTAAGTTATATCACTCACAGCATAGCTGCTCGTTAACTTACGAAATTCACTCTTGCAAGCAAGTGAACTTCTTGTAAGTTATATCATAAAAAATGCAAAAAACCGGTGAGGTAAACCCCGCCGGTTTTATGTATTTTACGGTTTTTAATTGTCCAGTGCATATTTTACGATATCCATCTTCACCTCGCCGTCCGCAAAGAACGAAATTCCGTCCGCCTCCTGCACGGTATGAACTACAGCGCTCATAACCTGTTCCCCGTCGTTGATAAAAATCTCCACACTGAACCGGTCTAAGATCATCCGCAGTTTCAGATGTCCGTTCTCGCTTCTGACCTTGCTTCTTCTCTGGTGGATCACGGCCCGTCTGGAACCGGAAAACTTCCGGTCAATTTTCAGCACGTTCTCCTTCGGTCTGAAGCTGATCGATGTCTGGTACTGGGCATTCTGGGCAAATCTGACAGCAAACTTATGGTAAAGTTTCTGTTCATCCGCGGGACGTATCGTGAACTCCATGTCCACTTTTCTTCCCCTGATGCCTTCCAGATTGATCGTATCCGTCACAAGGACTTCTTTGTATTCCACCCTGTCGCTTCTGTGCTCTTCCAGTTCCCGCAGGGGAGTCTGGTAAAGCCGCCCGTTCTTTATGGACAGCTCCCTCGGCAGGCTCATCTGCCCGAACCATAATTCTTCGGGCGTCCGTATCGCACAGGTATCCCAGTTCTGCATCCAGCCGATCATCACCCGGCGTCCGTCCGGTGTCAGGATCGTCTGCGGAGCATAAAAATCTATGCCGTAATCTATTGATTGATTATATTGTTCCGTAAAAGTATCCGTTTCTTCATCATACTCCCCGATCAGGCACAGCGTTCCGTTGCCGTTATGATACTCAAAGCCCTGGGGCAGCATATCCTGCGGGCTGGTAAGCAAAACGCCTTTTCCGTCCAGTTCAAAGAAATCCGGACATTCCCACATTTTCCCGAAACGGTTATTGTTTGCTGCAAATATTTTTTTGTACTTCCAGTGAAAAGCATCCTCACTGGTATACAGAAGAATCTGGCCGCTGCCGTCCGCCGGACGGTTTCCCACCAGACAGCAGTATGTCCCGTCCTCTTTTCTCCACATTTTGGGATCTCTGAAATCGAACCTGCTGCTGCCCTCCGGTAAATCCTTTTCATCCAAAACAGGATTATTTTCATATTTTTCATAATCCAGACCATCGCCCACTGCGAGACACTGCGTCTGTACCTCGCAGGTTCCGCCGTTTCTCTGTCTTTCTCTGACCACACCGGTATACATCAGGAGCTGTCTTCCGTCCGGCAGTTCTACAGCACTTCCGGAAAAACACCCGTCCATATCATAAAACTCATCCGGCGCCAGCGCCGCCGGCAGATACTCCCAGTGCAACAAATCCCTGCTCACTGCATGCCCCCAATGCATGGGCCCCCAGTGGGCATCATAAGGATAATACTGGTAAAACATATGATACTGCCCTTTATAATAAGAAAATCCGTTCGGGTCATTCATCCAGCCGGTGCGCGCCGAAAGGTGAAATGACGGCCGCGCCTTTTCAGAAATCAGTTTTTCGGAAGCCTCCTCATATTTTCGTGCTTCCCGCAGTGTTTGACTTGTCATCATAGTTCCCTCTTACTTCATCTTTTTATTCGCAGCAGTGCGCAATATATATTGCTGCTTTGCAGCACGCACTTCCTGTGGCGAGCAAGGGAAGAAATCTTCCCTGCTCGATTCCATTTGCAAAGAGTGTTCTCTTCCTTAAGCGATGTATTCGGGCACTCCGGAAACAGTTATCACTCTATGCCTGCATAACGGTTATAAGCCGCCTGATATGTATTTAACAGCTTATCCATACCGCATTTTTCACTCAAATGTGTTTTGTAGCTTTCCCACTCTGCATCTGTGGGGCCGCCGTTCTTGAGCCACAGGCCTTCCTGCTCGGATACCGCGCTCTCAAAGCTGGTCTTATACCAGTCGATATCATCCAGCTCCCTGCCGGTAAATACGCAGTCTACAGGATAAACAGACGTACTGTCCACATAAGGCATCCAGAATTCATACAGATCCGTCAATCTCTCGATCGCACGGTCTTCCATCTTGAATGTTGTCAGATAGTAGTCGCTAAGAATCAGCTTGGGACCTGCCACTTCCTGCTCACCCTTTAATTCTCCGGCACCCTTTCCGTATTTCTCCTGGCTTTCTTCGTTAGAGATACTCTGCCATACGCCGTTTTCATCCTGTCCCGTAAAGTATACGCCGATAGGACCGTACTGCAGCTGCATCACGATTTCCGGATCATACCACATATCAAAGAACTTCAGCAGATTTGCCGGGCTCTTACATGCCTTTGTGATCACCAACTGTCCGCTGGTCGTACCACCGCCTGTTCTAACTGTTACATTATGGGTTCCATCCGGGCCGTCCAGTACCGGCAAAAATACATAGTCATCCGCATAATCACCC
Source organism: Lachnospiraceae bacterium (assembly GCA_014804795.1). Taxonomy (GTDB): domain Bacteria; phylum Bacillota; class Clostridia; order Lachnospirales; family Lachnospiraceae; genus 1XD8-76. The sequence goes on along the minus strand of JAAUZC010000010.1, from coordinate 16,786 downwards.
ATCAGCTCTTCAATGTACCACCATGTAGAAACGCCCACATAGCCCTGAGAGCATTTGGAAATCAGCTGTGTATCGGATTGGCTGAACATTTCCACGTCCATCAGACCTTCCGCATACCAGTCATGGAAATAAGTAACCGCATCGCGGTATTCGTCTGTCACGCAGATAAATTCCACTGTACCGTCATCCCTGAGTACAAGGTCATTACATACATCGTTGGGCCAGTTCGTAAAGCCAAAGCCCGCATAAAAGATATTCTGCCCCCAGCACCACTGGTCAAAACCGGTACTCATCGGAATCGTGCTTCCTGCTGCGTTTCCGTAATAAGTCGCGCTCATATCATTATCTTTGAATGCTTTCAAAGCAGCATGTAACTCATCCAGCGTCGTCGGTACAGGCAGTCCCAGTTCATCCAACCATGCCTTATTGATCATGGAAAACTGCGGTATGGTATAAATACTATAGTCTTCCTCCGTTCCGATACCGGCTGTTCCCATACGTTCACCGGAGGGCAGTCCGTAAATATAACCATCATCCATGGTAATCGCACTTCTGATGTCCGGATTCTCTTCCAGAATCTTTGCCAGATTCGGCATATATTCTTCCGTCAGATAAGGTGTCAGATCAATAAACGTCCCATCATCACCGTACCTGGACATATCATAGTTACTAAAGCCGACTCCCATGAACGCATCCGGCAGTTCGTCACCGGCAATACGGATATTAACCTGCTCACCCAGAGACTCGCTCATGGTCGTCCAGTTGATCTTGATACCCGCATCTTCCTGCAGCTGATTGGTTACGACATTGTTGTCATATCCGGGGCTCAGAGCACTCTGCGCGCCCATGATGGCAAACTCCGTCTGGCTTGTATCCGGATTTGCCACTCCTTTTTCATGATTTCCGTATTCTTTCTTTCCGCAGGCTGTAAGCGATAATGCAAGGCCTGTTATCAGAATACAGGATATTGCCTTTTTGCGCAAGGCATTTTGTTTTAGTTTATTTCTCATTACTCTATCCTCCTGAATTTAACCTTTCACTGCGCCTGCCATAAATCCTTTTTCGAAATATTTCTGTACAAACGGGTAGATTACCAGCATCGGCAGCGCCGCTACGATGATGGATGAAAACTTGATCATCTCCGTCATCTTGTTCAGTTCCGCAAAACCGCCGGATATCGTGCTTGCCTGCGCTGCGCTCGCCGAACTCTTGATCAGGATATTTCTGAGTACAAGCGGCAGGGACGCTCTGTCCGGTGAAGGCATATAGATCATTACCGTAAACCAGTCGTTCCAGTAAGCCACCATACTGAACACTACCATAACTGCCATGATGGAACGGGAAAGCGGCACTACAATCTTGATAAATGTCGTCCACTTGGATGCGCCGTCTATCTCCGCCGCTTCGATCATCTCTTTCGGAATGCTGTTTTCAAAAAAGTTTCTGACGATGATCATATTGCCTACGGCAACACCGCCCGGTAGAAAAAGCGACCACATACTGTTGATCAGACCCGTCTGTTTTACGATCAAATAGGTAGGAACCAGACCTCCGCCGAAGTACATCGTAATAATGAAGAAAATACTGATAAACTTTCTGCCCGGCAGATCTTTCACGCTGAGCGGATATGCCGCCAGGTAAAGCACTACCACAGAAAATACCGTACCAATGATCGTATACTTAAAGCTGTTCAAAAGTCCCGTCAATATGCTGGAATCGGCAAACACCGATTTATAACCGTCCAACGTAAACTGACTGGGCAGAAGGAACGTCTTACCTGCATACACATCATACGGATTGGACACGGACGCTATCAGCACATAATATAAAGGATAAGCCACAATAAACAGGATGATGGCGCAGATGACTACCAGAATAATGTCACTGCTCTTTTCGGAAAGTCCTGTCAGCTTCCCTTCCTTTGTGTTTGCTTTCATTCTGCACCTCCTTATACAAAGCTCGTTTCATCGGATATCTTGCCTGCCACCTTATTCACTATGATAAGCAGGATGATATTGATTGCCGTGTTAAACAGGCCCACCGCCGTGGAATAACTGTACTTGGCATTTTCAATACCCATTTGGTATACGTAAACAGCAATCACATCGCTGACTGATTTATTCAAATCTGTCTGTAACAGCCATACTTTCTCAAATCCTACATTCATCAGACCACCGGCGCTCATGATCAGATTCAACACCATGATGGAACGCAGGCTCGGAATGTCAATATGAAGGATTCTCTGGAACAGGGAAGCGCCGTCTACTTTCGCCGCCTCATAAAGTGATGTATCAACGTTGGACAATGTCGCCATATAAACGATGATACCCCAGCCTGCATCCTGCCAGATACCAGATGCGATGTAGATAGTACGGAACGCAGCGGATTCTGTCAAAAAGTCAACGGAGGTGCCTGCGATCAGGTTGATCAACCCCCCCGAGGGGCTTAAAAAGATACGGATCATACCACAGATGACCATGGTAGAAATAAAGTGCGGTGCATACAATACTGTCTGTGTTGCTCTCTTGAACTTCTGGAACCTCACCTGATTTAACATGAGTGCCAGAATGATGGGAATCGGAAAACTCCACAACAGACTGAACAAACTCAATAATATCGTGTTCTTCATCATACGCCCGAAGGTCGGCGCGGTGAAGAAACGTGAAAACCATTCCAGCCCTACCCATTCACTCCCCATGAATCCCTGGCTCGCTTTGTAATCACGGAAAGCGATCTGGATTCCGTACATGGGTATGTACTTGTAAATAATGGTAAGCACAACCGGTATCACAAGCATCGCATAGAGCTGCCAGTTATCCATGATGCGCTTTTTCAGTGCCCTGCCGCCAACCCCTGACGGATCTTTGGCCTTTAAGTTGTTTCCTTTCATAACTCTCTCCTTTCTTCTTTTTATTTCACGTATTTCGTGAAACGTTATTTTATCAGTGTTTTCACCATATCATTCAACATTTATTTCGTCAACATTTTTTCTTTATTTATTTTTATTTTATGACATTTTCAGCACTTTTACACAAATTTTATAATATGTTTTTGTTATATTTTACTTTTTTATTTTCACGTATCGTTTCATACTTTTTCATGAAATTTTTGTTTACTTTTCATGAATCATGCGTTACAATAGAAGCACAGTCATTAATGTATATGTAATTTGTTTTATCTATTATATATAATAGAAAGGATTCCTTATGAAAAAAGAAAACCAAACTCCGACTATGAAGGACGTTGCCAGAGAGGCCGGCGTTGCCCTCGGCACGGTTTCCAAAGTTGTCAACGGTCTGCCGGTGGGATATTCTTACAGGAAACGAGTGGAGGATGCGATCAAAAAACTGAACTATCAGGTGAATACCTACGCCCAGGGAATGAAGGCAGGAAAGACTTATACAGTGGCGCTGCTGATCCCCAATGCCCGGGATCCCTTTTTCGCTTCCCTTATCTACTATATTAATATAGCGCTCTCCAGACAAAAATACCGGATGCTCCTCTGTTCCACCGATTTTAACCCCTCATTGGAGCAGGAGTATGTCAATATGGCGCAATTCAACAAAGTGGACGGCATCATCGGACTGACCTATAATCCGGATCTCATCGTGGAAGAAGACACTCCTTTTGTTGCCATCGACCGCCCCATCGGATCCCGCTTTCCCTGTGTGGCAAGCGATAACTTTGCCGGCGGACAGCTTGCGGCCGAAAAATTTGCCGATCTCGGTTGCAGGCATGTTGCTTTTTTAAGGACAGGCTCTTCTCTGAACAATGAGACCAACAAGCGTCGTTCCGGTTTTGAAAACGGCTGCCTTGCCCGAGGGCTTTCCTATGAGATGAAAATTCTGAATGATGATGAACCCTATGCACTGTTTGAGGAATTTCTGATGGAACATGCACGGGAGGGGAAATTTGATTTTGACGGCATTTTCTGCGTCACAGACCGGTTGGCTTATCTGGTCATGAAATCCCTTAAAAAGCTGGGACTGCGAGTACCGGAAGATGTGCAGGTCATAGGATTCGACGGTATCCGTCATTTCGGTGATGCAGACTATGTCTGCTCTACCATTGTACAGCCGGCACAGGAAATCGCGGAAATGTGCGTGGAACTTCTGGTGCATGAAAGCCTTTCCATGAAACCGCCGCTCGTCTGTCTTCCGGTCACCTATGCTTATGGCGGAACGACCAAAGATCCTGAAGCGGAACAGAAAGGGGACAATCCATGAAACTCTATGATACCACGCAGGAACAACCCGAACAGATTCCGGACACTGCCCCGCAGATTCCGGAGCCCAAAACATTTTTCTACAGATTTAAAAACTGGTGGTACTATCACAAATGGCATGTGATCTGCGGGATCATTCTGGCTTGGATTCTGATTGATGTCGTAGGAGGCGCCTTGGGACTTTGGGCGAAAAAGCCGGATTTCCAGATTGCCTATGTGGGATCGGCAATTCTTCCCGATGATACTGTTTCCTCCCTGGAGCAGGCCTTCGCAGAGCTTGCCGGAGACTTCAATCAGGACGGAGAGGTTATTGTCCAGGTCAATCAGTATATCATAAGTTCCGATACTTCCGATTATGAAACTGCTTCCTATAGTTACAGTTCCGAAGTGCTCCTGATGGGAGATATCTCCTCCTGCGACAGTTACTTTTTTCTGACAGATGATCCCGGGTATCTGCAAAGGGGCTTTCAGATTCTTGCAGATCCTGACGGAAGCTGTCCTGATGAGACAGACGACTCCGTAGACGATAAGGTGGTCTGCTGGACTGACTGCAGCGTCCTTGCCGGCATGGATCTCGGCTCCTATACTGCTGTCATATCAGGAAGTGAGGTGACCGGAGATAATCAGGAACTTCTCTCCGGCCTCTATCTCGGAAGGAGATATTTTTACTCCGACAAAACAGTTGATTCATTAAGCCAATGTGATACCCTGTGGAATACGATCATCAGCACAAACCCGCATGCTGAGTAAGAATGGAGGATTATTATGAGTTTATTTCGTCTTGATCTTAGACCCGGAAACGGAAGACGGCTGACCGGCGGCGCGCGTTACCGCGAAATCTTAGGCCGGGATCTTGTCCGCTTTCTCATTGTGAACCTGTTGACCATCTTCGGCTTTTTGCCGTTGATTGCCGGTGTTGCCGTCGCAATACTTTCCTCCAGCATTCTCATTTTGATCCCCGCCTGCATCATCGGCGGCATGTTTGCCGGTCCCGCCATGGCCTGCATGCATGATATCATACTGCGAAGCCTGCGGGATGCCCCCGGCAAACTGAGAGAAAACTATAAACGCGCCCTGAAACAGAACTGGCGGCAGGCTCTTGTGCCGGGCATTATCTTTTCAATGATGTTAGGCTTTTATGCCTTTATGATGATGCTGATGTGGTGGGCAGATACTTCCCCAAGCTGGGGCACCATTGCGCTGCTGTTTTTTGGTATGCTTCTCTTTTTCATGTTCTTTACCGTATACTGGCAGCTGCTCGTATTATTTGATCAACCACAGAAACAACGCCTCACGAACTGCCTGCTGTTTATCATTAAATTTTCCTGGAAAGTATTTCGCTGTGCTGTGCAGCAGATCCTATACTGGGGCGTACTGATCCTGTTTATGCCGCTGTCCGTTATCCTGCTGCCCTTTACGGGTATCTGGTTTATCCTGTTTACAGCGGATTTTAAGCTTTATGATACGATGAATGAAACATTTGAGATTGAAAAGCAGATCGTGAAAGCTTTTCCTGAACAGGAAGTTGTTTTTGAGGATGATGAGGCCTGGCTGAAAAGAAAGCAGGAAGAGATGAGACATGAGAGAAACAACAATTGACAGGACAACTTTTGTTCCCTTATAATAAATTAGTTAAGATATAGCAACCAATAACACTATCAAGGAAAGAAAGGGAATACTATGAAACTGAAAAAAACACTTGCGGCCGGACTGACTACGGTTGTACTTGCCGGCTCCTGCCTGAGCGTATCTGCGGCTCCTGCAACAGGAACTGTAAATAATCTGACAGCAGAAGAAATAAGCCTTATTCTCGATGTAGAAGCTTACAAGCAGGCATACCCCGATCTGGCCGTTGCTTTTGGCGATGATATCAACGCTTATGTAAACCATTATCTGACCTATGGTGTCTACGAGGGCAGAACAAAAGGCGTTCTTTTTGATCCACTGACTTATGCCGAAGCCTATGGCGATATCAGAAGCGCTTTCGGATATGATGTCACTGCACTTGTCAAACATTATGTAAACTATGGTGTTGCCGAAAACCGCACTATGGGAACTTCCCACGGTTTCGCGGATATTGCAACAGCAGAAAGTTCCGGCATGGAACAATCCTATATTCCGAGGGCACTTGCTTCCGAGTATAAAAATCTTTCTAATCAAAACAGTTCTGCCACAAGCTCCCAGGCAGCAGGCAGCAACACCGTTAGTTCCTCTGCCGCAGCAAATTCTAACACCGGCAGTTCTGTTGCAGCAAGCTCTAATACAGGCAGTTCTGTTGCAGCAAGCTCTAATACAGGCAGTTCTGTTGCAGCAAGCTCTAATACAGGCAGTACTGTCACAGCACCAACCGGCAATAACAGTAGTTCTGCTGCCACAGCAGGCGGCAGCACCGATACTTCCTCTGCGGCATCAAGCGGTAATAATTTAGCCTCTATATGGGAATATCACCATACTACTTCCATTTATCATGATGACGGAAAAACTTTATGGCGCGTTGAATACTATGACGAAAACAATCAGCTGATTCGATATTCAGATGTTACAAATGTTGATCCCGACACAAATTCCTACACGGAAACCATATATTACACTACAGGTGATAACGTCGTGGATCGTACAGATACTTATGTAAACGGAGTTCTGCAGTCCTCTGTTGCCGGTTCAAATTAAGCAATCGAATGCACGCTTCGCGATAATTTTATTGTTATGAATGATGATGCCTGCTCTGCAAGATTTATGCGGGGCAGGCATTTTTTTACAGTCCTTCTTTCTTTTGAATTTCTTTGAGCACCTGCGCGGAATTCCAGAGCCGTTTCTGTTCTTCTTCATTAAGCGATACCGGCACTACATGCTCTACGCCGTTTTCACCTACAATTGCGGGCATACTCAGCACCACATCCGTTAGTCCGTACTCTCCATGCATCATACTGGAAACCGGCAGAACTGATTTTTCGTCCCGCACGATCGTTTCACAGATCCGTTTTACCGCCATGGCAATGCCATAATAAGTTGCCTGCTTGCGCTCAATAATCTCATAGGCACTGTTTTTTACCCGCTCCGAAACTTCTTCCGTTGTCTCTTTTAACAACCTGTCCGTGTCAATATCACTTCTGATCTTGCAGAATTCTTTTAAAGGCACACCGGAAACATTGGCGCTGCTCCATGCCGCAATTTCACTGTCCCCGTGCTCTCCCACAATAAATGCATGGACACCTCTGCTGTCCACCTCCAGCAATTCTCCCATCTCATACTTTAATCTTGCCGTATCAAGCACTGTACCGGAACCGAACACTCTGTTCTCCGGCAACCCGCTGATCTTCAAAGCCGCATATGTCAGAATATCCACCGGGTTGGCAACCATTAGAATAATGCCCGTCTTATTGTACTTTGTGACCTCGGGCATGATGCTCCTTAAAATACTGATATTTTTATGCACCAGATCCAGCCTTGTCTCTCCCGGCTTCTGGTTTGCGCCCGCCGTGATAATTACAATGGCCGCATCGGCAATATCCTCGTAATCTCCTGCCCAGATCTTCATCGGACGGGCATACAGAATGCCGTGGCCGATATCAAGCGCTTCACCCTCCGCTTTCTTCTTGTCTACATCAATCAAAACCATGTCGGAAAACAGTCCGCTCTGCATTAATGCAAAGGCTATCGTGGAACCTACAAATCCGCAGCCGATAACTGCCACTTTTCTGCTGTCTACATAATGCACTTTGTTTTTCATAAGATCATCTCTCCTTTTCGAAAACTGCTTCTCTCATTCTATTTTTATCATATCCAGTTTTCGAAAAGATAATTCTCCATTTTTATAAAAACAATTCCACTATATAGACTACGATACACGCTCCTATCGCCACCCGGAACAGATTCCCGTCCACACAGGCGATCACTAACGCCGCCAAAAACCCTGCCCACGCCGAAATAAGGCTGCCTGTGGCTTTTAAAATAGCTGGAAAAGTCATAACCGCCAATGTCACGTAGGGCACATAATACAGGAAGGAGCGGATAAACGGACTTTTAATATCTTTCCGTATAAGCGTCATGGGCAGCGCCCTGATTGCATATAAGGTAATTGCCGCCACAATCAGATAGAGATATACATTCTGTGTCATTTTTCCCTGTCTCCTTCCTTCCCTTCTTCTTCCTGTACCGGAAATTTCCACGCCGCAATGCCGGCAATCACGATTGTCAGTATAATGATTTTAAATCCCTCTGAAATCTCCTTTACTCCGGGCAGGATGGAAAACAGACTGCTTGACAACATGGACACAACTATGATCCCGCAGATAATTTTGTTCTTTTTTGCCGGTGGAATAATGATTGCAATAAACATGCCGTAGAGCGCAACGCCGAACGCCAGCCCCAGCCTCTCCGGCAGTGCTGTACCAAGCAGTGCACCCAGAAAGGTTCCTATCGTCCATCCCGGTCCAGCCACGGAAGCGGCGCCATAATTATAAAAAGGATTCAGCTTCCCTTCCACCGCCGAGGCAATACCGAATATCTCATCCGTGATATAATAAGAAACAATCATACGGTGCCCTGCTTTCATCTCGCTTCCCGCCTTTTGGGACAAAGCGCAGGACATCAGAAGATACCGCAGATTTACGATCAGCGTTGTCATGATCATCTCCAGATATCCTGTCCCTGTGGCAATTACTGTCATTGCCGCATACTGTCCCGCGGAAGCATGTAACAGCATGGACGATACCGCCGCCTGAATCGGCGTCATGCCAATATTTTTTGCTGTAATGCCAAGGGTAAACGCCACCGCAAAATATCCCATTGCAATAGGGATACCATCCCGCAGTCCTTTTTTATACCAATATCCGTTTGTCTTTTGTACTTCGTTGCTCAATTCCCATCCTCTTATATATAACATGATTCCCGGGCTGCTATATGGCCGCCTCATCTGTTGCACTGTTCTTTTCATGCCGCCCTATCCATTTTCCGGTGCGGTACTCTGCAAAGGAGATCAAGAAGTTTGCGGCCCATCCGATCGGTACTACGATCCAGACCACCGCCACGCCAAATTCAGGCGCAAAAATCATCGACGCAAATACCCGGATTCCCAGATTTACCATATTGGCCACTGTAAACATCACCATATCCCCTGCCCCGCGCAGCAGGCCGTCGGTAATCATCTTAATACCGATGAGTACGAAAAACCAGCCGATAAACTGCAGATATGCCATGCCGGTCTGATAAGCCGCCGCGGAAGCTTCCTCCCCCAGAAACAGCTGCACAAGCGGTCTATAGGTCAGTTCTACGATCAGACAGATCAACACAGCGAAAGCCGCCACAATGCCATATCCGGTGTGATATCCCTGCTTTACCCGCTCGAACTTTCCTGCGCCAATATTCTGCGCTGTATAGGAACTCATCACATTTCCCATAGCGGACATCGGCACAATACAAATATTCTCCACCCGCATTGCGGCGGAAAACCCCGCCAACACCTGTGCCCCAAAGCTGTTCACCACAGACTGCACAAGCATCATCCCGACGGAAATCGTGGACTGCTGCAAAATGGAGGGGAGCGCTACCCGGGCCATTTTCAAAAATTCTGTCCGGTCAAACAATGCAGACCCGCAAACGCCCTGCTCTTTGCCCGTACTCTCATTCGGAATAAAGCGGCTCAGTTCTTTCACCAAAATCACAAAGGAAAATACCGCCGAAATGCCCTGCGCGATCAGCGTCGCCCACGCAACACCCGGAACGCCCATAGCCAGCTCCCTCACAAAAAACACATCCAATACGATATTGAATAACGATGAAAATATCAGCAGATACAGCGGGATTTTAGAACGCCCCAGCGCATTAAACATGGCCGACAATATATTATACATAAACAAAAAAGGCAATCCCAGAAAATAGATATTCAAATAGACCGTAGCATCTCCCAGTACATCCGCCGGCGTATGAAGGGCCGTCATGATCTGACGCGCAAACAGAAGCCCTGCGCCCCCGAGCACAACACTTGTTACAAGGAAAACCGTAAGCGCTGTATGAATGGACAATTTCATCTTCCCGTAATCCCGGGCACCAAAATAACGGCTTGTGATCACAGAAGCTCCCACACCGCCGCCGACAGCAATAGAAATAAACACTGTGGTCAGAGCATAAGATGCACCTACCGCCGCCAATGCGTTCTCTCCGACAAATCTGCCTACCACAACGGAATCCACCATCGTATAAAACTGCTGAAATAAATTGCCGATGATCATCGGCAAAGCAAACAGAAGAAGCGCTTTCCAAGGCTTTTCTGTGATCAGATATTCCTTTTTCATGACGCATCACCCTCTCCTGCATCTAAAATTGCAGGCAGCTTCTTTCTAGTATATGTGTTTTTTTGAATCCACATCCACTATTTTAAACACAAAAGGGAAAGAAAGCAATGGGATTTATTTTCAAGTCTTACTGAAAGTATGATATTTCCACACTTTTTTATATTGTTTATGTTACAAACCGCCGCTTCACAGGAATAAATATATACGGGTAAGTAAGTTTCAAGATAGGAGAATTACAATATGAGTTTACCGGAAAAACCATTTGCTGTCGTATTAAAAAACGCAAGAAAAAACAATAATCTTACGCAGGCTCAACTGGCTGAAATTCTGGATATTTCTCTGTCATATGTAAAAGACCTTGAACGTTCCAGAAATAATCCAAGTTATGAAATGTTTGAAAGGATCATACGGTACTTCAACTTATCCGCAGACGATGTGATTTATTTCGTAAAGGAGCCGGAAATGCATACACGGAAAAAAATCGAGCAGCTCCTGCTCCGCTGCAGCGAAAAACAGCTTCGCGTGATTCTTGCGACAACGGAATCGCTGCTGTCCATGGATAAGAATGACTGATTTTCTCTGAGTAAAAATTACTGCTACCCCCCAAATTTCTTTGTCATAAAGTCGCAATAGACATCGTCCTACAATATAATGCCCCCGGAAAAATTGCTGAGAGACCATTTCAGGATACATGTTTTGGCTCTTCTCCAATTAATTCCTTATAGCGCTCATCATATGTATCTAAATCAATGCGTCCCTCATCAAGCATATACTTTAACCACTTTTTTATATAATAGCCGTTACTTTTGACATATAAATTATACTCTTTTGTTATCTTCCATATTATGATCAGTGTCCCCACAGAAAACAATCCAAATATATACCCACACATGTTGCTCCCGCACCAGATATCCTGCTTATTGAATGAATAGGAAAAAAAATATAGCCCATACAGCCCGCACGAAATAAGGCCCATTATAAAGAATTCGCTGTCCAATAATATCTTAAATAACACATGCGGCTCATCATCATATTTCCTTCTTTTAAAAAGGAAAAAATCTGTTTCCCATGTAAAAGCCTCTGCCACATTTCTATTATTTTCAAGGCAGACGATTTGATATCCCACCAAATATGAAATGCTGATTTTGTGATCCAATTCTTTATCCGCAAAAGGTATCAACAAAATAACCGGAATTAAAAAAATATAGGGCGATGTTACGTTCATGGAAAATACTATAGTATAGAAAGCAAGAACTGTTGTAACCGAGAAAATGGAAATATTCCTCTGCGCCTCCATATGCTTCCATATTGCCTCACGCAACATTAAATACTGAGCCTTTTTTGCGCCATGAATATCTTTTAAAAAATTTTCCGTGTTATACATATTATCCATTTGTTTTATCTTTCCTTAATTATCTATGAGGTTCTTTTTTAAATAAAGATATGCTTTTCTTTGTTCTTCCTTAATCATATGTCTAATATGCTGCACGTCATATCTTAACTGATATAATAATTCGCATTCCGTATATTCCAAATCAAAAACTTGCATAAGTGTGTGTATTCTTTCCTGAAAGCGCCTGCATTTGACAAGATACAATTCTTTTTCAAAAATCAGTGAAAAAGCTGCGCCGTGATATGAATTTGTGCAGACACATCCGGCATTCTGAAAAAATCCTATAAATTCTTCTGGTTTGACAATTATATGTATTTCATCTACGAATTTTCTTTTAAATCCGTACCTGCTTATTTCTATGACTTTTTTTCCTGTTTTCTGCTTTATTCTTTTTGCCACCTCATACATAGATTTGTCATTCTGCATTGCATACAGCAATATATAATCCGAATCATCCGGCGGTATAGATATTTTTCTCCATTCAAAACTGTCTAACAAAAAAACCGGATCTATCAATCTTTCTACTTTTTCTCCGGTCATTTTCTCTATTTGGCTGCAGAATGTCTCTTCCCGCACTGAAACAGCATTAAAATTATGTAATAACTTTTGTATTCTTTTTCCTTGAAATCCGGATAAGTGTTTCTGCCCCCCTAAACCGGGGGCATACGCTATTTTTCTGCTTTCTGTCTCCGCAAATTCAAGATAATAGCTTCTATCCACAACAATGGTAATATCAGGATTCCATATCTGATCACTTCCTGCAATATAGTGAGTACAGCCGGGTTTGCCTCTTTTCACTCCTGAACAGGAAAAATATTTTCCTGATAAGTTCAAGCGCATTCTTACAAATGCTTTGATCTCAGCATATCTTTTAATCCTATCTTTTATCGTTGCCCAGCCGGCCACAAACTCCACAACATTAACTGTAATCGGCAACAATCTAACAGTATCGCATAATAAAATAAAGAGATTTCTGTAATCAATCGTAATTACTTCTGTATCGTAATTCTTTTTTATAAAACTGTTTAATGCATACGCCTGTAATACTCCGCCAAAATTATTTACAAAATGAAATGTTATGATGCCTGCTTTTCTTTTCATTTAATTCCAAGAATATGATAAATTCCACTATTTTCACTACAATGTCTGTTTATAACAAAGTATAAACATCAGCAATCAACCGGACTTTTCAATACGGAATATTCCGATTAATATTTTCTTCTTTAGTTTAATTATAATTTATACAGGTGATATCACAATATGTTCACACCATACTTTGTCAAATTATGTCAATTTCTGCAACTCACGCTTAATGCGGCATATTTTCATTATTTTTTGTTTTTCTCATTAAAAAGTATGGTTTTTGCATATCTTTTTGTAAGCATCATCCCATTATCATAGTGGGAGTTCCCCTTTTCTTTATGCATTCCAACATTGCTTCCCTTACTGAGCCTTTCTGCGAATCAATAATCATGACTTTTGTCGCAAAAAGGGATATGTAGGGATCCAGCGTCTTGTCAGTCGAATGGATCCAGTAGTCAAGCACCCGAAAAAATTCCGTTTCATCCGCACACCACCATACCGCAGTCAGAATTTGCTGCATGCTGCAGAACAATGAATAAAAAGATTCTTCCCGTGCATTAATTGGATGCCCTGGATTTGAGGAAATAACACATTTGCGAATCTCCTGCCCTGCCTGATTTAATTTATCCAATTTCCCCTGAAGGTTCGGATCCTTTGTCCTGAAGCCACCCCGCAGCAATATTTCCAACAAGTTCATACTGAACATTTTATTGGTTAAAAACGTATATTCCGGGTAGCACACACTGATTTTGTAAGCCGGGATGGAGTCCTCTTCGCAAATAATTTTCTGCTGGCCATCCCGAAAAAGGATTTCTCGATTAGATTTCAGATAGCTTTCATGGAAGAAACATTGTTTTTGCGCCCGTATCATGCCAAATGCCATATTTTCCAGTACAGTCACATCATCCAGAGCATCAAGCTCATCTGCGATACGTTTTTTCTTTACTTCTAAAAATGCTAATTTAGAGTTTTGCAACACGAGGTCGCATTGTCCGGATTTCATACCGTTTTTTTCCGGATAGTCTCCGTATTTGATCCCGTACCCTTTTTTCTCCATTTCATCCCGAAGCATCTGCTCAACGGCCTCTCCCTGCTCACGTTCCAAAAGGGGATAATTCTGCCGGATCATGTCGCAGGCAGCATAGAAAAATCCAATCCCGCAGAAATGTTCATCCAAAAACAGGCAGGATCCTGACGGGAAGGCAATAACCGGTCTGGTAAACAGATTGAGTCTGCCGTCCAAGGAAGTAAATTCACAATTCACATCCTTTGCCGGAATGGATATATCTTTTAAAATCTGTTTCAACCGATAGAATGCAATGCCGGTCTCCGCTCTCAATATCTTTGTATCCACATATCCGCGGTAGGTTTGGATCTTTAATATATAGTCAGCCACCTTATAATAATCCTCATAAGAATAGCTCCTTTTGGCATATTCAAACCATGGCTTTATCAGATAATCCAGAGACACCAAAATATATCTTGCACTATACTGTTGTGCCACACATATCTTATCAAATATCATTTCATTTTTCAGAAAGAGCGGGAAACGTTCCGACCCCATCATACCATACTCAATTCCGGAGGTTCCCTGAACATCACATATATCCAAAAATGCCTCCGCAAGTGTTATGATTCCATCCACATATTCCGTTATGTCTTCCGTTATCTGTGAATCCCGTCCTTGCCTCAAATGCTTTGCAGATAACTGAAGTAAAAGATTAAAAGGGGCATTCCTCTCTTGATCAAGCTTCCTTCCATACAGGTAGCGGTCCATATCCGTGAAATACCATCGCGCTACATATTTTTCCATAGCCGCTTTATACACTGTATTGCCTCCTACAGTCGCTATTTTTCGTTCCAGAAGATCAAAAAGTGCCCGGGCAGTTTCATCGGAATAGGAAATGGTTCCCATTTTCACGGATAGTGAAAAACCCTGTTCCTTTAAAAATCTGGCGGACTGTGCCATCCTTTTATCATATTCATTGCGTGTATGGCAGCATACTGCCGAAAGCCCGGTGGCCAATGTAAGCAGCCTCTCTATGATTTCCCTATCTACAAAATAGTAATACTGATTTCCCAAAAAATCATGGAGTGTTCCCAATAAGTCACATAACCATTTTGTATCCTTCCTTTCCACAACGCCCAGCAGATAAAAATGCCTTGTTAATCGGACAAAAATATGGCTATTGGCAATCCGCCCGGATTTTTCCATCTCTGTAAGTTCTTTTTTCGATCTCACACCATGTTCCATATCCTTCGATACGGAATAACAAGCAAGATTTCTGCATGCTTCTTCTATGTCAGCACAGCCTGCATCTTCCGAAGAGATACAAGCGCTTTCGGGAGACAAACCACTGATGACATCTAAAAATATATTCCATGCAGATTCAATTTCTATATACTTCATTAATTTTTCCTACCTCCCTTTTCATTCCGGTTAATATTTTCTTCTTTAGTTTAATTATAATTTATACCTGTAATATCGCAATATGTTCACACCATACTATCTCAGTAAGAGATAGTTTCCGGGATACGGCCCCTATTTCTTTGAGCAATTCCAGAATATCTTCCTGCTTCCCGCCTGCCTGGTATATTTTCTCAATGCGGCATGCTTCTTCGAATGTATACCGATACAGTCCTTTTCCCAAGATATCAAAAGGTCCAATTAAGATAAAACAGCTTTCAGATATTCAAACAATGAAATGAGTTGTATTTCCTATGAATATTGCCTATAATAGGATCAAGAGTGGAGGTGTTATATGGATGTGTTGAAAAAAGAAGAAGTATATACCATAGAAGATATTTATGCTTTGCCGGATGGGCAAAGGGCAGAATTGATTGATGGAAAAATTTATTATATGACTCCACCAAACACAAAACATCAAAGACTCGTTCATTTCTTTGATAGAGAAATTGGCAATTATATTCAAAGTCATAAAGGTGAGTGCGAAGTGTTTCCTGCACCATTTGCGGTGTTTCTAAATAAGAATGATAAGAACTATGTGGAACCAGATATATCTGTGATTTGTGATAAAAATAAAATCACGGATAAGGGATGCAATGGCGCACCAGATTGGGGGATTGAAATTGTTTCCTCAGGTAGTCGTAAGATGGATTATTATAAGAAGTTATTTAAATACCGTACTTCTGAAGTGAGAGAGTATTGGGTTGTTGATCCAGAAAAAAAGGTGGTAACGGTATATGATTTTGAGAAAGATAATATGGAAGAATACCCTTTTGGCATAGATATACCAGTAAGCATATATGAAGGATTCACGATAAAAGTTGAGTAATATAAAGAAAAATAGAAGGTAAGGAACAAAATATAAGTTCTGTCTTAGAAATTTATGTAAAGAAGAGAAATAAGAAAGAACGTTTTCAAGGAACTATCTCTGAAAGCGTTCTTTTTTGAACAAATAAACACGGCTACTCAGCCGTGTTTATTTGTTCAAAAATCAATCCCTGATCATAATCCGGGGCAAATGCTTTTGCCGTGTTATAAATAGGCTCAACTACAGAAATTTCCTCTTCCAGTTCTTCCGCAATCTTTTCAAGAGTTTTATTCTTTCGGAGTTTTCTACAGATCAGATCCACCAGTTTTTGAAGGGCACCTTCTGCTTTGCCTTCCGCCTTACCCTCCGCCTTGCCCTCCGCTTTTCCGTCCTCATATGCATCCTCTCTCAGCACCTGCCTGACCGCTTCCTCGTCATATTCAAATATGCTCATTCTCTTCACCTCAGCCTTATTCCGCAGCAAAAATTCTTTCAGTATATTCTGCCTGATGCATTC
>JAAUZC010000009.1 GCA_014804795.1 Lachnospiraceae bacterium | reverse complement strand
TGTTCGTAGCTCAGCTGGATAGAGCAACGGCCTTCTAAGCCGTGGGTCGGGGGTTCGAATCCCTTCGAGCACGTTTGGACATGCAGATGTCTATATGGTGGGTATGGCGCAGTTGGCTAGCGCGCCAGATTGTGGCTCTGGAGGCCGAGGGTTCGAGTCCCTTTACCCACCCTGATCGTATCAGTGGGCGTAAGAGATTCGTAAAGGCAGGGAGCCGTAGTGGGCTATAGCCAAGCGGTAAGGCACAGGACTTTGACTCCTGCATTCGCTGGTTCGAATCCAGCTAGCCCAGTTCGTACATATGGATATCATAGATATTTGTGTGTGAAGTGATTTTATATGGGCCACTAGCTCAGGTGGTAGAGCACTTGACTTTTAATCAAGTTGTCCGGGGTTCGAGTCCCCGGTGGCTCATTAAATTAAGGAAAAGAGTTGTCCGGGGACTTGAGTTCCCGGTGACGCATTAATATGAATGCAATGCGGTAAAGGGCGGTGTTCTGGCTCTTTTTTTTATGTATAAGACAGAGAGCGCATATAAAAGCCTGCACATTGCGGAAAGGATACAGACATTATGGATGAAACAAAAGTAAATGAAAATAAGATGGGTGTGATGCCCGTCAATAAACTGCTTATTACGATGTCGTTGCCGATGATGATCTCCATGTTGGTTCAGGCACTTTACAATATTGTAGACAGTATTTTTGTGGCAAGGATTGAAGAAAAAGCATTGACGGCAGTATCCCTTGCATTCCCGATTCAGACATTGATGATCGCGGTGGGGGTTGGAACAGCAGTCGGTGTCAATGCGCTGCTTTCGCGCTTTTTGGGGGAAAAGGAATTTGAAAAGGCGGATGACATAGCGAAGAACGGTATTTTTCTGGCAGTGCTGAGCTATCTGTTGTTTCTGTTGATCGGCATTTTTGCAGTGAAAATATTCTATGCGAGTCAGACAACCGATCCGGTGATCAATGAGTATGGCAAGGAATACTTAACAATTATCTGTGTGGCTTCGCTGGGTATCTTTATGCAGTCGACCTTTGAAAAGCTGCTGCAGGCCACCGGAAAGACATTTTATGCGATGATCACACAGGGAACCGGCGCGATCATCAATATTATTCTTGACCCGATTTTGATTTTCGGTTATTTCGGCATGCCGAAGATGGGGGTTGCAGGCGCGGCTGTGGCGACCGTGATCGGACAGTGTGTGGCAGCTGTGCTGGCGGTCGTTTTCAATGTGAAGGTCAATAAGGAGATACATATAAATATGAAAGGATTCAAACCGAACGGCAAGGCCATCAGGCATATTTATATGATCGGTATTCCTTCTATTATTATGCAGGCCATCGGCTCTGTGATGACTTATGGTATGAACCGGATCCTGATCGCGTTCACAGATACGGCGACAGCGGTATTCGGAGCGTATTTCAAACTGCAGAGTTTTGTGTTTATGCCGGTGTTTGGATTAAATAATGGACTGGTTTCGATCCTTGCCTACAACTATGGCGCCGGAAACAGGGAACGGGTGGTCAGAGCATTCAAACTGGCAGCCTGTTATGCGGTAGTTATCATGGCGGTGGGAATTGTACTTATGCAGTGCATTCCTGACAAACTTCTGCTGCTCTTTGAAGCTTCGGAGACGATGCTTGCCATCGGCGTGCCGGCGTTACGGACCATCAGTACCTGTTTTATTGTGGCAGCAGTCTGTATCGTGGCAGGTTCTCTGTTCCAGGCTTTGGGCCATGCCTGGTACAGCATGATCATTTCCGTATGCAGACAGCTTCTCGTGCTGCTTCCGGTGGCTTATCTGCTTTCGCTGACCGGCGAGCTGCAGAAAGTATGGTGGGCGTTCCCGATCGCGGAGGTGATGTCTGCGTGTGTGACAGCATTCTTTCTGGTGAGGATATGGAGAAGAGTAGTTGTGCACATCGGGGAATAATTCTTACAAGCGGAAGAATTCCGGCTTTACACCCTTTTGGAAATTGGGTATAATATAGCTTATGAGAAGTTTGCCGTTATCAGGCAGGCAATGCAGTTATGGCGGAATTGGCAGACGCGCAGGATTTAGGTTCCTGTATCGCAAGATGTGTGGGTTCAAGTCCCACTAACTGCAGTTCGGATTGTTGAAAAAATTTTGATTTTTTTCAAATTACCTCTAAAGTTTTTTCCAAACATTCCGAAATATGTAGTAACAGCGGCTGGAAGGCCGTTGAGAGCTGGAAACAGCGAGGAGGTTAACCTGGGGGCCGAGTCGATGCAGTACAGCAACTTCATAATGAAAATTAGCCGCATGAGCGGCACATAGTTACAAACAATTTCATGAACCGAAAGGTTCCAACCGGCACAAATGGAGTTGTGACCGAGTAAAAAAGTAAATGGAGGTACATTATGGTAGTACAACACAATCTTACAGCAATGAATTCCAACAGAATGTTGGGCGTAACAACAAGCCAGCAGGCTAAAGCAACTGAGAAGTTATCTTCCGGTTATAAGATCAACCGTGCAGCTGATGATGCAGCAGGTCTTGCTATTTCCGAAAAAATGAGAAAGCAGATCAGAGGTCTTACACAGGCTTCCGCAAACGCACAGGATGGTATCAGTGTAGTACAGACAGCAGAGGGTGCTCTGGCAGAAGTACATGATATGCTTCAGAGAATGAACGAGCTGGCAGTTAAGGCAGCTAACGGCACACAGTCTGAATCCGACCGTGAATCCATCAACGCTGAGATCAAACAGCTCATCACAGAAATCGACCGTGTATCCGAGACAACAAAGTTCAATGAAACTTATCTGTTGAAGGGTGACAAGACTTCTGTAAAAGGTTATTCTTACGGTTATAAGACAATCACCACCAATACAGCCGGCGGCGTAGTTATGACAACAGGCGCAAACGGTCTGACAGCGAAGATTTCCTTCAAGGCAAATGCCAGCGGTGCAGCACAGAACGAAATCATCAACGCTCTGAAGAACTCCGGTATCAACATCAGAGTAACTATCTCCAGAATAACAGATGCTGGCGATACTTCAAAAGTTACAACAACAACTCAGTACTCCGTAGCTCTGGTTGGGGCAGTGGCAGATAAGTACACGATCACCACAACAGGCACAAGCGGACAGTCCTTTGCAGTTAAGGATGTTACCGGTAAGACAATCGCAACAATTACGGCAAGCGGCCTGAATCCGGCTATCACAGCAGCTGGTACATATTCCACCAACGTTGTGGCAAATAAGGTGACAGCAGCATACCGTGCAGGTGAAAGCTACGGCTTCTATGACAAAGACGGCAACAGACTTGCAGAGAACGCTCTGAATAAGTACTTCACTTCCAGCATCAGCGGAACAACAGTAACCAGTGCGGCAAGATCCGATGCTCCGGTAGTATACGATGCAGTTGGTAACAGAGTAAATCTGACTCAGATGGCTCCGAGAGTACAGGGTACCCAGGATATCATCGGCAAACTGCAGGTAGGTCTGCATGTAGGTGCTGACGCAACAACCAACAACCAGATCACAATGAACATCGAAACCATGAGCGCTAAAGGCCTTGGTATCTCCGGTGTAAGAGTTGATACAGCTGATGACGCACTCAGAGCAATTGAGACGATCTCAGCAGCGCTGACCAAAGTATCTGCTCAGAGATCTGACCTTGGTGCAGTACAGAACAGATTAGAGCACACGATCAACAACCTGGATAACGTTGTAGAGAACACCACATCCGCTGAATCTGCTATCCGTGATACAGATATGGCTTCCATGATGGTTCAGTACTCTAACAACAACATTCTGGCTCAGGCTGGTACATCCATGCTGGCTCAGGCTAACCAGAGCAATCAGAGTGTACTGTCCCTGTTACAGTAAAGCTTGGTAATCTATCGGTTATAGTAGCCTGAACCCTGGGATGTAACATGAAGGAAACTATACTGAAAGATGTCATATAAAGCTGTAGGTAAGCTATAACAGCAATAATCAATGAGATAAGGGCGGCGTCAAAACCGCCCTTATTTTTCTAGAAATTTCCATATTATGGGAGGTAAGTATGAGTAGACAACCGGTATTATCAATATCACTGTTATGTTCCGGAAGAGCAAAAACAACAAAGAAATGCCTGGATTCATTAAAAAGTCTTAGGGAGAAGGTTCCCAGCGAACTGATCATAGTGGATACCGGATGTGACGAGGAGATGAAAAAACTCCTTCAGAGCTACACGAATATCATTATTCCGTTTACGTGGTGCGATGATTTTTCCAAAGCAAGGAATGTCGGAATGGATGCAGCGCAGGGCGAGTGGTTCATGTATCTGGACGACGACGAGTGGTTTATTGATACGGACGAGATTGAAGAATTCTTTTTATCCGGAAATTATAAAAATTATTATTATGCCCTGTATATTCAGAGAAACTATATGAGCCGGAATAAGGAACTGGTTACGGATGCATGGGTTTCCCGTATGGTATCTCTGAAAAACAGACCCAGATTTGTCAGCAGTATTCATGAGTATTTTTATCCCTTATATGATCCCCATATCCTTCTGCATTCCGCGGTAGAGCATTTTGGCTATCTCTTTGAGAATAAAGAGGAAGAGAGGGCACATGCGAAAAGAAATACCACCCTGCTGCTTGATATGATCAAGAAAAAAAGGAAGGAAATACGCTGGTGGGTTCATCTTCTGCAGGAATACCGCGCGATGAATGAATATGCGAAGCTGGAAGAATGGAGTCTGGACGGCATTAAGGAATTCCGTAATGAGAATATACCGAATACGAACAGAGAACGAGGCGCTTTTTACTGTGCGGCGTTGGAAGCGGAAATAAAAAACTGTTATTATGAAGAAGCAGAAAAGAACTTCCGGAAAGCATTGGGGGATAGGAGAAATACTGACTTCTGCAAACTGCGGCTCTACAATCTTGGCGAGGAGATTTATTATAAGCAGAAAAATTATGAGGAGGCAGTCAAGTGCGCCGAAAAATATGTGGAGTACTATGAACTGCTGAAGGATGATGAAGAAAAGAAGCAGGAAGAGACGGCGTTCTTTGTGCAGTTTGCGCTGGAACAGTCCGGCATCAGCACAGCTTTTGGCATCTATATATTGGCTGCCTTAAAACTGGGAGATACATCTGTCTTCAAAAAATATTTTAATGTATTTGACTGGAACGGTCCGATCATGCTGTATGAGCATTTCACGGACGATTTGATCGATACGTTGGCAGAACTTCCCTATGATAAAGAAATGGTGCCTTTTCTGGAAGTTATGGCGAAGCGTCCCGGATATGATCTGCTGTGGAATGCTATAAAGAAGCTGGAAGCTGAGGAAAAAGAATCCGGGAAACAGCAGGAGAAGTTTTACAGGATTGCCGAGAATTTTATGGAAGTTGAAGCACCCTATTATTATTTATGGTACATGAAGGCTCTGTATGCGGATCATACAGGAGAGACAGAGCAGCTCTCATACTATATTGAACGGCTGTTTGGATGTGTTGCGGATGTTTTTCAGTTGAATTTTAAAATATTTGAAATTGTTGAAAAATATGAGATTGATGTATGGAAAGCATTTGAGATCATTAAATTTGACAACTGGAAGATCGGTGTGGATGCGTTCTTTGAAAACAGCATGCCTGAGCTGAAAGAGAAGATTGAAAAATTCGGAGAACGAAACAAAACCGCAGCGATGACTGAAAAAGCACAGGTGCGATATGAATATTTTGCTTTAAAAGTGGCGGAGGCAAAAGTAGTGCAAAGATATGCGAATGATGATTTCTTTGCGATGCAGGAAAGGTTCCGGGATTTTACGGCAAAATGTCTTACATTCTACAGAAAGTACTTTAGGGAAGAGGCATTTACCGGAGAGATGGAACTTCTGCCGAAAGCATGTCGCGTGGCAGTAAAATGGGAGCAGGTGATACAGGGGCAGATAGAAGGGGATCGGGCGAAAGTCGGAAAGAATATGAAAGAAGCGATAGGTCTGTTTCCGGATTTTGACGATATGATCCAACTGTATGCCAGATGTTATGCGGCCTCTGAAGAAATAAAACTGGAGGAAGAGGAAAATAAAGCAAAAGAAGCAAAGGCACAGATGCGGACATTGGCAATTCAGATAAAAGCCAAGATTCCTGCTCTTTTAGCTCAGGATATGGCAAACGAGGCATATCAGATTTTGCAGCAGCTTAAGGCACTGGTACCGGATGATGAGGAACTGCCGGAGCTTGAAAAACGGATCGTGGCGAGGATGTAGATTATGAGAAAGGCCAAAAAGGAACAGGCGGAAAACTTTATATTATTGCTGCAGCAGGCGCATGATGAGATACGGAAAGCGTTTGAAAAGAAAGGGATTTCTGACGTGCTGACTCTTTTGGCGGATTGTCAGGATGGAGCGATTGCACTGGGAACAATGATCGAACAGTCTGAGGGGGAGGGGGGTTCGACGATTACGCTTCTGGAAGGTTATTGTGAGCTGACATATCTGATCCATGAGAGTATCGTGAAGGAAGAGAATGTCAGTGCAAATAGTATCTATGAAGGGTTAAACAATCAATTAGCAAAAATAAGTGACAGTGTAAAGTGTGACATCAAAGTGCGGAAGGAAGTTGTATTCCTTCCGTATAAGGCGTCAATGTGGGATTCTCTGGAAAGCATCTGGATGGCGGCGGATGCCGATCCGGATTGTGATGCCTATGTGGTGCCGATACCATATTATGAGAAATCGCCGGAGGGGGCACTGGATATTTATCATTATGAGGGGGATAGCTTTCCGGAGTATGTGCCTGTGACTTATTATGCTGATTATTCTGTAGAACAGCGGGAACCAGATGTTGTCTATATTCATAATCCCTACGATGACCGCAACTATGTGACGAGTGTTGCACCTCAGTATTACTCGTGGGAACTCAAAAAACATACGAACCTGTTAGTATATGTACCTTATTATATAACATCGGGAGGCGTGAGTGACGGACAGACATACTGTCCGGCTTATGAGAATGCGGATTATATTATTTTGCAGGTAGAGAAGCATAAACAGTTTATTCATCCGGCTATCCCGAGAGAAAAGCTGCTGGTACTGGGGTCGCCGAAGGCAGATAAGGTAATCAGGTTATGCGAGAATCCGCCAAAGCCGCCGGCGGACTGGATTCCTAAGATGGCGGGGAAAAAGGTATATTTTTATAATACAAGTCTGAACGGAATGCTCTGGAATACAAGGAAGTTCCTGCTGAAGATGGAATATGTTTTTAAATGTTTCGAGGGAAGAGAAGATGCCTGCCTGCTGTGGCGGCCCCATCCATTGATGGAATCTACTTTGGACTCCATGAGGAAGGAGTTCCGCCCTGAATTTGACAGATTGAAAAAATATTTTATAGAGCATGATCTGGGAATTTATGATGAGACACCGGATATTGAATATACGATTGCGCAGTGTGATGCCTACATCGGAGATTCGGCTTCTTCGGTGACGGCATTGTTCGGGATAGCCGGGAAACCGCTGTTTATTCTGAATAATAATATTCATACGCCGCCGGAGGAAGAGGACTGGAGAGGGGAGATCATCAGGGGATTCTCTATTGGCGGAAGTGATAAATGGGTTATTACGCAGGGGAATAAGCTTTATTATTCGCCGGAGAATGATTTTCACTATCAGTGGTGCTGTGATCTTTCGGAGTATGCGACCGGGAATTATTATATAAAAGCAATAGAGGTTGGGGATACGGTGTATATTTGTCCGGGAAGTGCACAGGATATTGTGGTACTTAAAGGGTGCAAAATCATAAGAAGAATACGGCTTCAAAATCGCACTGAAAGTACAAATGCTTTTTATGATGCCTGGCAGACAGGCGATTATCTGTTTTTGATCCCGTTTCGTTATCCAGCTATTGTGCGCTATGATATCCGTCGGAATAGGGTGGACTATCTGGAAGGATACAATGATTTCTTTGTACAGAATGTGCAGGGGGAATGGAGATTCGGCGGGAGTCGTATCTGGGAGAATTTTCTGATGATCGCATCGCCCACGGAGAATAAGGTTCTGGCGATTGATGTGGAAACGATGAAACCGCAGTTGCTTAAAATCAGGAGTAAAAGCAGATGCGGTTGCTGTGGAATGATGCCGGATGGGGATGAAATCTGGATGCTGCCGATAGCGGGAAAGACAGTTGTCAGATGGAATCCGAAGACGGGGGCGGTGAGAGAATATTCGGATATGCCGGAAGGACTATATTGTGTGAACAGAGGAACAGAGTTTATCTGTGATAATTATCCCTTTAGTTATGGGGCTTTTCTTGGAAATAAATTTATTTTACCGCCATCCTGGGGAAATATATTTGTCTCTGTTGATATGGAAACAGGTAAAGCGGAAGAATGGAAAGCTCCTTTTTCGATAGCACAGGCAGAAAAGAATGACTATTTTTCATTTGTTGGAATCAGTTATTTTATGTATCAAACTGATACACTTGGAGAAAATACTTATCGGTTTTTTTATGTGCCGGAGCGTAAGTTATATGATATCAATCTGGATACGAAAAAATATCGGGAAGTAGATATTGTATTTGATAAAAAAGATTTAGAAAAGCATGAGCCGGGATTTTCTGAGATCAGTGAATGGTTGGCCTATGGCTGCAATGAAAATGCACTGAATTCGCTTTCAGATTTTTTGGATGGGAAAATTTCAGGAGGTGTTTTTTCAAGGGAATGTCAGCTCGCGGCATACCGGAAAATGATAGTGAATAACGACGGAAGTTGCGGAGAGAAGGTACATCAGGCCATCGTGAAGAAACTTTGATCAAAGCAATGTGGTTGAATTACGATACATTTGTATATGTGCGGGTTGACGTTGAGAGACAGGTAAACTATAGTATAAATAGACAGCGGGGGGATAGTCATATCATTAATATGAACGGAAAGTTGGAATGAAGAATGACAAAGGTAATCACATACGGAACATACGATCTTTTTCATGAAGGGCATTACCGATTGCTGAAGCGGGCCAAGGAATTGGGCGATTATCTGATCGTCGGCATCACAACGGAAAAATATGATTTGGAGAGAGGAAAACTCAATGTCGTGGATTCGCTGATAACACGTGTTGAGAATGTCAAAAAGACCGGATTTGCAGATGAGATTATTATAGAAGAGGCCAGCGGACAGAAGGTGAGCGATGTCCAAAAATATCATGTGGATATCTTTGCAATCGGTTCCGATTGGATTGGGCAGTTCGACTATATGAATGATTACTGCAAGGTGGTCTACCTTGAGCGGACGAAGAACATCTCCAGCACGATGCTCAGGGAACAGAATAAAAAGATTCAGAAGATAGGTATCATTGGTACGGGCAGGATCGCGGATCGTTTTGTTCCAGAGGCAAAACTTGTGAGCGGTGTCAATACACAGGCCGTGTACAATCCCCATTTTGAGAGTGCGAAGCGGTTCGCTGAAAAGTGGGAGATCGAGGTCTATAAAGAGACAGAAGAGTTTTATGAGAGTGTCGATGCCGTCTATATCGCATCACCTCACCAGACACACTACGGTTATGTAAAAGATGCTTTGGAGCATGGGAAACATGTACTGTGTGAGAAACCGATGGCGCTTAAGAGGGAAGAAGCGGAAGAGCTCTTTGCCTGTGCGAAAGAGCGGGGACTGGTGCTGTTTGAAGGAATTAAGACGGCTTACTGTCCGGGCTTTGAAAAGCTGATCGGGATAGCCTGCAGCGGCATGATTGGGAGTATCCGGTATATCGATGCCTGTTTCACAAAGCTGGAGGATGAAACGAAGAGGGAACTGACGGATCTGCGCTACGGCGGGAGTTTTACAGAACTTGGCAGTTATTGTCTGCTCCCTGTTATAAAGCTGTTCGGGACAGATTACAGTGATCTGAGATTTGATGTGATTCGCGGTGAAAACGGGCTGGATATTTTTACGAAGGCTTCCTTGACGTTCTCGAGGGGGATTGCGACCGCAACCTGTGGACTGGGTGTAAAATCTGAGGGAAGACTCCTGATTGCCGGTACAAAAGGATATATTATCGTGGAAGCCCCCTGGTGGAAGACCACTTATTTCGAGGTTCACTATGAAAATCCGGGACAGGTAGATAAGTATTCTGAGCGTTTTCTGGGGGAAGGACTCCGGTATGAGATCAGAGACTTTTTGAACATGATAAACGGCAGCGATAAGAGCGAATTTAAGCTGAAGCGCAGTTCGTCTATCGCGATGGCGGGTATTATGGAAAAGTTTCTGGAAACAGAAGGGCGGTATGCTTTTGGGGGAAAGGAATGAAAGCAGCCGGAGGTGAGAAGTGATGAAGATATGGGCACACAGGGGATGCAGTCAGATGTATCCGGAAAATACGTTGTTATCATTTGAAAAGGCAGCGGCTTTAAGTGGTTTGGAAGGTATTGAACTGGACATACAGCTCACAAAGGATGGGGAGATGGTCGTTATCCATGATGAGAGAGTGGACAGGACGACGGATGGATGCGGTTTTGTAAGGAATTTTACGTTGGAGGAAATCAAAAAGCTTTCCATATATGCAGGCGGGAATGAAACACAGAAAATTCCGACGATAGAGGAAGTTTTGGATCTGCTGGATGACAGGTTAAGGGCAGGGATGAAGCTGAATATAGAGTTAAAGAACAGTTCTTATCCTTATCCGGGGATGGAAGAGAAGATAGTAGAGCTTGTGCATAAAAGGGGATTTGAGAAAGTAGTGGTTTATTCCACGTTTTATGCGAAATCTCTGGAGAAGCTCAAAGGGCTTGATCCGGAGGCGGAACTCGGGATGCTGGATGGGAAAGTATCGGACTGTTTGTATAAATTGCAGGGAGGATGCGGAGCGAAAGTGATGCATCCGTATTGGCAGGGGATAGATCTGCCGGCGGAAGAGTTGAGAGAATATACGGTCAGGGCATGGTTTTCAGGGCATTTATATCCGGAGAAACCTACAGGAACAAAACTGGATCTGCATGCATTGGAAGTAAAGGGAATTACAGATGTGTTTTTAAATGAGCCGGAGAGATATTTGTAGAAATAAGCTGTTTGTCATGAAATGATAAGGTTTATTCTGTTATTCTTGCAGGGGTGTATGATATCAAGAATTTGAAATTACAGAGGAAGCTGTTGTCCGAGGGAGAATAGAGAGATCTGATGTAAAGGATTTGGTATAATAAGCCGATATAGTTTATAAGAGAGTTTAGTATTGTCTTACAGAGTGTAAATGTAAGAAATTAAATATCAGAGCAGGGAAGCGAGAAGATTGCATGGAGGCAAAGTGATGACAGACCCTATTGTTGCTGATGCGATGATGGGTTTTTGTATGTTGACAATTAAGTATATATATCTTATTTTATAAAGATAATATAATGATAAACGAGTTTAGAATGAAAAGGATTGATGATTTTATCAAAAAATTATTTAACAATATAGGTAGAAATATATGGATATTTTGTCAAATAGAACTGGATATCAGATTACACCAGAGGAATTAAAAAAAATACAATTGATACAGTTAGAGTTGATTCAAGAGGTGAATCGCATTTGCCAAAAATGTGGCATCCATTACAATATGGTAGGCGGTACTATGTTGGGAGCAATCAGACATCATGGGTACATACCATGGGATGATGATGCTGATATAGGGTTTTTGCGAAAAGAATATGAAAAATTTCGAGAAGCCTGTAAAACAGAGTTAAATACAGAGAAGTACTATTTCCAGGATTGTCGTGATACTAAGGGATATCGGTGGGGGTATGGCAAACTTCGGCGAAAAAATACAGAATTTATCCGGCTGGATCAGGAGTTCATGCCTTATGATCAGGGAATTGCAATTGATATTATGCCTTTTGATAATGTTCCGGATTTGAAGTTTGCTAAGATAATGCACAAATTTATCTGTTTTCTATATCGGAAAACATTTTGGTCAGTGGTGGGCAGAAAAACAGAAAAAAATGTTTTTAAGAGAAGTTTGTATAAGCTTTTGTATTTAATTCCTGAAGAGTGCCTGATTAGGAGTTATCAAAAATGGATCAATAGGTGCATAAAACTGGGGAAAACAAAGCAGGTAAGAATTCTTACTTTTCCAACTCCTAAGGGAGTATATGGATATGACAGGAAATGGTACACTGATCTGAGGCTATACCAGTTTGAAGATTACCGATTCCCGGGTGCCAAGGATTTTGATGGTTATTTAAAGGTAAAATATAAAAATTATATGGACATGCCATCAGTGGAAAAAAGAAAGGTTCATCCCATTTCTAAACTTACATTGCCGGATATACATGAATGAGCAATAGGAGAATTTGTTATCAGTAAATATAAGGAATGAGATTATGGAGAAGAAGCGTTATAAAATTGGTTATACAGATGGCGTTTATGATTTATTTCATGTAGGTCATTTAAATATGATTGAGACGGCTAAAAGACAGTGTGAATATTTGATAGTTGGTGTTCACGGTGATGAGGTTGTCAATGAGTATAAAAAACGTTATCCGATTATACCGGAGGATGAACGTGCCCGCATTGTGGCAGCTATTAGAGACGTGGACAAGGTTGTGATAAATGATGTCAGAGATAAACTCACACTGTTGGAACGATACCAGTTTAATGCGGTTTTTATAGGAGATGACTGGAAAGGTACTGATCGGTGGAATAATTTTGAAAAAATTTTGGGAGAAAGGAATGTGGATGTTATTTATGTTCCATATACCAAAGGGATTTCAACTACTGATATTAAGAAAAAAATTTTAAATGTATTTTGAGGGAGAACAGGATAATGGAAAGGAAAACAGTTGCAATTACAATGGGGGATCCCGCGGGTATCGGACCTGAAATTGTTGTAAAAGCATTAAATGAAAAATCCGTGTATGAAGATTGTATTCCGGTTGTAATTGGGGACTGCGAAGCACTTAAAGACGCCATCTGTTTTTCAAATATAGATATAAGATTGAGGGAAATACAGACTGTGGAGGAAGCGGTTGGCGAGTATGGAGTGGTAGAGTATATCAACCTTGGCTATTTAAAGCCGGGCGGTTGGAATTATAAGGAGAATTCTGTAATTTGCGGGGAAGCATCTTTTCAGTATGTGGTTTATGCAATCCGGCTTGCCATGGATAGAAAGGTGGCCGCAGTTATTACTGCTCCGATCAGTAAGGAAGCTATCAATATGGCAGGACATCATTACAGCGGACACACAGAGATATTTGCAGAATATACGGGAACCCGGGACTATGCCATGCTTTTGGCAAGTGAAAATTTACGTGTGATTCATGTCACAACACATTGTGCATTAAGTGAAGCATGCAGACTTATACGGAAGAAAAGAGTCCTGACAGTAATAAAACTGGCAGATAAGGGCTGTAAAATGCTGGGAATTGCCAATCCACGGATTGGAGTAGCTGGATTAAATCCACACTGTTCAGAGGATGGATTGTTTGGTACGGAGGAAGCCAGTGAAATTATTCCGGCAATTCAGGAAGCAAAAAATCTTGGAATCAATGTGGAAGGACCGGAATCACCGGATACTGTGTTTGTAAAGTGCAAAGCAGGTATATATGACATTGTGGTCGCCATGTATCATGACCAGGGGCATATCCCGTTAAAATTGAATGGATTCCAATGGGATAAAGAAAACGGACAGTATAAGTCTGTCAGAGGAATTAACTGTACAATTGGACTGCCAATTATACGTGCTTCTGTGGATCATGGAACAGCTTTCGGCAAAGCGGGAGAAGGAAGAGCTAATGCGGACAGTATGTTGGATGCGATAGAAGCAGGGTTGAAGATGGCTGGAAATTTACATATTGACTGAGAATGTGGTTATTTGTGTTTGATGTTAAAAGACCTGAAAAGATAATCGAAGGGGGAAAGATGAGATGGCTGAATTCCGGCAGTGGAGAGAAACAGACAGAGTATATTTGAAAGATGTTGTACCGCTTGATACGCCATATAATGCAGCGCTTGAGATATCATCTTTCTGCAATTTAAGGTGTGTTTACTGTGCGCATTCTATAGGTCATGGGCAGTATGAAGGAAATATGACAGATGAACTGATAGATAAAATATTGCATGATCTGGCAGAGTTTCCGAGGAAAATAAAAAAAGTAAATCTTTTTGGTTTTGGGGAATCTCTATGTCATCCTGAATTTCCGGAGATAGTAGGAAAAGTAAACAAAGCAGGTATTGCGGATGCTGTTGAATTCACTACGAATGGTGTTCTTCTTACCAGGGATAAGGTAGACCGGATAATGGAAAATGGTGGTGTGCAGACTATAAGAATTTCGCTGCAGGGGATAGATGCGTCAGCGTATAAAGAGTTTGGCGGAAGAGATATTGATTTTGAACAGTTTTTGTCAAATCTTGATTATCTGTATCAGCGTAGGGGAAATATGAAGGTGCGCATGAAAGTAGCAGATATTGCGCTTAAAGATATACCTGATGGAGAAAAACGATTCAGAGATATATTTGGAAGTATGGCGGACTCCCTTTATATAGAACATATTCTGCCAATCTATGCAGGAATGGATTATGACAGGATAGATGAAAATATTACTAAAGATGTACTTGACGGCAGAATGCATGTCCATCAGGAGAAAGTAAATAAGGTATGCCACAGAGCGTTCTATAGGATGCGAATCCGTTCCAATGGAGATGTGACAGCGGCATGCTGTGATGCTACGCAGGATGTCAGGTATGGAAATATATGGAATGATTCACTTTACAATATTTGGAATGGGGAGGCACATAGGACATTTCTTAAACTTCAGCTTGATGGAAAGCGATTTGAACATCCGTATTGTAAAGAATGCGTGATGCCGAATGATATTACAACGGAGGCGGATTTACTTGACCCATGGGCGGATGAGATTTTGGAAAGGATGAAAGGTGTAAATTAATGAGCAGGATCATGGAGGATATTTCAAAATGGCCTATTGAAAAGCGCGAGACGTTTTTGAAAGATACATTCGAAAAAAAGATGGGAAAAACATTGGATCTTGAAAATCCGAAAAGTTTTTCGGAAATGATACAATGGGTTAAATTATACTATCATGACCCGGCAATAACGCAATGTGTTGATAAAGTTCTGTTTAAGGAATTTGTGAAGGAGAAGTTAGGGGAAGGATACACGGCTCAAATATACGAAATATGGAAAACACCGGAAGAAGTAAATCTTAGAGGTATTCCGGAACAGTGTGTGGTTAAGTCTAATTGTTCCAGTGATGGATTTAACATATTACTGGTTCCTGATAAAAGCAAAGTAGATTTGGATAGAGCAGAAAAAGATATAAAGGAGAATTGGTTCAATAGATTAAAATTGCATACAAACTCATTTGCAAATTATTACTATGGGGTACAACCTAAGGTATATGTAGAGGAGTACCTTAAAGAGGCAGAAGATAGTCCTGATGATTATGATGTTTTTTGTTTTCATGGTGAACCAAAGTTCATATATGTAAAAACAGCGCACTTTGATAACGGAGTTAACAGAGACGGCTATCCTGTAAGTTTTTATACTACGGACTGGCAATATATGGAGGTGAAATATAGAGATTTTCCGAGTAGGAGGGATTTAGAAAGACCACCACATTTAGACGAAATGCTTGAAATTAGTCGTAAACTTTCAAAAGATTTTCCTTTTGTTAGGGTAGACTTTTTTGAGAATTCTAAGAAACTATATGTAGCGGAATTCTCTTTTGCACCATGGGCGGGACACAGTGCATTTGAACCGGAGTCTGTGGATTATGAAATGGGAAAATGGCTTGATATAGTGCATACAGCGAAACCGGAATATGTGAAAAGGAAGTAGAATACCTGCAGTCTGGCTATGATAGATAGGAGGAATTTTTATGAATGATTTTGTAAATGAAATTCAGTTAATATATGACCATCTTGCTGATTTAACTTCTCAAGAAATCTTTATTAATAAATTAGTGTATAGTCTGACAGGACATGTAGAGTGTTTGAAAAGTATTATTAAAACATATTCTGATGGCGGCGAATTTATTGAAAAGTTAAATAAAGCGATTGCTGATAAAAGAAAAATCTGCATTTTCGGAACAGGAATTTTGGGGAAGAGTATTTTTAATAGTTATCCGGACGTCGATTTTTCATGTTTTGTGGACAATGATTTAAGTAAATGTGGTAAACGGATTGGGGGGTACCAATCATACATTTTGATGAGTGGATTAAAAAAATGAAAATATGGCTGTTATCATTTCTACAAAATTATATCATAGAGAGATATATTCGCAATTAATGGAACATCAGATACCGGAATAATTAATTATAGATGCTGGAAAAGTGGTTGATGATGCGAATAAAATTCAATATTTTGATTTACCAGAACTAAAAAACGACAAAATAGAAGATGAAGTTTTTGTTGATGCGGGAGCCTTTGATGGTCAGACCTCGGAGATGTTTGTGCGGTGGGCCGGAAAATATAAGAAAATATTTGCATTGGAGCCAGATCCTCAAAATAGAGAAAAGTGTAAAAAGAAATTGGAGGCGATAGGTGCAGAATATGAGATATTGCCCTTCGGAGCTTGGGATAAGGCTGAGGAATTATCCTTTGTTTCAGGTTTAAATGGAGCGTCTTATGTTGAGAATAGTGGACAGGAAAGTACTGAAGAGCAAACGATAGTTCAAGTAGATAGTTTGGATAATCTAATTCATGAGAAAGTTTCTTTTATTAAAATGGATATAGAAGGTGCAGAAATAAATGCATTAAAAGGAGCGGAAAAGACTATAAAAATGTATAGACCTAAGCTGGCAATTTGTGTATATCACAAAAAGGAAGATATATGGGAAATACCCAAGTTAATTTTGGGCTATGTGCCAGAGTATAAATTATATTTAAGACATTATTCTTTAATTAAGGATGAGACAGTTTTGTACTGTATTCCGGAATAGGTATTTATGAATGGGTACGCAAGAATTTTTTGACTGTTATATTTGCGTTTACTAGTTAATGAGAAAGTCTATATAACACAGAAAAATTAGTTGTAATTTATGTAGTATATTTATTTAAGTAAAAAATGAAGAAATTTTTGAGGGATAAGTTTTATGAGAAAATGGCAGGTGATTGAGGAAAATATTAAGTTGGCCCAAAGTGAACAATTTAAAGTATGTATCTGGGGAGCAGGGCTTTTGGGAAAAACAGTAGGCTATGATGCTCTGAAGAAATTAAATATTGTTCCTGATTATTATTGTGACAATAATGAAAAGTTGTGGCAGAAAGAGATAGTTGAAGGTATATTTTGTGTCGATTATCACCAGTTATTAAGCGAGAAAGAGAAAATAATCTGGTTTGTTTTTATGGGAGTAGTTAATGAAGGAATCGTAATTAAGCAGTTATTGAAATTAGGAATAAAAAATTTTGTTACTTTGCCAGAATTGTTAGAGGCACCTAATATGGCTCATAAATATTTTGATTTTATGGGAAGAAAAAAAGTTGCATATACATGTATTGTTGGCGATTATGATAATGTATTTGAACCGGGAAAAGAAGTAAGAGAACTATTTGATTTCTATTTAATTTCTGATAAGGCACCGCAACAAAGCAGTGTTTATCATTGGATCAACATAAAAGATGTAATTCCAAGTACAATATCTGATTTCACAAGAATGAATCGATACTGTAAAATAAATGCGCATAAAATTTTTCCTGAATATAGAAACAGTGTTTATTATGACGGAAATGTGATACTAGAGCATAATCTGGATAATTGCTTTGAAAAGTTGAAGAAAACTAGGATAGGGGTTGCGAGTCCAAATCGATGGGAATGTATGTATGCAGAGGCGGTACGTTTAATGCCGCAAATGCGGGATGATCCGGAAATTATTTATTCCCAGATGAAAAAGTATTGGAGAGAGGGAATGCCGGAAAAATTTGGAAGTTGTTGGTGCAATGTTTTAATTAGGGAACATAATAATCCAATATGTGTAAAATTGATGGAAGAATGGTGGCATGAAGTTGAAACACAGTCCAAAAGAGATCAGCTTTCATTTCCGTATGTATTGTGGAAGAACAATTATTCGATGGAGGATGTTTTAATGATTTCGGACAGTGTTGAGCATTATACACACTGGAGTTTTATAGATGGGCATAACGTAAGCAGGCTTATAAATGTGAAGGATATATAGTTCGTATAGAAAAAATGTTTTATAGAAATTTTAAGTTTTTGATAGTGAGTATGATAAATATAGTATTTTAACAATATGGGGAAATAAATTAATTATGGGATATCATGATTTAGAATTATTATTTGAACGCTGGAACGGTAAAATATGTTTTTTTGGGGCCGGTTTAATTGGAAGTACATGGGCATATGACATATTAAAAGAGATGGGAATACAGATTGATTTCTATTGTGATAATGGAAAGGAGAAAGAAGTTGAGATAAGGGACGGAATTAAAACAATTTCCTTAGATGAGTTATATTCTTTAAAAGACAATGTTTTAGTATTTATTACAGTTTCTTATAAACATCAAATTGCCATAAGGGAGCAATTAGAGAAAAAGGGAATTTGTAATATAGTAGAAATGGATTATTTATTTTTGCAGAATTTTATTAATGATTTAGTTGAAAAAAATGATCAAAGATTGAATGAAAAGTTTAAGTGTATTTTGGATGATAAAGAATATATTAGCAGACAATTTATGTATTATACGGGATATTGGCCCAATATAGATAAACCACAGACTTTTAATGAAAAACTACAATGGCTGAAATTATATGACAGAAAACCAGAGTATACTAAAATGGTTGATAAGTACGAAGTGAAAAAATATATTGCGGATTTAATAGGAAAAGAATTTGTTATTCCAACGTTAAAAATATATGATTCATCTGATGAAATTAATTTTGAAGAGCTGCCAGAACAATTTGTATTAAAATGTAACCATAATTCAAGCATTGGCTTATATATTTGTAGAGATAAGTCAAGTATAAATGAGAAAAAAATTAAAAGAGAACTTCAGGACGGAATAGAACAAGACTTTTATTTACACGGACGTGAGTGGCCATATAAAAATGTAGTTCGAAAAATAATTTGTGAAAAATATTTGGTTGATGGAAAGCAAAAAGAATTAATAGATTATA
The DNA here is from genome assembly GCA_014804795.1 of Lachnospiraceae bacterium. Taxonomy (GTDB): domain Bacteria; phylum Bacillota; class Clostridia; order Lachnospirales; family Lachnospiraceae; genus 1XD8-76. The sequence goes on along the minus strand of JAAUZC010000009.1, from coordinate 158,785 downwards.
AGTTTTATTGTTTTAATGGCCAACCTAAATTTTTATATGTATCCCAGGGGCTGGAAAATCATAAGACTGCGAAAATAAGTTTTTTAAATTTGGATTGGACTTTTGCGGACTTTTATCGAAGTGATTATGAGCCATTTGAAGAGATTCCAGAAAAGCCTCAAAATTATGAGAAAATGATAGAAATTGCAAAGGTATTATCAAAGGGAATTCCTTTTGTAAGGGTTGATTTGTATGAAGTTAAAAACCGGATATATTTTGGAGAACTGACATTAACTCCATGTTCTGGTATGATACCGTTCATGCCGCAAGAGGCAGATTTAAGGCTAGGTGAAATGTTAGAATTACCGGATCTAAATGTTTTTAAATAAATAATATGTTTATCCATAATTTAAAATGATTAGCTTGTTAAGGGGCATGCTATTAAAAAACAAAATTAGACTATTTATATAAAAAAGAAAGAGGAATAGGGCCATGTGTGGAATAGTTGGAATAATAGGTAAAAAACAGGCACAAAATTTTAGAATAGATGAAATAAGGAAAATGAATACTGCGATAAAACATAGGGGCCCGGATGATAACGGAATTGTTGGGATTAATTCTATACATCATATGGGAGTAGAAATTACGGACGAAGAGATATTTCAAGGAAAGAGCGTAATTGCATTTAGCCGTTTAAAGATACAGGATTTGTCTAAAAATGGACATCAACCCATGATGAATGATGCTCATAATGTTATATTAGTTTTTAACGGAGAAATATATAATTTTATTGAATTAAGAAAAGAATTACAGAGTAAGGGATATAGATTTAAAGGTAGAGCAGATACAGAAGTGATACTTAATTTGTATCTGGAATTTGGGATTGAAAGAACGCTGAGTATGTTAAACGGAATGTTTGCAATTGCTTTGTATGATTTGAGAAATGGAAAGGTATATATAGCAAGAGATAGATTTGGAATAAAGCCATTATATTTTACAAATACCCAGAATTATTATTTATTTGCATCAGAAATAAAATGTTTTTTAAAATTTCATGAATTTGAAAGTAAATTGGATGAAGATATATTGCAGGAATATATTTTGTATAGAAATGTTACAGATGGTGCATTGCTTGATGGAGTAAAACAGGTCTTACCAGGGGAATTGATTGAAATATCACTGAGTGATAATAAAGTTAATAAATATAAGTTTTTTGATATTAATCAATATAATAGAAATAATAATGGTGAATTTGAAGATTGTAAAAGAAAATTATGGCAGGTTTTAGGAAATGCAGTAGAAAGACAAATGATTAGCGATGTAAAAGTGGGGTGCCAGCTTTCGGGTGGAATAGATTCCAGCTTAATTTCTTATTTAGCAGCTAAAGAATATGGATTAAGTGATACTATATCGATTGTAGTTGATGATTTACGTTTTTCAGAAGAAAAATATATTGATACTGTAATAAATGTATTAAACATAAATAGTCATAAATACTTAATGAATGCTGAGTACTATACTCAGAAATTCGTGGATGCTGTTTGGCATTTTGAAGGGATAATGCTTCATGCCAGTACTGTAGGTCTATATCAAGTCGCAGAAAATGCAAGAGAAAAGGTAACTGTTTTACTAAGTGGTGAAGGTTCTGATGAGGTTTTCGGGGGATATAAAACTTTTGTAGACTTGATAGGATGTCAAACTGAGCAAACAGAAAATGCCATTATTTTAGGGAATGGTGCTGTTGACGGAGAGAAAGCTAAGAATATTTTGCCTGCTTTTGATGAGCAGTATCAATTAGAAAAGAGAAAAAAAATTTTTGGAGAATTGCAAGGAAGTGTATTTGACAAACAGATAAAATATGAAATGATGACATATCTGCCGGAGCTTTTGGTAAGACAGGATAAGATGGCCATGGCACATTCTATAGAAAATAGAGTTCCAATGTTGGACAATGAGGTGGTTGAATATGCATTTCAGATACCTGAAATTTTTTTGATGAATTATAAGAGGAAAGAAGGAAAAGATATATTAAAACAGATGTGTGTTCCTATATTTGGTGAAGAATTTGCATATCGAAGAAAAAGGGGGTTTGGTATGCCAACGAACAGATATCTTTTTTCAGATATGAAATTTATATCAAAAATATTAAGGAAAATGAAACAGAGAGATATTTTAAATTGGAAATTTATAGATGAACAAAGTAAGAATATTGAGCTTCTTAGAGGTTTGGATGCTGAATTGTTTTTTAAAACAATTTGTTTTGAAGTATGGTGTGAACTTTTTTTAGACAGAAAAAGCGTTATGGAAGTTATTAGTGGATAATATAGAACGGAAAGTGACTTCTTAAATGGAAGGGGTATGGTAAAAGTCTATGTTAAAGTTTGTGATATTTGGATGTGGGAAAAGAGGGAAAAGACTTTTAAATATTTTAGGTGAAGAAAGAGTTAAAGCCTATATTGATAATGATATTGAAAAAATAGATACAGTATATAATGGTATTCCTATAATATCTTTAAACACTTATATTCAAAAATATAGAAATTATATAATAATTTTAACCAGTTCGGCCTATCGTTTGTATTGGAGAGAAGAGATAATAGAGCAATTAACAAATAATAATGTGTTAAATTTTATAGAGATGGTTGGCTGTCCAGACGATTTTATTTGCGAAAATAACAGGAAAAGGTTAGAAGAATTTCCTGTTTTTGATCGGGATGAATATAATATATATGGGGTTAATATTTTTACATTATTATTATGTGAAAAATTACTGGAAGACAAAAAGAAGGTAACTTTAATACCGCAAGTTAATTGGGATTCCAATAAATTAAAACAAATAACGGAATGTATTCCGTTTAAAGCGATTATTGATGAATATTCTTCTCCGAGCAAATATAAAAGTATCATGCGTATGATCTATACAAGTGATGAAGATTTGGCAAAAGTTTTACTTAAAGCCGATAGGATTGAGAATTACTATGATTTCTCTTTAAAATTTAAAGAGAATTATAATGCTCAAATATTGCGTCTTAAGAAAAGTGAACATAAAGAAAGATGTTTTATAATTGCATGTGGTCCCAGCCTGCGTGCATCCGATTTGCAGATATTATTTGAAAATAAAGAGAAATGTCTTAGTATGAATGGTATTTTTAAGATATTCAGTGAGACGGATTGGAGACCAGATTACTATATGGTTACTGATGAAAATGCTGCTGATATGTATAAAGACGCCATTATAGATATGGAAGTTAGATGTAAAATAATTACGGATAATTGTGTCCAGTTCTGGCAGACTGTTGATTGTGCCAATATATATAAAATGCATTCAACGCAGGAAGATTTTATTGATTGGCTGCCAGCTTTTTCCGAGGATTTGGAGTATGCGGTCACACCAGGAGGGACGGTTACATATTCATGCATTCAACTGGCGGTTTATTTAGGTTTTAAAGAAATATATTTATTAGGTGTCGATTGTAATTTTCATAATTTAAATGGTAAAGACAAAATGTACTTTACAAAAGATTATATCAATGATACGGGTTATGCAGTGAATCATGATGGACATGAGGAAGTTATGATCATGGCATATCAGAGTGCCAAAAAGTATGCTGATTCTCATGGCATAAAAATATATAATGCAACTCGTGGCGGCATGTTGGAAGTTTTTGAACGAGTTAATTTTGACTCATTATTTGTGGACAAGGAATAGGAGCTTTTGATATGAAGAATATAGTTGCAGTGATTCCGTCGCGTTATCAATCGTCGCGTTTTCCGGGGAAACCATTAGCGCTGATTGCCGGAAAGTCAATGATTCAACGGGTATATGAGCAGGTCAGACAGGCAAAAGGTATTAGCAGGGTAATCGTGGCAACGGACGATGAGCGTATATATGGTGCAGTTAAGCAATTTGGCGGTGAGGTCGTAATGACCGGAAATTGTGTTTGTGGTACAGAACGTGTATATGAAGCAATCAAAAACGATGTATGTGATTTTGTGATCAATGTACAGGGAGATGAGCCTTTAATAAAACCGGAGATGATTGGGGAATTAATTGATGTTATTAGATACGACAATGTAGATATGGTTACATTGTGCAAAGAAATAAAAGAGATTGTTGACATTAATAACCCCAATATTGTTAAAGTAGTGCGGGATAAAAATGATTACGCATTATATTTTTCAAGATATCCGATCCCATATAACAGAGATGAGAAGAGTGATGTGAAATATTTTAAGCATATTGGGATTTATGGGTATAGGAAGGATTTTCTGGAAGAATATGTGCAAACAGAAAAAACATCTTTAGAGATAGCAGAAAATCTGGAGCAATTAAGAGTTCTGGAAAGCGGATATAGGATTAAAGTAAGAGAAACTATATATGATAGTATTGGTGTAGATGCACCAGAAGATATATTGAAAATAGAAGCAGATATGCGGAGGGCATAAATCTATGTATAAACTATTGATATGGGGAACAGGAAAACGTGCAAATGGTTATATGAAAGAAAGATATTTTGAGGGAAATATTATAGAAGGATTTGTGGATTCCGCTCGCAAAGCAAAGCTTTTCTATGGTTATCCTGTTTTTGAACCTCAAGAGGCTTATAACATATCAAAGGAAATTGACTACATTATAATTGCAAATACATACTATGAAGATATATATAAAATGTTGCGGGAAAATGATGTGCCTGAAGAAAAGATTATTTTTACTGATTGTATACATGAACTGCCATATATCAATGATGATGAAATAGTAAAAAAGATTTCCCTGAAATTGTATGAAAAAATGGCAATACAATCATCAAAGCGTATGATTGGAATGAATGAAAAGGACAAATTGGATAGCAGACGAATTATTGGAACATCAGGTTTTGATGAAAAAGAATATATGATGGATTATTTCCGGTATAGAACATTTGAGTTTATAGCGAATGAACTGATAGATAATAAAATAGAGGGAAAGGTTGCAGAGGTAGGAGTATTCAGAGGCACATTTGCAAAATTAATAAATGAGAAATTTAAAGATAGAGATTTTTTCCTTTTTGATACTTTTGAAGGGTTTAATGAAGAGGAAGTAGCCGGAGAAATGCGGATTGGAAGATGTGATGAAATATTTAAGGACAGATATAAACAAACATCTGAAGATATTGTATTGAATAGATTGAAATATCCTGAAAAGTGTATGATATTTAAAGGATTATTCCCGGACACTGTATCAGATGAGGTGAAGGAATCACAATTTGCATTTGTGTCATTAGATGTTGATTTAGAGGAATCGACATATCAGGGAATCCAGTTTTTTTATCCAAGACTTGTCGTGGGAGGGTACTTGTATATTCATGATTATAATTCATCTCATTTGTCAGGGGTAAAAAGGGCAGTGGAAAGGTATGAAGAGGATAATCAAGTTTTTCTTAAAAAGATTCCTCTGGCAGATCAGAGTGGTACTTTGGTGGTAATAAAGTAAACAGTAGACGGGTGATAATATTATGCAAAAAAAATTTATTGTTATCGCAGGTCCATGTGTAATTGAGAATGAAACAATTACATTGCAGATGGCAGAAGAGTTAAAAAAGATTAGTTCCGAATTAAATATTGATTTCTATTTTAAAGCTTCTTTTGATAAAGCAAACAGGACAAGCATAGATTCTTTTCGCGGACCGGGAATAGAGCAGGGGCTTAAAATTTTGCAAAAGGTAAAGGATAAATATCAGTTAAGAATAGTGACGGATATCCATGAACCATATCAGGCGAAGCAAGCTGCAGAGGTCTGCGATATCATTCAGATTCCGGCTTTTTTATGCAGGCAAACGGATCTGCTCGTGGCAGCAGCACGAACTGGTAAGACTATCAATGTCAAAAAAGCGCAATTTCTGGCACCATGGGATATGCGGAATGTAATACATAAAATAGAGGAGTCCGGCAATAAAAATATCATGCTCTGTGAGAGAGGAACAAGCTTTGGATACAACACTTTAGTTGTGGATATGACATCTATTGTAGAAATGAAAAAAACAGGTTATCCGGTTATTTTTGACGGAACACACAGTGTGCAAAAACCGGGAGGAAATGGCACTTCCACTTCCGGAAACAGAGAATATGTTCCATATCTCTCCAGAGCAGCAGTTGCAGCAGGGGCGGATGGTCTATTTTTGGAGACACATATTAATCCATCAGAGGCTTTGTCAGATGGGCCTAATATGATACCTATTGGCAATGTAAAAAAACTGATAGAGGAATGCTTAAAAATAAAAGAGATTGTGAAATAAATAATTATGGATTATTTAGTGGAAGCAAGAAAAGTCTTTGACATAGAAATAAATGCTTTAATAAAAACGAAAGAAAAGTTGGATCATACTTTCTCAGAAGTTATCTACGCAATAATACAATGCAAGGGTAAAGTAGTTTTATGTGGTATGGGTAAATCGGGACATATTGCAAAAAAAATATCAGCGACCATGTCCAGTCTGGGAACATCCTCTTTTTATCTGCATCCTGCGGAGGCAATGCACGGGGATTTGGGAATGGTGACAGAATCTGATCTTGTAATACTGATTAGCAACAGTGGGGAGAGTCAGGAGATCTTGAATCTGATTCCATCCCTTAAAGCTATTGGTGCGAAGATTGTTGCAATTACATCAAATGAAAATTCTACACTGGCAAGGGAGAGTGAACTGGTTCAGGTAATGCCGAATGTTCAGGAAGCATGTAATCTGAATCTTGCTCCGACATCGAGTACCACGGCTGTGCTTGCCTATGGAGATGCTTTGGCAGTAGTTGCATCGGAAGAGTATGGTTTCTGTGAGGATAATTTTGCCTTGTTTCATCCGGCAGGTTCATTAGGAAAAAGGGTTTTGCTGCGTGTGTGTGATATTATGGCGACAGGTGAGGATATGCCGATTGTCAGAGAAAAAGCTTTAATTTCGGAAGCTATTATGGAAATGAGCCGGAAGCAGTTAGGAGTAGTGGCCATTGTAGATCAAAATGATAAATTGTCAGGTTTGTTGACGGATGGCGATCTGCGGAGAGCTATTGAGAAAAGAGTAGATATGTATAGTGATATTATTGATACGATCATGACCCCTTCTCCTCGAACGATTAAAAAGGACATTTTAGCGGTACAGGCACTGCATAATTTGAGAGAAGGCAGTATCAACAATTATCCAGTGGTGGATGATGATGGTCGTGTGGTAGGAGTATTGACGTGGCAGATGATCGTGAAAGCGGGGATTGTAATTTAGAAATTTAGTGATGTGTGATACATGGAGACGCAGGGAAAGGAAAAATCTGTAATTATACGAGGCAGAGGAAGAGAAATCGATGAGATTATTGAACATAGACCTGTATCAGTTAATGAATAGAAAAAAAAAGATTGTTTGTTTCGGAGCCGGTAAAATGCTCCTTAATTTTATAAGAGATTACATGGAATTAGAAATAGAGAAAGAAATTGTATTGATTTTAGATAATGATACAGAGAAAGATGGCACGCAAATCAATATAAGAGGACAGAAAATAAATGTGATTTCAATAGAAAAATTCTGCAGAAATTATCCATTGAAAGATTTTATTTTGTTGATATCATGTGCTGATGCTATATCGGTATATGAGCAGTTACAGCTAATAGATAATTTAAAAGATGCAGAGTGCTGCATTTTGCCATTTGTGAGAGGCATGACAAATGAGGCAGATGAAAGAAATAGATATTATCCTGAGAATCTGAGAGTGTATGATAATCCTGTAATACCAAAGGTGATACATTATTGCTGGTTTGGAGGAAAAGAAATTCCTGCACAAAATAAGGAGTGGATGGCCAGCTGGAAGAGGTACTGTCCTGATTATGAAATTATTGAATGGAATGAAAGCAACTATGATGTTTCAAAAAATAAGTATATGTATGAAGCATATCAGGCAGGGAAATGGGGATTTGTTTCGGATTATGTGGAACTGGATATTATTTATCACTATGGTGGTATTTATCTGGATACCGATGTGGAAATAATCAAAAATCTGGACGAGTTATTATATGAGGATGCTTTTATGGGAATAGATGGTTCGAAAAATATTAGTTTGGGCCTGGGATTTGGAGCAAGAACGCATTTTCGTATTATAAAGGAATTGATGGATGAATACGACAGCCGTTCTTTTTACAATCCTGATGGCAGTATGAATGTAACTGCAGCACCGACTTTGCAGATTTCTTTTTTCAACAATCTGGGATATATAAATAATGGCGAATATCAAAAAATTGATAAACTTGTGGTATATCCAGAAAAGGTATTGTCAGGGAAATGTAATTATACAGGAAAAATAAGCCCCACAAAAGATACTTTTTTGATTCATCATTATGATGGTTCATGGGCGGCCGATGAGAAAAAAAATCGGGTAAAAAAAATGCATGATCTATATAAAACAATTTATGATAAGCAGTAAATGCAGGATTAGGCGTTGACGGAATGAGAGGAGTAACTAAAAACATGTCTATAAGTGTAACAGTATTCACTCCAACTTATAACAGAGGGTATATTATCCAAAATTTATACGAATCGTTAAGAAGTCAAACAAATAAGAATTTTGAGTGGATTGTAATTGACGATGGCAGTGCCGATAATACAGAAATGCTGTTTCAAAAGTGGTTACTTGAAGATAATGGCTTTGAAATAAAATACTGTAAGGTGGAAAATGGCGGAAAACACAGAGCAATCAACAAAGCTGTGGATATGGCATCGGCAGAAGCGTTTTTTATTGTAGACAGCGATGATTATCTTTTAGATAAAGCAATCGATAAGGTGATTGATTGGTTTGAAACTATCAGGAAAAATGATTCTTTTGCGGGAATAAGTGGTTTAAGAGGAAAGACAGAAAAGTATCCGATAGGAGGATGGGGAAATTTTGATTCAAGTTATATTGATATTACGAATTTAGAACGGGAAAAGTATGGTTTATTAAGGGATAAAGCAGAAGTATATAAAACAAGTATTTTAAAGAAATATCGTTTCCCGGAATATGACGGAGAAAATTTTATTACTGAAGGTGTGGTGTGGAATGCGATTGCAAGAGATGGATATAAACTTCGGTGGTATAAAGAAATAATATATATTTGTGATTATCGGGAAGACGGATTGACTAAAAATGGCCGGGCTAAGTGGATTAACAATCCTGCCGGTACAATGGCATATATAAATTTGTCAGAACAACTATATGGAGAAGAATACGCAAAAAAGAGTAAATTTAGATTCTATTTTGTATTACGCAATAGATATGAAAAGAAAAAAGTGCAGGAAATAATGAAAATAGACTCTTCACTGACAGAAGAATTGGAAACAAAGTATATGCTGTTTCTAAAAGAGTTAGAGGAATATTTTGCGGCCCATAATATAAAGAATGTTGCAGTATATGGCTTGGGGAATGTTGGAAGCACTTTTTTAGAAATTGCACCTAAAGTTCATATAAATGTCAGATATGGCATAGATCAGCAAAAGAAGGATATGAATGCATTGAAAGTAGTGTATCCTCAGGATGAATTTGAAGAGGTTGATGCTATTGTTATTACTTTGATGAATCATAATACAGAAGTTGAAAAGAAGCTGAAAGAAAAGATGGGAACAGTTGTATATTGGAGAGATATCTCATCTGAATATTGGTATGTATAAGAAGTGTGGGGAAAATATATGGATAAAATAAAAATACTGGCGATGTATCTTCCGCAGTTTCACAGAGTAAAAGAAAATGATGAATGGTGGGGGGAGGGGTTTACAGACTGGGTAGCTTCTAAAACAGCAGTCCCTTTATTTGAAGGACATGCTCAGCCTAAAACGCCATTGCATGAAAATTATTATAATTTGTTAGAAAAATCAACAATGCAGCAACAAAGCAAATTAATGCAGGAATATAAAGTTGATGGCATGTGTTTCTATCATTATTATTTTAAAGATGGGAGAAAGATACTTGAAAAACCGGCCGAGAATCTTTTGAATTGGAAAGATATTGATATGCCCTATTGCTTTTGCTGGGCGAATGAAAGCTGGGCTAGAACGTGGAGCAATATCAGGAATAAAAACAGCTGGATGGCAAAATTTGAAAAGAGAGACAGCAGCAGAGCAAATGAGAAAGATATTTTATTAGAGCAAAAATATGGAAGGGAAGATGACTGGAGAGAGCATTTTGAGTATCTTCTTCCGTTTTTCAGAGATGAGCGATATATAAAAATTGATGGAGCTCCCGTATTTTTAATATATAAACCGGATGAAATATATTGTTTATATCAAATGCTGGATTATTGGCGTAAATTGGCTGATGAATACAATTTTCCGGGTATGTATTTTATAGGAGTGAATATTGCTGCTCCAAGAAAAGGATTGGACGCAATAATGTTTAATGCACCTACAATGTATGTAAACTATGGTCGGAAAAAAATTGTACCAGATGACATGAAGGGAGTAAAAGTATATTCCTATGATGATGTATGGCACAATATTTTGACAGCAGAGTCGGTAAAAGGATGCAAAACCTTTTTTGGAGGATTGGCAAATGTTGACGGTACGCCAAGACATGGAAAGAACGGTTTTGTATTGGGCGGCTTTTCTATAGAGAAATTTCAAAACTATTTTTATCAGTTAGTAAAGAAAAATATTTTGGCAGATAATGAATTTGTGTTTATAAATGCATGGAACGAATGGGGCGAGGGTGCCTATCTGGAGCCGGATGAGGAGTATGGCTATCAATATCTTGAGGCAGTTCGTGATGCAAGGGATAAAGTAGAAAGGGAAGTGCAGAATGGAGATATTGATATTGAAAAATGTGGTAAAAGTGAAAACGAAGACGCTGCAGAAATGTTAAATGTAAAAAATAAACATATGTTGATTGCAAATTGTCTTGATAGTTGGATGTCGTTGAAGGAAAAAGGAATAAACCCCGCAAATTACTTAAAACGGTTTCATTATAATGTGATTGCCATATATGGGGTCGGAATTTTAGGAAAGCATTTATTGTATGAGTTGGAACAGGCAGAAATAAAAATTGCGTATATTATTGATCGGCGGGCAGATTTACATTACCCCCAGGCGGAAGTAAGAAATGTAAATGATGAATTGGATATAGTGGATGCAGTAGTGGTGACGGCACTGGCAGATTTTGATGATATTTATGAAACCTTAAAAGAAAAATTGGGCTGTCCTATTTTTTCTATAACAGAATTGATTAGTGAGGTATAAAGTATTTACAGGATAGGTATTTGCGATGAACAATGAAGAAAAATTTCGAAAAATAATGAGATGTCTGAGTAAATGGCTGTCAAATCATGAAAAGAATAAACAGATTGCTGACTATCTAAATATATATCAGATCCATCGGGTAGGCGTTTATGGGTATGGCATATTGGGAAAGCATCTTGTCAGAGAACTCCAGGCGCAGGATTTTCCTATTAGCTGGGTGGTGGACAGGTCGGCTTCTAATGATGAGGCTTGTTGCAATTTAGTGAGACCGGGTGAGATGGATAAGCTGGAGGATGTCGATATGGCCATTATTACGACATTGGCGGATGTAGAGACAGTGGAAAGCGATTTGTTGAAATTTGTGACAGGAAAGATCATATCTGTTGAAGAATTGATTGATTCTATTTATGGATGGAGAAATCAGACATGAAGAAGAATTTATTGCTGGTACATTTGGAGAGTCTTAATGTCCTTAATTATAGAATGAATCCTGAATTATTTCCGGCTTTGAGAGAAATTGAGAAGCAGTGTATGGTATTTGATCATTATTATTCCACTGCAACGTCTACTCTTATGGCGATAGGGGATTTACTGTATGGAGGAATGAAGATTTATGAGGTATGCGATTCTCTTGACTTTATTCCGAAAGAATATTGTTATTCTTCTTCACTTTTTGATGATCTGAAGGAACAGGGGTATCATACCGGAATATATATATATTTTGATGGCGCGGATCATGAAAGTGCAGAAAAAAGACATCTTGCAGGATTTCATAATCGTATGGAATTGATATATGAGTATTCTGAATATGTAAATGCTTTTGAACAAAAGATGAGCGGACAACCATTTGCATTGATGGCATGTAATTATATCAGTAACCTGAGTTTGAATAGTTATGTGGATATCAATAGTTATGGTATGGATATAGATAATTGGGAAGCAGGTTATCGCTGTATGGATAAATGCTGTGAGGATTTATTAAGGCTTTTGAGAGAAAAAAGTCTAATGGATGATACGATCATCGTATTATATGGTGACCACGGCGATGATTACTGGGGACATGGGGCGCACAATGGTTTGACACACGCGATTGAACCAAATAATCTTTTGATCCATACGCCATTGATGATATGGGATGGGATTTACAGGACAGAAGCAGAGCATGATCAAAGGCTTATACAGACTTCCGATTTGAGGGAGATGATAACTGCCTTACTATGTGGTAAATCGATAGAAAATCTGCCAAACCGCAATTATGTAATTTCCAGGAATGAGTATGCGGCACAGCCAATCAGGGCGGAGAGTTTTAATAAAGCTTATTCGGTTACAGAAGGTCAGTATTTATTGATGGTTTCCGGTAAAGGGCTGGAAATGTATAATACAAAAATGGATCCGGCTTGTCAGAATAATTTACTGCGGTTTTTTGTATATGAAAATAGTATTTTAAAATCAAATGAAAAGAATACTGAAACTTATCGGCACCATTTTTGGGCTTTTTGGAATAGCAGGGAGCAGAGGATACTGAGACAAAAGTTTTACGAATTGAGGGGTGTTCTGTATGATAAGACGCTGGAGCTCTATGTAGCCGGTGGCCGGATTGAAAAGGACATGCTGGATGAGATGAAATTTGAGAAGATTGCTTATTAACATGGAGACGGGAAAGGAAAAGTATATGGATATTTTTTCCAAAGATAATACTATTATTTCAGATATCATTAATCGGATATTAAACTGCCGTGAAATAAAAGATTTGTATGTATTTGGAGAATCTGTCGAAGAGTTGGAGTGTTTATATCCTGCGATTCATGTTATCAAAGGAAATACAAGGGAGGATATGACAGGAGAAGTCGTATACATACACATCATTGACAGGGAAGAGCTTGAACAGATCATTCCCTGGGTCATGGAAGAAAAAGAAACAAAGGATTTTATCATCTATATTTCTTCTGATACGGATATATCCGATGAGGACATGAAAATGTTGGGAACGCCTCACTATCTTGACAGATATTCAGGTTTGACGGGCGTTTTATTTTTGACGGGAGTAAGTTTTCAGAGTCCCCGAGGACTTGCAGTACCGGACGAGTTTAAAGTGCTGGCAGTCATTCATTTTTATAATGAGGCGGATATTCTTGAGAGAACGATACAGTATCTTCTGTCTCAGGAGATAGACCTGTATTTGTTGGATAACTGGTCAGATGATGGCAGCTATGAAATTGCGGAAAGGTATCAAAACGATTATCCTGAGAGAATATATTTGGAACAGTTCCCGTTATCAGGAAAAAGTGAAAATTACGAATGGTATAATCAACTGGAGAAAACTGAGAAAATCAGTAAAGAATTAAATTATGATTGGTTTATCCACTATGATGCAGATGAGATGAGAGTAAGTCCCTGGGAAAATGTGACTTTGCGGGAAGCAATATACCATATTGACAGGCAGGGTTATAACTGTATAGAAAATACAGTTATAGATTTCAGATTTACAAAGCGAGATTCCGGCAATATTTTTATGGAGGATACCTTTTTTGATTTTCGCCATGATAGAAAATTGTTTGATCAGTTAAAAACATGGAAGAAGTCACAGAAAGTAGATTTGAAGTCAGCGGCGGGGCATTTTGTACACATAACCAATCCTAAAGCATATCCGTTGAAGTTTTTGAACAGGCATTATCCTTTGAGGAGTATGGAACAGGCGGAAAAGAAAGTATTTCAGGATCGTCTGCCCAGATTTCAGAAAGAGCATGCTGAGCGGGGATGGCATGGGCATTATGACAGTTTCAAAAAAGCGGAGGATTTTATTTTTGAACGAAGCCAATTGTTGAAGTGGGGGAAAGAGACTTTTCGGGAGCTGTATATACCGCTTTTTCTGGAGTGCGGGCTGAGATGGGATAACAATGTGAGTTCTGCAAAGATAGATTTACCGAATATAGAAAATGGTAAAGTGATAATATATGGTGCGGGAAATATAGGAAAAATTGCTTATCTGGAACTGGCAGAGAAAAATGAGATTGCTGCATGGGTGGATAAGCTGTATAGACAACTTCCCGCTATGTTTTGCGAGAAGGTGACTTCTCCCGAAGAGATTCAGAAATTAGACTATGATTACATTATTCTCGCTGTAAAAAAAGAGACGTTGAGACAGGAGATAACAGAAGAATTAAAGAATTATTGTATCGCTGAAGAAAAATTACTTTATATTTGATCGTTGGGGGAAATCGGTGAAGTGACAGACAACAGTAAGATCAGCGTGATCGTACCGGTATATAATGCAGAAGAATATCTGGATCAGTGCATCGGAAGTATTTTGCGGCAGACCTATCACAATCTGCAGATCATACTGATCGATGACGGTTCCACGGACAGTTCAGGAGATATTTGTGACAGGTATGCACAGAAAGACAAACGTATAGAAGTATACCATACAGAAAACGGTGGTTCCGTCGTCTCAAGAAAACTCGGCCTGGAAAAGGCAGACGGAGAATATATCGGTTTTGTGGATGCAGATGACTACATTGAGCCGGATATGTTTTCTGAGTTATTGCAAAGTATCCTGGAATGCGGGGCCGACTTTGTACATTTTGGCTTTATTGAGGAGAAAGATGGAGAGGAAAGGATCATCTTAAACTTTGAGGATGCTGTCGCAGATGTGTGTGAGATATCGTGTAAAATCGCATTTTTGTGCGATCATTTTCTGAACGGCGGCAAAAATTTTATTTTTCCGAGTATCTGGTCCAAGCTTTTCAGGGCAGAGCTGGTCAAAAAATGTTTTGCGTCTCTGCCAGATGAGCAGCAATATGGGGAAGATATGCTGTGTCTGCTCAGGTGTATTTTAGAGAGCAGACGTATTTCGTTGAAACGGAAGGCATTATATCATTATGTTGTGAAAGAGCGGTCATTAGCTCATCTGGAAAAGAATGAGCGCATCTTGCAGGAGATAGGATTGTGGTATCATGTTGCAAATACTATAAGGGAATATGAGTGCCTTGAAATTGTAAAAGAGAATGCGACAGGCTTTTTGCGGGGGCGCATACTGCAGACAGTGGAATATATCAGTAGAGGACAGCTGCATATTCCACGATATTTTTTGAAAAATATATCACAGATTAGGGGAAAGCGGATTGTAATATATGGTGCGGGGAGTGTTGGACAGGATTATTACTCTCAGATCTGCAGATATGAGGACTGCGATATTGTGGCATGGGTCGATGCAAACCGGCAGAAATATCATTTTGAATATGCGGAAGTGATCGGCGTGGAAAAAATGACAGAGCTGTCATTTGATATGGTTATCATTGCGGTAAAAGACAGCAGTCTTGCTAAAAAAATAAGGGGTTCTCTGGCGGAGGCGGGTATATCCGCAGAAAAGCTTTATTGGCAGGCGCCTGAGGAATATTTTTAGGATTGGAAACGGAGTGATAGAACATGGCAAAAGTATCTGTGCTTATCCCTGTCTGCAATGTTGAGAAATATCTGGAACAATGTCTGGACAGCGTGACAGGACAATCGATGGAAGATATAGAGATTATCTGTGTGGATGACGGCTCTACAGATGGAAGCGGTGCTGTTTTGGATAGATATGCAGTGACAGACCGCCGCATACAGGTGATTCATAAGAAGAATACCGGATATGGCAATACGATGAATGTAGCGCTGGATCATGCAGAGGGTGAGTATATTGCCATTATAGAGAGTGACGATTTTGCGGAACCGGATATGCTGCAGAGACTGTACAGGGCGGCAGCGGATCATGATGCGGAAGTCGTGAAGTCAAATCATTACATCTATCAAAATGGAAAAGACTGGCTGTGCGACTGGTTGAAAGATTATCCGAAAAACCGGATCATCAATGCGTCTGTCTGTCCCCAAATATTAAATCTGGCAGATACGATCTGGACCTGTCTTATGAGGCGGGATTTTCTGGTGGAACACAATATCCGTTTTCATGAGACGCCGGGAGCATCTTTTCAGGATATTTCGTTTGCCCTGCAGGTGTGGATGAATGTGGAACGTGCCTACTTTATTTCCGATGCAGTGCTGCATTATCGAAAGGATAATCCGGGTTCTTCCATGCATAATCCCGATAAGATATTCTGCGTATTTGAAGAATACGGATGGCTGGAGGAAATTTTTTCGGGAGTATGGGAACACAAACCGGAAATTGAAAAGTATTTTGTGGCTACAAAATACCGTGATTATTTCAGTCATTACGGCAGGGTGGCAGTACAGTATCAATATGCGTTATTGCTGCGGCTCTCGGAATCCCTGGAGGCGGATGTGCGAAGCGGGAGAGTGGTGGAAAGGGCATTTTCCGGACCTGTATGGGAACAGATCTGTTCTGTGCAAAAAGACAGGAATGGTTTCTTTCGGAAGACGGCCAAGGACATGCAGGATATGCGAGTGAAGTTTTGTGAATTTGATAATATGAAACTGTATGGCCGGGCATTTGCAGAATATATGAAAATGTTCCCGCAGGTAGTAGTCTATGGAGCCGGAAAGGTGGGACAGAAGCTGGCGGCGGCTCTGAAAAAATATGAAGTGGCGAATATATGTTTTGCTGTGACAAAAATGTCCCCGGAAATGGCTGAGTGGGAAGGGATTCCTGTCTGTGAACTGCAGGAAACGGCTGGACTGGCGGAAACCTGCGCAATAATCATTGCGGTGGCGGAGCGCAGCCAGTATGAATTGTATCAGAATCTGTTACAATATAATTTCAGGCATGTATTCCGGGTAGATGAAGCTGTATGGAAAATAATGGAGTGATGAACAATGGAAATGTCAGAGAAGCTTATATGGGAAATTCAAAAAGGTCTGCTCTGCTGGTTTGATTTCGGGGAAGACAGAAAAATATTGTACATAGGAAACCCGCAGGACGCTCTGGCGGAGTACCTGGGAGAGCATAGTGAAGAACTCATATGTACATCGACAGCACAAACGATGCAGCCGGACTGGAATTCGGCGCATCAAGGATATTTTGATTATGTAGTGGCGATTGAAAAACCAGAGCAGGAAGAGCATCCTGAAAAGTGTCTTCTTTCGTGGAAAGGGCTGTTGACAGCGGATGGTCGTATGCTTCTCGGAATGAATAACCGTCTGGGAATCAAGTATTTTTGCGGGGACAGGGATTCCTATACGGGGCGAAATTTTGACGGCATTGAGAACTACAGGAGAGCTTACGCTAAAAATGAGGATGTTTTTCGGGGGCGCATGTATGACCGTGCAGAAATAAAGAAAATGTTATCGGAAGCAGGGTGGAGAGAGGAGAATGTCCGTTTCTTTTCTGTTTTAACGGATCTGCGGAATCCCGCTGTGATCTACGCGGAAGACTATTTGCCGAACGAAGATCTGACCAACCGATTATTTCCGACATATCATCATCCGGATACTGTTTTTCTGGAAGAAAACGCTCTATATGAGAGTCTGGTTCAAAATGGAATGTTTCACCAGATGGCGAATGCATATCTGATTGAATGTTCCCTGTGCGGGGAAGTGTCGGATGTCAGTCATGTCACCTGCTCGTTGGAGCGGGGGGAAGAAAATGCGCTTTTGACTGTCATACGAAAATCCGGAATAGTGGAAAAGAGGGCGGTGTCCCCCCGGAGCAGAGAACGGCTGGAACAGTTAGTGCGCAATGGGGAGGATCTGAAGGCGCACGGTTTATCTGTGGTAGATGCCGGTATTGAGAATGGGGTCTGCAGGATGCCTTATGTAAATGCGGAGACAGGGCATGTTTATTTAAAGCGGCTTTTGCGGACAGACAAAGAGAAATTTTTGGAGAGACTGGATCATTTCAGGGATTTGATCCTGCAGTCTTCTGAAGTGACAGAGCCTGATAAGGGCGATGGAAAAGGGGCGGTTCTGAAAAAAGGCTATTTGGATCTGGTACCTTTGAATAGTTTTTATATCAATGATGAATTTGTGTTTTATGATCAGGAATTTTGTGAGGAAAATTGTCCGGCTAATTTTTTGATATACCGGATGCTGGGGACGATTTATGCTCAGGCGGCGGATTTGCAGAAACACATTCCGGTGAAAGAATTATATGAGCGGTACGGGCTGGATCGCTATCTGCCGCTGTGGCAGAAGCGGGAGAGGGATTTTTTGAGAAATCTCCTGAAAAGTGAAGAACTGCGGGTTTATCATGAAAAATGCCGGGGAAATATAGAAGTGATAAATGCCAACCGACAGCGTATGAATTATTCTGAGGCGGTGTATCAGAAATTATTTGTGGACATTTTTAAGGGGGCGGAGAGGCGTAAACTGATCTTATTCGGCTCGGGGAATTTTGCAAAACGTTTTCTTGCAATGTACGGGAAGGACTATCCGGTTTCTGCTATCATCGATAATAATGAAAGCAGGTGGGGACAGACCATGGACGGAATCGAAATCGTCTCGCCGGATTTTCTTGGAGAAATGGCGCCGGATGAGTATAAGGTGATTATTTGCATTAAGAATTATCTTTCTGTTATTCAGCAGCTGGATGACATGGGAGTGAAAAATTATGGTATTTACGATTCCGGAAAAGTATACCCACGCAAGCAGGCGTCTTTTGCTGTTCAAATAACAGGACAGGAAGGGAAAGCGAAAAAGTATCATATCGGCTATGTGGCAGGTGTCTTTGATATGTTTCACATAGGGCATGTGAATCTGCTTCGCAGGGCGAAGGAGCAGTGTGATTATCTGATTGTGGGAGTACTCCCGGATGAAGCGGTGTATCGGCAGAAGAAAAAATATCCGATCATACCATGTGAGGACCGGGTGGAGGTGCTCCGGGCCTGCAGGTATGTAGATCAGGCCGAGGCATTGCCTGTGGACTATGCAGGGATCAGGGATGCGTATAAGATGTATCAGTTTGACTGTCAGTTTACGGGGGATGATCACAGAGATAATCCGATATGGCTGGCGGATCGGGAATTTTTGGAGAAAAATGGTGCGGACATTGTATTTTTTTCTTACACGGAGAAGACAAGCTCCAGCAAGATAAGGGAGACGCTGCAGAGGGATAAGAGAAAAATACAGGAGCAGGAAGCGGGGATATAGTATTGGAAATCAGTTGTAAACCATCCGGAATTGTTGAGGCAGAACGTCCCGGGCAGGGAATCACGGATATTGCAGGAGCGGGATTTCGAAATATTGTACTGGATATGGCACTGTTCTGCACATCGAGGGAACTGGAAAATATCGGAAAAAGCAATATAAAACGATCTAAGAATAAGGCTTTGGTATCGGAGCATCCGGAAGAGCTGTATAGCCGTGCGGAAGGGATGCTGGAGCAGTGTACCCGGAAAAAACTGGGTTGTTCTGTGGCGATGATGCCCTGTCTAAGTAGAAATACAAAACGCAGCGACCTGAACGATCTTTTGAAAAGACTGGCCAAAGAGAGTATAAAAATATGTGGAAAGAGTAACTGTAAATATCTGGTTGTCAGGCCGCTTTTTGCCGGAATAGCTGAGGAAGAGTTATGGGAGGTAAACAGAACATATTATTTGGAGCTTGCAGATGAAGCAAGAAAAAATAATGTGAGGATCCTTCTTGAAAATCAGTGTAAAGATATAAACGGTCATTTGGTGCGCGGCATCTGTTCGGATGGAAGAGAAGCAGCGGATTGGATAGATGCATTAAATAGAGAAGCCGGAGAAGAACGCTTCGGTTTCTGTATGGATGCAGGGACCTGCAATCTTTGCGGACAGAATATGTATGATTTTATTATGAACATAGGGGACAGGCTGAAAACAGTCATATTGCGGGACTGTGACGGTGTGAATGAGAGTGCTTTACTGCCCTTTACCTGTGCAGGGAAGGGACAGTCACAGACGGACTGGCTGAATCTGATCAGAGGACTGCGAAGGACAGGTTTTGACGGGGAGCTGATCATTGACTTTCGTGATACGGCGACAGCATTTTCACCAATCCTGCGTCCGGAACTGGTCAGGATGGCAAAATCGGTGGCGGACTATTTTAAATGGCAGATTGAGATGGAAAATCTCCTGCGGAAATATCCCGTCAGAGTGCTGTTTGGGGCAGGGAATATGTGCAGGAATTATATGAAGTGTTATGGGGAGGAATATCCGCCGCTATTTACCTGTGATAACAACAGGGCATTGTGGGGGAATGAATTCTGCGGACTTGAGGTAAAAAATCCGGAAAGTCTGAGGAATCTGCCGGAGGATTGTGTAATCTTTATCTGTAATATTTATTACCGGGAGATAGAAGAGCAGCTCAGAAATATGGGGATTGCCAATCCGATAGAATTTTTTAATGATGAATATATGCCGACATTTTATTTTGACAGGCTGGAAGACCGGTGATTTATGCGGAATCGGAACAGGAGAGAGAAATGCTTCAATCAGGCGTACAGACTAAAAATGTAGTAAGTGATATACATCCGGAAGAGGGGCTTTCGATGTTGGCACAGGCGGGATTTTCCTGTGTTGATTTTTCGCTGAACGGCTATTTGCTCAATAATGATATTTACCGAAACAGGCGGAATACGTTTTTTGATGTGTCTATTGATGAGTTGGAACAATTTTTTACGCCTCATAAAAAGGGAGCTCAGACGGCAGGTGTCAGGATACATCAGATGCACATGCCTTACCCGATCTATGTGCCAAAGGGGAATAAGGAATTAAATGATTATCTGTGGCATCAGGTGGCGCCTAAGAGCATGGAATTGTGTGCATTTTTGGAGTGTTCCTATATTGTGATACATGGTTTTAAGCTTGCGAAGTTTCTTGGCTCGGAAGACAGAGAGTGGGAACAGACAGAGAAATTTATCGACTCTATTGCACCTTATGCAAAAGAGATGGGAATAACGATTTGTATAGAGAATCTGTATGACAGTGTGGGGGGACATCTTGTGGAGGGACCTTGCTGTGATGCAGTGAAGGCGATGGAACGCATCGACCGCATCAATGAAAAGTATCATGCGGAGGTGCTCGGGTTCTGCTTTGATACAGGACATGCCAATCTGGTGGGGCTGGATATGGAGAAGTTTATGACAAAACTTGGGCATCGATTAAAGGTGCTGCATATCCACGATAATGACGGCGTGATGGATCTGCATCAGATTCCTTTTACCTTTACAAAGACAAGGGAAAATAAGGCTTCAACGGACTGGGACGGCTTTATCAGAGGCTTGAGGAATATACATTATGAGGGAGTGCTGAATTTTGAGACAGCGCCTGCTTTGTCGGCATTTCCGGATGTGATGAAACGGGATGCACTGGCATTTATTGCGAAAATCGGGGAGTATTTTGCAGGAGAGATAGAAAAATGAAGAAAAATTTCATCTTAAACAATTTTTAATAATTTACATGGTTTATTATTCATAAAAGTTCCGCTACAATGTGTATATACAATTAATTGTACCGATAATTGATATCACACAGGCAGCGGGGCTTTTTATTTTGGGCGGCTTGTCCCGGGAAAAAACAAAATAGAGTGAGGGGATCTATATGGCAAACATACTGGTATGTGATGATGAAAAAGATATTGTTTCAGCGCTGCAGATTTATTTGGGCGGCGAAGGTTATCATGTTCTGACAGCGGAAAACGGCAGAGAAGCGGTTTCTGTTGTAGAAAAGGAAGAAGTGCATCTTGTTTTGCTTGATATTATGATGCCGGAGATGGACGGTATTACAGCCATGGCGAAGATCAGGGAAATATCCAACGTGCCGATCATTATGCTGACGGCAAAAGGAGAAGATGCGGATAAGGTATTGGGGCTTACTGTAGGCGCTGACGATTATGTCACCAAGCCTTTCCAGCCGGTGGAGCTGCTTGCCAGAGTAAAGTCCCAGCTTCGCAGATATATGATGCTTGGCGGCAGCGTGCCGAAAGCGGAGAATCTTTCCATAGGAGGCATTGAACTGGATGACAAGGCAAAAGAAGTGACGTTGGATGGTGAGAAAGTTCCCCTCACGCCCACAGAGTTTGATATTTTGAAGTTGTTTATGCAGCATCCGGGGGAGGTTTTTTCTCCGGCAAAGATATACAGTGAGGTTTGGAAAGACAATCCTTACGGGACAGAAAATACGGTGGCGGTACATATAAGGCATCTGAGAGAAAAGCTGGAGATCAATCCGGCGGAGCCGCGCTATCTGAAAGTTGTCTGGGGACACGGTTATAAGCTGGAAGCGCCCGGGGGCGGAAAAAGCGGTATGATCAGGCAGTGATAAACACAGGACATACATCTTAGATGGCAGGGAAGATTATGAAAAAGAGACAAAGACTGTAGAAAGGGGATGAGCAGTGGCATGAATAATAAATGGAAGAGCAACAAGGGATTAAAAGCGGCTTTAGTGATAATCTCAATACTGATGGCTGCAGCGATAGCCGGCAGTATTGCTGCGATAATAGTGTTCGATGACTTGGGCGTCTATAATCGGTCAAAGGAAGAGACCCTGGAGAAAGGATATGAACGATACAGCGAGATCTATTCGGTCATGGCAGTGGCAAATAGAGATAATAAATATATGCAGGAAGACCTTGATAAAACAAATTTCCGATATGGTATTATCAAAGCGGAAGATTTAGAAGCAGTAGATATTTCTGACTCTGCAAACTATGAGTTCTGCAATTTTGAGACAATGCCGAAAAGAAATGCAGTCGGTGATGGGAAGGCCAGAGCATATCAGTTTTGGATTGGCCCTGATACTGCGTACTCGTGGGATTGCAGTTTGTATGGCTATGGTTCTGTATATGAACGTGCATATGCTGTTGCAGAAGAGTATGTAACATTAGAAGAGACAAAACAGGTGTCAATCACAGGATATTATTATAATGTATCAGACGGCATTTTCTATTATGAAACAGATGATGAATATTACCGGGTGGACACGGTGGAATTGCCGGTGGGAGTAAATGGCAACAGTATAGAGTTTGTGTATGATTCAGGGCAGAAAGCCTATTACCAGTCAAGCCGCGATGGTGTGATCAAAGATTATTATGTGACGTTTGACCGGTATGATGCGACAAACAATTCCTGGGAGACATGGGAATATATTATTCTGGACGGACTGAATTTTAATCATACAGAGATCAGGTTTGTCAATGACGAATCGACTGATTCGGGAGAGTTTAACGGAAAGCCGATTGCCGATTGTTTTTATTCACTTGAAGTTGGAAGTCGTACACTGAATGTGAAAGTAAAAAATGACAGTGATGTGGATGCAGTTGAAGAAAAAAGTGACAAACGGGAAAGCTACTGGGTGGTTTCCCAGGTGCTTGACCCTTTGCAGAAGACAGGAGATTTGTACGACCAGATTACATTTCTTGTGAATTATGCTTATGTATGGCGCTATCCGGTAGTTGCTGTTTGGGTGATATCTGTGATCCTGTGGATTGCGTCTACACTTCTTGTCCTGATTATGGCAGGGCATAAAGGAAGTTATGTGATCGTGGAGATGCAGGGGCAAGATGCGGCATTTTTAGAGGCATCGGAGAATTCTGAAGAAGAGGATGGGCAGTTTAAGGAATCGAATACCATAAAAACAGAAAGACGTTTTGTGGATGCGATAAAGCCGGGGTTCTGGCAGAAGATACCGTTAGATGTCGAAACATGCGTGATCATGACATTGGGAGTACTGGCCCTCGTGTTTATGTCGGAAATGACATATTATAGAACAAGCCTGTGGAATTTTACGGTGCTCGCGGTGTGTGTTGCATTTTGTTACATTTTGTGCTATATCTGGCTGGCGGATTTTGTGATCCGCGTAAAGCTCGGCAAATGGTGGCGCAGTATGTTTCTCTACAGGTTTATGAGATGGATCGGTCGGAAAATGAAGAGAATTTTTATGTTTTTACAGGAGAATATTTCTCTTCTGTGGAAAGCAATCCTGATTTTAGGCGGTATCAGTTTACTGGAATTCTTTGGCATTTTTATTACTGCATTTTCACCGGAAGCAGAACTGATCCTATGGTTTATATACAGAGCTGCCACACTGGTACTGATCCTGCTTGGCATTGTGCAGATGCATAAGCTGAAAGAGGGGGCAAAGAAGTTAGCGGAAGGAAATCTGCAGGAAAAAGTGAAGACGGAGAAAATGTTCTGGGAGTTTAAGAAACATGGAGATACATTAAACTCCATTAACGACGGCATCAGTCTTGCAGTGGAGAAACGGATGCAGAGCGAGCATTTCAGGACAGAATTGATCACCAATGTTTCCCACGATATCAAGACGCCGCTCACTTCCATTATCAATTATGTGGACTTATTACAGAAGGAAGAAACTGATAATGAGAAGGTAAAGGAGTATCTGGAAGTATTAAGCCGTCAGAGCGCGAGATTAAAGAAGCTGACAGAGGATCTGCTGGAGGCATCCAAAGCATCCACAGGCAGTATGCCGGTACAGTTGGAAAGGCTGGAACTCGGCGTGTTCTTAACGCAGACAGTGGGTGAGTTCGAGGAAAAGATGGCGGCAGCAGACCTTCACATTGTGATGCATAAGCCGGAGCAGGAGATTTTTGTAAATGCCGATGGAAAACATCTGTGGCGGGTGGTGGAAAATCTGGTGCAGAACATCTGCAAATATGCTCAGCCGCAGACAAGGGTATATATCGATCTGGATGATCAGGAAAAGGAAGCGGTTATTTCCTTTAAGAATATTTCACGCTATGAGCTGAATATTTCCGGAGAGGAATTGATGGAGCGGTTTGTCAGAGGAGATGCTTCAAGACATACCGAGGGAAGCGGACTTGGACTCTCCATAGCCGGCAGCCTGATGGAGCTGATGCATGGGAAGCTGGAAATCGTGGTGGATGGAGATCTGTTCAAGGTAGTGCTGCATTTCCCGAAGTGAAGATGAACGGTTATTTTGACAGCATGAGGAATTAACCGAATAGAATGAAGAAAGTGTAATTTCTGTAAAATAGTATAGATTTTACACTTTTTTTATGTCCTACTTTTAAAATAAATGGGGAGCGGATAAAGTTTCATTGTATCCGGCAGTTGCGATATGGTATAATGTACGCGATGGCAATGAGCAGTGCGAAAAAGGGCAAATATAAATTTTGTCATGCTTGCATGTAAAAAAATTTATATTTGACTTTTTTCATAGGGCGAAGCCCGCGAATGAGAAAAACTGAAAGTTTTTCGAATGCACACTGCGACATCGTCAGCTACTAATACAAAATATGTCACAGGAGATAAAGGTTTTTTCATGGAAGTGATAACATCCGTCCGCAATCTTGTGGAATTCATTCTGCGAAACGGAGATATAGACAACAGAAAAGCGGCTGCTCCCGAAAATGCGATGCAGGAGGGCGGCAGGATTCATCGCATGCTGCAAAAGCGCATGGGAGCAGATTATCATGCTGAAGTGACACTGCGGTATACTTATCATACGCCGCGCTATGACATTGTTGTGGAGGGCAGGGCAGATGGCATTATTGACGGGCAGCTGGCAAAGCGTATCCTAAAGGAAGTACCGGTTTGCTTTGGCACTCCGGAGAAGAATAGGAAGGAGACCATGATAGAAGGACAGCTCTGCTTTCAAAGTGCGGATTTGGCGGTAACAGGAGGAGAAACACCCCTGGAATACTATCCTGACAGTATAAGTGACACAGTTGTCATAGATGAGATCAAAGGGACTTACGCGGATGTCAGCCGGATGAAAGAGCCTGTTTCCGTACATTTGGCACAGGCCAAGTGTTATGCTTATATTTACGCGAAACAAAATAAACTGCCGTTTATCAGAGTGTGCATGACCTACTGCAATATGGATACGGAGGAACTGCAATATTTTTTCCGGGACTACAGGTTTCAGGATCTGGAGAATTGGTTTGAATGGTTGATACAGTCTTATCAGAAGTGGGCGGACTATGAGGTTGACTGGAAAGAAAAAAGGCAGCAGTCCATCAAAGATCTTTCCTTTCCGTTTTCTTATAGAGAAGGGCAGAAAGAACTGATCACCTACGTCTATCAGACACTTTATCATAAAAAGAAACTGTTTATTGAGGCGCCTACAGGGGCGGGGAAAACGCTGTCTACAGTGTTTCCTTCCGTGAAAGCAATCGGAGAGCAGATGGCGGAAAAACTGTTTTATCTGACGGCTAAAACGATCACGCGAACTGTGGCGGAAGAGGCGTTTTCTATTTTGCGTGAAAAGGGCCTGCTGTTTAAGACGGTGATATTGACCGCACGGGACAAAATCTGTTTTTTAGAGGAGGCGGAGTGTAATCCGGTGGCCTGCCCTTATGCAAAAGGGCATTATGACAGGATCAATGATGCGGTTTATGATATGTTGACCCATGAAGTCAGTTTTACGAGAGAGCTGATTGAGAGCTATGCGAAGAAGCATCAGGTCTGCCCTTTTGAGATGTGTCTGGATATGAGTCTGTTTGCAGACGGAGTGATCTGTGATTATAACTATGTCTTTGATCCGCATGTTTATTTAAGGAGATTTTTTGCGGAGGGTACAAGGCGGGATTATATTTTTCTTGTGGACGAGACACATAATCTTGTGGACAGAGGACGGGAGATGTACAGCGCGGTTCTGAAAAAGGAAGACTTTCTGGAATTAAAAAAGACGGTCAAAATCTATGATAAAAAAATGGCTTCCCTGTTAGAGCGATGCAACAGGCAGCTTCTCATTTATAAAAAGGAATGTGAAAACTATCAGGTACTTGAGAGTATTGAGCCTTTTATCCTGGCGGTGAACAAGTTAGCCAGCCAGATGGAAAAGTTTCTGGAAGAACATGATGACAGTCCTGTCAGAAAGGCTGTTCTTGAGTTTTACTTTGAAATATCGCACTTTTTGCTTATATATGACAAATTAAATGACAAGTATGTCATATATAGTGAAATGCAGAATGACGGTAGTTTTATGCTGAAACTTTTTTGTGTTGATCCGTCCGGAAACCTGGAGGAGTGTATGATGCGGGCACGGAGCAGTATTCTTTTTTCCGCAACGCTTCTTCCGATTCAGTATTACAAGAGTCTGCTCGGAGGAAGTGACGAGGACTATGAGGTGTATGCTTCTTCTGTCTTTTCTCCGGGGAAGAGAGGGCTGTTTATCGGTTCCGATATTACAAGTAAATACACGAGAAGAGGACCCGGAGAATATTTTCGGGCGGCTTCTTATATCAAAGAAATAACCGCTCAGAAGAAAGGAAATTATCTGATCTTCTTCCCTTCTCATGCCTTTTTGAAGCAGGTGTATGAAGTCTATCAGGAAGCTTTTTTTGATCAGGCAAGTGAGAGATGTATTATGCAGGAAGAGTATATGGGGGAAAAGGAGCGGGAGGAATTTTTGCAGAATTTCTCCGAAGATAGCAGCAGTTCCCTGTTGGGATTTTGTGTGCTGGGCGGTATTTTCAGCGAGGGGATAGACCTGAAAAAGGACCGCCTGATCGGTGCACTCATTGTCGGGACGGGATTGCCCCAGGTCTGCAATGAGCGGGAAATCATCAGGCAGTACTTTGAGGAGCAGTCAGAAAACGGTTTTGACTACGCCTATCAATATCCGGGTATGAATAAAGTGCTGCAGGCGGCGGGCAGAGTGATTCGAACCGTGGACGATATCGGCATCGTAGCCCTCCTGGATGAACGCTTTCTGCAGCATTCCTACAGGCGAATGTTCCCCCGGGAATGGACAAACTATCAGGTGACGACCTGCAATCATGTCGCTTTTCATGTCAGGGAATTCTGGTCTAAGTGGAGATTGCAGATCGGGGAAAAAAGCTAGGGCAAATCTGTCACCCGGAATTATACTTTTTCACGTAATCTCTGAATCTCTTCCTTATAGGGCGGCACTTTTTTCTTAGGATCTTCCGGAGACGGAAGATAGGGCGTCTCCAAAATCTTGGGAACCGTCTCAAGAGCCGGATGGTGGGCAACATAGGAGAGCGCCTCAAAGCCGATGCAGCCATCCCCCAGATTGGCATGCCTGTCCTTATGAGCTCCCTGCGGATTCTTACTGTCATTGAGATGGACGGCGGCAATCTGAGAAATACCAAGCAGCTTGTCAAAGGCAGTTAAAATACCGTCAAAGTCGTGCGTCACATCATATCCTGCGTCATGCATATGGCAGGTGTCCATGCATACTCTGAGCTTTTCAGAGTGTACGGTTTTATCATAGATTTCTGCCAGCTCTTCAAAACGGCTTCCGATCTCTGAGCCTTTTCCGGCCATTGTCTCAAGGGCGATATAGACCGGTGTATCAGCGCTCAGAATCTGATTTAAGCCCTCCACGATCTTTTTGATACCGATCTGCGCACCCTCGCCTACATGAGAACCAGGGTGCAGCACGAGAATCCGGCTTCCCATACCCGCGCTTCGTGTGATTTCTTTTTCCAGAAAAGATACGGCAAGTTCATAGGTGGACGGATTGACGGCATTGCCGAGATTGATGATATAGGGGGCATGTACTATAAACTGCTCTATGCCTGATTCTTTCATCAACGCTTTTGCTTCAGGAATTTTCAGCTCTGAGAGATCCTTTCGTCTGGTGTTTTGCGGTGCGCCCGTGTAAACCATAAATGTATTGGCATCATAAGATAACGCTTCTTTTACGGAACCTAAAAACATTTCTTTTCCACTCATCCCTACATGGGAACCTATTAAAAACATATGTGATCATCCTTTCTTCTCTAAAAAATAGTATACTGAAAATGCATTAAAAAAATAAATGAAACAACTAAAAATAAACTGGCAGTACTGTAGCAGTCAATAACTTATAACCACAACATATTGTATCATACCTTATAAAAATGTACCAGAGTAAAGCGGAAAGTATTCTGAAATCATGAGAAAAATTCTCTTGCCGGAAAAGAAAAGTCATAATAAAAAATGGAAAAAAGGACTTGATTTTTAGAAAAAGACATGAGTGATTTTTTGTAAAATAGAAACTGACAGATGTGTATATGTGGATAAACATGTGGAAAAGTGGGCATTTTACGACGAAAATGACGGGGATTTCATAAAATGCATGTGGAAAATGTGGATTACTCTTAAAATAAAAACTGAATTGGTCAATAAAGTGTGCATAATAGTTATGTAAACACAAGAAAGAGAAATACAGGACTTTTTGCGCCTGATAAAAAAACAATCGTTTTGTTAATATAAAATATATAGAAATATTACATGGACGAAACCGGAAACTATGTGGTAAAATGTCCACGGGAGGAAAACCGCAGGTTTTCCGAATGAGCACTGTGAAGTAAAAAAGAAAAGAGGAACACTATGGAAAACAGAAAATGGTACAATGAAAGTGTTTTTTATCAGATTTATCCGTTGGGATTTTGCGGAGCCCCGTTTGAAAACGACGGCATACTGACAGGCAGGATTAAGAAGGTAGAAGACTGGATCCCCCACATCAAAAAGCTGGGTGCGAATGCAATCTATTTTTCGCCGGTCTTTGAGTCGGACACCCACGGTTACAACACCAGAGATTACAGGATGATCGATAGGCGTCTCGGAACAAACGAGGATTTTATAGAAATCTGCAAAAAGCTTCATGAGGCAGATATCAGGGTAGTGTTGGATGGTGTGTTCAATCATGTGGGCAGAGGCTTCTTCGCGTTTCAGGATGTGTTAAAGAACAGGGAGCATTCGCCGTATCTGCATTGGTTTCATATCAATCTGGGAGGAAATTCCCATTATAATGACGGACTCTGGTATGAGGGCTGGGAAGGCAATTATGATCTTGTAAAACTGAATCTGCAGAACGAAGAGGTGATTCAGCATATTTTTGATGCGGTAAGTTACTGGATTGATGCGTTTGATATTGACGGCCTGCGGTTAGACGTGGCTTACTGTCTCAATCATAATTTTGTGAGAAGACTCAGACAGTTTTGCGACAATAAAAAACAGGACTTTTATCTGCTTGGTGAAATGCTGCATGGAGATTACAACCAGATGGTCAATGACGGGATGCTGCATTCCGCAACGAATTATGAATGTTATAAAGGACTGTACTCCAGCTTTAACAGCATGAATATGTTTGAGATCAATCATTCCCTGATGCGGCAGTTTGGACCGGAGAACTGGACTTTATATAAGGGAAAACATATGCTCTCTTTTGTGGATAACCATGATGTGACACGGGTGGCAAGCATTTTGACAAATGAGCGGCATCTGCCGCTTATCTATGCGCTTGTGTTTGGCATGCCGGGCATTCCCTGCGTATATTATGGAAGCGAGTGGGGGACAAAAGCGAATAAGAGCGAGGGAGATCCGGCACTCAGAGCATGCTTTGATGCACCGCAGTGGAATGAACTGACAGAGCAGATCAGCCGCATGGCGGAAGTGAAGAAAAATTCGGAAGCACTGAATTACGGCGCGTTTCGTTCTGTAGTGCTGACCAATAAGCAGTGTATCTTCGAGAGAAAATCTGAAAATGAAAGAGTGCTTGTAGCGATCAATGCGGACGGGGAAAGCTATACGGCGCACTTTGATGCGGGCTGCGGTCAGGCGGAAGATCTGCTGACAGGAAAGATGCATGACTTTGGCGGCGGAAGCGAACTGCCTCCTTACAGCGCGGCATTTTGGAAGATGGAGCGGTAGAAAAATAGGATTCATATGTTTCAGTATAAAAGGAACGGGGATTTTGGGATCCCCGTTCCTTTTTTGATGATCTCATGAAATTCAGAGGTCAGAGAGATATACTCTGATTGCTGCGGTACTGTCTTTATACAGTGATAATTTCAGTGGATTTTCGGATGGTTTCTAACGCGTCGGCAGGAGCGTCTGCGTCGGTAATCAAACAGGTAATATCTTTCCAATGACAAAATTCAAACAGCGTGCGGCTGTGAAATTTGGTACTGTCGGTAAGGATATAGGAATTCTGGCTGACATCGATAATATTTTTTTTAAATTCGGCCTCTTCATAAGAAGCGGTTGCCGGACCGTTCAAACCCAAAAATCCGTCTGTTCCGATAAAAGAAACGTCTGCATGGATAGAGCGAAGTTCTTCGTTTGCCCATTTTCCTATAATACCACGGCTGCTGGATCTTACCAGGCCGCCGAAAGCAAATACCTTGTTTTCGGAATTTAATAATACTTCCAGAGCCAGAATAGAATTCGTAAAAATAGTCAGTCCGGTTTTCAATGACAAAAGTGTTGCCAGAATATAGTTGGTGGAGCCGGCATCCAGAATCACTGTGCCGTTTTCCGGTATATGTGATAGGGCTTCCGTGGAGATTCTGGTCTTGATGGCAGTGTTTTCCATTTTTTTCATATCCACCGGCCGTTCGAGCATGGAGGTGGTGATAGTTGCTCCGCCGTGACTTTTTTGGGCAATGCCTTCTTTTTCAAGATAGATAATGTCTTTTCGGATCGTCTCGGTGGAAACACCGAATTCTCTGGAAATTTCTCCAACTTTAATGCTGCCTTTAGAAAGTAATATTTGAGCTAACTGATTTCTGCGCTCGGCGGTCAGTTGTTTATTCATATGGGTGTCCCGTATCCTTCCGTAGTTTTTTTAATCTTATCACAAAATCTCCTCTTATGAAAGAAAAAATAATCGCAAGCAATTGCAATCATAAAAAATGCTATTTATTGCAAAACACCATTGACAACAACATATCGCAACATGTATAATTGGGATATGTTGTTAATAAGCGCTTGGCAACGAGAATAAAACTAATATTATTTTGTTTGGGGAAAGGAGACACTATGGCAGCGAATATCATACTGACCAGAATTGATAATCGACTGGTACACGGACAGGTTGGGAACATATGGGCAACTGCGATAGGAGCAAATCTGCTGGTTGTTGTGGATGATGCGGCCGCGGAGGATAAGCTGCAGCAACAGATCATGACAATGACAGCGGACAGCAGGGGGATTGGAATTCGTTTTTTTTCGGTGGAGAAAACAATTGCAGTCATTGATCGGGCCGCAGAAAGCCAAAAAATCTTTCTGGTGGCAAGAACGCCGCAAGTTATCAGAAAACTTGTAGATGGAAATGTTCCGATCAGGAAAGTAAATGTGGGAAACATGCATTTTTCGGAAGGGAAACGGCAGTTTACTTCCAAGGTATATCTTGATGAGAAAGATACGGAGGATCTGAGATATATTGCGTCAAAGGGTATTGAGGTATGGGCACAGGATACACCGGATGATAAGAAAGTTACGGGGTTTTAGAGGAGGAGAGAGATGAATCAGATTACATTAGTTCAGGCGATACTTTTATCAATTATGGCCTTAGTGGTGGGAATAGATATGTATTTGGAATTCCTGTTCATTTTCAGGCCGATTATCGTAAGCACATTAACCGGTTTGATTTTGGGAGATCTGCGGATCGGCCTGATAACAGGGGCATTGGTAGAACTGTCTTTTGCCGGCCTGACTCCGGTAGGAGGTACGCAGCCGCCAAATCCTGTGTTGGCAGCGATTATGGCTCCGGTTATAGCACATACTTCGGGGATAGGGGCAAATGGAGCATTGGGGCTGGCATTGCCGTTTAGTTTTCTCATGCAGTATATTATATTATTTTACTATTCTTCCTTTTCCTTATTTATTCCCAAATTGACGGCATATGCCAAAAAGGGAGAAATAAAAAAGTATACAAGACTGGCATGCCTGACGGTTATGATCGTAGGAATTACATATGCAATCATCGTATTTCTCTGTGCATATATGGCGCAGGAGCCAATGAGAATTTTGGTAGATATCATGCCGGGATGGCTGACAAACGGATTTGAAGTCGCAGGCGGCATATTGCCGGCGGTAGGATTTGCAATACTTCTTCGTATGCAGTTTAAGATTGAGTATACACCGTACCTGATCCTGGGATTTCTTTTGGCTTCGTTCCTTCAGTTTGGCAATTTATTGCCGGTTGCACTTGCAGGTGCTGCTATTGCAATGTACCAGTTTTTTGAGGAGTACAAAAAAATAAAAGCGCCGGCTTCTGGCAGGGCAAATTTGGAATATGTAGAGGAGGATTACAGTAATGGCATATGATAAAACTTTGACAAAAAAAGACATAGACGGCCTGGCGTTTCGGACGTCGCTGATACAGGCATGTTTTACATTTGAGCGCGGGCTCGGGATAGGATGGACATATGTTCTGTCATCCTGTTTGAAAAAGATATATAAGGATGATGAAGAGAAGCTGGCGGAGGCTTTGGAAGATAATATGGCCTATATGAGCACTAATTTAACCGCTGCGGCATTTCTTGCCGGTTTGATCGCCGCGGCAGAAGAAGATAAAACGGATAGAGATATTCCCAATAATCTGAGACTTGCACTGTTCGGGCCGTTAGCCGGAATAGGCGATGCGCTGTTGTGGTTTACGGTTTTACCGATCGTGGCAGGTATCTGTTCTTCTTTTGCGTCACAGGGAAACGTATTAGGTCCCATTTTATTTTTTGTGATCTATGTGGGTATTTTTCTGGCACGAATTCCTTTAGCGAGACTTGGATATAGTCTGGGGACTAAAACGATAGGCCATATAAAAGATTTGTCGAATCTTGTCACAAGAGCGGCAGCAACACTGGGAATTACGGTTATCGGCGGGTTGATCGCTTCTTTTGTCAGCATCAATGTTGTTGCATCCATTCCTGTGAGTGAAGGTTATGAGATAAGTCTGCAGACTGACTTTTTTGATAATATACTGCCGAATATCCTTCCTCTGGGATATACATTATTAATGTTTTATCTGTTAAAGTACAAAAAAATCAATCCGGTGTGCTTAATACTGATTACATTTTTCCTGGCAATCGTTTGTTCGTTTTTTGGAATTTTATAAGAAGTCCGTATGGGCGGAAAGGATAAAATATGGGAACTGTAATTATCATTTCAGGGCATGGAAGTTATGCATCAGGGATATCGGGCTTTGTCAGGATGGTGGCGGGTGAAATAAAGGGAGTCGAATATATTGATTTTTCAGAAAATCTGACTGTTGAAGATCTGCAGGGGGAATTTCAGAAAATGCTGAAATGCTATGGAGGAGAGAAAATCCTTTTTCTCTGTGACATTGTGGGGGGAACTCCTTTTAACGAGGCGGTAAAATGTGCCGCCTGCCGTATTGATACGGAAGTCGTAGCCGGAGGTAATCCGGCTTCGATATTGGAAGCCTGCTTTATGAAAGACAGTCTGGAAATGCAGGAACTGATAAACGGTATTATTGAGAATACAAAGAACAGTGTTGTCCAATTTGATTTTGAAGCGGTAAAAGAATCTGCCGATGAAGAGATGGAACCAGGCAATGGAATTTGAAAAATATAAAAGGAGATTTTTAATGAAAAAAGAAGAATTATTTTTAAAAATCGATGAACCATACGCCGCTGGTTTTTTTGAGAGGGAAGACAGGGGATTGTTTTTCAGGTTTTCCAGAGCACAGAGACGCTATCTGGAAAACTGTCCGGTGGATGAGTACAGAGGCGGGCGGCTTTATCCCAGCGGGAAGATCAATCGGGGAGGATATGCGGTATATCCGGAGTGCGCGAAAACATTTAATCCGGATTATTATGTGGCGCTTTCCGAAAAAAGCCCCGAAGCGGCAAAAATCATGAAAGAAGTGCGGGATAAGTCAAATTTTACGGTGACGCCGAGCGCACCCTATATCACGGTCAGCGGATATACGCATTCGACACCCCATTATGAGAGAATCGTCAGGGAAGGATTTGACTCTTATGCAGAACGGATAAAGAAGATAGAAGACGAAGATATGCGGGATGGCCTGTTAGATCTGCTGGAAGGAATTCGCAGCTATCATGCCAGAGGGCTTGCCTGGCTGGAAAAAGCAGGAGCGGACCCGGAGCTGATTCAGGCGCTGAAACAGGTTCCTTTCAAACCGGCGCGGACTGTTTATGAGGCGATTGTCTGCTGGAATTATGTAATGTATCTGGAAGGCGTCGATAATGTAGGAATGATCGACTCCGGTCTGGCACCTTACTATAAGGGAGAGGATATTTCCAGGGAAATACGGGAGTTGTTTGAAAATGTCAATGACAATGGCAAGTGGAACTGCTGTCTGGGACCCGACTATAATGAGATCACAAAAGAATGTCTCAGGCAGGGGGCGGGACTGCGCCGGCCGCAGATGAATCTTCGGGTGACAAAGGATATGCCGGATGAAATATGGGAACTTGCATTGGAGGCAAATTACAGCGGCTGTGGAAATCCCTCTTATTATCATGAGGAGATGATTCAGGAGATGCTGAAGGAAGGCTTTCCGGGGATTACGCCGGAAGACTTAAAACGATATTGTCCTGTGGGCTGTACGGAGACTTGTATAGCAGGTATGACAAACGCGGGAGGAATAGACGGCAACATCAATCTGGCGATGCTCTTTGAACAATATATGCTGAAACAGCTTCCGGAGGCGGGAACCTTCGAAGACTTTTACACCGGTTTTCTGGAAGAAGTGAAAAGAGGTGTGGATCTGTTTACTTATGATATTGATCGGAATCATGAACAGCGCGCAAAATATCTGCCTAATCCGATGCGTTCTCTGACGATAGATGACTGCATCGACAAAGGTCTGGACTATAACAACGGTGGTGCGAGGTATAATGCGGCAATTACCAGTGAAACGGGTATGATCAATGTGATAGATTCATTACTGGCGATCAAGGAACTTGTTTTTGACAGACAGAGATTTACACCGGATGAACTGTTCCGGCTGATGGATCTGGGGGATAAGCACTTATATGAACTGCTCAGAAAATGTCCTCATTACGGAGTGGACGATGAAGAATGCGACAGACTGGCACATGACTTTACAGTATATTTTTATGGCCTGTATAAGGATAAAAAGTGCTATCGGGGCGGAAAATATTGTCCGACTTCCCATCAGTACAACAGACATCCGAAAGAGGGAAAGAAAGTCGGGCCGACACCGGACGGGCGCCTGAGGGGAGAGGCTTTGAATGACTCCATCGGAGCCCTCAGCGGAAAGGCAACGAAAGGACCAACGGCAATGATGCTGAGCGCCGCAAAGATCGACCAGAAGAGTATTTACGGCATGAACGCGCTGAATTTGTCTATCAATAAGAAATTTGCTCAAAATTCGTTAAAAGCGTTATTGCGGGCCTATATGGAAGAAGGCGGAGCGATGGTGCAGATTACTATTACATCGAAAGAAGATCTGATGGATGCGATGGTCCATCCCGAGAAGCATGAGGATCTGGTGGTTCGTGTGGGCGGTTATTCGGAATATTTCAACCGACTGACGCCGGATTTAAAAAGGGTCATTCTGGAACGTACTCTCCACGAAGAATAAGAAATGACCGGGCTGTCGGGAGGAAGCCGGGCCCGGTAAATAAAAAGATTAACAAATAGAGAAACGGTGAAATAAATGGAAGGAATTGTATTTGATATTGCAAGATACTGTCTGGATGACGGGCCGGGAATCCGTACAACTGTATATTTGAAGGGATGTCCGCTCAGGTGCCTCTGGTGCCACAATCCGGAATCCAATCTGCCGATGATCCAGATAGGATATGATGTAAAGAAATGCAGCGGGTGCAGAGCCTGTGAGGCGGTGTGTCCGGAGCATTGCCACGAATTCTCGGACGGAAATCACATTTTTAATCGGGAAAAGTGTAGAGCCTGCGGAAAATGTGCACAGATATGCGATATGGATGCGCTGACACAGATGGGAGAAAAGATGAGTGTGGAACAGGTGATGAAGACTGTTCTGCGGGATAGATCATTTTTCAGAGCTTCCGGCGGCGGTATGACGATATCGGGAGGAGAAGCATTTTATCAACCGGACTTTACAAAGGAACTGCTGATGGCGGCAAAAGAGGCGGGGATATCTTCCTGTGTGGAGACAACAGGCTTTGCCAAAACAGAAATTCTGATGGACATTGCACCTTATGTGGATCTGTTTCTCTATGACTGCAAGCAGATGGATGCGGCGATACATAAAGAAGTTACCAATGTATCCAATGAGTTGATCCTGCACAATCTCAGGATGTTAGATCATGCAGGGAAAGAAACGGTGCTTCGGCTTCCGCTTATCCCGGGAATCAATGATAACGAAACACATTTTCAAAGAGTCGGGGCGTTTGCGGATACGCTGGAACATGTTTTGCATCTGGAGGTATTGCCCTACCATCCGTTAGGACTTTCCAAAGCAGCGCTGCTGGATCTGAAAATGTCTTATTGTGTGGAGGAGATACCAAAACCGGAGCAGGTGGATGAGTGGGTGGCAGGTATTCAGAAATATACACAAAAAACTGTAATAAAATCAAAAATATAAAATCAGGAAAGAAGGAGAAGGAACATGAAGCTGTTTATTGATGATTTGAATTTGGAAAAGGTCAGAGAATTATGGGATTTATATCCTGTAGATGGGGTGACGAGTAATCCCACTATTCTGGCAAGAACAGGTGGGAATCCGCTGGAAGTATTAAAAGAAGTGAGGGCGTTTATAGGACCGGATAAGATTCTGATGACACAGGTGATTTCAGAAAAAGCGGAGGATATGCTGGCGGAGGCGAAGGTGATCACTGATGCGGTCGGGAGGGAACATACATATGTGAAAGTGCCTGCCACCCCCCAGGGAATAAAGGCGGTAAAGCTGATGAAAAAAGAAGGTTATCAAGTGTGTGCAACAGCGGTTTATACGGTGGGGCAAGGGCTTTTGGCGGCGCAGGCAGGTGCGGACCTGGTAGCACCTTACATCAGCCGGATCGATAATCTGGGCGGAGACGGGCTTCAGGTGGCAAAAGATATTCAGGATATTTTAAATATTTATCAGCTTCCCACAGGAATTTCCTCTGCCAGTTTTAAGACAACAAGACAGGTGGTAGAACTGGCAAAATACGGCATAGAAGCGGCCGCGATCAGTGTGGGTGTGTGGGAATCATTTTTGAAAAATGAAGTGGTCGATATGGCGGTCAGCAAATTCAACAGCGATTTCAGGGCTTTGACGGGAGATGGGAAGACATTTCTGAATTTATAGAAGGGAAGAAAAATCATGGAAGTGATTATTGTAAAAAACAGTGCGGAAATGGGCAAAAAAGCGGCAGCACTCATTGCGGAGGAAATAAAAAGAAAACCGGATGCTCTGCTGGCATTGTCCACGGGTTCTTCTCCCGTCGGCACTTATCAGGAACTGATAAGACTGCATCAGGAAGAGGGGCTGGATTTCAGCAGGATAAGAGCATTGAATATGGATGAGTATGTGGGACTGAACCGGATGCACCCGCAGGGTTATTACTATTTTATGGAACATTTGTTATATCAGAAGGTAAATATCGACAAAGCAAATACATTCGGTCCACAGGCAGCAGAGGGAAATCTGGAGGAGGAAGCCCGAAAATTCGATGAGAAGATAGAGCAGGAGGGGGGAATCGATCTAATTCTGCTGGGGATTGGAAGGGACGGGCATATCGCTTTTAATATGCCTGCGGAGAAGCTTGACTTTGCGACTCATGTGCAGGAACTTTCAGAGTTGACCATTCGGGACAATGCCAGATTTTTTGACAGCATGGATCAAGTGCCGACAAAGGCGATGACAATCGGCATTCAAAATATTTTTAAGAGTAAAAAGGTAGTACTGATAGCGGAAGGTATCAATAAAAGTGAGATTATGGAGCGCTTTATAAACAGCGAGACGCTGGATACGAAGATTCCGGCAACAATATTGAAACTGCATGCAGATATTACGGTTATTCTGGATGAAGCTGCTGCTGCGAAGCTGGAAAAACAGAATAGATAAGAGGAAAGACTATGTTGATCAAAAATGCGCGGATACTTTTTCCGGACAGGATAGAGGAAGGTGCGGTTCGGATAGAAGGAGATAAAATTACGGAAATAAACCCACGGGAAAAAGAGGGCGAAGCTGTAATGGATGCAGAGGGAATGTATCTTTCCCCGGGCTTTATTGATATCCATATCCACGGAGCAGGCGGCTATGACACGATGGAAGGGACAAGGGAAGCTCTTGCCGGGATTGGGAGAGCGATCGCGGTCCATGGCACAACGTCCTATGTACCGACTACGATGACGATGGACACTGCTTCCATTCGCCGGGTGGTAAAAGTCGTTTCCGAGATGAGGGGAGAGCAGTCAGAGGGAGCAGGTGTGATTGGTGTTCATCTGGAGGGACCTTTTGTAAACAGCAGTATGCTGGGGGCGCAAAATCCGGAATATGTGAAGAATCCTTCCAAAGAAGAACTGGAAAAGATGATAAGAGGATATGAATCGTCTGTGATCACCGTGACTTTTGCACCGGAACTGCCGGGCAGCAAAGAATTGATCACTTTTCTGAAATCACATGGAATTCATGCTTCTATGGGGCATACCTGTGCGGATTATGAAACGGCAAAACAGGCGATAAGTGCAGGTGTTTCCCATGTCACACATCTGTATAATGCCATGACGCCTTTAAAACACAGGGAGCCCGGTGTGGTGGGGGCGGTTTTTGACAGCGATATTACAACAGAATTTATCGCGGATGGAATTCATATTGAATATCCGGCCTTGCGGATCGCACTGAAACAAAAAGGGACAGACAGGATTGTCCTGGTAACAGATGCGATGATGGGCTGTACGATGCCGGAAGGAAAATATTTTTTGGGAGGGCAGGAAGTCTGGATTCAAAATGGTATGGCCAAGCTGCGGGATGGTACTTTTGCCGGAACGCTCCTGACATTGGATGAGGCGGTTCGCAATCTGAAAAATAATACGGAATATCCTCTGTATGAACTGGTGAAAATGGCAACCTGGAACCCTGCCGTTTACTGTGGAATAGAGGATCATAAGGGAAGGATAGCCGAAGGATATGACGCGGATGTGATCCTGTTTGATGAGGATATCCGGGTAAGGAAAGTGATCATAGGAGGAAGGATAATTTCACAAAAAAATCACAATCATATCACAATTTTAACATAAATACAGAATAAGATAAAAGCATCTGATGAGGAATGAACCTTGGTCAGGTGCTTTTTTAAATCGGGGATGAAACGGGAAAGTAAACGGTGCAGTATACGTTCCATGCGGCGGACGGGAAAAGAGCTCTTTTCTGTAATGACTGCGGGGAGAAAATAGAAGACAAAGGAGTGACGATGATGGAGTATCAATACGGGCAGAACAACGAAAATAACAATTATCAGGGAAACAACGACTATATTTACTACAATAGCCAGCCTGCCGGAAATATACCGCCGGAGCCTGAGCGCAAAAAGAAAGAGAAAAAAAGCGGCCGCGGACTTATTCCGCTTTGTCTTGTACTGTCGCTTGTGATGGGAACCGCAGGCGGCGCTCTGGGCAGCGGATTGATGCTGCAGCAGTATAATAAGAAAGAAGCACTGCAGGAAGCTGATCCGGAAACCGAGATGGAAAAGGATTTGCCTGAATTGACGGAAGCAGCGCCTGTTACACAGATGACGCAGACGGAAGCAGCGGGATTATCTGTCAAGCAGATTACAGAAATGTGCCTGCCATCTGTTGTGGCGATTACGAATAAAGGCGAAGCGGAAATAAAGAGTTTCTGGGGAACATTTATACAGCAGACGGAAGGCTCCGGTTCGGGTGTTATCATCGGAAAAACAGACAGTGAACTTTTGATCGTAACCAATTACCATGTGGTTTCCGGCAGTAAGGAATTGAGTGTTCTGTTCAGCTATCAGGAAGGAAACGAGAACATCTCGGATGCGGAGATCGTAAAAGGTGAGATCAAGGATTACAGTTCTGCAAAAGATCTGGCGGTCGTTGCAGTGGATCTGGAAGAGCTTTCCCGGGAGACGATGGACAATATTAAAATAGCAACGCTCGGAGATTCCGATGAGCTTGCCATGGGAGATCAGGTCGTGGCAATCGGCAATGCATTGGGCTATGGACAGTCTGTGACGACGGGCATTGTCAGTGCGGTAGGACGCAGTGTGACAACAGAAGATTCTTCGGATACGACAGGCAGCGCTAATGAGTATATCCAGACGGATGCAGCGATCAACCCGGGCAACAGCGGCGGCGCCATGTTCAATATGAAAGGAGAACTGGTAGGCATCAACTCTGCTAAAGTGGCGGATACAACTGTGGAAGGCATCGGCTACGCCATTCCGATTTCCGATATCAGAGAGGACATGGAACGTATGATGCAGCAGGAGACCAGAACTCTGGTGGAGGAATCCGAGAGAGGCTATCTGGGTATCACCGTATCCAACGTGACAAACGAGATCAACCAGGCCTATGATATCCCCATCGGTGCCCACATCAGCAGTGTGGCAGAGGATTCTCCCGCAGAAAGAGCAGGACTGCAGCGGGGTATGGTCATCACGGAACTTGACGGAAGAATGATACGAACCAGAGAAGAGTTGATAGAGTATCTGAGTTATTATAGGGCAGGAGAAACAGTAACCCTTACCGTAGAAGTCAGAACCGAAGCCGGATACGAGGACAGACAGATCGCGGTAACACTTTACACAGCGAAAGAGGCGGGCATCAAACAGGAAAGCGGGCAGAGTGAAAACTCTTCGCAGGAGAGCCAGAGCACTCCCTATGACCAGAACAACCCGTTTGGCAATTTCTTCCCGTTCTTCAACTACTAAAGCTACGAAACACTTGACAAATCATGCCCATATCTACTATGATTCTCTTTAGGAAAAAGAGGACAAAGGTGATAGTGCAGTTTGAGCCCTTTGCCGACACACGGCAGAGGGCTTTTGTGTTTAGAGAACCGCAAAGAGTATGTGCGGAACTGGGACAGCACATACGCGGACAGCGCACAGCTTCATTTACGGATGGCGTTTGTTGACAGCCGTAAATGTAAGCTCCACAAAGGTGTGCTGGAAGAGTATGTGCGGAACTAAAATAGGAGGAGCAGATTATGAGTACTACGGCAGGAAAAGAGCTGGCAAAAACCTACGATCCGAAAGGGATTGAGGACAGAATTTATCAAAAGTGGTTAGAAAAGAAATATTTTCATGCGGAAGTAGATAAAACAAAGACACCGTTCACGATCGTGATTCCGCCCCCGAATATTACAGGGCAGCTTCATATGGGACATGCACTGGACAATACGATGCAGGATATTCTGATCCGCTATAAGAGGATGCAGGGGTATAACGCGTTGTGGCAGCCCGGTACGGACCATGCCAGCATTTCCACGGAAGTAAAGATCATTGAGGCTCTGAAAAAGGAAGGCATTGACAAGCATGATCTGGGCAGAGAGAAGTTTCTGGAGCGTGCCTGGGACTGGAGAAGAGAGTACGGCGGACGGATCGTTTCCCAGCTCAAAAAACTCGGCTCTTCCTGCGACTGGGACAGAGAAAGATTTACAATGGACGAAGGCTGTAATAAGGCAGTTACGGAAGTGTTCTGCAAAATGCATGAAAAGGGATGGATCTATAAAGGCGCCAAGATCATCAACTGGTGCCCGGTCTGCAATACTTCCATTTCCGATGCGGAAGTAGAATATGAAGAGCAGGCAGGTCATTTCTGGCATATCAAATATCCGTTGGTGGATGAAAACGGACAGCCCAGCAAGACGGAGTTCCTTGAATTTGCAACAACCCGTCCGGAGACTATGCTGGGTGATACAGCGGTTGCTGTCAATCCGAAGGATGAACGCTATACGTATCTGAAAGGCCGCTATGTATGGCTTCCGATCGTAAATAAAGCGATTCCTGTTGTGGAAGACGAATATGTGGATATGGAATTCGGGACAGGTGTTGTAAAGATCACACCGGGTCATGACCCGAATGACTTTGAGGTGGGCAAACGCCATAACCTGCCCATCGTGAATATCATGAACGATGACGCCACGATCAATGAGAACGGCGGCAAATATGCAGGGCTGGATCGTTATGAGGCAAGAAAGCAGATTCTGGAGGAGTTGAAGGCAGAAGGGCTGCTTGAAAAGATTGAGGACTACAGTCATAACGTGGGTACCCATGACAGGTGTAATACGACCATCGAACCGCTTGTGAAAGAACAGTGGTTTGTCAAGATGGAGGAGCTGATCAAACCTGCTGTGGAGGCAGTAAAAAACGGGGAAGTGAAACTGATTCCGGAGAGAATGGAGAAGATCTATTTTAACTGGACAGACAATATCCGCGACTGGTGTATCAGCAGACAGCTCTGGTGGGGGCACCGGATTCCGGCTTACTATTGTGATAAGTGCGGCGAAGTGGTAGTGGCAAGGCAGGCGCCGCAGGTTTGCCCGAAGTGCGGCGAAACGCATTTCACACAGGATGAGGATGTGTTAGATACCTGGTTTTCCTCGGCACTCTGGCCGTTCTCCACGCTGGGCTGGCCGGAAATGACGGAGGATCTGAAATACTTCTATCCCACGGATGTGCTTGTAACAGGCTATGATATTATTTTCTTCTGGGTAATCCGTATGATCTTCTCAGGCTATGAGCAGATGGGCGAAAGACCCTTTAAGACCGTACTGTTCCACGGGTTGGTGCGGGATTCACAGGGACGAAAAATGTCAAAATCTTTAGGAAACGGTATCGATCCGTTGGAGATCATCGATCAGTATGGTGCGGATGCGCTGCGTCTGATGCTGATCACCGGAAATGCGCC
Organism: Lachnospiraceae bacterium; assembly: GCA_014804795.1. GTDB lineage: Bacteria > Bacillota > Clostridia > Lachnospirales > Lachnospiraceae > 1XD8-76. The sequence goes on along the minus strand of JAAUZC010000009.1, from coordinate 115,165 downwards.
GGGGAATGATATGCGTTTCTACTATGAGAGAGTGGAAGCTGCAAGGAATTTTGCGAACAAAGTGTGGAATGCATCCCGGTTCATTATGATGAATATAGACGGATTTGCGGAGAGAGGAAAGACCATCACGAAGCCGGAGACATTTGAGCCTGTGGATAAGTGGATCATTTCCAAGCTGAATCATCTGGTAAAAGAAGTGACCGACAATATGGACAGTTTTGAGCTGGGTATCGCGGTTCAGAAAGTATATGACTTTATCTGGGATGAATTCTGTGACTGGTATATTGAGATGGTGAAGCCCCGTCTCTATAATTCCGATGATGAGGCGAGCCAGAATGCGGCGCTCTGGACGCTGAAAAACGTACTCCTTGATGCGCTGAGGCTTCTGCATCCTTATATGCCGTTTATCACGGAGGAGATTTTCTGTTCTCTGCAGTCGGAAGAAGAATCCATTATGATCTCCAAATGGCCGGAGTATCAGGAGGAGAGAAACTTCCCGAAAGAGGAGCGTGATATTGAGACAATCAAGGAAGCGGTGCGGGGTATCCGTAACGTGCGTACTTCCATGAATGTAGCGCCTTCCCGAAAAGCGGCGGTTTATGTAGTCAGTGAGAAGGAAGAAATAAAAGAGGCGTTTACCGAAGGAAAGCTGTTCTTTGCTTCCCTCGCCTATGCCTCCGAAGTAATGATACAGGATGACAAAACCGGTATCGCCGATGATGCGGTATCCGTAGTGATTCCCGGGGCAGTGTTATATATGCCGTTTGCGGAACTGGTTGATCTGAAGCAGGAAAAGGAGCGTCTTCAGAAAGAAGAAAAGCGCCTTGCCGGTGAACTTGCCAGAGTAAACGGTATGTTGAAAAATGAGAAGTTCCTTGCGAAGGCTCCGGAAGCAAAGATAGCGGAGGAAAAAGCAAAGCTGGAAAAATATACCCAGATGATGGAGCAGGTGAAAGAGCGCCTTGCACAGTTATGATGCAGGCCTTTCTGGAAGCGGAACAATATATCGGCAGTATTCCGAAGTTTGTGAAAAAAAATACAATGCAGGATACGAAAGCGTTTTACAAAAAGTTTTCGTATCCCTGTAAGGACAGCAAAGTGATCCATGTGGCAGGTACGAACGGAAAAGGTTCCGTTTGTGCCTATTTGCAGTCTGTGCTTATGGAAGCAGGCTATAGTGTGGGACTATTTACCTCCCCGCATCTTGTGGATATACGGGAAAGGATCCGGTTGAATCGGGAGCTGATCTCCGAGGAAGATTTTGCGGAAGTCTTTGCGCGGGTGAAGGCAGAGTGCAGCAAAAATTACCACCCGAGTTACTTTGAATATCTTTATTTTATGGCGATGCTGTATTTTGAGAAAAAGCAGCCGGATTTTATCATATTGGAAACAGGGCTGGGCGGCAGACTTGATGCCACAAATTCTTTTGAAACGCCGTGTATCAGTGTAATTACAAAGATCGGACTTGACCATACAGAACATCTGGGGGAAACTTTGGCGGAAATTGCAGGACAAAAAGCGGGAATTGTCAAAAAAGGTATACCTCTTGTCTATTTTGCGAACAATAAAACAGTCACCGAAGTGATGGAAAAAAGTGCGAAAAAGGCGAAAACTGGGGCTTTTTCGGTAAAACCGGAGGAAATATGTCTGAAAAATTATCATGAGAAAGGCATTGATTTTTCTTATTACTCTGGGTATTATAAATATAGTATGTTTCATCTTTCCACAACCGCCCTTTACCAACAGGAAAATGCGGCACTTTGCATAAAAGCGCTTGCAGTGCTTAAGGAGTGCGGAATCGTAAAAATTTCCGAAAAAGAACTGTATGCGGGGCTTTCGAAAATGCACTGGGAAGGACGGATGGAAGAGATGCTGCCGGGGGTCTTTGCGGACGGCGCCCATAATATAGACGGGATAGCGGCATTTTTAGAGAGTGTTCGGGCGGATGGTTCGGAAGGCGGCCGGGTTCTTTTATATTCTTCTCTGGCGGAGAAGGCTTTAAAGGAGATGATAAAGCAGATCGCGGATGCCGGGTTATTTGAGAAAATTGTTGTCACGGAAATAGAAAGTGACAGAGCGGCAAAGGCGGAGGAACTTACGGCATTTTTCGGCGGGATGAATGTACTTGTCATAAAAGAAGTGAAAGAAGCTTTTGCATATTGCCTGCGGGAGCGGGCAGAAGGTAAAAAAGTTTATATAACAGGCTCTTTGTATTTAACAGGTCAGGTAAAATCTCTGGCAGAAGAACAAGGGAGTAAAGAACATGATCAATTTTGAAGAAGAATTGAAAAAATTTCATCCGAGTCTGGAAGTGGAGGACGCAGAGGATGCAATCTATAATCAGGATATGACGGATATGGCGGATCTGGTAGTAAAAGTGGTAAAAGAGTACAGAGGGTTTGAAGAGGAAGCGGAAGAATAAGAACAAACGGGAGCTTATCGGATGATATGTTATAATTGCGGCTGTACTTTGTCAGAACATGACTTCTGCACAAACTGCGGCGTGGACGTTTCTGTATATAAGAAAGTCTTAAAAATATCCAACAATTTTTATAACGAAGGTCTGGAGAGAGCGGGCGTCAGAGATTTGACGGGTGCGATTCAGAGTCTGCGCCAGTGCCTTAAGTTTAATAAAAATAATGTGGAGGCCAGAAACCTGTTGGGGCTTGTCTATTTTGAGACGGGAGAAGTGGTGGCGGCACTCAGTGAGTGGGTCATCAGTAAGAATCTGCGGCCCAAAAAGAATATTGCGGATGATTATATCAATGTGGTGCAGAGCAATCCGACCAGGCTTGATACGATCAATAAGACGATAAAAAAATATAACCAGGCGTTGCTTTACTGCCATCAGGATTCCAAAGATCTGGCGATCATACAGCTGAAAAAGGTGCTTTCCCTGAATCCGAAATATGTCAGGGCGCATCAGCTTTTAGCGCTTCTTTATATTGATGCGGAGGACTGGCAGAGAGCTGAGAGAGAGCTTCTTCGCTGCGAGCAGATTGATACGGGAAATACGACGACAAAGCGTTACTTAAAAGAAGTAAACGCAATGCTGCATCCGGAGGAGGCGGAGGAGGCCAGGGCACCGAAAAAGAAGAAAAAAGAAGCACGTGGGGAGGTTTTACGTTATCAGAGCGGGAATGAGACGATCATTCAGCCTATTGATATGAAAGAACCGAAGGGCGTCAGCTTTTCCGCGATTCTTTATCTGCTGATCGGACTGGCGATCGGTGTGGCCGCGACGGTATTTTTAATTTTGCCGGCAAGGATTCAGGCGGTCAGAGACAGTGTCAGTGAGCAGTTAAAAACTGTCAGTGAGCAGTTAGCGGCAGAGTCGGCGACGACCAATGATCTGCAGCAGAAGCTTGACACGCTGAAAAGAGAAAACAACGATCTGTATACGGAGATGGAGGCCTATGTAGGGACGGACGGCACGATTCAGACGATGGATAATATGTTGACTGCGGTGAACGGCTATCTGCAAAATCCGGAGGATGTGGAACAGGTTGCGGCGTATCTGGAAAGTATTCAGAATGAAGTGACGCTTGCGGAAACTTCGGAATCGTTTCAGGCGGTGTATCAGAGTCTGCTTACAGCAGTGGGACCGAGAGTGGCACAGACTTATTATGATGATGGTATGACGGCCTACAGGCAGGAAGTTTATGCGGATGCGGTCAGGAATCTGGAAAAGGCTTATATCTATAATCCGGAGAATGCGGATGTTGTTTATAATCTTGCCAATGCGTATTATCGGAATGAAGAGTATGAAAAAGCGGCCGTCTATTATCAGATTGTGGTCGATAATTATGCGGGGACGGAGAAGGCCAGACGCAGTGCGAGTTATTTAGAAGAGATCAACAGTATGCAGTAAGCGAATATTTTATAGTATACAAAAGAGGATACCTTTATTTAGGTATCCTTTTTTTGTGAATATATTAACATAAGGGAAGTGCGGGGAACGTGCTGACCGTTGTTTAAGAAAGGGGAATTTTATTTATGGAGGCGGATTTTCAGGTAATTGACAATTATTTGATGGTAAAAATGCCGGAGGAGGTCGATCATCATCAGTCTGGCGCGATCAGCAGGAGGGCGGATTCCTTCCTGATGCGCGACAGGATTCAGGGCATTGTGTTTGATTTTGAGGACACAAAGTTCATGGACAGTTCCGGAGTAGGGATCATTATGGGACGGTATAAGAAGATTGCCTGTCTGGGAGGGCGTGTTTTTGCAATCCATGCAGACAGGCAGATTAAGAGAATACTTTACATATCGGGATTGTCGAGAATTATGGAGATTATGGAATGACAGCATAAGCCTAAGAAGCGCACAAGACGATTTACAGACGCAATGCGGCTGGAAATCTGTCTTTGGGTATCGTGCGCTGATAGGCTTATGCGGAATTATTAATAAGAAAGGGTATGGTCACTAAAATGGAACAGAAAGAGAAAAAGATAAGTAAGGGATATGACAATGAACTGCAAATGGAGTTCGATGCCATTTCTTATAACGAGGGGTTTGCAAGAATGGCGGTTTCCGCATTTATTGCGCCATTGAACCCGACGATGGAAGAGATGGCGGATGTGAAAACGGCGGTATCGGAAGCGGTGACAAACGCTATTATCCATGGATATGGCAATGTGCAGGGCTATATGCCCGGACACATGCAGTGTCCGCGGCACATAAACAGCGGAAAGGTGCGGATGTACTGCCGGATTGTGGGTGATGTGTTATTTCTGGAAATAGAGGACGACGGTAGGGGGATAGACAATGTGGAACAGGCGTTGGAACCGCTATTTACAACAAGACCGGAACTGGAGCGCTCCGGCATGGGATTTGCTTTTATGGAAGCCTTTATGGATGATATGCAGGTGCTTTCCGCGCCGGGCAGAGGATGTAAGATCGTGATGGAAAAGAAGTTGGGCAGCGCACCATGGTTAAAGGAAGATGAGTAGCCATGGAAGAAATGTCAGTGCTGATCGAAAAATCCCATGCAGGAGATAAGGAAGCGAGAGAGGTACTGATAGAGAAAAATCTGGGACTGGTGCACCATATCGTAAAGCGCTTTTTAAACAGGGGGGTGGAGACGGAAGATCTGTTTCAGATCGGCTGCATCGGGCTGATGAAGGCCATCGACAAGTTTGATCTTGAGTATGATGTGAAGTTTTCCACCTACGCTGTTCCAATGATATCGGGCGAGATCAAGCGTTTTTTGCGGGATGACGGTATGGTGAAAGTGAGCAGGAGCCTGAAGGAAAACGGATGGAAGATCACGAGGGCAAGAGAGCAGTTCCAGCATGAAAACGGAAGAGAGCCGACGCTGCAGGACGTCGCTAAAATGACAGGACTGTCAGTTGAGGAAGTGGTGATGGCGATGGATGCCGGTGCGGAAGTGGAATCTATTTACCGATCCATCTATCAGAGCGACGGTAATGAGATCTATCTGGCGGATCAGATTGCGAGCAAGAGCAATGAGAAGGAGAAGCTGTTAAATCATATGCTGCTCGGACAGCTTCTCTCAGAACTGGACAGTGAGGAAAAAGAGCTGATCATGCTGCGGTATTTTCAGGGAAAGACACAGACGGATGTGGCGGCGAAGCTTGGCATCAGTCAGGTGCAGGTGAGCAGGTTGGAGAAGAGGATATTGCGCGGAATGCGGGAGAAAGCGCTGCTGTAAATTTATAGTCTTAACATAGAAAGTGTGTGCAATTTTCACAGTGTATAAAAATGGATAGCCTGCGCATAATAAGCGGGAAAAGGAGTTGGGGTTATGGCGCAGACAACGGTTTATATTAAGGCGGAGAGAAATACGGAGATGCAGGTTGACGAGGTTTTTCTGAAAGATATTGCCAGTCTGTACTGTGAGGATAAGACGATTCTTGCCAAAGTGAAAGCAATCAAACTGCATACATTTCATGAGAATGAGCGGAAGCGGTTTTTTATCAGCATGACAGAGGTGATCAAGCTGGTCAAGGAGACGGTTTCAGGGGTAGAGGTGGAAAGCATCGGGGAACCGGATATGATCGCAGAGCGTGTCTATGTGGAGAAAAAGAAAGGGGCGGTGGAGGTGATCAAGATACTGCTTGTCAGCCTTGTCTGTTTTTTCGGAGCCTCTTTTACCATTATGGCTTTTCACAATGATATCGGCATTGTGGACGTCTTTGCAAAGTATTATGAGCTTGTGATGGGGGAGACGTCGAGCGGTTTTACGATTCTGGAGATCAGTTACAGTATCGGGCTGGCGGCAGGAATCATTATTTTCTTTAATCACATCGGAGGAAGGCGCATAACGAAAGATCCCACACCGATAGAAGTGGAGATGTCCATCTATGAGGAAGATGTGGAGAAGGCATTGATCAAGACTGCGAACAGGGAGGAACTGGAAAGTGATACAAAGTAGTGGGGCTAAAGTATTTCTGGCAGTCTATGGTGTTTCGTCAGGTTTTTTGGTTTCGGCGGGCATTTTTACGGTGCTGTTGGCAGTGGGGCTGACACCGCGGTTTGTGGGGAAAACCCATACGGCAAAAAAGATATTTTTATATGAAGGATGTATTACGGCCGGTGCTGTCTTGGGGACGTTTTTTGGGATCGTTCCGGTGCTCAGCCATACGGGAGTGCTGATACGGCAGTGGATTTCCCAAAGTGGTATAGAGGGCGGGCTTTCTTTTCTGCAGGTGATTGATATCGGGGGAGAAATATTTCTTGCCGTTGCAGGTCTGTTTATAGGAATGTTTGTGGGCTGTCTTGCACTCGCCATTGCGGAGATGTTGAACAGCATTCCGATTTTTGCCAGAAGGATATCCTATCGGCATGGGCTTGGCATTGCGGTGCTTGCAGTAGCGATAGGGAAGTTGCTTGGAAGCTTATACTATTTCTGGCAGGGGGGAATATATCCCGGGTAAATGCGGAACTGGAATCAAAAAAACAGCATGAGCCCGGCCGGTGCACAAGACGATTTACAGACGCGAAAGTGGAACTGGAAAACAGCATCTGTTCGAACAGTGCACAAAACGATTTACTGATGCGAAGAAGCAGGAAATCGTTTTCCGCTAAAGTGTACTGGAAGAACAGATGCGGAACTAAATTGGAGGATTTATGGTAACAGAGCAAAAAAAGCAGGAATATGCGGAATATGTGAAGACGGTCACACCGAAAAATAATCTGGCACTCCAGATGGCAAAAGCCTTTTTGGTGGGAGGTATCATCTGTGTGATCGGACAGGTTATTTTAAATGTAGGGCAGCAAAAATACGGGTTGGACAAGGACACGGCAGGAAGCTGGTGTGCGATGCTGCTGGTGCTTGCCAGCGCTGTTTTGACAGGTTTTAACCTGTATCAGAAGCTTGTAAAATTTGGCGGAGCCGGCGCATTGGTGCCGATTACCGGTTTTGCCAATTCGGTTTCTTCGGCAGCAATAGAATACCAGAAAGAGGGACAGGTTTATGGTATCGGGTGTAAGATTTTTACGATCGCGGGACCGGTTATTTTGTATGGCATTTTTGTAAGCTGGGTATTGGGACTTATTTACTGGGCAGGCTCTATGATGGGTATTTTATAGGAGCAAAAATGATAAAGCGGGCAGGAGCTGCCCGTTTTATCATTTTTGTGCACAATTTTTCTTATGTGCTTTCAGTTTTTTGATAGCCCAATCATAATGGCTTGATGTAACGCTGACAAAATAGGATCCCAAAACGCTTCCGCCGACCCATTTATAAATTCCTTTGGAAAACAGTTGTTCATCAGAAAAGGTTTCCGCCAATTTCAAAACTTCGGTATGGGATTTTTGAAGCATATTCTTTGCTTCATCTAAGGATGTATTTTGGTGCTTATTCCAGAATACCACATTCAGCTTTCCATAGGTTTTCCAGTTATAGGGCAGAGGAATGAACGGTTTTTCGTCACCGTTTTGATTGGATCGTACCCAGTCGAGCAAAAGTTGATGCCATTCATAGAGATGAATTAAAATATCACGAAGATTTTTATCTCTGTTCCAATGTGCTTCCTTCTTTTTTTCATCATTCGAGAAATCCAAAGGTGTCATCAGTTCTTTTTCGGTCAATCCCGAAATAAGAACGTTTAACTTTTCATAGTTTGTCGTTGCTGCGGTTAATAAGTCTGCTTTAGTTGTCGGTCTGCCCATGTCTGCGTTCCTTTCTTCATAACAAAATTTAAAGCTTGTAATTATCACTTTATCAGAGTAATGCTGACATCATATGTCAGGATTTATTTTTTTCATAGATCAATTTTGCCTGTTTTGCCAAAATATTTTTCAGATAGACGGGTGAGAGGATTTCCACCTGTGTTCCGAATGACAGCAGGAAACCTGTAAGCCAGGCGTCTTCGGGCATTTTGGCTGATACGATGAATTCTCCGTTTTCCTGCTTTTGTATCTGCGTTTCATCAAACTCATCATATATGCGATAGGCCATTTCTTTCGGAAAGCGAAGCACAATTTGATGATACTCCCCCTCGGAAGCGTCAATCTGTTTCGGGAAATTCTGTTTTGGAAAAGTTTCACTCAAAATCTCTAAATCCAAAATACGGGTCAGTTTGAATATTCGCCAATCCTGCTTTTCTGTGCAGAACGCTTTCAAGTACCATGCGCTTGCTTTGTAGACAAGCTTAAAGGGCTGTATGATTCTTTCACTTATGATCTCGTAAGAACTTGCGTAATGCATTTTGACCTTTTTACGGTGGATTACTGCCGACTTCAACAATTCAAATTTTTTATTATCAGATTCCTTATTTCCCCATCTGGAAAAATCCACTTCAAGCCAATTCTCCGAATCGAGATGAAATATTGCGGAAAGTTTTTGCAGTGTCCGGCTGCTGTCAGTGTTCTGCGTAATATTGATGCTCTGCAGGGCAGTAAGAATTTCCTGTTTTTCTTTTTCTGACAGTACAGCTTTATCCAAAACAAAATCATCCATCAGGCGGATACCGCCGTTTCGGCCCGTCTCTGTATAAACGGGGATGCCTGCCTCGCTTAAAGCGTCAATATCTCTGTAAATTGTTCTGACCGATACCTCAAACTTCTCCGCTAATTCAGGAGCTGTGGCCTGTCCCTTATCCAGTAAGTGATATACGATCTTAAATAATCTGCTTTCCTGCATTGGCGTTTCCTCTTTTTGTAATAGAATAGCACGTAAATATTGACATGGAATGTCAGGAATAATTATACCTGTTTGTTTTCCCGATATCAATCGTCACAAACTATTTTCTTCATAACTTGTAGAAACATTGCAATTATGCTAAACTGTAAAAAATTATACAGAGTATTGTGAAGAGAGGTAATTATGGAAATTAAACCAAATCGTATGGATTACGGTTTTTTTAAATATCAACAGGAATTTGAAGAAAAAGCGTTGGAAGTGCTGCGCTCCGGCTGGTATGTGCTGGGGAAAGAAGTAAACGCTTTCGAGGAGAACTTTGCCGCCTATACAGGGGCGAAATACTGTGTCTCCCTGGCAAACGGACTGGAGGCACTGCAGATTGCCGTAAAGATTCTGGGAATAGAACCGGGTGATGAGGTTATCGTGCAGGGAAATACTTATATCGCCAGCGTGATGGGCATTACAATGAATGGGGCAACGCCTGTGTTTGTGGAGCCTGATGCGTATTACCAGATCGATGCGGATAAGATAGAAGCGTGCATCACGGGAAAAACAAAAGCGGTTATGGTGGTACATCTTTATGGTCTTGTGGCGGACATGGATAAGATTGTTTCTGTCTGCAAAAAACATGATCTGAGGCTGATTGAGGACTGCGCCCAGTCCCACGGGGCAAAGTATAAAGGGAAAATGACGGGAACATTCGGGGATATAGGCTGTTTTTCCTTTTATCCCTCCAAAAATCTGGGAGCTTTCGGCGATGGCGGCGCTATTGTCACAGACGATGAAGAGATAGCGAAAGAGGCAAAGATTTACAGAAATTACGGAAGTGAAAAACGCTATTATAATAAAGTGGTGGGTATGAATTCCCGGTTGGATGAGATGCAGGCAGGGCTTTTGAATGTACGGTTATCCCATATGGAAGAGATTACAAAGGAACGTCAGGAACTTGCAAAGCGGTATGGTGAAAATCTCAGGGCGGAACTTATTACGCTTCCGGCGGAGAGGGAAGAAACGGAAACAGTCTGGCATCAGTATGTGATCCGCTGTGACAGGCGTGAAGAGTTGATTGACTATTTGAGTCAAAAAGGAATCGGGACGATCATCCACTATCCGATTCCGCCGCATTTAGCGGAAGCTTACGCGTATCTGGGGCATAAGAAAGGTGAGTTTCCGATTACAGAACACTATGCGGATACAGTGCTATCCATTCCGATGTATACCGGTATGACAAGGAAAGAACAGGATTATGTGATGGAAGCGATCAATGCGTTTGCATAAGATTGCTCTTTTGGATGTAATGGCAGTGATCGGCAGGAAAAACTTGACACAATAAGCAATACTATACATAATAGTAGAGTGAAAAAGAAAGGACTGCGTGTAGCAGCAGAGAATTATGAGTAAACTGGACGAGCAGATTAAATTGTTGGAATGGGAAGATTTGGGAGATGAGCGGGGAAATCTCGTGGTGGTTGAAGGAAATATGGATATTCCTTTTGAGATCAAACGGGTTTTTTATATTTACGGTTCGGATGATACTGTTGTCAGAGGACAGCATGCAAATATGCGGTCAGAATTTGTGATGATCAATGTGTGCGGGACAAGCAGGGTGAAAGTAGACAATGGGGAGGAGAGCCGCACTATTGAGTTGAACAGGCCGAGGATGGGGCTTTATCTGAAAAACAATGTCTGGAAAGACATGTATGATTTTTCTCCGGATTCCATTCTGCTTGTGCTTTCCAGTGAGCATTATGACAACGCGGAATATATCAGAGATTATCAGGAATATTTAAACTATATGAAAAGCATGAAGGAAACGGCAAAGTGAGTAAATTATCTATCGTAATACCGGTTTATTATAATGCGGATACATTGGAACTGTTGTATGAGGACATGCAAAAAAAGATTCTTCACAAGTTGGAAGAGTATGAGATTGTTTTTGTGGACGACGGCTCCGGCGATGATTCCTGGGAAGTGATGAACAGGCTGCGGGATAGAGATACGCACATCAAGTGTGTGAAGCTTTCCCGTAATTTTGGAGAGCATGCGGCGCTGCTTGCAGGCTTATCCGCCAGTACGGGCGACTGCGCCGTGACGAAGCAGGCTGACTTACAGGAAGATTCCACACTGATACTGGAAATGTATGAGAGTTGGAAGAGAGGCAATAAAGTTGTGCTTGCGGTCAGGAAAGAACGGAAGGAAAATCCCGTAAAGGTATTTTTTGCAAACCTCTATTACAAGATCATCCGCGGCATGGTCAATAAAAATATGCCGGCGGGAGGCTGCGACTGTTATCTGGTGGACAGAAAGGTTATTGAGGTACTGGAGCGGCTGGATGAAAAGAATTCTTCCCTGACGCTGCAGGTGATGTGGGTAGGTTTTAAAACGGACATGATCTATTTTGTAAGACAGGACAGAGAGGTTGGAAAATCCCGTTGGACGCTGTCGAAGAAAGTGAAGCTGGTATTTGATTCCGTTATGAGTTTTTCGTATTTTCCCCTGCGTTTTATGTCAGGGCTTGGGATTGCGTTTAATATCATTGCGGTTATATTGTTGATCAGTATCTTTGTGGAGAAGTTTACGAAAGGAACGCCGATAGCCGGTTGGGCATCTCTGATGTGCGTGATGCTCTGCGCTTCGGGACTGCTGATGCTGATGATGGGAATACTGGGCGAATATATATGGCGCACGCTCGATGCGGCAAGGACGCGCCCGCCTTATATTGTGGATGAAGTAAAGGAAGTAAGGGAAGAAGAAAACAGTGAAAAATAAAAAAACGATAACGGATTATTACGGAAAGCTGAAAGGCATACTGATTATTTTAAGCATTTTTGCGGCTGTGAAAATGCTTTTTTTTGCATTTGGACTGGATGAAGAATACCAGTTGGTGGTGGCCTACCGCAATGTAAAGGGGGATCGGCTGTTTCTTGATATGTGGGAACCACATCAGTCCTCCGCGTTTCTGTGCAGTCTGCTGATGCGCCCTTATCTGGCGCTTGTCGGGGAAACGGGGATTGTGCTCTGGCTGCGTTTTTGCGGCACATTGATTCATCTGGGGATAAGTATTTATCTGTATCATGTGCTGCGTGGAATGATGAAAAAAGACAGCGCATTTTTAGTGGGAATGATCTATTTTAATACGATTCCGAAACAGATCATGCTGCCGGAGTTTGGGATCATGCAGGTCTGGTTCCTTACATTGTTGTCACTTTTCCTGATACAATATTATGACAATAGTGTCAGAAACAGGAAATATCTGATATTTGCGGCATTTGCGCTTGTTTTGGAAGTGCTTTCCTATCCGTCCTGCCTGATATTATATTTTGTGGTGATATGGATCATCCGGAAACGCTCAGGAAAACAATGGCTTGTGGATGTCGGGATATTGACCGGAATCTGTGCATTGTGCGGTATCGCATATCTCGCGTCGCTTTTGCGGTATAATACAATAGAAGGGCTGCTTTATACGCTTTCCTGCATTGTAAACAGCGACATCACGCACTCGCTTTCTGTCACGGATAAGCTGTTTACTTTTGGGAAAAGTATGTTGGAGATTCTGCTTTTCTGTCTGGGGATTTTTCTTTTGGCGAAAGCGGGAACAGCGTTTACCGTATACGGGCGGAGAAAAAAGGGTCTGGAAACAGAAAAGAAAGATCAGTTTTTTCTGTGGAGCATATGGGTGACCGTATTTTCCTGTCTGTTGGAGCTGCTTTACTGGGTAGTTTTCAATGCCGGTTATGAGCGTATGCAGGTACATCTGGCAGTATTTGCAGTGCTTGGCGTTTCCTTTGTTGCCAGAGATAAACGTCTGGCAAAAGAGGCGGGGTACCGGACGCGGATCGGGATTTTGTTTGACAGTATTGTTTTGGCGGGTGCAGCAATGCTTGCTGTCATATATCTGACAGATCTGGGAGTGATGGATTCCATTCCTCATGCCATGAGCGGAGCCATTTTTGGAATAACGCTCGTTATCATATGTTGGGAAGAGAACGCTTCGGATGTAGAGAAGGAGACAGCAGGTAAGGATGTATCAAAAGGGAAGTACCGGACAACAGGGCTTTCTATAGTGCTTTTTATCTGGTGCTTTACCGCTGTTTTCGGGAAAGGATATACACTGCGCTCCGGGACAGGGTATAACAATGTGCTGCAAAGTGCCGGTATTTTGAAATACGGACCCGCGGTGGGCACGATTTCCGATTATATGTGTTCTTATGTTTATAATTGTGACTATGAGGACTGGCAGAGCATGGTGCAGGACGGGGATCGTGTGCTGATCATGGTGGAGCAGGTTATGAATCTTGGAACGATACAGTATCTGTTTAAGGATGTGGAGATTTCCCACTATTCGATCGTAAATCCCACGGCTTACGATGAAAGACTGCTGCAGTACTGGGAGATGTTTCCGGAAAAAGTGCCGAATGTCATTATTGTAGATGACTGGTATGGTCAATTAATGACAGACCCTGACGGATGGCTGATACAGTATGCGGAAAATGAGTTTGGTTATACGACGAAGGAAGAGGGACGCTACATCAGAGTTTACAGGAAAGACAGATAAAAACAGGTATAAAATCCGCCTTTTTTGCGCATTTTATAAAAAATATGCGGAGTTAAAAAAGCGCAAAGAGGAGGGTTTTATGGCAGAACAAAATAAAAAAGCAGCAGCAAAGAGCATTGCAACAGGCGGTCAGAGTTATACGCCGGGAAGGCCTGTCTATATCAGACAGAGCGCCTGCATAGCGGGAACAAAGGAAAGCAAGGGGCCGTTTAGCGGGCTGATTGATATGACGGCGGAGGATGATCTTTTTGGTGCAAAGACATGGGAGGAGGCGGAGAGTACACTGCAGAAAGAGGCGGTGACATTGGCGCTTGGGAAAGCAGGGATGCAGGCGGAAGAAATGCGCTATCTGTTTGCGGGCGACCTGCTTGGTCAATCGATGGCATCCTCCTTTGGTGTGGCATCTTTCGGCATTCCTTATATGGGAGTGTATGGTGCCTGCTCTACCTGCGGAGAGACGATAGGGCTTGGGACAATGGCAATTTCGGGGGGAATGGCGGAGGATGTTGTTTGTGTCACATCCAGTCATTTTGCCAGCGCGGAGAAAGAGTTCCGCTATCCGTTGGCCTATGGCAATCAAAGACCTCCCTCAGCAACCTGGACTGTCACGGGCGCCGCGGCTTTTATACTGACGTCTGTGGCAAGCAAGAGAAACCGGGCGGAAATTACCGGAGTGACGAGCGGAAAGATCGTGGATTACGGGGTGAAGGACTCTCTGAATATGGGTGTTTGTATGGCGCCTGCGGCCTGTGATCTGATCGCTGCGAATTTAAGAGATTTTAAGAGAAAACCGGAGGACTATGATAAGATCATCACCGGAGATCTGGGACTTGTGGGGCAGAGAGCATTGCTCGATCTGCTGAAAGAGAAAAATATAGATATAGAAGCACAGCATATGGACTGCGGCATTGAAATTTATGACTGTAATACACAGGATGTGGGAAGCGGCGGATCCGGCTGCGGGTGCAGCGCGGTAACACTTTCCGCTTATATATTGAAGATGCTGGAGGAAGGCGTCTGGAAAAGAGTTCTCTTTGTGCCGACGGGAGCGCTGTTATCCAAAACCAGTTTCAACGAGGGAATGTCGGTACCCGGTGTTGCTCACGGGGTCGTGCTGGAGAGTATCTCGTCATAATGTTTTGCCGTACGTTGTATTGCCCTGCCCGTAGAAGGAAACCTCAAAAAGTAGTTGACATGTTGCCTTTATCGTGCGTATGATGATAACATCACAGGCGGAAAACGGAAGCGTATTTTGAGGACGGCAGCATGAGAAAAATGGAATTTAAAATGGAACGCGAAGGACTCCTGAAAGAGGGTGACAAAGTTACCGTTACGGAGGGAGTGCTCCCCAGCAATTACTATTATACGATTGATCCTTCTCTGGCAATGTCCGGCAATTTCCCTTTTTCGGAACGGATGCTCGCAAGGGAGGGAACTGTGATCAGTGTGGAAGAACGCTCCGCCGGATATTATGTGACGGCGGGGTTTGAGGAATGAAACAGCATCTGTTCGGACGGAAATCGCTCTGACGCTAATGATGCCGGAAGAACAGATGCGGAACTTAAACAGCATAATTCCGGACAGCGCACAGGACAATTTACAGATGTGAAGCAGCTGGAAAATTGTCCTCTGCAAAGGTGTGCTGGAAGGGATTATGCGGAACTTAAAACAGCATAAACCCGGACAGCGCACAGGACAATTTACAAATGCGAAGCAGCTGGAAATTTGTCCTCCGGTAAGGTGTGCTGGAAGGGATTATGCGGAACTTAAATAGGAGGACAAGGTATCAGTATGAAAAAAATCACAACAGATAAGGCACCGGCAGCAATCGGGCCGTATTCACAGGGAATTATCGCAAACGGATTTTTATTTGCTTCCGGACAGATTCCTATTGATCCGGCAACCGGAGAGATCAAAGGAGCAGATATCACGCAGCAGGCGGAGCTTGTTATGAAAAATATCGGTGAGATATTGAAAGAGGCAGGCACGACTTATGAAAACGTGGTAAAGACGACCTGTTTTCTTGCCGATATGGCTGATTTTGGGGCATTCAATGCTGTCTATGAAAAATATTTTACCGGAAAACCTGCCAGGAGCTGTGTAGCGGTGCGGGAACTGCCGAAAAATGTGCTCTGTGAAGTGGAAGTCATCAGTCTGGTGTAAGAAATGGCGGAGAAAAGTAATATTATTCTGATCGGTATGCCGGGGGCAGGGAAAAGTACGGTGGGCGTCGTGCTTGCGAAAAAGAAAGGGTATCGCTTTCTGGACAGCGATCTTGTGATACAGGAAAAATATGATGCACTGTTGTATGAACTGATCGCAGAATATGGAACAGAGGGTTTTAAGAAGATCGAGGAGGAGGTAAATGCCTCGATCCGGACAAGACGGACGGTCATAGCTACCGGCGGCAGCGTGGTTTACGGCGCGGAAGCCATGAAGCATTTTAAAGAAATCGGGACGATCATTTATTTAAAGCTGTCCTGTGAAACAATCGGAGAGCGGCTTGGCGATTTAAACGAACGGGGTGTTGCACTGCAAAAAGGGCAGACACTTGAAGAACTATACAGGGAGCGGATACCGCTCTATGAAAAATATGCGGATGTGATGATAGACTGTGAGAAAAAGAGCATCCGGGAGATTGTTTCTGAGCTTTGTCAGGTATAATAAAGGGAAACTTCCACATACTAAATTCGAAGGAAAAGGTTGTGGAGGTTTTTTTATGGAATATTTTCATGCGTTTTGGGTTGGGGGACTGATCTGTGCGTTGGCGCAGATTTTGTTGGAAAGAACAAAAATGCTGCCGGGCAGAATCATGGTGCTGCTTGTCTGTCTCGGTGCGGTACTCAGTTTTGTCGGACTCTATGATCCGCTTGCAGAGTTTGCGGGAGCAGGCGTGACTGTGCCGTTAATGGGCTTTGGTCATAATTTAATGAAGGGTGTCAAAGAAGCGGTGGATGAAAACGGTTTTATCGGTCTGTTTATGGGCGGCTTCAAAGCGGCAGCCGTGGGCACGGGCGCAGCGCTTATTTTCGGGTATCTGGCGAGCCTGATATTCAAACCAAAGATGAAGGAGTAGAACTGGAATAAAATACAATAATTAAGTTTTTGTGAAAACTATTGCAGGAAAAGAAAAGGAATGGTATCGTAAAAACAGACGTATATTGATAGAGAGAAAACTGTAAGGATACCTATGGAGAATAAAGAAAAAACAATACGGAAAGGCACGAAAAGCGCGATGCGCAGGCGTGTGCGTATTTTTGCGGTGATCACAAGCCTTTCCGTCATTATAACATTTACGACTATATTGATCAGCATTGGCGTATGCCTGCATTTTAAGAGACAGGCTGATGAACTGGAAGCTTTTGCCGAACAGACGCTGTCGGAAAATGGGACGGGCGATGGTCAGGCAGTGGAAGCTGTTTCCGGTGAAGTGATCTACACGCAGGAACAGGTGGACACTATGTTGACCGAGGCGGTCACAAATGCCGTTAATAATGCCGACTCCGAAGTGCTGCAGATTCTGCAGGGACGGTTGGTAAACGGGGACACGACAATGTCTATCCTGCGGGATCTGTATCCGGAACATGTGGTGATGCTGGATTCCGGCCAGTATTATTTTCTGCCGCTGCAGGAAGATCTGGCGTTTAATACATATATAGAGGAAAATTTCATTGCAGAGGAAAACGGCCTCGTATCCTATCAGAAAGACGGTGAGGTGCTCACTCAAAAGGGAATCGATGTGTCAAAGTATCAGGGGGAAATAGACTGGGCTGCAGTAAAGGATGACGGGATAGACTACGCGATCATCCGGGTAGGCATCCGGGGCTACAGTGAAGGCGGCATTATGGAAGATGAATTTTTCCGTCAGAACATAGAGGGTGCGATTGCAAATGAAATTCCTGTGGGCGTCTATTTTTTCACACAGGCGCTGAATGAGGAGGAGGCGCTTGAGGAGGCGCAGTTTGTGATTGAAATGCTGCAGGGATATTCGTTGACTTATCCGGTCTATCTGGATATAGAGGACGTGAGAAAAGATAGCTGCCGCACTAACAATCTGACTGCGGAAGAGCGTACAGATAATGCAAAAGTATTTCTGGAGGCAATCAAAGCTGCGGGATATGAACCGGCTTTATACGGCAATATGAAATCGTATCTGCTGATGCTTGATCTGTCTGCGTTAGAAGAGTACGATAAGTGGTTTGCCGGGTATACACTGCCGATCTATTACCCTTATGAGTACAAGATGCTGCAATATTCTGAGAAGGGGAGAGTTGCAGGAGTATCCGGACAGGTGGATGTGAATATTTGTTTTAAGGATTATACAGGACAGGAGTAAAGCCGTTTATGCGGAGTGAGCTACGGGAGAGTTTTAGAGATGTCAGTACTTAAGATTATCATATATTATTTGATCGCAATGAATTTGGCGGGATTTTTGTTTATGGGGATTGACAAATGGAAAGCAAAAAAGCGCGCCTGGAGAATTCCGGAGGCAACGCTTTTACTGATCGCAGCGATCGGAGGCGCTGCAGGTTCCATGCTTGGAATGCATCTGTTCCATCATAAGACGAGGCACTGGTATTTTCTGTATGGCATTCCTGTCATGCTGGCCTTACATATTTTACTGTTCTTTTTCATATGGAAAGGACCGGTACAGTTTATACTGTTGTGAATGGCGAGCTGCCGCTCGCCTTAAGAGATTCGCTACGCGAACTCGGAATGGCTCGTAAGTTGCTCGTCTTAAGAGATCCGCTGCGCGAACTCAGAATGGCTCGCAAGCCGATCAGACGGCAACGATCACGCCGCCATCGTTGGCATACATGGAGCTGACGCCTGCAGTATCAAGTATTTTTACATTTTCAAATTTCGAACGTGCGAGAAGCAGTTTTTTTACCAGTTCGGCCCGGTCCGGACAGTTGCAGTGTGAGATATAAAGCACTTTTTTGTCCAGATCTTTCCCCTCCCCGATAATGGTATCCGCCATTTTGGTGAGGGCTTTTTTGATGCCTACGGCCTGGCCTTTCTGAATAATAACGCCTTTGATCGCGCCCATCACGGGCTTGATGTTCAGCGTGGAGGCAATAAGAGCTTTCACAGCGGAGAGCCTGCCGTTTTTCCGAAGCGTTTCCAGATTATCGAGTACAAAATAGGTACTCATGGCATTGCGAAAGGCTTCTAATCTTTCCACAATCTGGGCGAAAGTCATGGTGCCCTCTTCCTCCCATTCCATGATCTTCATTGCAAGCTGAGTCTCGCCGATGCTGGCGGATTCAGAATCACAGATATAGATATCTTTTTTTCCAAATTCCTCCTCATAAAGACTCTTTCCGAGAACAGCGCTGTTATAGCTGCCGCTTAAATGGGAAGATAATGTCACACAGTAAATGTGTTCCGCATCCGTTTCGTAGGCGGCCTTATAGCGTTCCGGCGAGGGACAGGCAGATTTTGGACATTTTGGATAAGCAGCCACTTCCTTCAGAAAATTTTGCTGATTAAAAGTTTCATCATCCAGAATCTGATGTTTCCCGACTTCCAGTGTCAGGGGAACGCGTTCAAATCGGGAATCATTTTTGTATTCTTCAGGAAGCTCACAGCAACTGTCAACTATGATTTTATAACTCATTTATCCACTCCGTTTCTGTTTTGGTGTTTTGAAAAGCGGTTGATGTTATATCTGTTAAAAAGTAATCTTATAAGTGAGTCCGCACAGCTTTTTAACGAAAACTTTGTCATCTGGTTTTTATTACTACATGATAATAACATAAGAAATATTATATTGCAATAGTATATGGAAAAATTTTGTGTTATACTTTAAACAACAGTTGTGATTTGTGCATTGGTATACTGATCGGCCTGTGCACAGTAATAAATAATTATATAGAGAAGGAGTGGGAATATGGATTTTACTTTAAGAAATGGAAATATGGAGGCGGCAATTTGCTCAACAGGAGCGGAGCTTGTTTCACTGAAGAAAGATGGGAAAGAATATTTGTGGGGGGCAGAACCTGCATATTGGAACAGACATGCGCCGATCCTGTTTCCGTTCGTGGGGAATCTCAGGGGGAAACAGTATCGCTACGAGGGAAAGACTTATGAGATGGGAACGCATGGTTTTGCACGGGATATGGAGTTTACACCGGTTTCCCGGACAGATACAAAACTGGTGATGGCTCTCTCCGAAACGGAGGAGACCATGAAGAATTATCCGTTCTGCTTTCTGTTGGAACTTTCCTATGAATTGAAAGAAGACGGTCTTGTTGTGGGCTGGAGTGTTGCAAATAAAGGTGAGAAAAAGATGTATTTTTCGATCGGCGGACATCCGGGTTTTAACTGTCCGATAGACGGAAAAGGAAAGCAGAGTGATTACATGCTTCGGTTTATGAAAGACGGCAGGCCGATGGAGGAGATCATCTCTGAAGTGATAGGAGAGGGCGGATTTGTCACGGGAGAAAAACTGGAATTTGGCCTGGAGGACGGTTATCTGCCGATCACACCGGAACTGTTTGATACGGATACGATCGTTTTGGAGGATGGACAGGCAGATACGATATCTCTCTATGATCCTGACGGAAAAGAATATGTGCGTATGAGTTTTCCGATGCCGATAGTTGCCATCTGGACAGCAATCCAGAAGAATGCGCCCTTTATCTGCATCGAGCCGTGGTGCGGCAGATGTGATGATGCGGATTTTGCGGGAGAACTGCCCCAAAAGGCGTGGGAAAATGAACTGGAGCCGGGGAAGGTATTTGAGACCGCCTATACGATTATAGTGAAATAACAATTATGTTATAAGGACGTACCCTGCTTACATAAGCATATAGAAAGAGGTCATGTGCATGTAAGCGGGGTAATTTATGGAAAAGAAGCAGGGAAAAATAAATGTAGGAAAACTGATGAAGACGGTTTTCTGGGCGGCAATCTTAGTGTTGGTATTGTTCTTCGGGAAAAAAATGCTGCCAGACGATGACATGGGCGGCGAAAACGGAAACGATGCATCCGATGACGGGAATGTGACAGGCTATCGGGAAAATGACGGCGACGAGATACAAAGGGAAGTGACGGTTGTCACGCATGGTACAGACCACTATGTGGAAACGGCTTCTTCCGGAAGCTGGGGACTTGGCTTCGGGGCGGACGGCAGTGAAATGCAGCCGACCGGAAGCCTTTCCAAAGAAGAACTGGCAAAGTACGATGCCTGGTATCTGGGGGATAGTACGGAAAAAGTGCTCTATCTGACGTTTGACTGCGGGTATGAAAACGGCAACACGGAAAATATTTTGAATGCGTTACAAAAGCACAATGTAAAGGCGACATTCTTTGTGGTTGGACATTTTCTGGAGAGCGCACCGGAGCTTGTGAAGCGGATGCAGGAAGAAGGGCATATGGTGGGAAACCATACATGGCACCATTATGACATGGATACGATCGCGGAGGAAGCCAAATTCAAAGAAGAGCTTGACACTGTGGCGGATAAATATAAAGAGATCACCGGACAGGAACTGAATCATTTCTACAGGCCGCCCCAGGGAAAATATAATCTGAACAATCTGGCGATGGCACAGAAACTGGGCTATAAGACTTGTTTTTGGAGCCTTGCCTATGTAGACTGGAACGTGGATGCCCAGCCGTCAAAAGAGGAGGCACTCTCAAAATTGACCGGAAGGGTTCATCCGGGAGCTATTGTGCTGCTGCATAATACGTCAAAGACCAACGGTGAAATTTTAGATGAACTGTTAACAAAATGGGAGGGAATGGGGTATCATTTCGGTACTTTAGAGGATCTGACTTCATGAAAAAACTTGTAACAGGCATTTTGGCCCATGTGGACGCGGGCAAGACCACGCTGTCTGAGGCACTTTTGTATCATTGCGGTACTATCCGCAGATTAGGACGGGTGGATAACCGGGATGCCTTTTTAGATACTTATGAACTGGAAAGAAAGCGGGGAATCACCATATTTTCCAAGCAGGCTCTTCTGCAGTATGAAGATATGGCGATCACCCTGCTTGATACGCCGGGGCATGTGGACTTTTCGGCGGAAACGGAGCGGACGCTGCAGGTGCTCGACTATGCAGTATTGTTAGTGAGCGGTGCGGATGGAGTGCAGGGACATACAAAGACACTGTGGCGTCTGTTAAAAAAGTACGAGATTCCTGTTTTCCTGTTTTTTAACAAGATGGATCAGCCGGGGACGGACAAAGAAAAACTGTTAAGAGAGTGCAGGGAAAAACTGGGGGAAGGGATAGTTGACTTTTCCAGTCAAAACACGGAAGAGTTTTATGAAAATATAGCTGTGTGTGAAGAAAAGCTGTTAGAGCAGTTTCTGGAAACAGGGAGCATCATACAGGACGAGATCGCCAGGCTGATTGCGGAGAGAAAGTTATTTCCCTGTTTCTTCGGCTCTGCGCTGCATCAGGACGGTGTGGAAGAGCTGCTTCGTGGATTGTATGATTATACGGCAAAACCGCCCTGTCAGAGAGACGGTGAGTTTGCCGCAAGAGTATATAAGATTTCCAGAGATAAGCAGGGAAACCGGCTGACCTTTTTGAAAGTAAAGGCAGGAAGCCTGAAAGTCAGAGAGGAATTGACCGGGAAAATGCCCGGGGATGAGGGTGGTATGTGGCAGGAAAAGGTGACACAGATACGCAGTTATTCCGGGGAAAAGTACGACACTGTCGATGTGGCTGACACAGGCGGTATTTATGCGGTGACGGGTCTGTCATATACCATGCCGGGGGATGGACTGGGGGCAGAAAACTCTGTGATACAGCCCATATTGGAACCGGTGTTGACCTATCGGGTCTATCTGCCTGATGATGTGCAGGCGGCAGCAGCGCTGCCGAAGCTTAAGCAGCTTGAGGAGGAGGAACCGCAGCTTCATATTTTGTGGGAGGAGAGTCTGCAGGAGATTCACGTACAGCTTATGGGGCCGGTACAGCTTGAGGTGCTGCAGAGCATGATAGCGGAGCGGTTTCAGATGGGCGTTACTTTCGGGCCGGGCAATATTGTCTATAAAGAAACGATTGCGAATACGGTGGAGGGCGTGGGACATTTTGAACCGCTGCGG
This sequence comes from Lachnospiraceae bacterium, assembly GCA_014804795.1. GTDB lineage: Bacteria > Bacillota > Clostridia > Lachnospirales > Lachnospiraceae > 1XD8-76. Next base: position 92,437 of record JAAUZC010000009.1, on the reverse strand, counting down.
CACTATGCGGAAGTGCAGCTTTTGCTGGAGCCGGGTGAGCAGGGCAGCGGATTTCAGACAGCGGCGGATTGCAGTGAAGATATTCTGGACAAAAACTGGCAGAGACTGGTGCTGACGCATCTGGAAGAGCGGGAGCATAAGGGGGTGCTGACCGGATCGGTTATAACAGATATCAGAATCACACTGACCGGCGGAAAAGCGCATCTGAAACATACCGAAGGCGGAGATTTCAGACAGGCAGTGTACCGGGCGGTGCGGCAGGGGCTGATGCAGGCCGAGTCGGTGCTGCTTGAGCCGTATTATGAATTTACGCTGGAAATTCCCGCAAAGATGACCGGCAGGGCGATGACGGATCTGGAGCGTATGCAGGGAAAGATATCAGCGCCGGAGATAGCGGGTGAAACAGCCGTTTTGCGCGGACAGGCTCCGGTTTCCTGTTTACAGGACTATCAGATAGAAGTGACGGCTTACACAAAAGGACAAGGTCATCTGACCTGTCTGCCGGCCGGTTATGCACCGTGCCATAATGCGGAGGAAGTCATAGAACGGATTGGGTATGATCCCGAAGCGGATATCCATAACCCGTCTTCTTCTGTATTTTGTGCCCACGGGGCCGGATTTCTGGTGCCCTGGTATGAAGCGCCGGACCATATGCATGTGGAAAGCGGCATGAAAGAGAAGGAAGCGGCCGTGGAGAAGTTTATCAGACAGGCGAAAGAGCGGAGTGCTGCCCGCTCCTCAAACGCCATCGGCACCGAGGAGATTGACGCTATATTGGCGGGGGCATCCCACGCCAACAGCCGTCCGGAAGGGGCAGGGCGGAAGTGGAATGCAAAAAGAAAAACTGCGGCGGCAAAAGAAAGAAGCGCATCGGGAACTGTTTCTGCAAAGACGCTGGAATATGGCAAAGACGCGGAACAAAAGATAAAAAAGACAGAGCCGAAGAAAGAATATCTGCTGGTGGACGGCTACAATATTATTTTTGCGTGGGACGAGTTAAAGGAACTGTCCGAGGTGAACATTGACGGTGCGAGAGGGCGGCTTCTTGACATTCTCTGCAACTATCAGGGGATGCGGCAGTGCGAAGTGATTGCCGTATTTGATGCCTACCGGGTAAAAGGGCATGATACGGAGATGGCGGATTACCACAATATCCATGTGGTCTATACGAAAGAAGCGGAGACGGCGGATCAATATATCGAGCGTTTCTCCCATGAAAACGGCAGGAAATATGATGTTACTGTGGCTACCTCCGACGGGTTGGAACAGATCATCATACGCGGACAGGGATGCCGTCTGTTATCTGCCAGAGAGCTGAAAAAAGAGATTGACTACTACAGTCAGAATTTGAAGGCGGATTATCTGGAGAAACAGCCCTCGGGAAAGCGGTATATGTTGGACGGGCTGGAGGAAAAACTGCGGGAAGCAGTTACGGAACTGAAGTAAAAACAGCATAGACTCCGGAAGTGCACAAGACGATTTGCAGACGCAAAGCGGCGGAAAATTGTCTTCGGATAAAGTGTACTGCAGGAGTCTATGCGGAACTGGAATAGGAGGAAAAGATATGGCTTATCAGACAAAAACAGATTTGAGAAATCAGGTGATTTATTCCGTTTATGTCAGGAATTACAGCGAAGAGGGAACTTTCGCGGCGGTGGAGAGAGATTTGGACAGAATCAAGGGACTCGGTGTTGACATCATATGGTTTTTGCCGATTTATCCGATCGGGAAAGAGAAGCGCAAAGGCACTCTCGGATCTCCCTACGCTATTGCAGACTACCGGAAAGTAAATCCGGAACTGGGAACAATGGATGATTTTAAGCGGCTGGTAGAGGAGATTCATGCAAGGGGAATGAAATGCATGTTGGATATTGTATACAACCATACTTCGCCGGATTCCTGGCTTGTAGAGAATCATCCGGAATATTTTTATAAAACACCGGATGGAGAGATGGGAAACCGGGTAGGCGACTGGGGAGATATTGTCGATCTGGATTATAGTAATAAAGAACTCTGGGCATACCAGATCGAAACGTTAAAAATGTGGGCCGGGCTGGCAGACGGTTTCCGCTGCGACGTGGCGCCTCTTGTTCCACTGGAATTCTGGCTGGAAGCGAGAGAGGAAGTGGCGAAAGTAAACCCTGACTGTATCTGGCTCAGCGAATCGGTGGAGCCGGAGTTTATACAGGAGATGCGGGGAAGAGGAATGACAGCCCTGTCAGATTCCGAGATATTTCAGGCTTTTGATCTTTGTTACGACTATGATATTTATAAAGCGTTCCGGCAGTATTTGAGCGGGGAAGGCACACTTTGCGACTATATCAAAGAGATCAACAGACAGGAGACAATCTATCCGGCGAATTATGTGAAGATGCGGTATCTGGAGAATCACGATCAGGAGCGGGCGAAAAAGATCATCACGGGCGAAGAAGCCCTTCGAAACTGGACAGCCTTTATCTATTTCCAGAAGGGGGCTACACTGCTCTACGCAGGACAGGAGAATCAGAATGAGGAAAGACCGGATCTGTTTGACAAAGACGTGATCAGTCTGGATGGCAGCCGTGATATATCCGGGCAGCTTGAACAGCTCTACCGGGTAAAAAAACTGCCTGTTATGGCAAACAGCAGCTACTACTTAACAGCCTGTGAGGAGTTGGGGGCTGTCGTAGGGGAACATAAGGAGATTCAGGGAAGCGGCAGACTTGTCGGTGCGTTCAGCTTTGAGGGAAAAAGCGGTCAGGTCAAGATCGGCCTGAAAGACGGGACATACCGCAATCTGGCGGACGGGAAAGAAATACAGGTTCAGGACGGGAAAGTCGATCTGAAGATGTGCCCGGTGATCGTGGAAGAAACTTTATAACAATCTTTGCTTATCATGCAGGCATGCGGCAGCTTTGCTGTGTGTCTGCATTTTCATACTATAGGAAATTGCCACGATAAAAAACTAAAATGGGGTGAACAGATGACAGACATATATTACATTGAAGACGATGAAAATATCGCAATGCCTGTAAAGGAATATCTGGAGCAAAAGGATTTTTCCGTTTCCGTATTCCGGACACTGGCAGAAGGAAAGCGCGCGCTTGAACGTCATGTCCCGGCCATTGTCCTGATCGACTGGAATATGCCGGACGGTGACGGCGATACTTTCTGTAAATGGCTGCGCTCTAAATGGAGAGAACTTCCGATTATTTTTCTGACAGTCAGAAACGACACCCGTGATATCGTCTCGGGCTTTGAACATGGCGCGGACGACTATGTGACAAAGCCCTTTGAGCTGGAAGTTTTGTATTCCCGCATAAGCGCGCTTCTTCGCCGGGCGGGAAATGTATCGGAACAGTATCTCTCCTGCGGAACCATCGCTGTTGACCGAAGCCGGATGATGGTATTTTGCGGGGAGGGGGAGATCGCTGTCAGCCAGACGGAATATGAACTTTTGCTGCTTCTGCTGGAAAATAAAGGGAAGACCGTCACAAGAGAGCGGCTGCTGGAACAGATCTGGGACAGGGGCGGCAACTACGTGAATGACAACACGCTGACTGTGACCATGAAACGCCTGCGGGAGAAGCTTCATCAGCCGTCCTGTCTGAAAACAATACGAAGCTTCGGTTATCGCATGGAGGATGAGATATGAGAAGCGAACAGATTATGACAATTTTACCGGCCGTCTGTGTGGCTTTTGCGGCGGGCGGAGCGTTTACGTTAGGTGTCTGTGCCGTTTTCGGGGCAGACAACACGGCGTTTGCGGGTACCATCATTTTCATGGCGGGCAGTGTATTTCTTGTGTTCCTGCACAGGCACAGAAAACTGGTAAGGCGGATCAACACCTTGACCGACTATCTGGAAAAAATCAATATCGGACAGCAGGAATTGCTCTTTGACACTTCCGAGGACGAATTTTCCCACTTGCAGGATGAAATTTATAAGACTGTGACAACGCTTTATCAGACAAGGGATGCGGCGCTTACAGCAAAAAGAAATTTTGCGGACAATCTCTCCAACATTGCCCATCAGTTGAAGACGCCGATCACCGCCATCTCGCTTTCGAATCAGATGATGCGAAAACAGATATCTTCTGATGAGTCAGAGCATAAAACAGGGAAGCATCCGTCCACCGATTATCCGGCACAGATTGAGCGGCAGCTTAGGCGGCTCACCTATCTGGAGGAAGCGCTGCTTCTGTTATCCCGCATTGACGCCGGAACGCTCGCGATAGAGCGCACCACCGTGGATGTTTTTACGCTGCTGACACTGGCGGCCGACAATTTGCAGGAATTGTTTACCCGGGCGGAAGTTTCTGTGGATATCCCGGAGGCGGGGGAAATAGAGATTGCCGTAGATCTGGACTGGACGATGGAAGCGGTAATGAATCTTCTGAAGAACTGCATGGAACATACAGGGAGAAGAACCACAGTCCACTGCTCCTATGAAAAAAACCCGCTCTATGTGCAGATTCAGATCTGGGATGAGGGATTCGGATTTGCAAAGGAAGATCTGCCGTATCTATTTGATCGCTTTTACCGCGGAAAGGATGCGGAGAATACGGGTATCGGAATAGGACTTTCCCTCGCAAAAGCAATCATAGAGATGCAAAACGGAATGATCAGTGCCTTCAACCGCCCGGACGGCGGTGCCTGTTTTGAAATTCGTTTCTACTGTCACTGAGATGTCACTTTGGTTTGCTATAATGAAGCTGTCTACCAAAACAGGTAGATGGCGGGCGGCACAAAGTATGCAGGCTGTGGAAAGGACATGAAACAAAATGGAAATTTTAAAATGTGACAAGGTGACGAAGATATTCGGGAAAGGCGATAATCAGGTGACGGCGTTAAACGGAATCGACCTGACGGTGGAAAAAGGTGAGTTTGTCGCCGTTGTCGGCGCATCAGGTTCCGGGAAGTCAACGCTTCTTCATATTCTGGGCAGTGTGGAGAAACCGACCAGCGGGTCGGTGGTTGTGGACGGCGTGGATATCGGAGGGCTGAATGCGACAAAGGCAGCAGTTTTCAGGAGAAGAAAGGTCGGACTGGTCTATCAGTTTTACAACCTGATCCCGACGCTGACAGCAGAAAAGAATATTCTGATGCCGCTTCTGTTAGATAAGAGAAAGCCGAACAGGGAATATTTTGAGACGATTGTAACGACACTGGGCATAAAAGACAAAATGAAGGCGCTGCCGAATGAACTTTCGGGTGGTCAGCAACAGAGAGTTGCCATCGCGAGATCTTTGATCTACCGGCCGGCCATTTTGCTTGCGGACGAGCCCACCGGAAATCTGGACCGGAAGAATTCAAAGGAGATCATCGACCTTTTAAAGCTGCTTAACCGTAATCTGAAACAGACTGTTGTGCTCATTACCCACGACGAGGGAATCGCTTTGGAGGCTGACCGTATTGTGACAATAGAAGACGGAAAAGTGACAGGCGATCAGAAACGGAGGTAAACGGCATGTGGAAAGATTACTCGGAAAGTTATCTGAAAAATAATCGGGCATCCGGCAGATCCATTATGGCAGCAGCCTTTATCGCCACGATGTTTCTATCCTTACTCTGCAGTATCGCCTACAATTTCCAGATATATGATCTGGAAAAGGTGACGCTGGAGGAGGGGGAAAGGCAGTATGCGCAGCCGACGATGCTGACGGCGGTTTATCTGGGTATATTGACTGTTGCGGTCATATCGTTGATTTTGGTGATCCGCGGCTCTTTCGAATTATCCATGCAGGCCAGAATCCATCAGTTTGGTATTTTTTCAAGCATCGGCGCCACGCCGAAGCAGATCAGGGTCTGCCTGCTGCAGGAGGCGGCAGCTTTGAGCGTTCTGCCGGTTATGTTTGGCCTGCTGACAGGGGTGATGATCTGTTTCGGACTGCTCGCAGCGATCAATTTTTATGCTGCGGATGTGGCAGGGCGTCATCAGGCGGTATTTCACTACCACCCGGCTATTTTTCTGGTGACGGTGTTGTCTTCTGCTCTGACCGTGCTTTTTTCGGCCTGGGTACCGGCGAGGAAGCTTGCCAAAATGACACCGCTTGAGGCCATCCGAAACGCGGAAAGCTTACAGTTAAAGAGGAGAAAGCATTCCAGGATACTGTCTCTGCTTTTTGGGGTGGAGGGGGAGCTGGCGGGTAATGCGTTAAAGGCACAGAGAAAGTCTTTGCGAATTTCCACGCTGTCTCTGTTGTTTTCGTTTTTGGGCTTTTCCGTTATGCTGGTGATGACGACGCTCGCCGACATCAGCACGCGGTACACATATTTTGAACGGTATCAGGATGCGTGGGATGTGATGGTGACATTGAAAGATACCGGGATAGAGGATTTTGCGGTGTCAGAGGAGCGAGGAGAGATTTTCGAAGTGAAGGATGAGACGTCGTATCAGGAAAGCGATAAAGCGGCAATCTGGGAGGAGCTTGAGAATCTTCCCGGCGTGCGGGATGCCACGGTGTATCAAAAGGCTGACGGGGTAGCGATTCTGCAGGAGGGGCAGCAGAGTGATGAATTGATTGCACTTGGCGGACTTGAGATCCTTGCAGGGATAACTGAGAAAGAAAATCAGTATCAGGTGACGGCACCGATCGTCATACTGGACGATGCGAGCTTTTTAAAATATTGTGAGGAAATCGGTATTGCCCCGAGTCTTGATGGAGCGATTATATTAAACAGGATCTGGGACAGCGTGGACAGCAATTTCCGGTACAGAGAGTATGTTCCTTTTGTGAAAGAGGACAAAAAAGCAACCGTTTTATTGTTCTGTGAGCAGGAGACGGCCGAAATTCCCGTTTTATCTTATACGCAGACGGCGCCGCTTCTGCGGGAGGAATATGCGGATTATGGACTTGTGCATTTTATCCCGGTGGCGATGTGGAGACAGGCGGCCGGGAAAATGGGGACGGCAGAGGCGGACAGCTATATCCGGATTTTTTCTGCCGGAAACGGCGACCTTGTCGATTTAAACAGTCTGGAAGAGGAAGTGAAGAGACTTGTGGAGCCTGAATATAACATAGAGAGTGAAAACCGGGTGAATGAGCGGCTTTCCAACGACAGGATGATAAACGGCATGAAAGTAATTCTCGGCGGTTTATGTGTACTGCTTGCGGTTATTGGAATTGCAAATATATTTTCGACTGCGCTGGGCTTTCTTCGCCAGAGAAAACGGGAGTTTGCACAGTACATGTCCATCGGATTGACACCCTGGGAGATGGGGAAGATGTTCTGCATTGAAGCGTTTGTCATTGCGGGGAGACCGCTTTTGATCACAGTGCCGTTTACCCTGCTGTTTGTGGAGTTTGCGCTGCGGGTAAGCTATCTGGACAGAGCCGTATTTCTGGCGGAAGCGCCGGCTTTTCCGATTTTCCTGTTTGCGGTGGCCATGGTGCTGTCTGTGGCACTTGCGTATTATATTGGCGGAAAGCGGATTTTGCGGTGCGATTTGAGTGAGGCGCTGCGGAGCGACACGTTGGGATAGGTATTGCAGTAGACCCGGCTGCTTCGTCCTTTATGCGCGGGACTAAAGCAGTGGGAGGCGACGGAACTATTTTTAACAAAGATCCAAAAGCCACTTAACAGAATTAATCCTTTAATATAGAACGGATGGTGAATGAATGGACTGCAATTTAGATTCAAAATATTTTTTCCCTGAGATATTTCAGGCCGTGGCTGGAGAAGATTATACAGTTTATGCATATGTGAACGATAGAACAATGAGAAAAGTCGATATTAAGCCCTTTTTTGATAAAGACGGAGTATTTGAGCCGTTAAAAAACAAAGATTTTTTTCGTAAAGCATTAACAGTGATCGGGAATACTGTTGCATGGGATTTGACAGGTGACAGGGATGAATACAAATGTATTGATATTGATCCTTTTCTGGTTTTCGAAAGCCCCATTGGTTCAGATATACCAGAGATAGTTCAGGCAGAGGGCGGAAAATCTTCTTAATAAAAGAGATAGATAGAGTGCAGATCAGGCTCCGATATATTCTATATGGTGAAGCCGGGAAAATATCTGGTGTATATTTTCCCGGCTTCGATTGTCAGCATAAAACCGTTCGCGAGGCGTGCGGTTGTTGCTTTCAACAGAAAGGATTATCTTGTATAGTCGGCGTCGATCAACGGTATCACAACCGGGTTTGCTTCCACCCAGTGTCTTGCACAGTAACACAGTCTCAAAATCATGCCGTCATTCACGTCGCCGTCCATCAGCGCATTGATGATTTCCGAGACGGCTTCGTCCGAATATCCGGAAGGATTTCCAAGGCGGAGGTATTCACGGAATGTGAGGAGCATTTTCCGGTAGTCCTCATCCCAGTTCAGTCCGCCGTTGTCCAAAAGTTCATGTTCGACCTTGCCGGCAATGCGGATGACTTCGCCCTGAGCAACCTGTGCCCGTCCACCGGGCGGCACAAGAAAATTCCAGAGCTCCGAAAAATTGTCTTTGAAGCCACCGGTATCTGTCAGAAGAATCGGCGATACACCGTCATGGAAAGAGGCCGCCGGACATATTTTTGCGTCAAACAGGAGGCACAGTTTTTCTACTGCCGCTTCCTGATTCTGTAAAAATTTAGAGGGCTTTTTCCCGGCAGTATGCCGGTGAAAAGTTTCCGAAAAGGCCGATACAAACTGACGGCTGCGCTCTGTCATCTCGGCACCCCGGCTAAGCAGAAGTTTGGCAATCTCGTATTTTTTGGTACAGCCCAAAGCCGCTTCACAGAGAGCCATTTCCAGAGGCGTAAAGTTTCCGTAACCGCCGAAATCCGGCGTCTGTGCATCAATTTTTGCGCCGGCTTTGAGTAAAGCCCGGACTGCCTTTGTCCTTCCGCGCGCGGCTGCGGCATGAAGCGGTGTACGGCCATCCGGGGTGACAGCTTCTATGTCTGCGCCCAATTCGATCAGAAGCGATACGTCAGCGTCCATTCTGATAATCTGGAAGATGGGTGTCTCCCCGTATTTATTCCTGAAATTGATATCGGCACCCTGTTCCTTTATCCAAAAGGCAAACTCTCCGGGCATGGGCGACAGCGAAAAAATATTGGAACGGTATATGCTGTCGGCTATTGTGTTGGGGTCATATACGGAAAACAGTTTTTTTAGTTCCGGAATATCTCCGGCTTTCAAGAGATCCTTTATTTCACGAGGTAATTGTTTTTCGGGCATGTCGTGTATCCTCCCTGAATGATAAGATGCTGGTTTGATTTTAGCATGGCGGGAGTTGTGGGACAAGGGAGAATCTGGGAAATATAAAGCTCTCACAGAGAGTTTTGAAATAATAAAAACAAAATTTACAAAATTTTCACACAATTTTAGCACTCATCTATTGACTCGGCTAACAAACGGTGTTATTGTTGAATCGCAATAGAAAAAACAGCTAAAAAAGCAGAGGAGATGCTTATATGAACATTTCAAAGTTTACACAAAATTCCATTCAGGCAGTGGAGAGATGTGAGAAGTTAGCTTACGAATACGGCAATCAGGAAATTGAGCAGGAGCATCTGCTGTACAGTCTTTTAACAATAGATGACAGCCTGATCTTAAAACTGATTGAAAAGATGGAGATACAGAAAGAGTACTTTGTGAACCGCGTGAAGCAGGCGCTGGAAAAGCGGGTGAAAGTACAGGGCGGCCAGGTATACATCGGCCAGTATCTGAATAAGGTACTGATTTCCGCGGAAGATGAAGCGAAGCAGATGGGGGATGAATATGTTTCCGTGGAACATCTGTTTCTTTCAATGATGAAAGAGCCGAATAAAGAGATTAAAGAGATTTTCCGGGAATTCGGCATTACAAGAGAGCGTTTCCTGCAGGCTCTCTCTACGATCCGCGGCAATCAGCGGGTGACAAGCGACAATCCGGAAGCCACTTATGATACACTGCAAAAATACGGACAGGAGCTGGTGGAGAGAGCGCGGGAACAGAAGCTTGATCCCGTGATCGGAAGAGACGGCGAGATCCGAAACGTGATCCGGATTCTGTCCAGAAAGAGCAAAAATAATCCGGTGCTGATCGGCGAACCGGGCGTCGGCAAAACCGCGGTAGTGGAAGGATTGGCACAGCGTATCGTCAGAGGAGATGTGCCCCAGGGTCTGAAAGACAAGAAGATCTTCGCACTGGATATGGGAGCGCTCGTGGCGGGTGCGAAGTACCGGGGCGAGTTTGAGGAGCGTCTGAAAGCGGTGCTGGAAGATGTGAAAAAATCTGACGGGAAGATCATCCTGTTTATCGATGAGCTGCATACGATTGTAGGCGCAGGAAAGACGGACGGGGCGTTAGATGCCGGAAATATGTTAAAGCCGATGTTGGCCAGGGGCGAGCTTCACTGTATCGGGGCGACCACGTTGAACGAGTACAGACAGTATGTGGAGAAAGATGCGGCGCTTGAGCGGCGTTTTCAGCCTGTACTGGTGGAAGAGCCGACGGTGGAGGATACGATCTCCATTCTCCGCGGCCTGAAAGACAGATATGAGGTGTATCACGGCGTTAAGATTCTGGATACGGCGCTTGTGACGGCCGCAGTATTATCAAACCGTTATATTTCCGACAGGTTTTTGCCGGATAAGGCGATTGATCTGGTGGATGAGGCCTGCGCGCTCATCAAGACCGAGTTGGATTCCATGCCGACGGAGTTGGATGAGTTAAACCGGCATGTCATGCAGATGGAAATAGAAGAGGCGGCGCTGAAAAAAGAGGATGACAATTTGAGCAGAGAGCGTCTTGCCAGTCTGCAGAAGGAGCTGGCGGAGGAAAAGGCGGAGCTTGATAAGCGGAAAGCCCAGTGGGATAATGAAAAAAATTCCGTGGAGAAATTGTCAAAACTCAGGGAAGAGATCGAGGCGATAAACGGAGAGATCGAGATTGCCCAGAGAGAGGGCGACTATGAGAAGGCGGGCGAACTGCAATATTCTAGGCTGCCGGCGTTAAAGCGTCAGCTGGAGCTCGAGGAGGAAGCGGTAAAAAATAAAGATCTGTCACTGGTGCATGAAAAGGTGACAGAGGAAGAGATTGCCAGGATCATTTCGCGCTGGACAGGAATTCCTGTGGCGAAACTGACCGAGAGTGAACGCAATAAGACGCTTCATCTGGATGAGGAACTGCATAAGCGTGTAGTAGGGCAGGACGAGGGCGTCACGAAAGTGACAGAGGCGATCATCCGTTCCAAAGCGGGCATCAAAGACCCGGGTAAACCGATCGGGTCATTTCTGTTTCTCGGACCTACCGGTGTCGGCAAGACAGAACTGGCAAAGTCGTTGGCGGCGTGTCTGTTTGATGATGAAAATAATATGGTGCGGATCGATATGAGCGAATATATGGAGAAATATTCCGTATCCAGGCTGATCGGAGCGCCTCCCGGATATGTCGGATATGAGGAGGGCGGACAGTTGACCGAAGCGGTCAGAAGAAAGCCTTACTCCGTCGTGCTTTTTGACGAGATAGAAAAAGCGCATCCTGATGTGTTCAATGTACTGTTGCAGGTGCTGGACGACGGACGCATCACAGATTCCCAGGGGCGGACTGTGGACTTTAAAAATACGATTCTGATCATGACATCCAACATCGGGGCGGGTTATCTGCTTGAAGGGATTCAGGATGACGGCAGTATCAGTAAAGAGAGCGAAACGGCCGTTATGGAAGAACTGAGAGCTCATTTCAGACCGGAATTTTTGAACAGGCTGGATGAACAGATTTTGTTTAAGCCGTTGACAAAGGAAAATATCGGCGGTATCATTACATTGATTATTGATGACCTGAACAGGCGGCTTGCCGATAAAGAACTGTGTATTGTATTATCAAAAGAGGCGCAGGACTATATCACCGCACAGGCTTATGATCCGGTTTACGGCGCAAGACCGCTTAAACGGTATATTCAGAAATATGTGGAAACGCTGTCGGCGAAACTGATCTTATCCGGAACGGTGCACGAAAAGGATGTTATTCGCATTGAGGTGGAAGACGGCGAACTGACGGCGAGGAGAGATTCTGCGGAACTGAAATGGAGATAGTTTATGATACCATCAGACCCGATTATGTTATTGAGTTTTGTAAATTTAAAGCTGCGGGATTATTACGGCAGTCTGGATGCTTTATGCGATGATCTGGATGTTTCCGGAGCGGAAATTATTGAAAAACTGGCATCGGTGAATTATCATTATGATGCAGAGAAAAATCAGTTTATTTAATGGAAGCCTGTTATTTGTGGGAGATTCCCGGTGTGTACGTGCATTTTGAAATATTTCAGACATAGAATGTGAAGAAAGGTATTACCGGGGAGTCTTTTATGAAAGGTTTCAAAAGGCGTGATTTCGTGATTTTTTTACTAGAGACAGTGGCAGCATTGTCTCTGTTTTTTTCGTATAAAAATGCATTGACTGAAAAGGTTGATACATGGAGTGAAGTTGTTGACATTCGTGTCAGCGAGAAGGAGAAGGGGACAAAGGACAGCAGGGGCGTGGATTCCGAGAGGAAAGAACAGCAGGAAGAAGAATTACAGGAGAAAAAGATCGCAATCACATTTGATGACGGGCCGCATCCTGTCTATACGGAAAAGCTGTTGGACGGTTTGAAAGAGCGGAATGTAAAGGCAACCTTCTTTGTGCTTGGGGAAAAAGCGAAAGCGCATCCGGAGATCATAGAGCGGATGAAAGAGGAGGGACATATCATAGGGAATCACACCTATACACATATTCAGCTGCGAAGCAGCAACAGACAGCAGTTTCGGGATGAGCTGGTGTTGACCAATGAGGTCATCAAAGAAATAACCGGACAGGAGGTTCAGTATGTCCGCCCTCCTTATGGAACATGGGATAAAAAACTGGAAGAAGAGCTGAATATGTTTCCGGTACTGTGGAATATTGATCCAAACGACTGGTGCACCGGAAACGCTGACAAGGTGACAAGGCGTATTGTAGATAAAGCAAAAGAAAACGGTATTATTTTGCTTCATGACTGCTATCAGAGCAGTGTGGATGCAGCGCTTTCATCGATTGATATTTTGACGGAAAAAGGATATCAGTTTGTGACAGTGGAGGAGATATTGTTTGAGTGATTCCTCCGATTTCATAACCATGTCGCTTCCTGCCGGGACGGCACGGTGTTTTACTGTCCCGGCCATGTTGGTACAGTTGCTATAAATCCCTTTTATTCAATCATTACGGGCATAAGTCTGGCGATATTCCAGTGGTGTCATTCCGCTGTGTCTTTTGAACACATTCTGGAAATAGGACTGACTGGAGAAGCACAGATAGCTGCTGATTTCTCCCAGGGATTTGTCCGTATACCGCAGCAGGGATCTGGCTTCCCGAAGCTTGCACTCGGTGATGTATGCACCGATGGTGATTTCCAGTTCCTGCCTGAATTTTTTAAACAGATAGGCTCGGCTTTTTCCAGAAAAAGCAACCACATCAGCGGCAGTAACAGGTTCGTTGACATGGGTGGAAATGTATTGCATACAGGCATGGACTTCTCTTGAGATTCCGGCGGGAAGCTTCTGCATGGCCACCCGTTTAGTGAAATCCATCAGCATATTGTACTGGAGATTTTTGACCGCCTCTACGGACTGTAGCATTTCGCACTCCTGGGTATAGATATCAATGAGATGGTAAGCCTGTTCGATGTCCATACCGCCAGGGATGGCGGCTTCCTTACCCACCATGGCGGTTGTTCCAATCAACAGATTCTTGGCCTGACGCAGAGGGGTATCCGCCAGTTTGCCTTCTTTGATAGGCGCAGCGTGCAGTGATGCCATAAGGAAACGGTTCAGTTCTTCGGTGTTGCCGCTTTGGATTAAGGAAAGCATCTGCCGCTCAAAATGATAGGTGCCGTGTTGTTGGTGCCGATCTTCCCTGGCCTGATAGACCTTTTCCGTATGATGCTGTCCAATCAGCTGTTGGTATCCGGTATCGGTGATGCTGAAGGCCTCCGTTATATCAAGCTGTTCACCGGTGAAGGTGTAATGTAAATAAAGCAGCAGATTTAAGAATTGATTATAAGTGTATTGAGGAATACCCCCAAGAAACTGCGCAATATCTCCCCGTAAGCCAGGGGGTATTGCGTTTTTCTTTATGTAAATCCGAATGCCCTCTTCTGTCACAGGCGTGCTGTAGGCAGGTCCCAGAATAAAAAAAGAATCGTCATCATATCTGGCCAGACCATAGTAGCCGGTATCGGAAGAAACATAAACGGCCGGACTGCCCAATTTTAAAAGCTTCGGCAATGCAAATGGATAGGGATCGCTGTCATCATAGAATCCTGCCGAACAGATAAAATCAGAGTGTTGGTACAATGCAATAGGCAGATAATGGGATGCATAGAACAGCTTGCAGAAACCGCGTAAATCTTTCATTTCAAATTTTCTCCTGATATAGATGAATTTATAATATTATAGACAATATTACAATATTATACAAGGGTCATCTGATAGAATCATTTTAAGCAAGGCTAATACATGTGGCCGGAAGCCGGAAGCAACAGATGGCAGGAACCATATTGCGAAAGGCGGACAGTCAGGCAAAGAATGGGCGTAGAGACAGCCGGAAAGCAATGGAGATGATGAAATGGAAATAGATTTCTGTAATGATTGGAGCTTTTGTAAGGAGGGGGAGAAGCCGGTTTCTGTGGATCTTCCACATGATGCTATGCTGTTGGAACAACGGGATGGAAATTGCCGGAACGGAGTCAATTCCGGATACTTCCCGGGCGGCAAATATGTTTATGAAAAGGTTTTTGCGCTATCGGAACAGGACATGGGGAAATCCATTGTGCTTCACTTTGAGGGCGTATACCAGAACTGTACCGTTTCCGTCAATGGCAAGAAAGCCGGCGGCCATAAATATGGCTATACCGCCTTTGATGTGGGTATCTCGGATACTGTGCATGCGGGAAACAATACGGTAACCGTCCATGTGGATAACACCCTGGAACCAAACTGCAGATGGTATTCCGGTTCCGGTATCTACCGCCCGGTGCAGCTGCAGATTCGTGACCGCGTACATATAGAAACGGTACATATCGAGACGGTTTCCATTGAACCTGCCAGAGTCAGGGTGGATGCAATAGCTACTGCAGAAGCTTCGATTACGGTGGAAATCTACGATGGGGACAGACTGGTGGCATCCGGGGAGCCCGGCGTGCTGACAGTGCCTGACGCAAAGCTGTGGAGCGGAGAAACGCCGAATCTCTATACCTGCGTGGTCAGGACAGAGAAAGACCAGCGGCGGCTCTGTTTCGGCATCCGCAAGCTGGAATGGAGCCCTGAGAAAGGACTGTGCGTCAACGGACAGAGGGTACTGCTCCGCGGCGGCTGCATCCACCATGACCACGGCGTTCTGGGTGCCTGCGAATACTATGATGCCGAGGAACGCCGTATCCGCATTCTGAAGGAAAACGGATTCAACGCCCTGCGGATGGCACATAATCCCGCGTCTCAGATTACGCTGGATATCTGCGACAGACTGGGTATGTATGTAATGAACGAGGCCTTTGACGGCTGGTATGTTCCCAAAACCTATCATGATTACGCCCGCTGGTTTGGATCGCAGTGGAAGAGCGACCTGACTGCAATGGTGGAGACATCCCGAAATCACCCCTGTGTCATCATGTATTCCACCGGCAACGAGGTATCCGAGACGGTCACCGAGAAAGGTGTGCGGGTCTGCAGGATGCTCACAGATTTCGTGCACAGCTTGGATGACACCCGGCCCGTGACGGCTGGTATCAACGTTCTGCTCAATGTCTATGCCCGGATGGGCTTGGGAGTCTATAAAGACAAGGGAGAATATAAGCCGGAGCCTCTGCCGGAAAAAGGCGGCTACAAAGAGAAGAAAACAGGTTCCGCATTCTTTAACGCCATGGCCCAGAAACTGGGAACGCTGATGTTCTTTATGAGCAAGGGGAAAAAAGGGGATAAAGCCTGTTTCGGAGCGGCCAAAGGACTGGATATTCTGGGGCTGAATTACGCTTCTTCCCGGTATGATGAGGATGTAGCCAGGTATCCGGACAGGATGATGGTGGGAAGCGAAACCATGGTTGCAGACCTGCCCTACAATTGGGAGCGGGTGAAAAAACACCCCCAGATAGTGGGCGATTTCGTGTGGTCTGCTTGGGATTATCTTGGAGAAGCCTGTCTGGGGGACTGGACCTATCATTCCTATAAAGGCCTGCCGCTGCTGGCCGGTCAGGGGATGATTGATATTACAGGAAAGCCCCTGGCAGCCATGCATTTCATGCAGATTGTATGGGGGCTACGGAAGGAACCTTTCATCGGTGTCCGGCCTGTGAATCATGCAGGGGAGACCGCTGACACCGGCGCATGGCAGTTCACCAATGCCATCGACAGCTGGAGCTGGCAGGGATATGAGGGCACGAAGGCAACAGTGGAAGTGTATGCGGACGCTTCTTTTGTCCGGCTGAAGCTGAACGGTAGGGAAATAGGCAGGAAGCCCGTAAAGAAATATAGAACAATCTTCAGGACAGTTTACCAGCCCGGAACCCTGACAGCGGAAGCCCTGGATGAGGAAGGAAACGTGGTATCCTCACACAGCCTGGTTACTGCCGGAGCAGAAACTATTCTGACGGCAAAGCCGGAAAAGAAAGTGCTTCGCGCCAATGGCCGGAATCTTTGCTATCTGCCCGTGGAGTTTACGGACAGGGAAGGCAATCTCAAGCCTTATATGGAAGAACGCATTGAGATAGATCTGAAAGGGGCGGCTGTCTTGGCAGGATTTGGAAGTGCCCTGTGCAAGACAGATGAAGTATTTCACAGGAATACCCACAATGCCTACCGGGGACGCGCACTGGCGGTGCTCAGGGCAGGCAGGATTCCGGGCAGGGTGGAAGTCACGGTCAGGGCTGCGGGTTTAGAGCCCGTCACAGTAGAATTGGAGGTACAAGCATAATGGCAAAGTTTCGATTGTTTGGAAGGAAAACAGATGAGATTTCCGACAGGGAATTGGTCAACCGCCGTCTTGCCCGGAGAGTTGCGGCGGAGGGGATGGTGCTGCTGAAAAATGATGGTGTACTGCCGTTGCAAAGCAAAAGGATTGCCCTGTTCGGGGCAGGAGCCCGGATGACTGTAAAAGGGGGCACGGGAAGCGGTAATATGCAGGAGCGTTACAGTGTCAGTATAGAAGAGGGGATGAAAAATGCGGGCTTTGAGATTGCTTCCACCCGCTGGCTGGACCGTTTCGACGCTTCCTATGAGGAGGAAAAGGAGGCATGGCGTCTGGGTATCGAGGAACGGATTAAGCATTATAAGCCCTGGCAGGTGCAGAGGATGTTCGACGAGGTCATCCATGTGACCCCGCTGCGATTTCCCGTAGGTGACGAAATCTGCCCGGAAGATTTGCCGGAGGACACCGATACTGCTATTTATGCAGTGGCGCGCCAGGCCGGAGAGAGCACTGACCGCAGACTGGAAAAGGGAGACTACTATCTGTCCGACGTGGAGGAGAATAATCTCCGTGTGCTGGCGGCAAAGTACGATAAGGTGCTGCTGGTGATTAACAGCGGCGGCATTCTGGATTTGTCTATACTGGACAGGATTTCCGGGATCGGGGCGGTCCTGTATTTTGTTCAGGGTGGTGAAGAGGGCGGCAATGCCTTTGCGGACCTTATAAGCGGTAGCGTCACGCCCTCCGGCAGGCTGACTGATACCTGGGCAATGAAGTATGAGGATTACCCTTACGCCGGGGAGTTCGGCGCTTTGGGGGATGTGCTGCAGCAGGATTACAGGGAAGGCATATATGTAGGCTATCGCTGGTTTGACGTAAATAAGATAGAACCTCGTTGGCCTTTTGGCTACGGGTTGAGCTATGCCGATTTTGATATAGAGGAACAGGGGACGGGGCTTTGCGGCAGTACAGTATCGGTGAGGGTCTGCGTGCGCAATGTGAGCCGTGACTATTCCGGAAAAGAAGTGGTACAGCTCTATATTGCAAAACCTGACGGAAAGCTTTTAAAGGAAAGAAAGGCCCTCGCGGCATTCTGGAAAACAGGTCTGCTTGCACCGGACGGCCAGGAAACAGGTACGCTGGAATTTGACCTGAGGGACTGTGCGTCTTATGATGAGGAATCCGCCTGCAGGATTCTTGAGGCCGGAGAATATGGAATTTATATCGGCAGCGATTCCCGTAACAATACCCTCTGTGCGGTTCTGCTTCTTGACAGAACTATTGTCGTAGAGAAACTGACAAATATTCTCCCGGTTCCCCATCCCATCGGCACCTTTGTTCCTGATAGAGCCGCAGCAGAATATCCCCGGGAGGTTCCTAGGCTTACTGTTGATGCTGAGGCGTTTGTGTTAAAGGAAGCAGGATACGAAGCTCCCAAGCCTGTCATGAAGACACAGCAGACTGGCGACTATATCAAGTCTCTGTCCGACAGAGAGTTGGTTGAACTGTGCGTGGGCCCTGGCTACAGCGGTCTGGGCTACAATGTGACTCCAACCGCCGTAGGCCGCACAAGCATCAGCCTGCTGAAAAGAGGTATTCCAAATATCAACTTTTCCGACGGCCCTGCGGGACTGAATCTCTGCCCGAAGAATGCCTATACCAAATCTGGTATTCCCAATTATGTGGATGAGGTTCCCAAGGACTGGCAGTGGGGATGGATTCGGAAGATCGAACCTTTCGTCTTGGCAAAGCCCGGCAGAGGGTATCGGGTATACCAGTATATGACCTGCTTTCCGGCTGTGACTCTGCAGGCGCAGACCTGGAATCCCGCTCTGATCGAGGAAGTGGGAAAAGCCATCGGCACGGAAATGACGGAAACCGGTGTCACCCTCTGGCTGGCGCCCGGCATGAACATCCACAGGAATCCCCTGTGCGGCAGAAACTTTGAGTATTACTCCGAGGACCCGTTCCTTTCCGGCACTATGGCGGCGGCAGTCACCAGAGGGGTTCAGAGCCATAAAGGACTGGGGGTGACCATTAAGCATTTCTGCTGCAACAATCAGGAAGATAAGAGGGAAACCGTTTCCGAGAATGTACCGGAGCGGACGTTGCGGGAAATCTATCTGCGCGGTTTTGAGATTGCTGTCCGGGAAGCGAAGCCCCGGGCGGTCATGACTTCCTACAACATGGTGAATGGCGTACATACCTTTGCCAGCCGGGATTTGTGTGTGAAGGTTCTCCGCAGCGAATGGGGCTATGACGGGCTTGTCATGACCGACTGGACTGCCAGTGAGAAAAATCCCGGGGAACATACGGCCTGCATCCTCTCCGGAAATGATTTGATCATGCCGGGACATCCGAAGGCAAAGAAGGAATTGCAGGATGCCCTGAAAAGCGGCAGGCTGAAGAGAGCGGATTTGGAGACTGCGGCAGCCAATGTCCTGAATGTGATTTTCTCCAGTAATGTGTGGGAAATTTGAGAACGGAACGGGAAACTGAAAATAATGGAGGTATAGACATGAAAACAAGAGAGCAAATCAATGAAAGAGACTTAAAAGAACTATCCAGAAGAAAGGCTCAAAGGAACAGGAAAGCCCTGCAATATGGACTGCTCCTGACGCTGACAGCCCTTTTTCTCGCCAGTGTGGTAGACGAGATCAGTTCCGCCATAGGAGTGCAGGTACAGTCCAGTGTGGTGACGGAATTTTTTGCAAAGCCCTTGAATTTGCCGTATAATGAGGCCATGTCCATGTTCAGCACCGTCACTATGTTTTCCTATGCTCTGATGTCCCTGGTGCCGTTCTACAAAGCGTTGGCGGACAGGTTCGGCAGGAAGCCCTTCCTGGTGCTCAATACGGTGGGAATGGGCATAGGAATGTTCCTGGCATACTGGTCGCCCAATGTAGTGGTCTACTTTATCGGCTATGGATTGACCGTATTTTTTGTCCAGCATGATATGCAGATTGTCTATCTGTACGAAATCGTACCAAAGGAGAAGAGGGCTACCATCTACGGCCTGGTCAAGGGAATCAGCACTCTGGGTGTTGTCCTGATTCCTGTGCTGCGCGGCGCTGTCATGGGGGAGGACACCACGCTCTGGAGAGGGGTGTATCTTCTGCCCGCCGTTATTGCCATTGGAGTTTCCGTATTCACATTTCTTGTGACCAGAGAGTCCGGGACTTTCCTGGACCAGCGGATTGCATGGCTGGAATCTCCTTATGAGGAACGCCATCCCGAAAAGAAGAAGCGTTCTTCCGAGGAGAAAAAGACACAGAAAGACGCAGCCGCACAGCAAAAATCCGGTGTATTCCATGCCATGGGGCATTTATTCAAAAACCGCCAGCTTTTCTGGCTGGCCATTGTCAGCATGGTATTCGCCCTGGGCAGCACTACCATTTCCGGCTTCTCCGAGTCCATTATGACCGATTTCGGCATGACGGCAGAAGCTGTCAATCAAGCCCTGCTGGTATATCCGTTTTTGTATGCCGCGCTGATCTGCGGCGCAGGCTTTGTAGGTGACAAACTGGGCAGGAAGACTATTGTGGGAATTTGCGGTACTTTGGCTGTCGGGGGATTTATAGGGTTTAATCTGGCAGCATTTTTCGGCGCCTCCCCCTACCTGACAGGAGTTTTCTACGGCTTGTATCTGGGCTGCTGGTGGATTACGCTGGACTATTGTTCCATGATGGTAGCGGAGTCCGCTCCGACTTACAACCGTGGCTCGGTTCTGGGTGCTGTGGGTCTGATCACCATGGTGGGCAGCGGCCTGGGACAGGTGGTTCCCATTGTTGCGGTGCTTCTGTTCGACAGAATCGGGTTCGGTTACATGGCGGCCAGTATGCCTTTTGCCTTTGCAGGTGTAGTTCTGATGCTGCTGAAAGTCCGGGAAACCAAAGGGGTAGATCTGGACCAGGTTACTTATTGATTTCCGCAAGGGTCGCATGCTCCGCTGCCTGCAGTGAGGCATGCGACATGACGTTATTGAAGAAAGAATGGTGGTGGAAATGCCGAATCCCTTTTTACCATTGGATACTTATATTGCAGATGGCGAGCCCCATGTATTTGGGGACCGGGTATATCTTTTCGGTTCCCATGACAGGGAGGGCGGCAGTACCTACTGTATGATGGACTATGTATTCTGGTCGGCGCCTGTTGACGATTTGGAGAACTGGAGTTCAAAAGGAATCTCTTATTCTGCCGGACAGGACCCCTTATACGGCGACAGGCTGAAGTATCTGTATGCCCCGGATGTGGTGCAGGGTAATGACGGCAGATTCTATCTCTACTACTGCATGTCCGGCGAGAAAGGCGCAGGCGGTTACGGACAGCCTGTCAGCGTGGCTGTCTGCGATGTCCCGGACGGAAAATATGAATATTATGGGGTTGTCAGAAATCCTGACGGCAGCCCTATGCTGAAGTATGTCACCTTTGACCCGGCCGTCATCAATGACGATGGGGTGATCAGGCTTTATTATGGTACCTGGTATCCTTTTCATGAGCATGGAAAACTTCTGGATGGTATTTTTCGTAAGGTGGAAAGCAGGATGTTTGGCAGGACAGTGTCGGAAATCCGGGCATATAAAGACAATATCATGGGGGCGAACCATGTGGAACTTTCAGATGACATGCTTACCGTAAAATCGGAACCCATCCATATCATGCCGGCTCATGTGAAGGGAACTTCTTTTGAAGAACATCCTTTTTTTGAAGCCGCGTCTATTCGCAAAATTGATAATACTTATTATTTTCTATATTCTTCCATTCAGGGGCATGAGCTATGTTATGCCGTCAGCCGCTTTCCGGACAGGGATTTCACTTATGGAGGCACTATTATATCTAACGGGGACGTGGGTTATCAGGGCAGAGCTGAGAAAGAGCGGCTGAATGCCACGGGCACCAACCATGGCAGCCTGGTGTGCCTTGAGGGGAAGTGGTATGTGTTTTATCACAGAAATACCAACAAAACGGCCTACTCCCGCCAAGCCTGCGCAGAGCCTGTCAGAATCCTGCCGGACGGCACAATCCCGCAGGTGGAAATCAGCAGCCAGGGCCTGTGCGGAGAACCGCTGAAGGCAGAAGGATCCTACCCTGCCGCCATCTGCTGCAACCTGACCAATGGAAGGATGCCCCATCAGGGAAACGGGATTATCAGGAAGAAAATTCCCTATATCACCTGCGAGGATGGCCAGAGGATTGTGGCCGCTACGGACAGGACGCAGATTGTCTATAAGTATTTTGATTTTGCCGGAGGGAAAACAAAACTAATTTTCAGATATAAGGCGGTTGGAAAGGGAAAGCTTACGGTCATGGTGTCAGGGCAAAGCGGGCCGGTTGGCGAGATGGTCGTGGATAGGACCGAAGGCTGGGAAGAGGAGGAGATTGTGTGTGATATCCCGGCAGGTGTCAGAAGCCTTATGCTCGTTTGGCGGGGCAAATCTGATTTGAGATTATTGAAATTTACGATTATCCCCGGGAGTGATAACGACTGATGAGATGATAAAGAAAAATAAAGGGGAGAATGATATATCCTGATGTATGATTATTTATGATATCTTTGTGACAGTGGAGGAGATATTGTTTGAATAAGGTGAAATTAAAATTTCACCATCCTGATCTGAGTGCCTGCTGAAGCAGGCGAAGGGGAGTTAAGGTGAAATGAAAAAAGTAATTGAGTTTGTCGACTGCATTGGATATAATTTGCTTAAACAGGCGGCGCGGATAGAAAGGACAAGCGGCAGTAGCAGACAAATGGGAGTTATTGACAAAAACCGGAAAATGTCGGGAACCTTTTTTGAGTTTTATGTATCGACTATATATACGATGTCATTTTTCAAATACAAAAGATTCCAACATACATAGAAAGAGGTTTCGGATAATGAAACAAATCGAATTTTGTGAAAAAATCAGTCAATATAGATATCAATTTTACATAACCGCTTATGCCCTTCTGAGAAATGAGGCGGATGCGGAGGATGCTGTCTGTAATGCTATTCTGAGCGGATATGAACATCTGGTGCAATTAAAAAATCCAAAGAAGTTCAAAGCATGGATGCTTACCATTGTCAAAAATGAAGCGTTAAAAATCTGTAACCGGAGAGTGGAGCTTCCGGGAGATGAAAATGTGGAAAATATGCTGCCGCCGGCATATGACAGCCACAATGAATTGTGGGATGTCGTGCAGGCATTAAAGGAGGAATACCGTATAGTCATTGTACTTTTTTATTACAATGACCTTTCTCTGCGGGATATTTCCGATGTGCTGGGTATCTCCATAGGAACGGTGAAATCACGCCTGGATCGTGGAAGGAAACTTTTGAGGGAAGCTTTGGGTGAATCATTAAGCAAAAATTGAAAGTTTATATTTTTAACTGTTGATATGGGTGTCTGCTAAAGCAGGCAAACGGGTGTAAATATGAATAAGTTTGACAAAGAAATTAAAAAAATGACTAAAAATATAGAGATTCCGTCGTCCTATGATGAGAAAGTAGATAAGATTCTGCTTGATATCATGAAAAAGGACGAAAACATTATAGAAAAGAAAAAAACGACAGGCTACCGGTTAGTGCCCCGGCTCGCGGCCTGTCTGCTCTGCATCATCCTGGCTGCCTCTCTTTACACGATAGATGCCCGCGCAGATATTTTTTCTTTCTTCAAAGAAACGATCATGGACTTTCTGGGAAGAGGAAATTCTAAGGAAGATTTGGAGGGGATGGGCGTAGAAAGCGAAAGGATGTCAGTGGGCAGTAAGCCGGATCTGATGATGGAGCTGCAGGAAACAGTTATTGACAGCCACAGCATATATTTGTTGGTGCAGATGACGGCGCCCCCTGATATCAGATTTGAGGAAAATACGTTATTTGACTATTTTTGTTTCTGCAAAGGCGGAAACTATAGCGTGAACCGGCTTCTTGGAGGTTCTCTCTCCTGTGAATTGCTGGAGGTAAACGAGGATCACCCTAATACGGCCACCTATGTGGTCAGTCTGGTATTTGATGAGGTGTTGGAGGAGGGAAGCGAAGTGACCGTCTGCTTCATGGATTTGACCAAAGATCCCTATTCTTCCAGTCCGGAACTGCTGATAGAGGGAGTGTGGAGTCTCACTTTCTATTATTATCCCACGGTCACCGATCATATAGAGGTGGAGGGAACACCGGATATGGTATTTCCTTTTCTTGATACGACGGCCCGGTTGATGAAACTCGAGCTGTCACCCTTTGGGATTTTAGTATATGCGGATGTATCCAATTTCCCAAGGGACGAGCTGGGAGTTTCGGACACAAATATTGCTGTTAGGCTGAAAATGATCGACGGAAGTGAGCTGACAGTGGTGAGCCATGACCCTGAGGAAGAGGGGTATGCTCAGGGCGGAAGCATCTCCTTTAAAAATGAGGGGGATAAGACCTACGAGCAGATGAACCTGGAGTTTAATAATATGATCAATATCGGAAAGGTGAAGGGTGTTTATATTGAAGATATGTATGTGCCCTTAAATAATCTATGAAGAAAAAGATAGTTTTACTTATGACAATCGCAGTGGTAATGCTGACAGGATGCGGTGCCGGAAAAACAGGCGGTGCCGGTGAAGCAACAGAAGTATCGGAAATGGAAACGGCATCAAATGCTGCGGAGGAAACTGCTCCGGAGGAGATAAATGCGGGGAGCAAAGACGGTTCTGTGGCAGAATACGGGATCAGAGAGCCGGAGGAGGACCAGTACCGGTATACATGGCAGGAAATGACGATCACACTGCCGCAGGACTGGGCTGGGCACTGTGTCATGGAGGAGAGTGAGACCGGTTTCTCGATCTACCAGAAGGCATCCTATGAGAAGGATGACACATTGGGCTATATTTGCGGATTTTTCCGCACGGAGGAACCTGTGGAATATGACCATGGCAAGATAATAGTTGCTTACACAGAGGACGGAAAGCTCTATTATATGGCAGAACCCACGGACGTTTCCTGTGATATGGAAGATGAGAAGATTGTTGGCGAATATATCAGAATGTGCGGACAGACGCAGCAGCTGAAAGCTTCCCTGCAGATTTCGGCGGCCGGGGCTCACTGCAATGCAGACGAATATATACTGCCCACCAGCAGCATCTTTCCGTTAGATCAGGCGGCGTTTGCAGATTTTTCGGACAATACTCTGTGGATCGCGAAAAATGAGATATATGCCAGACATGGAAGGCAGTTTATGAATGAATATCTGCAGCAGTACTTTAACCGGTGCATCTGGTATGAGGGGGTGATACCGCCGGAGGAGTTTCAGGAGAGCGTCCTGAATCAGACAGAAAAGGAAAATCTGCAGATGCTGGCGGCTGCCATGGAGGAATATGACAGACAGCATCCGTATCCGAAAATGTATCAGGCATCGGAGACTGCTTCGGAAGATTTAGACGGCGACGGCAGGGCGGAGAAAATCAGTTACCGGGTAGAGGAACAGGACGGTGGAGAGGTTCTTGCCATGCTTACCGTGAACGGTGAGACATATATTGCAGGTGGACTGTCCGATTCCATATCGGAGCTGCCGATAACAAATCCGACTTTGGACTGTTTCTATATCACGGATATAAAAGAGGATGACGGCACTTTGGAGATTGCGGTTCTTGACGAGGGACCGAGCGATGATCCGGTTACTTATTTCTTTCAATATG
The DNA here is from genome assembly GCA_014804795.1 of Lachnospiraceae bacterium. Lineage (GTDB taxonomy): Bacteria > Bacillota > Clostridia > Lachnospirales > Lachnospiraceae > 1XD8-76. The sequence continues at coordinate 66,907 of JAAUZC010000009.1, read as the reverse complement.
ACGGTACATTGTCCTGTATCGGACTGGTTCCGGGGTTTCCTTTTGCAGAGCTGAACGGGGGATTTAATGGCTTTAACGGATACGGTGGTATCATCGGGCGTTCGTGGACAGACCTGATAGAGACCGCATATCTGCAGGATTATTGGTGGTATGACGGCAGCGGGATCGTCGGTTGGGATCTGGGATGGTGCGATTTCTGGCCCTCCTTCGGACACACATTGTATGAGGATCTGCCCGTATACTGTGAGCAGGATGAAACATCGGCCAATGCGGTGATCCCCGCCCAGGAGGAGGTCTTTTTCCTCGGCACGGACAGGGAGAGGTGGATTCTGGTAAAGGGCAAGGACGGCAGTCAGGGGTATATGCTTGTAGAGGATGGAAATATTGCAGGATTGAACAAACCTGCAGGGGAGGTATTTTCAGGGTTGCAGTTTTCCGGTTAAGAGTGCGTCTTTAACAGAGACTTCCATTTTCATCCGGACAGACTTTATGTCCTGTGGAACGCGGCACAACGCGGTAAAAAAATAAATTTTCGGGAACCTTTTTATTCTCAGAAATATCATGTATATAAAGAGGGAAAACTGTGCAATGTTCCGGAGAAACTTTCGGGTGGCCGGAAAGGGCAAAGCACAGCGTTCCCAAAACAGCACAGCCGGGCCGGAATAAGGCAAAAAATGGTTGTGACTTTATATTACATGGAGGGAATGAGAAATGAAAAAAAGAGTTTTAGCGTTGTTGTTGGGAGGAGTGATGGCAGTCGGCGGCCTGTTCCTGCAAACACCTGTCACTGCACAGGCGAAAGAGTGGCCGGAGTCCTGCAAGTATAACGAAGACGCGCACATTCGGAAAAGTGAGATCGCCGTAGTTGACAAAAAGGTACAGATAACATATGATATTGAATGTGAAAGCGAAGATGGGTACCTGATGCTTTATTTTTATACGACGAAACAGAAAAAGGTAACGGATATCGTTATGAGTGACGGAGTAGAGCTGAGATATGGCCCATACTATGATGTAAACAGAAGTAGTAACCGTATAGATAAGATAGGAGACTACCCGGGCCCCGGAGTGCTGGGCATGAGCGACACTTATGTGTACCCTGGTCAGGCTATCGAAGGGGAAGAGGATCCGTTTACTTATTACATATATGCCAAGGTAATAGATACACATGACTTTGAGGGGAACATAGTCCATCGGGGCGGCACATACCTTGGCTGGGCAAAACCCGCTACCGGCGAGTTCGAAAACGCAGATATTCCGGAAGCCGACGGCGCATCCTCCGGCAGCGGCTCTTCCGGCAGCGCATCCTCAGGTAACGCTTCTTCCGGCAGCACAGCCTCTGGAAACACATCTTCCAGCAGCAAAAAATCAGAGTGGGCTTCTTATGAGGAAAAGGTGAACGGCCAGATCAAGACAGCGGAAGCAGGTTCTACCATCGAGATGGAAAAAGGCATCTCAACTTTGTCCAATTCCATTATGAAGGAGCTGGCAGCGAAAGGTGATGTTTCCTTAAAGCTTGAATTCACATATGAAGATAAGGAATATGTTATCATAATTCCTGCTGGCGCGGCGCTTGACAACGATATTCCCTGGTATGGCCCTCTGTATTTGGCACAGCATTTCGGAAACGGCGCAGAATCCGCGTTGACTGCTGAGACGAGCAAAACTTATGTGGTGAAGGCCGGCGATAACATGAATAAGATCGCGAAGGCAAACAATATGACGCTGACACAGCTTTTGACAAAGAACCCGGAGATCAAAAATCCGAATAAAATTGCGGTGGGTCAGAAAATCAATCTGTAGATACCAAAAAGGCGGTAGGTCAGAAGCACAGGAAATATTACCGGGATATCATGCTTCATGGCTGATATAAAATGGATTTTTTATAGCGCATCTGTACGGATGCGCTATAATTATGTCTATATACATTTTTCGAAGAACTCTTTTCAATTATGACAAACATTACAACGGTGTGTAAGGAAAATACAGATTTTCTTAACTACAGAAAATATGATATACTAAAAAAGCCCGAAACCTTTATGGTTTCAGGCAGGAAATGGAAGCAAGGAGGCTCGAACTCCTGACCTTTCGCGTGTGAGGCGAACGCTCATCCCGGCTGAGCTATGCTTCCATGTGCAAATCATTATATCACAATTTCGGAGAAATGAAAAGTGGAAAATTATTTTCGTGACGCATTAAATAATTTTATATTCGAAGAGGCGGGCGGAGGTGCGATCAGGCATCTTGCAAACAGGGGATATACGGCAAAGCAGATCACGGAATCTCTAAGTTTTCCGATTCCGTATGAAAAAGTGCGGGAGGCCTTCACAAAACATTTGCTGGAAAGCGGTATTTTGCTGAGAGAGGAGCCCGGGACGGGGGTAATACAGGAAAAAACAGAGTTTGTGCGGGAATATGACAAATACGGCAAAGCCAGTTTTCGGAAAGTGACAGTTCTGTCACAGACAGGGGCGGCGGACAAGTCGGGTGAAAAAGAAAAGTGGGAGAAGATGGATTTTGAGAAATTCTTTCTGTCATATAGAAACGGAGCAGTGAAGCTTAAGCTGCCGGCAGAGACAGAACTTGCGGAGGCAAAAAGGAATATCTATATTGCCTGTGACTTCGGGGCAGATCAGAAAGGAGAGATGCTTCAGGCTCTGGATACGGAGGAAAGGGAATATATAGAGGGGATATGTTGGACGAAAAAGACGATGTATCATCTTCTCGATCGGAGGATGTTTGAGATTGCCGTGAAGCTGCAGAGGATAAAACCGGGTGAAACAAAAGTTTATATTTTACATTGAGGAAACAGCAATTTTCCTGTATACTATGTTAAAAAAGCGGTGAGAAAGGCACAGGGATGAAGAAAGATATATTAAATAACAAGTATTATTTATATGCTACGGAATTTTTTGCCGGTATGGCTGTGATGGCGGTGGAACTCGGAGCAAGCAGGCTGCTTGCGCCTTATTTCAGTTCTTCCCAGATCGTATGGACGATTATTATCGGAACGATCATGATCGCCATGGCACTGGGCAATATTTATGGTGGGAGAAGCGCGGACAAGAATCCTGACCCGGACAAACTTTACAGGAGGCTTTTGATCGCGGCAGTCTGGATCGCGGCGATTCCTGTTGCGGGGAAATATGTTATCCTGGCAATATCGGGAGTATTGATATTGACGATCAGCACAAACTTTCTGATTCTGGCGGCATTTTTTGCCTGTATGATCATCTTTGTATTTCCCCTGTTTTTGCTGGGGACGGTGACGCCGTCTCTTGTAAAGTATACAATAGGCTCTCTGGATGACAGCGGAAAGACAGTGGGAACACTGGGGGCGTGCAATACGATCGGCAGCATCATCGGTACGTTTCTGCCCACGTTTGTGACGATACCGGCGGTTGGAACATCTATCACCTTTTTAATTTTCTCCGGTATTTTACTTCTGTTGGGCTTACTCTATTTTATCAATAAAAAGACCGCTAAGAAAGCCTGCATTGTTTCAACGGTACTTTTTGTGCTGTGCAGTGCGTTTGGGCATTCCGGCAGTTTTGCGTTCTGGGAGACAGATCTGGCTTATGAAGGGGAATCCATTTACAATTATTTGCAGGTGAAAGAAACCGACAGAAGTGTCATATTATCGACAAATGTGTTATTTGGTGTGCAGTCCATCAAAATGAAAGAGGACGGACTCACAGGCATGTACTATGATTATGCGCTGGCAGCGCCGCTTATGGCAGATGTGCCGAAGAAGGAAAACACAGAGGTGCTGATCCTTGGGATGGGTACAGGTACTTACGCCCATCAGTGCATGAAATATTTTGAGGGTATGACGGTGGAAGGCGTGGAGATTGACCAAAAGATCACTGATCTGGCGGGGACTTATTTTGATCTCCCGGAGGATGTTCAGGTGACGACTTATGATGGACGGGCCTATCTGCAGACGATTGATAAAAAATATGATGTGATCATGGTGGACGCCTATCAGGATATTACGATTCCGTTTCAGATGTCTTCTGTGGAATTTTTCACTCTGGTCAGAGAGCATTTAAAAGAAGACGGTGTGATGGTAGTGAATATGAACATGAAATCCGATGGCGAGGGCGGTATCAATGTCTGCCTTGCCGATACCATTTCCAATGTCTTCCCGAATGTTTACACGGTGGACGTAAGAGGCGCAACCAATAGGGAGCTTTTCGCTTCGGAGAATGATAATATGCTGACATTACTGTCAGAAAATAGAGAACACTTAAGTCAGGAAGAACTGACAGCGATGATGGAACGGGTAGAGGATAATTTAGTTGCCTATGAAAGTACTGGAGAACTTCTCACCGATGACAAAGCGCCGGTGGAAGTGCTCGGTATGCGCGTGATTGATGAATTGATACAGGATGAGATTGGGTATTATAAAGAGATTTTCAGAGAGCGTGGACTGAAAGGGCTGTTGGAATCGGTATAGTGGCGGATATTGCCGGATGTTATAGGAGTTGTAGTGAAGCGATATGAATATAAAAGGACTATCAAGTAAATATGTTGTAAAAAGGCTTGGGGATAGCGATATTCAGGATATTTTACATTTATGCTGCGCAAACACAATATATTATGAGTATTGCCCGCCGATGGTTACAGAGGAAAGTATTAAAAAAGATATGATTGTGCTTCCTCCAAATACCGGGATAGATGACAAATTTTATATCGGGTTTTATTCGGAGGGGAAATTAATTGCGGTTATGGATCTGATAGCCGGCTACCCGGAGCAGAACATCGCGTATATAGGCTTTTTTATGACGGATGTGACAATACAGAAAAGAGGTATAGGTTCAGAAATCATTTCTGAAGTATGTGATCATCTGAGGCAGCAGAACTTTGTTTCCGTTAGATTGGCATGGGTGAAAGGGAATCTACAGGCGGAACATTTCTGGTTAAAAAACGGGTTTGCGGTGTTGAAAGAGACTACAAGCAATGTGGCGGATTCGGTTATTCTTGCAGAGAGATGTTTGAATCAGGATATATTTGTGGAACCCGCTTTGTTGGAAGGTGAGGAATTGGAGAGAAACACCTTTTCCAGAAAGGGAAGAAACAGCGAAAAATGATATGATTTTGTATAGAAATAAATTGTTGTCAATCCTAAAGGAGACCTATCATGGACTTATTTGAATACATGCGACAAGGCACAATGAAAAAAGAATCCCCCTTAGCCGCGCGCCTGCGTCCGCGTACGCTTAATGAGGTTGTGGGGCAACAGCACATTATAGGAAAAGATACACTGCTCTACCGCGCCATTTCCGCGGACAAGATCAGTTCCATTATTTTTTATGGCCCTCCCGGTACTGGGAAAACAACGCTGGCAAAAGTGATAGCTGGGACAACAAAATCCGAATTTACTCAAATAAACGCTACTGTGGCAGGCAAAAAGGACATGGAGGCGGTGGTGGAAAAGGCCAAAGATGATCTGGGCATGTTCGGAAAGCGGACGATTCTTTTTATCGATGAGATTCACCGTTTTAACAAAGGGCAGCAGGACTATCTGCTTCCGTTTGTGGAGGACGGCACGATCATCCTGATCGGTGCGACAACGGAAAATCCCTATTTTGAGGTGAACAGCGCGCTTATCTCGCGCTCCATTGTGTTTGAGTTAAAACCTCTTGATGCAGAGGATATCAAGGTGCTGATTCTGCGGGCAGTGGAGGATAAAGACAGAGGTATGGGTGCTTATGACGCAGTGATTGACGCGGATGCATTGGAGTTTTTGGCAGATCTTTCTGACGGAGATGCGAGGAAAGCGTTAAACGCTGTGGAGTTGGGAGTACTGACAACGCAGAGAAGCGAAGACGGAAAGATTCATTTGACGTTAGATGTTGCAAAAGAATGTATTCAAAAACGTAACATGCGTTATGATAAAACCGGTGACAATCATTATGACGTTATTTCCGCTTTCATCAAGAGCATGCGCGGCTCCGATCCGGATGCGGCGGTATACTATCTGGCAAGGATGTTAGAGTCCGGTGAGGATATTAAATTTATTGCAAGACGCATTATGATATGTGCGTCAGAAGATGTGGGCATGGCGGATCCCAATGCTTTGACTGTAGCAGTCAGCGCTTCGCTGGCGATTGAAAGGGTGGGAATGCCGGAAGCGCAGATTATTTTATCGGAAGCGGCGGTTTATGTGGCAACGGCGCCAAAGAGCAATGCATCTTGTATGGCAGTATTTGAAGCGACAGAGGAAGTACGGCGAACCGGAAATCTGCCGGTGCCGCCCCATCTGCAGGATTCTCATTATAAGGGGGCAAAAAAACTGAACAGAGGAATCGGCTATCAGTACGCCCATGATTATCCGAAGCATTATGTGCAACAGCAGTATCTGCCTTATGAACTGACCGGAAAAGAATTCTTTAAGCCGGGCGGAAACGGATATGAAGTGAAAATCAAAGAGCATATGAAGTGGTTAAAGCAACAGTAGGACGCTTCGCGAGCAACTGTTGCTTAACAAAACGGAGAGGCCTAAAAGAGCCTCTCCACCAGAAACTGATAAATCTCCTCATTCTTTTCCCGCCAGTTTCTGCAGATCGAAGCGGCGGTTTCCTCTTCCGGAACAGACAACGTGATCTGTACCAGTGGTATATCCTTTTCTTTGGCGATAAGGTGGGCCTCAAATTCTCCCGTGGAAGCCTTGTCGTAGTTGGCAGTAACAGAAATTTCGGCAAGCAGTTCCAGTTTATTTTCTTTTAAATAAGTATTGATCTCTTCTTTTGTCACATCGCTGATGTTCGTCTGGAAAAAAGCCAGGGTCTGTGCCCCCTCTTCCGTTATGGAAAGATGGGAGCGCTCATTGATGAGCTGCAGTGTGATCATACCGGCATCCATCAGTTCTCCGATGGCCTGATTCAGTATGATATAATTGGTGTAGCCTTTATCCAGAATAAAATCGCAGACTCTCCGTTTGGATAACGGCAGAGCAGCACGTTTCAGCAAGTATAAAACAATCAGTTTATAAAGGGTCAGCGGTTCCTGCAGCATGTAAGTGTTCTCCTGATGTTATGTGACTATGTCCGCAGACAAAACAGCCATACTAAATATGATCTTTGACGGCCTGTGCAACAACTTCTGCGACAGTGGGGTCAAAAGCTTCCGGCATAATATAGTCTTCATTCAGCTTTTCTTCCGGGACAAGGGAAGCAAGCGCCTTTGCAGCAGCAAGCTTCATCTCTTCCGTGATCTGCTTTGCACGTCCCTCCAAAGCACCCTTAAAAATACCGGGAAAAGCAACGACATTGTTGATCTGATTCGGAAAATCAGAACGCCCGGTGCCTACTATTTTTGCGCCGGCTTCTTTGGCAAGATCCGGCATGATTTCCGGAACCGGGTTTGCCATGGCAAAGAGGATAGCGTCTGTATTCATGGATTTTACCATATCAGGTGTTACGATACCGGGAGCAGAAACGCCCACAAAGATGTCTGCGCCTTTCATCGCATCGGCAAGGGAGCCGGTTTCCTGACAGGGATTGGTGATTTCCATCATCTTTTTCTGCATCCAGTTTAAGTCCTTCGAAGTCTTAGATAAAATACCGGACTTGTCGCATAAGGTCACGTTGGAGAAACCGTATTTTAATAGAAGGTTCGCAATGGCAATACCTGCACTGCCCGCACCGTTTATGACGACTTTACAGTCGGATGTCTGTTTTTTTACAATTTTTAAGGCGTTGATGATGCCGGCCAAAACAACGATGGCGGTGCCGTGCTGGTCATCATGGAAAACCGGAATATCCAGAGTCTGTTTCAGACGTTCTTCTATTTCAAAACACCTCGGCGCCGAAATATCTTCCAGGTTAATGCCGCCAAATCCGGGCGCAAGATAAGTGACGGCCTTGATGATCTCTTCTGTGTCCTGTGTGTCAAGACAGACCGGAACCGCGTTGACGCCGCCGAATTCTTTGAATAATACCGCTTTTCCTTCCATAACAGGCATAGCGGCGTGAGGACCGATATTGCCAAGCCCCAGTACTGCGGATCCATCCGAAACAACAGCCACCGTGTTGGCTTTCCATGTGTAGGTATATGCCGCTTCTTTATTTTCAGCGATCACTTTGCACGGCTCTGCGACACCGGGTGTGTAGGCAATGGAAAGATCTTCCCGCGAGCGGACAGGGGCTTTGGAGACGGTTTCCAGTTTACCGTTCCATGCCTCGTGAAGTTTCAGCGCTTTTTCGTTTGTTGTCATACAGTAAACCTCGTTTCTTTTTGCTATTGGAATTATATATACTTTTGAGCTTCCTGACAAGTCTCTGAGCGTAAAAAAAACGCCAAAAAAAACAGTAAAATTGAAAAAAAAGGTTGGCATGTCTATATTTCTACGCTATAATGAGCATGTTGAAAAGAGTAATCTTTATCATATCTTGATATGGACGATATTCGGTAGAATGTCAGTCATGTTATTCGGTATCCAGAACAAAATTCAAAACGTATTGATAAAATGAGAGAGGACGTTAGGAAATAAGTGCTTGATATATGGAACAGTAGAAAGGAGAATAAATTACTGTATGAGTGATATGAGAGAAAAGTATGAATCGCTTGCACTAAACGATCTGAAAGAGATTGCGAAAGTGCGGGGGATTCGTATTTCGGGTTTGAAAAAGGCAGACCTGATAGCAGCTATGTTGGAAGAAGATAAGAAAGACGAAGAAAAAGGAAAAGTAGTGGAGGCAAAATCCATTATACCCGGCAGCAGTTCGGATAAAGAGAAATTTCCGTCAGAGCTTGACAGCGGCATGAAGGCCAACGGCATTTTAGAGGTAATGCCGGACGGGTATGGATTTATCCGTTGTGAGAATTATCTGCCCGGTGAGAATGATGTCTATGTAGCTCCCAGCCAGATCAGGCGGTTCAATTTAAAGACAGGCGACATTCTGGAGGGCAATACGAGAATCAAGACACAGGCTGAAAAATTCAGTGCGCTGTTATATGTCAGCAAGATCAATGGTTTTCCGCCGGAAATTGCGCAGCGCAGGACAAACTTTGAAGATATGACCCCTATTTTCCCGAATGAGCGTTTGCGGCTTGAAACGTCCGGCGGTTCTATGGCAATGCGGATCATGGATCTGATCTGTCCCGTCGGAAAAGGGCAGCGTGGTATGATCGTATCACCGCCGAAAGCGGGTAAGACGACTCTGTTAAAAGAGGTGGCAAAGTCGTTAAAGAAAACCAGTCCGAACGTGCATCTGATCATTCTGCTGATCGACGAGAGACCGGAGGAAGTGACAGACTTTAAGGAGGCGATCGAAGGACCGAATGTGGAAGTGATCTATTCCACATTCGATGAACTGCCGGAGCACCATAAGCGTGTGGCAGAAATGGTGATCGAGCGTGCCAAGAGATTGGTAGAACATAAACAGGATGTGTGCGTTTTGCTGGACTCCATTACCCGTCTGACGAGGGCATATAACCTGACTGTGCCGCCTTCAGGAAGAACGCTTTCCGGCGGTCTTGACCCGGCAGCGCTCCATATGCCGAAACGGTTTTTCGGCGCGGCGAGAAATATGCGGGGCGGCGGCAGCCTGACGATTTTAGCATCGGCGCTTGTGGAAACCGGTTCTAAAATGGATGATGTGATCTACGAGGAATTCAAGGGAACCGGTAATATGGAAATGGTATTAGACAGAAAGCTTTCCGAAAAAAGAGTGTTTCCGGCGGTGGATATTGCAAAGTCCAGCACCCGACGGGAAGATCTGCTCCTGACGCCGGACGAGCAGGAGATCGTTAATATTCTGCGAAAGGCTTTAAACGGCATGAAGGCGGATGAGGCAGTGGATAAAATATTGGATATGTTTGCAAGAACGAAGACAAACGGTGAGTTTGTGAATATGGTGCGGAAGATGAAGTTTATTTAAAAAAATCGATTCAATATTTCTCAAAATTATGCTTGCATACGGCTAAACGCTATGGTATAATGAGTAAGCTGTCACTAAGAAAGGGGCAGTTTATGAAAAAAATAATCCAATTATTTATATAATAACAGAGAGGTGAAAAAGATGAAAGAAGGAATGCATCCTGCCTACTATCAGGCAACTGTGACATGTAACTGTGGGAATACATTTGTAACAGGTTCTACAAAACCGGAGATTCATGTGGAGGTTTGTTCCAAGTGTCATTCATTCTATACTGGTCAGCAGAAGACAGCCAGAGCAGATGGACGTATTGATAAATTTAATAAGAAATACGGCATGGCTGAAAAATAAGAAGTTTAAGAAGGGGTTGGGGAAAGGTTATCCTCAACCTTCTTTTTCTTTTAGAGAATTTAAATGATTGGAGTACTATCCATGAGAGAAAAGAAAAGATGCTATTCCGGTATTGGCGGGCAGGCAGTGCTGGAAGGGATTATGATGAAAAATAACACACGATATTCTGTTGCTGTCAGAAAGCCGAATGGTGAGATCGATGTGGAAATCGGAGAATATACAGGTGTACTTGGGGAGAGCAAGATCACAAAGATTCCTTTTATCCGCGGAATATTTTCTTTTGTAGATTCTTTGAAGCTGGGGACGAAATGCCTGAATCATTCATCTTCCTTTTATGAGGAAGAAGAGGTGCAGGAAACTGCGGCGGATAAGATGCTCAACAGGATTTTTAAGGATAAGGCGGAAAGTGTACTGATGATGTTTACGACGATCATTGCAATCGTCTTTGCAGTGGGGCTTTTTATGGTGCTGCCTTATTTTATTTCCGGTTATCTGGAGCGTTTTGTCAGAAATGCTTCCCTTTTGTCGATCATAGAGGGCGCCATCCGTATTTGTATTTTTGTCATTTATGTACTTTTGATATCTCTGATGAAAGATATCAGGCGGGTTTATATGTATCATGGCGCGGAGCATAAATGCATCAACTGTATCGAGAAGGGACGGGAACTGACCGTAGAGAACGTGATGAAAAGCTCCAAACAGCACAGGCGTTGCGGTACAAGCTTTTTGCTGCTTGTGATGTTGGTCAGCGTAGTACTGTTTTTCTTTATCCGTGTGGATAATATGTGGCTTAAAGTATTGCTTCGTATACTGATGATCCCTGTGATAGCGGGAATTTCTTATGAGATCATCAGACTTGCCGGCAGATCTGATAACTGGCTGATCCGTATCATTTCCGCTCCGGGACTCTGGATGCAGAGACTTACCACAAAAGAGCCGGATGAAAGTATGGTGGAAGTTGCCATCAAAGCAGTGGAAGCAGTGTTTGACTGGAGAGCTTATTTAAGGGAAAACTTCGGGTATGAGGCAAAAGACGGCGATGTGGAAGAAACAGAAAATGCCGGTGAGGAAGAGACCGAAGAAGTGACAGAGGTGTCAGAAGAAAATTTTGCAGACCAAAGCGTTGTTGAGAAGGACGAAGCAGAACCGAAGAAAGAAACACGCAGAAGAGTGCGCTCTAACGAAAAGCAAAAAAAGCCGCAGAAAATCGTCATAACGGATCTTGCGATAGAGGACGAGGAAGAGCCCAGTTTTATCGGGAATGATGAGTTTGAATGACCGGAAAAAGATGACTTTTCGAAGAAACAGGAATCAGGCAGGGGCGGCCTCCCCGCGGCCCGGAGACAGGGAACAGAATGCAGTATCAGGAAATTTATAAACAGGGTGTATCAGCTTTGAAAAAAGCCGGAATAGAGGAAGCTTCTCTGGATGCAAGACTTCTTTTGGAAGAGGTCTGCGGTACGGACAGGACAGCGCTTTATGTGCACGGGGAAAAAGAACTGACCGGACAGCAGGAGAAAGAGTATCTGGAAAAGATCAGGCTTCGGGCGGAGCGTATTCCGCTGCAGCATATTCTTGGAAAGACAGAATTCATGGGATTGACTTTTTTGGTCAATAGGGATGTGCTTTGCCCCAGACCGGATACGGAAATACTGGTGGAAGAAGTGATGAAGTATCTGCACGACGGTATGCGGATTCTGGATATCGGTACGGGGAGCGGCTGTATTTTGCTCAGCCTTCTTCATTATTCCAATGACTGTCAGGGCGTCGGAGCGGATATTTCGGAAAGTGCCCTGCGGACAGCGAAGGGAAATGCGGAAAGATTGTCTGCAGAACAGGTATGCTTTGTGGAGAGCAATCTGTTTGAACATGTGGAGGGACAGTTTGAGATCATCGTATCCAATCCTCCTTATATTAAAAGCAGCGATATAGAGGACCTGATGCCGGAAGTGAAAGATCATGATCCGCGTTCTGCGCTCGACGGCGGTGAGGACGGACTGTTTTTTTACCGAAAGATCACCGGGAGGGCGAAGGAACATTTGCCCGGCGGCGGGATGTTGTTTTATGAGATCGGCTGCGAGCAGGGGAAAGCGGTGAGCGGAATCATGGAAGAACAGGGCTTTCGGGACATTCAGATCGTAAAAGATTTTTCGGGGCTTGACCGGGTAGTGTTTGGAACGTGGTACTGATAGTGTAAAGAAGAAGGCCGGACGAGATATTTTTAAGTTGGCTGACGGCCTGAGCAAATAATGTGGAAGTATATTTGATCAGAAAAGAGGAAAGATATGTTTGACAGATTGGATGATCTGCTGCGGAGATTTGAGGAGATCATGAATGAACTGGCGGAGCCGGGCGTTACGGATAACCAGCAGCATTTCCGTGAACTGATGAAAGAGCAAAGTGACCTTACCCCTTTGGTGGAGGCATATAAAGAATATAAAAAATGTAAGCAGGATGTGGAGGATTCTCTGGCGATGCTGGATGAAGAGTCCGATGAAGAGATGCGGGAGATGTTGAAGGAAGAGCTTTCTGCGTCCAGAAAGCGGATCGAAGAGCTGGAAAATGAGCTGAAGATTTTGCTTTTGCCGAAGGACCCCAATGATGACAAAAATGTCATTGTGGAGATCAGGGCGGGAGCAGGAGGCGATGAAGCAGCTCTGTTTGCGGCGGAAATTTACCGCATGTATGTGCATTATGCGGAGACGCGCCGATGGAAGGTGGAAACAATCGATATGGAAGAAATCGGCATCGGCGGGATGAAGAGTGTGACTTTCATGATAAGCGGACAGGGTGCCTATTCCATTATGAAATACGAAAGCGGTGTGCACAGGGTACAGCGTGTGCCGGAGACAGAATCGGGCGGGCGTATCCATACTTCTACGATCACGGTGGCTGTGATGCCCGAGGCGGAGGAAGTGGATATTCAGATTGACGAAAAGGATATTCGGATTGACGTGTGCAGATCTTCAGGAGCAGGCGGACAGTGCGTCAACACGACTGACTCGGCGGTACGCCTGACGCATATCCCGACCGGAATCGTGATCTATTCCCAGACGGAAAAATCGCAGATTCAGAACAAAGCGAAAGCCTATGCTCTGCTGCGCACAAAACTCTATGACTTAGAGCAGCAAAAAGCGCATGACGCGGAGGCAGAACTGCGAAAGAGTCAGGTGGGGACAGGCGACCGCTCCGAAAAGATCAGAACCTATAATTTCCCGCAGGGGCGTGTGACAGATCATCGGATCAACCTGACGCTCTATAAACTGGATAAGATCATGAACGGAGATATTCAGGAAATTGTGGATGCCTGCATTGCGGCCGATCAGGCAGCGAAGCTGTTGAAGATGGGAGAAAGCTGAGGGGCCGTAAAACTGTTGAAAATGGACGATGACTGAGATGGATAGTTCAATACTGTACCAAAAGATAGAAGAAAAGATTGCCATATGCGAAAAAAACTGTGAAAAAGACAGAGATGATTCGTTTTGGTCTACCGTCAGAAACAGTGAACGGGAGACATTGTGTGCTCTCTATGAGCGGCTGAAAAAGAGTGAGTCGGAAGAAAAGGCATTGGCAGAGTTTAAACGTAAGCTTCCTGTGCTGGAAAAAGCGAAAGAAGATGAGGTGGATCACCCTACTTTTTACTGGTATGATGAACATCATCATTATAAAGTTTTGGAGGGACAGTGTGACGCATACCGGACTGTGATAAAGCTTTTGGAAGCAGAGATGGAAACAGCATGAGCCTGTTATCGTGTACCGGAAGGACGAATGCGGGACTGGAAACAGCATGGGCCTGTTATCGTGTACCGGAAGGACGAATGCGGAACTGAAATAGGAGAGAGACTATGATTCTTGATTTTAAGCAGATAGAAGAAACCGTAATGCCGAATTTTAAGGGCGGCGAGAAAGAAATGGCTGCAAAGATGTATGCAGATGAGAAAACCCGCATTATGTTAAACAGACTTGTTCCGGGCGCGACCGTAGGTCTGCATACTCACGAGGGCAGCAGTGAGATCATCTATATCTTGGAAGGAAATGGAAAAGTGTTGTATAACGGTGAAGAAATGCGGATTGAAAAGGGACAGGTGCATTATTGTCCGGAAGGCCATGAGCACAGTCTGATCAATGATACAGATGCGGATCTTGTGTTTTTTGCGGTAGTGCCGCAGCAATAGGAAGCATATACTGTAAAAAAGTGTTTTGGAGTATTTGATGGCTTCACAGAAACTGGAAAATTTATTGAATCTGTCTTTGCAGGCGACAGCGGGAGAAAGGGAGCAGTCTCTGGAACTGCCGGTTGGGGTTACCGCGGACAGGTGGGAACTGATCATAAAATATCATGGAAATCTCAGGGAAGCTCTGCGGCAGACAGGCTTCCCTGAAACTTTAGAGGTGGAATATCTGCTGTCCGGTTATGCGATCATAACGGCAGGGCGAAGCGAAATAGAGCGGTTGTCTGCTCTGCCTGAAATTGACTATATCGAAAAACCAAAAGCATTATATGAAGGAGAAATCAGTATCAGACAGGGGAGTCTGGCCTCCTGTGTGCAGGAGGTGACGCTCAGGGAACCTTTTTTGAGCGGTGCCGGCTGTCTTGTGGGGGTGCCTGATTCGGGAATTGATTATAAAAACGGCGCGTTTCTGGACGAACAGGGGCGGAGCCGTGTTTTATATTTGTGGGACCAGACAAGACAGCCGGATACAGAAAGAAGTTATCTCCCGCCGGAAGGTTTTTTCCATGGAGTGGAATTTACAAAACAACAGCTTGACGAAAGCATTGAATCCGGAGGAGAACTTACTTTTGACCGTTCCGGTCATGGAACAGGTGTGGCGGCCATCGCGGCAGGAAAAGAGGGCGTAGCGCCGAAAGCCGGGCTGTTGATCGTAAAGCTGGGAACGGGCAGCGGCGCCGGCGGTTCCTCCCGCACAACGGAACTGATGCGGGCTGTTGCATGGATGCTGCAAAAAGCGCAGACCCTTGGAATGCCGCTTGCCATCAACATCAGTTACGGCAGTACATACGGTTCCCATGACGGGACTTCCCTGTTAGAAACTTTCTTAAACAATGCGGCGGAAAGTTATAAAACTGTAATTTGCGTGGGCAGCGGAAACGAAGGGGCGGCAGCAGGGCATACCCAGGTCATTCTGGATGGGGAAAAGCGGGTGGAGTGCAGTATAGCGGATTATCAGAGTGCATGTAATATCTCGCTTTGGAAAAATTATGCTGACAGTTTTCGGTTGGAAATCCGCTCTCCCGGCGGCGGGCGGTTGGAAATTCCGCTTGACAGGAACGGAATGAGGGATTTTACACTGGATGGAACAAAAGTTTTGTTTTACGGCGGCGAACCCGCTCCTTACACAAAAATACAGGAGTATTATTTCGACTTTCTCGGAAATCCCTATATTACCGCCGGAATCTGGACGTTTGTGCTTATGCCGGTACGTATTTTACAGGGGGTTGCCAGTTTTTATCTGCCTTCGGCGGAGGCCATAAACCGGGGGACCAATTTTTTCAGGCCGACGGCGTCAGTGACAATGACGATACCGGCTACCGCGCAGAAAGTCATTACGGTGGGGGCATATAATCCGCTCTATCAGGAATATGCGGACTTTTCCGGCAGAGGTTATCCGATCGGAGAGGATACGGCAGAGGGGAAATTTTATTATGAGCAGCAGATGAAGCCGGATATCTGCGCGCCCGGAACAGACATTTTAGTTCCGGATGGGCGCGGCAGCTATACAGTGGTTTCCGGTACGTCCTTTGCGGCGCCTTATGTGACCGGCAGCAGCGCCCTCCTGATGGAATGGGGGATCGTGAAAGGAAATGACCCGTATCTGTACGGGGAGAAAGTAAAGGCTTACTTTATCAAGGGGGCGAAAGAGCTGCCCGGGTATCCGAGAGTACCAAACGAGCTGATCGGCTGGGGAGCGCTCTGCGTCAGCGCCAGTCTGCCATTGTGAAAGGAGATGTTGATTTTTGACTTATATATGACATAATATCATATAGAGGATGAAGAGATTATAATAAACCTCAAATTTTGTGCATAGTACCTGGCTTTGGCATGAGAGTTTTACATATATCTATGATTCGGAATGGATATTGCGGCTTTGCTGCGGGTTGATATTCCTTCCAGGCCGGACAGTGGAGGAAAGTATGGAAGATACATTAGAGAAACTGAACGAAGATGCTGATACGTTAGTTGAGTTTGCAGCAGAGAATGACTATCTGGACACGGCTTTCTATAATATTTTTGGAGAGCGGCTAATGCATCAGGGATATGTTGACGCCGGCTACATTTTGGAAGCTTATGGGCGTGGAACCTACTATTCCCGGCTGAAAAATTCAAAATTACAGAAACTTTTTACAAAATCCTGTATGGTCTCAGAAAACGTGGAAATTATGATCAACTATCTCACAAACATTGTGGGTGATGTATCAGAACTTGAAAGGTTGGAGGAAGAGGCGTTGGTATTCTGGATTTTTCTTCCGTACCTTGCGGTGGGTAAGCAGGAAAAGAGAAAAAATTATTTACTGTTTATTTTACAGAAAATGCTGCAAAAACGGCCGGAGGATAAGAATAGGGACAGGGATTTGACAGCATCCGGCGGTGTTATTTTTGACAGAAGTATGTGCAGTGTTGAGATGGTGGACTCCATTGAAGAATATACGGGACTTATATTTTCGCTAAAGAAGGAACATGCAGATGACACACTGTTTTACCGCGGACATTCCAGACTGAATTATCTGTTGCGGCCGGGAATAAAGAGAGAGAAATGCTGGCTCGAAAATGAGGATATTATGTATCAGGAACTGCTGGTGCGGTGTGCGAAGGATTTTATTCACTGTCATACACATCTGGATTATTTAGTAGAAATGCAGCATTATGGACTGCCGACGCGTCTTTTGGATATTACGGAGAATCCGTTGGTAGCGCTTTATTTTGCCTGCTGCAGCAACAGCGATAAGGTTGGAGAGGTATTTGCCCTGCGCACGGAACAGAGAAATGTAAAATATGCAAAGAGCGATACGGTAGCAATTTTGTCAGCGCTTCCCACACTGAGTTATGAGGAACAGAACAGACTTTATGAGCTGTGTAAAAATGGTATTGGTGAGGAGCATGATGCAAAATACCAGATGCTTGCAAAAAAACTGGCGGCGGAGGTGAAATCGCGCAATCCCGCTTTTGAGCCAAGGATCCGCAAAAAGGATTTGCTGGGGTATTTTTTTGTTATTCCGATAAGAAATAATGAGCGGATCGTCAAACAGGAAGGGTCTTTTATTATATGCGGAATCAGCGGGGAACAGGCGAAGTTGGAAGAACTGTGCTGTAGTGATGGAGAAAACAGGAGAGTTGTATTGCTTGTGAAGAACAAGGAAAAGATTTTGAAGGAACTGGATGTACTCTCCGTCAACCGGGCCAGCCTGTTTCCGGAGATTGATGATGTGGCGGAGTACATAAAGGAGAAATATCAGAACAAAAAGGATGGAAACTCCTGAAACAGTGGCGGCCTCACCGGATGCTTTCTAAAAACATCCGGTGGACTCTCCTGTCAGAGTCCAGTTCGGGATGGAAAGATATGGCCAGTTGGTTTTGATAGCGGACGCCCACAATGTTCCCGTCCACTCTTGCAAGAATTTCTACATCTTTTCCGACGGACTCAATGTAAGGCGCACGGATAAAAGTCATCGGAACAGCGCTCATGCCGCCGAAATTCTGAACGGTGTGAAAACTTCCGAGCTGTCTGCCGTAAGCATTTCTTTTGACGGTGACCGGCAGTGAACGGAAATGTGTGCGATCATCATTGCAGATATTCTCTGCCAACAGAATCAGTCCCGCGCAGGTGGCAAACACCGGCAGACCGTTTTTGATTTTTTCCTGCAGAGGTGCAAACATATCCAGTTCTCTCAAAAGCTTTCCCTGGGTGGTGCTCTCTCCGCCGGGCAGGATCAGGCCGTCAAACGGTTTCTGTAAGTCCTCTTTTTTTCGCAGTTCCATACAGTCTGCTCCAAGTTCATGTATAATTGTTTCATGTTCATAAAATGCGCCCTGCAGCGCAAGTACCGCAATTTTCATAATTTAAGTTCCGCATTCGTCCTCCCGGCATCATGACCGGCAGAGAAATTTCCAGCCGTTTACACGTCTGAAAATCCTCTGGATACCGTCCGGGCTCATGCTGTTATTTAAGTCCCGCATTCGCCCTCCCGGCATCATGCTGTTATACTCCTCTCTCAGCCATTAAAAGCTGGATTTCCTGCTCATTGATGCCGACCATCGCTTCGCCTAAATCTTCCGATAAAGAAGCGATCAGTTTCGCATCTGTATAGTTGGTGACCGCCTGTACGATAGCGGATGCTCTCCTGGCGGGATTGCCGGATTTGAAAATGCCGGAACCGACAAACACGCCCTCGGCGCCAAGCTGCATCATCAAAGCGGCGTCCGCGGGTGTTGCCACGCCGCCCGCCGCGAAATTAACAACAGGAAGTCTCCCGTTTTCATGGACATATTTCACCAGTTCATAGGGAACCTGTAACTGTTTTGCTTCCTCAAACAGTTCATCCTCACGCAAAGCTGTAACTTTGGTAATTTCACGATTCATTTTGCGCATATGGCGTACCGCCTGCACGATATCGCCGGTGCCGGGTTCTCCCTTTGTGCGGATCATAGACGCCCCCTCACTGATGCGGCGAAGCGCTTCTCCAAGATCTCTGGCACCGCAGACAAAAGGCACTTTAAACTTTGTCTTATCAATGTGATACACATCATCGGCCGGGGAGAGCACCTCGCTCTCGTCAATATAGTCTATCTCAATAGCTTCCAGAAGCTGCGCTTCCACAAAATGCCCGATACGGCATTTTGCCATAACCGGAATAGAGACAGCATCTTGAATTCCCCGTATCATTTTGGGGTCGCTCATCCGAGATACACCTCCGGCTGCCCTGATATCCGCCGGAATCCGCTCAAGAGCCATCACGGCACAGGCACCTGCCGCCTCCGCGATCTTTGCCTGCTCGGGGGTCGTGACATCCATAATGACTCCGCCCTTTAACATCTGCGCTAATTGTTTATTCAATTGATATCTTTCTTCTGACATTTTAACAGTTCTCCTCTCCCGATACATTTTATCGAAATTTACATTTTCGTCCGCCCAAATACGCCGTCCGGAAATGAGGTTGTGTGCTATTGCAGGACTGCTTATGCTAATCGCTTGCAAATATTGTTGAAACCCATTATAATACAATCTGACCATATTGAAATATTCAGTTTGCATAAAAATGAAATGGTCAGATGAAAGGAAAATCTTATAATGCTGACATACTCACTTTCAGAAGCAGGGTCAGAACCCCTGTATCAGCACCTGTACCAATGCATCAAAAGTGACATAATAACAGGTATTTTAACTGCGGATGAAAAACTCCCCTCCAAGCGGAGTTTTGCAAAAAATCTGGGCATAAGCACAATCACGGTGGAAAACGCCTACGCGCAGCTTATAGCGGAGGGATTTGTATATTCTTTGCCGAAAAAGGGATTTTTTGTAGCACATATCCGGAACGGCCTGCCTGGGCAGAGAGAAAAAAGTGATAAAAAGAAAGTGCGGGAACAGGAGAAGCGGCCGGACTATCTGGCGGATTTCACAAGCAATCAGACCTGTACGGAGCAATTTCCCTTCTCTATCTGGGCAAAATTAATGCGGACGGTCCTCAGAGAAGACAGAGAAGAGTTGATGATAAATGCGCCCTGTGCCGGAATCCTGCCGCTCAGGGAAGCCATAGCCGGACATCTGCGGGCATTTCGGGGAATGGATGTGGAGCCGGAGCAGATTGTTGTGGGGGCCGGGACAGAATACCTTTATGGGCTGCTTTTACAGCTTCTGGGCATGGAAAAATGTTACGGTGTGGAAAATCCGGGCTATCATAAAATATATAAGATATACAAAAGCAACCGGGTGGCATGCAGTTATGTGGATATGGATGATGCGGGGGTGTGCATTTCTTCTCTGGAAGAGAAAAAAGTGGATGTGGTGCATATTTCCCCGTCACACCATTTTCCGACCGGTATGGTGATGCCGGTAAGCCGCCGGTATGAACTGCTTGGATGGGCGGCGAAAGAAAAGGGACGCTATATTATAGAGGATGATTACGATAGCGAGCTGCGCCTGACGGGAAAGCCTGTGCCGCCGCTTCAAAGCATAGACGTGCAGGAGAAAGTGATCTATATGAATACGTTCACAAAGACACTTTCTTCCACAGTGCGGATCAGCTACATGGTGCTTCCGGAGCATCTGGTACGGCTTTTTTCGGAGCGGCTTTCTTTCTATTCCTGCACGGTATCCAATTTTGAGCAGTATGTGCTGGCCCGCTTTATTAAAGAGGGGTATTTTGAAAAACATATCAATCGGATGCGGAACTATTATCATGTGAAAAGAGATCTTTTGCTAAAACAGATAGCGGACAGCCGGATAGCAGACTGCTGCAGAATTTCAGAGGAGGATGCGGGGCTTCATTTTCTGATGGAAACAGATACGGTTCTTTCTGATAAAGAAGTATGTGCGGCACTGGAAAAAGAGGGCATTAAGATTTCTTCTGTGGCACAGTATTATGCGGATTCCGTTAAGACAAAAGAACATGTATTTGTGATGAATTATTCCTCTCTGGAAGAAAAGAATATGGAGAAAGTCATCCGCAGTTTAGAACGGGTGTTTGTGAAAAACGAAATTTGTTACCTTAATCTGTAAATTGAAAAAAACTTGACATTATGCGAAATGCACTTTATAATAAGCATGTGTACTATGTAACTGCATACTGCACTGTATTGTATACAAGTATTCATGAAGGGGCGAATGAATATAGGATTCATTCCTTTTTATCGTTCTAAACGCTTTACAGCAATGAAGTGTGAAAGTATGTGAAAAATCTAATGAGAGGAGAAAAACTATGAAAAAGTGCAAAGTACAAAAATTACTTGCATCTTTGTTGGTTGCATCTATGGTGCTTAGCCTGACCGCATGCGGCAACAGCGAACCGACTGTTGAGACAGCAACAGAGCCCAATGAAGAAGCAAACGAGGCTGAAGTCAGCGAACCCGCTGAAGAGGCCGAAGAAACTGCTTATGTGGGACCTGATTGGGAGGCTCTTGATGCAATGGACTATGATGAAAAGTCCGATGCCCTTTATGACTATAACCTGGGCGAATTCAATGAATACTATCAGGTAGCAAAAGAAGAGGTAACAGATCTGGATAAGCGTATGGCGCTGATGGGTGTCGCTGAAGCGAAACTGCTTGAGTCCGGCGTATTCCAGCCTGTTCAGAGTAACGGCGGCGGTTATGCGATCAGCCGTGTTGTACCTCGTACCGGTACTACAACTCTCTGGGGACTGGACGAATACAAGTGGTATACCTATCTGGTTGCCAACGAGCTGCTTCGTTCGGAAGACAGAACTGAACTGGTTTCCATGTGGGGAGAAGCTGAAACAGCGGACGAATGGTTTGCTAACGCAAAGGCTTTTCTGGAGGAAAAAGGTTACACACTGAATGATACATACAACTTTGAGACTTCTTATCAGCTGGTAACATGGGATGTTATCGCTACCAGCATGACAAGTGACTCCTACTTTATCTCAAGCACTTATTCCGGATTGCTGGAATATGATGCAAAGAATCAGCAGCAGCCTGCTCTGGCTGAGAGCTATGAAGTATCAGACGACGGTCTGACTTATACATTCCATATCCGTCCGGGTGTAAAATGGGTAGATCAGCAGGGTCGTGAGATCGGCGAAGTTACAGCAGATGACTGGGTAGCTTCCATGCAGCACGTGGCTGATAACGACGGCGAGCTGGGATATCTGATGACAAGCACCGACGGCTGCGGCATCAAGAATTATGACGCATGGGTAAACGGCGAACTTTCAGACTTCTCGGAAGTTGGTGTTGAAGCTGTGGACGATCATACTCTGGTTTACACACTGGAAGCTCCGTTCCCTGCATTCCTGTCTATGATGGGATATGGCTGTTTCGCTCCGCTTAACCGTTCCTTCTATAAGTCACAGGGCGGTACTTTCTCAGCGGAAGGTGATGAATATACACCCGGTAATTACGGTACCGATCCCAGCCACATTGCATACTGCGGCGCTTATCTGGTTACCAACTATACCGAGAATAATGTTACCAGCTATACAGCAAACCCTGCATTCTGGAATCCGGATGCGATCAATACACCGAATATGAATATTTACTATAATGACGGTTCCGATGCACTTCGTGCTTACAACGATGTAAAAGACGGTATTTCCGCAGGAACCGGCTTAAGCTCTTCCGCACTGGTACAGGCACAGCAGGATATCCCGGATGGAGAGACAGAGACATACTTCGATCTGTATCATTATGTATCTTCGACCGATGGTTCCACTTTCTGCGGCTGGGTAAATATCAACCGTGCGACCTGGACAAACTACGATGATACCAGCGTAGGTGTTTCCGCTCAGACAGACGAAGACAAACTGCGTACAAGAGAAGCTCTGAGCAACAAGAACTTCCGTCTGGCTATGGCAATGGCGTTCGACAGAGGCGCATTCAACGCAACAAGCGTGGGTGAGGATCTGAAGTATACAAGCCTTAGAAATGCTTATGTACCCGGCACATTCCAGGCTATAGAGAATGATACAACAATCGAAATCAACGGTGAGAGCGTTACTTTCCCGGCAGGCACCTACTTTGGTGAGGTAGTACAGGCACAGCTTGATGCGGATGGAATCCCGCTTACTGTTTGGGATCCTTCAGCTGATGACGGCGTAGGCTCCGGCGACGGTTTCGACGGCTGGTACAATCCGGACAATGCAGTAGCATTCCTTAATACAGCAATCGATGAACTGGCACAGGTTGGCGTAGAAGTTTCCGCGGAAAATCCGATCTACATCGATATACCGTGGGGCGCTTTCGCAGAATATTATTCTAACAGAGCAAACGCATACAAGCAGTCCATTGAGAATACACTTGGCGGAAAGGTAATCGTGAATCTGGTGCAATTCGATGATCAGACAGCTTATACCTATTCTTATTACCGTATCAGCAACGGAAGTGAGGCAAACTTTGACGCTGCTCCGGGTACATCCGGTTGGGGTCCTGACTATGGTGATGCGCAGACCTACCTTGATACGATCCAGCCTTATGGTTATATGTGTAAGAACATTGGTTTGTATTAAGATACAGCAGTGAAAATTGAAAGCACTGATGGGGGTGCGGGGGAGTCTTACTTCTCCGCGCTTCCTTGTATAATGGAATGTTCTTCTTTCATGGAAAAGGGCATTTCATGAAAGAAGAGCATTTCATAGGAAGGGCATTCCGGAAAGGATGAGAAAGTGGCAAAATATATACTGCAACGAATTGTAAAGGGTATACTTTCTGCGATCTGCGTGGTAGTTCTTATTATGATACTTGTCTATTCTCTGATGGACAGGGGCAACATCTTCGGGGGCGACAGCAATTACACTAAGACGCAGAGCAATGCGAGAGTGACTTATGAACAGACCCGCTATCAGGTGTTTGGTTATGTGGATTATGTGAATTATTCCGACTATATTACCAGACAGGTAAAAAGCGGAGCACTTGACGAAGAAAACAGAGCTGCAGCAGCGCTTATAGGACAGACGCCGGAAAAGGATTCCGAGACTGCGGCTGAATATATCCGGAAATTTACGGAAGAATACGAAAGCCAGGGGTATACTGTTGTACGTCTGGATGCAGATAAAAAAACCAACGGCCGGGTGAAGGACGGAGGACAGGCAGCCCTCTTTGCAACCAGAGACAAGCCCCTGTATACCCGTGTTGTTTCTTATTTTACAGACATGTTCTTCATAGACAATATTCATTATGTGGATGAGGAAACGGATATCGGAGAGAGAGGGCTTACCTTTACGCTCTATGATCCGCTCTACGGCGGAGAAAAATTTTCTCCGGCTATTATCGGAAACGGAACGAAACATAAATATTTACTGTATTTTGACAACAAATTCCCCTGGTTCCATCAGAATCTGCTGACGCTGAATCTGGGAGAGTCTTATACTGTGAACCGGGGCGTGGATGTGTTTGAGACAATGACTGCATCTCAGGGCAGCTATGTCTTAAGTACTGTGAGCTATCCCACAGGCCATGTGGAGGAGAGTGCCGATAATCTGCACACTGCCACTTATGCACAGGGGTCTCTGGAGCAGAGCGAAATGTATGCGGCCCGGTTTGTTGACGATTATACAAATACGATCACAAACAAGAGAAGCCTGTCAAAATTGGGATATTCCTTTGTGCTCGGTATTATATCGACTATACTTGCCTATGTTCTGGGACTTCCTCTCGGGATCATGATGGCCCGGTTTAAGGACGGCTTATTAGATAAGATCGGCACTTTATATATTATCTTCATGATAGCTGTGCCTTCTCTGGCATATATTTTCCTGTTTAAGGCGATTGGCGGAAGCATATTCAAACTGCCTACCTTGTTTGATATGGACTCCGGCAGTAAGCTTATGTTTATCCTGCCTATCATATCTCTGATGCTGCCCAGCGTTGCCAATCTGATGAAATGGATGAGGCGTTATATGATCGATCAGATGAACAGCGATTATGTAAAGTTTGCCAGATCCGGGGGCTTAAGTGAGACGGAGATCTTCACGAAGCATATTTGGAAAAATGCCGCGATTCCTATTGTCCACGGTATTCCGGGAAGTATCCTCTTTGCTATGACAGGCGCGATCATCACGGAGCGTGTGTACGCCGTTCCCGGTGCCGGTAATCTGCTGACCCAGGCGATCAACAAGTATGATAACGGCGTAATTGTAGGCGTCACTCTGTTCTATGCGGTGCTGACGGTAACCTCCATTATTCTTGGAGATGTTCTGATGGCCAGTGTGGATCCGCGGATCTCATTTACATCGAAAGGCAGGTGACGGGCATGTATGAAGAATTGAAAAATAAGACCGGTTTAAAAAGTGATGAGCTGTTCAGTCAGGTGACGCACAGCGATACGGAATCGGAAAAAATAGCGGCTCCGAGGTATTCCTACTGGAAGTCGGTGTTCCGTGTGTTCTTCCGGAACAAAGTGAATATTGTAATATTGAGTCTTCTGTTGTTTGTGATCGTATTCTCGTACATTTATCCCGCGCTGACGGATTACGATCCGTATGCCAATCTGTTGGACGTGGCAGGCAAGCATCTGTCCCCCGGCGATGCTATGAACCATTTTGGCGCCGGTTTGAAGTGGATCCTCGGTTCCGGGGCATCCGGGGAACCGACTTTTGACGCAGTCTGGAACGGAGCGAAGATATCGATCTCTCTGGCATTTATCTGTGCGGCCATCAATATGACGATCGGCGTACTTTTGGGCGCAGTGTGGGGATTTTCCAAAAAGGTGGATATCATCATGACAGAATTTTACAACATTATCGGAAACGTACCGTTACTTCTGATCATTGCGGTGCTGTCCATGCTGTTTTCGCCTACGTTCTGGACGATGGTGTTTGCGCTTACGATCGTTGGATGGCTGAGCATTGCGTATTTTATCCGTACGCAGGTGATCATCATCCGTGACCGGGAATATAATCTGGCCTCCAGATGTCTGGGCACTTCCACGATAAAGATTGCTTTGAAAAATATTCTGCCCTTTATGACCTCTCTGATCGTAACTTTGCTTGCGACGGAGCTTCCGTCCTACATTTCCTATGAGGTGTTCCTTGCCTATATCGGACTGGGTATGAGCGATATGTCTCTCGGACGTCTGATCTATGCGGCTGAGGCAGCCATGTTGACGCCGGGTTGGGAATTGGAATTCTGGGGTCCTGTAGCAGTAGTTTCCTTCATCACGATCGTGTTGTATGTGGTGGGACAGAATCTGGGTGATGCATCCGATCCCCGGACGCATATGTAGGAGGTAGAGCATGGAAAATAAAAAAGTATTGTTGTCTGTCCGGGATCTGGAGGTAAAATTCCGGGTCCGCGGACGGATTTTGAAGGCGATTCGCGGAATATCCCTCGATATCTATGAGAATGAATCGATTGCCATTGTAGGTGAATCGGGATCGGGCAAATCTGTTTTTACGAAAACCTTTGCAGGGATGCTTGATTCCAACGGGTTTGTGAGCAACGGGCATATTGTCTTTCATGATGAAGAACTGGCGGATACACGCGCACAGTTGAGTGACGGGGCGCGCCGCAGGATTGCTTCGTTTAAGGGAAAACTGGATGAATATTCACTGCTTGAGCCGGGAGCGTCTGTCTATCGGGAACTGCTTGCTCTTCAGACGGAGAAAAAGGAACGTTCTACCATCAGTGCGGAGGAGAAAGCGGCTCAGGAAAAAGAATTGAAGGAGCTGCGTTTTGAACGCACAGAAGTTTATAATCGTAGGACGGCGATGGATCGTTCGAAAGACAAGGCGGAGATCAAAGCCGCTCAGGAAGCAATCTCCCGACTGGATGCGCAGATCAAAGAGCTGGAAGCCCGTAATAAGGAGCAGATTCGCAAATACGAAGAGGCTGCCAGCCATGATACGGAGTATCTGGCGCAGTATGCAAAACGGGAGGCGGAGCTCAAGGCGAAATACGACGAGCTGACACACGGAAAGATCTCCCGGGACGTTTCAGAGAGAAACGAGGTTCTGGCGAAGGAGATTTATCTGTCTGTTGCCAGAGGCGATTTCACACGCCGCAATAAGATCACAAAAAAACTGATGGAATCCTTTAAAGAGGCAATGAAGCTGGGAATTGACTGGGATGACGAGGCTCAGCACAACAGCATTTACGACGGCATTGCACCGAGGGTAAAATATGTCAGCGAAACGAACACTGAATTGATCGGCCGCTGTATTCTGGATCTGGCTTACATGCAGTTTCCAAAGGACTGGGCACAGGTTCGAGGTAAGAAGATTGCCACGGTATTCCAGGATCCCATGACGTCCTTAAACCCTATTATCACGATCGGAAAGCAGATTTCTTCTATTATTATAAAACACCAGGGCT
The DNA here is from genome assembly GCA_014804795.1 of Lachnospiraceae bacterium. Lineage (GTDB taxonomy): Bacteria > Bacillota > Clostridia > Lachnospirales > Lachnospiraceae > 1XD8-76. The sequence continues at coordinate 39,672 of JAAUZC010000009.1, read as the reverse complement.
GCACAGAGGCGCAGGCCAGGGCACAGGCGCTTGATCTGATGCACAAAGTAGGTATTCCTAACCCGGCCGATCGTTATGATGATTATCCTTTCCAGTATTCCGGCGGTATGCGTCAGCGTATTGTTATCGCGATTGCGCTTTCCTGTCGGCCTAAGATTCTGATCTGTGATGAGCCGACCACGGCGCTTGATGTGACAATACAGGCACAGATTTTACAGCTGATCAAAGATCTGCAGAAAGAATTTAATTATACGATCGTCTTTATCACCCATGACCTTGGCGTAGTGGCCAATGTTGCCGACCGTGTGGCGGTGTTATATGGAGGACAGATCATAGAATTGGGTACAGTGGAGGATGTGTTCTACGATCCGCGCCATCCCTATACCTGGGCGCTGTTGTCATCACTGCCCCAGCTGGCGGAGCCTGATGCGGAGTTGTATTCCATTACCGGTACGCCGCCATCCCTTTATAATGAAATTACGGGAGATGCGTTTGCTCCCAGGAATCCATACTGCATGAAGATAGATACATTGTTGGAACCGCCCATGTTTCAGGTCAGCGAAACGCATTTTGCCAAGACGTGGCTGTTGGATCCCGATGCGCCGAAGATTGAGAAGCCGAAGATAATCTGTAATCTCCATGAGCGGCTCATGCAGGCATACAATATTCAGGGGGTGTGATCGTGGCAAATTTTAATTCAAAAACAAAAGAAAATTCCGCTGCTGTTTTTCCGGAGCATGGACCGTTAGATGAAAACGGAAGGGAAATTCTGCTGTCGGTCAAAAACGTTGATATTACGTTCGGAAAAAAGGATAATGCGGTCAAGGCCGTACAGAATGCTTCCTTTGATATTTATAAGGGAGAAACATTTTCTCTGGTAGGAGAGTCCGGATCGGGAAAGACTACCGTGGGGCGTGCCGTTATTCGTGTAAATCCTCTGGCAGGCGGCGAAATCCAGTATAAAGGCGTCCGTATTTCGGGCAAAATTCCCCGGGCGTTAGACCGTAAGGTGATCCGGAATATCCAGATGGTGTTCCAGGACCCGGCAGCTTCTTTGAATGACAGAGCGACGGTGGATTATATTATCTCTGAGGGACTTTACAATTTCCACCTCTACACAAGCAAGGCTGACCGCCAGGAAAAAGTGGAAAAAATGATCAATGAAGTCGGGCTTCTGCCTGAGCATCTGACCAGATATCCGCATGAGTTTTCCGGCGGACAGAGGCAGCGTATCGGTATCGCCCGCGCTATGGTAATGGAACCGGAGCTGGTAGTGGCTGACGAGCCGATTTCTGCGTTGGATGTATCTATCCGTGCGCAGGTGCTGAACCTGATGAAAAAGTTTCAGCGTGAAAAGGAGATTACTTATCTCTTTATTGCCCATGATCTCTCTGTGGTGCGGTTTATTTCCGACCGTATCGGCGTTATTTATAAGGGGAGAATCGTAGAGATTGCGGAGGCGGAGGAACTGTTTAATTATCCGCTGCATCCGTACACCCATTCCCTGATTTCGGCAATTCCTATCCCGGATCCGAAGTTGGAAAAAAACAAAGTGCTCTATACTTATGATCCTTCCATTCATGATTACAGTGAGGAAGAGCCGGAGCTAGTATGCATCGGCCATGACCATTATGTATATGGAAGCAAAAAGGAGATTGAAGAGTATAAAGCTGTCAGAAATAAAAATGAGCCGATCAAGTCTATTACCATTGACTTTTCCGGCACCGGGAATGTGCATGAGACGCAGGAGACGACGGGTTCTGAGGATGAAATTAAACTTCCGCCTGTTCATGATACGGGCTCTTTCCTCTACAAGCTTTTGTCCTTCTTCCTGCCGATTCCCGGTTTGATTGCTGCTTTTATCTTCAAGCGTATCAATCATATCCGCAACTATAAGGCATGTAAGAAAGGCGCTATTGCCGGTCTGATCACTTTGGGCGTGATCATTATCATCTTCCTGTTGTTGATATGGCTGGCAACGGTATAGTGTGAAAAAGGCATAGTTAAAAACATATGGCGCACGGGGGTTTACGGACTTCCGTGCGCTGTGTCGGAAATAAGCAAAGTCAATAACTCCGCTGCAAGCAACGGGACAGGAGGCTTAATTTGAGGGAAACCAGAACCGGAGGAAAGGGAAGAGACTTTCCTCATCCAAAACCAGTGAATAAGATTGACCTTTCCGCGGAACACGGGCGGTTACGATTGATTCTTGCCGTCATATTTTTGGTGGCGGGAGCGTCTTTTATTGCTATAAGTGTATCTAATCTGTCGTCGAAGGATTCCGGATGGAATGAAATTGAAGTAAACTCTTCAGAATTAAATTGCAGTGACGATTTCGTGTTTCTGTATTGCCTGGGAGAGGACGGCGTTTCGGCCAAAACGGAGAATAAGGAGCTTACTGCGCTCTATTCCGATGCCGCAGAATATGCTTTTCAGATGTTTACAAATGATGTAGAATATGAGAATGTTCACAATATATATTATATCAGCCGCCATCCGAACGAGGAGATGGAGATAGATGATGTTTTGTACCAGGCATTTTCGCTGATCCGGGAATCGGGGGACCGAAGCCTTTATCTGGCGCCTGTCTATGAGCAATATGACGGTTTATTTTACTGTACGGAGGAATATCAGGCAGCGGAATATGATCCTTATCTGAATCAGGATGTGGCGGATTATTATGCTTCGATAGCCCGCTTTGCAAATGATGCGCAGATGATAGATTTGGAGCTTCTTGGGGAGAACAGGATCTGCCTGCGGGTGGCCGAGGAGTATCTGACTTTCGCTTCGGAGAATGAGATCGAAAGTTTTATTGACTTTTATTGGATGAAGAATGCCTTTATTGCGGACTATCTGGCGCAGGAGATACTTTCCGCAGGTTATTCCAGGGGCTGTATTTCCAGCGTTGACGGATTTACCAGGAATCTGGATCACAGCGGAGAGCTCTATGCCTACACTTTTTATGACAGGGCGGATTCTATGGTTTATCCGGCGGCTAATATACAATATAGCGGCCCTTCCGGCATAGTATATCTCCATGATTATGCATTGAACAGCGCGCAGCTTTTATTTTACGCATATTCCGACGGAGAGATACGCACACCCTATCTTGATACCGGGGACGGCTTCTGCAAGAGCGCCTGCAGTGATCTGGCATGCTACAGCAGTGCATTAGGCTGCAGTGAGATTCTTTTGCGGATGATGCCTGTCTATATCGCGGATACGCTTCAAAAAGACAGTCTGACCGAGTTGACCGGAGAGGGAATTTTCTCTATTTACAGTGAAAACGGAAAGGTCTGTTATAATGATGCCGATTTGAAGCTGACTCTCCTGCAAAGTAATGAGTATATGCAGTATGAGGCGGTTTTGATAAATGAATGACAGTGGGACTGATAAGGAGGAATACAAGAATGCTTGATGATTTTATTTCAGGTAAAAAGTCACTTTTTACAGATGGTGCACATATGGAGTTGAGAGCGCAGGAGAACCGCAGCAGACGCATTCTGCTGTCACAGGGCAATCTGACGGCCAACAGCCGCTCCGAAATTTCAGGTGTGTCCGCAAGAGTATATAAGAACGGGGTATACGGGTTTTCCTCTATGGCGGAATGTTCTTCCCCGGCTGCGGAAACTGTTCTGAAGGCGGCTGCGGAAAACGCTTTGTTTATGGACAGGCATATTCAAAAGGGTAAAGGCGCCTTTCCGGCGATTCCGGCAGGGCAGATACCGGTGAAAAAAGCAATCTCGGACACAGAGCAGAAAAGGTACCTTGCCTTCTGCAAGGAGCTGGATGCTTATATTGAGGGAACCTATCCGAAGCTGTCCAGCCGTTCTGTCATGATGACGGCAGACTCCATGGAAAAAATATTATGTACGTCCGATGGTTACGACGGGCATATCACATCCCCGCGGGCACATATTTATTTTACACTGAACACGGAGACAGAGGCAGGTGAGCCTGTGGAATTATATACTCCGGTGGGCGGTTTTGGCAATTTTGAGGACAATTTCTCCGACCCGGCGCTTCTTTATCCGGAAATAGATAAATTATATGAAGAACTGATGCACAAACGTGAAGGCGTTCATGCGGACGCCGGTTACAAGACGGTGGTTCTGGGCGGCTTTTTGTCCGGAATGATCGCACATGAAGCGGTGGGACACACGGTGGAGGCAGATCTTGTGCTGAGCGGTTCCGTAGCGGGGCCGAATCTGGGCAAACGTGTGGGTTCCGAACTTGTGAATCTTGTGGATTTTGCGCACACCGCTTTCGGTAAGCCTGCTCCGCTCCCCGTTTTCCTGGATGACGAGGGAACGCCCGCGGAGGATGCGGTTCTGATAAAGGACGGCATTCTGACAGGATATCTGAACAGCCGCGAGAGCGCACAGCACTTTGGTATGAAACCTCTGGGCAACGCCAGAGCATGGTCGTTTTCAGACGAACCGCTTATCCGCATGAGAAATACGACTGTGCTGCCCGGAAAAGATAAGCTGGAAGATATTATCGCATCGGTGGACGACGGCTATTATCTGACCAATACAAATAATGGCCAGGCCGATCTTACGGGCGAGTTTATGTTCGGCATCACGATGGGATATGAGATCAAAAAAGGAAAACTTGCACGTCCCATTCTTGATACCACGGTTTCCGGGGTGGCTTTTGAAATGTTAAAAACAGTAGATATGGTGTCGGACGAGGTTATCTGGACCGGCAGCGGTGTGTGCGGCAAAAAGCAGCCGATGACTGTGGGTATGGGCGGACCGGCGCTGCGCTGCAAGATCATGATAGGGGGACGTTAAAATCAGCATAACCCCGGACAGCGCACAAGACGATTAAGAATAACTGAACCATCAGGTGAAGTTATTTGCTACTTCTCGATTTGCATAAGCAAATTGAGAAGGTTCCCGTTGATGGAAATTTATCCTCCACTATAGTGTGTTGGAAGGGGTTATGCGGAACTGAAATCAGCATCTGTTCGGACGGCATCCAGAGGATTTTCGGACGTGTATACGGCCGGAAATCTCTCTGCCGCAAATGATGCCGGGAGAACGGATGCGGAACTGGAATAGGAGGTTTAGTATGGAAGATATCAAAAGCGCAGGCGGCAGAGTCAATGACGCTTTAAAAAAACATGGTGTGGACAAGGCAGGGTTTTTAGTGACGGAAACGGAGACCCACGAATTTAACGTGGAGGGAGGGGAATTTTCTCTGTTCCGTACCTTATTTGACAATGGCTTAAACCTTACGGTGTACCATCAAAACAAAAAAGGCTCTGTCACCACCAATAAGTTAGACGACGCTTCCATCAATGCGGCGGTGGAAGGAGCTCTTGTCTCTGCGGAAGCAGGGATTGCGGATGAGGCATATGATATTGCACCCGGTCAGGGAAAACAGTGCTTTCATGACAAAGGTTACGAGCCGGATATGGAACGTCTATTTGAACGGACCAGGGAACTGATGGAAGACATTGAAAAGCGGCATCCGAAGATCATCGTGGATCAGCTGACCGTTTCTCATAAAAAGATTCATAGCCTTTACCTGAATACCAACGGCACAGAATGTGAAGTGTATAAGGGAAATTATTCGATTTCTCTGTCTTTTGCAGGACATGAAGGAGAGGTGACCACTTCACTCTGCGGGACGGGTGTAATGACAGATAACCTGGATACCCCTTTTGTGGAGCTGGGAACTATGGAAGAGCTGCTCAGGGATGCGGAGGCACAGCTTGTGACGACTCCCCTTGAAGGCAAGTTCGAGGGAGTCATTGTTTTGACGCCCGACAGCCTGGGCTCTTTTCTTTACAATATAATTGTCAATTTTGCGGGAGATTCCGCCATTTTGGAAAAGACAAGCCTGTGGATTCATAAGCTGAATGAAAAGGTGGCGGACGATCGCCTGACCATTTCCATAAAGCCTTCCGATCCCCGCGTTGTGGACAGGGATCACATTACGGCGGACGGTTTCCTTGAGGAAGACTATGATCTGATAAAGGACGGTGTACTGAAATCCTTTATGCTTTCTCTGTATGTGGCAAACAAGACCGGATTTGAGCGCGAGAAAAACTCGTCTCTCTCTGTCGTTATCGAGGGCGGCACTACCCCGTATGAGGAACTGTTGAAGGGAATTAAGAAGGGACTGATCGTGGGGCGCTTTTCAGGGGGGCGGCCCGGCAGCAGCGGAGATTTCTCCGGCGTGGCCAAAAACAGCTTTTTGATTGAGGACGGCAAGATCACCGGCGCGGTAAGCGAGACGATGATCAGCGGAAACCTTGCGGAAATGCTGATGAATGTGGTCGATATCTCCAAAGAGACTGTTGTGGACGGCGGTGGTGTATTGCCTTATATTGCTTTTGATAAGATTTTGATCTCGGGGAAGTAATACCTGCAGGGGTGAATGCGGGTTCCATTTCGCGTTATCCCGCATATTTATCTCTGTATTCACCCGGAGAATAACCGGCATACTTTTTAAATACTCTTGAAAAATGACTTTGCGAAGAAAAGCCGAGATAATTGCTGATATTCAAAAGTGATTTTTCCGAATAGCAGAGGAGGCGTTTGGCTTCTTCTGTTTTTTCTTTGAGGATAAAGTCGGTTAACGACATCCCGGTTTCTTCCTTGAATTTTGCGGAAAGGTACGGGCGGCTGAGATAGAGATGTTTTGCGATCGCCTCGGCAGTGACGGATTCGGAGATATGGTGATGGATATAATTTGTCACCTGAACAGCCAACGCTGATTTGTGCGCGGTATGCCGTATTTTCTCCACCTGTTCGGTAAATTCCAGGATCATCCGGTACTGCAGATTGGTGATCTGTTCCATATGATTCAATAATTCACATTTCTGAATAAATGCGTCACTGAGAGAAAGCGCATCCTCAGCATCCATGCCGCCACGGATTGCGGCCCGGGAGGCAAGGGTGGCGGCAACAATGAAAGTATTTCTGCTCTGGCGCAGCTGTTCTGTTGCCATCGTGCCGGCGCGAACTGCCGGAGCGGTGGATATCCATTCTTTTAAAACGGCGGTATCCCCCTTGCGGATGATGTTTTCGATGGTCTTTTCAATGGCAAGCGTATTGTGTGCGGCCTGTTGGAAATGCACATCATCTGTTTCTGCCGCAGGCGGACGTTCCATACTCTGAGATATCAGTTCTTTCCTCAAATCCTGTTGTATGGCATCATAAATGGCAATATCCTTCAATTCCAGTTTCTCATCATTCAGAATGTAGTTGACGACACAGAGCATCTGCATCACGCTTTCAAGGGGCATTCGCACAATGCTCTGCATTCCGTTTATGAAGTCATCCAGTTCATCCTGCGGGATATCCATACGAAAAGCAAGGGCCCGCAGATCCTGTAAATTGTGGACAAGCTGTCTGGTAGGTCCCACGACAATTTTATACTTTTTGGCATTGATAATGCCGTAGTAATTAAAATGCGGCGTGATAAAATAGCCGATATGCGTATTGATATCAAAAACAGACTTCTGATACAAAAACAGAGGGTCTTTCGGAAGATTTACAACAGAGTGATACATGATCAGCTTTTCATCATAATACAGGCGGATAGGAATTCCTGCCAGATTCCCGATAACAGTACAAATATATGTCAGGTCTATATTTTTCATTTCAATACCTCGATTCGATACAAATATAACATATACCATACAAATATGCAAGAAGGAGGAGTGGGAGTTATGCTAAAATGACAATATCTGCAAAAGGTAAAGTATGTGTAAGTATGCGTTGTCTGGTATGGACAACAAACTGATAAAATGTATAAAACAGGAGGAATTGTGATGAAAACAAGCAAATTATTGGATGGAAAAGCATTTTCCAGCCGAATCAACTCACCCAGAGTAATGAAAAAAGAACAGTGGTTAGGTTATCTGGTCGGCCCGGCCGGCGCGCTGTTGTTTAATGCTGTGCTGGCATCTTATTTAAATGTCTACTATACGGATGTCCTGAAACTTACCAGTGTATGGGGCGGTGCGTTTTTGACGATGTTCCCCATTGTTTCAAAAATCATTGACGCAGTTACCAACATAGTTATGGGGCAGATCATCGACCGAACTCGTACGAAACAGGGAAAGGCGCGTCCGTGGCTTTTGCTGTCGGCAATTCTTATGCCTGTTACAGGAATTTTACTGTTTACTGTGCCGGGCGGTTCCGAGACCGTACAGGTCATATGGGTAATGTTGTCCTACAATCTGTTTTATTCCTTTGCATTTACTATTTATAATATGAGCCATAACTTAATGGTTCCGCTGTCGACCAGAAATACTGAACAGAGAGGAAGCCTGTCTGTTTTCAATAACATAGCCAACATTATGATTACGGGAATGATCGTGGCATTGGTTTTCCCTATGCTGATCCTGCCGGCGTTAGGTGTAAACAAAAGCAGCTGGATTGCCGTTATGTGCGTTCTGTCCATTCTTGTCCTGCCGCTCACATTGATTGAATATTACTTTACCCGTGAACGTGTGACCGAAGAAGTACAGGAGCAGACGCAGCAGGCAGTGCCCATGAAAAAGCAGCTTAAGGCACTGATTTCTGATCCGTTCTGGGTAGCGATCATTACTTATTTTCTGGTCTATACGCTTTGCAGCGGATTCAAAAATATTGCGCTGGTTTACTTTTGCAACTATGTGCTTGGTACATATAATGACGGGATTACACAGACATTGGTCTCCGCGCTGGGCGGCATTCCTATGGGTATCGGTATTTTTGTTGTCTGGCCTCTTGCGAAAAAATTCGGCAAACGAAATCTGACCATGGCGGGCTTTGTAATTTTTGCCGTCGGCAGCGGCATCTGCCTGATCAACCCGCATAATATGGTTATTGTCCTGATCGGTCAATTTATTAAAAATATCGGCGGTCTTCCCTGTGCATATGTATTTATGGCTCTGTTTGCCGATGTGCTGGATCATATTGAATGGAAGTGCGATTTCCGATGCGATGGACTGTCCACTTCCGTTGTGACGATCATCACAACGGTCAGTGTGGGTATATGCAGCGGTATTTTCAATCTGCTGTTAGCAAAAACAGGTTATATTGCACCGGAGCTGATTGACGGGGTGACGGTAGCTGCCACCCAGAATGCAGCAACGCAGAATATGATCACCTTTTTCTTCCTTGGTCTTGAGATCATCGGGAGCGTGATCATGATCATTGCGCTGCGTTTCCTCAATGTGGAAAAAGTGATCGACAAGGAGCAGGCGGAGATTAGAGCCCGGAGGGAAAAGAAATGATGAAAGCAATCCGATTACGAACAGAATATCTGAGTAATCCCATAGGGATTGATATTGCTCATCCCCGGCTGTTTTGGAACTGCGAGGGCGGCGTGACACAGACTGCCTATCAAATCATTGCCGAATGTGATGGAAAAACTGTATGGGATAGTGGTAAGGTTGAGTCGGGGCAAATGACACACATTCCTTACGGCGGCAGCCTGACTTCACGAACCCGTGTAGAATGGAAAGTGCGTCTGTGGGACGAAAAGGATATCCCCGGCGATTGGTCGGCATCTGCCGGGTTTGAAATGGGATTGTTGCGGCCTGCGGACTGGACGGCGAAGTGGATTACCGGAAATTATCAGGCAGACAAAAAGAAGCGCTATCCCGTAGATTGCTTCCGTAAAATCTTCGATACGCAAAATATCGTTAAGGCGCGGATATATACCACAGCCTGCGGTGTTTATGAGGGCATGCTCAACGGAAACCGTATTGGTGATTTTATTCTTGCCCCCGGACATACCGATTACCGCAAGCGGATTCAATACCAGACATATGATGTTACCGACATGCTTCTTGAAGGAGAAAATGAACTGACTTTTCAGCTTGCGGATGGCTGGTATCGGGGAAGTTTGGGCGCATGGGGGCTGAAAAATCAATATGGAACAGAGACAAAACTGTTGGTACAGCTGGAGCTGACCCTTGCGGACGGCACTGTAACGACCGTGGGGACGGATGGCAGCTGGCAGTGGTCGAATGACGGAGCGATACGCTTTGCTGACAATAAGGACGGCGAAGAGGTAGACGCAAACCGTATTCCTTCTTATTCCGGAACGGCAAAAGTGACTTCCTGTGATGTTGTGCCGACTGCATCCAATAATGTGCCGGTTACCGAGCATGAAACATTTAAGCCCGAACTGATCATGACACCTTCCGGCAAAAAGGTGCTGGATTTCGGACAGAATATCGCGGGTTACTGTTCCTTTGCGTTAGAGGCCGGGAAAGGGCAGAAAATTTATCTGCGCTTTGGGGAGATGTTGGATGAAGGCGGCGAATTTACGCAGAAAAATATCCAGTGTTCCAATAAAAAAATCACGACGCCCCTGCAGCAGGTCTGCTACACCTGTAAAGAGGGATGCAACGAGTATAAAACACGCTTTTCTATTTTCGGATTTCAGTATATACTGGTAGAGAGCGATGTTTCTTTTGAACCGGGGGATTTTACCGCCATTGCAGTATATTCCGATCTGGAGGTGACGGCGCGGTTTGACAGTTCCAATCAATTATTGAACCGGTTTGTGGAGAATACGCTTTGGAGTACGAAAAATAATTCCGCCGATGTACCGACAGACTGCCCGACAAGAGAGCGGCACGGCTGGACGGGGGACAGCCAGTTGTTCGCGGTTACGGCCGGTTATCTGATGAATTATATGCCCTTTGCGAGAAAACACATCCGCGACCTGACTGACTGGCAGAGAAAAGACGGCGCTTTTCCGCAGATAGCGCCCTACGGCGGTGTGGATTCGTATATGAATACTATGAACGGTTCCGTCGGCTGGGCGGATGCAGGAGTATTGATTCCCTACCGCTACTGGAAACTGTTCGGGGATGTGGATTTTATCAGAGACAATTATGACGCTATGGCGCGCTATGCCCGTTTTATGATGAAACGGTGCGGAAAGCCGGGGCTGTTTGCGAAGCCGCTTGGTCTGAAGGGGAAAGCGAAAAAGTATGCTGTCAATGCAGGGCAGTCCTATGGCGAGTGGGCCGAGCCTGCGGACGTTTATCCCAATCGCTGGACAGATATGGTGGCACCGCATCCGGAGGTATCTACCGCCTATACGGTTTATGTGATGGGCGTGATGGAGGAGATTGCGGGAGCGCTTGGCAGGACGGAGGATATTTCTCTTTACCGGGAATATAAAGAGGGATGCACCGCCGCTTATCAGGAGATGGCGCAGACTGAGAAATATACATTAGATACTGACAGACAGGCACGTCTGGTAAGACCGCTCTATTTCGGTCTGTTGAACGAAGAACAGACCGAATTCGCGAAAAAGCGGCTGCTGCAGGCACTTAAGCATTATCAATGGAGAGTGGGGACAGGATTTTTGTCCACACCGTTAATTCTCTATGTATTGTCCGACATTGATTTAGAGGCCGCGTATCGTCTGCTGGAGAATGAGGAAATGCCCGGCTGGCTCTTTATGCCGAAAATCGGTGCGACTACTATATGGGAAAGCTGGGAAGGAACACAGGCGCAAGGTGGAATTGCGTCTCTTAACCACTATTCCAAGGGTGCCTGTTTAGAGTGGGTGTTCCGTATTATGTGCGGAATTCAGGTGGATGGAGAAAATCACTTTACGATTGCACCCCGTCCCGGCGGGCATTTTACAAGAGCAGGTCTCGGTTATGACAGCGTATATGGAACGGTTTCCTGTGGGTGGCATAAAGAGGGCAAAAAATTGACTTATATAGTCAATATACCTGCCAATACAACGGCAGCATTATCTCTGCCCGGTGGTTTGAAACAGGAGCTGACAGCCGGAAATTACATTTTTGAGGAGGAAAGCAATGGATAGTAAAGCAATTGTGTCAAAAATGACATTAGAAGATAAAATCAGTCTCTGCACAGGTGCGGACTTCTGGCGTTCCAAAAAAATGGAGCAGTACGGAATTCCTGCTTTTACCATGTCCGACGGACCGCACGGATTGCGTTATCAGAGCGGTGAGACGGATATGCTGGGCGTGAACAACTCCAGTCCTGCCACATGTTTCCCCACGGCGGTAACAGCAGGGGCAACATGGAATGAGGAACTTTATGCGGCGGAGGGTAAAGCAATCGGCGAGGAAGCGGTGAGTTACGGTGTTGACGTAGTGCTGGGGCCGGGATGCAATATCAAGCGTAATCCGTTGTGCGGACGGAATTTTGAATATCTNTCGGAAGACCCNTATNTTGCNGGNAAAATGGCNGCGGCTTTTGTNNANGGNCAGCAGAGTNTCGGCGTTTCNTCCAGCNTNAAGCATTTNGCNGCNAATAATCAGGAATACAAGCGGCAAAACGGCGACAGTCAGGTGGATGACCGTGCACTTCGTGAAATTTATTTAGCGCCCTTTGAAACCGCAGTGAAAGAAAGTAAGCCGGGCACAGTGATGTGNTCTTACAATAAAATTAACGGCGTCCATGCCAGCGATAACAAGTGGCTGCTNACCGACGTGCTGCGAAAAGAATGGGGCTTTGACGGCATGGTGGTGACCGACTGGGGNGCGTTGAGTGACCGCATCAAAGGTTATCGGGCAGGTTGTGATCTTAACATGCCGGGCGGCTCANAGTATATGGAAAAAGAAACGCTTGAAGCGGTTGAGAACGGAACGCTTTCGGAAGCGGACATTGATGCGGCAGCAGAGAGNATCATCCGGCTGGCGCTCCGGTCATCGGAGATGAAAAAAGGCGGCAGCTTTGATGAGGATGCGCATGACAGGCTTGCCTGCCGGATTGCGGAACAGGGTGCAGTGCTGCTTAAGAATGATGCCCATATTCTTCCGGCGAAGACAGAAGATATGGTTTTGATCGGCGATATGGCAAAGAATTTCCGCTATCAGGGNGCCGGTTCCAGCCATATCAATCCCACCAGGCTGACGAGTCTCACAGACGCTCTGCCGGACGTTCCGTATTTTGCCTGCTGTGATGCGGACGGCAATGTGACGGAAGCGGCGCTGCAGGAGGCAGCCGAGGCGGCAAAAAAAGCAAAAATTGCAGTGGTTGTGGCAGGTCTGCCGGACAGCTATGAATCCGAAGGATTTGACCGTGAGAATATGAAAATGCCGAAAGGGCATAACCGTATGATNGAGAAAGTGGCCGCGGCCAATNCCAATACCGTGGTGGTATTATTGGGGGGAAGCGTCATGGAGCTGCCCTGGTATGATGCGGTGAGGGCNATCCTTTATATGGGNCTGTCCGGCCAGGCAGGCGGCCGGGCCTGCGCCAATCTGCTCACGGGAGCCGCAAATCCAAGCGGCAGNCTGACTGAAACATGGCCGCTGCAGTATGAGGACGTAGTATCGAAAGAAACCTTTGGAAAACGCAATGTGGAATATCGGGAAAGCATATATGTGGGCTATCGCTATTATGATAAGGCAGGTCTAGCCGTCCGTTTTCCTTTCGGGNATGGGCTGAGCTATACGGAGTTTGCCTACAGCGATCTGCAGATACATGACCGTACAGTGACGGCCACCNTCACCAATACCGGCAGTGTGCCCGGCGCAGAGGTCGTGCAGTTATACATCGCGCCGCCTCAGGNCGGAATTTACNGNCCGGTCAGGGAATTGAAAGGTTTTGTCCGTGTGGAGCTTTCGCCCGGCGAGAGCAGGCAGGTTACTTTTACCCTTGACGAGCGCAGTTTTGCGGTCTGGGCAGACGGATGGAAAATACCGGGCGGAAAGTATGAGGTGCAGCTTGCCGCTTCTTCCGAAGACATCAGGCTGCGCGGTTTGGTTTTCGTGAGTAATGGAACAGGTGAAGATGCCGGCCGTTTGGAGAATACAGAGGGAGACGTGAATGGAATTGAGGGAGAAACTGTCAAGGTTCCCGAATGGCAGAAGGGAAGCTGGTATGAGACGCTTTCCGGCAGTCCGTCCCGGAAGGAGTGGGAGAAAATGATGGGTCATGCCGTTGCAGTCGCATCCGAGGCGAAAAAAGGGCAGTTCACATTGGANAATTCCTGTCTGGAAATGAAAGACAGTTCTCTTATTATGAAAATCCAGTATAAAGTGACGGAAAATATGATAGCAAAAAGTTTTNGNNNAAAAAAAGACTATTCGGATCCTGCCTTTAAAATGATGATGGTCTGTGCCACCNATTGNCCNCTGCGGGCAACTGTCATCAGTTCCGGCGGCGCCATGAATAATTCTCTGGCGCAGGGTCTTCTGGAAATGGCGAACGGACATTACATCCGGGGGATAAAGGCTATGCTGAAAAATTAAGGGGACAGANGGAACCATAAAGATGTCAGGAACNGTTAAAAACTTCAATATTCTGTTTTTTGTCATATATAAAAAAATATGGTATGATGNATAAAAAGGATAAAGGAGAACNAATTATGAAGCTTTGTATTGATGATGCAAATGTAGATGCCATCAGAAGAATATGTGAGTATTATCCGNTCGACGGGGTTTCTACCAATCCCTCGATACTGGCAAAGAGCGGCAGAAAGCCGTTNGAGGTTTTGAGNGAGATTCGGGGGATCATTGGAGAAGAGGGAGAACTTTTTGTCCAGGCCGTAGCCCGTGATGCGGAAGGGATGGTGAGGGATGCCGGAAGAATTGTAGACGAACTCGGAAAAACAACGATCGTAAAGATACCCTGCAATCCGGAGGGGTTCAAGGCTATGAAACAACTGCATGCCGGGGGAATACGGCTGCTTGGAACTGCAGTTTATACGCCGATGCAGGGATTTCTGGCCGCAAAATGCGGATGCGAATATGTGGCGCCCTATGTAAACAGAATTGACAATATGGGATTTGACGGCGTGCAGGTTGCAAAAGACATTCATGATGCAATTGCGGGGAGCGGGTATGACTACTGCGGACTGCTTGCAGCAAGCTTCAAGAACAGCATGCAGGTTCTGGAGCTTACGAAATATGGCGTGAAGGCAGTCACAGTCGCTCCGGATATCATAGACGGCCTGGTAAAAAATGCCGCCATTGATGCAGCGATCACACAGTTCACAAAGGATTTTGAGGGACTTGCGGGAGCCGGCAAAACGATGGAGAACTGTTGATTTTGTGATACCATTGACAGTTATCTGCTGGAAAGGAGAGGATCACTTTGGAACAATTACTTATTGCCCATGATTTGGGGACATCCGGAGACAAAGCGACACTGTTTACCACAAAGGGACGGCAGATCCGAAGTTTTACAGTGCCCTATGATGTACATTTTTTTAATGGAAACTACGCAGAGCAGGATCCGGAAAACTGGTGGGATGCAGTGTGTGAGGCTACCAAGGCTGTATTGGAGGGTGAGGATCCGGGCCGGGTGGCAGCCATGTCTTTTAGCGCTCAGATGCAGGGCTGTCTGGTGGTGGACAAGAATGGGGTTCCCCTGCGTGATGCCATTATCTGGGCAGACCAGAGAGCTGTAAAAGAGGCAGAACATCTGGAAAAAGAAATCGGGGCCGGGCGAATGTATCAGATTACGGGTCACCGGGTAAGCCCGGGCTATAGCATCGAAAAACTTATGTGGCTGAAAAAGAATGAGCCGGAGGTTTACAGGAAAACCTACAAAATGCTCCAGGCCAAAGACTACATCATTGCCCGGGCCACAGGAAAGTTTGTAACAGACTATTCCGATGCCTCCGGAACCAATGCACTGGATCTAAGGAAACTGGAGTGGTCAGAGGAAATCTTAAATGCGGCCGGAATTGACAAGGACAAGCTGCCGGAGCTTAAGAAATCTACAGATATTGCGGGCTATATTGAAGACAGGGTGGCAGGCGAGATTGGACTTGCGGCAGGAACTCCGGTGGTATGTGGAGGGGGAGATGGCCCCTGTTCAGCGGTAGGTGCGGCGTGTATTAAAGATGGAGAGTTCTATCTCACCTTCGGAACCTCTGCCTGGATTGGAGGAACCACCACAGATCCTTTTATTGATGAGGATCAGATCCTGTTTTGCTTCGCCCATGTGATTCAGGGGAAATATATGCCCTGCGGAACCATGCAGGCAGCAGGCAGCTCTTATTCCTATATTCGCCGTGCCTTGTGTGACGGGGCGCCTTATGAAGAACTGAATAAGATGATTGAAAAATCTCCTGTAGGAGCCAAAAACCTGATTTTTCTGCCTTATCTTTTAGGAGAGCGCAG
The DNA here is from genome assembly GCA_014804795.1 of Lachnospiraceae bacterium. Classification (GTDB taxonomy): domain Bacteria; phylum Bacillota; class Clostridia; order Lachnospirales; family Lachnospiraceae; genus 1XD8-76. Next base: position 23,588 of record JAAUZC010000009.1, on the reverse strand, counting down.
TCCCAGGTGGAATCCGGACACCAGCGGAGCATTTCTTGGGATTAAACCGGAGCATGACAAAAAAGATTATGTTCGGGCTGTGATAGAAGGAATCGCTATGAATATGGAGCTGATTTTGAAAGCCTATCGGAAGCAGGCAAAGATTGAGGACATGTGTCTCACCGGCGGCGGTGCAAAAGGAGAGGTAGTAGCACAGATTCTTTCTGATGTTTTAAATGTGGAATTCCGGATGCCGGACTGCGTGGAAGAAGCCACAGCCATTGGCGCAGCAGTGATCGCAGGTGTGGGAGTAGGGGTGTTTGACGGCTTTGAGGAAGTGAAGCGGTTTTTGAAGTTTGAGAAAAACGTAAAGCCGGTAACAGAGCATCATGAGGAGTATGAGAGGCTGATGCCCATCTTTGATGAGGCTTATACCTGCATGCTGCCGTTATATGAGAAGATATCGAAGCTGTAGGAAAGAATAAAGAGATTTTTATTTCGGAAGATGACAAGGAACATCCAAAGGAGATATGCGGAAGAAACTGGTATTATTATGAGGATAGCAGCAGCCGGCCATATCTTGCCCGAAAATAAATAAGCAAGGGAAAATGGAGGTTTAAAATATGCAATAGGCCGGCGAAACATAACGTTGGCCTGTTTTTGTTGAAAATAATCTGAAGCAAAGTCAGAACTTTCAGAAAAAGAGATTTGTGAGACAATGAAAAAAGAGGGGGTTAAAAAAGAAATATGCGGTAAAATTTTTCATAATATGAATAAACATATAAAATAAAACTATATTCTTTTTTAGAGTTTTGTGGTATGATAGAAAAGCGGGCAGGATCATATACGGGATTCACCTCGTGAATCCGAAAATCCGTAGCACTTTTCTATAGAATAAAAAAGGGTACTGTGGAGATATCAGATATGGGTGCAAAACGGCATAAGCGGAAGGTCGGTTACACGATCATGATCGTATCCGATTCCGTAGAAAAAAATCAGAAGAAATTTCATATTAATACCGGTATTCTTTCTATTGTGGCATTCGTGCTGCTGGTGGCGGTAATCTGCTATGCGGAGTACACTACGATACTGATGCATGGGGCGATGGAGCGCAGTGAGACCTACGCGTCACAGATTGCCGATCTCCAAAAGGAAAACGAGGGACTGAAGCTTGAGAAAGAGACATTGGAAAAACAGGTGGCGAATTTAAATCAGTCTCTGAACCAGAAAGAAGTGCAGGTACAGATGCAGGAAGAGACACTGCAGGCAGCGGCGCAGGAAGAAAATATGCCAAAGGGCTTTCCTGTGAGCGGAGCAGCGCAGATCAAAGAAACCGGAGCGGAGGATGATGCCGGGCTGCGGCCGAAAGAAGAATGGAAAGAGACCATCTTTATCGGGGCGGTGGCGACGAACGTCACGGCGACCGGTGCAGGTACGGTTCTGGAAGTGAAAGAAGCGGGTGAGGAGCCGGCGAGTGTCAGCATTGACCATGGAAATGGATATGTCAGCACATACCGCAATGCCGGGGAAGTGAAAGTTACGGCGGGAAGTTCTATAAAGCAGGGAGAAGCGTTATTTGAAATAGGAGAAAATAACACGGAGCTCGGCTACAGTATTTCTAAAGACGGAAATTATCTTGATCCGATGGAAATTATTGAAATCAAAGGATAAGGAGAGGAAAATCATGTTAAAAAAATCAAACGAGCAGGCAAACACTAAAATCAGCAGCATCATAGGCGCGGATATGGTCATAGAGGGCGATATCACGGCGAAAGATGCAGTCCGCGTGGAAGGAAATGTGACCGGGAATGTAGAAACTGACGGTGCGCTTGTCATCAGCGCTACCGGTAAAGTGAAAGGCAACGTAAGAGGAAGCAGCATTGTGATAGGCGGCGTGTTGGAAGGCGATTTGATTTCTACCGGAAAAACGGATGTAATCTCTACGGGAAGAATGATTGGCAATATGCATACAAAGAGCCTGATCGTGGATGAAAATGCGGTATTCCAGGGACAATGTATCATGAATGTGGATGGTGTACCGGGGCTGCCTGCACCGGAAGAAGTGAAACAGATTGAGGACAAAAAGCATAAATAAAGCTGTCGAAAGGCGGGCAGATCATCAAAGGAGGAGCAGCGATGATTTATGATAAAATAGAAAATGCAAAGCGCTATCTTGGCATCAGCAAAAACCTTGATACGGCTCTGCACTATATAATGGATACAGATCTGTCCGCGCTGGAGGATGGAAGACATATAGTGGATTCGGAGAATGTGTTTGTAAATGTGATGCAGGCAGTTACAAAAGCGGGAAACTGTGAGTATGAATTCCATGAAAAGTATTATGATATTCAGATTGACTTAGAGGGAGCAGAGGATATCCGATTTGCCACAGAATATCAGGAAATCACGAAGCCTTACAACGAGGCGGCCGATATCGGAATGGGGCTTGCAAGATGTGAGGCAGTCTGCCATATGGAACCGGGGCGGTTTGTGATCTGTGAGCCGACAGAGCCTCATCTTCCGGGGATTGCTGTGGAGGACGTGGAGAAGCCGATCAGAAAAGCAGTCGTTAAAGTACACAGGTGACAGGGGAAGAGGAAGAGGAGAGCACTATGAGGATAGCAGTGGTTGATATCGGCGGAACCAGCATAAAGTCAGGGATATGGGAAGACGGCAGGATCACAGAGAGCCGGGAGACCGATACAAATGCTAAAAAGGGCGGCCCCTATGTAATGCGGACTGTTCTGGAAATATTGAAAAACTATCAGAATTTTCAGGCAGTAGGCATCAGCACCGCGGGACAGGTGGATACGGACAAGGGGTTAATCTTATATGCAAATGACAATATTCCGGAGTATACAGGGACAAAAATCCGGGAAAATATTGAAAATATGTTCCATGTTCCGACGGCTGTGTTAAATGATGTAAACAGTGCTGCAGTCGGTGAAGCCGCTTATGGAGCCGGACAGGGAAGAGGCGATTTTTTGTGCCTGACTTACGGAACGGGCGTCGGCGGTGCGATCATCATGAACGGAGAAGTCTATAACGGAGCTGGATATTCTGCAGGAGAGTTTGGCGGGATCATAACGCACCCTGAGGACAGAAACGTGGAAGAGGATATGTTCAGCGGATGCTATGAGCGATATGCATCTACAACAGCGCTTGTAAGACTTGTAAAGAGCCGTTTTCCGGAGCTGAAGAACGGACGTGACATATTTGCCAATATAGATGACCGGAACGTGAAAGAACTGGTTGACCAATGGATCATGGAAATTGTGTATGGACTGATTACCCTGACGCATATTTTTAATCCGTCATTGATCGTTCTGGGGGGCGGCATTATGGAACAGGAATATGTGGTTGAGCAAGTCAGGCAGAGGCTGAAGGAACAGATTATGCCGTCTTTCGGGAACGTAGAAATTGCGGCAGCCAGGCTGGGCAATACAGCGGGAATGCTGGGCGCGGCAAAACAGGCGCTGAAAGAATTAGAGAGAAAATAAGCGCCGGAAAAAGCTGTCGGACAACAATTTTTATGACGGATAAAAAAGAAAACAGAAACAAGAATATGTAAAAAATAGACAAAAAAACAAATAAAATGAATCCTGTTTGGATTTGAAATACACAAAAAAACTGAAAGAAATTTCACAAATATTCTATTTTATTGAAAGTAATTTCAAAAGTGGTATAATCAGATTATGAAATCCCATGAGAAAAGGAGCAGTCAAAAAGTGATGGATAATAATAAGGTAGATCAATTAAAAGGAAAATTAGTTGTATCATGTCAGGCGCTTCCGCATGAGCCGCTGCATTCTTCGTACATTATGGGGCGTATGGCTTTCGCCGCAAAAGAGGGCGGGGCATTGGGAATTCGCGCAAATACGAAAGAAGATATCAAGGAAATACAGTCACAGGTGGATTTGCCGATCATCGGTATCGTGAAACGGGATTATGAGGACAGCAAAATATACATAACACCAAGCATGAGAGAGATCGAAGAATTGATGGAAGTTAAACCGGAGATCATTGCGCTTGACGCAACAAATGCGGTGCGTCCGGGCGGGTTGACGCTTGATGAGTTTTTCCATCAGATCAAAGAAAAATATCCCGATCAGCTGCTGATGGCGGATTGTTCTACAGTGGAAGAAGCCCTTCACGCGGATGAATTAGGATTTGATTTTATCGGAACAACATTGGTCGGTTACACAGAACAGAGTAAAAATGATAAAATCGAGGCCAATGATTTTGAAATCATAAGAGAGATTGTGGCTAAAGTAAAACATAGGGTGATCGCAGAAGGCAATATTAATACGCCGGAGAAAGCGAAACGAGTAATCGAACTTGGAGCGTTCAGTGTGGTGGTAGGTTCCATTATTACAAGACCGCAGCTGATCACCAAAGCGTTTGCCGAAGCGTTGGAATAACAGGTAAGCGACAGTTGGAAATTTGTTTTGTATAACCGGTGCGCTGTAAGCGCGGTTATGGAACGGAAATGGAGGTTAAAGATGAGAAATTTAGATAAATATAAAGGTGTGATTCCGGCATTTTATGCGTGTTATGATGAAGAAGGGAACATCAGCCCGGAAAGAGTAAGGGCATTGACAGAGTATTTTGTTGATAAAGGCGTAAAAGGCGTATATGTAAACGGTTCTTCCGGAGAATGTATTTATCAAAGCGTGGAAGACAGAAAGATCGTGCTGGAAAATGTCATGGAGGCAGCGGCAGGCAAACTGACTGTGATCGCACATGTGGCATGCAACAACACAAAAGACAGCCGGGAGCTGGCAGCCCATGCAGAGTCTCTCGGTGTGGATGCAATTGCCTGCATTCCTCCCATCTACTTCCATTTGCCGGAGTATGCAATTGCCGAATACTGGAATGATATCAGCGATGCGGCGCCGAATACGGATTTCATTATTTATAATATTCCGCAGTTGGCGGGCGTAGCTTTGACAATGAACCTGTTTGCGGAAATGAGAAAGAACCCCCGGGTGATTGGTGTTAAGAATTCTTCCATGCCGGTGCAGGATATCCAGATGTTTAAGGAAGCGGCAGGTGATGATTATATTATTTTTAACGGTCCCGATGAGCAGTTTATCAGCGGGCGCGTGATCGGAGCAGAAGGCGGGATTGGCGGAACTTATGGTGTGATGCCGGAATTATTCCTTAAGATAGACGAACTGGTTCGCTCGGGGGAAATAGAAAAGGCCCGCAAGGTACAGTATGCGGTCAATAAAGTGATATACAAGCTGTGTTCAGCACATGGAAATATGTATGCAGTCATCAAAGAGATACTTCGCATTTATGAAGATCTGGATATTGGCGGCGTACGCAAACCGCTCGCTTCTTTAGTTCCGGCAGACATGCCGATCGTGAAAGAAGCGGCGGAAATGATACGTGAAGCAAAGAGCAGTCTGTTAGATTAACAGATCTGCGGAATGAGTTTGGCGAGTTTTTCGGCAAGACACCTGTGTGCTTCCAGACTTAAATGCATATGGTCATAGGGATACATCCCAACGCCGGGAATGGAAGAAGCGTCCAGAAAATGACAGTTAAGACGGCCTGCGGCCTGCTCGTAAAGAGGAGCCAGCGCTCTGGATTTTTCCATACAGTTTTTCCCCATTTCAGGACCGATCTCGGTTTCGTAGTAACCTTCTTCAATGGGGGGAGGTGCGATGATAAGAATATTTGGCTGGTTTCGCCATGCTTCCGGCGTGTGGATTGCTTTGGTGACTAACCGCTCGAGACCCTTTGTAATATTTTCAGGGGTTGCCGAGAAACGTTCTTTTACATCGTTTGTGCCGAGCATGATCACAAGAAGATCCAAAGGTTCGTGGGTAAGCATACAGGTATGAATATAAGAAAAACCGTTTAATCCTTCAAAGAGAGGATCATCAAAAGAAGTGGTTCTGCCACTTAAGCCTTCTTCACGGATGAGGTAGTCGGGACCTAACAGGTCATCAAGGAGACAAGTCCAGCGTTCCTTATGTGTAAAACGTCCCATGTTGGATGAATTGTAGCCGTGAGTGTTGGAATCTCCAAAGCATACGATGGTTTTTGGTATAGTGTTCATAACAAACCTCCTTTTTTCTCTTATCATAACATTTTGAAGAGGAAAGAGCAATCAAAAGGACAGGAATCGGCAGCGAAGGTGTTATATGAATAATTATATGAAATCAATCGTTCCGATCGTGGAAGCAAAATATGACAGTTTTACAAATGTAGAAAAAAATATTGCCGATTTTTTTCTCGCCAATCAGAATAAGATGGATTTTTCGGCGCAGAATGTGGCGAAAAAGATTTTTGTATCCGAGGCATCGCTTTCCCGTTTTGCGAAGAAATGCGGGTTTCATGGTTATCGGGAGTTTATTTATCATTATGAAAAGATTTTTGCTCCGAAAAGCGAGGTTGTGACGGGCAACACCAAAAAGGTGCTGAATGATTATCAGGAGCTTTTGAATAAGACTTATAGTTTTGTAGACGAGGCGCAGATTGCCAGAATTGTTAAATATCTTTTTGAGGCGGAGAGAGTGTTTGTCTGCGGTAAAGGCAGTTCGGGGCTTGCGGCCAATGAAATGGAAAGCCGTTTCATGAGAGTCGGTGTGGACATCGATTCTTTGCAGGATACAGACAGAATGCGCATGCAGTCGGTATTTTTGAATAAAAGGAATCTCGTCTGCGGGCTGACGATAAGCGGAGAGACGGAAGAGGTGCTGTACCTTTTAAAGGAGGCACATAAAAAGGGCGCAAAGACGATTATATTCACTGCCAATGATAAGGACATTTATAAGGATTTCTGCAGCGAAGTAGTGCTGGTGGCAGCTTTGAATTATTTACAGCAGGGGAATGTTATATCGCCGCAGTTTCCGCATCTTGTGATGCTGGATATTATCTACAATTTTTATGTGAACAGTGAGAAGTACGAAAAAGCGGAGATGTACGGCGATACGCTTCGGGCGCTTAAGCCGGGGCGGCCGCAGATTACCTGATCATGTGATAAGCGGTAGGTGGACTTGATGAAAGGATGATATCAGGTGTGGCGGGATATTTTTAATCCGGAAAATTTGTTTTTCAGAATATTGGCAAGAGGGGTAGACTGGGTCGGATTGTCGTTACTGTGGGTATTTTTTTCCTTACCGGTGATCACGGCGGGGCCGGCAACGGCAGCTCTTTACTATACAGTGGTCAAAGTATTCAGACAGGGGCGGGATGATGCGTTTACGGCATATATAAAAGCGTTCCGAAGCAATCTGAAACAGGGAATATCGTTGACACTGTTGTGCATACCGGTGACGATCTTCGTAGCATGGGGCTATAACGTTATGGCAAACAATATTTCCACGTCCGCAGGTATTGTTATGTATATGGCATATTACGTGGTATTGTTGGTGCCGGCAGGTATTTTCTGTTACCTGTTTCCGTTGATGGGGCGGTTTGAATTTGAGACAGGAGCTCTTTTGCGCACAGCGTTTATTATGGCGCTCAGACACATTCCATCCACGGTGATCGTTGTTTTGTTGACTGTTGAACTGGTGATTTTTACGGTTGAGAAATGGTGGCCTGTGTTTATCGTACCGGTGCTCGCAATGCTGTTATCCTCCCTGTTTTTAGAGAAGATATTTCTGAAATATCTGAGCGGGGAAGAGATTACGGCGCTGAAAGGGACGGAAGAAGCGGAAGATGATTTTTACAGATAGTTTATATCAGGTTTGCAGAGAGGTTTCGCAATGTGGACTTTGCGTACTTTGGTATGGTCTATCTGAAAAAATAAATAAAAAAAGGAGAGAAAAATATGAAAAAGAGAATGAACAAACTCATGGCACTGGGTCTCTCAGTGATCATGATGCTGTCACTGGCAGCATGCGGAAACGAAGCGGCTCCGGAGCAGGAACCGGCAGCGGAGCCGCAGGAAACACAGGAAGCTCCTGCTGAGGAAGCTCCTGCAGAAGAAGCTCCTGCTGAGGAGGCAAGTGAAGACATTAGCGCTTCTATTACATTGTGGACATATCCGATCGGCAGTTGGGGAGATTCCGCAACAGTTGAGGGCCTGATTGCAAGCTTCAACAGCAAGTATCCGGGCATTGATGTAACAGTAGAGTATCTTGATTACACCAACGGTGATGATCAGGTGAATACAGCAATCGAGGGTGGGCAGGCTCCCGACCTTGTAATGGAAGGACCGGAGCGTCTGGTAGCAAACTGGGGCGCAAAAGGTTTGATGGTTGATCTGTCCGATCTTTTCGCAACAGCGGCAGGCGGAGAAATCTATGATTCCGTTGAAAGCGCATGTAAGTCAACTGACGGCAACTACTATGAGTATCCGCTCTGTATGACAGCTCACTGTATGGCAATCAATAAGGCTATCTTCGAGGAAGCTGACGCATTGCAGTATGTCGATCTCGATACTCACACATGGACCACAGAAAACTTCTTCAAAGCAGTGCAGGCAGTATATGACAGCGGCCACAAAGATGTAGCGGCAATCTACTGCGCAGGCCAGGGCGGCGACCAGGGTACAAGAGCGATCATCAACAACCTGTACAGCAGCACTTTCACAAATGCAGAGCACACTGCTTACACAGCAAACACACCGGAAAACATCAAAGCTTTAGAGGAGCTGTACGCACAGGACGGCATTAACTTTGACGCTTCCATCGTTGGCGGTGATGAAATCGATTTATTCCGTAAAAACATTCTGGCAATGGCATTCTGCTGGAATATCGCTCAGCAGACCAACAATGAAAGAAATGATGCAGGTCTGACAGACAGCGGCGACGAGATTATCCCGATGCTGTTCCCGTCCGATGACGGCAAGACAGAGCTTTGCGGCGGTATCTGGGGCTTCGGTATCTTTGATAACGGCGATCAGAACAAGATTGAAGCAGCAAAATTATTCATCGACTTCATCTGTAACGATGAGAATCAGGTAAAAGACAGCGTAAAATCCTCCGGTTATTTCCCGGTACGTCCGTCAGTGACAGGCGTTTACGATGGAACAGACACTGCTGAAGTGATGGATATGTACAATAAGGACTTCATCCCGTCTCTGGGCGACTACTATCAGGTAGTTCCGGGCTGGGCTGAGGCACGTACAGAATGGTGGAATATGTTACAGCGTGTTGGCACAGGCGGCGATGTAGCAACAGAGGTTGAAACTTTTGATACTACAGCAAATGCAGCAGCAAGTGCAAACTAATGAATGATTCCGGACGGCAGAAAAGCGGGGGTTTACCCCGCAGTCTGCCGGACTGATTCATGATGATGTTTATGGCAGTAGGAGCCCGCCCCGCGTGCTTTTATTGCAGACAGGCGGTGGGGAATGAATATTCCCTTCCTCATTACAGAACAGATCAGGGAAAGGGGGTTATTCATGGCAAAGTCATCCAACGCAGTGGACAGAAGTAAGGTACTGGTACGCCGGGAAGCGCGCGCCGCATGGCTTTTTCTCCTGCCCAATATGATTTTTTTTGTGGGATTTGTTGTGATCCCGATGATTCTTTGTATTTATACAAGTTTCTTTGATTCGACAATGGGTAATGATACAAAGGATGTTTTTATAGGTTTACAGAACTATAAGGAATTGTGGCAGGATAAAATCTTCCTGCGCGCTCTGAAAAATACGTTTGTGATCGTATTAGTCTCGGTGCCTGTGGTATGTATTTTCTCACTGTGGGCATCCTCAGTTATTTATAAGCTCAAAGATTCCGTATTATCGCTTTTCCGCTGTATCTTTTATCTGCCGGTAGTTACCGGTTCCGTGGCGGTTACTGTAGTATGGAAATGGATGTTTAACAATTACTATGGAATTTTTAACTATATCGGGAAAGGCCTTGGGTTGATTGAGGAGAATATCAACTGGCTGGGGGATGAGAGGTATGCCTTGTGGTGCATTATCCTCATTCTGCTGACGACTTCCATCGGCCAGCCGATCGTACTCTATGTATCGGCTCTCGGAAACGTAGATACATCTTTGGTAGAGGCATCTGCGGTAGATGGGGCGACGGATTTCCAGCAGTTCTGGAAGATCAAGTGGCCGCTTATCATGCCGACAACACTGTATATTCTGGTCATTACCACGATCAACAGCTTCCAGTGTTTCGCATTGATTCAGTTACTTACTTCCGGCGGACCGAATCACAGTACCGATACCGTTATGTACTATATTTATTATACGGCATTTAAACTTTATCGCTATGGATACGGAAATGCAATGGGCGTAGTTCTTGCAATCTTTATCGCGCTTCTTTCGGCGGTGCAGTTTAAGTTGGCTAAAGAAAAATAAGGAGGTGAAAGTATGAATTCAGGAGTAAATCGTACGAATGCTTATAAAATTGTATCAATGATCATATTGGTTATCCTTGCAATTCTGTTTGCTTTCCCTCTCTATTGGATCGTAACAGGAGCATTTAAAACGGCGGCGTCCGTCAATGCGACGAGTCCGGACTGGTTCCCGAAAGAGTGGGTGCTTGACAACTTCCGGAAACTGTTCAGTAAGCAGTCGGCGCCATTGTGGGAACTGGGCATTCCATTCAGCAGCAAGTTTTCTGCGGACGGGAAGCCGATCATCTTCTCGGCGGGGCCTAAGGTGCCCGCGGCGATCAGATGGCTTCTCAATACGGTTTTTATGGCGGTGATGGCAATGATATTGACATGTATCACAGCCGCTATGGCGGGATATGCGCTGGCAAAGAAACGCTTTAAAGGGAAGACTATGTTATTTACGTTGATTGTATGCGCGATGGCGCTGCCGAAGCAGGTTATTTTGATTCCGTTGCTTCGTGAAATGTCATCGTTGTCCCTCTATAATACGATATGGGCGGTTATATTCCCAACGGTGGGCTGGCCTTTCGGCGTATTCCTGATGAAACAGTTTTCAGAAGGCGTGCCGGGTGAGATGCTGGAGGCGGCGAGGATTGACGGCGCAGGGGAAGCCAAGACCTTTGTTGATATCGTGGTGCCGATGATCAAGCCGGGTATCGGTGCGTTGGCTATTTTTACATTTATCAATAGCTGGAATGATTACTTTATGCAGTTGATCATGTTGAGCAGCACACCCAAGCTGACGATCTCTCTCGGTATTGCAAAACTGCAGGCGGAGAACGCCACAGACTTTGGTCTGATCATGGCGGGAGCATCGCTGGCGGCCGTTCCGATCATAGCAATCTTTATTGCATTCCAGAAATACTTTACGCAGGGAATTGCAATGGGTGCGGTAAAAGGATAGAACGGGAAAAGTTTTATTTTAGAGAGTTTTTGAAGAAAAAGACAGCTGCCGTTTCACGGACTATAGGTTTGGTGAAACGGCAGCTTTTTTCTTTTGACCATATTTAAGGGGTTTTAAAATATGGGAAAGAAGCAAAAACAATCAGATCATTCAATCCATCTCTTCAAATTTGAGACAGTAGATCGGTCCCGTGAATCCGTACCAGGAAGTCAGGGAGACAAGGTGGTATACACCGTTTAATTTAACGACAGCCGGTTTTTCCGGGATAACGATTTCAAACTCCAGTCGGTTCTTCTGACAGTATTCGGTGATGGCGGATAGAAACTGTTCCGTATTTTCGGGGCGTTCATCGAGCGGCTCCACTAAAGAGCGTCCGGCGGGCGTTCCGATATGGGCACTGCTTTCATTCATTTCCCGGGCGATTTTTACTGTCTGAAAGTATTCATAGGACCATACAATAACGACAATAACGATGTTGACTGCAACAGTCAAACGTATAGGGTAAGAAACGGTACGCAGTATCACCAAAAGTACAACAAAAGATACGAGCCCGAGTATTGAGAAGCCGGAAATACTGGAAAGAAACATGCCGCCGTCTCTTTTTTTTCGTCCCGACCGGTGATGGAAAGTGCTCAATACAATACCGAGTGCCAGATAAAAGATAAGCACTGCCGGTAAAAAGGAAATAAATAACTGTATCTCTGCAAGGGGTACGCTTATACCAAGAATAAGAACTGCACTGATAAATAAAATCATGCCCATAATGCATCCCGATGCTGCATTTTCTTTTATTTCAAATCTTTTCGTGTTCATAGTGATCCTCCTGTTTGGATTTATTAACTGTTTTTGTCCTGCAATATTTGCGTATGTGTATCTCTCAATGTTTCTCCGCGTCTTTCAGAAAACGGCGGATTTCACTCACGTATTTTCTGGAAATATATGCGGTCTCTCCGTTTGAAAATTCGGCCTGCATCAGTCCGCCGGAGAGTGGCGTATACCGCATCACCTGCTGCAGATTGATGATAGCAGAGCGGGAAGCTCTCACAAACCATCGGGGGAGCGAATCCAGAAAAACATAAAGCCGTACCCTGGATGTATAAACAGCGTCTTTTGTGTGGATATACTGGATATCCTGTGTGGATTCGATATAGTAGATCGTGCTGCTTAAAATGCTGTATAAAGCCCCATTCTTTTCGGCATGGATTACAACTGTGTGATAGTCTTCCGATTCGATGTAGTTTTTCAGGCGCATCAGGGAGGCATCCTCTCTGCTTGTGTAAAGTGCAGCATATTCCTCCTCATCCGGCGCAATGCGGTGAAGTTTCACTTTCATGTTTACCACCTCCGTTTCGGTATCGCGATACATTGTCACTTTTTTGTCAGCTGTTAGTGTCAGTATACCCAATTTGATTTGGAATTGCTATAGATTTTCGGTAAGAGGGGATTTGAAAAGGGTAAGTGGAAGATGCGACTTGACACCCACACGGAAACTTGATAATGTGAGTAAAGAATCGAAAAAACAGTAACTGCCCGGTAGGGCAGTTACGGAACTGAAACAGGAGGATGTCTATGATTTACAAAAAATTTCAGGATATACAGTTATCTGGTCTGGGGCTTGGCATGATGCGCCTGCCTGTGATAAACGGTGATGATGGAGTGGTGGATGAGGCGGCTGCCGCAGAAATGATCGACTGCGCCTATAAAAACGGAATCAATTATTTTGATACGGCGTGGGGATACCACAACGGCAATTCGGAGCTGGTTGCCGGAAAATATCTCTCCCGATATCCGAGAGAGAGCTATTACCTTGCCAGCAAATTCCCGGGATATGATGTTTCCAATATGGATAAGGTTGAAGAAATATTTGAGAAACAGCTTGAGAAATGCCGGACGGAGTATTTTGATTTTTATTTGTTCCACAATGTCTATGAGGGGAATATTGAGGAATACCTTGATCCCAAATATGGAATTTTTGAGTATCTGAAAAAGCAAAAAGACAACGGACGCATCAAACATCTCGGTTTTTCGGCCCACGGCAGTATGGAGGTAATAAAACGCTTTCTGGATGCCTATGGTGAACATATGGAGTTCTGCCAGCTTCAGCTCAATTACATGGACTGGCACTTCCAGAATGCACAGGAGAAAGTTTCTCTGATACAAAAAGCGGGTCTTCCTGTCTGGGTTATGGAGCCGTTGCGGGGCGGGAAACTGGCAAAGGCTTCCGAAGAGCTGGAGGCAACATTAAAATCCATGCGTCCACAGGAGACCGTTCCGGGCTGGGCATTCCGCTTTTTGCAGAGTATCCCCGGTGTGACGGTGGTGCTTTCCGGTATGTCCGACATGGATCAGCTAAAGGCTAACATGGCGACTTTCGAGACGGACGAACCTTTAAACAGCGAGGAGTTTGACACTCTGGTAAAGTGTGTGGATGAAGAGACGCGAAAGGGAGGACTTCCCTGTACGGCGTGCCATTACTGTACCAGCCATTGTCCGAAGGGATTGCCGATTCCGGAATTGATCGCGTTATACAATGAACACAAGATTACGGGCGGCGGCTTTATCGCACCCATGGCAGTGGGCAGCATGCCGGAGGATAAACGGCCCGCCAGCTGTATCGGCTGTAAAGGATGTGAGCAGGTCTGCCCGCAGCAGATTAAAATATCCGGGATGATGAAAGAGTTTTCTTCTATGATTGGTATGTAATGAGGAAAATTATGAAAAAGATCGCAAAAAATATCTTACTTACCTTGCTGTTTCTAACTCTGAGTGTTCTCACCGCCGTTTTGATCTACATCCATTTTTTTCAGTCGGATGACAGAGATCTTTCCGGTGAGTGGACCACAGAGTTTGATATGACGAAGCAGGCCGCTGTCACGGCTTTTGTCTGGCTGCAGGATATGGAGGCTGTATCCATATCCCTGGAGGATGTAGAAGATTATATGCAGGAGTTGACTATTGCAGTCAATTTAACAATGGAACAGACCGGTCAGGATGAGGGGATTTTCCGGTGCAATATTGATCCGGAGAGCTATGATGTCTGCACCCAGACAGCTTATGAGGCGTATGCCGCGGCATTTAAGGCACTTGTGGCCGAAAGGCTTGACATGGCGGGATATGCGGGCAGCACAGACGAGGAAGCCATTGAGGCGCTTGTGACCGAGACGTTTGGAATGTCTACGGTTTCCTATCTGGAGTCCTGTGCACCTGCGCTTTTACCGTCTCTGGAAGAACTGCAGGTCTTGTATGACGGCAGCGGTACATACAAAACGGAGGAGGGCATTCTGACCAGGTATTTTGATGAAAAGGGACCGGAAGCCGCAAAGGCCGAATACTATATCAGGAAGGATTCTTACCTGATTCTCTCAGAGGAGGCAGGCACCGATATTTCCGATTCCGGTCAGTATCCGATGATATATACTTTAAAGCCGTCTCAATGATTGCCGGGCGGAGAAAATGGTGATGATTCGGCTCAAAAACAGTTCCTGTTTCCTGCGGGAGAGTGGTGCGGAGGGAGATGCAATGAAAAAGAAGATACAAAAAATAAGCGCATTTATACTGTCTGTGATCATGGTGTGTACTATCCTGCCTGTCAGGGCGGCAGGATTCGAGATCCCGGGAATCTGTCAGGTACAGGCGGATAACGGGGCGGTCCGCACGGTAAAGACGTTGGATTACAGTTATAATAACAACACCTATTTCTCTCTGCGGGATATGGCTATGGTTTTTAAAGATACGGAGAAAGCTTTCTCGCTGGAAATCACAAAAAATACGGTTTCCCTGAATCCGGGCGGTGTCTACACGCCTGTGGGAGTGGAAAATACTCTCTGGGAGGACAGTGAAAGTCCGGACATTTCTCTGAAGCGAAGCGAATTTAAGGTGAACGGGCAAACGGTATACTATTATACTCTGATCATGGAACTGCCTGTCGGCGGTTACGACTGCTTTATGATGGCGGCAGATCTGGCGATGATTCTGGATGTGGACATCACTGTCCCCGCGGCAGACAGTTTACAGATCGATCTGCAGAATTCCTTCTGCATCTCTCCCGAAAAGCTGGAGCAGGACGGTTATTTTTACGGAGTCAACAGTGTGCTGGCCGGGGATGCTTCCACCGGAGAGATCTACTACCGGTATCAGGCCGATATGGCCTATCCCATAGCGAGCACCTCCAAACTTATGACCTGCCTTCTGACTATGGAGGCTATCTCGGCGGGGCAGATCGCTCCTGAGAGCGTGGTCACTGTTTCCGATGCGGTCCAGCTTCTCGCGGAATCGGACGATGGCGTGATTCCTTTGGAAGCCGGACAGCAGATCACCGTGGAGGATCTTCTGTTTGGCACCCTGCTGCCTTCCAGCAATGAATGCGCATTGTGCCTTGCGGAGACGATTGCCGGTTCGGAGGAGGCTTTTGTCGAAAGGATGAATCAGAAAGCGCAAAAGCTCGGGCTTTCCCAGGCGGTTTTTTATAACTGCAACGGGCTGCCCTGTTACACGGAAGAATTTGTCCCTTCAAAGCGTCAGAACCGCATGAGCGCGGAGGATATGTTTAAGTTAGTGTCCTACCTTTTGAAAGTCTATCCTCAGATCACGGACATTACCTCCATGGAGAGCGCCACATTGGAAACCCTCGATCTCGAAGTGCGCAATACAAATCCGCTGCTGTATAATCTGCCGGAAGTCACCGGTCTGAAAACAGGCACGACGAACAAATCCGGTGCCTGTCTGGTCACATCCCTGACCGTGAGCGACGGGGCAATGGAACATGATCTGGTGGTCATTGTTCTGGGGGCGGAGGATTCCATGGCGCGCGGGCGTGTCTCGGAATTGCTGGCCAGATACGCCATGCAGGCCTTTTATACAGGTGAAGAAAAGCCGGAGGCTGATGGGATGTCTGAAGATTTACCTGTCCATGCCGAGGCGGCGGTGGAGCGGATTCTTCAGACCGCAAAAAAACAGTAGTTTTACAGACTTGAAAGTGTCTTATAATAAAAGATAGCAAAGAGAAAAACCGCTTTTACTATGGAAACAGGGTATAGTAAAAGCGGTTTCATTCATTCGGTATACAATTATTTATTTTCTTCTAATGACTGCATTTTCATCGCCCGCACTTTGGAGGAAAGTCCAAACAGGTTGATGAAACCGTTTGCGTCGTGGTGATCGTACAGGTCGCCGGTAGTGAAAGAAGCGATGCTCTCATTGTAGAGAGAGTACGGGGAAGTGGTGCCTGCCTTGATAATGTTGCCTTTATACAGCTTGAATTTCACTTCTCCGGTCACATACTGCTGGGTACTCTCGATAAATGCCTGAACGGCTTCGCGAAGCGGGGTAAACCATTTTCCTTCGTATACGATCTGTGCAAATTTATTGCCCATATCCAGCTTTAATGCGTAAGTGTCGCGGTCTAAGATTAGTTCTTCGAGCTGCTGATGCGCTTCGTAAAGGATCGTGCCGCCGGGAGTTTCATAAACGCCGCGGGACTTCATGCCGACTACACGGTTTTCAACGATATCAATGATGCCGATACCGTGTTTGCCGCCAAGTTCATTTAAAGTGCGGATAATATCGGAAACCTTCATGTTCTGACCGTTGACGGAAGTGGGGATGCCCTTTTCAAAAGTCATGGTCACATACTCACCCTCATCGGGTGCCTTTTCGGGAGTTACACCCAGTACCAGCAGATGTTCGTAATTAGGCTCACTGGCAGGATCCTCCAGCTCCAGCCCTTCATGGCTGATGTGCCAGATATTGCGGTCGCGGCTGTAGCTGTTATCCGTAGAGAATGGAAGATCGATGCCGTGCTCTTTACAGTATTCAATTTCCTCTTCCCGGGACTGCAGCGTCCACTTGTCATTTCTCCAGGGAGCGATGATCTTCAGATCGGGAGCCAAAGCTTTGATGCCAAGCTCGAAGCGGATCTGATCGTTGCCCTTGCCGGTCGCACCGTGGCAGATAGCGGTCGCGCCTTCCTTGCGGGCAATTTCCACAAGACGTTTTGCGATAGCGGGGCGGGCCATGGAAGTGCCCAACAGATATTTGTCTTCATATACGGCGTGCGCCTGTACGCAGGGAACAACGTAGTTGTCACAGAAGTCATCTGTAATATCTTCTATATATAATTTGGAAGCGCCGCAGAGCGCTGCACGTTCCTCAAGACCGTCCAGTTCATTGCCCTGTCCGCAGTCTGCACAGACACAGATCACTTCGTAGTCAAAATTCTCTTTGAGCCAGGGAATGATAGCAGTGGTATCAAGTCCGCCGGAGTAAGCTAAAATTACTTTTTCTTTCATGGTATGTACCAAACCTTTCTTTAATATTAGTATTCGCAGCAAAGCTGCCCGTTAGTTTACATTGTATCGGTATTGTAACAGGTATGAAAACCCTTACCTGAAACAATATACAACATGTTGGATAGAAATGCAAGTGTAAAAATATACATTTTTAAAAAACTATTTTTCAGAAATTATGTAAAAAATATTGCATAATATTCAAAAATAATGTATTATTATGCGGGTTTATTTTTCGGAATTGTGCGCCTGTTGAAAATAGATTATAATGAAACTGATGAAAGCTTATAAATATGAAAACCGATTGAGAAGTTTGCGGAAGAGGAGTATAATCAATGCGGAATTAGTTTTGCAGAGCAAGGAGAAATATTTTATGGAAAAGACAAAATCTCAGATGTTGGTTGTTCCGGTTGACGACGGGGAGTTGGAAAAGCCGGAAGTTTTGGTGAAGCGTTTATATGAAGCGGAAGCTTTTCAGGTGGAATCTGTTAAACCGGAAGATAGCGCCATGCAGATCACGGTTGTCTGCGGGGAAGAGACATTTTTTGTGGAAATATATCCCACAGAGTTTGCTTTGCCGGAATTGTATCGCTGTCAGCATTTTTTCCCGGATATAGATATAGAGGCGATACAGAAGGTGCAGTGCGGTCTGGCAGTGGAGATGGAGTTCGGCGTGGATGCGCTCTCTTCTTATCATCTGCAGCTTAAGTTGATTCACGCTATGATTCCTGATGCGCTGGCAGTGATCGACGACAGTTCGGAAAAGATTCTTTCCGGGCGCTGGGTGGCTCTGGCAGCAGAATCCAGAGTTCCGCCGGCACCTCGTTATCTCTACACGGCCCAGGCAGTGGCGGGGGAGGAAGAGGACGCCTGCGTGTGGCTTCATACCCATGGACTGAACCGGTGCGGCCGCCCGGAACTGGAGGTGCTTGATTCAAATAAAGAAAACTATCAGGAGCACTACAATGTGTTGGAGACTCTGGCAAACCGGATGCTGGAGGACGAGTCGGTGCCTGATTTTGGCGCACCCTATTTTATGGCTTATATGGCGGAAGGTATCCCCCTGGTGGTGACGCTGATCGATTGGGAGCAGGCGGTAGAACTGTATTCACCGGAAATGCTTGGCGGAAAAAAGGACAGACAGGAAGGGCATAACAAAGATACCTGCGTTGTCTTTGTCTATCCCTCCCAGGAAAGCGCGGAGAAAGGCCAGTTTTATCCGCTGGATATTTATGACAAATATATGAAGGGGAATCCGGTTTTCCTGATTTCAATCGAGGAGACTGCCCGCATGCGGGCTCAGGCTGTGGAGCGGATATCCTATCTGTTCGATGCTTTTTCGGATAAAGATAATCATCTGCTGGTTAAACTGGGGCTGACAGTAGATGAAGAACACAGAACTATGGAAAATGACAAAGAGCATATCTGGTTTGAGATACTCGAGGTATCCGGGAATCGTTTTCGCGCAAAGCTCACACAGGAGCCCTACTATATTAAGGATATGCATGAGGGATTTGTGGGAGAATACGGGCCGGAGGATGTGACGGACTGGTTGATCTATACGCCGAACGGCAGACTTTCCCCGGATGATGTTTACCGGCTTTCTGTCTGAAAAGCAGCGGAGGAGATTTTGATGATGATCGAGGGAAATCAGAAAGAATTGGATGCAATGAAAGAATTCCATAAGGGAAACCGGCAGGAAGGGCTTGAATTGCAGGAACAGTTCGCGGCCGAGTTCAGAAAAGAGTATCAGGATAAGGATCATTGTCCCTGTAAGAAAGCGTGCAGATACCATGGAAACTGCAAGGAATGTGTTGCAATCCACAGAGCTCATCAGGAGCACGTACCGAATTGTATGCGGCCGATTATCAATGCAAAGATTAAACTGCTGTCGGAGTTGACGGAACATACGATAGCCAACGAGATAGAAGCACCGCATGAGATTTTGAGAAAAGAGTTTCAGTAATTTAATATATAAATCTGTATATGAAAGAAAACGTTGATGAAGTGAGAGAGGAAAGTATGACAGAGAGTAGAAATGGAACGGTCAAAGTCGGTATCATCGGAGCCACCGGGTATGCGGGAGCGGAACTTGTGAGGATTTTACAGGGGCATCCGGCGGCGGAAATAAAATGGTATGGTTCAAAGAGCTATATAGAGAAAGAGTATGCTTCCGTTTACAGAAATTTTTTTCGGGTAGTGGAAGATATCTGTAAGGGAGATGACCTGAATGAACTGGCAGATCAGGTGGATGTGATCTTTACGGCTACACCGCAGGGATTTTTGGCTTCTGTTATTTCGGAGGAAATTCTGCAGAAAGTGAAGATCGTGGATCTGAGTGCAGATTTCCGGTTGAAAGATGTGGCTGTGTATGAGAAGTGGTACGGAATAGAGCACAAAGCGCCGCAGTTTATCAAGGAGGCGGTTTACGGGCTGTGTGAGATAAACAGAGAGGATATCAAAGGGGCGAGGCTGATCGCCAATCCGGGCTGCTATACGACCTGTTCTATTCTGACGGCGTATCCCCTTGTGAAAGAAGGACTGATCGATGAGAAAAGCCTTATCATTGATGCAAAGAGCGGTACTTCCGGAGCAGGACGGGGAGCAAAGCTGCCGAACCTGTTTTGCGAAGTAAATGAAAATATCAAAGCTTACGGTGTGGCAGGCCACAGGCATACGCCGGAGATAGAGGAACAGCTCGGATATGCTGCGGGAAAAGAGGTTGTGCTGAATTTTACACCTCACCTTGTACCCATGAACAGAGGGATTCTAGTGACGGCTTATGCAAATTTGAAACCGGATGGAATGGATGGCCGAAAGGTGTGTGAGGCTTATGAGAAATATTATGGAAAAGAAGCATTTATCCGACTGCTGCCGCAGGGGGAGTGTCCTGAAACAAAATGGGTCGAGGGTAGCAATTTTGTGGATATCGGTTTTGTGATTGATGAGCGCACAAACAGGATCATTATGATGGGAGCGCTTGATAATCTGGTGAAAGGTGCGGCAGGGCAGGCGGTGCAGAATATGAATCTGTTATTCGGACTGCCCGAAAATACCGGACTTATGATGATGCCGATGTTTCCGTAGTGTGGATGCGGAACCGGATCAACAGCAGAAGCCCGGACGGCGTCCAGAGGATTTGCAGACGTGTAAACAGCTGAAAATCTCTCTGCCATAGAAGATGCCGGACGGGCGAATGCGGAACTGGGATAGAAGTGGGTAAAAGGAGATATAGATTTATGGAAGCAACAATACGTTCCATGACAATAGAAGATTACCCGAAAGTGCAGACATTGTGGCGCGGCATCCGGGGCTTTGGCATTCGGAGTATTGATGATTCCGAAGAAGGCGTAAAGCGTTTTCTTGCAAGAAATCCGGGAATCAGTGTGGTGGCCGAGCAGGCCGGAGAAATTGTGGGAGCGATCCTCTGCGGTCATGACGGCAGAAGAGGATGCCTCTATCATGTCTGTGTAAAAGAGAATCATAGAAGACAGGGCGTTGGAAAAGCGATGGTAGTCTTTTGTATGGAAGCTTTAAAAAAAGAGCAGATCAACAAAGTTTCGTTGATCGCCTTTACAAGAAATGATGTAGGGAATGCGTTTTGGAGAGAAATAGGGTGGACAAAACGGGAAGATTTGAATTATTATGATTTTGTATTAAATGAAGAGAATATTACGGCTTTTATCAATTGAGATGGATAATGAAAATCCTGGAGAAGATAAATGAGAATGATCTATAATGATTTATGTATTAGAAATGCAGAGGGAAAAGATTGCGAACAGCTTGCAGCATGTCTATGAATTGTTAGGATTCAAAAAAACTGCGATTCATGAAAATTCATGGAAAAATCAGTTGGGAGAGCTGCAGACTACGATTGATTATGAACTCAAAGTATCTGATTTCTGCAATGCTAAATTGATTGACTGAAGCAAGAAAAACCTGTTTTATCGGGGAATTGAAGGGGACCCCAGAATTTGAGGAGGGCATTGCGTTGCTAGTAAAGGACGATAGAGGAAATGAACTGTTGGAAATAATTAGTGTTGAAGAAGAAAAAGCAGATACGAAGTATGAACCTATAAATCACTGCCTTGCAGTTGTAAAAGTGGGATCTGACTATTTACTTGGTTGGAACAGGTATAGACAAGATTGGGAAATCTTTGGAGGATGCAGGGAGAAAAACGAAACACTGATAGAATGTATAAAACGTGAATGTAGTGAAGAATTGGGATTAAACAATGTAGATTTTTCATATATTGGACTGATGCATTATCATATGGCACCTGGCTATTTTAATCCGGAATGGCATTATGAATATGGAGGATTGTATGGAATTAGTCTGCCTGTTGAATATATGGAGTATATAGAAAAGTATAGAACGGATAAAGAAGAAGTTGAAAAATTAGCATTTTACAGTGATTTAAGGGGAAAAGAAAAAATAGCACCGATTGATGAAAAATTGCTTGAATATTGGGATAATGAAATCTGAATTTGTAAAGAGAGAAAATTGAAATATGAAGTTTGAAGAAAAAGACATTGACTTAATGACAGATGGAATGGGTATTGTGTTTTATTCACCTGAAACAAATAAGAATATTCCCGAAGGCTGTAATTTTTTTGAAGAGGAATATTCAAAACCGGAGGATGTGGCAAAGCACATCAAAAAGGGAGATGTAGTAGGTTTCTGTACAGGAACCGGTGGAAGGTTTACACTCAGGTTCAGGAAAGGCTATCCGGAAGAAGATCTATTGGCGGCATATCCGGTTGCGATTCGCTTGGGTATTGATATTCAAGACGAAAAGCTATGCGTAATTGATTTGTTTTGGTTAATGGAGTGGAGTACAGAGTGTCCTTTGGAACAGATTGTTCCCATAGATTCAGGATATTATCATATAACTTTATGTACAAGAAAACCTGATTCGGGAATTTGGGGCGATGAACAGACTATATTTGTTTATTTAAACAGATTGGATTCCATGCCGGAATTGGCATGGCCTGGCGTGCCTATGCTGCTTCCACAGTGATTTGTCGGTTATACAATTTCCATTTACCAATAAGTGTAACAAACTGAAAAATTCCGAGTTTTTCCACATTTATTCGAAAGTAAGTATGCAAGCCGTTATTTGACTGCCGTAGAACTGTTTTCAAATTATAAACACGCAAAATATAATGTTAAGTTTATAACGGATTGGAGAAAAAGCGAAACTCGCGAGGCAGATTGTGCTGAACATATTACAAATTTGATAAGGAAATTATCTGTAAATTAAATTAGTAAGGAGGGGTAAAATGAAAACAAAGCACGTAATTGTAGAGCCATATAATGAAATATGGCCAAAAGAATTTGAAAAAATAAAAGCAGAAATTGAACCTGCTCTTGCAAATCTTTGTCTTGGATTTGAGCATATAGGAAGTACATCTGTGATAGGCTTATCTTCTAAGCCTATTATCGATATTGATGTTGTTATTGAAAATTATTTCGTATTTCCGGAGGTTATAAAAAAACTCAATTCAATTGGGTATATTCACGAGGGTGATTTAGGAATTAAGGATAGAGAAGCATTTAAATACGCTGATAAACCTCATTTACTTCAACATCATTTATATGTGTGTCCAAAAGATTCAAAGGAGTTACAACGTCATATTACTTTTAGAGATTTTTTACGTTCACATCCAGAATCCATTAAAGAATATAGCAAGATTAAGGAAGAAGCAGCTAAGTTGTATCCGGATAGCATTGAGAAATACATGGAATACAAATCACCATGTATTGCCAAAT
The DNA here is from genome assembly GCA_014804795.1 of Lachnospiraceae bacterium. Taxonomy (GTDB): domain Bacteria; phylum Bacillota; class Clostridia; order Lachnospirales; family Lachnospiraceae; genus 1XD8-76. The sequence continues at coordinate 331 of JAAUZC010000009.1, read as the reverse complement.
TATACACATTATGTGGATTAGATGTATAGGAAAATAATTAGTGTCTGCTGATTAATATAGATTATATTAAATGGTATGGTATACTGTTTGTGTAGCTTGGAGCGACAAATCGTTGTTTGGCGATTTGGTAAATTCCAATAAATTAATTTTATAGGGAACAGAAACTTTGAATTTGGAGGGAATTGTTATGACGGAAACGATGGGTGTTGCGATTGGAATAGGTGTATTTGCACTTGTTTTTATATATCTTGGTTGTTTGATGTGGAAAAAGGAAAAAATCACTTTGCTTCATAGTTATCATTATGACAAAGTGTCTCCAAGTGATAAAAAG
>JAAUZC010000008.1 GCA_014804795.1 Lachnospiraceae bacterium | reverse complement strand
GTCCGGGAGGATGACGAGACATTCAAGAATGCCGTTGACCTCCTCTTTGATGCCCTGGAACAGAAGGACCCGGACCACTTCGCCCTGCGGCAGTATAAGAAATACAAGCTGGCGGCGGGCAAGACGGCAAAATCCATCCTGATCAGCTGCGGCGCAAGGTTAGCGCCATTTGACATCAAAGAGGTGCGGGAGATCACCATGTATGACGAGCTGGAGCTTGACCTGGTGGGTGACAGGAAGACGGCGCTGTTCTTCATCATCAGCGATACGGACGCGACCTTCAACTTCCTTGTGAGTATGGCCTATACGCAGCTGTTCAACCTGCTGTGCGAGCGGGCGGATGACAGATACGGCGGCAGGCTGCCGGTCCATGTGAGGTGCCTGATCGACGAGGCGGCCAACATCGGCCAGATCCCCAACCTGGAGAAGCTGATGGCGACGATCCGGTCGAGGGAGATCTCGGCCTGCCTGGTGCTGCAGGCGCAGAGCCAGTTAAAAGCGCTCTACAAGGACAACATGGACACCATCATCGGCAACTGCGACGCTTCCCTTTTCCTGGGAGGCAAGGAAGAGACCACCTTAAAAAGCTGGAATTCCCTTTTGGGAAAAGAGACCATCGACATGTACAACACCAGCGTCACAAAGGGGAACCAGGAATCCCACGGGCAGAATTTCCAGAAATTAGGGAAGGACCTTATGAGCGTGGACGAGCTGGCGGTGATGGACGGAGGGAAATGCCTCCTGCAGATCAGGGGCGTGCGGCCCTTCCTGTCCAGAAAATATGATATCACAAAGCACCCTAACTACCGGCTGCTCTCGGATTTCAGCCCGAAGAATGCCTTTGACATAGAGGGATTCCTGTCAACGAGGCTGCCGGTACGTCCCGGGGAGCTGTACAGGCATTATGAGATACCGCCGGAGGAACTGGCGGGCTCTGCCGGATAAAGGAGGTTTCATTGAGGATCAGGGCACCCCCTGGGATGACAGACCCAAATCTTAAAAACTGAATATCGGCAGGCTTATCCTGCACCTTATGCCGCCCCTGTATTTGAAGCAGTCCATTTCTGATACAGGGGCGGCTTTTTTTGTTTCCGGCCTGATACGGCCACACCACGACATCAATTTCTTAAAATTAAGGAGGAACAATTTTATGGCTTTTTTTACGAGTGCTATCGATACTTTGAAGATCCTTGTCATTGCCCTGGGTGCCGGCCTTGGCGCATGGGGCGTGATCAACCTGCTGGAAGGCTACGGCAATGACAACCCCGGCGCCAAGAGCCAGGGCATGAAGCAGCTCATGGCGGGCGGCGGCATCGCCCTGGTAGGCTCTACGTTGATCCCGCTGCTGTCCGGGCTGTTCAGTTAAGGGGTGACCCATGGGCAGTCTGTTTGACCGGATAACAGACTGGATCAAAGAGGGGCTGATCGAGGCGGTCATAGCGCAGTACACCAGCATCTTCAATTCGGTGAACAGCCAGGTGGCGGACGTGGCGGCGCAGGTGGGGCAGACGCCCCAGGGATGGAACAGCGGCGTGTTCAACATGATACGGTCGCTTTCGGAGAACATCGTGATCCCCATCGCGGGCATGATCCTGACCTTCGTGCTGGTCTATGAGCTGATCCAGATGATCCTGGAGAAGAACAACATGCATGATTTCGACACGTTCAACATCTTCAAGTGGATCTTCAAGACCTTCGTCGCCACATACCTGCTGACCAACTGCTTCACCATCGTCATGGCGGTGTTCGACGTGGCCCAGAACGTGGTCTCCCAGAGCGCCGGCATCATAAACGGCAGCATGGACGTGAACGCGGCGATGGCAGACCTGGAGGCGCAGCTGGAAGCCATGGGCATGTGGGAACTGATCGGCCTGTGGCTGGAGACCAACATCATCAACCTGTGCATGTGGGTGCTGTCCATCGTGATCTTCGTCATCGTGTACGGCAGGATGATAGAGATCTACCTGACAGTGAGCCTGGCGCCGATCCCGTTCTCCACCATGGTTAACCGAGAGTGGGGGCAGATGGGGACGGGATACCTCCGTTCCCTCTTCGCGCTGGGCTTCCAGGGGTTCCTTATCCTGGTCTGCGTCGCCATCTATGCGGTGCTGGTCCAGTCGATCCCCTCGTCCGGGGACATCCACGGCGCGGTATGGGGGACGGCGGGCTATACCGTCCTGCTGGCCTTCGCCCTCTTTAAGACGGGCTCGTTATCCAAAGGAATATTTAACGCGCGCTGATGCGCGGCTGACATGATCTCATAAAGGAGGATATGATCTTATGAACAAGACAGGAACAGAGAACAAGGTACCGGAAACACAGGTACAGGAGGCGTCCGGAGGCCTGAAACTGGACGTGAACGTGCGCCCGATCGCACCTATGGGGAACCTGCTGGCCTTTGCCAACGTGACCATCGGGGACAGCTTCAAGATCGACGGGTTCCGCATCTGCTCGGGCGAGAACGGCCTGTATGTGAACATGCCTTCCACCCAGGACAAGCAGGGGAAATGGAGGGACGTCTGCTGGCCCGTGACGGCAGATTTCCGCAGGCAGCTGAATGACGCCCTGATCGAGGGGTACGGCGCGGCGATCGAATCCCTGCAGGCCACCCTTGAGGCTACAAAGGGCGCGGCGGAAAAGCCTTCCCTGTCCGGGACCCTGAAGGAGAATGCCGGGAAAGTAAAGGGCCAGCCGGCTAAAGCAGCGCCGGCCAAAAGCGGGCAGGAACGCTGATGGAGGGAACCGGAAAATACGGCATGGGTGGGGACGGGAAAACGCTGCTGATGGACCGGCTGGACGAGAACCTGCGGTACCATGCGGAGACCGTGGATCATCTGGACATCGGCAGCATCTATTACCTACAGGCACTGGCCGGGCTCCATTATTACCTGAAAACGGAACACGGGTTCTCTGCCGCCGAGGTAAAGGCGCTGCTCTATTTTGAAGACCCGCTGGAGGCGGTATTCCACTGCAAGGAGGAAAACACCCATGCAGGCCGTTTCCCCATCTGTGAGCTCCTGGTGGAGATCGATGCGTACGGGAGGTTCCGGAAGATGCCGGAGTCCCCCCAGCTGGAGAAGAGGCACAGGGAGCTGGGGAGGAGGCTTAAGCAGAACCTGGATGCCTACAAGGGGCAGCTCCATACATGGGACCGGGAGGAACTGATCGACAAGGCGCGGCTGATAGGGGCGGCCCTTGAAGCCTATGATTTCATGGAGGACGGATACCAGCCGCGCATGGAGGAAGTGGAATTCCTGCTGCAGTTCGAGGAACCGTTAAGGCTCCTGCAGGCTTACTGGGCCTATGACACCGTTTCTGCCGGCGAGGGCATGATCAGGGCGCTGATGGGCGAGCGGGCGGCATCCCTGGAGCAGGAAAGCCTGCCGGCGTCACTGAAGGAAAAGCTGCAGAAGGCAGCGCAGGAAGCGAAGGCCCGGACAGGGCCGGAAAAAGGCGCGCACGGACAGGAAGCGCGCTGACGGGACCATTTTATGAAAGGAGGGGAACCAGATGCCTTATGTGCCAGTACCAAAAGACCTGACGAAAGTCAAGACCAAGCTGGCCTTCAACCTTACGAAGCGCCAGCTCATATGTTTCAGCCTGGCCGGGCTCGTGGGGCTGCCGGCATATTTCGCGGCACGCGGCCCCATCGGCAACTCAGCGGCGGCGCTTTTGATGATCGGGCTTATGATGCCCTTTTTCTTCTTCGCCATGTATGAGCGGGACGGGCAGCCGGCGGAGAAGATACTGAGGAACCGGCTGCGGCACAGGCTGTGGCCGGGGAAGCGCCCGTACCGGACTGAAAACCTGTACAGATCCATTTCAAGGAAGGAGGTCAACGAGATTGCCAAAGACCAGACAGCAAAGGGCCCAGGAAGAGCGCCTGCAGGGAAACATCAGGCGGGCAAAGATATCCAGGGCCGACGCAAAAAGAAGCGGGCGTAATGCGCCCCGTAAGAAGCCGCCCGGGAAGGGAGGCCTCTTTGCCGGGATGAGGGCGGAGGCCCCGCAGACGGTCCAGCAGAGCATCCCCTATAAGGAGATGTACCGGGACGGCATCTGCCGGCTGGACGGGAAGACCTACACCAAGACGGTGCAGTTCTTCGACATCAACTACCAGCTGGCGCAGGCGGACGACAAGGCGCAGATATTCGAGGGATACTGTGATTTCCTGAACTATTTTGACGCCTCCATCCATGTGCAGCTCACGTTCATCAACCAGAGGGCCAACATGCAGGACTTCGCAAGGAGCATCGATATCCCCGTAAGAGGGGATGCCTACGACGGGATCCGGAAGGAATACGGGGACATGCTGAAGGGCCAGCTGCAGAAGGGGAACAACGGGCTTGCCAAAAGGAAGTACATCACCTTCGGGATCGAGGCGGAGGACCTGCGCACGGCGAAGATGCGGCTGGAACGCATCGAGACGGACGTGCTGGCGAACTTCAAGGCCCTTGGCGCACAGGCAAGGCCCTTAAACGGGCTGGAGCGCCTGGAGCTCCTGCACAGCCAGCTGCACCCGGACGGGCAGGAGAGGTTCCGCTTTTCATGGGCGGACCTGCCGAAGACCGGGCTCTCCACAAAGGACTATATCGCGCCTTCCGGCCTGTCCTTTTCTGGCGACGGGAAGACCTTCCGGGTGGGCGGCCACTTCGGGGCGGTGTCCTTCTTACAGATCCTGGCGCCGGAGCTGACGGACCGGCTGCTGGCGGACATCCTGGACCTGAACGACGCCGTGACGGTGAACCTGCACATCCAGTCCATCGACCAGGCGCAGGCCATCCGTAACATCAAGCGGAAGATGTCCGACCTGCAGAAGATGACCATAGAGGAACAGAAGAAAGCGGTCCGGGCGGGGTATGACATGGACATCATACCTTCTGACCTTTCCACCTACGGGGAGGAAGCGAAGAACCTCCTGCAGGACCTGCAGAGCCGGAACGAGCGCATGTTCCTTGTGACGGTGCTGGTGGAGAACATCGCGGCCCGGCGCCAGAAGCTGGGCAATGACGTCTTTGCGGCTTCGGGCGTGGCGCAGAAATACAACTGCGCGCTGAAGCGGCTGGACTACCAGCAGGAGCAGGGCTTCATGTCCTCCCTGGCCTTAGGCGCGAACCAGATCGAGATCGAGAGGGGGCTCACCACCAGCAGCACGGCCATCTTCGTGCCGTTCACCACCTGTGAGCTGTTCCAGGAGGGGGAGGCGCTGTACTATGGCCTCAATGCCCTTTCCAACAACCTGATCATGGCGAGCAGGAAGAACCTGAAGAACCCCAACGGGCTGTTCCTCGGGACGCCGGGCAGCGGCAAGTCCTTTTCCGCCAAGCGTGAGATCGTCAACGTGTTCCTCCTGACGGAGGACGACATCATCATCGCGGACCCGGAGAACGAGTACGGGCCCCTGGTGGGGCAGTTCGGGGAGCAGGGGCAGGTCATCGACATCTCCCCCAATTCCACCAACTACATCAACCCCATGGACATCAACCTGGACTATTCGGATGATGAGAACCCGGTGACGCTGAAGAGCGATTTCATCCTTTCCCTGTGCGACCTGATCATCGGGGGCAAGGAAGGGCTATCCCCGGTGGAGAAGACCATCATCGACCGGTGCACCAGGCTCGTGTACCATGACTACCTGCAGGACCCGAGCCCGGAGAAGATGCCGGTGCTGGGCGACCTGCACGCGCTGCTCCTAAAGCAGCCCGAGCCGGAGGCACAGAACATCGCCACGGCGCTGGAGATCTATGTCAACGGCTCCTTAAACGTGTTCAACCACCGCTCCAATATCCGGATGGACGACCACCGGGTGCTCTGCTTCCAGCTGAAGTCCCTGGGGAAGGCCCTGAAGGAGATCGGGCTCCTGATCATGCAGGATGCGGTATGGAACCGCGTCACGGCCAACCGGTCGAAGCATAAGACGACCTGGTTCTATATAGACGAATTCCACCTCCTCTTAAAGGGGCAGACAGGGAGCTTCAGCGTGGAGATCTGGAAGAGGTTCCGCAAATGGGGCGGGATCCCCAGCGGCCTGACCCAGAACGTGAAGGACCTGCTGGCATCCAGGGAGATCGAGAACATCTTTGAGAACAGCGATTTCATCTATATGCTGAACCAGGCACAGGGGGACAGGCAGATCCTGGCGAGGCAGCTGGGGATCTCCCCGCACCAGCTCTCCTATGTGACCCATTCGGGCCCCGGCGAGGGCCTTTTATTCTTCGGGAACGTGATCATCCCCTTTGTGGACCATTTCCCGAAGGACACCACCCTTTACAGGATCATGACGACCCGCCCGGACGAGATGGAGGGGAGCAGCGCGTGAAGGGAAGAAAATAAGGATACCCGGAGGTGATGAGGATGCCGAGAGGAAGGCAGTTCCAGAGGAAGAAGAAAGACGTGAGGATGCCGGCCAGGGAGGCCCATGGCGGGGAACAGGAGGCCGGAAGGCAGGCAGCTCCGGACTTTGACCTGCGCCATGCCCGGGCAGGCCCTGTCCCCAGGGAGGATACAGGGAGCCGGCTGCAGGGGACCGGACAAAGGCGGCAGGCAGGGGACCACAGTACGCAGGCCCCCGGCCGGGCGGATGCGGGAAATGCGGCGGATGCCTGCGGGATGCCGGAAGCCGCGGGAGACATGCCGGGCGCAGATGCGCGGGAGGCGGCAGCGCCGGTCCGGGAGCCCCATGACAGGCCCCTTTACAGGGGGCGGGGAAGGACGGCGGCGCCAACGCGGGAGGATGCGGCCGGGAAGGGGCACAGGCGCCGGCAGGCAGAAAACTTCCGGGAGGGGTCCCGGTATAAGGAAGCCGTACAGACAGAAGCCGTGGCGGATGATGCCGGATGGCCGGAAACAGGACCGGGGGGACCTGCCGGAGCGGCCCCCGGGACGGAAGGATATGGGGAGGCAGCCGGTGAAAGCCCCGGCACCGACAGTACCGGAAATGCCGGGCATGAGGAAGCTGCCCATAGGGGAAGGACTCCCCAGGAAGGGGAGCGCCGGAAGAGGCACCAAGATGGCAGCAGGTACCGTCGGCAGGCCCGGCAGGAAACAGAAACTGGGGCCGGGGGAGCGGAAGGGAAACCGGAGGATACAGGGCGGACGTCCAGGCTGGAATTTGCACCTGACGAGCGCCCGCCGGGGATGAAGGACAGGAAACTGGAACGGGCAGGAAAGAAAGCGGAGCGGGCGGCAGAAAAGCTGGAAAAGGCACAGGAGAGGCTCCCGGCACGCCGGAAGCTGCGGATGGAGACCGTATCCGACCCGGATACCGGGAAAGCGGCAAAGCGCCTGAAATTTGAGAAGGAGGCGAAACCCCAGGGAGCCCATGTAAAGGGACCGGTACCCTTGCGCCCGGTAAAGGCCGGAGCCAATGCCGCCACCGGGTATGCGCATAAGAAGATCTACCAGGCCGAGGAGGAGAACGTGGGCATCAAGGCGGCCCACCGCACGGAACTGGCAGGGGAGGCAGGGGTGCGGACTGCCTGGCACCGCCACAGGACGGCACCCTACCGCAGGGCGGCAAGACTGCAGCAGAAGTCCGCGAGGGCACAGGCAGGGCTTGCCTACCGGCAGGCGCTCCATGACAGCCCGCAGCTTAAGAAGGACATGCTGGCCCGAATGTGGCAGAAGCAGAAGATCAAACGCCGGTACGCAAAAGCGGCAAGGGAGGCGCAGAAAGCAGGGAAACGGGCAGGGAAGGCAGCAGCAGCCACGGAGAGGATCGCGGAGCAGGCAGTGATGTTCGTAAAGAGCCATCCCGTGGCCTTCGGGGCAGCAGGGCTGCTCCTCCTGGTATTCTTCCTGATAAGCTCCCTCCTTACGTCCTGCTCCAACATGGGCAGCGGGGGCCTGGGGCTTCTGGCATCATCAACCTACCTGGCGGAGGATGCGGACATCGACCGGGCGGAGCTTGCCTATACCGAATGGGAGACGGACCTGGAGCTGGAGATCGGCCGTGTGGAAGAGGACCATCCGGGCTATGACGAGTACCGTTACAATATCGGCCCGGTCGAGCATGACCCCTATGTCCTGATGGGCTACCTTACGGCGGCCTTCCAGGATTTTACCTGGGGGCAGGCGGAGGGCGTCCTGCGGCAGCTCTTCGGGGAACAGTACACCCTCATATTTACGGAGGAGACGGAGACCCGCTACCGGACGGAGACCGTCACGGACCCGGAGACCGGGGAGGAAACGGAAGAAGAGGTGCCCTATGAGTGGCACATCCTGAACGTGGAGCTTTCCGTCATACCGATGGAGAACCTTGTCTCAGGACGCATGAGCACGGACGAGAGGGAGATCTGCGGGATCCTGATGGAGACCAAAGGCAGCCGGCAGTATGTGGGGAACGTGTTCGGCACGGACTGGCTTCCCTGTGTCACAAGCTATTACGGCTACCGGGTGCACCCCGTCAGCGGGGAAAAGAACTACCATACCGGCGTGGACATCGGGATGCCCCAGGGGACGGAGATCCTTGCCGGGCATGACGGCAGGGTGACGCTCGCCGGGGACGCGGGCGGCTACGGCCTGTGCGTCGCCATCGAGGGGGAAGCCTATGAGGGGCACACCCTGACGACAAAATACGGGCACTGCTCCCAGCTGCTGGTGTCTGCCGGACAGGAAGTAAGGGCCGGGGACGTGATCGCAAAGGTGGGCAGCACCGGGAATTCCACCGGGCCGCACCTGCACCTGGAGGTCCTGGTGGACGGGCAGTACCTGAACCCCCTGTATTTCGCGGATACCGGGAACACGGAGGGCAGGAGCCTGCCGGAAGCCGGGGCAGCGGCAGGGGGAGGCTACACGGACTATGACGTGCCGCCGGAAGCCCTTGCGGACGAGAGGTTCGCGGCCATGCTCCGGGAGGCGGAGAAGTACCTGGGATACCCTTATGTGTGGGGCGGTTCCAGCCCGTCCACTTCCTTTGACTGCTCCGGCTATGTCTCATGGGTGGTCAACCATTCCGGGTGGGACATGGGGCGGCAGACCGCAAACGGGCTCTTAGGCTCATGCACGCCCGTATCAGCTGCGGATGCAAGGCCCGGCGACCTGGTATTCTTCCAGGGGACCTATAACACCAGCGGCGCAAGCCATGTGGGGATCTATGTGGGGGACGGCATGATGATCCACTGCGGGAACCCCATCTCCTACGCAGACATCAATTCAAGATACTGGCAGCAGCATTTCTACACATTCGGCAGGCTGCCATGACAGGCACAAAAAGGCAGCAATTTCAATTCAGGCAGACAGGAGGTAATGAAGGATGAACCCGAAGATTGAAAAACTGGAAAAAGAGATCGGCAGGACAAAGGGGAAGATCGCGGAGCTGCAGGACAAGCTCCGCGGCCTGGAGGAACAGAAGACGGAGCTGGAGAACACCGATTACGTGGCGGTGGCACGCAGCTTCCACCTGACCCCGCAGGAACTGGCCGAGTTCTTGAAGGCGCGGCAGGCATCCCCCCTGGGGGAAGCGCCGGCGCCGGGAAGGGAGGAAGCGGATGAAGATTAAGAAAATGGCAGGACTGATGGCGCTCGTGTTCAGCATGGGCGCCTTTTCCATGCCCCTGACCGCCCATGCCGGGGGAGACACCACCCCTCCTACCGTAACGGCGGCCCTGGACGGCGGCACCCTTGACATTGAGGCGGAGGACGACAATTCCGGCGTGGAGGCCGTCTATATCGAGGGGATGCGGGTCAGCTCACTTGTGGACGGGAAGGCGTCCGTGGAATTCAAGGACTATGCGGAGGGCAGGGAATCCGTGGGGATCTATGCGGTGGATTATGCGGGGAACCGTTCCGATACGGTCACGGTGGAAAACCCATTCTATGAGGAGCCTTCCTTCCTGGCGGACCTTCCGGAAGAGGACGGGGAGGCACAGGAGGAGCCCGGGGCACCCTTTACCCCGGACGGGACCGGCACGGTGCTGGATGAGGCCGACGGCGGGAAGGACCATAAGCAGTTCTATACCATCACCACCGAAGAGGGGAACGTGTTCTACCTGGTGATCGACGGCGAGCGGGAGGAAAAGAACGTGTATTTCCTGAACGCCGTCACGGAGGCCGACCTGATGGCCCTTGCGGAGAAGGACAAAGGCAGCCAGGTATCGGCGATACCGGAGGCCTGCACCTGCAGGGAGAAGTGCGAGGCGGGGATGGTGGACACCTCCTGCCAGATCTGCCGGAACGACCTGACAGGCTGCACCGGAAAGGAGGCGCCCGCAGAAGAGCCGGAGCCGGAACCGGAACCGCAGAAAAAGGGGACGGGAGGCACAGGGACGGCCATCTTCATCCTCATCGCCATGGCCGCGGTGTGCGCAGGCGGCTACTATGTGAAGATCGTGCGCCCGAGGCAGCAGGCACAGGAGGATGAGGACGATGACGGGGAGGAAGATTACGGCGAAGGCTTTGACCCGGATGAGGCATTCGGGGAGACGGAATACCTGTCGGAGGATGACTTTGAGGACAGGGAGGACTTTGAAGGCGCAGACAGCGAATAGGCGCTGTCTTTTTGGGAAAGGAGGCCATATGGCATTGAAAAAGAGAAGGAAGGGATCCCTGCAGCGCATGCTCGCGGCACTGCTCACGGCAACGGCCCTTACATGCAGCTGCGGGGCCGGGATGCTGCCGGTCCATGCCGCGGAGGCTGACAGGACGGCTGCGGAGAGCGGGGAAGACACAGCCCCTGTGGATGAAGGGGAAGATGTGGAAAAGGAAACAGGAGAGGATACGGCGGAAGCAGGCACGGATGATGAAGAGAACACCGGGCAGGAAGGCGCCGAGGGCGGCACGGGAGATGAAAAGGAGACTGAAAAAGAGACGGAGCCGGAACGCCCCGCAAGGGCCGTCTGGTATGAGGACGGGGCAGAGGTGGATTCCCTGAAATCCCCCGTGGAGGCCTTCGTGGAATATGAGAGCGTGGGCCTGTGCATCGACCCGGAGGCATACGGCATCCAGGCCGCAGTGGCCGGGAAAGAGACGGAGGTCCTTGTGGACGGCGTAAGGCGCGTCAGCGGCGAACCGGAAGAGATCGGGCTGGTGGAGGACGGCAGGCGCGGGACCTGCATCGCCTATGATTCCCTGAAGGACCGCATGACATATGAAGTGACCTACCGTGCCAGGGGGACGAACTCCACGGCAAAGAAGCAGTTCTATGTGACGCTGCTGCAACAGGAGGTGGAAGTATATTACCCTGACACGTCCCCATCCGTGCCGGCCTCCCTGGAGATCTCAAAGATCGACCTGGGGCAGTTCTCGGAGGGCAACGGCTTAAAGATCAGGAACCAGAGCACCGCGTCCAGCTATTCAGCGAACGGATGCTCCTGGTCCAGGGCTTCCTACGGCGGGCCCACCACCGGCGCCAGCACGGCCCGGTTCACGGGGCTTTCCAACGGGAGCACCGCTTCCATCACCTATGAGAACATCGGCACCTACAATGATAAAGCCGTAGGCGCAAAGGTGACCTTCACGGAGCTGGGATCCCTGGAGGCCCTTTATTACTGCGAGACCAGTTTTTACAACGGCTGGTGGTTCATCGGCCGTGACAGCGCATCCAGGGCGCAGTGCAGGGTGGACTATTTCTATGCGGACACGAAGGAGGCCATCCGCTTTGACGGAAATTCCTTCATGACCTTCAACAGCCTGAACACCGGCGAATACGCATCTCCGTTGAGCGGCACCACCACCGGCTACACCGCGTCGTCCACCAACGTGGCCGTCACCAGGGTGAGCGGCGTGCCGGCATTCCGGGGGAGCGACAACAGCTTCACGGATTACCTGGGCGGCTCCACTTTTTATAAGAACAGCGTTTCCATCCCCTTATATGCGACGGGGAACACCTTCTACCTGGGATGCAACACCCATACCGGCTACTGGATCGCGCCAAGCTCCGCATCCATCGCCATCCCCAGGCCGGAGAACCCGGCAAAGACGGAGAACGGCGTGACGTTCTTAGAGGAAACGGAGGAAGGGCAGGCCATCACCTACCGCATCACGCAGAAGGTCCACACGCTGGGGGTGGAGACGGTCAGCAGGTATTCCGCGCTGCGGTTCGTGGACCAGCTCCCCGCCGAGGTGGATTACGTGTCCGCATGGCTGGAGGATGCCCGGGGGAACCAGCTGAACGCGGGGACCGTGTCCTATGACCGGGGCAGCCATAAGGTGTCCTATGAATTTTCCTCCTCCTTCCTGTCCGGCGGCATGGCCTACCAAGGGGAATCCTATACCCTTGTGATCAATACCAGGGTGAACGGCACCGCCGAGGATGATTATTTCTACAACAGCTGCAAAGTGTATTTTAACAGCATGGGCGTGGAGAGCAATGAGGTGAAAGCGGCTTCCCCTTACCGGACGGTGGAGGCAGAGGTCGTAAACGGCAGGATCAGCATTCATGACGGGGACGGGAATGAGACGGTGCCAGGGGAGGATGACGTGAAGGTGGACGACAGGGTGAAGTTCCACCATGACCGCACCGTCCGCTATGAACCGGACGAAGGGTATCTTTTGGATACAGTGACGGTGGACGGGGAGAAGGTGGACATCACAGAGCACCCTTCCAGCTATACGTTCAGCGATGTCACGGACAACCACAGGATCATCGTGACCTATGTAAAGCCCTCCATGGACAAGGAGGTGCATATCTTTGACAGCGAGTGCTTAAGGAACTATGAGGACGGGCAGGCCATCGACGGCCTGGTCATAAAGGACGGGGATGTGGTGGCGTATGCCATCAGCTTTGGGAACCCTACCGGGACCCGGCGCAGCGTGGAGGTCACGGACAGGGTGCCGGAAGGGATGGAAGTGCTCCCGGATTCCATCAGCAGCGGCGGCACCTATGATGAAAAGGCCCATACCGTGAAATGGACGGGCATGGTGGACGCCTACGGCAGCGGGGAAGTCTCTTTCAACTGCCGGGTAAAGGAGGAGGCCCAGGGCACGGTCCAGGAGAACACGGGGACGGTCTGCTTCAAGGCAATCCCGGACAGCTCCGAAAAGGACGTGCCGGTCTCGGACACCACAAAGTCCCCCGTACTGGAGGACCCGGTGAAATCCGTATGGGATGCGGAAGGCCGGGACATCACCAACAAGGTGATCAATGACGGGCAGGACATCACCTATACCGTCACATTCCGGAACCCGGCAGACGAGGCGAAAGCCTTTACGGTGACGGACGAGCTGCCGGAAGAAGTGGCCCTTGTGGAGGGCACGGTCTCTGACGGCGGCAGGGCGGCCGGCAGGATGATCACATGGAAGATGACGCTGGCAGCCGGGGAGGAAAAGACGGTCTCCTTTGACGTCCATGTGCCTGAAATGGAAAGCCAATATACAAAGATCTACAACCAGGCAGACGTCTCCGTTGACCTTACGCACAAGGCTTCCGTTTCCTCCGATTCCGTCCTTGACGAAAGGACGCCGGTGTATGTGCTGGATGACCCTTCAAAGGCAGTGTTCTGTGAGGACGGGCATGATATCGACGCCGACGGGGAAGGGAACCCCGTACAGACGGTGAAGCAGGCAGGCGACATCCTGGAATACCGGGTCACTTTCCGGAACCCGGCGGATGACAGGCGCATGTTCACCATCACGGACGCGCTGCCGGAACATGTGGAGTTCGTCTCCGCGGACCATGAGGGCAGCTATGAGACCGGGACCCATACGGTGGCATGGAAGGTGGAAGTGGCGGAAAATGAGCAGGAAACAGTGTCCGTGAAGGTAAGGATCCTGAAAGAGGCAGAGGATACGATCCTGAAAAACCATGCAGTTGTGGCTGCCGATTTCGGAAAAAAGGACACCAATGAGGTAGAGACACCGGTGATCCCCACACCCACAAAGGACGTGTCCTCAAAAGAAGGGGAGCCGTCCATCAATACCTGGCCGGTGCAGATCGGGGAGAACCTGGTCTATACGGTGGCATATAAGAACCCTTCGGACTGCGGCAAAACGGCGGTGGTCACGGACCGGCTGCCGGAGGACGTGAAGTTCGTTTCTGCCAGTGACGGCGGCGTCTATGACAGGGAGTCCCATACCGTGACCTGGACGATGGAGACCGGGGCCCATGCAAAGGGCGAGGTGTCCGTAAAGGTGAAGGTGCTGGAGAGCGCTTCCGGGAAGGACATTGAGAACCGCGCTTTTGTGGACATGGACGAGGCCCATATCGGGACTGTGACAAAGAACGGGGACACGGAGGATGGACATACCAGGAACTACGTCCCCAGAAAGCAGGTGCTGGACGCAGAGGGGCAGGACATAGACAGGGAAAACGTGGCGGCAGGGGACATCGTGACGTACCGGATCACCTATAAGAATGACGGCCGTACAGTCCGCACGGTGGCCATCGACGATATCCTGCCGGCCGGCGTGTCCTTTGTGGATGCTTCCGACGGGGGCAAGGTATTCAGCATCGTGAAGGGAGACAACGTGCACTGGTCCTTTGAGGCGGAGCCCGGAACGGAGGGCAGCGTCACCGTGCGCGTGAAGGTGGGCGAGGAACTGAACGGGAAGGCGTTTGCCAACAGCGCTTTTGTGGCTGTCAGCGATGAAGAGACCGGGCAGTCAAAGACCGCTTCCACCAACCAGGTAGTGAACTATGTGCTGGAGGACCTTGTGAAATCCGTGACCAGCGGGGACGGCAGGAAGGACCTGAACGGTGAGACCGTGGAGAGCGGGACGACGCTGCAGTACCGGATCACCGTGAAGAACACGGCGACGGAGGAACGCACCTTTACCGTTACGGACGAGGTGCCGGAAGGGGCGGAATTCGTATCGGCGGCAGACGGCGGCGAATATAAGGACGGCACCGTCACATGGACTGTCACCCTTGCAGGCGGGGATTCCGCCGCGGTCTCTTTCCTGGCAAAGGTGAAAAAAGAGGCGGAAGGGGGCAGCATCCAGAACGCCGCCCGTATGACCGCAGGCGGCCTGACGCTGACCAGCAACCGGGTGAGGACCTATGTGGAGAAACCGGATACCCTGCTGGACGACATAAAGGACCTGATCGACAAGGCTGGAGGGAAAGACAGCAGTGTGACAGTCAATATCGACAATTCCAATAAGAACGAGGTGGCAGGCAGCAGTGCTGACGGGTCGGCCACTATAAAAGCGGATCCTGCCGGTGACGGTTCCGGCAATGGGAAAACGGGGAACGGCAGCGCAGGGGATGGAAGCACAGGAAACGGCCAGTCCGGCGGCAGCGGATCCGGAAGCGCGGGATCTGACGGGAAAGGCCAGGGCGGCATCTCCCTGATGACGGATGCGCCGAAGACCGGCGACAGCTCCAACATCAGGCTGTGGGCAGCCATTGCCGGGGCTGCGGTGCTTGCCGGGTGCGTATTTACCGGCATCTCTTTCCGCAGGGCAAAGAAGAAAGGGAAAAAGGATGCGTAAGGCGCTTGCTGCCGGCATCCCGGCCCTCCTGGCGGCGGCCTCCTTCGGGGCTGCCGTTTTCTTCGGGGCGCGCATTTATGACACCTGCCGGCAGGACATGGAGAGTGAAGCTGCCTATGAAGAGATGGCGCAGCATGTAAGGCCCGGCAGCCGGACGGGAACAGAAGACATGCCGGGGCCGGATGACATGCCAATGGAAGGGGCAGAAGGGATACCGGAAGAAAAAGAGCGTATCCTGGACATCGACTTTGCTGCGCTGAAGGAGGAGGTCCCAGACCTTGCAGGCTGGCTCTACTGCCCGGATACGGAGATCAGCTACCCGGTAGTGCAGGGGCAGGACAATTCCTATTACCTGGACCATCTGCCGGACGGGAGCGGGAACCGGAACGGGAGCCTGTTCATGGACTGCGGGAACCGGGAGGGGTTTGCAGATGAGAACACCCTGGTCTACGGGCACCACATGGCAAGCGGGAAGATGTTCGCCTGCCTGGTGTCCTATGCGGACCAGGCCTATTATGAGGCGCACCCTGTGATCTACTTCATCACGGAGGAGACGGACTACCGGCTGGAGCTTTTTTCAGGATATACGGCGGCGGTGGCATCGGAAGCCTATACCCTGCGCTTTTCCACGGAGGGGGAGTTCGCCGGATGGCTGGAAAGGGCGCGGCGGCGCTCTGATTTTGTCCCAAAGGTACAGGCAGGGGCGGCCGACCATGTGGTGACGCTCTCCACCTGTGCATATTCCTTCCAGGATGCACGTTACGTGGTGCACGGGAGGCTGACGGAAAACTGAACATTAAAAACAGGCGCGGGGGCTCTGGCTCCCGCCCTTATCGTTATGGAGGATATCTTATGGTCAATACCATTGTCACTATCCCCGGCTATGTGCATCTGTACCGCTCCCTTCTGCGGTTCTATGACATGCCGGAGAACGAGGTCCGGGAAATGCTGTACCTTCTGAACACGGCGAACCTGGACTGCTACGGATACTACCACCCGGAGAGGGAGGTCACGGAGAGCGGGCCGGTGGCATTCAGCGGCTGGTTGGAGGACATGGACTGCCGCCCCTACCGGACGGAGGTACAGCTCTACAAGTCGCTGCTCTTCCTGAAAAGGAGCATAGACAGGGACCTGATCGTGACCTCACAGAGGGAGGCGCTGCAGGCACTGCAGTGCGTGATCTCCAATATCGGATACCGTTTCTACAAGGCATATGAGATGGAGATTGAGGACAAGCGGACGGTGTACGGCGAATGTGCCTACCGCCTGGTGCCCAGGGAGGACGAACCCAGCGTGTGCCTGATGCAGGACTGGATCTGCCTCCCGGGCGCATAAAAGAGCGGCACGGAAGGAGGGATGCCTTATCACACAGAAGGAAGTCAACAGGATATTCGAGGAACAGGTGGCGCTGTGCTCCAGGGTGCTGCAGCAGAAAACGAAGGAATATACCGGGGATGACACGGACCGCCTGGGGGCTTTCAAGGCGGCTGCCGCGCTGCAGCACACGACCCCGGAGAGGGCCCTTGCCGGGATGCTGGCAAAGCATATCGTGTCCTTATATGACATGTGCTTTTCGGACGGCGTCCGGTACGGCATGGACACCTGGGATGAAAAGATCACGGACAGCCTTAATTACCTGTTCTTATTAAAAGCAGTCGTAAAGGAGGGGGATACCAATAGACAGGATTGAAGTAAAGATTTTGAACTGCCAGGCGGTGCAGGAGGCCGAGAAGAACATGGTCTTTGCCGCCAGGCTTACCCAGCGGGGCCATAAGATCGCCACAATGGACGACCTGCTGGCCCTTTATGAAAAGTCATTCAATGACGATACCGTGGCGGCCATCGGAAGCCTTCCGCATCCCACGGTCCAGAAATTCGCGGTCATCACGGTCGCCGTCGTGGGGGCGAGCAGGCGTTTCCTGGCGCAGGTCACCAGGCACCAGAACGAAGTGAAGTTCATGAGCGCGTCCTTACAGTACAGCAATTATACCGGTCAGGCGGATTTTGCCGTGCCCTATGAGGTACTGGCAGCCCCTGCCCCCGTCCGGGAACTGTATCTGAAAAGCTGCCATGAGGGCATGGACTGTTATGAAAAGCTGTGCGGCGCCGGGGTCGGCCATGACGCGGCAGGCTATGCCACGCCCCAGGGCCTTCGGAACGTGCTGCTGATCAGCGCCACGCCCTACCAGTGGAAGCATATCATCGGCCAGAGGGTGTGCCGCCGCAATACGGATGAGACCAGGATCGTGCTCTTAAAGATATGGCAGGAACTGTACCGGCTCAGCCCTTCGCTGTTTGCGCCGCAGCTTACGGGCGCCTTCTGCCAGAGGGACAGATGCCTGGAGGGGAAGATGTCCTGCACAAGGAAGCTGGATGGGAGCATGGGGCCTGGGGACATCCTGGAAGCGGATTATCCGCTGCTTACGGGAGGAGGCGCGCATGAAGATTAAACTGATCGATTTCGGCGTGCCGGAGCACCAGAGGCCTTTCCGTCCCCATGGCAATGATGCCGGGGCGGACGTGTACATGCCTTATGACTGTACCCTGAAGCCGGGGGACATCGAGAAGGTCCCCCTGGGGTTCGGGCTGGAGATACCGGACGGGTATGCGGGCTATGTGTTCCCGCGCACCAGCATGGCGGTGAAGGGCCTGGTATGTGAGCTGCCCCCTGTGGATTCCGGCTACCGCGGTGAGGTCCACGCGATCATCAGCAACGTGGGCAGCAAAACACATACCATCAGGAAAGGGGCGAGGGTCGGGCAGCTCGTCATCACGCCGGTGGTGATCGCGGACTTTGTTTCCGAGCTTGGAAAGGAACGGGGGACGGGAGGATTCGGGAGCACCGGGGAATGAGGGGAAATCCGGGTCATTTCGGGAGCTTTCACCGGTATAAGGAATGGGCATATCAGGGAAGTTATTGGATAGAATAAAAAGCAACCACCAGCCTGGCTGCTTTACCCTTTGCTGTTCAGCTCCTTCATGATGCCGAGGATGTACTCAAATGACCGGGGATCCAGCTGCCTTGCCTGTGCGATGAATTCGTTCAGGGCTTCCGGGCAGGCGTTCCCTTCATCGAAAAACTCCTGGGGCGTCACGCCCAGGTATTCGCAGATATAGAAAAAGGACGGCATGGAGGGAAGTGATTTTTTGTTCTCAATGTTGTTGATGTAGTTGTTCGCCTGGCCCAGGGACAGCGACATGTCGCGCGCAGATACGCCTTTCTGCGTGCGCAGCTTAGCCAGCCGTTCCGGTAGAAAATCTTCATACATCGCTTTCACCTCCATCCTGTAATAGATTGTACCTTACGCGTCCATCTTATCCGCAAAGGGAAAAAGGGTATTTACATTGAAAAGATAGTTTCAATCTACTAAAATATAGAAAAACGATAGAATGAATCTATCGGACGGAGGGAAGACCAATGAGGAAAAAGACCTGCTGTGTCACCGGGCACAGGGACCTGCCCCAGAAAGAGATCAACCGTGTAAAAGCAGAACTGCGGCGTGAGATTGACCGGGCGCTGGAGGACGGCTATACCTGCTTCATGAGCGGGTTCACGGAAGGCGTGGAACAGTATTTTGCGGAGATCGTGATGGAAAAGCAGAAAGGCGACCCATCCCTGGAGCTTGTCGCTGTGCTGCCATACCGGAAGCGCCTGGAGGGCCTGAAAGAGAAGGGCAGGACATATGAGATGCTGGAGGCCTGTTCGGAGGTCATCGTCGTGCAGGAGGAATACCACCCGAGCGTCTATTCGCGCCGGAGCCGGTATATGGCGGAACGGTCCGGCCGGGTGATCGCGGTGTATGACGGGAGGGAGAAGGGCGGCACAGTGCGGATGATACGCTTTGCCCATATGCTGAAAAAAGAGCTTCGGGAGATCCCCGTGGGGGAGATTGTCCTGCCGGACCGCAGGAATGGAGAAAACTGAATAGTGATGGATCATCTGATGCGCCTGCATTTTTGCGGGCGTTTTCTTTTGCCCTGAAAGGAGGATTTTGAATGTGCAGCTTTATAACAGGTTTCCTGTGCTTCCTGGCAGGCACGCTGATGGGCGTGATGCTCATGTGCCTTTTACAGGCCGGAAGGAAGAACGATACGGACAGGATGGAGGGGATGTAGATGGAGCAGGGACTGCCAGAATATGCCAGGAGGCATATCAAAGAATACCTGCCGCCCGATTACAGGGATGCGGATGTCACCCTGGAGAAGATAAGGCAGAACAATGACAGGCTGCTGACCGGCCTTGCCGTTCATAAAGAGGGAAGCGGCCTTACCCCCATGGTCTACCTGGAGCCCTACATGGAAGAAATGAGGGCGGGGCGCCGGCGCGCTTCCATCATGAGGGAACTTGCAGGGATACTGGCGGAAGACGGCCGGGAGGCTATTTTGAGAAAAACCATGCGGGAGGACTATGACAAGGCAAGGCCCTGGCTTGCCGTCAGGCTGTATGACCCGGATAAGTACCGGGAGTACCTGAAAGACAAGCCGTCCATGCCATGCGGGGAACTGGCAGCCATCTGTAAGGTCCGGGCCAGGGAAAAGGGAAGAGGCATCCGGGAGGCACCTGTCACATACGGCATCATGGAGGCATGGGGGATCACAAAGGAACAGCTCCATAAGGATGCGGCCGTTGCGGAGAGTACGAGGAACCCGGCCTGCCTTTACAGGATGGGGGATATGCTGTTTGGGGAGGAATGCCCTAACCTGCTGGAAGGCACAGCCCCTCTGGCAATGGAAGGCATACCGGCATATATCCTGACAAACCATGACATGCAGGGCGGGGCAGGGACCCTTGCATGGGACGGGATCCTGGAAAAGGTCGGAGACCTGCTGGGCGCGGATTTCTATGTGCTGCCCTCATCAGCCAATGAGGCGATGATCCTGCCGGATGACGGGAGGATGGCCCCGGAGGAAATGGAACAGATGGTAAGGGATGTCAATATGGAAAGGGTGGCGCCCCAGCTGCGCCTTTCTGAAAAAGTGCAGCATTATGACCGTGCATCAAAGACCCTGGGGCGCAGGCAGGAAAAAGGGCTCCTGGGGCAGCTGGCAGATAACCGGGAGCAGATCAGGGAGAAGGATGCCGGAGAAAAAGGAATGGCAGCAAAGCAGGCCGGCCGGAAGGGGCCGGAGCTGTAAGGGCAGCCGTATGGCTGCCTTCATCATGCAGAAAGAAGCGGAGGTATGACAGTGAAATTAGTGATCGCGGAGAAACCCTCTGTCGCTTTTAGCCTGGCGGCAGTATTGGGGGCAGATGAAAAAAAGGACGGCTACATGGAAGGGAACGGCTACCTGGTGAGCTGGTGCGTGGGACACCTCCTGGAGCTGGCACAGCCGGAAAGCTACGGGGAGCAGTATGCCAGGTGGAGGTATGGGGACCTGCCGATCATTCCTGGGAAATGGAACTATGAGGTGCCGAAGGACAGGAAACCGCAGCTCGACCTCCTGTGCCGGCTGATGAAGGACAGACGGGTGGATTCCGTTGTCTGCGCGACTGACGCCGGGCGCGAAGGGGAACTGATCTTCCGGCTCGTCTATGGGTATGCGGGCTGTAAAAAGCCCATGGAACGGCTCTGGATATCCAGCATGGAGGATAAGGCGGTCAGGGAAGGCTTCGCGCACCTGCGCCCCGGCAGCGATTATGACAGGCTCTATGAGGCCGCCGTATGCCGGGCAGGGGCGGACTGGCTGGTGGGGATCAATGCCACGAGGCTCTTTTCCGTCCTGTACGGGGTGACCCTCAACGTGGGGCGGGTGATGTCCCCGACGCTGGCCCTGATGGTGCAGCGGGAGGAAGAGATCCGGGCTTTCCGCAGCGAGCCCTTTTATGTGCCGGAGATCAGCTGCGGGGGCTTTACCGCTTCCGGCGGAAAGCTGGGGGACAGGGCGGAGGCGGAAAAGATACGTGCGGCATGTGACAGGCAGGAGGCCGCCGTGCAGTCCGTGGAAAGACAGGTGAAGGCCGTGCAGCCGCCCCGCCTCTATGACCTGACCACCTTACAGAGGGAATGCAACCGGATCTTTGGCTATACGGCGCAGCAGACCCTTGATTATGCCCAGGCTCTCTATGAGAAAAAGCTGGCGACCTATCCCAGGACGGACAGCCAGTACCTGACGGAGGACATGGAGGGAAGCGCTGCATCCCTGGTCCGCTGGCTGCGCGGCAACATGCCTTTCGGGAAAGGCTGTACGGGGGAGCCGGACATCAGGCGTGTGACGGACGGCAGCAGGGTCACTGACCACCACGCCATCATCCCCACGGGAGAGATCATGGGGACGGACCTGTCCGTGCTGCCGGCCGGGGAGAGGGACGTCCTGGTGCTGATCGCTGTAAGGCTCCTCTGTGCCACGGCCCAGGCTTACCGGTTTGAGGCGGTGACGGCCGTGCTGGATTGTGCGGGATGCTCCTTTACGGCGAAGGGAAAGACGGTGCTGCAGGCCGGGTGGAAGGAAGTGGAACGCCTCCACCGCATGGGACTGAAACAGCCCGGGGCGGAAGAGAAGGACAATGAGGATGCGGCCCTCCCCGTGCTGCAGGAAGGCCAGGCATTTGAAAAGGTGTCTGCCGGGATCCGGGAGGGAAGGACATCCCCGCCCAGGCACTATACGGAAGACCTGCTCCTGGCAGCCATGGAGAATGCGGGTGCGGAGGACATGCCGGAGGATGCGGAGAGGAAAGGGCTGGGGACCCCGGCTACCCGTGCCGCGATCCTGGAGAAGCTGGTGTCGGCGGGTTTCGTGGAGCGGAAGAAAAAGCAGCTCATCCCCACGGAAAAAGGCACAAACCTGGTGACGGTGCTGCCGGACAATATCAAGTCCCCCCTGCTGACCGCTGAATGGGAATCCATGCTGAAAGAAGTGGAGCGCGGAGGGACCACGGCGGAGGCGTTCATGGAAGGGATCGCGGACATGTGCTGGGAGCTCGTGAAGGACCACACCGCCCCGGAGGAACGGTTCAGGGGCCTGTTCCCGGAGGCAAAGGGCAGCCGGGGAGATACTGCCGGCATCTGCCCCAGGTGCGGCTCTGCCGTCACGGAGGGGAAAAAGGGATTTTTCTGTGAAAGCAGGGAATGCGGTTTTGCGCTCTGGAAAGAAAACCGCTTTTTTACCGCTAAGAAAAAGAAGCTCACAAAGACAGTGGCAGCGGCGCTGCTGAAGGATGGGCGTGTCCCCATGTCCGGCCTTTACAGCGAAAAGACGGGAAAAACCTATGACGCGGTGGTGGTGCTTGATGATACAGGCGGAAAATATGTGAATTTCAGGCTGGAATTCCCGGAAAAGAAAGGCGGCAGGAAATGACCGGACGGCCCTCCCGGGAGCTCACCCGTTCCGAGCGGGCGAAGATCCGGCAGCTGGTAACGGGATCATGCGCCAACTATGGCAGCAGGGAAAAGCAGTGCCTGCCGCTGGACTGTCCCTGTTACATGCTGGACAAATACTGGACGGGTTCCCTGTGCCGGTATTTCCGGGAGGCGGTGCTGTCGGCCGACCCGGCGCTTGGATCCGCCATTACAGGCGAGGACACTTCCATGAGGCAGAAGATCTGCCCGGTCTGCGGCAGGGCATATCTTCCCACCACCAGCCAGGCGTACTGCTCCGAAGCCTGCCGGGTGTCTGCCAGGCGGAAATATGAGCGGGAAAGGAAGCGCCGCAAGCGGCAGGGACAGGGGTGACATGTCCGCAGCTTAGCGGAACAGGGTCTTGATCTATAAGGCTTCCGGGCCCCGGTTCCAGGGGCGGCTGGATAAGAATACTCCGGCACCCTGAAACAGCCTTAAGTTGCGGACAGATTGAAAACAGCCGGGTACAAAAGCTGCCCGGCACAAGACCAACCATCAACAGGAACGATAGGAGGCGATTTTATGAGTATCAACACGATCACAACGGAGGACCTTCGCCGCATGGAAGGCAGGGAAGGGCTGATCCTGCAGGGATGCGGCGGGGAGCTGCAGGAATGGGTGGACGGGATCAATGAAATGTTCACCGAGGCCGGCATTTTGAAAGGCGCGAGCAGATTTGTGGATGTATCCACCTTCCGGTATGGGGAGCTTACCTGTCTGCTCTATCCTTTTGAGGATGTGGATCTGGAGATCGGGAAACTTGCCATATGGCGGTTACAGACGTATGAGAATTTCGGCGGCACATGGCTTTCCGACTTTGTGCCGAACCGCTTGGGCGGATTTATCGGGGAGCCTGCACCGGAGCCGGAGAAGCCGGACTGCGCGCTGATCGGGCAGGACGGGAACATCTTCAACCTGGTAGGGATCGCTGCCCGTACCCTGCGCAGGAATGACATGGCGGAGCAGGCAAAAGAGATGTCGGACCGCGTGTTTGCTTCCGGCAGCTACCACGAGGCGCTGAACATCATCGGAGAGTATGTGAACATCACTTCCGTTGACGAACCGGAACAGAAGCCTTCCGTCCGGCAGCAGATGAAAGAGGCAAAGCCGGCGGGACCTTCCGGGAAGCAGAAACCGGCAAAACAGCAGGAACGGTAAGGAGGGGCAGGATGGGACAGGAAAAAACATACGGAGTATGGGCAGTGCGCAGCGGGGCAGCCATCTTCGGCGCGGCTGCCACATGGTGCAAAGAGGATGGAAAGCCGCTGGAATTTGACACACAGAAAGCGGCGGAAGACTATGCACGGGAAATGAACGGCAGGACGACAGCCAATGTCCATTACTGTGCCAGGGAGAAGGAGCCGGAGCCCGGGGCAGTGAAAAGGCGTGCGGCGAAGCCGAATCTGGGCGCCCTCTCCCATGATCCGGCCACACCCAGGGATGAAGCGGCGGAAAAGCTGAATGAGATCCCCGGCAGGCAGCTTATGCCGGACCAGGAGCCGGTGGTCCTGATCCGCGCCGCGTCGCTCAGCAATTATGCAGGCATGGTAGCCATGGTGGGCACGGATGACAGGGTGTACCTTGGACGGGAGGAACGTTACCATTACCGGGATGTGCCCAGGGCGTATTATGACAATGGGGACGGGTCTTTGTGCCTTGCCAGTGAAAGGGAGGATATGTTCTTCTTCCTCTGTAGCGAGGGATGGATATACAGCCAGGAGAAGATGCTGGAGCACGGCCTTACCATGGGGCAGTATGAGGAATTTGCCCGTATGCGTGAGGGGGTGCTCTCACAGTTCACGGCCAGAAGGGAGGTCACGTTTGACGGGCAGCCCTTCCGGCCGCCGGAGGATTATCTCCGCAATGCGGAGCTTCATGAGGAAGGACAGACCGGCAACTATAACATGCTGGACGGGCGGCTGGACAATGGGGCGCCGGAGAGGCCGGACCTGACGGACGGGCAGACCTGGGAGGAGGTAAAGGAGCTTGCACCGGGGTCCCTGGCGGAGGAAAAGCCTTCCCTTGTGGAACGGCTGAAAGCGGACCGCCCGGAACATGAGGCCAGGCAGGCGGCGCCTCCCGGGCTGGGAAGGGAGAGGTGAGCATGGGGAAGAGATTTGAAGATGTGGATATACTGGATGCCCTGGGGAGGATCGTGGAGGTGAACACCCTCCACTATAAAGATGATTTCGACCTGGATCGGGAGCTGATCTCCAGGATGGCCGCATCGGGGAACCCGGAGGACAGGAAGCTCCTCTGGATGTCAAGGACCTGCGGCACCTATACCCTTCGGGAGCGGGAGGTCTACCTGCAGGGGAGCTATGAAAACAATGTATGGCGGTTCTACCATGAGCAGACAAAGGACCCGGTCCTGGCGTATGCGCTCACTCTGAAAGGCGTGGAGGACGGGAAGGTGACAGGCGACATCTGCCCGCTGGACTATGCCGCTCATGTGGAGCGGGTGAAGCTGCTGACCTGTCCCATTGAAAAAGTGACGGCTGCCTTTGAGGACGGGACAGTCCTTACGGTCCCTTATGAAAACCACAGGCAGCTTATACAGGGACTTGCGGCTGAACATGGAAAAGCGGTGTCCCTGTCCTATGAGCCGGAAAGCGGGCGGGAGCTCGCGGTGATCCTGGAGAGGGAACGGTTCAAGAGGTCTTACCATTCCGTGCCCGGAGATATGGAGGAATATATTGCCGGGCTGCAGAAAGGCACCATGCGCGGTAAACTGAAAGAGACACAGACGGCAGCCGCATCCGCCCATAAAACGCCCTCCCTTAAAAAGGAGGCGGAACGATGAAGGCCGGGCATGACAAAAAATCTGTCCGGGTGGAGTTCGTCATGTCCGAGCAGGAGGCGGAGCTGGTAAGGGGGCGCATGGCGGAGCTTAGCATCACCAACCTCTCCGCATATCTCCGGAAGATGGCGGTGGACGGCTACATCATCCATCTGGATATGGGGGACATCCAGGAAATGGTGCGGCTCCTCCGTATCTGCTCCAACAACCTGAACCAGTACACACGGCGGGCCAATGAGGCCGGCAGCGTCTACGCCGCCGACGTGGAGGACCTGCGCGCCCGGCTGGACGGCCTCTGGGACGGAATGGAAAAGCTGCTCCGGGGATTTGCGAACATTTCGTAAACAGGAAGAAACGCCGTTGCTTTCCTGGAACCGGCACGGTAGAATTTTGATAGAGGGGCAGGTATGCCTCTCGGTGAAAGGAGGCGGGCGTATGCGTCTGGTTGGTAAATTGCTGGCACTTCCCTTTGTAATGGCCACGGGTATTTTATATCTGGTATGTAAGTTTCTGGTCATGGCATCCGGCGCCGTGCTGGGGATCCTGTCGGGGATCATGTTCCTGGCGGCGCTGGCGCTGTTCTTCGCTGCCGGGTTCTGGCCGGGACTGTCCTGGCTTGCAGCCGCATTCCTGATCAGCCCCTACGGCCTTCCGATGGCGGCAGCCTGGCTGACCGGCATGATCGGAAGCATAAACGGCGTGTTGAAGGATTTTGTATCTGGCTGATCAGTCTGGGCGGGGCACGGATATCCGGATGCCCCGCTCTTTTTCTTTTTTACGGCTGTCCGAAGAGGGCGGCTTTTTTCAATTCAGAAACGGAGGGATCACATTTGAGAGACGAGACACTACTTTACCTGCAGACCGGCAGCTATGCGCATGAGCATGGGGAACTGGACCAGTACCGGGCATCCTATAAGGCGAACATCGCCTGCAGGGATGCCATAGACCGTGCCATTGCCGGGAACTATCATGACAACTGCCTGGACCCGGCATGTGTGGGGCAGGTGCTGGAACAGTTCGGCTATGAGCGGATGCTCTATGTCCTTGCCAACACCGTGCAGCATAAAGACCACGACGGGAGGATATCCCGCGACAACAGGGCATGGGCGAAAACGGTCCGGGTCACCCCTGCGCCGGACGGATTCGGCGGCGACAGGAACGCCTATTTTGTCGTGGACAGGAGCCATACCGGGCTGATGGATATGTTCCTGACCCTGGCAAGGAAGGCATATGCACTGGAGCAGGAAAAGAAGCCTTCGGTCCGTGAGAGCCTGAACAGGAATGCCGGGCAGCAGGCACCGCCCGACAGGCCGGGGCCGAAGCGGGAACAGGAACGGTGACCGGAGGGAAAGGATAAGGAGGTGTGACTTATGGCGACCACAAGGCTGATGCCGCTGCATGTCGGGAAGGGGCGGGATATCTCCACTGCCATCGCGGATGTCATTGATTATGTGGAAAATCCACAGAAGACAGATTTTGGGAAATTCATTTACGGACATGAGTGCGACACCCGGACTGCCGATGCCGAGTTCCTCCTGTCCAAAAGACAGTATGCGAACCTGACCGGCAGGAGCAGGGGCGCGGACGATGTGATCGCCTACCATCTCAGGCAGGCCTTCAAACCCGGCGAGGTCACGCCGGAAGAAGCGAACCGGATCGGACAGGAGCTTGCGCTGAAACTGACGAAGGGAGACCATGCCTTTGTTGTCTGTACCCATATAGATAAGCACCATGTCCATAACCACATCATCATCAATTCCACGACGCTGGACTGCCGGAAGAAGTTCCGCAACTTCTGGGGCTCCACCTGGGCGATCCGGCGCATGAATGACAGGCTGTGCCTGGAGCACGGGCTTTCCATTGTGGAGAACCCGAAACCAAGCAGGGACCATTACGGCACATGGCTGGGGGATAAAAAACAGCCGTCCTTCCAGGAGCAGATACGCCGTGCCATTGACGCGGCTCTGGAAGAGGCACCGAAAGATTTTGAGGAGCTTTTAAAGAAGCTGGAGGCGGCAGGGATCGAGGTCAACCGGGAAAGGAAGCATCTCCGCTTCCGTGTGCCGGGACAGGAAAAATATACCCGGTGCGACACGCTGAAAGGTGACTATACGGAGCAGGCCATCAAAGAACGGATCGACGGCACCCGGACGGTGAAACCGCGCCGTACATCTTCCCAAAAGCCAGCTTCCAGAGTCGGGCTGCTGGTGGACATCGAGGCGGCGATCCGCTCCGGCAAAGGCCCGGGGTATGAGCGCTGGGCGAAGGTGTTCAACCTGAAACAGCTCTCCCAGGCGGTGATCTGGCTCAAAGAGCATGGCGATATGAGCTATGAGGATCTGCAGGAAAGATCGGATGCGGCCACCGCCAGCTTCAACGCACTGTCAGCAGAGATCAAGGAACTGGAATCGCGGATGGCTGCTAATGGGGAACTGCAGAAACAGATCGTGAACTATGCAAAGACGCGGGCGGTCTATGTGGAGTACCGCAAAGCCGGGTACAGCAAAAAGTTCCGGGCGGAGCATGAGGCGGACATCCTGATCCACCAGGCGGCGAAGAAACATTTTGACGGGCTGGGAATCAAAAAGCTGCCCTCCGTCAGATCTCTGCGTGAGGAATACGCAGGGCTTCTGGAGCAGAAGCGGAAAGCCTATTCTGCCTATAAGCAGGCAAGGACGGATATGAGAGAGCTCCATAATGTCCGGGCGAATGTGGAGCATCTGCTGGACATTCCTGCCGGACGGGAACCGCAGAAGGATACGCAGAAATCCCGGCAGTAGGCTTCCTTGCACTTTCGGTTTTCAGCGTTCCAACGGAACGCGCAGCCATCACCGCAGGTGATGATCTCAGGGGTTTGGGGACATGTCACCAACAAGCATTTAGCAGGAATTCCGGGAACGGGATTTCTGCTAAATACGCAATCTTACGTAAGATTGCATTGCTTGCCGGTAGTTTGGAGAGCTTATTATCTTGCCAATCTGAAAGCCTGGTTATCGTACACAAGTTTGACTACACTGGCATTTTTGACTTTGGGGGCTTGTGCCATGCTTTCCATATCAAACAGGTACATCAGGGTCTTTATTGCAAATGCGTGTGTCACAATTAAGATATTGCCGTCAGTGGTTTGTGAGGCGCCTGCAGATATGAGGGCTTCTGTCAGCCGTTTCTTTATCTGCTCAAAAGGCTCTGCCATTCCAGTAGTATCATGCTCTTTAATGACAGCGGCAACTTCTGGAAGTCTCCTGTTCATTTCAGGGAGTGAGGAAATACCTCCCATCCACTCGGAAACATTTTGTACAAAAACAGAATTGATTTCTGCTTCCATGATACCAAGGCACCATTCGCGCAACCTGCTGTCCTGATATATCTTTATGCCGGTCTGCCCGCTTTCTTCTAAAATTATGTTTGCGGTCTGGACGGCACGTTTTGTATCGCTTGTATAAGCGGCATTGAAAAGGACAGAGGATAATTTTTCCCCTAAATTTCTTGCCTCCTGTTCACCCGATCCGGTCAGGGGTGAATCCGACCAGCCTTGTGCACGTCCGAGGCTGTTAAGCAATGTCTGTCCATGCCGGACGATATAAAAGCAGGTCATTGCAGCCACCTCCCATAAAAAATCTGCGCCAGGATAAGAAAGTCCCTGACGCAGTGAAAATTTTACAGTGTATCATAGGAAACCAACTGGCTTATGGGGATGCGCATTTCATCGTGCCGGTCCGGGCTGGCGGGTTCTTCATCTGCATATCCGATCGCCAGTATGTTTACAGGTTCCAGATTGTCCGGCAGGGAAAACTCTTTTTTCAGCACGTCAGACTTGAAGTAGCATATCCATACACTCCCCAATCCCAATTCTGTTGCCTGTAACATCATGTGGTCGGTCAGGATAGAGGCGTCAATATCAACAGTCTGCTTCTTGTCATAGGGACGTGTCCAGGCTCTGTTATGGTCGGCGCAGATGATGACAGCCAAGGGCGCACCATAAATATCTGCCGCATTGCCGATTTTGGCAAGGGCTTCCTCGCTCTGGACAGCGATCAGGCGGACCGGTTGACGGTTAGCAGCAGTAGGCGCGACATGGGCCGCTTCCAGAATCTTTTCCAGTTTTTCCGGTTCAACTTTCTTTCCGGTGTACTTCCGAACCGAGTACCGTTGTTTTGCGATTGAAATAAAATCCATAATATTTCCGTCCTTTCTTTTTGTTTTTATGTTATAATGGCAGCGGCGTTCACCGCTGTGGATTTATTTTATCGGTTATGGGAATAATCCGCAAGAGTGTACTTTTTGGGTAGGGACTTCCCAAAAAGTAAGTATATTATCGGGAGGGACTGACATGAAGGAAAAAAAGTTTAACTGTCCTGTCGAGGCAACGCTTTCGCTGATCGGCGGGAAATACAAGCCTCTGATCCTCTGGCACCTTAGAGAAAGCTCTTTGCATTATATGGAACTGCAGCGCCTGATTCCGGGCGCAACGTCAAAAATGCTATCGCAGCAGCTCCATGATCTGGAGGACTGTGGTATGGTAGACAGGGAGGTCATTCCGGAGAAACCTCCGAAAACCATATATTCACTCACGCCATTCGGGCAGAGCATTATCCCTGTCATTGATGCCATGTGTAACTGGGGGATTGATTATCTGAATAAATTAGAAATGAAGCCCTCTTGTTGTCTGGCGTCCCAATCTTAAAATTTTGGTTCTCAATCGGCTGTACGATGTTGAAAATAGAAAATTAGCAAAGCAGGACTTGACAAACAGAAAAAGTTGCGTATAATGATAACTAAGTTAGCACGCAGGCGTAACAAGGAGGTGAAAGAATTGGCAGTTGGGACTTATGAGATAACCCATGAGAAGATAATGGAGAGTGGAAAAAAATTGTTTCTGGAAAATGGTTACGAGCGCACGAATCTTCGGGAGCTGTGCAAAGGCGCTGGTATCACAACGGGAGCTTTCTATCGTCATTTTGAGGATAAGGCAGCTTTGTTCTCCGCATTAGTGGAGCCAGCCGTTGTGGGGTTGCGTGAAAAATACGATCTGGCAGAGAGCAGGTCCACCGGATATATCGTGTCGGATCATATGGATGATCTGTGGAGCATTTCGACGGAAACAATGGCGGAGTTTATCGAGTATATTTTTAAACAT
This sequence comes from Lachnospiraceae bacterium, assembly GCA_014804795.1. Taxonomy (GTDB): domain Bacteria; phylum Bacillota; class Clostridia; order Lachnospirales; family Lachnospiraceae; genus 1XD8-76. Next base: position 10,804 of record JAAUZC010000008.1, on the reverse strand, counting down.
TTTGATTCTTTCAAATTATTGCTCCACTGTGCTGACGGAACAAAATATGTTGACTTTACGGACTGGATGGTAGAGCGTGAAGTGGCAGATACTTTCAAGATGTATGAAACGATGGAGACACAGGGGATTTCCTATAAGCGGTTATCGAAGAAGGAACTGCATATGCTTTACCATGCTTACTATTCCTGTATCTTTGAGACGGTCCTGCATGACTACCGGAAGGACGAAGCTCTGCAATGTACGCATACCCTGGCGGAATTCTTTACCGCAGGCTGGCGTAAAGCGCATGGCCTTTGAAACCAAGGGCCAATTTTTTTGAACAAATGATAACAAAGTGTGCAATCTATGTTAGCGTACTTTGTTATCAATTTAGCTTTAGTGGATGCCGTATCTGGCAATATATTTTTGTCTCAATGATAACTTAGTTTGCAATTCCTGTTAGCAAACAGTGTTATCATATGACTGTGAACGGCTATTTTTTTTAATATAAGGTTAGCAATCTCTAACATTTAGGGCTTGCCCTGGCAAAAGCCGTAGTCCTTATTTTCCGTATATGGATATGAGGACAGAACCAAAGAATTTAACTACAAGGAGGTTACTCATGCAAAAATTGAGTGAATTGTCCGAAGGGACAAAAGGCAGGATTACATCAATTTTGGGCAATGCACATTTTCAGAGCCGAATTACCTCTATTGGCCTGACAGTGGGCAGTCAAATTGAAATCATCCAAAATCCTAAAAAGCAGCCAGTGCTGATTTATGGACGGGACACATTACTTGCCATTAACAAAATGGAATCTGACAAGATCATGGTGGAGGTGACTGACTGATGAAAGAGAAAACCATAGCGTTATTGGGACAGCCTAATGCCGGGAAATCCACGCTTTTTAATGGGCTGACCGGTTCAAAGCAGCATGTTGGGAACTGGCCCGGCAAGACGGTGGAACGCAAGGAAGGGTTCTTTACCCACAACGGGATTTCCTATCGGATTGTAGATTTGCCCGGTACATACAGTTTGTCGGCTAATTCCGAAGAGGAAATTGTGACACGTGATTACATTGCTTCCGGAGAGGCCGATCTGGTCTGCATACTGGCAGATTCCTCACAGTTGGAGCGAAGCCTGTTCATGCTGGCAGATTATGTTGGAATTAGGGTTCCGGTTATCCTGCTTCTTAACATGATGGATGTGGCTGCTTCACAGGGAAAGACCATTGATGCTGCCGGGATTGGAAAATCTTTGGGGATACCGGTCATCCCTATGGTGGCGGCTGATAAAAAACAGTATGATTCCTTTTTTAAAGTATTGGAATCAGCAGATAAGACTAAGAAGGTATTACAGGAAAAGACATTGCATTCACTTTATGAAGAAAAAATCAATGTGCCATATATCACAGTGCTGAATCTGTTACCCAAAGAAGGAATAGAGATTTATTCTGCCGGCTGGTTGGCTGCAAAACTTTTGGAGAATGATCCAATGGTACAATCTATCATCCAGGGCAGAATTCCGCAATCAGATTTTCAGGAGCTGAAAACATTCCTTTCAAATGTAAAGGACGGGAATCTTTTGACCGGGGACTGTAAATTTCAATGGATAGACCAGGTTTTAAAAGGAAATGTCACGGCGGAAAAGAATATCCGGACACGCAGCCGGTTTGACCAGGCAGCGACAAGTAAAAAGTGGGGAAAGCCTATCGCTATCGGCATGATTATGGCAGGGCTGATCTTATCCCTGGTGATTGGCTCCCCATTGATGACATTGTTTGATTATGTGATTAAAGGTATTTCGGTTCCTTTGAGTGGCTGGCTGCTTGGATTGGGAGTATCGCCGTTTCTGGTGTCTCTCTTGTGTGGAGCGGTTTTAAACGGCGTCACGGTTGCTCTGCAGATGGCAAGTTTTGTGTTCGGTATCAGCCTTGTGTTCGGTTTTATGGAGGAAGTCGGTTATATGGCCCGTATTTCCTATGTGTTCGATAATACGATGTCAAAGATCGGGCTGCAGGGAAAAGCCATTATGCCATTCATCGTCAGCTTTGGGTGCAATATCGGCGGTATGACAGGTACAAGGGTTATTGATTCCTGGGGGCAGCGTGTTATGACGATGGCTCTTGCATGGGCGGTTCCCTGTGCCTCTACATGGGGCGTTGTGGGACTCGTCAGCGGGACATTTTTTGGAAGTGGTTCAGTTGTAGTGATATTGGCGCTTTTTGCAGCGGTATTTCTTCACATTTTTATTACTTATAAAGTCTTTGGACGTTCTCTGAACAAGGAGAGTGAGCGTACAGGGCTGATTATGGAGCTGCCGCCTTACCATAAGCCCCATTGGAAAAATCTTTTTTCCACGGTTTTTGGCAAGATGGGAAATGTATTGAAACGTGCGCTGGTCATCATTATCGGTATCTCCATTGTGTTCTGGCTTCTGTCCTATACACCGGATGGGAATGTGGAGAACAGTACTATTTTCCGCATTGGAACCTTTATCGAACCGGTGACGATGTGGTTTGGCCTGCGCTGGCAGATGTTTATGGCATTTATCGCCTCGGCCATGGGAAAGGAATCATCGTTAGGAGTAATGGCGGCTTTGTTCAATACATCAGGAATTTGGGGAGCTATTGACGGTACAAGTGCTGTCAATACGGCAACATTGGGTTCCAGCCTGATTGCGTCCATATCAAAGCCGGAGGCATTGGCTTTCCTCTTTGCTTACTTTTTCAATATGCCCTGCTTAAGCACGCTGGCTGCGACTGCTCAGGAGAGCCATTCCATGAAGTGGACCTTAAAGATTGCTGCTTATTATATCGTCGTGGCTCTTATTATGTCAATGATTGCCTACCACATAGGTATGTTGATTTTCTAAGGGGGTGCTGTTTTTGTTAGAAGAACTGCTCAGGCTCTTGCAGGACGGTAACACGCATAATGTTTTGGAATTGTCAGAGATTTTAGGAGACGATGCAGAGGGGATTTTGAGTAAGCTGGACTTTCTGGAAAAGCAGGGATATATCCGGAAAGTATCGTTGGCAGGCAACTGTGACCACCACTGTATCGGATGCCACGGCTGCGATCAGGTGGCTCCAAATTTATTGATGTGGGAGGTCATAAAGCGGTAAAGGGGGCGTATGAACTGGAGAATTTAGGAAAATCTTTGGAGGACTATCTGGAAACAATTTTAATCCTTCAGAAAAAATCCGGCATGGTCTTATCCATCGATGTAGCACGGTATATGGGATTTTCTAAGCCCAGTGTATGCCATGCCGTGAAGCTGCTGCGGGAAAAAGGATGCCTGGATATGGATAAGGACGGAATACTTCACTTGACAGAATATGGACGTGATATAGCGGAAAACATCTATGAGCGCCATTGCTTTTTTACGAATCATCTGACCGCAATGGGGGTTTCTGCCAAGCAGGCAGAACAGGACGCCTGCCAGATCGAGCATATCATCAGCGAAGAAAGTTTCCAGAAATTAAAAGAAACTTATGGTGACGGAAGGAGTGAAGCAGATGGGGATTGAATTATTCTTTATCGCCATTGGCCTGTCTATGGATGCGTTTGCTGTTTCCGTCTGCAAAGGCCTGTCCACACAGGGAAATTGCAGAAAGGCAAGTGTTATAACCGGAGCATGGTTTGGCAGCTTTCAGGCATTGATGCCCTTTTTGGGGTATTTGTGTGGAGAGGGGATCAGCCAGTATATTACGGCTGTTTCAAAATATGTGGCATTGTTTTTGCTTTCCCTGATTGGGATAAACATGATCCGGGAGGCTGTATCGGAAAAGAAAGAAAATACAGATGCTTCGCTAAACCCTAAAATCATGTTTCCTGCCGCTATTGCCACAAGCATAGATGCTTTTGCGGTAGGCGTCACTCTTGCAGCGTTACAGGTACATATTATCCCGGCTGTCTTACTGATCGGCTGTACAACTTTCTTCATTTCCTGTGCTGGTGTCCATATTGGGAATGTCTTTGGCAACAGGTTTGAAAGATATGCGGCTATTTTTGGCGGAATTGTACTGATCTGTATTGGCCTTCGGATATTTATTGCCGGTAGCTGATAAATAAAATCGTTATAGAACAGGAGGAAATTATTATGGCACAGAAACAAGATACCCGTACACAACTGTTGACGGCTACGCCGCTTCAACTCATTATCTCTCTTAGTATTCCCGCAATCATCGGTATGGTGGTTGTAGGGCTTTACAACCTGATGGACAGGATTTTTGTCGGACAGCTGATCAGTGAGGTCTCTATGGGAGCCGTGTCCGTATCCTATCCCTTTACACTGATCAATACTGGCGTGTCTACACTGATTGGTGTTGGATCGGCGTCAGTGCTATCCCGTGCGGTAGGCAAGAAAGACCAGAATACGATTGACAAGATTATGGGAAATCTGATCGCGTTAAATCTGCTATTTGGAATTATTATTACTGTAATCGGCATGATATTTACACGTCAGCTCCTGACTTTGTGCGGAGCCGAGGGAGAGATATTGAATCAGGCTATCCGGTATCTGCGGATCATCTTTGCAGGAAGTCTTTTTGTAAACTTTGCTCAATCTTCAAACATGATTATGCGTGGAGAGGGCCTGTTAAAACAAGCCATGCTGTTCAGTGCTGGTTCTGCAATCCTGAATATTATTCTTGACCCTATCCTTATTACTTTACTTAAGTCGTCGGGTATGGGGATTGATGGGGCGGCTTATGCGACAATTCTTTCACAGTTTATCTATGCAGCGGCTATGTTACATCATTTCGTGTCTAAGAGCAAGAATGTCCGTATTCATGGCATTCGGATTGAAAAGGGTCTTGCTTCTGAAATCTTTGGCGTTGGCTTTTCTGCTATGCTGATGCAGGTAATGACTTTGGTACAGCAGACGGTTCTTTATAATGTTGCAGCGCGGCATGGCGGAGAATCCTGGCAGATTATTTTGGGAGCAGCTTTAAGTACACAGTCCTTTGCTTTTATTCCGCTTTGGGGTATGAGCCAGGGATTTCAGCCGGCGGCCGGAACAAATTTCGGCGCTAAGCAGTATGAACGTGTAAAGCAGGTGACAAAGGGATTTATTCTCGGTGCAACGGTGTTGACGCTGATCTTTTATATTCCGATTCAGCTTGCACCGGGGACGCTGCTTTCCTGGTTTATCAAGGATGCTGATCTTGTAAGTCAGGGCGTGGCTCCATTCCGTATTTTGTTCAGTACATACATTTTGCTTGGATTCCTGATTATGGTCATTACGTTGCTGCAGTCATTGGGTAAGGCATCCAAAGCCAGTGTTCTGGTAATGTTACGGCAGATAGTCCTGTTTATTCCTCTGGCGATTATCATGCCTATGATTGGCGGTTTAGGAGTGACGGGCGTATTTATTGCTCCGGCTCTGACAGACCTGGTAGTGGTGGTTATGGCGGTCTTTATGGTTGCATCGGAATTTAGCAGTATGACAAAACTGGCGGCACAGGAAAAGTAATCTGACATAGGGGCGGGAGTCCACATAACGCCGCCCCTTTTTTAAAGGAGATTTCAATAAAAATGTTAGAAGAAAATGTTTTGATACAATTTTTAAAGAAATTTGACCAATATCCTTTCTGTGTAAAGATGAACCAGAAGGAGTACAAGATTGGGGAAGGGCAGCCGGAATTTATTGTAAACTTTAGGAAAATGATTCCCTTGACTGATCTTATGACAAGTACCTCTCTTGCTTTAGGGGAGGCATACATGGATGGGAATTTGGAGATCGAAGGGGATTTGTATTATGCCCTGGACCATTTCTTAGGCCAGATGGACAGATTCTCTACGGATGAATCAGCATTAAAAAAGCTGATGTTTACCTCAACGGGAAAAAAGAACCAGCAGAAAGAAGTGCAGAGCCATTATGACATCGGGAATGATTTTTACAAGCTTTGGCTGGACGAGACCATGAGTTATTCCTGCGGCTATTTCCTGCATGAGGACGATTCACTTTATCAGGCGCAGGTGAACAAGGTTGATTATATCTTGAAAAAACTGTACCTGAAGGAAGGGATGTCCCTGCTTGACATTGGTTGCGGATGGGGATTCCTGCTGATAGAGGCGGCAAAGAAATACGGCATACACGGCATGGGGATCACGTTGAGCCAGGAACAGTACAGGGAGTTTCAGCGGCGGATTTCCGAGGAACATTTAGAACAGTTCCTTACGGTGGAACTGATGGACTATCGGGATATTCCAAAGTGCGGGCAGACTTTTGACCGGATCGTAAGCGTCGGCATGGTGGAGCATGTTGGGCGTGATAATTACCAGCTTTTTCTGGATTGCGCAAGAGCTGCGTTGAAACCGGGCGGTCTGTTCCTGCTCCATTTCATCAGCGCCCTGAAGGAACATGCCGGCGATCCGTGGATCAAAAAGTATATCTTCCCCGGCGGTGTCGTTCCGAGCCTTCGGGAAATGATTTCCTGTGCAGCGGAGGACGGATTTCACACAATGGACGTGGAGAACCTGAGGCTCCACTATAACCGTACCCTGTTGTGCTGGGAAAGGAATTATAAGGAGCATATCGGGGAGGTGCGGGAAATGTTCGATAAAAGGTTTGTGAGGATGTGGGATTTGTACCTGTCGGCCTGTGCAGCCACCTTCCATAACGGAATCATTGACCTGCACCAGATTCTGTTTGCAAACGGGATTAACAACGGGCTGCCGCTTGTGCGGTGGTATTGATATTGGGGAACAAAGAACCAAAATTCTGTGAACGGTTAAGGGGGTGGTGTCATTGGGACATTAGCAGTGTTTGATGTATCGGAATCTGGCAGGCAGATAGGTGAAAAGTTGTTTACATTCCTTGATCCAAAGCAAAAGCAGGAGCTGGAAAGGTATGTCAGTGAGCAGGGGAGCTGTAACAGCGGATTATTCCGGAACGGTTCAAATATCCATGCGGAAAGCTGTATGCAGGAATCTGAATGCCCTTTGACAGAGATATGGGAAGGGGAATTATATTTCTGCCTGGAGCAGCGCATGGTGGAAGTAAGCGGTCAGGAGATCATGCTGACCGCAACGGAGTTTGATCTTCTCGCGGTGGTCTCCAAAAAATGGTGCGCAATAAACATAACACCCCGGCATTATTTCTTTTTGATTTTAGAATCGGTCTGGAACGGTTTGCTGATATGACGCACCTGCTTAATATCCTGTATCTGGGATTAGGGGCGTCTGCACTCTGTTTCGTCACATGGAACCTTGCGGTGAAGGCGCTTGGTGCAGTGAAGACCAGCGTCTATATTTACATGGTCCCCGTCATAACAGTGGTGACATCCGTTTTGGTGCTGAAAGAGCCAGTGACATGGATTTCTGCCGTTGGGACGGTTATGGCAGTCGCAGGGCTTTTCCTTTCTGAATATGACAGATGGTCAGTGTCGTAGGGAACGGATATATTCGTTGTATTCGCAGGCACGAGGTTTTGCTATTGAAACAGATGCAGACTTTAAAAAGATTGCAGATTCCAGCGCAAATGAAGTGGAACGTCTGAAAAAATATCTGGAGGAAGGGGAAAACATACGAATATGGTACAGCGATGCACCATATTCTCGGTGTGGTTTTTACAGTCTGTGTGCATTGCTACGAAAATACGAAAATGAGGTTCACACAGTAAAGCTGCCGGAATACAGTATCCGAACAGATTCTATTGTCACACACAAGAATTGGGGAGAGGTTACTGCAGCGGAATTTGCCGTTTTTCTGTCTGGTGAAAGGATATTGTCAAAAGAAGAAATAAGGATGTATGCCATTTGGTGGAGTGAACTTGTGGAGGATAACAGTCCTTTGCGTGCAATGGTGAATGGCAGGCTGGTTGGGGTTCAGGAGGAGTTTTATGATTTTTCGATATGGAAGAGGCTTTCAGAAGAACCAATAAAGGAAGCAAGGCTGATAGGGGATATTCTGGGAAATTACCAGTTAAGTGTCAGCGACTGGTGGTATGCTGCGAGGATTGAGCATTTTATCCGGCAGGGGAAGATTAAGGTAACTGAAGATTCAGAGGATGCTTACGCAAGGATGATATGTCTTGCGTGAATGAACCTAAAGACTGATGGATTTTTGGTTAGACAGGGAGGTGATCATATGGGAAATTAGCTGTACTCGACATATCAGAGTCTGGTAAGCAGATAGCGGAAAAACTGTTCATTTTATTGGATGATAAACAGAAAATGGATCTGGTTAAATTTGTTTTGGGAAGAAAGGAAGATAAAAATAATTTTTCCGAAATTTCATGTCAGACACCTGATGCCAGTGTCGAGGAAACAAATACCAAGCTGCTTTTTACAGAAATTCATGAGGGCAGTTTATATTTCTGCTCGGAGCAGAGAAAAGTTGCTGTCTGTGGGCAGGAGATAGACCTGACAGCAAAAGAGTTCGACGCGCTCCAACTACTGATCACCAACAGTAAACGTGTCATGACTTTTGAGACCATATCTTACCAAGTGTGGGGAGAGGAATATGTGGGCGTTACAGTAAAAGCAATCCATAATCTTATGAGCCGCCTACGCCAGAAACTGCAGACAGAGCCTGATATGCCGGAATATATCGTCAGTATCCGTGGAGTCGGATACAAGTTTGAGCCGCAAGAGGCAATAAGATAAATTTACGTTATAATGAGAAAAAACTGATAGAAACCTTAAACTGAACCGGGAATTTTGGTTGCTATAATGAGCCGGAATGAACGGAGGAGGGGATTTATGTCATAATCTTGACCCATCAGGCTCCCCCGGATGGGGGCAGTGGTGGATATCAGGAAAATTTATAATATCAAAGGACAATATGACAGTAGAATTTATTTAAGCGTCGCAGCCCAAAAAGCCGCGGCGCTTTTTGTTTCGACAGATTCTGACATATACCCACTGTCATCATCAAAATATTTTATAAAATGCGTACCTGAAAAAAGCCAGGCCCGCATTTTTTTATTTTCGGCGGACGTGTCGGTCTATTTCAGCAGCAGAGAGATACCAGGCTGCAGGTCCCCGCCTCTGATTTCGATTTTGCCTGTCAACTCAAAAATCGAAATTGGAGGATACCATGAAGAAGATCAATCTGCGGGATTATTACCCGTTCTATACAAAAGATACTGTTGTTGAGGTGCCGGAGGAAGTCGCACTGCTGCTCCGTGAGTATGAGCTTCTGGAAGAGGCCCACCGGATCCGTACATACCGCCATAAGGCTTTTTATTCCCTGGATTATGAGGGAGGCATTGAGCGTGACCTCGCATCTCTGGACCAGGGCAATCCCTATGACATCCTGGAGCAGTGCTACGATACGGAGCTGCTTTATAAAGGGCTTGCTTCTCTGCCGGAGAAACAGCGCAACCGGATCTATGCGCATTATTTTCTCGGCATGAGCAAGACCGCCATCGCCAAAGCAGAGGATATCAATGAGAGCAATGTGAGGAAATCCATTGAGCACGGTCTGCGGAACCTCGAAAAATTTTTACAGGAAAATTTATGATCCAGACGGCGAAACTGCCCCGAAAATGTACGGAATAGTAAGAGGGGCATCCATGGCAGGACAAGCCGGGAGGGTGGATCACCGGGATATATGTTCCGGCACACCACGGATGGAAGATTCCTGACTGCCGCCTCCTCTGCGGCACATTGACAACTTCATACACATTGCTATGGGTACTTCATTCTGTGTTCCGAGCGGAGGATGGGGCGGCGCAAAGACAGACAGTCCGGGGAGGTGATGGAAGGGGCTGTCCGAGCGATCCACGCACCCGCTTATCCGGCTGTGGCAGGCCGGGCGCGACGACGGCACAGATCATAATGGTACTTTCTCACGACCCCTCACGGACTTGAAGGGGAGTCCCTGCGGTGTGCGCCGGCTTTGGCAGAGCAGCGGCATCGGCGGGGCTATGATGCGGATGAGCCATCCGCAGCCCGTAGCAATCCCTTCCTATTATATGTGTATATAGGACCTGCCGGGGAGCGTGGCAAATACGGCGGACAAGATCGAGATCAGATACAATGGGCCGGGTCTGTGACCGGAAGAGCGCAGGCCCGGTTTATTCATGTGGTCTTGATAAGGCCATTGGAAAAGGAAGGAGGTTTTTCTTTGGATAAAGTAGAATCGGGCAGGAATCCTGTCATGCAGCTCTGTATCAACAGCTCTGCCGTCACGGTCATGTTCAGCAGGAATGACACCGGAGCAGACATCAAGAACAAGGTCAGGGATATCCTTACGGAGGCATATGAGGAGCGCTTCCAGAAGGAGTTCATCCCGTGCGGACAGGCACTGTAAAACGGGTGGATCGTGATGCTTTTTTGAAAACATGCATTGTCGCAGGGGCCATTTCACGGTATAATATAAGTACCGGGGGATCATGCCCGGGGCGCACATTGACAAGAAAATATGAATTAGTATCGCGGCCCCGTACAAAAAAATTTATGTACGGAGGTAGCGTAATGAAACGGGTTTATTGTCTTTATAGAGTATCGACCAAAAAGCAGGTAGACAGGAACGACAAGAATGAGAATGACATCCCCATGCAGAAGACGGCGTGCCGTGACTTTGCGAGCAGCAAGCAGGACTGGACGATCCTGAAGGAGTTTTCCGAAAAGGGAGTTTCAGGATATAAGGTATCGGCGGATGACAGGGATGCCATCCAGGAGCTGAAAGAGGCAGCGCTGAACAATGAGTTTGACGTCCTTCTGGTGTTCATGTTCGACAGGATCGGGAGGATCGATGACGAGACGCCTTTCGTGGTGGAATGGTTCGCCAAGCACGGCGTTGAGGTATGGAGCACCCAGGAGGGGCAACAGTGCTTTGACAGCCATGTGGACAAGCTGATGAATTATCTGCGG
>JAAUZC010000007.1 GCA_014804795.1 Lachnospiraceae bacterium | reverse complement strand
TTAACGGTCGTCAGTATATACTCACGAGCGGTTAGATTTTCCTTCCTGCCCGTTGCATGACGCCCACTTACGCGGCATGTGACGGGCAGGAATTGGAAAATCTTAGCGCTCGTCAGTATAATTACCCAACCCGCTCTATGAGGCACTGCGCCTGAAAGGGCTTCACAACATAAGCGTCCGCACCAAGCTGTAATGTCTGTTTTATGGTGCTTTCCTTGGCCCATGCCGAAAGCATGACTACTTTTAATTCAGGCTGCCCTTCTTTTATTCTTTTCAAGACCTCTATCCCATCCATGACCGGCATACCAATGTCAAGCACACATACGTCCACAGTCTCATTCTGCAATATATTCAGGCACTCCAGACCGTCCTTGGCCTGCAAGACGGTATGCCCGCTGTGCGTCAGTATATCCTCCAACATCATTCTCATAAAATCCGAGTCATCCACAATCAGGACTTTTTTGCTCTCTCCCGATACGGACACGGGAACATAGTCGAAGATGCTGTCCGCCTGGCTTTGGTTTAAGCACATCTCCGCATCCTCCCTGGAGTCCTGGCCTGCATCTGATGTACTGATGCCAAGCAGTTCATCGGCGGTTACCCACAAAGTCTCTGAAATTTTAGGGATCATGGCAATATCTGGATAAGAAACTCCCGTCTCCCATAGTTAAAGATACTACACCAAAAGCCCACGTTGATATACTTGCTATGATAACAAAAATAAGAGAAAAAAGGAACAGGGAAAAAAGATGGAAATAAGAACAGCAGAAAACCGACAGGATAGCCGACACAGCAGTTTGTCAAGGGGTCGTGGAATAAATTGGCGCATCCTTTGCGCCGCCCTTTTTATGCCGCGAAAGCCCCTTGATAAACGGAAGCCCGCCGAAACAAAATGGTGCAGGGGGGATTGATAAATGCACTTCTATCAATTCCCCTTGATTATGCCTTTTATATCCGTGGCATGGAGCAAACCAAAGGGATGGCTGGCAATCCGTCAGAAATCCTCTTGAAATATATCGCGTCATATTGTAGAATAAGAAATAGAGATAGCAAAAAAAAGGCAGGACGTGAAAGGTTGCCGCCTCTCACGCCCCTATGCAGGAGACCTACACTCTCCCACACAGCAAAATTTTTTGCACCCACAGTCATTATACCTTCTTTTCCATTACTTATCAAGGGAAATGATGTTTGTGTGCGTTATTTGCGGTGTAGGGATAAAAAGTCCCTGCGCCGCTTTTGTTGTCTCGTCGGATTGGTCTGCCGGGGACGCTGATATCTCGTCCCCCAACGACTAAGCCGGTGGGAACGACAGAGACAACCATATCATATATATGGTTTGCCCTGAAAATACGAAAAAGAGCAAACGAAAAGGAGCGAACACAAATGAAAGCAAAACGAATCACAGCAATCTTGATGGCACTGACTTTGACAGCCGCCCTCACTGCCTGCGGTGAGAGCAATATTGAACTGGCACAGGCAGACACACAAAGCGAAGCAGAAAGCGAATACTTGGAAGACCTTGCAGAAGATGAAGAACTTGCAGAGGGTGAAGACCTCACAGAAAATGAAGACCTCACAGAGGATGAAGACCTCACAGGGGATGAAGACCTTGTAGAGGATGAAGAACCGGCAGAAGAGGTTGACTATGAAGTGGAAGACATTGAAGCTGTGACAATGTATGCTTCAACTTCCGTATCCCTGAGAACAGGCCCGTCAACCGACTACGAAAAAGTTGGCTCGCTGTCCACGAATGAAGCTGTGACCGTCACAGGCGTTGCAGACACGGGATGGTACAGACTGAATTACAAGGATACGGAAGTATATGTATCAAACAATTATGTTCAGGATACAAAAGTGGTATCTACGGCTTCCACGTCCACGGATTCTACAACATCAACATCCACGGATGCATCTTCTATGTTTGACGATTCTGACATTCCATGGGCAACACCTGTATCAGATGAAGAATTGGCGGCATTGATAGCAAGCGGCGCACCTGTTTATGTATACGGCGATGGAAGTGATTCCCCCGGCGTTTCTTCCAGCTATATCACGATTCTTGTAGACGACAGTCTACTGGGGTACGTGAATGCAGATAGAACTGCTAACGGTGTAGGCGAACTCACATGGTCATCCGAACTTGAAGAGTACTGCAAGAACAGGCTTCCTGTTATCGTAGCCAATTATTACGCAGGTATCGATGTTCACACTGGTTGGACTGAGCTTGAGAATGCCGCAAGAGGTCAGAGAACTGCCAGCGAGGTAAACCAGAGTTGGATTGATTCCGAAGGTCACCACACTCAGAGAATTTACTCTGGTCACACTCAGTACGCAGCAGCAACCTATAGAGATGCTAATGGTAACATTTTCTGGATTGAGGCTTTCAAATAAGACGAATCTCCTAAGCCCCTCCCTCTCATTTTGGGGAGGGTTTTTTTAGTTCGCCCGCCATGGGCGGGCTCTAACGGGTGGAAGTCCCAAGTGCGCCTAGGCAACGAGGAAGCACATAGCTGAACAGCAAGGGTGTCCATCGTGAGCCTGAGAACGGGTCCTTCCACTGACTACGAAAAAGTTGGCTCGCTGTCCACGAATGAAGCTGTGACCGTCACAGGCGTTGCAGACACGGGATGGTACAGGCTGGATTACAAGGATACGGAAGTATATGTATCAAACAAGTATGTTCAGGATACAAAAGTGGTATCCACGGCTTCCACGTCCACGGCTTCTACAACATCAACATCCACGGATTCCACGTCCACGGATTCTACAACATCAGCATCCACGAACGAGTCTCCTGTATTCGATGATTCTGACATTCCGTGGGTGAGACCTATATCAGATGAAGAATGGGCAGCAAGGATGGCAAGCGGCGCACCTGTTTATACCTCTGGTGGTGGAAGCGGTTCCAACAGCGGTTCCGGCAGTGTTCAGGAAAGCCAGTTTATGGAAAGTATGGCGAGGGAGGCTTTTGATATTGTAAACCAATACCGCGCGAATATTGGTTTGGATGCTTTGACGTGGAATGATGCCATTTATGAGGGAACGAAGATCCGGGCGCAGGAATTGGTTACTTCATACAGCCATACCAGGCCAAATGGTGAAAGCTGTTTTACAGTGATAAGCGACGTTCCTTGGACTGGTGAAAATATATACGCTGGTCCGACGAGCGCCAGCCAGGCATGCACTGGATGGTACAACAGTGAAGGACACAGGAATAATATGCTGAATGAAAACTGTACAAAGGGTGCCATTGCTTGCTGGTACGAGAACGGAACATATTACTGGGTGAATTTGTTCGCAATGTGAACCTGATGATCAGGACATCGAAACGTATTACAGCACGCGACTGAAACAAGTATAGTAAAGGAAGTGATGTCTGCCGGGAGGGAAATGAAAATTTTACCCGCAAAATATGTTTTAAAATGAAAAGCTAAGGAGAACAAAATGAAAAAATTCGGGAGAAAAAATTTTACTACAAAATTATTAATGGCAGTTCTGCTGATTGCAACAGCGCTGTGTGTCACAGCCTGCGGGGAGGACGCGGAAACCCCGACAGAGGAACTGGTGGAAGCTTCTTCAGTGGAGTCTTCGTCGGACGAACCGGGAACACAGGATTCAACAGAGGAGGAGTCCCAGCCTGCGGAGGAAACAGAGGGTTCAGAGGGGGAGGACTCCCAGCCTGCTGAAGAAGAGGAGGAAGAGGAGGCAGTCATCTCCTGGATCTTCTCGGATATGCCGGTGGCCGCATATGAAGTGACGGGATTAGGGGTTGGCCGTTTTGATGAGAGCGCCGGTATACCTTATCTTAAGGACGATGAGGAAGCAGAGATGTATGTTGAAATCTCTGATCCGGAGGATGCAGATGCAGATGTAACTTATTTCACCAATCCGTTCGTCAAATTGACGCCGGGGGAAAATCCGTTTGTCATATTTTGTATGCAGGGAGATGAAGAGGATGGTTATATTTCTACGACTGCTATCCAATCTCCATCCGAAAGCGGTCAATGGGAAGCAGTTGAATATTCCTGTTTAGATGGTTATATCGAAATGGTAAACTTTTCGCTGCTTACCAGGCGGGATGCGGATACTTATGACGAAGAAACATATGGCGGAAGCTTTTATGGCCTTATTGACTATTGGATGAAATGGATTTGCTTTTCTGAGATATATCATCCTGATGCACCGCAGAACGATGCTATATATGTCATTAATGGTATGGCGTTTTCAGATGAGGATGACATGGATGATGTTCTTGCAGGCATGGTAGAAACTTTTGAACGTCTTGGAACCACCAGTGTGAAGGAAATCCCCGTTGAAGAGGCTCTTGAGAGATGTAATGTAGTGGTTTCTAAAGAATGATTGATTTTTTGGTGACATAACAATTATTGTGAAGCTGGTTTTGCAAAAATACACCAGGTGAAGAAAGAAATGCGAAAGATAAAAACAAGAAGCCCTCCTTCTGCCAAGATCTGTTCCTGCGTTTTTCCCTCATAAGACCAATATCCGCTGTATTCATCATAGGTAATGCTGTCTTGTATCTCTCTATCATTCTGTTCAATAGCGCTATTGTCAATAGTGTTATTTCCACAACCAGCTAATAAACAACCATGCTGATTATATACATTTTATATTTTACCATTTTTTATACCTCACTACTTATAATCCTGTATATCTTATTATCATATCCCTGAATATAAGACTGCCTGGGATCATCCGGGTACACTCCTCTACAAATTCAGATCATGAAACAACTTATTTCCTTACGCACCCCTGCGCATAAAAACCGCCGCATGGGACTTCCTATCCCGTACGGCGATATCTTTCTCTAAAAACATATATTCAACTCACAGATTACTCATTCAGCAGATTCTGCACGGCGCTCCAGTCAATAACCGGCACCATTTTCTGATTAGCGGTCGCAGTCTTTCTTTTCTTGCTGCTTATCTTCATAATATTCCAAAGAAGCGTCACGATCGCTACCGCCAGACCGATTCCGCCTACGCCAATCGCAATCTGCAGATTATTGTCCACTCCCGAAAAGAAATAACACCCTGCAGCAAAGATCAGTCCGACGATAAGAGCTGCAATCGGTACGGTGAACATGTCATCCTTCAACCCGCTGACAGCCCAGGACTGTGGTTTATGGCAATGAGGACATTCATCTTTAAACGCCTTATCATAAATCTGCTTTTGTGTTGCGTTGATATGCGCCGTTTTTACAGCAGCCACCAGATTGGTATGCGCCTTCACATTCAAGTTCTGCTGCCTGTTATAATCCAACTCTTTGTAATTACTGTTAACTTCCGCTTCCATACCCTTGATGGTAGCCTTGAGCGGCCCGCTGTCCTTCATGCACTGCTCGCATTTAAAAGAATACGGCACATCAATGGATTCTGTTTTTCTGTGTTTGTAATATGTACCCACTTTTGATTTCCTCCTGATCTCATTTCTGTTTTTTATTATACCCCCTCATTATCCAAAATCAAGTACAAAAACAGAAACAATCTCACAAAATCTTTTTCCCCAGACCAAAGCTGATATCTCCGTAGTCTCCCTGCGTCATCACCAGTTCGAACTGCAGCTTTGGCATTTCATCATACTGCGCTATTCCGAACATATCATCAATAATATATCCGGGAGTGACACGGAAATAAATATTCTCTCCCAGCTCAAAATCCGAGATCATCCCCAGTTCCAGTCCCGTCACTTTTTCTCCCACTTCCTCGGGAACCGTCACCGCCGCCAGTTCCTCCCCAGTCTCTGTATCTGTCAGTACAAGCTTTCTTGTCTCTTCATCAAAATTGTAATCTATCCGTTCTTCCAGATGTGCTCTGTAATCCTCCAGACTGAGCCCGCTCTCAAGCAGTGTTCCGGTATCGTACTGCTGCAATACATGCAATTCATCTGCTGACGCGCCGGTTCCGGTATAAATATGGCAGGATATCTGAAGCTGCCTGCGCGCCTCATCCCAGTACAGATCCGGCAGTATCGTCTGAGGGCTTGAATAAAACCAGTCAAAATAATTCACATCGTCCCCGATTTCAATAGCAACACCTCTAAGCCCGGCCTCCTCATCGTTGTATCCATATACCTTGATCTTCTTTTCCGGAATCTCCCCGATGCACAAAATACCGCTTGTGTCGGGTATGCCTTCGCTAAACCGGATATTTTTCACCTGATCCCAGGGCACATCCATAAATCTCGCAACAACATCGATCCGGTAATCCATCGGCACCCAGATGCCGCTTTCCCCGTAAGGTTGATACATACTGATCGTATAAGTCTCCCGATCTTTCAAAAAAGTGATGTCCAGTCCGATCAACCCGCTTCTCTCAGGTTCATGCAGGGTATACCGTATATCCCCGGGGTCATCCGAAAGATTCAGCAAAAACGCTGCCGCACGCTCCGGCTCAAACAGATCGCGATAAACTGTACTGCTGGATAAAAGCGCGTTTTCATTCAGGCTTTCGCCCAGTCCGTTCCGGGTGTAATCCATCATGGTTCCATCCAGATATCCATGGTAGGCCTCCTCGAATTCCTCCCCCGTGGAAATATAGTCATAGTAAGTCAGCTCCTCACCAGTTATGACACATTTGTCATTTTTCCATTCATATTCCAAATCCTCTCTCCAACAGGTAATATGTGGATCGGAAGTCATCGCGTAATAATAGATCACTGCCGTCTCTTCGTCGTAATCATAAATATAGGAATCCGTTTCCTCATCCCATGGCCATGGACTGGAAATCCCGAAGCTGTAACTGCCCTCAGATCCTTCCAGCATTTCCGCCGCCAGTTCAGGCGTCACCATATCCGCAATCTCTTCCGCATCCCTCGCACAAAACGCCGTCTGCCAGCTTGTCAGCATGTCAAGCAGGGCTTCCTCTCTGCCGTCTGTCAGGGAATCCTGTCCGTCTTCCGCATTCCGCTCAGCCTCCGCACGCTCCTTTTCCCGAACCGCCGCGAGAAGATCTTCCGAAAACATCTCATCTCCGGGCATGCAGTCGTTTTCAAATAATACCGACACAAACTCCCGCTGTTCCCCGTCTTTTTCCAATACAATATACTTACTGTCCGGATAGTCCGGTACGACCCAGCCGTCCCCGGAGATTGACATGCCGCCTGCAAGCACCACATCCTCCGGAGAAGCACTCAGAAATTCATAATCAAACCGATAAAGCTCATAGGTTTTCCCTTCCAAGTCATCATAAGTATAGCAGTGTTCCCAGTATTTCACGCGCCAATCCGTATAATCATAGTTGGAGGGGCTGTCTAAAACCGCCTGATAGGCTTCTTTTGCATATTGCTCCGCACGTGCCTGCACTTCCACCATATATGCCGCCGTCTCTTCCGTGTACGATATACTTTCGCCTTCCTCCTTCGGGCTTGTCAGGAAACAGACAGCCGCCACGATACAGCAGATAACCGCCGCCAGAATGATCCAGAAAGCCGGTTTTTTATAATGCAGCACATTTTTCACCCGTTCCCTCACGCCCACTTCCCCAAAAGCAAGGGGACAGGCAGATACCATATTCCGCTTTATACTGCAGGACAGCAGTACCTCCGCGTAGGGCTTTTTGCTCTCCTGCCCCAGTTCACGGATCACATGCTCGTCACAGGCAAGCTCGATATCCCTGCACAAAAGAATATAGGAAAGCCAACAAAGGGGCTGAAACCAGTAGACGGAAAGCAATACAAATCCCGCAGGTTTCCAGATATGATCTTTTCTTTTCAGATGCGCCCTCTCGTGGGCGATCACATATTCGGCCTGTTCCTTTTCCATTCCCGAAGGCAGATAGATACGGGGTCTGATAATCCCCAGAATAAAGGGCGTATCTATCGCATCGCACAGAAAAATGTTCTTCTCAAGCTTCAGGGACGCCCGGGTGAGCCGATGCAGTCTGTAATAGCTGACAAAACCGTACAGCATGAGCAGAACAATCCCTGCTGTCCAGATGATTCCCGACAGAAACATAATATGATTCCCGTTGTCCGCCGAAACAGAAACGCCCTCATAATAATGATCCCCCAGATAGTCATTCACCGGCTCATCCATCGCACCGATTCCAGTATTGATCTGAAATGTGTTTTCCGTGATGATCTCCCGGGGCAGCGGTTCACTGCTTGGAATCAGGCTCAGTGCACTCTCTATCGAAAACGGACAGACAAGCCGCAGCGCCACTAACGCCCACAACAGACATACGATCCACTTCGGTGCTTTCTTTAAGACAAGCCTGAGAATGACTACCGCAAAAATAACCCAGCTTGCCGTAATACCCATATTCAGTATCTTCAAAAAAACTGCTTCCATCCCGTCCCCTTTACTTTTCTATCCCCTCTATCATTTCCCGTATTTCCGAAATCTCCTGTTCAGTCAATGCTCTGCGCTTTGTAAAAGCCGCGATAAAAGCCGGCAGAGACCCTTTAAAAGTCTCCGCCACAAACTGTTCACTTCTTCCGGCATAATAGTCTTCTCTGGAAATCAGGGATGTCACCTGCTTTTCTTTCATCCGAAAAATACCGTGTTCACTTAACTTTTTTAAAATCGTATAAGTGGTAGTTCTCTTCCAATGCAGTTCCTTTTCACACAACGCCACCAGCTCTTTCGTGGTAAGCGGCTCATGATCCCAGATAATATCCGCAAACCGTGATTCCACTTCGCCCAGTTTATAATCTGTCATAATAATAACCATACCCTTTCCACATCTTCATTGTCTATCATCAACAGACAGTTTTAGTCTATCATCAATAGACAACTTTGTCAAGAATAAAGAGTTCGCGTGCGAACTCTTCGCGCGCGAGCGGACTGCAAAGCAGTAATTTCCTTTCCGCGGGCTGCGCATCTCCCGAAGGGTTTTGTCATATAGGAGACAAATTTTCCTATATGACAAAAAAGCCGGCAAGAGCTTCTTGTTATGAATGCTCTCACCGGCTTTTTTCACACTGCAGTATTATATCATCTTCACAATCCACGCCAACAAATCCATATTGCTTTCATATGCTATCTCCGCCTGCTCTCCGGACAGTTCCGAAAGCTCTGCGTACGCCATATCGCAGCATCCGCCTACGCCGGGCTGTTTCATAAACCCGCCGAACATTATGTAAATTCCTTCTGTCTGACTGCCGCTTTCTTCCAACATATCCTTCATTTCCGGCACATCCACATAAACCTTGTGTTCATCGAAAGTTACCGCCTGCCTCAGTCTTTCACTGTCCTGCAAGATCACATGACATCCTGTATCATCAAACACAGTGACATCCTCCAGTTCCGTATACCGCGCATAAGAATTCTCATATATCCCGAAAAAACCGCCGCCGATCAGCAAAAACCAGACGGCCGACACCGCAATGATATCTTTTATCCGATACTTACTGAATAATGCGATTTTCTGAATCCTGTATTTGATATCTCTGTATCCATTTTTGCCTCCTGCCCCGGCAAACGCCACAGATTCCACAGGCATCTTTCCTGATTTCAAAGGGTATAACAGGCGAATACTCCTCAAAAGCAGCATCCCGTAATCACAGGCGCTTTTTCCGCTTTTCTGTATCGTCACTCTGTCACACATCTCTTCCATATCCGTTTTCAGCATCTTCATACAGATTGTCAAAAAGAAATTCGGCCAAAACAGTACCCGCAGCACATCCCAGAGAAAAAGCCACCACAGATGCCCCAGCCTGATATGCATTTTTTCATGCAGCAGTATCGTTTTTAAGTCCTCGCTGCTGTACTGCCTCACCATCTCCACAGGCACTATGATCTTGGGAAAAAGCAGTCCTGTTGTAAAAGGCGTGACCATATTTTCACAAATATAGACATTCCCTGTAAGGGAATCCAATCCTTTTACAAAACGCTGCAGCTTCCTTCTTTGATAAAACAGATATCCTCCATAAACCGCCATCACCAGAAAATAGGCTTGTCCTATGATGCGATGTTCATAATTCCAGTTTGCCCACCATAAAAATCCTCTGACACCGAATCTCGTTTCATAAAATAATTTCAGTCCGCCCGTAAAGGGAAGCCACAAAAAGAAACTCCACAGAATCATTCTCCGAAAGCAATTCTGAAAAAACGGCAGCTTCCGCAAAAGCATGACAACAAAAAGCAATGCGCAGGAAAAGAAAACACCCCGCCCCAGATTCACGGTCACATAACAGCATATGTAATTGATCACATCCCAAAGTCTCTTAAACCACATTGATGTCATTGTTTCTTACTGCCCTCTTTGCTGCGTTTCAAAATATTTTCAAGTTCCCCAAACTCCTCTTTTGTCAGTTCCAGACTGCCAAGCAAAGCTGCCACAGCCCCCATCTGGTTTCCCCCAAAGTAGCTCTCGACAAAACGGGTGCTTTTCTCCCGCTGGCACTCTTCTCTTGTTTTTAACGGATAATAATGGTAAATCCGGGAATCTTTTTCGTCCACCCGATATGCCAGAATTCCTTTCTGACAGAGCCTGTTCATCAGCACACGCACCATTTTGGGATTCATACTGCTCTCCGGCTTTATGCGACTGATCACCTCGGAAGAGGTTAACGGCTCCTTACTCCCCCACAGCACTTCCATCACCTGCCATTCACTTTCACTGGGTGTCAATTCTTCTTTTCCCATAATTGCCCTCATTTCTACGCAATCTTCCTCCCTGCAAACTGTCTCTTTCATTCTTCAATATAGCTGAAATTTCACACTATCCGAGCAATGAATATACTACAATACCGCATATGATCAGGACAAGCGCCGCCGCCTTCCCTTTATTCATCTTTTCCCCGAAAATCTTTACGCCAAACAGCGTAATATAAATATAGCTGGTCGCCTCTAAGATCGGTCCCATAGAAAGCGGTATCCCCCGGTAAGCAAGAATCGATAACAGGGTTGTCCCCACAAACAGGATATAGGCAATGACCACCAGCGGATTTAAATATTCCTGCAGATGCGACTTATGCGGCCTGCCTGCCTCTATTTTCAGCATCACCTGCGAAACGGCCGCAATAAATGTCCCGAGCAGTATCAAAAATGCGTAAAAATATGTATTCATGCTCCTTCCTCCTTATCTGACAGCGCAAACAATATGATCCCCGCGATGACAAGCACAGCTCCTATGATCTTTCCCGGCGTAATCTTTTCCTTAAAAATAAGCAGTCCCCACAGCATCCCCCAGAAAACGGTGATTGCCCGGTTGGCATATGCCGCTGTCAGCGGCATACTCTTAATGATCTGCTGCCAGAAGATCGCATATATACCGAGCAGCATAATAATGATACCATACAGTACGATAAATCGAAAGCTTATCCCCTCTTCGCCGGCGGCAAGTTTACTGCATACGCTGCTGAGCGAATATACCATCAGTAAAATATTTAACAGTACATATGTTTTTACATTTGTTTTCATTCCGTTCCCGCATCCGCCCATCCGGGCCTTTGTTTTTTCCTTTCCGTATTTTATTCCTTCAATAGCCGATCACCCTCTGCTCACAGCAGAATCGTTGATCATCCAAGCGCCACATCCAGTATCATCATCACCGTAAAGCCGACCGCAAAAGCAATGGTTCCAATATTGGAATGGGGTTCTTCGGACATTTCCGGTATCAGCTCCTCCACCACTACATAGATCATCGCCCCTGCCGCAAAACTTAAGAAATAAGGCAGTGCAGGCACAAGAAAGGCCGATGCAATGATCACGAGTACCGCTCCGATCGGTTCTACTATCCCTGACAGCACCCCGCACACAAAAGCTTTCCCTTTTGACATGCCGCGGGCACGAAGCGGCATGGAGATGATCGCCCCCTCCGGAAAATTCTGAATTGCAATGCCGATAGACAAAGCAAGTGCGCCGCTTACCGACACTGTTTCATTCCCCATCATCAATCCGGCATAGACCACACCCACGGCCATGCCTTCCGGCAGATTGTGGATCACCACCGCGAGCAGAAGCATCGTCGTATTCTTCAGACCCGCATGGGGGCCTTCCTGTTTTTCGCTGTTTCTATGCAGATGGGGAATGATATGATCCAGAAAAAGCAAAAACAGGATGCCCAGCCAAAAGCCGACAGCCGCCGGTGTGAACGCAAATTTTCCCATAGAGTCGGCCTGCTCTATCGCCGGAATCAAGAGACTCCAGATAGATGCCGCCACCATGACGCCCGCTGCAAAACCGGTAAGCACCCGCTGGACATTTTCTCCCAGTTCTTTTTTCATAAAAAAGACACAGGCAGCTCCTAATGCTGTTCCTAAAAACGGGATGAAAATACCTGCGGCCGCAGCCATTTGCAACTCATTCATCATCTTCTACCTCTCTCCTTAAAAATGTCTGCTATAACACCATATGCAAATCGGCATTTTTCGTGCAGATTCAAGAGATTTTTGACAAAGACTATATTAAACCTCTCTCATGTTATGGTCTGTGCCACAGAAATCCACAGAGTCTGTCCTCCATCTGCAAATTTCTGCCGGCACAGTTCATATCTGTTTTCCGAACAATCTATTACTTTTTCCAATACAGAAAATCTGTCAAACGGCATGGAAAGCCCGGCTCCCGATGCTTTGGCTACCGCTTCCTTTCCCGTCCATATTCTGTAAAAAGCATCTGCCTGCTCTATCCCTTCTTTCTCTGACAGATAGTCATATTCTTCCTTTTTAAAAAAACGTTTTGCCACTTTTAAGTTTGCCCGTTTTACACATTCTATATCCATTCCCAGAGGACTTTTCCCGAAAGCAATCGCTGCGTATGGGCCGCTGTGAGAAATATTGAAATGGATGTTTTTGTTTTCCTGAAAAACGGGTTTTCCACCTGGCAGGGCAACCGGATCCTCTTCTATGGAAAATTTTTGCTTCAATAAAAACAAAAGATAGCCCGCCCCGACAGACTGTTTCCGTTTCAGTTCAGATTTCATACGCTCCGTCTTTTCCCTGCGCTTTATGCTGCAGCAGGCGTACATCTTTTTCAGTTCCTCATCTGATAATTCCTGTAAACAAAGCAGCCAGAGCGTACTGTTTCCCAAAGTATATTCTTTTACAATACTGTCTTTTCTATCCATGATCCTACTCTTTTCCGGACATCTCTCACATTCTTCTGAGCCCTTTCGGATAATGATTTTTCACCATATTGCCGCCGGCTTTTCCCCATCCCATAGGTTTTCCCGAAAGCAGCATCAGGATCCAGCCTTTATATCCCCTGTTTCCCGCTGTCTCGCCCCGCAGATAGGCCGCAGGATCTTCGACTTCCATACACTGCAAAACATCCTCCTTTTTCAGAGTCATCGCCCAGGTATGAGAAGGCTCAAACCGTCCTTTTTTTGCTTCACCCAAATACAGACCGCCCCTCTCTGTCCGCAGACCGCTCATGTCAGGCAGATCTTTCGCCGCAAGGAAAAGGTGCTCCTTTTTCCAAACAAATCTTCCGCTGTTTTTCATTTTGTCCCGGTACTTTTTGTCCAGATATTGTTCGCAGAAATTCTGAAATAAATTCCAGCTTTCCTGTTCCGAATTCTTTTCCCCTTTCTTTCGGTTTTCCCCGTACCGCTCCCGTCCCTTTTTTGCTTTATCAAACACTTCACGTGTGCCAGTTTTTTCGGCATTACTATCTTTTCGGGCATCCGTTTCCCCTCTGCTTTCAGCCGCGCCCTTCCTGATCAGCCTTGCCGCAAAATGTCCTTCCCCGCACAGCTTATGAGGCCACATCCGCACTGTTCCGGGCATTCCCCCCGGACTTACGCCCGCATTCATAAACTCTTTCGATAAAACAGTTTCATCCGCGTAAAACTCTTCATGCTCTTTCAGAAAATGCCTGATAACATCCTCATCCTCGGCTTCTGAAAACGTACAGGTAGAATAAACTAACACCCCGCCGGGTTTTACGATCTTTGCGGCCTCCTCCAATATTTCTTTCTGCCGAACCGCGCACATACTGACATTTTCCGGCGACCACTGCAAAAGCGCCTGCTCTTCCTTGCGGAACATACCCTCGCCGGAGCAGGGTGCATCCACTAAAACCCTGTCAAAAAACAAAGGGAACCGCATCGCTATTTTATCCACGCTTTCTTTCAATATCATGCAGTTGGTGACGCCCATACGCTCCATATTCTGTGAAAGGATCTCCGCCCGGGCGGGCACATATTCATTACAGACAAGAAGCCCCTCGCCCTGCATTTTCCCGGCAATCTGTGTACTTTTGCCGCCCGGTGCCGCACAGAGATCTGCAATATACTCTCCGGGACCGGCATCAAGCAGCTCCGCCACTATCATCGCACTCGGTTCCTGCATATAAAAGGCTCCTGCCTCATGGTATGGGCTCTTTCCCGGCTGTTCCTCCTTTTTATAAAAGTAACCTTCCGGCGCCCACGGGACTGCTTTCAGAGAAAAAGGCATTTTATCCTCGAATTCTTCCTTCGTATATTTCAAAGGGTTTCTGCGCAGCCCGAAAGTTCTCTCTCCCTGCAGGCTTTCGAAAAAAGCCGGAAGTTCCGATACCGAAACTCCCGGCAATGTCGCAAACAGTTCTCTCATTTCCTCTGTAAAAGCTGCCGGCAGTGCCTTTTTTGCTCCGACATCTTTTATGCTATTTATCATCACTGCACCATTTCCTCTTATTATGCTGTTTTCTTCTTTCTATATCAGCCATATTCTACCGCCTCTCTGCCGCTCTTTTCTCCGGAAGCTGAGCCAGTATGATTGCCGCAAACATCAGTACGCAGCCAAAGAGCTCCCTCTTGCTCAACACTTCGTGTAACAGAACAAATCCGGCAAGTACGGAAATCACCGATTCCAGACTCATGATCAGAGAAGCTACCGTAGGATTCATACCTTTTTGTCCTACGATCTGGAGCGTATACGCCACCCCGCAGGACATCACGCCCGCATATAAAACAGGCTTCCACGCTGTCAGTATCAGGGACAGCTTCGGTGTTTCAAATAAAAACATACAGATACTGCACAGAATACCGCACGTCAGAAATTGGATGCAGGACATCTTCACCCCGTCCACCAACGGCGAAAAATGGTCTATCACCATAATATGAAAAGAAAAGGTGGCAGCACATAACAGCAAAAGAATATCTCCTGTCTCCGGCTTAAGACTCTCTGTCATACACAACAGATACAGTCCCGCCACTGCGATCACCACGCTGATACCAATCCGCAGTCCCACTTTTTTCTTTAAGAAGATCCCGAAAAGCGGAACCAGTATGATATACATTGCCGTGATAAAACCCGCTTTTCCAACAGTTGTATAAAGCAACCCAAACTGCTGAAAAGAACTTGCCACAGCCAGGATCACGCCGCAGCAGATCCCTCCTGTCAGCAATGTCTTTTTATCTTCTTTTTTATGTACTTCCTGCCCCTTTTCTTTCTTTTGCAGCTTTTTCAATAGAAAAAGACAGGGAACAAGCACTGCAGCCCCGATCAGGCTCCGTACCGCATTGAACGTGAAAGGTCCTACATAATCCATCCCCACACTCTGGGATACAAAGGCTACTCCCCAGATTGTGGCCGTAAGCAGCAGAAGAAGGGACTGCCTTATTATAAATTTGTTCATACTAAAACTTCTAAATAGCCTTTCATCTTTGTCATATCGTAACGATCTAACACACCGAGATTGGAATCATAGTATTTTCCATCGTAAGCGATCAGGTAATGACTGTAACGCCCCATTTTCTCAAGAATGATCGCGCATTTCGGCAGTGTCACATCCGCCTCCCCACAGGTGTAGATGATCTCCTCTGAATGCTCCAGTCCGAAGTAATTGAGCGCATTGATCATCTTTGCGATCGTTGCCTGCCACTCGTTGCAGTGCATGACATTGATAGCATCATCCAGTGTAATTCCCGCCAGCATTGCAATACAGGACTGTCCGCAGAGACCGTCATGAGGCTGAATGATGCAGTCGATATGATCGATCTTCCGAATCGGATTGGATGTACTGTAGGGGCTGTCCCCCACACTGGTCTTTGTGATACGGAAAGATACTTTATATTTTGTATCGTAAGAAAGCTTTTCCATAATATCATGCTGAATCGGAATATTATAATAGCCGTTCTTTTTCGGCTCCAGATTGCAGACAAATATCGTCTCTCCCACCCTGACTTTTACAGGCACTTCGCCTTCCCTTTTACAGATTTCCCATACGTTAAAAGGAATGTCGATAAAGGCTCCGCTTTCGCCTTTCTCGATCTCTGTTTCAAACGTGTACTTCATAACCCATTACCTTCCCTTCTCCTAAATTATATATTTATAGTATTATAATGTGTTTTTATATTTTTGTCTATATAAGGCAAACAGATGCACTTTATAAAAACAAATAATAATATATGACTGCCACCGTCACTCCCAACAGCATCCCCGCCGTCACCTGAGAGAGCGTATGCCCGACAAGCTCCTTCAACTTCTTTTCCATTTTTAGTTTCGGCTGTCCAAGCGCCTCAAAAAGCGTCACCATCTCATTGAGCAGTTTTGCCTGTTTTCCTGTCTCCAGTCTCACCCCCATGGCATCGTGCATTACAATGATTGCTGTGATACATGCTACCGCAAAAACCGGTGAACCAAAACCGCAGGTAAATCCGGTCATTGCCGCCACTGCCGCCACGGTCGCCGAATGGGCACTGGGCATTCCTCCATCCCCCATCAGTCTGGTAAAATCTATCTTCTTATTCATCACTGCATATAATATCGTTTTGACAATCTGCGCCACAAACCAGCCCAAAATCCCCGCCCACAATATATCATTATGCAGTAAATCCTGTAATCCGCTCATACCTGACATTCTTATGCACCTTCCCACTCTCTGATCCGATAAACAACACCCAATTCCTCACATATCTTCCGGCACTGTTCTTCCTCTTCCCTCGTGATCGTGGTCTCCACTGTCGTCATCACCACCTGAGGAACATACTTCGTACATTCTTTTGCAAATGCAAGCATCCCCTCATATCCTTTTATGCCAAACCTGCTGCGGACAATCTTTTGATATTTTTCCGGATCGGGATGGTTTAAACTGATGGAAACCGTGTCGATCAGCCCCTGAAGCTCCGGTGCAATATCCCTGCCATTGATCAGTGATCCCTGGCCGTTGGTATTGATGCGGATCGGGCATCCCCACTCTCTTTTTACATAAGCCGCAACCTCTTTCAACACCTCAAAAGCTTCCGTAGGCTCTCCGAAACCGCAGAACACAACTTCTTTATAATCTTCTTTGCGAAACTTTCCAAACTCCTCTATGACTTCTTTCGCTGCAGGCTCATGGTCCAGCCAGAGACTTCCTGAGTTTCCCATCTTGTCCCTGTCCTGCCGCAGACAAAACGTGCAGGCGCAGCTGCATCTGTTCGTCAGATTCACATATAAATTCTGATGTACCTTATATAAAATTTCCATTGCCATTTTTGATTCTCCTATCTTAGTCCCGCAGTCGCCCTACCAGTACACGATACCGGAAGACAGATTTGCAGCCGTCTGCGCGTCTGCAAATCGTCTTGTGCACTGTCCGGGCTCCTGCTGTCTTCAGTCACTCTTTAACGTATGCAGGAACTCTTCAAAACAAACGCCATCCGTAAGTGGTATTCCCATTTCGATGGATTTTAATATACATTTTTTGATAAACCGGCCCGCTTTTTTGACCGACTGCTCAAAAGGCACGCCGTTTACCGCATCTGCCGCTATGATAGAAGCAAAAATATCGCCTGTCCCGCTTCTCTGCGTTCCCGCTTTGATCGTACGGAAGATTCTGGGTTCCTTACCCCTTTCATAACAATAGTTTGCTATAAATTCTCCCTGTATGATTCCTGTGATCACTACCTTTTCCGGTCCCATTTCCGAAAGCATCTCCGCCAGCCAGACCAGTTTTTTCCTGCTCCATTTTTCTTCATACGGAATACCGGCTAAAATGCAGGCTTCCGTCAGGTTCGGCGTAATAATATCCGCCAAAGGAATCAGTTCCCGCATTTTCAGACAGGTCTCCATCGTATAGGTCGGATACATTTTTCCGTAATCTCCCATCACGGGATCCACGATCACAATAGTGTCTTTCTCTTTAAAGTCCTTTAAAAAGTCTGTTACAATAGCGATCTGCTGCGAAGAACCTAAAAACCCTGTGCAGATTCCCTGAAAATGAAGTTCTAACTTTCTCCACTCATCCATATATGGACGCATCTTATCTGTAAAATCTTCCAGAAAGAATGAAGAAAAACCCGTATGATTGGAAAAAACAGTGGTCGGCACAAAACAGCACTGTATTTTCATTGCGGATATGATCGGCAGTTCCACAGCGATGGAACACCTTCCGAAACCGGACAGATCGTTGATAACCGCTATTTTTTTCTGACTGTCACGAATTTTACCCATGTTGTCTCCTCTTATCCGCAGGACGCGCCGCAAAAAACTCTTTGAAGATTACTCGTCGCCGTCCTCACTTATTTTATCCACATATACATTGGTTTTCCCGACGTTTATCATCTCATCGTCATCTTCCATTTTTCCATAGACGTGAAGATTATAAATACCTTCCCTATTGTAATCGGACAGATCAATTTCATATATTAAGCTGCTTTCGTGATTACCGGATACATCAAACCACTTCAGATCATCCTGTCCTCCCTCATCACTCCAGAATGCAATATTAAAGATATCCCATGTATCTGCATTATATATTTCCGCCATAACCGCAGTATGATCATCCTTTAATTCAGCATAGACATACTCCGCATCTTCCGGTTCTTCCTCCATCAGATCATCAGAAAGTTTCATGACATAATATATTGCAAGCCGCTTTTCAAATTCTTTCAGCTGGTCAGTTGAAAGAATGTTGATCTCTCCATCTGCAGTACAATAACTGCTTCCCACGGATTCAAAAAATGTATCATAAGAACTCCCGCTCTCCGGGGCAAACAGGCTGTCCCCCAAAAAGTAATTCGGTGCGGACATATCGAGAAAATCAAGTATCGTAGGCACCATGTCTAACGAATTTCTTCCGTTTACATCATACTGCTTCGGAATGATTCCTTTGTAATAGATCATCAGGGGGACGCGGTCGAGAGTGGCAACTTCCCGATTGTAATCGGGAAAAGCAGTGACAAAATCCGCATCCTGATAAGTTGCATGGTCAGTTGTCAGAACAATAATGGTATCTTTGGCCAATTCGCTTTCATTAAACTGATTTAAAAATGTGCCTATCTGCACATCAACATCATAAAACCTGTTCAACAATGTATTGGATCCATCTGCAAACCTCTCATGGACACCATTCAGTGTCGCATGCGTTCCAAAAGAATACATTGCAAGAAAAAACGGTGTCTCATCCTTATTCTGTTCAAGTGCTGTTTCAAACAGCATCTCATAGGCCGACTTGTCACTGATCGCATTTGCCATGCCATCCAACCTGCTTTTGTCGGAAAGAAGTTCATCAAAACCAAAATTTGCAAGATACTCCGAGAATTCTTTATTTTCCGGTTCTGTATTAATGAAAGTTGTCCTATATCCATAGCTTTTGAAAATATCCTGCGCGGAAACCAGATGATTTACATCATAATGATCACGCTGATAGCCTGAATAAAGCTGACCGCTGAGTCCCATGTAGGTGGCAAATGTATGGTTGTAATAATTGGCAAAACTGATCGAATCATCCTGCAGGGCCGATACATTCGGCATGATATTCCGCGGATCATCCATAATATTCTGTGACATTCCCTCCACAAAAATGAGTATCACATTGGGATTTTCCGGAATATCTTCCGGCTTTTCTATATAATCTGACACGAAATCCGAGTAGAATCCTTCTTTCTTCTGCAGCTGTTTTGTATCACTTTCCGTGCTGTCTTCCATACTACTGATGATCTCATCCGCTTCCTTTTCCGCCATAACCGCCATAACTGCCATATCACTCATGGCCTCTTTTACCGCCATTTCCGTCATTCTGTTTCGTTCCATTTGCTGATAAAGCGTATAAACTGCACGATATGGCGAATATTCTGTTATGCCTGTGAAAATAATACCGGCGTACAGCACGGCTGCTGCAGATCCCAACGCGATATCTGTTTTTTTACTGCCGGGGATCAGACAAACCGGCAGAAATGAGAATAACAGAACCGCTGCAACAGTAAGACTGTAAACAAAGATCTTTCCGCTGATTGCATTGATCGAGTCCAGATTGGTTAACATGATAACACTTACAAAAGTGCTTCCCCAGTACAGCACTGCGAACTGAACGTTCATAAGCAATAATGCCGCTGTATTGAAAATATACCCCGGCCAGCTTTTTGCATGACACAGCAGATTGGTTAAAAAAGCTATCAGAAACACTTCGGCCAGAGCTGCCACAATATAGCGCCAGGTCATCTTATGTATCACTACTGTTAAAATTGGAAACAACATTGCAAAAAGGTATTTCAATATCACGCATATAGAAAGGTATATTCTTTTTCTTTTCATCCGTGTGCGTATTTTCCTTCCGATAATGGAAACTGTATCTTTTGTAAGCTCGGTGCTAAATTCCTATCAAGTATACTCTTTTTGCTTTGTTTTTGTCAACGAAATGTGGAATCTGAAAAATATGGATTACTAATTTGTTCCATTATACTCTTTACATTATAATTCTTCAATCCTGCCGGCGTTTTTATCATATTCCAGAATATCACCCGGCTGGCAGTCCAGTACTTCACAGATTGCTTCTAAGGTGGAAAAGCGAATCGCACTGATTTTGCCGGTTTTCATTTTCGAAAGATTGACATTGGAGACGCCGACTCTTTCTGATAATTCATTGAGGCTCATTTTCCGGTCAGCCATGACACGATCTAATCGTAAAATTATTTTTCCCATATTGCATACTCCCCGTTCTACAGTGTTTCATCCGATTCCTGCTGTAATATTGCACCATATTGAAATATATAGGCAAGAGCAAGAATGATCAAAACGGTCATAACTACTCTCAGATCAATACCAAAGTCGCCCATACGAATGCCGTCTTTAAAAAAGATTCTTGTGGCAGCATCACTCACTGTGGAAAGAATCGCCCAGGGAATCAGGGAATAGGCAAGGGTCTTCATCTTTTTGATGACATTCTGCTCAAACGGCGACTCACAATTCTGAAAGGCTTTGCAAAGGAAACCGATAAAGAATAAAGTTGTCAGTGTCATAGCCAGGTATAAAAATGTGAATAACATTACCCATACAAAATTATGCAGATTAAAGTTTACATATTTGCCTGAAAGGTCAACGGAAATATTGTCATTATCTACATTTATAGCATCTATGCTGTACTCTGAACCGCCGGCGTTTGCACCTTCCTCTTCAAGAATCATCTCTGTCTCCTGCCTGCTCTGTTCTACTTCCTCATCTGTGAGTGATTTGCCGAAAGAAGCAAGACTGATATTTACAGAAAGTCTGCCTTCTGCTCTTGCGGTAAAAAATTCTTTCGGAACAAAAGCAAAGGCTACTGTCAATAAAAATACAAAAATAAGAGCTACAATAATAAATACTTTGGCGATGTTTGTAATAATAGTGCCGGCCTTACCCATTTTGTTGATTTTCAAAATAGCATCCTGTTTCATACATAAATTCCTCTTCTTTCTGTTTACTTAATGTTCAGATTTTAACAAGTAACGACCGCACGCTTCGCGAGCGTTCTTATACTAAGCAACGACCGCATTCTTTGCGCTCAGTCTTATGCTATAAAACGATAAATAATAAATATTTAACGTTTATCATTAAATTTATTATATCTTTCAAATTTATATTTGTCAACAAATTTTTAACGATAAACATTAAATTTATGAATGTGCCGGCTGAACTGTTACAAAAGGACCGCTTTTATACAACAAAGATATTGCTTAAAAAACCAAGAATCACTATAATAACACATATGAATATTTTGGGTATTATCGCGGAATTTAACCCGCTCCACACGGGACATGAGTATCTGATGCAGAATCTGCGCCGGGAAACCGGGGCGGAGTTTTGTGTTGTAGTGATGAGCGGAGATTATGTACAGCGGGGAGAACCGGCCTTTTTTTCAAAGTTTCTCCGTACAAGAGCCGCCCTGTCCTGCGGAGCCGACCTTGTCCTGGAACTGCCTCTCTCCGTCTCCACAGGGAGCGCTGAATATTTTGCACAAGGGGCCGTTTCTCTTCTTTCCCGGTTAAACTGTATTACCAACCTCGGCTTTGGCAGTGAAAGCGGGGATATTCATGCTTTGGAGGTTGCCGGAAAACTTCTCTCCAAAGAGCCTGAAACTTACCGGAATCTGTTGCAAAAATTTCTGAAGACCGGCATGAACTTTCCGAAAGCCAGGTATGAAGCACTGTCGGCATTTTTGACGGTTCAGGCCTCTCAAAATTCCGGTTCCGCTGACGACTGTTTTCTTTCACCGGATATTCTCTCTCTTTTGAACGGTCCCAACAATATTCTCGGTACCGAATACATGAAGGCACTGTATAGCTTGAACTCTTCTATCACTCCTGTCACTATAAAACGAATTGGAGCCGGCTATCACGAAGAGATAGACCTTTACGGAGGCAAATCTATTTCTGCCGCTGAAAAATCATCCCCGAAAAGTGATCCGACTGATTCCACATATGCCTCCGCCTCAGGACTGCGGAAAGCGTTCCTCTCCTCTCCCGATTCAGAGGAAACAAATATATTATTGGAAAATTATGTCCCGAAAGCCTGCCATTCTCTCTTCCTGAACGCACTGCATCAAAGGCAGTATGTAACCTTTGATGATTTCTTTCTGCCGCTGTATCATACGCTGCAATATGCCGACACTGATATGCTTTCCTGTTATCAGGATGTAACACCGGAATTTTCCGGGAGGCTTCTACACGTTTTCAGACAGTGTTCTTCTGTCACGGGGCTTCATGCTGCCCTGAAAACCAAAAACCTGACTTCCACCAGGATAAACCGGGCTCTTTTGCATATTCTGCTGCATCTGACAAAAGATACCGTGGCAGCACAAAAAGAACAGGGATATGCTCTCTATGCCCGAATTCTGGGTTTTCGCAAAGAAGCAAAACCTCTGCTTGCCCAAATCAAACAACACGCCTCCATCCCCCTTGTCTCCAAGCTGGCGGATGCTCCCGGATATCTTTCTCCCTCTGCTCTCTCCCAGCTTGAGCAGACAATAAAAGCTTCCGAACTCTACCGGGCAGCTTTGCCCGGCGCCAAATCCGGAAGCGAATATTCTCAAAATATTATTGTGCTTTAAATCTCTGATTTTAACAACATCTCTTTCACTTCCGGCACAGTTTTCCCGCTCTCCCGCTTCGCGCGTATCCACTCCACCCGTTCCACGCTCTCACTCCGTCTGTACCTTCTTGTCAGATTCTGCTCCGCCTGTTCAAAAGGCAGCATCCCTTCTTCCGTATAGAATTTTAACGTACTGTACCTGCAGCCTGTCAGTCTCGCCAGCTCACCGATCGTTACATACTCGGATGCGAGAATTTTTTCCATTGTTCTTTGTCTTGACATAACACATTCTCTTTCTAACGATAAACGGGCTGCAGGTTTGCTCCCTGTATCGGAATCCTGCCGCTTCTCACAGTTTTTGGCCATATGCGATAATATGCATTATCGACTCGCAGCAGTGTTTCTGTACCGCTTTTCACCTCTTCCACATGATGACCATTTTTTACCAGAAAGTCTGTCACTGCCTGTCGTCTCTCTTTCACAGTCGTTCCCAGCACAACAAAATCTATAAATATTGCCTGCCGTCTGTCTAAAAAAGGAAACCACAGATTGATTCCTTCTAAGTAAGGATTTTTAAATATCTCCCGCTTTCCCTTCAAACAGGATTTTATCGTCTGTTCCACGGTTTTATGGAATTCCTGCTTCCAGATGATATTGATATAGCTCTTATCTGCCATTTCCTGCTCTTCTCTTTTCTCACTATTTCCGGAATCCATATACTTACTGTTCGCACTGCTCTGTGTGCAAAGAGCCACCAATCTTTCCTGAATCCGCTCCTGCTCCTGCGTAGAAAAGAGTTCATGGAGACACCCGCTCTCCCGCATCAGCCACAGAAGGCAGATACACTCCAGTGTCACCGGACCATCCTCCAAAATCTCGCCCCGCACACTTTCCACAATGGATAAATAAATATCTCTGTCACTTCGATAAGACTTCATAGTAATCTCCGCCGTGTAATAATTCATATCACAGCCAAGCAAATCCGGCACGATCTCTATCCCGCCATCTGCAAGCAGCAGATTTGCAGCGTTCTTTTCCACTGCGCCCAGCTTTTTCCCATTCATCCTTTTGATCTCTGTCATTCCTGATTCCAGTTTTTTCTGAAATTTCTCCGCCATTTCCAATTGCTTTGTCGGTGATATATCCGTATCCTCTTCCTTGGGCAGAAGCTCTTCCAAAAGGGCCGCAGCCGCTATCCCGCGCACTGCTGCGGATTTTGCTGCCGAACGATGGATACAGGACTGGCCGTCCAGACAGATAATCGCAAATTGCTGAGATAATGTATATTCTTTTTTCATACTATCCCTCACTCTCGTCGTTCCTGACTATACTATCATTCTTGTGTTATCACTTATTTTTTATTACATACTACTTATTACTTACTACTTACGATTTAACTCTAACATAAAAAAACCTTCCGGTCAATCTTAAAAAACCGGAAGATTTGAAAAACAGTACCTTAGTTTTTAAAGCTGTGGATCGGCGCCGGAATCCTGCCGCCCCTGTTCACAAAGTTCTCACATCCGAAAGGATTGACCGGCATGATCGGTGCATGTCCGAGAAGCCCTCCAAATTCCACATTTTCTCCCACGCCCTTTCCGATGACCGGAATAATTCTCACCGCCGTAGTCTTCTGATTGATCATACCGATCGCCATCTCATCCGCAATAATGCCTGCGATCGTCGTCTCCGTTGTATCGCCCGGAATTGCTATCATGTCAAGTCCCACCGAGCAGACACAGGTCATCGCCTCCAACTTTTCAAGCGTCAGCGCACCCGCCTGTACCGCATCAATCATTCCCTGATCCTCGCTGACCGGGATAAATGCACCGGAAAGACCGCCCACATAGGAAGATGCCATCACGCCGCCTTTTTTCACCTGATCGTTTAACAGTGCAAGAGCCGCCGTCGTTCCGGGCGCACCTACATGTTCCAGCCCGATCTCACAGAGAATATCCGCCACGGAATCCCCGATGGCAGGCGTCGGCGCCAGAGACAGGTCAACAATGCCGAAAGGCACCTGCAGCCGCCTTGAAGCCTCCTTCGCCACAAGCTGGCCTACTCTCGTCACTTTGAATGCGGTTTTTTTGATCGTCTCACAGAGCACCTCAAAATTTTCGCCCCGCACTTTTTCCAAAGCGGTCTTTACAACACCGGGGCCACTGACCCCTACATTGATCACCTCGTCCGCTTCCGTTACACCGTGGAAAGCACCGGCCATAAAGGGATTATCGTCGGGCGCATTGCAAAATACCACCAGCTTGGTACACCCCATGGAATCCTGCTCTTTTGTCAGTTCCGCAGCTTTTTTGATGATACCTCCCATCATACGCACCGCATCCATATTGATGCCGGTGCGGGTGGAACCTAAGTTTACAGAGCTGCAGACCCGTTCGGTACAGGCAAGGGCTTCCGGAATGGACTGCATCAGAAGCTGATCCGCTTTCGTCATCCCTTTCGCCACAAGAGCAGAATAGCCGCCGATAAAGTTTACCCCCACTTCGTGCGCCGCCTGATCCAGCACTCTCGCTATGGATACAAAATCCCCTGGCGTTTTGCAGCAGGCGCCTCCCACCAGTGCAACGGGGGTAAGAGAAATTCTTTTATTCACGATCGGAATCCCGAATTCTTTGGAAATTTCCTCTCCGGTTTCCACGAGATTCCCTGCCGCCTTTATGATCTTCTGATAGATCTTTTCTTTGCACTTCTCAAGATCCGCATCTATACAATCTAAAAGGCTGATGCCCAGTGTGATCGTTCGGACATCCAGATTTTCCTTATCTATCATTTCGTTTGTTTCTGCCACTTCAAAAAAATTGATCATGGGTTGAAATTCCTTTCCTGTTCCGGTTCCACATCCTCCCTGCCGATATCCAATACCGGGCTGATGCTGATTTTATGTTCAGATTCTGTGCATCATATCAAAAATTTCTTCTTTCTGACATTTGATGACTACGCCGATCTCCTCGCCCAGCGTCCTTAACTCTTCCGCAAGCTCCGCAGACTTTTTGGACGCTTCGGACGTATCTACTATCATCATCATGTTAAAGTATCCCTGCACGATGGTCTGGGAAATATCCAGAATATTGATTTTGTTCTCCGCCAGATAAGTACACACTTTTGCGATAATACCTACCGTATCTTTTCCCACTACTGTAATGATCGTTTTTTTCATAATGCTCCTCCGCTTTTATTTATTTTCCGTAAGACTATTGATATAGCGATTAAACTCCTTAAAAGAACAGCCATAAGACACTTCAAAAAACTCGGTCGTAGGACATTCCTTTCCGCCAAACTGTTCCATATAGCAGTCTGTAATAGCTTTTACAGCTTCTTTTTCTGTATCGTATTCCCAGATACCTTTTCTCCTGTAGGAAGGATGTTCCAGATGGTAACATTTGCCATTCCTGAAAAACAGGACAAAACAGTGCATATGCCCTTCCGCTTTCATATCATCAAAGTCATCTGCTTCAAATATTCTGCAGCAGAACATTTTATTCGGCATCTTTATCCTGTCAAGCAGTACCTTCATGATCCAGACCTGCTCGATACATGTCCCGATTTTTTCTTTCAGTATTTCCTCTATCGACATGGTTCGATACAGTTTCCGGAAATTTTTCATTTCATCGATATGCCGGTTTCCCTCTGTATCAAGCCAGCCGTATCGGATGTTATCCTCCATCCAGACAAAAATA
Source organism: Lachnospiraceae bacterium (assembly GCA_014804795.1). Lineage (GTDB taxonomy): Bacteria > Bacillota > Clostridia > Lachnospirales > Lachnospiraceae > 1XD8-76. Next base: position 51,279 of record JAAUZC010000007.1, on the reverse strand, counting down.
TCTTCCGGTGTTTTGATTTTTTCTACTTCTACCGGTTTTCTTTCCAGTTTTACAAGATACTCTGTTGTGCCTTCCTCAAACCGCCTCTCCCCGGTCAGCTGGAAGCCTTGGCCTTTATAGAAAGAAACGGCCCGGGTATTCTTTTCAAGAGCCCACAGATGATCCGTGTGCAATTCCCCAACTGCATATCTGAGCAGCTTTCTGCCAATCTTTTTACTTTGAAAAAATGGATCAACATATAATTTACATATCTCTGTCCCGTCTATTTGAATAAAACCTTTTATTACTCCATCATCAAATACATAAATATTCCTTATGATTTCATCTCTCTTAAAATAATGATCGACCAGCGAAACAACCTGCAATTCGCCAAAAGAAAAACTTTCATCCTTAAATATCGGATAAAAATTTACTCTATTATTAAATATATATATTTCTGCCACTCTTGATAAATCATTTATTGCAGCCTGCCTGATATTCATCTTTTCACTCTCTTTTCAGATCAGGGTTGCTAATGCCCTAATTTACTGTTCTAAATATTATCATAGGCATCCGGCAAATTCAATATGAGTTGGTGAAATTGCCGGAGTTATTCCCCTTTTTATATTCCCTGTAAATCTTATGACGCCGCAGGGTAAAGCATCTGGCTCCTTACTTATCTTGTGAAAAAAAGAACTGTGTGCTAAGATTTATGATATAACAAAAAACCACAATATCACAGGAGAAAACACTATGTTGAAAAATCCGGAACAGACTATCGGTAGGATGATCGACAGATCAAACACAAGCTTTATCTCATACATAGACGATGAAGGCTACCCGATCACAAAAGCAATGCTGAAACCAAGAGAAAGAAACGGTATTAAAGAAATCTGGTTCTCAACAAATACCTCATCAAACAAAGTTAAATTTTATAGAAATAATAACAAAGCCAGCGTTTACTTTATGGATAAAAGATTTTACAGAGGTGTCAGCCTGATCGGCACAGTTGAAGTATTGGAAACTCCTGACGCAAAAGAACGAATCTGGGAAAGAGGAGACACCCTGTACTATAAAGAAGGTGTAACAGACCCCGATTATTGTGTCCTCAAATTTACCGCGATCAGAGGAAGATATTACAGTAATTTTCAATCCGTAGATTTTGAAATATGATGTCTGCCGGAAAAATGCAGGCATTTCTTCGGGCAGGATTCTACACATTTACCGCAGCGTATGCACTCCGGCGAACAGGATATTTCGCTGACGGAAAGGGCAAGCGGGCACGCTTTTTCACAGGCGCCGCAGGAAACACACTGTTCTTTCTCCCAGTGAATCTGTACCAGACTGAAACGGTTAAACCACCCATAGATAGCCCCTAACGGACATAGGTACTGGCAAAAGGGACGGTACACTTTTATGGAAAGCACCACAATCAAAAGCAGTATTCCAAGCTTCCAGAGAAACAATCCCCCGATCTGACCGCGCAGTCCCGTGTTAGTTCCAAGAAGCGGTATCGCGCCAAACAATGTTCCTGACGGACACAAATATTTACAAAACGCCGGCACTTTCGCGTATCCTCCGAACAAAAACATGGAACCCACGCATACCAGAAGTACCAGCACAACATATTTTCCATATTTCAAGACTTGATGAAAGAGCAGTCTTTTTCTCTTTTGAAAAACAGGAATCTTATGCAGGAGATCCTGCACTAATCCAAAAGGGCACAGCCATCCGCAGACAAATCTTCCAAGCAGGCTTCCCACCACAAAAAAGAAGCCCAACATCCTAAAAGGTATATGAAAACCCTGCTGATTCAACAGTGACTGTAATGCGCCGATCGGGCAGGATGCCACCGCCCCGGGGCAGGAATAACAGTTTAATCCGGGAACACATACATATTTCAGGCTGCCCTGATATATTTTTCCATTCAAAAATCCATACGCATATCCGTTCGTAACAATGGTAAACAGAAGCTGCACAGTCAGACGTATTTTTTTCATTCTCTCACCCGATTCCGATACATTCCATGCAGATCATCACAGCCTTTCTCCATATAACCGCAAACTGCCCCTGCATGGCTCCGATTCCGAGAAATATCACTCCCAAAACCACGCCGAAAAGCCATCCGTACTTCTCTCTATTCTTCCAAAAGCGCACCTATTTTTTCCTCCCATGCCGATTTTTCCATAGCGCCCACTATCGTATCTAAAATCACTCCGTTTTCATCCACGAAAAAAGTGGTCGGCACAGCAGAAACATCTGTGAGAAGCGCAAAATATATAGATTCATTCAAAAGCAGATGCGTATAATCCGCTCCGGTCTGTTCGATCAGGTCTGCTGCAAGCTCCATCTCTTTCTGGCCACTTCCCTCCGGTACATCACTGATGATTCCTATGATCTGAAACTCTTCCGGATCATACTCCTGCGCCAGCTCCCCAAGCCCCGGCATCTCACTCAGACAGGGATTACAGTAGGTCGCCCATACATTGACCATCGTCAGCTTCGCTTCCGAAAAGACAGCGGAGGAAACTTCGTTTCCGTCCATATCAATACCTTCGAAATCAATCCCGGCCGGAGTTTCTTCTGTTTCCGGAGGAATGGTACTTTCCTCCTCTTCTGCAGAATTGTTTTCCGGTATTTTATTCTCATCACTCTTGCCGCAGCCGCTTAGCAAAACTGCAAATAGAATTGATACGATAACTAACACTTTTACTTTTTTCATAACTACTCTCCTGCGTTTTGTTAATATATAATCAATGACATTTATATGCAGATCACCTCAGACACCTCACTCCTCTTTGCCACATACAGCGGAAAATCCCCGCCCATATAGGGCAGTTCGGACATCGTAACTTCCATGCGTACCGTTTCATAAGCAAGTTCCGGCAGATTATTTTCTTTACTCAGATGGGAAAGTACGACCGCTTTTACATTATCATGCAGAATCCTGCACAACAGTTTTCCCGCCGCCTCATTGGAAAGATGCCCTCTTTCTCCTAAGATACGCTGCTTTAACGGATAAGGATAGGGGCCTACCTGAAGCATATTCACATCATGGTTTGCTTCCAGAAAAAGTATGTCCATCTCCTTTAGATGTTCTACAATATAGTCATTGTAGACACCAAGATCTGTCACTACAGCCCCTTTTTGTTTTCCGTGACTGATCTTATATCCCACCGGATCCGCCGCGTCATGGCTGATCCGGACCGGCGTAATGACCATATCTTTCACGATGCATTTCTGATCAGGTTTTACTGTCTGAAACAGCGTTTCTTCCACATCACCGATACGGCCATCCGCTAAAATTCCTCTCTTCGTCCCTTCAGTACAATAAATCGGAATATGATACTTTCTGGAAAGCACTCCCAGCCCCTGAATATGGTCCGCATGCTCATGCGTAATAAATATTCCGTCAATATCCCGCATCGAAAGCTCCAGCTCTTTCAGCCCGTTTTCCGTCCTTTTCCCACTGATACCCGTATCGATCAACAGATGGGTGGTATCCGTTCCCGCATAAATACAGTTGCCGCTGCTTCCGCTGGCAATACTACACATTCTCATTTGTTCTCCTATTTCAGTTCCGCATACTGTTTTTCGGCTCTGCGTTTTACTTCCAATAAATTTCCAACATATCTCCGTCTTTTAAAGGCTGCAGATGCTGCGCCGCCGCACCGTTTATATTTGTAACAAGCGTGCCCTTGGCCGTGGACAAGTCAAAATCAATAAAATTAAATACATCCACAAAAACATATTCCTCTTTGCCGGTTAGCACAACCGGCCCTCCATTGACCATAACAGTCATCGGTATCGAAATCACCTCTTTTTCAGGTACTTTCTCTACCGGCTCTTCCTCCAGTTCCTCCTCATCCGGTATATCCGTCACACCGGCATCCTCATAAATACTCCGCCGTTTTTCTTCCTCTCTCATCCGGAGCTTCTCTGCCTCTGATGCCTCTAACTCAGACCTGTCCGTAAAACTCACCAGATAATTCTCATAAACCTTTGTCTCTCTGTCCGCCAGCTTGTGATTTACCAGAATAACCTTATCCTCCGGCAGCAGAATATCCATAAACTCAAGGAGCTGCGCCACCGTACAGTAATCCAACACTTCAATATCATCTCCCTGCTGAATCCTGTAGGAAGGAAGCTGATAAACGCCATTTACGCGGGCATATTTTGTCACATCGATCCGCTTCTCCTGCACCTGCACGGAAATAATATCACGAAATTCCGGCAGGGAACCTATTGTCATACTGCCGGGTGCGCCCTGCGTAGATTCCTTCACTTTTATCACATCATTTTCGTGGATCGGCGCATAAATATTGGCTTCCCGACCGCCGATTTTGATGACCGCCGCTTCCCCGAGCTGTCCTTTCACGCTCCTCGCTTTCTTATTGACGCTAAAGCGGAGTTCCTCTCCTCTGCGCGGAAACAGCAGTTCATTGGAAAAATCCGCCTGCATAGCCGCATCCACCACGGAAAGCTTATCATTATCATATAATTTGATTCGTTTTTCATTGAATGTTACGACAATAAAATTGTTATTCTGTTCATAATAATTCAGACAGATGCCAAGAGGCGTCACAAGCGTGGAATCCTTTTTCACATCCTCCGAAAAGATGATATTTCCCATCACTTCCTCGCCGCGAAGCACGGAACGCTGACGCTGTATCCCGATTTTTTCCGCCAATATGTCTGTATAGCCCGGAATTTTTCCGCCGCCGCCCACCACAAAAACTGCGCTGACAGGCTTGTCCCCGTTTAACTCCAGTATCTTTTCCGCTGCTTCTTCCGCCAGCCTTGTAATCGCAGGTTCCAATACCTTCAAAAGATCTGCGCTCTTCATCGTCTGGGGCAGACCGATAATGTCCTCATAAGTTACTTCCTCGCCCTCGCCAAGCTGTCTCTTGATTGCTTCCGCCCCGGCAAAATCCACAAGACACTCTTTCGCAATAATTTCTGTCAACGAATCACCGGCAAGCGGAATCATACCATAAGCAATAATACTGCCATCCTCTGTAATGCAGATATCGGAAGTCCCCGCTCCCACATCCACCAGCGCCAGATTTAACATCCGGTAATTTTTGGGGATCGCGACCTGAATCGCAGCAATCGGCTCAAGGGTCAGGCTTGACACCCGAAGCCCCGCAATCTCGACCGCTTTATACAGTCCGTCGATCACATCCTCCGGCAAAAACGTGGCGATCAGATCTGCACTGATGCTGGACGCTTTATGCCCCTCGGGATTGCCGATCGGATACTTATTCATGTAATAACGAATCACAGAATTTCCCACGCAATAAAAGGACATAGCAGCGTCCTCTTCCGATGTAAATTCCTCATAGGCTTTCTCAATTGCCATGGAACGCAGATTATAGATATCTTCTACGGTAACTTCCCTGCTCTCATTAAACTCCAGCACGCTATGTACCGTAACAGTCCGCAGCACACGGCCCGCAGCCGCAATACAGACTTCGGTCAGCTCCATGCCAACAGCCTTTTCCAGTTCTTCCTTGACTTCGGTAATGGTTTCCCCCACCAGTCCGATATCATGGATCTGTCCGTCCAACATAGATCTCGTCTCATGCTCCTTGATCCGCTGCGCAAGACAATAGAACTCATTCCCTTTTTTATACCCCACTGTTCCCACGATACTTCTGGTGCCTATATCCAGACCAAAAACTGTTTTTCCTGATATCTTCTTTACTTTTGCCACCGATAAGCCTCCAATATCTGATCAATCTGCCTGATGCTCTCCGAAAGAGCTCCTCTGTTGTCAACCACTATCTGGCAGCTTTTCCGAAACTCATTTTCTGAAAGCTGACTATCCATAACAGCAGTTATCTTTTCCTCGCTGTAACCTCTCGAGCGTTTCAGGCGCTCCCGCCGCACGCTTTCACTTACATAAATATACCACATTTCATCACATATTTTATCGAATCCGTTCTCAATTAGCAATGCCGCTTCTATAAAAAACAGCAAGATTTTTTCATTTTTTTTCGCAATATCTCTGCGGTGCAGAATTTCCTCCGCAACTGCCGGATGTATCAGAGCGTTTACCTTCACAAGAAGCTCACTGTCCCCAAATATTCTGTCCGCCATTGCCGCTTTCAAAATCCGCCCGTCCTCCCCCACAATATCTTTCCCGAGCAGTTCCACCAAAGGTGCATAGCATGCTTTTCCCGGCTCCTGCAGTTCTTTTGCAAGATCATCCGCCAGAACGATCTCGCAGGGATAATGATTCCTGATATATGATAAGAGTTCTGATTTTCCGCTGCCGACTCCGCCGGTAATGCCGATTGTTTTCATCTTTGCTTTTTTCATTTTTCAATCCTTTTTATTTGCCGAAACATTCCTCTTCGAAAATGCTTCACCTGTGCCTGTATCGCTGTTTGAAAATAAACGGCTCTATTTCAGATTTCGTTTCCCGCTTATCTCCTCCACCGTAAGCTTCATCACCGTTGTCCGACTCACCACTTCCTCACGAAACGGAAAATCGTCCTCGTGATACTGCTTCATCAGCGCACATAATGCATCCCGCTTTTCCTCCTCCGATACAATCTCTATCCTGCCTCTGCCTACAATGCTCTCATACCCCATTGTGCAGCGACACCCATCCCTGTCCGCAATCAGTTTATGCGAACAGTCCATCTCAAAAGAAGCCCTGTTGTCCTGTCTGATCAACTCATATTTCTTTCCCTCGTCTGCTCCATGAAAATAAAGGGTGATCTGTTCCCCCTCCGTTTTTATGCCGAAATTCAGCGGAATGATATATGGATAACCATTGTTATTTAATGCCACTCTGCATACATCACACTTTTTCATCACTTCAACCATTTCAATAACACTAGTTATTTCTCTGTCTTTTCTTCTCATCATACCATTCCTTCTTCTTTTAAATTAGATTGTCGGTTTCGTGCGCAAAAACAAAAATTAAATTTGCGTTTAATCATCTGATCATCCACTCTCTCACTCCGAAAAGCAACAGCATATGGACAGGATAGAATGCGTAACAGAAATATTGAAATCCTTTGCTGTGAATCCCCTGCCTTCCACGGTAAAGCCATATCGGAATCAATGCCAGAAGTGCAAATCCCTGTCGAATGATCTCTATCTCATGGCCAAATACCGAAACCACATCATAGTAGCCGCCCAACAGTTCCACATTCAGGATATACAGACAGACAAACTGACACAATCGACTTTTCCAGTTTTGTTTCCTGAAAAAGTAGAATGTCAGAACCGTCAGGACTCCAACACCGTAATAATCTGCCATAATTGCATATCCCAGAAAAAATCCCAGTATGACAAGTCCCGTTGTGGAGAGTGCTGCCAATATAGGACCAAAGCGCGCCCTGCTCTTTTCAATCAGCATGATCAACAGCAGGCTCAAAAGAAAAATCCAGAGCACGTTCTGATGATAGGGATAAAATATACTGCTGCTGTACATCAAATCAAAGGGAATCTCCGCCAAAAGCGCTCCCACTAACATCCGAAGCAAATAACGCCGCAGATTGCGGGTGCGTAAATACCCTTCTGCAATCATAAAAGCAAAAATCGGAAATGCGATCCGTCCAATACAGGTAAGCCACTCCTCGGCCGGGAAAAGCATTGCCCACATATGATCGCACAGCATAAATCCCATAGCAAGAATATGGAGAGCAGCAGAACTGATGTCACACTTTGGGTTTTGACACATAAACAGATTTCCTTTCAAGACTTCCCTTATTTTTAACTTTAACCCTTTATTCCATCAATGCGCATCATACCAGTTATCCCCGGTGCTTAAATCAATCTCCAGTTCCACCGCCAGTTTTGCCGCCTGCCGCATCTCTGTACTCAATATCTCCCGTACCTGTTCGATCTCCTCCGCTGCAGTCTCTATTAACAGCTCATCATGCACCTGCAAAATCAGCCTCGAACGAAATCCCTCTTTTCTCAGCCTTTCGTCTACCCGCACCATCGCAATCTTAATGATATCCGCCGCCGTTCCCTGAATCGGTGCGTTCATCGCCACCCGCTCCCCGAAGGAACGCTGCATGAAATTTCCCGACGAAAGTTCCGGTATGGGACGCCTCCTGCCAAACATTGTCACAGAATATCCGCTTTCTTTCGCATCTTTTACACAGGTATCCAAAAACGTCTTAATCCCCGGATAAGTCTCAAAATATTTCTCAATATACTCCGCCGCTTCTTTTTTGGAAATGCTCAGATCCTGGCTTAACCCGAAGGAACTGATGCCATACACAATACCAAAATTTACGGCTTTTGCATTCCGTCTCTGCAAAGGCGTTACATCCTCCTGTTTTACATGGAATACTTTCGACGCCGTAATTCTGTGGATATCCGCCTCCTGCCTGTAAGCGTCTATCAACTGCTCATCCCCCGACATGGAAGCCAACACACGCAGCTCAATCTGAGAATAGTCCGCATCCATCAGCACAAAGCCCTCTTTGGGCACAAAAACCTTTCGGATCCGCCGCCCCAATTCCATTCGCATCGGAATATTCTGCAAATTCGGTTCCGTGGAACTGAGCCGTCCGGTGGCCGTGATCGTCTGATTAAACGTAGTATGAATTCTCTTATCTTCCCCGATAAAGGCCGCCAGTCCGTCCGCATAAGTGGACTTTAATTTTGCAAGCGTCCGGTATTCCAGAATCTCACTGACGATCGGATGCTCGGGAGCCAGTTTCTCCAGCACATCCGCCGCCGTGGAATAACCGGTCTTTGTCTTTTTTCCGCCGGGCAGTTTCATTGTCTCGAACAATACTTCGCCAAGCTGCTTCGGGGAATTGATATTAAACTGCGTATCTGCCTTCTGCCAGATAGATTCTTCCAGCTCTTTGATCCTGCCGCTTAAGGCATCACCGTACTCTTTCAATTCCTGAGGTTTCACTAAAACGCCTTCTGTCTCCATATGGTATAACACTCTGGACAAGGGCATTTCCACTTCCTCAAACAGATAAAACTGTTTCGTCTCTTTCAGTTTTTTCTCCAATATAGGTCTGCTTTCCGATAAAACGGTAACAATACCGCACAGATACCGCACAAAATCTTCTCTCTGTTCGTCAAGCGCCTCAGACGGTTTCTTTTTTCCGAAAAGCTGTCCATAGGAGGCAAAACTTTTCCCCAGATACTCCCCTGCCACATCCTCTATCTGATAATCGCTTTTCAGGGGATTCAACAGATATGCCGCGATCAGCACATCAAAAAGCTGCCCCGTCCCTGTCTCCTCTCCCAGATAAGCATAATAGTCTTTGATCTGAAAACCGGTAAGACTAACCCCTTTTTTACAAAGCGCTTCCACTTTTTCCCACAAAAAGGCTGAGGGAATATTCTCACAATCAACAAACGCCGCATCCTCATCCGGCACGGAAAACGCCGCGCACAACAATCTCTCTGTCGGCTCTTCTTTGGAAAAAAAGCTTAACTGCTCATTTTCCTGAAGTCCCTTCTTTTCTGTATTATAAAAGAGCAAGGATACCTGTTTCTTATCCTCCGCTTTTTTCAAAAACTTCTCCAGTTCTTTTTCTTTCTTTAATTCCTGCCAGACGATTTCCTGTTTTCCTTTATCCTTGTCAAACCTGTCCAACAAATTTTTGAATGCCAGCTTCTGAAACAGCTCGTAAGCTTCATCGGTATAAAAATCTCCGATTGCCGCATCCTCATAAGCAAACGGGAACTCACCGTCTGTATTGATCGTGGCAAGTTTTAAACTTAAATCTGCCAGCTCACGGTTTGCCGCAAGAGATTCTCTGATGCTCTTTTTGGATATTTCTTCCAGATGTTCATAAATATTTTCCAGAGAGCCGTATGTGACCATCAGGTCTTTTGCCGTCTTCTCCCCCACTTTCGGCACTCCTGGAATATTGTCCGCTGTATCTCCCATCAACGCCTTCAATTCAATAAACTGTAACGGCGTCACCTGATAAGCGGCCTCCACATCCTTTGCATAATAGTCCTCAACTTCCGTGCGGCCCCCCTTCGTCTTGGGAATCCGTATCTTAATATGCCCACTGGCAATCTGTAAAAAATCCCTGTCTCCGGAAATCAGTGAAACTTCCATACCATCCCGTTCTGCGCGCTTTGCCAGTGTCCCGAGGATATCGTCTGCCTCCAGTCCGGGCTTTTCTATCGTCAAAATTCCCATTGCCCGAAGCACCTGCTTGATAAGCGGCACCTGCTCCCGCAGTTCTTCCGGCATGGGCTTTCTTGTCCCTTTATAATCGGCATATATCTCATGACGAAATGTTGGAGCATGGACATCGAAAGCAACCGCCAGATAATCTGCATTTTCCTCCGACAATATCTTAAACATGATCGTCAAAAAACCGTATACACCGCCTGTATGCTGTCCCTGTGCATTGGTCAGATCGGGCAGTCCGTAAAAGGCCCTGTTCAAAATACTGTGTCCATCTATTAAAACCAGTTTCTTTGCCATTTTATTCCTCTTTCATCGCGTATTTTTCGATTTATATTTTATAGTATTTTCTGTTCAAACCAGAAAATATAAGAGCAGCAAAACAACAGCAAGGAATGCACCCGCTATTCCGATACAGCCCAGAACAAAAATACTCTTTTTCAAAAAACGGTAAATCTGTACTTTTCTTTCCGCCTCTTCCATTGCCGTGATCAGCTCTTCCTGTAAATCAAAAGTATTTCCTGCCTCCAGACTGTTTAATCCCACTTCTACGAGAAATTGTATGGAAAGTTCCTCCCTGCAGCTTTCACATTCTTTTACATGTTCCATAAACTGTTCCAATTCCCTGTAAGACAGTTCCCTGTCAATAAACGCCGGAATCATTTTTGTTATCTGTATGCACTGCAGTTTCTCTTCTTGATTTTTCATACCAGTAACCCTGCTCTTTTCCATATCCTTCAAATATGTGTTTCCTGTATTTTCTTCTGCATCACAGCATGTGCTCCTGTGCAAAAAAGGCGAAAAGCCGGTACCGCTGTTTCGCCTTCTCCTTTATTTCTCTTCTTTTTATCCGTCAGATTTTCCTCAGTGTTCCGATCGCCCGCTCTCCGATCAAAAGCTCACCATGCTCACGCAGATGATCATATAAATAGTCCGATTCCACCAAAACCTTTCCGTAGTCAAATGCAACCGCCGTAAGCAGGTTGAAATGATACTCCGAGATACGGTATCTGTCCACGATCAGATAATAGTCTTCCTTCTCTTTATAAAGATGGCTTTTAATCGGCTGTTTTAAACCGATCGCATGACAATAGTCCATAACATCTCTGAAAGATGCAAAACAGTACATACGGTAAGGCTCTTTCAGTTCCTTCGTCTCTTCCGATGTCTTTCCTGCCGGATTTTGGTTTTCCTGTACCGGAAGCGCCTCCTTCTGTTTTTCTCCAAATATCTTTCCGACTTCCTGCAAAATACGGCTTTCCGTCAGTTCTTTCAGATATTTTAAAACCTGCTCTCGTATCTGTTTTTCATCACCGCTGCCAAAGGTAAGACTGATACGCCCGTCGCCCAGTACTTCCAAACGCATGGATACGATGCCTTTATCATTCTGATATCCCAATTCGTCTCTTGCCTCCGAGACTATGTACTGTAAAAACTCATCTGACCTGCCGGAATGGCTCAAAAACTCATCCAGATTCAGGCCAAAGTTCTCCATATCTTCTTCCGTTACGATACAACGTATCGTGTTTTCATCAATTCTTTTATATTCCATAGCACCACTTTCTTTTTATTCTAAAATCATTACTATCAGATAATAACTTTTTAAAAGTTCAGGCCAGACAGCACAAGGCCTGTTTATAACTATTCACATTTTACATGATTTATTCCGCTTTGTAAAGCAAGGTATTTTTACCAAAAGTGTACTATCACAATCTCTCACCAAAATAGCTCTTATAACCCTCTCCAAAGATCTCTGTGGCATCTGAAACAATCATAAACGCTTCCGCATCCTCTTCCCTGACGATCTGCTGCGCCTTAGGAGCAAGCGGCTTTCGCATAACGCACATCAGCACTTCCTTTTCTTTCCCGCTGTAAGCGCCCTCGCCATGCAGACTGGTCACCCCAATGTCCAGATCTGCGAGCAGTCTATCCGTAATCTGCTTCGGATAGTCGCTGATAATATAGATCATCTTTGCGCCATCCCTTCCGTAAAGCACGGTATCCAGCACCACAGAGTTTACGAAAATTGTAACTGCCGCATAGAGAGCAATCTCCAGATTGTTAAACATAATACCGGATAATGTCACAACAGCCGCATCCATCAGCAAATAAAGATTGCCCGTTTTTAAATGCTTATATTTTAACCGCAGTACTTTGATAATAATATCCACACCGCCGGTAGTAGCCCCCGCTTTAAAGATCATGCCAAGAGAGACCGCCATAATCGTACCACCTGCCAATGCTGCGAGAAGTTTATCTGACGTCAACGCTCCAAATCCTGATAATATATTCATAAAAACAGAGCTGATCATTGTGCAGTAAATAGTGGAGATCAAAAATTTCAGACCGAATTTCCAAAGCCCCAGCGCCAAAATCGGTATATTGAGCAATATGATCCAGGTACCGGTGGGCAGCGGCGTGATACGGCTAAGCATGATCGAAATACCGCTGACACCGCCCGGAGCCAGATTATTGGGATCAAGAAAGAGACTGATGCCCACCGCATAAGTCAGAGAAAAAACCGTAATGATCATATAATCCCAGATTATTCTGAAAATCTTTTGCTGTTTCAGTTTTTCCTCTACCGCTTTTACCATGTATCTGTTTCCCTTCCTCAATTAGCTGTTATGATTACCCTGTTTCTAAATATTTGTTGTTGTCAATTTCGGCTGATATCCTTTATGTTTCAACGCATCGATAATTTTATTCTTATGTTCTGTGCCAAAAGCTTCCATTGTGATCTTAAGTTCCACTGCGGCATTTCGATTCGTTGTGACAAACTGGTTGTGTTCCAACTTGATAACATTGCCGTTTTCCTCTGCAATAATACCAGCCACTCTGCAAAGTTCGCCCGGCTTATCCGGCAGAAGCACCGACACCGTAAAAATTCTGTCACGGAAGATCAAACCCTGTTGTACTACGGAGGACATTGTGATCACATCCATATTGCCTCCGCTCAAAATGGAAACGATTCTCTTATCCTTGCAGTCCAGATGCTTAACCGCCGCCACTGTCAAAAGGCCGGAATTTTCGATGACCATCTTATGGTTTTCCACCATATCCAGAAAAGAAACAACCAGCTCTTCATCTTCCACTGTGATTATGCCGTCCAGATTCTGTTTAATATAAGGGAATATTTTCTCCCCCGGCGTCTTTACTGCCGTACCGTCCGCGATCGTGGAAACAGACTCCAGTGTAGTCACTTCATTTTTCGTTAAAGATTCCTGCATACATGCCGCGCCCGCAGGCTCCACGCCGATCACCTGTATTTTCGGATTGAGAAGCTTTGCCAAAGTGGATACGCCCGTTGCCAGCCCGCCGCCGCCGATGGGCACTAAAATCATATCCACAAGCGGCAGTTCCTTTACGATTTCCATCGCAATCGTCCCCTGTCCGGTTGCCACAGCCAGATCATCAAAAGGATGCACAAAAGTATAGCCCTCTTCCTCCGCCAGTTTCAGCGCATGAGCGCATGCCTCATCGTATACATCACCGTGCAGAATCACTTCCGCTCCATAACCCTTTGTGCGGTTTACCTTGATAAGAGGTGTTGTCGTAGGCATGACAATAATCGCTTTCACACCGTAACACTGCGCTGCATAGGCAACGCCCTGGGCATGGTTACCCGCAGAAGCCGTGATCAGCCCCTTTTGTCTCTCCTCTTCCGACAGCGTGCTCATTTTATAGTACGCACCGCGCACCTTATATGCTCCGGTAAACTGCATATTTTCCGGTTTTAAATAGACCCTGTTCCCACTCTGCTTACTCAAAAAATCGCTGTATACAAGCTTTGTCTCCAACGTAACTTTTTTGACTACCTCGCAGGCTTCTTCAAACTTTTCAAGTGTCAGCATCTTGTCCTCCCATTCCAGTTCCACAGTGTTTTATTCGATATCCGCTTCCGTTCTCTCATCAAACAGAGCGCTCACAAACGCCTCAGCATCAAACTTCTGCAGATCTTCCAGTTTCTCACCAACGCCGATATATTTCACCGGAACCTGTAATTCCGACTGAATCGCTATCGCGATGCCGCCCTTTGCCGTGCCGTCCATCTTTGTCAGAATAATTCCGGTCAGATCCGCCACCGAGCCAAACTCTCTGGCCTGCTGCAAGGCGTTCTGCCCTGTCGTGGCATCCAATACGATCAGATTCTCCCTGTGAGCATCCGGAAATTCCCGCTCAATGATACGGTTCATTTTCTTTAACTCTTCCATCAGATTCTTCTTATTGTGAAGCCTCCCTGCCGTATCGCAGATCAGTACATCCGCCTGTCTCGCCTTCGCCGCAGACACTGCATCAAATAAAACAGAAGCCGGATCCGCTCCCTCTTTTCCTCCTACTAACTGCACTCCGGCACGGTTCGCCCATTCCGAAAGCTGTTCTCCCGCCGCAGCCCGGAATGTATCGCAGGCGCCAATGATCACTTTTTTCCCCTGTGCTTTCAAACCGGCCGCAAGTTTTCCCACAGATGTCGTTTTCCCTACACCATTGACACCGATAATAAACAGCACCGACTGCTCTTTTTCAAAATCGTAGGCTGTGTCCGGCGCATCCATCTGCTCCCTGATATTCTGAATTAAAAACTGCTTACAATCCCCGGGCTCTTTGATATGGTTTTCCCGCACCTGCACCCGGAGCTTTTCCAGAATCGCTTCCGTCGCATGGACTCCAACATCACCCATGATCAAAATTTCTTCCAGCTCTTCGTAAAAATCCTCATCAATATTGGAGAAACCGTTAAAAACACCGTCAATTCCATAAGCAATATTATTTCTTGTCTTGGTAAGCCCCTCTTTCAGCCGGCCGAAAAAGCCTTTTTTCTCTTCTCCCACAGCACTCTCTCCTTCCTGAATATCTCTGCCATTTCATTATTATCACTTCTTACTCACCAACACCTTGAGAATATCTTTCATATTGAGCTCCCCCTGATCTGTCGAAACAATTTCTGTGACTTTTTCTTAACCCTTCAATCCCCGCGCCTGCCTGTCCATATCTTCAATCACAATGTCATGAATCTCCCCAAGCCCTGCACAATACTCGAGCACTTTCCACGGCTCATTCGTGTGGAAATGAATCTTGATCAACTCTTCATCTCCCACTGCCAGAAGGCAATCACCTTTAAAATGCTCGTTAAAATACTCTGTTATCACATCCTCATCTAAATCATTCCCTTCGATCAACAACTGCGTATCATACTTAAATTCCAACATAATCCTCTTTTCCTCCTGATATAAAACCTTCTCCACTCTTCGTATTCCGTAACGGCCGGTCTTTAATCATCCAGCTCCTTATCGATCAGATCCACACTGACAAGGGCCGACACTCCCTTCTCCTGCATCGTAATACCATACAGCCTGTCCGCTTTCTCCATCGTTCCGCGTCTGTGAGTGATTACAATAAACTGCGTATTCTTTGTCAGCTTATGTAGGTATTTCGCAAATCTTGTCACATTATTCTCATCTAATGCCGCCTCAATCTCATCCAGCAGACAGAACGGTGAAGGTTTCAGATTCTGTATTGCAAAAAGAAGGGCAATCGCTGTCAGCGCTTTTTCCCCGCCGGAAAGCTGCATCATATTCTGCAGTTTCTTTCCCGGCGGCTGAGCAATAATCCGAATACCCGCCTCCAGAATATCTTCATCCTCCATCAGCTCTAAGGTCCCTTTTCCTCCGCCGAAAAGTTCTTTAAAGACTTTGTCAAATTCTTTGCCAATCTCTCTGAATTTCTCCTCAAACTGCTTACGCATCGCCGCATCAAGCTCTGTAATGATATTTTCCAGTGTCTTTTCCGCCTCGATCAGGTCATCATGCTGCCCCTTTAAGAAAGTATACCGCTCCATGACATTTTTATAATCCTCGATGGCATTGACATTGACATCGCCCAATTTTTTAATCTGATCTTTCAGGGAAGCAATATCCCGCTTCATTTCCGCCAAATCGGTCAGTTCTTCTTTCCGCAGGGAAGCCGCGTCGCGGAGCGTGATCTCATACTCGTTCCACATGTAGTTGATCTGAAACTCAATTGATTCTTCCAACTTCTCCTTTTGAGCATTCAGACGGTATACCTCTTTATCCAGTCCTGTCATCTGCCCGGAAAGCTCTTCTCTTCTGTTAAAAAATGTTTTCTGTTTTTCGGATAGTTTTTCTTTCCGCTCTGTGCTTTCCTGAAGCCGTTTCTCCGCATCGCTCTGGGCCTTATGGGAAGCTTCTATCGTCAACAGAATCTCCTCAATATTATGCTTCTTGCGCTGTACTTCTTCAACACCTGCTGCCATGTTCTCCTCAATTTCCTGTTTTTCCATTTCATGGCGCTTAAGTTCCGCATCAATTCTGTCTACATTCTGCTGACCGAATTCCTGTTTCTGAAGCATCTTCTCGACTTCCACATCCCACCCGGAAGCTTTTGCCGCATAATCGCTCTCCAAAGTACGCAGTTCTTCCAGTTTCTTCTGATATTCCCTGATCTTTTCGTTCTCTTCCCGCTCCAACTTCTCAGAACGCTCCAGTTCTTCCCTGATTTCCTCTTTTCCCGCAGCGATCTCTTTGAATTTTTTCTCAATTTCTGTCTCTTCTGTCTTTAAATCGCCAAAACCATGAGCCGTCTCTTCCTTTTTCTCTTTAGCCGCTTCCAGATTCAGACGAATCGTATTCTGCTCAATAAACGCATTCTGCAGCGTCAGACGCAGCGTTTCCGACTGCACGCGAAGCTTATTCCGTTCCTCCCTGATATTCTGGATTTTCTGTTCCAGCTCCTGCGTCTTCTCAGACAACTCTTTTACTTTCTTTTCCAATAGATCAAGTTCCCGCCGCCTTCCGAGCAGATTGCTGTTATTCTTAAATGCCCCGCCGGAAATAGCGCCGCCCGGCACCAGAAGTTCCCCTTCTAATGTCACCATACGAATGCCATAAGAATATTTTTTTGCGATCGCCAGTGCGTGATTCACATTGTCAACAATCACGATACGCCCCAACATCGCTTTCGCCACATTCTGATACTTTTTATCAATCTGCACCAGTTCATCGGCCATGCCGATCACGCCGACTTCTTTAAGCACTTCCGGCGTTTTAAATTCCTGAGGATGTTTAATGCTTGTCAGCGGCAAAAAGGTTGCCCTGCCGTATTTATGCTGCTTTAAAAACGCGATCATGCGCTTTGCCGTCTCTTCTTCTTCTGTTACAATATTTTGGATATTGCCGCCGAGAGCCGTCTCAATCGCAGTCTCATATTTTTGCTCTACTTTAATGATATCCGCAACGACGCCCACAATTCCTTTTTCGGATTTTTTCTGTTCCATCACCATTTTGACAGAGTTTCCATAGCCTTCATAACGCTCTGTCAGGTTATTTAACGCATCCAGTTTTGATTTCTCGCGATGGTACTTCTCTTTTGTCTCCTCAAGCAGCCTGTTATCTTCTGTGAGGGTCCTCTTAATCTCCGCAAGTCTGTTTTCTGCCGCTGCCTGCTTTTCATTTAACTCTGTTACTTTCCGGTTCGTTTTATCAAACTCTTCTTCCAGATCCGCCACAAGTTTATCAGCTTCCGCTTCATCGGATTTTACGCGCACTAATCTGCTGGTCAGCTCGGCTTTTCGAATCTGTGCCTGCTCTAACATCGTGTCAAAACGTTCCATCCGGGATTTGGTCGTAGCTCTGTCATTTAACGCCTGCATAATAACGTTTTTCGCGTTCTCTATCCCGGTGTTGAGCCGTTCCATACCGGTCTGCACTTCTTCCAGACGCTCTCTTGCCTCATCTCTCGCTTTCTCTATCTTTGCCACCTGTCCGTCAATGGAAGCTTTCTGCGTCATAATGCCGGACTTATCGGAAGACTTTTCTGCGATATCTGCCTGCACTGCTGCAAGCCTGTTTAACAAATGCTCCTTATTTCCCTCCACGGAATGGATCTGTTCTTTTAAAATACCGATCTCACCCTCCAGTTTGCCGCGGATTGCAGAAGTATCGGTCAATTCTGCATGGGCTTTTTCAATTTCTTCACTGAGATGCTCCACTTCCTGTTCAATCTCTTCATACTCAACCTTTATATGCTCATACTTTTCCGTTGTCTGCGCAAGATCACGGCTCGCTGTTTTGTAATTTTCCTCCACTTTCACAAGCTGTTCATTGATCTGCCTGTTGTCTAACAGGAACATATTCACATCCAGTGTTTTCAGTTCCTCGCGTTTTTTCAGATAAACTCTGGCTTTTTCGGCCTGTTTTTCAAGCGGCCCTGCCTGTTTTTCCAGTTCCGCTAAAATATCACTCACACGCAGGAGATTCTGCTGTTCATTTTCCAGCTTTTTCACCGAGGCGGCTTTCCGTCTTTTAAACTTTACGATACCCGCCGCTTCATCAAAAAGTTCTCTCCTCTCCTCGGGCTTACCGCTTAATATCTTATCGATCTGTCCCTGCCCGATAATGGAGTAGCCTTCTTTTCCGATACCGGTATCGTAAAAAAGCTCATACACGTCCTTCAAACGGCATGGGCTGTTGTTGATCATATACTCGCTTTCACCGGAACGGTAAAGTCTCCTTGCCACAGTCACTTCCTCAAAATCAATCGCAAGCTGATGATCCTTATTGTCCAGCGTGATCGCCACATAAGCATACCCGAGCGGCTTTCTCATCTCTGTTCCGGAAAAAATAACATCCTGCATGGATGCACCGCGAAGCTGCTTTACTTTCTGTTCACCAAGCACCCAGCGCACGGCATCCGCCACATTGCTTTTCCCGGAACCGTTAGGCCCTACAATGCCGGTAATGCCGTTATGAAATTTGAATGTTATCTTATTGGCAAAGGACTTGAATCCCTGTACCTCAATGCTTTTTAAATACATAGATAAATCTCCTGCTTTACTTCTTTTGTAACAATAAAAGGGCCTCACAGGCCGCCTGCTGCTCCGCCTCTTTTTTCCTGTGGCCGCTGCCTTTGCCGAGAAGCTTTTCCCCCTGATACACTTCCACAGAAAATATTTTGTCATGCTCCGGTCCGCATTCTCCGGTCAGTACATAATGAACATCGCCGCCGTTTTTTTGCACTTCCTCCTGCAAGACAGACTTTGCATCATAAAAATAAGCCTGATCCTCTTTATCTGCCAAAACAAAACGATAGATAAATTTTTTTGCCTCATCAAAACCGCCGTCCAGATAAACGGCGCCAATCACCGCCTCCATCACATCGGAAATGATGGAGTCTCTTTTCCGTCCGCCGGTCATCTCCTCCCCTTTACCGAGATAAATGTACTTGTCCAGTTCTATATCTCTGGCGCGGGCGGCAAGAGTCGGCTCACAGACCATGGAGGCTCTTGTCCGGCTGAGCATTCCCTCCGGCATGTCCTCATGTTTTCCATATAAAAACTCACTGGATGTCAGTTCCAATACCGCGTCGCCCAAAAACTCAAGCCGCTCATAATTTTTTATTTTATTGATCTTTCTTTCATTGGCATAAGAACTGTGCGTCAACGCCTGCCTGACCAGATTTTTATTCTTGAAAACATACCCGATCTGCGCTTCCAGCTTCTCTATGGAATATACTTCGGCATTTTCTCCCATCATCTGCCCTCTTTCCTTATCTTTATACTTCCTGCCATAGCCATACAGAAAGCCCTCTGATAAGGGCTTTCTGTTACAATAAGCAGCCTCCGCGAAGCGTGCGGTTGTTGCCGGCATAAAACTGCTCGCAAAGCGTGCAGTTGTTGCTTTTTACCGTCTGTCTTCAATCAGTTTCACGGCCTCCGCTACTGTCTTTATATTTTCCACATCTTTTTCATTGATCCTGATTTCAAACTCTTCTTCTATTTTCATGATGATCTGATAAATATCAAGAGAATCTGCTCCCAGATCTTCCAAAAAAGTAGTGTCCGGCCTAATCTCTGCAGGATCCACATTTAAAACCTCGGCGATACTTATACACACTTTTTCAAATTCCATTCTTCACCCCTCGTATCCTACAGAAAAGGACTTTTCACTATGCCAATTCTGTCTCATCCTTCACACAGAGCTTTGCCTGAATCTGCTCGTTGATCTTCTGTTCCTTAAAAGTCACACACTGCAGTACGGAATTTTTCACTTCCCCGGCTTTTGCACTGCCGTGGGTTTTTACCACAAGGCCTTTAAGCCCTAAAAGAGGCGCTCCGCCGTACTCCTCCAGTTCGAACTCTTTTAACAATTCTTTTAATGCCGGTTTGATCAAAAGTGCACCGATCTTTGTCCGGAGGCTCCCGAGCAGGCTTTTTTTCACTTTCTTTAACAGGGAATTGGCAACGCCTTCATACATTTTCAACACCACATTTCCCACAAAGGCCTCACAGACGATCACATCTGCTTTTCCGCTCGGAATGTCTCTCGCCTCAATGCTGCCGACAAAGTTGATATCAGGACAGTTTTTGAGCAGTGGAAATGTTTCTTTTACCAATGCATTTCCTTTTTCCTCCTCCGCACCGATATTGACAATACCTACTTTCGGATTTTTAATGCCGCAGACATTCTCCATATAGATAGAGCCCATCTTGGCAAACTGTACCAGCATGGAGGGTCTTGCATCCACATTGGCGCCGCAGTCGATCAAAAGCGAAGCGCCATTATCCGTGGGGATCATGGGAGCAAGCGGCGGCCTCTCAATGCCTTTTAATCTTCCTACAATAAGCTGCCCGCCGACTAAGGTCGCCCCGGTACTTCCCGCAGACAGAACAGCGTCACAGGTTCCTTCTTTCACCATTGTCATCGCTTTTACAAGAGAAGAATCCTTTTTTTTGCGGATTGCCATAACCGGCGGTTCTGCCATCTCAATGACCTCAGATGCATGTACTACTTCCACCTGCTCTTTCGCATAAGTATATTTTGCCAGTTCCGCGTTTACGGCATCCTCTTTGCCTACCAGATATATTTTTACCCGTTTGTTTTCATTAATTGCAGCGACGGCTCCTTTGACGATCTCTTCCGGTGCATTGTCACCGCCCATGGCATCTATTGCAACTTTAATATATTCCGACATATCCGCTCCTTAGTATGATTTGTTACTGTTTGCTATCCCTATATGATACTAAAAATACCAAAAAAAAGCAAGAAATGCTTTAGAGTTTTTGAAAACTCTGCACTTTCTTTTTTTCCTTCTCATATCTTTCTGCATTTCTCACATAATTTCTCTTTAAAACAAGTTCGCCGAAGGCACAGATTTTATCTGCGAGACAGACCAAAACCGCTTCTCTGGATCTTGGAAAGTGTAAAAAGTTTAATGGCCACATATGGCTTGTAATAATGTTCTTTTCCAAATCTGTCAACTGAAACTCATGTTCCGCATTTTTCAGTGCTGTAGCAGGATGCCCCAACCAATGTGCCTTTGTTCCGATGTCTTTATTTCCCCTCGCCTGGTAGAAATAAAAGTCATGCAGCATAGCGCCCTTTGCAAGGCTTATGCCATCTACGTTTATATGCAGTCTGCGGGACAGATCATACGCGCAGACCGCCACTCTGGAACTGTGGTCAAACAGATTGGATATATTATGATTCGGATATTTTTTTAACTCCTTAACAATAGGATTCTCCCGGAGCGAAATAAAAGTTTCCCAGAATTTTTCCCGGTCTCTGTTTCCTTTATCATGCATTGTTCTATTCTCCGTTCACTCAATTCAGATATATTTATGATGCCGCTGATTGATGATATTTATCCCAAATACAGGTAAAATCACATGCATATAACCTTATTCTAACGAATGTTCTGACTTCTCCATACAAAATCCAATACACACAGGAAAAGCATAACCCAAAGTAAATATGACTACCCAAAGCATAGTCCCATCGAGAACAGCAAACGTAGCCCGGGTATTTTTTGATAATAATATGTTTGAATACTCCCCGGATTCTTAATAACAGATGTCCCCGGATACCAAGCCTGATATGTATTATCCAGAAAATAGTTTTTAATATTATCAACCAGAAAAGGGTTATAATTCAGCAAATCCGTTTCCGAAATATCTGCATATATAAAAGACAGTTCGTCTGCTGAAAATACTTCTTTCCCATAGTCATTATATACTCTTGCAACCTGCTCATGGCAAGCATTGGTACAAGCAGGAACGATGCTGCTGTAAATCTTCCCATTGGAATATAGTTCTTCCGTCAACATAAGTATAACAAGAAACGCCAAAAAAGCAAACAGAAAACCGCACACATAATTGACAAACACAAATGCCCATGCTAATCTGAAAATACAATATTTCACTGAAAATAAGAACAAAATGAACATTGATTCCTAAGAAGAAACAATCCAAGAGGAATATGCGATATGACTGAAAAAAAGAAAAATTTCTGGCCGCCTTTATGATGACTATGCTGGTTGTCTGCCTGCTATGTATTGAGACGTTTCCATCTCAGGGGCAACTTTTTTCTGGTATAACGGTTCCATGTGTTACACCGGCTATTTTGCTGTAACACTGTTTTTTGGGGGACTTCTGCTCCAATATACAGACAGTATAAATAAATGGCATCTGCCGGTACTTCTGCTGCCAGCCGTTTTTCTGGCAGGCGGAAATTATCTCTCGCTGCTGCCCTGTCTGATTCTTCTAGTTCTCGCAACCGTATGGCTGTTCTTCCGAAAAAGTATAAAAGTCCGTGGTTTCGGAATCATAACACTGGCTATGCTCGCGGAATTCATCGTCAGCGCGGCTGCTCCGGGAAATCAGGTGCGGCAACATATTTTCATAAAAAATCTCTTCATGTCCGTACACCCTGAGTATGTGCATCGCTGGACAACACGCAGAAAAATATTAAAGTATAAACTCCGCAAGACAGAAAGGACGAAATGATGAACAGGAAGCATATAACATTCACAGCGAGCTATAAATTTATTTTACCCTGTCTGATTTTTCTGACAGGCGCTGCTGTACGCCTTTATCTCTTCGGCAGTGTTCCGGCCGGTTATCAAATGGATGAAGCTTATGGTGCATGGAATGCTTTCTCGCTCTATCACTGCGGAATAGATTCTGCCGGTTATAGCTATCCGGTATATTTTGAGGCCTGGGGAGGCGGCCAAAACGCATTGAATTCTTATCTTATGCTCCCTTGGATTGCTCTGTTCAACGGACATGTTAATTCCTATGTGATCCGCCTTCCTCAAGTATTATTATCTCTGACTACTTTGATCGCCGTTTATTTTCTGACCAAAAAACTTTTTGACAGAAATACAGCGTATTGGTCTATGTTTCTGGTTACTATCTGTCCCTGGCACATCATGATGTCGCGCTGGGGTCTGGAATCTAACCTCGCACCGGGCTTTTTGATTCTCGGGCTGTGCTTTTTTGTCTATGGACTGGACTTTGAACCATTGATGGCAGCCTCTGCCGTCTGCTATGGATTAGTTTTATATTGTTATGCTACAATTTGGCCAATCGTACCAATCATGTTGGGACTGCAGATTCTGTATTGCCTGATACATCACCGCATTAAGATTTCTGTATGGACAATCAGTTCTTTGATATTGCTTGTTCTGGCCGCTGCTCCTTTAATCTGTTTCCTGTTTGTCAATATGGGAATGCTTCCCTCCTTTAAAATAGGGATTTTTTCTGTTTATCAAATGACTTATTTTCGTTCCGGAGAGCTGGCACATTCCCTGTCGGACTGTTGGGCTAATTTCAAAAACATGTGCCACCTGTTTCTGTACCAGGATAATTTACGTCCTTATGATATCATTTTGCCATACGGTTTTTTCTACAACCCGGGCCGCTGTTTCATTGTCATCGGCATTGCAATGCTATTTTGGCGATTTATAAAGAGTCTCTTTTCAAAATCATATGACCCCTCCGTTTTACTGATCATTCAGTTGGCCGGAGCCGGATTGCTTGGTATCATGATCACTGTCAGCATGACTCAGATAAACTGCGCATACATTCCTTTGATGATAGCAGGCGCTGTTGGAGTAATCGCTTCTGTCCGCCTGTTAGGATCATTTTTGCAAAAAGTGTCTCAAAAGTATGCGACTGTCGCTGCATATATTCTGAGTTTTTGTATTTTGCTGACTTTTTTATATCAGTTTGGTAATTTTACACGAGAATATTTTACATCCTACCGTGAACTCGTGAGTGCCTATTTTCAGGATGGAACGGATGAAGCAGTCAGAACTGCCTGCAGGATAGCCGAAGAAGAAAAACGAAATCTTGTAATAGAAGACGCCTTGAAGTATCCCAATGTCCTGCTCTCTCTGGAAATACCGGCGGACAGCTATCTGGAAACTGTGACTTATAGCGATATTCATCCGGCTCCTGCCAGTTTTCAAAAGGGAAATGTGACAATTTATATGGGAATTGATTTCGAACAATTAAGTAACAACAATGTCTATCTGATATATTTTACGGATATTGACCGCTTTGAGGGGTGGAAAAACATTTCTTATGGATATTGGTATGTGGTTTATTAGAGGAAACAATTTTTCATTTCAATAACCTCAATTTTTTCCCCGCCTTCACTATCAAATGCCCCTTCGGCATACTCAGCAGTTCGTCCTCTGTTACCGCATGCAGCGCAATAACAAGCACAAAGTACACAAATACCGCTATGACTACTGCAATGCATAATGCCACAAGATTCATCGGCAGCAAATAATAGATACCATGATACGCCCCGAAAGCCACCGCGCCCATGATCATGGAAGCAAACGCCGGGCGAAGGAATGTCTTATCCACTTCCTGTTTATATTTCAGATATCTTTTTAAAGAAAGGCCGTTTAGAATACTGACGATCACCGAATATAATACCGTTGCCACCACATAATAGTACATCCTGTATTCGTTATCCATATACAAAAGCATCGCCGCCATCGCCGCCGCATGAAGCACCAGCGCCACTGCTGCATGGACGATCGGTGTGATCATTTTACCGATGGATTGCAGTACAGCCTGCGTCAATGTGGATATCCCGTAAAATATAATGCTGAAAGAAGTGACTGCAAGCAGTTTTGATGACAGATCAAGAGTATCCGGCTGATTGAAAATCACCCGCATAATAGGCTTTGCCAGCACTGCTATCCCCACCGTCGCCGGAATAGAAATAAGCATTGTCACTTTCATGGATTTAGCCACTTTTTTGCGTATACTTTTTTTATTTCCCTGTTCGGCATCACTGGCGATACTGGGAATCAGGGCTGTCGCCATTGCTGACGCAAGCGCGATCGGAATATTGGAGATTTTTGTACCTTTTGCGATAGCACTCAGATCTGTGGCCACGACCGATTCTTTCAAATCCATCACCAGCATCATGATCTTCTGATAGATCGTTTTATCCAGAAAATTATTGACATTGTAAATCCCTGTGCTCAAAATGAACGGCGTCACCACAAGCAGGATCGTCTTAAAAATCTCTCCGTAGGAATCCACTTCCTGATGCGGATCGCGCGCCACTCTTTTCATGATGATCTTCCGATTCAGACCATACATCCAGAGCATAAATAAGAGGCCTGCAAGCACTCCTGCACCGGTGCCGAGTGTACCGCCTGCTGCGCCGTAGGAAGCCTGTGTGGACAGATCCTTATCTGTTACCGCCTGTACCATCACATAAGCCATCCCGATACTGACTCCCGCATTGGCAAGCTGTTCCAGAATCTGGGAAATGGAGGTCTGGGCCATCGTTTTATGAGCCTGGAAATAGCCTCTGAATACACCTAAAATACCGCTCAGAAAAACAGTCGGTGCCAGTACCCGAAGCGGCAGAATGGCACTTTCCATTTCCACCAAAAGTCCTGCTCCGAAAAACACAAATAAGCTGGCAATACTACCGACTACCAGCACATAAATAAATGCACAGCGGAAAATCCTGTGTGCATTCCGGTATTCTTTTAATTCAAGCTTTTGCGCAATAACCTTGGATACCGCCGATGGTATGCTGTAGGAAGATATAAGCAGCACAATACTGTATGCGGCATACGCGCTGTCATAGTATCCGTTTCCCTCATCTCCGATGATAGCGACCATCGGCTTATTGTACAAAAGACCGATGATGCGGACGATAATTCCGGCCACCGCCAGAATCCCCGCCTGCATCACAAAATTGTCTTTCTTTTTTGCCATATTTTTAATATCCGATCAGCCAGTCATACATCTCCTGATATTTCATAGCGGAAACCTGCCAGGAGAAATCCGCCGCCATAGCACGGTCTACCATTTTATTCCACTCGCGTTTCTTGTCATAGTAGATCCGCTCCGCATAACGTACTGTAGCCATCATCTCATGGGCATTGTAATTGACAAAGCTGAATCCTGTTCCCCTGCTCTCGTACTCATTATAAGGCTCTACCGTATCCTTCAAACCGCCTGTCTCCCTGACGATCGGCAGCGTACCGTAACGTAAACTCATAAGCTGGGAAAGTCCGCAGGGCTCAAACAGAGACGGCATCAAAAATGCATCACATGCGCCGTATATCTTGTGAGAAAGGGCATCAGAATAATAAATATTCGCTGATACCTTATCACTGTACTTCCAGTCAAAATGACGGAACATATTTTCATACCGCTCTTCACCGGTTCCGAGCACTACAATCTGAATTGCGTCCTGACAGAGTTCATCCATCACATAAGCGATCAGGTCAAACCCTTTCTGGTCGGTAAGCCTTGATACGATACCGATCATCATGATCTTATCGTTTACTTCCAGTCCCAGTTCTTTCTGTAAAGCACGTTTGTTTTTCACTTTTTCTTTCCGGTAGTTTACCGCATTATACGGATGCTCCAGATATTTATCGGTCTCCGGATTAAAATCTTCATAGTCAATACCGTTTACGATACCGCGAAGATCCCCACCCCTCGCACGCATCAGTCCATCCAGACCCTCGCCATAAAACTCAGTCTTGATCTCCTCTGCGTAAGTGTCACTGACCGTTGTAATAGCATCTGCAAATACAAGACCGCCCTTTAACAGGTTCGCGTCTTTATAAGCTTCCAGCTTATCCGATGTAAAGTAATAGTCCGGCAGTCCTGTAATATCCTGCACATCTTTTACATTCCACCTGCCCTGGAACTTCAGATTATGGATCGTCATTGCGGTCTTAATGCCGCGGAAGAATTCATTCCCCTGAAAACGCTCATGCAGATAAACAGGCACTAACCCGGTCTGCCAGTCATGGCAGTGGATCAAATCCGGTCTGAAGCCGATTACAGGCAGCGCGGAAAGACATGCTTTACTGAAATAAGCATATTTTTCAATTTCAAACAACGCATTATCGCTGTAGGGTTTTACCCCTGTGAAATATCCTTCATTATCAATAAAATAATATTTCACACCGTCTACTTCCGATTCCAGAATTCCCACATATTCATCTTTCCAGTGGAAATCCATATAAAAGTGAGTTTTATAACTCAGTTTCTCTTTCATTTTATCTGACATACAGGAATATTTCGGTATCATAACCCGCACATCATAGTATTCTTTATCAATGCACTTCGGCAAAGACCCTACTACATCAGCCAGTCCCCCCGTCTTAATAAATGGCACTCCCTCTGATGCAATAAAAAGTATATTTTTCATTATAGACCTCCGTTTGCCTCACCTGCCGTCCGGCAGATAAAATCAATCTTATATCCGTATTATACAACAAGGTTTCGGCTAAAGGAAGTACTTTTCTACAAAAGTTTTTATAAAAGTATGCTCTGCGATACTAATTTTCTCTGTATTTTAAACGCAGTTTATCCGTAATCAAAGCAATAAATTCAGAATTTGTCGGTTTTCCTTTTCCGGTATTGATCGTATAGCCAAACAGCGCATCCAAAGTTTCCATCCGGCCTCTGCTCCAGGCCACTTCAATCGCATGGCGAATGGCCCGCTCTACGCGGCTGGGGGTAGTCTGATATTTATTTGCAATAGACGGATAGAGCAGTTTTGTAATAGAATTCAGCATTTCCATATCCCGCACCGACATCATGATCGCTTCCCGCAGATACTGATAGCCTTTGATATGCGCCGGAACGCCTATCTCATGAATCATATCCGTCACGTCGGTCTCCAGATCATAAGACGGCGCACTCTCCAATGTGGCAACAATTCCGCCTGCCCCTCCCGCGGGAATCGATGCCGCCTGCAGCGCACTTTCTCCGCTCCATTTTACTTCAATCTCCTTCTCTCCTGCTGCGCCTCCCCTTTCAGAGGATGAGACAGTTATCATAATCTGAAACTCTTTGTCCTGTTTCATCAGTTCATCAATGATCTTATGCATTTTCTCTGTATCTCTTGTAGCCGGTACATGAAGCTGTTCCATATAAAATTCCCCTTTATACACTAAATTTTTCCATATATCTTTTCACATAATTCAGTATATTTCTTCTGCTTTTTTCGTTCAAGTCTCAGGTATCGCCCGATTTCTTATATTGCGCGCGTTTTTTTCTTTTTTCGGTGATATCTGTCATAGTTTGATAGTAATTTCGGTCATGATCAGTATCTCTACGCCTCTTTCTTTTCAGAATATCAGGAAGAGTCCGCATGCGAACTCTTCGCGCGCGAGCGGACTGCAAAGCAATAATTTCCTCTCCACGAACTGCGGAGGCACAACCAAATATCGGTTATGCCTCCGCTTTTATCGGAACTGTCAGTTTATTCCTGTATGATTCAGTTTGCGTTAATGATCTCTTTCGCCATCCCGATCATCTCTTCGCCGGAGAGCGCCGTATCCATTCCCAACAGAACATAGTACGTACCGTCCTTTTCCCATGTGACATTGGTCACCTGACTGAACGTAACGCTGTCTGCACCTTCGGAAATCTCATAATCATCTCTCTCCAGGTTTGCCTTATCCTCTTCCGTCAATTCATACCCCACGGGAACAAATTTATAGGTATACACATCATAGCGAAGCGCAATATCGCCGCACTGATCCGTCAGGTCCGGTGTCTTTGCCTGCTCACCCTTTTCCGGCTTCTGATCGGCAAAAAGGCTGATATCCTTCGAGTCTCCTTTTACATACCCTACATACAGTTCCGGAAAGGAATATATCTCCTTCCCGTTTTTATCTGTTGCGCTGGTTTTCTCCACCGCCATTTCCGCAAAGCTGTAGCCGTTGCTGAAATTTTCCACTACATCCGGAGAAAATCCCAGTTTTGCCTCCGCCTTGTCAAGTTCATCATAGGAAAATGTGCCCATCGTTCCCGCGGTAATATATCCCGCTGTCTTTCCCGCGAAGACACCTCCCGAAAGCAAAAGACATGCTGCTGCCACACCTACCACAAACTTCTTTACACTAAAATGACCTTTGTTCTGCGCTGATTTTTTCATAGAAACCTCCTGTTTTTCAGGCAGGGGAATCGACACGATCTTTTCCTGCCCTCGAATCTTTTCATCGATTTTCTGTTTTAATGTCCCGGAAGCCGAAATATTGCCCGTCTGCATCTCCAAGGCCATTTTTATCTTATCTTCATATCTGGTCTTCATACCAAATCCTCCCTAATATCTGCCGTGCTTTCCAGTTTCCCTTTCAGGTACTTTCTCGCCGTATGCAGTCTTGATTTTACTGTGCCCTCCCGGCAGCCTAACATCTTCGCGATCTCGCCCACAGAAAGTTCGTTATAATAATATAACACCACCACCGCACGCTGTTTCACCGGCAAAGCCGCCACTGCACGGGAAATCATCTCAGCTTCTTCCCTTTTTATCACATGTCCCAAAGGAGATAAAATACTTTTGTTTTCCGAAAGATGCTCTATTTCCTCATCCGGCACTTCCCTGCTTTTCTTTTTGCCCATCCGATAGGCCGTCCTTACAAGAATCTGCATCATCCACGGTTTAAATCCGGCGTTGTTTTTCAGCTCGGTGATGTGAAGATATACTTTGACAAAAGTTTCCTGCGCTGCATCCTCACTGTCCGGTTGATTGCCTGTAATCAGATAAGCCGTCCGGATCACCAGATTCTTATACTTTTCATACAACAGATCAAAGGCTTCATGACTCCCTTGTTTTAACTGCTGTACCAAAATTTCATCATTCACTGTATCTTACTCCTCACTTTTTGGTGCACCTGTTATTAAGAGCCATAAAGCCTTTGGTTGGTTCATTTTTTATTTATTTTTGTGATCAATCCCGGTGGCTGCCACAGAGGATCATATTGACCCTTTTCCCTGTTCCCCTGACTGTAACAGTTCCGCCTGTATCTTATCCTGTTCCCCTTCGTTTTCTTCGTTATCCTGCACAATCCTGTCTATACCATTGCGCTTATCGATCAGCTCTTCCACTTCATCTTCAAGTTCTTTGGACGCTTTATCGAGACTGCTCCGTCTCGCCTCCGAAAGGGCAGCGTTAACAGCCGCCTGCATCATGCCGTCTTTCGTCTGCTGCATGCTTTGCAGCGGGTTATCTGCGATATGCTGTATTCTGGCGTCGAGCATATCCCGCACCACCTGCGTCCCAAAGCTTCCGAGAATATAAGCCTCCTCACTCTTTACTCTCACCTCACTCCGGAAGCTCTGCATCATCTCATCTATTTGTCCGTTTGTGAAAGACTTATCACCAATAGCTTCCTTGATAGATGCACTTGTTTTAAGAAGATTCTGGCAAATGTTGTTCGCCTGATCAAGGAACTGACGCCCGGAATCCGCAACCATGTTCGATAATTCTTCCACACCCTTTTCATGGTTTAAAGAAGATCTCATTAACCCGGCTGCTGAGTTATGTATTGCATCGCTCGCTGAATTCCCTGTATCGGATGCGCCGCCGCTGCCTCCTTCCCCGCCGCCGTTTTCCTGCTCATCCTCCGCCTTTTCAGCTTCTTCCACGGTCTTAAGCAAAGCCACCAGATCCCTGTTATTTTCATCGATTTCTTCCTTATATTGTGAAGCCTGCATAGCTGCCATCTGCTGTGCTTCTTTCAGCCGTCTCTGAGCTTCCTGCGCCTGAAAATCTTTCTGCTCCTGCATTGCTTCCTGCAGCATCCTCTGTTGTTCGACGATTTCTTTCATGATCGGATCATTATATACTTTATCCTCTCTCATCCTGCCATAGGCAGCATTTAAGACTTTTATCTGTTTCTCGAGTTCATCCAGTTCATCATAATATCCGCCTCTTGTTTTTTCAGCAAGCTGAGATTCCTCCAACTGACGAAGCAGCATTCTTGTCTGTTCGTCACTCTGCGTGCTTTGAATGCCTGTTTCTGTCCGAGCCGTCTGCCGTTCGCTTAAGCTTCTCCCCTCCTCTGAAATCGTAACCTTACACTCAGGTCCAAACATATTGTCCTTAAGCTGCAGCGGATTCCTGCTTTCCTGAATACCACGCTCTGCCGCCGCCATGCCTGCAGTGTTTATACTGATTCCTCTAATCTGCATACCATTTCCTCCATTCCATTGAATATTTCACGCAATTCCATTTGCATAGTAAAAGTAATGCAGCTTGAACCTCCCGGCCGCTGCCGCACAAAATCATATTACTCTTTTTCCTGCTCTGCCTGCTGTTCGCCTTCGTTTTCTTCGTTATCCTGCACAATCCTGTCCACACCATTTCGCTTATCAATCAATTCTTTTGCTTCATCTGCAAGTTCCCCGGACGTTTTATCAAGACTGCTCTGTCGCGCCTCCGAAAGGGCAGCGTTAACAGCCGCCTGCATCATGCCGTCTTTTATCTGCTGCATGCTTTGCAGCGGATTGTCCGCAATACGTTCTATCTTGTTATAAAGCATATCCCGCACAGCCTGCGTTCCAAAACTTCCGAGGAGATAAGCCTCCTCACTCCCCGCTTCCACCTCACTCCGAAAGCTCTGCATCATCTCCTCTATCTGCTCGTTTGTAAAAGACTTATCGTCAATAGCCTCCTTGATAGATGCACTTTTTTTGAGAAGATCTTGAGCAATGTCATTCGCCTGATCAAGGAATCCACGCCCGGATCCGGCAACACCATTTGATAGTTCTTCCACACCTTTTTCACGGTTTAAGGAAGAGGCCACAAACCCGGCCATGGAATTATGAATCGCATCGCTCGTCCCATTCCCTGTATCGGATGCATCCTCTCCGCCATCTTTTGGTCCGCCAGTTTCCTGCTCATCCTCCGCCTTTTGGGCTTCTTCCACAGTCTTGAGCAACGCTACCAGATTTCTATTATTTTCATCAATTTTTTCCATAGATTGAGCCGCGTGCATAGCCGCCATCTGCTGTGCCGCCCTCAACCTTCTCTCTGCTTCCTCCGCCTGTAAATCATTCAGTTCCTGCATTTGCTCCTTCAATTCCCGCAACTGCTCGACGGTCTCCTTCTGCTGTTCGATGGTGCTTTTCAAATGCGGATTTTTACTTATGTATTTATCCGTATACATCTCCTCTTTTATCCTGTCGTAGGCAGCGTTTAAAACTTTTATCTGTTTCTCGATATCATCCAGCTCAGTCTGATATCCCCCTCTGGTTTTTTTGGCAAGCTGAGTTTCCTCCAACCGGAGAAGCAGCGCTTTCGCATCTTCATCAAGCTGCCCATTCTGAGCGATCATTTCTGCCTGAGATGCTTGCTGCTCACTTAAGTTTCTCCCTTCCTCCGAAATAGTAACCTCATACTCGGGTCCGAACATATTATCTTCAAGCTGTATCAGATTCTGGCTTTCCTGAATACCACGCTCTGCCGTCATCATGCCCGCGGTGTTTACACCGATTCCTTTGATCTGCATACCAATCCCTCCAATCCATTGAATATTTCACGCAATTCCATTTGCAAGGTATCACTCTATTATTATATATATCGTCATGTGAAATTTTTTACTAAATGGAAATAATCAATAATTTTCTCTAATTTCCCGGCATTCGACTACACTTATGTAGTCGTTTTAATTTTACCATTATCATCCTAATCTGTCAATAAAATTGAATTTTAGATTTTAAAAACGATTTTCCTGCTTTAATCACATCTTTAACTTCTTCTATATTTTTTTAATCAATGAATGCATACAGGAAAACTATTACTTGATATCAAATTCCCTACAATCATCACTCCGCAGTCATCACATCGTTTTGCCGAATACGTTTCTACCACACAGCCGCCGGTGCTGTTTTTGATATGCTTTTTATATTCGCCGGTAGACACTGAAAAATGTATACATCCCACGCGCCCGTCTTTGTCCAGATCGACTTCAAAAATATTTCCATTTTCATCAATAAACTGCTGGTCATATCTGATATCTATATCATATTCGTAAAAGTAACTTCCATTTGCCATAAACACAATATCACTGTTGGAAAAGTCCTCATACTGATGACGTATCACCTCTTCCTCTCCACTGATATCAAAAACCGGCACTCCATCATAAGCCCAAACCGGCACAGAAGAAATAACCAGCATTACAAACGTCAGAACTGCTGCCAGATACTTTAGGCCTCTATTATCTTTTGTATTTCTTTCCTTCATAATATTTATCACCCTCTCTTTCGTTAAACTTACATTTCCGCCAAGCCGCATAAACAGATCTCCCTCTTTCCGTGCAGATTTCGACTGGGAAATGATCTCCTGCGCATATATTTTTCTCTGTTCCGTTGACAGATATCTGACTACCATCTCGTCACAGTTTAACTCACTGTTTCTGTTGAGCAATCCCGGCAGACAGTATATCAGCGGATTGAACCAGTGCACACAAACCGCCGCCATTGCTATAAATTTGAATAAACTATCTTTTCTCTTGATATGGCAGAGCTCATGCAGCAATATAACTTCCTGCTTTTCTTTAACCTGTTCATCCCGAAGCACGATAACAGGATGAAAATACCCTATCGTAAACGCGCCGGTCTGCATATCCGTCAAATAAACCTGAACATCTTTTTTCAATCGGATCATACTTTTCAGTTTTTCTATCTCTTCCTCCGGGATATTCGCTTTTTTGTAGAGGATTTCCGACGTTACCGCCCTTTTTATCTTTCTATATTCTAATAACTTTTTTAGAAAGAAAAAGAGCATGACTGCCGCCATAGCAAATGTTATGACAGCATATACGATAAAAGCCCGATTTACACTGACTCCGTCAGCATACCGCAGTACACCAGCGCTTTTATGCGATATAAAAATATTTATTTCTTCATCCGACCGCTCCATGAGATGTGATTTCTTTACCAGATACTTTATCCCCATCACAGCAAAACCGGATATCAGATACAGGGCAAGCGTCATCTTGAGCCACAGGCTCTGCCATCCGCAAGACAAAAACTGTTTTATGGCTTTCTGAAAAAAAATACTGAATACCAGAGCGATGCTGCCGGACAGAGATAATAAGAATAAAAGCTTCATCCCTGTTCCCTCAGACCGGCCAGTCTCTCCAGTTCTTTTGCCTCTTCCTCCGTTATTTGTCTGCCTCCGTTTAAAGCAGAGATAAAGTTTGTCAGGGAACCATCATACATGCTGTCAAGGATTTCCTTTGTCTGCAGTCTTTCAAATTCCTGCTTCGTATAATTGGTCATATATTTGTGTCCTGTCTTCGTAACAAGCCCTTTGCCGATCAGCCTTGTCAGAAAAGTATTTGTTGTCTGCCTTTTCCACTCTTTTCCGCGTTCTTTAAAATATAAGATTATCTCATTGTTTGTCATCCCCTCCGATTTCCACAACACTTCCATGATTTCATTTTCTGTTGGACTTAAAGTAATCATACGCATCCTCCTTGTCGCTTTCGCATATTGTACTATACATTTGTAGTCGTGTCAATCTGTATAGATTTTTCTAAAAGTTCAAGGGAGACAGTGACCCACACAGGCCATTGCCTCCCCATTTCCAAAACTCTAACATTAATCTTTGTTGGCATTTTTCAATACACAACCGCATCATACTCCGCACTCTCTGTCCCTCTCACCCTCAAGAACAACCTGTGCGGCAGACAGCAGATCATCTCGCCGTCATGAGAAATCCTCTGCATTCCCTCACAGATCTTATCAGGGCAGTCCGCCTTTGTTACATAAGCTGTATTCTGTTCTATCACCACTGTATTTCTCCCATAAGAAGAAACCACCTCTATTTCCTGTTCCTTTTCAAGTGGATAGGTACCATAGACTTCTCCGTCTACCGTAATTTCAAGCACTCCTCCGATACTTTCCTCTCTGCTTTTAACATTTTTGCCCTGATAAATCAGCAACAAAATAACGGCAGCCGCCAGTACGGCGGCTACCAGAAATAAATCCTTTTTATACTGTTTCAAAAATCCATTTTTATCTCGCATCATCCATGAACCATATGCCTGACTTTCTTTATATTACCGTCACACCAGATTCGCCGTCCGCAGCACCGGATCCTCAATCCGGCTCTCCACTTGTGCCGCATAAGGCTCCAGATAGGAATCCTGTCCTTCTGCCAGTCCCTGTTTTCTGAGCTCTTCTGCGATCATTCCTGCAATTTCCTCTATCAGTACTACTTTTTTATCCGCAGTATTTAGAGAAAATCTGTACTGCTCCGGTCTTTGTGTATCCCATTTATCCTGTTGTGATGACAGGAGTGTCAGTTTTTCCAGTTTGTCAGCCACTTCTGACAACACCGGAAGTTCCTTCATTTTCCTGTGCATCCACTTAAAATAAGGCATGTACTGTTTTGCCAGCAAAAAGCAGCAGGAACCTGTATTTTGAATAAACTCCGAAAGCGCCATCTGCGCAGCAACATATTCTCCCCGCTGCATACAGCGGGCATATTGGTACTGTCCCATCTGAGCCATCTTCCTTAACCTTGCCGCCAGTTTTTTCTTCCGCACATCTTCCGGAAAATAGGATAAATATACCTGCCGCTGCGCCGTAAAACCTCCGCCGCAGTCCTCAAAAATCTCCCCGTTTGTCGCCGCTGCAAGCCTTGTCTCCTGCAGGGAAATCCAGTCATATATGTTTTCCGGTGCCTTATCCCTTCCAATCAGTCTGTGATAAAAATCCTCTGTTCGACAGACGCCGCAGCGTTCTACTGCCTCCGGCGTCATCACAGTATCCGGGTATTCCTCAAACTTATTCGGAAGTTTCCGGTAGGCATCCCGCAGCGCTTCCCCATACTTGTCATACGCTTCTTCATCCAGCCAGATAAAAAAGCGCGGAAAATAATCATGATCCGCCGAGACCGCATCATCAAATCCGAAACACTCCGAACCCTCACCCACCAGTCCTGCCGCATAGTGTCCTTTCAGTTCCGGGAACTGCGCCAGCATTGGTTTTCCGTATTGCTCATAATAACTTTTGCATCTCTCCAATGCTTTTTTTGTTGTCCCCTGTATTCTTACTGATTTTTCTGCACTCTCAATTTTCTCTGTGCCTTCTGTTCTCTTTTTGCTCTCAGTTTTCTCTGTACTTCCTTCCTTCTCTATATTTTCCGCTTTGTCCGCATAATCTATCTTCTCTGCATTTTCTGCTTTGCCGGCACCTTCAACATTGCGGGTACTGTACTTATTCTCCAGACTTTCCCTGATTTCTTTCGCCCGATCCAGACACCTTCCCGCCTGTTCCGCTTTCCCGGCCCCCCTGCATGCCATCGCCAGATTTTCACATACCACCGCATAGGCAAGATTGAACCCATAATGCTTTTCAATCTCGCCCAGTGTCTTTTTATACCATTCTATCGCCTGCTCATAATCTTTTTCATGATAGCAGATCTCTCCAAGGGCAGAAAGCGCCGCACTGTAATGGGACGCCGGCGTACCCAGTGCTTCAAACATGGTAACCGCCTGCGCCACACACTTCTTTCCGCTTTCATGATCGCCCACCTTCAAATAGAGTAATCCAAGATTTGTAAAATTGGTGGCCGCTTCCATCTGTCTGTCCGGATAATTTTGCAAAATGCCCAGCGCTTTCATCAACAGTTCCAGCGCCTCTTCATTTTTCCCCATCTTTTCCATCAGACTGCTCATATTATTGTAAAGCCCTGCAAACAGATAATCATCCGGCCTGACAAGCAGATGATAAATCTGCTCCGCACGCCTGTAAAACTGAAGCGCCATCTCAAAATTTTCGTCAAAGCTGTAAGCGGTAGCTGTATTGAGCAGCACTGTAGCAAATTCTGCGCTCTGATCCATCTGCAGTTCTTCCATCAACAGCAGCATATCTTCTGAAATCTGATAGGCTTTCTGAAACTGAGAGACAGAACGATAATATCCTATCATCTCATTTCCCACAGACAGATAAAGCCCGTAATCATCCCGCTCTTTCGCTTCCTCCAGAGCAGTCAGCATAAAGGGTTCCACCATATCATACTTCTGCTCTGAAAAAAGCCTATCCAACTCTTGTATAAATTCAGTTGTTGTCATTGCTATTCTCCTGCACGCCGCAGACAGATCTGCGATATTGCTTCCACTATACGGGAAAAGAACTTTTCATCTTTAATCTTCTGTATCCGTTTTTAGCGGCTTGTACTTGCATACTCCGACTTTCCGTACTTCAGATATCTCTCCGTCCACATAAACATTCAGATAAGTTGTCGCTGACATCGCAGAAGTTTTTTCCGCCCAAAGTTGATAAGTTGTACCGTTCATATCACTCGCCTGCACATATACATTCACTGTCAGATTTTTCCCTTCAACGGCCGTCTCCAATATCACGGAATGAGTATAGTCATTGCGGAACCGCAAATCTTTCGTTCCGGCAGAAATTGCCGCATCCATCCCCAACGGCAGATAGGAAACCGGCGAACTGTGAGGTGAGCGCATTGTCACAGTGATACCTGCATTCATCAGCGCATCATATGCTGTAGACGAAACCTGGCAGATACCGCCGCCTATTCCTTCCACAAGCTTTCCGCCCGAATATACCCCTGCCTTTTTATAACCGTTGGCAGAACTTCTCGGGCCAAAAATCGCATCAAGAGATGCCTCTGCCCCGGGCACCAATACATAGCCGTTCATATTTCCCGCCGCTATGCTGATATTATTGATTCTCGCCGCACTGCTTCCTTTGAAAGAAGTCGTGCATGTCCCGGCAAGCACATACTTCTCCATCTCTTTTACCGCTGCTTGTGCTTCGGCCTCATCCAAAGTAACTACTTTACAGGTGTTATCATTTAAAGTTACATTGATATCGATAATTCCATCCGTTATCAGCAGATTCTGCACAACCTCCAGATACCAAGGTTCAAACCCGTCTACCAACTGATAACAGTTTCCATCTTCCACATTCGGATTCACAAAATCCGGAGATCGAAGATCGGCATCTACCTGCGCCAAAAAAGCTGTTGCCCAGTCAGTATTTACAAAACTGCAGGAATTTCCGACACCCTCTTCTGTATAAATACGCATCTGTGCATCCTTCAATTCCGAAATAGGCTTCTCCCAGACTTTGTCCCCGCAGGTAATGGTCAGGCGTCTTTCCACCCACTCCTGATTAAACCAGGCTGCATCCGACAGTGTCGTCACACCGACCTCCTCAGGCGCCGCCATACAGGTCGTCTTTGCCATAAGCACTGTCATAACAAAAAACATCACACTAAATAACGCAGATCTCCATTTTTTCATAATATTTCCCTTTCACATTCTAAAATCGAGCAGGGATTCCCCTACTCGATCTCAGGATATTTTATTTCTAAATTAATTATTGATCAGTTTGTCCTCGCCATTCCAACTGTAAAGTTTTCTGATATCCTCACCGACAATTTCAGCCGGGTGCTCGGAAGCCAGCTTTCTCATAGCACGGAAGTGTGCCTGACCGCCTGCGGAAGACATATCCAACAGGAAGTCTTTTGCAAAGCTGCCGTCCTGGATATCTTTCAGAATCTTTCTCATGGCTGCTTTTGTCTCTTCTGTGATGATCTTCGGACCTGTAATATAATCACCGTACTCTGCCGTGTTGGAAATGGAATATCTCATACCTGCAAAGCCGGACTGATAAATCAGGTCTACAATCAGCTTCATCTCATGGATACACTCAAAGTATGCGTTTCTCTCATCATAGCCGGCCTCCACCAGTGTCTCAAAGCCTGCCTGCATCAGAGCGCAAACACCGCCGCAAAGCACTGCCTGCTCACCAAACAGATCTGTCTCTGTCTCTGTACGGAATGTGGTTTCCAAAACGCCTGCTCTTGCGCCGCCGATAGCCAGTGCATAGGCGAGCGCCATATCCTGTGCCTTGCCTGTTGCATCCTGATGAACAGCCACAAGACAGGGAACACCCTTGCCTGCCTGATATTCGCTTCTTACAGTATGTCCCGGTCCTTTCGGTGCAACCATTGTCACATCAACATACGCGGGCGGTACGATCTGGCCAAAGTGAATATTGAAGCCGTGTGCAAACATCAGCATATTTCCCTCTTCCAGATTCGGCTCGATATCTTTCTTATACATAGCAGCCTGCAGTTCATCGTTAATAAGAATCATAATGATATCTGCTTTCTTAGCTGCTTCTGCCGCCGTATATACTTCAAAACCCTGTGCCTCCGCTTTTGCCCAGGATTTGGAGCCTTCATACAGACCGATAATAACGTGGCATCCGGACTCCTTTGCGTTTAACGCATGTGCATGTCCCTGACTGCCGTAACCGATCACTGCTATTGTCTTACCTTCCAACAAGGAAAGGTTGCAATCTTCCTGGTAAAAAATCTTTGCCATTTTTTCTTCCTCCATTTTGTCCGACTTATTTTCTCTATAACTAAAAGGATTCTCCTTTAAGTTCATTTGATAATAACTTAATCCAGATAGGTAACGTTCTCAATGCCTCTTCCAAGACCTGCGATACCGGTTCTTGCAAGCTCTAAAATCTCGTAGCCGCTTAACAGATTCATAAACGCTTCTATCTTCTCCTGATTACCTGTAAGCTCTATAATAAGGCTTTCCTTTGCCACATCAATGATCTTTGCACGGAAAATATCCGCTATGGCGATCACTCCCTGCCTTTCCAGTTCCCCTGCCTTTACCTTGATCATCGCAAGCTCCCTGTAAACGCTGCTTCCCGGTTTCAGTTCCTTAATATCCTTTACATCCACAAGCTTTGCAACCTGTTTCTCGATCTGGTCAAGAATCTCATCATCACCGCTTGTCACGATCGTAATTCTTGTATAACGCGGATCCGCTGTCACGCCTGCCGTAATGCTCTCAATATTATAGCCGCGTCTGGAAAACAGTCCGGAAATCCGGCTGAGCACACCGGATGTATTATCTACCAAAAGCTGAAATACTTTTTTCTGCATTGTTCTATCCATGTCCTTTCTCTTCCTATATTTATAGCCGCTCTTTTACTGCAATATAATACCTTTTCTTCACACAAAGCCCATATATTATACTATACTTATGGGAAATATTCAACAATCCTTTATGAATCAAATGCCGGATTCTCTGCTGAATTTACACATCCCCTTCCATACACTTCTGCAAAGCCAGCGTTCCCGTCCGGGCTATTTCTACAATGCTCACCGAAGCCATCATGCTGATAAACAGCTTGATTTTCTCCGGTTCATCACAGATCTGAATCATCATTGTATTTTTTGACATATCAATGATATTTGCTTTCATCACATCACAGGTTTCCAGAATATCCCGCCTGTTGTTCTTATTATATTTCACTTTTATCAACATCAGTTCTCTGCTGATGCTCTGGCTCTCGGAAAATGTTTTTACTTTGATAACATCCAGCTTTTTATTGAGCTGCTTTTCGATCTGCTCTATCGTTCTTTCATCTCCGGAACTGACGATCGTCATCACGGAAACATCTGAGGCGTCCGTTTCACCTACCGCCAGTGAGTCAATATTAAAACATCTTCTGGAAAACAGCCCGGCCACCTTGCAAAGTACACCCGATCTGTTCTCCACCAAAACGGAATATATTCTCTTCATATCACTCCTCCTATTTTAGTTCCGCATCAAGGCCTCAACTTACCAAATCCATCGGATCGATCAAACATTCCATGAGCACACTCTCATCCTTTTCCAGGAATGCATCGAGCGCTTCATCTGCTTTTTCCATATTTTCAAGCCTGATAAACTTCATATCATAAGCGGATACCAGTTTCTCCAGATCCGGACTTCCTGTGAGATCCACTACCGAATAGTTGTCTTTATAATTATAATGCTGGAATTCCCTCACCATCCCCAGATAATTATTCTTTAACACGACGATCTTCACCGGAATATTGTGCTGCCTCATTGTCGCAAGTTCCATCATAGACATCTGGAAAGAACCGTCTCCGCAGACCGCTATAACCTGTTTTTCCGGACAGGCAAGTTTTGCGCCCATCGCTGCAGGAATGGAATACCCCATCGTTCCCATACCGCCGGAAGTCATAAAACGTCCCTCTCTGACGATATGGTAAGCACAGGACCAAATCTGATTCTGCCCTACGTCCGCCACATATATGCCGTCTTTTTCCATCTTCATGGACAATTTTTTGATAAATTCCGCCGGGTCCACATAGTCCGGGTTTGGATTCCGTTTTCTAAAAATAGTCTTCTTATATTCATCTAATGTATCAAGCCACTCTCTATGATCTTCGCAGTTGATCTCCTGTTCCATAAAATCCCGGAAAATATATTTTGCATCGCCGACGATCGGAATGGACGGCAGCGCATTCTTACCGATTTCCGCGGAATCCACATCAATATGTACAAGCACTTTATTTGTTGTGATAATGTCCGGCTGGTTGACCGCTCTGTCCGCCACTCGCGCACCGATCATGATGAGCAGATCCGATTCGTTCATCGCCCGGTTAGCGCAAAGCTTTCCGTTATTTCCCACCATACCAAAATACATCGGATGCTCCGTCGGCATAGCGCCTATCCCCATCATCGTAGAAACAACCGGCACCTGATATTTTTCTGCAAAAGCACAAAGTTCCTTTCCCGCATCGGAAAGCAGCACGCCGCCGCCCGCACAGATCAGAGGTTTTTTCGCCTTTTCCAGCTCTTTTGCAACTTTCTTAATCTGTACGATATGTCCTTTTACCGTAGGTTTATAGGTTCGCATGGAAACTTCAGCCGGATACTCAAAGTCTTCCATCTTCATATTTTGAATGTCGATTGGCACATCAATCAAAACCGGCCCCTTTCTGCCGGTATTTGCAATATAGAATGCTTCCTTAAATACTCTCGGAATATCGTTCACATTTTTGATCAGATAACTGTATTTTACAAAAGACTCCACCGCCCCTGTAATATCTGCTTCCTGAAAAACGTCACTTCCCAACAGTTCTGAATTTACCTGTCCGGTAATACAGATCAAAGGAATGCTGTCCGCAAAAGCTGTGGCAATGCCTGTAATGACATTGGTAGCGCCGGGACCTGATGTCACCGCACATACTCCCACTTTTCCCGTCACCCTTGATAAACCGTTCGCCGCATGAGCCGCATTCTGCTCCGTCCTGATCAGTATTGTCCTGATATTGCTTGTTAAAATACTATTATAAAAAGGACAAATTGCAACGCCCGGATAACCAAAAACACTTGTCACGCCTTCCGCTTCCAGACATTTTACCATTGCATCTGCGCCAATCATATAAATCCTCCATTCTCTTATCCGCAATTTTATTTCAGAATAATAAACATGATATCATTTCCGCAAAAGAAATACAAGTTCAGAACCGATTATTTTATCTCAATTCATGTTAACTTATCTTTACCCTTAAAAGCCCGAAAAATCGGCATTTTTAACTATTTTTCTGTTATCACGGTTTATCTTTATTCATGCAAAGTGGTACTTAAATGGTACTTTTTTGGTACTGTCTGATATTTTTTTCTGTAGATTTACCAATATATGCCCATTAAAAAAGGGGCGTTTTACGTCCCCTAAAATGCTTTTGCTATCTTTTCCATTTCCTCGGCTTTCGTGTCCGGTAACACATGAGAATACAGATCCATCGTCATGGCCAGACTGGAATGCCCTAAAATGGTCTTCAACACCTGTGGCGGCATTCCTGCCTCTATCGCTCTGGTGGCAAATGTATGCCCTTATGGCATAATAAGGACAAACGGATAAACCCTTGCGGCGCAACGGGTTAGTCGGTTTGTCCTTATTCTTTTTCCATCTGTTTCCCCGCAGAAAATAGGCATAACGAGGGTTGCCAAAAAGTGAGGTGTACTGTTAGGGACAAAAGCAATGCATATCCACCCAGCCGGGATCACACAGCGTCCCGGCTAGGTGCTTTCCTGTAAAGATCAATATAGCATCGATATGAAGGCCCACCATTGCTCAGAGTGGGGGCACAGGCCAACCAAGGCGGGCGGCTGTGGGAAGCTGAGAGCAGCTTAAACGTGTCCAAGGATTGAAAAGGCTACCCGCAGGGGAATCCATTCGGGGTGCCAGCGAGGGATGGCGCACTTCTATACTCCCCTGTCGGAGAGTATTCGTGCGTCCTGCGGAGCTGCTACCGGGATCACTGACATAGCGTTATCCCGGCAGCCTTCATTGCTTCGCTCCATCCAAGGGGCTGCACCCCTTGCGCCGCTTTGCGGCTATCCCTGTGACGCCGCAGCGTCACTTTCTTTCTGCTGGTTATGCGAAGCATGGAGCCACGCCGCAAGGCGTGTTCGACTGGATGCAAAGGCTCCAGTCGGGGGTTTGGGGAACCCCAACAAGCGTTTCGGGATGTCCAAAAGGATATCCCAAAACATTGCTTGCCTATGTTATCGGAACATTCAGATTACCCACGATAACAACTCCAGCTTGAATTTACTCTTCATGTGCGATATAATTTTTCGTGTAACGGCCCGATAGATTGAGAATTACATGTATATGCCAAGACAAGGAGGAGCGGAGCGTGATTCGGGAAATAAAGCTTTCAGATATAGAGCAGGTTATGCAGCTTTGGCTTGAAGGGAATATGGAAACCCATAGTTTCATATCGGCAGGGTATTGGAAATCTAACGCCCCGTCGGTTCAGGAGCAGCTTTTACAGGCCGAAGTTTATGTGTATGAAGAGAACAGCATAATACAGGGGTTTGCGGGAATGCAGGGAAACTATCTGGCGGGCATTTTTATAGAGAGATCCGTCCGCTCCATGGGAATCGGAAAACAGCTCCTTGACCACATCAAAGGAATCCACTCTTCTTTATGTCTTAAAGTCTATCAAGAAAACAGACGTGCCATAATGTTTTATCAGCGGGAAGGTTTGATCATCACCAATGAGGGCATGGATGAAGATACCGGACATCATGAATATACTATGACATGGGATCAGCACATTCATATCCGCCCTTATCAAGATGCCGATTTTGCATATATTTGTAGAATTCATGACTCCGCCCGCCAGAATGAGCTTGCCTTATCGGGTCTGGCCGATGCTTTTCTGCCGCTTTCCATTGCGGCCAAACAAGAAGGCTTGTTTGCTTACCATGTATATGTGGCTGAATACGATGGAATCGTATCAGGTTTTGTTGCATTTTCAGAGAATGAAATTGCATGGTTATATGTAGATATAAACTATTCTCGCCGAGGAATCGGCACAAACTTATTACGTTACGCCATGCAATTTGCAGAGGATGAGGTGAGTATTGAGGTTCTGGTGGGGAATATGCCTGCAATCATGCTTTACTCATCCCTTGGATTTGTTATTGAGGAAACACTGTCTGGGAAGATGCCCGGAAATGAGGATTTTTCTGTTACGGTTCATGTGATGAAGAGACCGAATGCGAAAAAGCAGAATTGAAATTATCCATTAAGCCGCGTCTAATTTATCGGGATAATTGGC
Source organism: Lachnospiraceae bacterium (assembly GCA_014804795.1). Taxonomy (GTDB): domain Bacteria; phylum Bacillota; class Clostridia; order Lachnospirales; family Lachnospiraceae; genus 1XD8-76. The sequence continues at coordinate 6,630 of JAAUZC010000007.1, read as the reverse complement.
TGATCAGCAGGAAAAAATGTTCGATTCTGATTTTGAAGCAGCCGAATGTTTATTCAGGATGACGAATAAACATTCTTTGTCTTGGGCTTGACATTCGGGTGCCGAAACACATGCGGTGTGATACGCTCAAATTCATATCCGTCTGCATGAATCCGCCTGATGATACGGTCTATCTCTGTCTGAATCCTGTCACTATGCAAGGGACCGCCATTTTCATTACAAAACAAATATCTGTCAAATATTGTGATCTCAAACTCCCAAAATCTCCACTGCTCTTCCAGTAATTTTAATATATCCGGTGTCAATGGGATATCTCTTTTGGAAGTCTTTGTTTTCGGTGTGTCCTCCATGTAACCTACGTTCTCAATATATTTTAAGGTTCTCTGTATATGGAGCACATTCTTTTTCCGGTCAATATCCGTATATTTTAACCCCCGTATCTCTCCGTTCCTCATACCGGTCCGAAGCATCACCGCAAACAGGTTATACAGATAGCTTTTCTTTGCATATTCCATAAACAAATCCTGCTGCTCTCTGGTCATAGCCTGTCTGGTCTTTTTTTCTTCTGTTCTCGGCAGTTCAGCCAGTTTTACCGGATTCCTCTCGATCAGTCCGTTCCTCATCGCCTGCTGCAGGCATCCGTTAAGAATAGCAGATACCACTTTAATACTTGCTATAGCATAATCTTCCTGCTTCAGTTCATTGTAAAGTTTCTGAATATGCTCACCCCTGATCTCGGTAATAAGCCTCTTTCCGAGCCTGTCTTTTATAACGCTGTCAAAGTATTTCTCATAGCTTATATATGTACCGATTTTCACCCGGTTCTTCTTATACTGCTCCATCCATGTATGAAACCATTCTTCCAGTGTCATTTTCTTCATTTCCACAAAGACACCATGCTCCAGCCTGTATCTCAGTTCATTCATTGCCTTTTGCGTTTCTGTTACCGTTTTACCATGTACAAGATATCGCTTTCCATGGTACTGAATACGCCCCTCGAAGCCGTCATATCTTTGCTGTATACCTTTTGGAAGCTTTCTGCCCCTTTTATCAATTGCCATGCCTCACACTCCTTTCTATGGCTGGAGAGATGGCAGCAGACATGTCATCCGCCGCCTGATCTCTTACTTGCCCTCACCTGAAAATCAACACTGCTGCCATTGCCATATTCACGACCAGTGATACAGCTAATATGATCCGGTACCACCACAATTTTCTTTTCACCATGCAGATAATCTCTGTTGCAAAGTTCACGTTTTCTTTTTTCTTTGCCATTATGCTGCGCCTCCTTTTCCTATTTAGTCATTCCGATACAAAATTTATAAATCTGCTCCAAAATCCATATATCTGTTACTGTGTCAAGAATCTCGTTTATTTTCCTGATAAGTTCCTCCCTCATGATCTGTCCTCCACATCATCGGCAAATACTTTGATAAATGAATATATACTTCTAAGCCAATCCACATTATGAATAGCTGAAACCATTTCTGAAATGTGGTCTTTGTAAAACTGAGCCGTCCCCAGCCCCGAAAGAATCTTCCTGACTATTGGTATTGCCTCTTTGCTCACTCACAGGTATATTGCTTTCAGTATCGGGGGCTTTCGGCTCTCCCGGCTGTTGTGTTCCTTTTTTATAGTACTATCATAACCCTTTTTGGGTTATTTGTCAACCTTTTTATAATATATTTTTTATTATTTCTTTCCTTTTTAGATTGACTAATAACCCTTTTCATATTACAATATAAGCAAATCATAAAAAGAGAGGTTAAAAATGGCTGTAATATATAAAAGCAATGAACAAATTTTAATTGAAATAAAAAAAATAATGCTTGAAACAAAAACCACACAAAGAGAAATAGCGGCAAAACTCGGCTTAAAGCCTCAAGGGCTTACAAAAATGCTAAACAAAAAAAATTTCAGCTTTGAAGATGCACAAAAAATATTGGCAACTATGAACTATGATTTAGTTATTGACTTTAAACAACTGTCAGTAGAATAATCATTGTTACCCTGAATACAATAAACCATGAAAGGAAGTGTATACTATGAGCAATCGTGAATTAGCCAAAAATCTGATAGATCAAATACCCGAAAGCAGAATGTACTATGTTATTTCGTACCTGCAGGGCGCTGCAGTTCCAGATGAAACGCCCAACGCCGAAACAATTGCCTCAATAGAAGAACTGGAAAACGGCGGCGGTACTCTCTTTACTGGCAGTACAGAGGATTTATTTGCGGAATTGATGGAGAAATAGTCTATGCTTAATGTTAGATACTCCACAAAATTCAAGAAAGATTTTAAAACGTGTGTAAAACGCGGATATAAAATGTCCCTACTCCAACAGGCTATTGATACTTTACGTATTCCCGCCCAACTCCCAGAAAAGAATAAAGACCATAATTTGAGCGGGAACTATTCAGGATATCGGGAATACCACATTACACCAGACTGGCTGCTTATATACAAACAGACTGATGATGAGTTAAAATTAGACCGTACCGGCACTCATGCGGATCTGTTCAATATGTAATTTCAAAATCAAGAATGCCACTATCAAAAACACTCTGACAGGGCGAAAGACCAGGAGCGCATCGCCAGTATGGGGAAAAGCATGAATTCTTTCGTTGTCCGAGCGATAGATGAAACTATGGAACGTGATAATGAAAACAAGGGATAACTACCGCTAAACTAAGTAAAAATCTATGAAAGGAAATATGTAAGATGTCAAGCAACGAACTTTTCAAAATAGTCTCAATCAATGAAGGTCAATATGTTGTAAATACAACTGCACTTTTTGACGCCTTCCATTGCCTTGATTCTGATAAAACTAATAGCAATTTCATATCCGATACAGCTAATATCAGCCTCAATTGCTTTTTTAAAAATGCATGTGAAGCATTTAAATCAAAGTGGCCTTTTATTATTAAAGACCAGCAAATACACAATCATTTCGAATTATCAAAATGGATTTCTACACATGGTACGCCGGAATTTCAAGAAAATATGTTAAAACGCTTTAACAAAATATTTCCTGCTGATGCATATAATAACCAACAACCGGAATAGCCGCCCTTATCAAGTTTACCGAATAAGAAAAATAAACGGGCTACAGGAATACAGCTTTTGCGGTCTCACTACATAAATGTATGTTTACTCTTGAACCTTGCCTCCAGATGTGCTATATTATAAGCATAAAAAGGGAAAGCCATAGAAGCGGCTACCCTCAAATGTGATTTAAGCCGTCACAAAAATGCGTCAGCCGTCACTATTGCGAGTAGTGGCGGCTATTTTCGTTTCCCTTTGAACACTGTATAGCACAGTCCGATCAGAGCAATAATGAATATTCCAGTCTGAACTAAATCAGAGTATGTAATCATCATTGGCAACGCCCTCCTTTCTTCCGTCTGGAGGGTTAGCCCCTCCGAAATGGAGGGTAGCCGCCTTTGGCTCTACGGTTTTCCCGTAAACATAGTAACATACTTTCTTATATCAGACAATGCCAATATTAAGTTTTAAAGGTTCATTTTCAGCTTTTATTCTCTTACCCTTTATAAATACCCTCGCACCATTTCAAGCCCGATTTACCCCATTGCAAGCCCTTCTGCAGGGTATTTCAAAGCTTTATCTGCACAATGCCTTGTATGCTTTCATAAGTGCGTTTTCCATGTTACGCTTATACTCTTTCTGCAATGCCTTAAACTCCTGCATCAGCTTTTCATATTTAGCCCATCTCATATAATGTGGTTTTGGTATGTAATATACATCAGCAGTGCAGTCAAAACCATTTCTCCACCATTGATAATCCAACCGCTCCGCGATTCTCTCCATTTTCAGACGTAGTTCATCCATTCCGTTTTTCTGCTGACTGGAATAATTCAGCTTTGCACACTTCCGGCATGCATAATGTTTATAGTAATCATACAGGTACCGCACCCGCCGCCCACAATATGGACAATGAAAATATAGTCTTCCGGATATTCCGTCAATCCCTGGCACACTGGATAAAAGCAAATCTATATAAGAATCCCCCTCCCTGATCTCTGCTTCCATGCTCTGTGGATAATAGATAATATCCCCTCTGACCAGTGGGTATTTCACAGATTCCTTGAAAAGTAAATATTTATCCCACATAATGAAATCACGAAATGCAAAGCTGTCAATCCTGTGGAAATTCTCAAGCCGTTTGTGTGTCTTATTGTGACCGCCGGAACCGTAACCGCCCATATCAATACTCCTCTTTATACCCGTTCTTTTTATTATTTCTATACACCCCAGTTTTGCCTAAATATATGGCGAATTTGCATTATTTCTGTTTCAGTCTCTCTTCTCTCGCTGTTCCTCTGTCAGTTCTTTTATAACCTTTATCCACTTTTCTCCCTCATTCTCCATGACCTGCACGCCATTCTCTCTGCTGTCTGTTAATCTTTTCCCGGTTCCGGTCTCTGTACTGTTTCTTATATTCTCTCTGGGCTTCCTGAGCCTGTACTGTCAATCCTTCCACCCCCCCTCCTGTCCTTTTCTTCCTTTTCTTTTATTATCTGTTATTTGCGAGTGGGTGTTGTACCATTTTACGAAGTGGTACTTTTTTGGTACTTTTCCAAATAGTTGCTTCTCATCTTCATTTCACCAAACATAAAAAAAGCCCGTAAACACAGGCTTTCAGAAAGTATTTCTTAAAAATCATATGAACTTACCAAGTAAAATACAAGTTTACTTGCTAAATTCCTTTGGATATGGTACATTCATACTGTTAAACTATTACAAAATTATTACAACCGAAAACAACGCAAGGGGGCACTATTTTGAAAAAGAAGGTTTTAACACTTATCCTCACTGTTTTACTGACGACTTTTACCCTTATCGGCTGCGGCAAAAATAACAGCGCAGATGAACTTGATATTTATTTAACAAGCATGACTACTTTTTGTGATAATATTGCTTATATTAATGACCAGATCAATGCTTTGGACGGTTACGGAGATTCCGATGTTGAAACCCTGCTAAAAAATCTGGATACGTTGGAGGATCAGTTTTCCCAGATGGCAGATCTGACTGTGCCTGACGAATTTTCCGCAATAGATAATCTCGCTGATGAAGCCAGCGAAAATATGAACATGGCCGTTTCCTATTATCACGAAGCTTATGACTCAGGCACTTTCAATCAGAATTATGCAGATGCCGCTTATGAATATTATATCAGAGCAAATACCAGACTCGGCTATATTTTAAAGATTCTGCATGGTGAAGACATTACCGACGATAATGTAAAATACATTACTGATGATGAGACAAATCCCCAAAATCAGGAACGACTATTTTAACAAGTCTATTTTTGTTTTGCCGACTTATAAGAACCACTTTCAAAGGTTCTTCTCTTTGTTCTGAAATAGTATAATTTATGCATGAATAAAAAGAAGATAACTGACCCACAATTTGTACAGGAAAGAATCACAGAATTAAGACTTGCAAGGGAAATCTCGGAATACAGACTGAGTAAAGATCTTGGTTTCAGCAAAGGCTATATCCAGTCTATCAGTTCCGGTAAGACATTCCCCTCGATAACAGCACTTTATGAAATTTGTGACTATTTCAAAATTACACCAAAGGAATTCTTTGATGACGGCTCTGCTCCTGATTCGGAACTGGTTCATAATCTGATACTTGAGATTCGTGCTCTTCCTACCGAAGAACAATATTTTTTGTATCACTTTTTAATGGCAAGAAGAAGCAAAAAGTCTGTATCTAAACCAAAATCATAATGTGCTTTTATTTTATTCTGAATGAAACGGGCTATCGCATGGCAGAAAGTTTTACTGTTTGCAATAGCCTGTTTGTTGTGTGATTTTTTATTTGTGTGTTGTCTGTGTACTGCGTAGTAAAATCACTGGTTCCGCATAGCAGGTGGTTTATTGTTGAGCATGATTACATCATGCTCAACAGGCTAGAGTCCATAAGCAACGACTGCACGCTTCGCGAGCACTCTTATACTAAATAAAAAAGGCTGACAAACTGTGATTTCTCACAAGTCTGCCGGCTCTGTACCTGCCTGCAATTCCTTCTCTAAAAACTGCTTTATGTACGGATTGTTTTCCTCACTCAATGTAGGCTGAAACGCCATATAACGGCATTTCGGATACTGCTCACCATCCAATACAAAAGTATATCCCATTACACATTTCGGATTACAGTCATCGGGATTGATAAGCCGTTTGCAGACGGACGCTTTTTTGATTTCCTTTTTTACCTTTTCGGGCAGTGTATTAAGAAAGCTCTGGTATTCCCCTATATGTTCAGGATATATGCGGAGCTTCATTCCTGTTTTTCGGGATACGAATGTTGCCAAAGTCCTTTTGCTGTCGTTTAACACATAGGACACAACATAGCCGCTTTTCTGCAATTTTACGTCGCATTTACAGCCGTTCCCTGTCAGATACTCGTTGATCCCGCCTACAAAGCTGCGGAAACACTCATTAACCGTTTCCAGAAACATATCAAATTTCTCGTCCATAAGTCCCTCCGTTATCCCTTTTTCTGGTTCGCCCGTCATGGACGGACTTTTACAGGTATCCATACCTCATATTGTGCGTTCTGCGGATCCGGATTTAAGTAAACCTCAATATCGGGCGCAT
>JAAUZC010000006.1 GCA_014804795.1 Lachnospiraceae bacterium | reverse complement strand
CTTTTCATTAGGTGGCCTCCTTTTGTATGCGGTAATCCCTGTTACCATTGTTTTTCCAAAACTTAGTATACAGGTAAATCCACGTTGCTACAAATGTGAGGTCACTTCATATTGTCCTACCCGATTAAGGCCAGTGCGAGGAAGGCGATATCCGTTGTTTGCAGATTAAGTGGGAAATGTGATACCGCGGCCGGTATTTGGAAAAATCAGTGCGGCAGCACAGTCCCATATAAAAAGAAGAATCAGTATGTTAATAATCGCATGTCTGATTTTCACAGAAATATGAAACCAGAATTTTTTAAGAAGCCCGGAAAACAGGCAGATCCAGAGAGCACCGGCGATACCGATTCCCAGGGCGGATATAAGGCAGATATAACCGTGAAGGTTAAGGAAGGAGCCGCTGTAATCCCAATACCGGAGTTCCCAGAAATGGTCAAGCATCCATCCGATCATCAATTCAAGAGAAGTTCCGATCAAAAGGGAAGATAAAAATGCTTTTATGGGCTGGTGTTCCAGTTTAGAAAACAAAAGATACATTAAAACGGCTCCGGTGCCATAAACAGGAAGCCATGGACCGTAGAGAAAGCCGCGGTTTCTAAAATGTCCCTCTTTGATAAAGAAGAGCAGAATTTCCCACAGGAAGCCGCTTATGGATGCGGTAAAAAAGTAAATAATGAACAGCGAAATGTGCTCCTGCCTGGAGTTATGCTCGGTTTCGAGCAGACTTTTGAAATTGGGTTGGTGTATATGTTTATCCATAGAAACAGTGTACCCGAAAAAACGCCTTGTAAACATTGGGCTCGTCCTTTATAATAAGAGAAATTAGAATAATTAAGGGAGAGGAGCCGGATGGATATGGAGACGAATCTTTCTCAGGAAAGTAATATGATGAGAGAAAAGGTGATTGTTATTGACTTTGGAGGTCAATATAATCAGTTGGTTGCACGCCGTGTCAGGGAGTGCAATGTATATTGTGAAATATATTCTTATCGGACAGACATAGAGCAGATCAAAGCGATGAATCCTAAAGGAATCATTCTTACAGGAGGGCCGAACAGCTGTTATGAAGCGGATTCGCCAACTTATACGAAGGAGCTGTTTGAACTGGGGATTCCGGTGCTCGGACTTTGCTATGGCGCACAGTTGATGATGCATGTACTGGGTGGAAAGGTAGAAAAGGCGCCGGTTCGTGAGTATGGAAAAATAGAAGTTACGGTTGATAATTCTTCTCCTTTGTTTCAGGATGTTTCCCGGACTACAGTTTGCTGGATGAGCCATAATGACTTTATTTCAAAAACTGCCCCGGGATTTAAGGTGACAGCGCATACAGCGGATTGCCCGGTTGCCACAGCGGAAGATTCAGAGAAGAAGCTGTTTGCGATTCAGTTTCATCCGGAGGTACTTCATACAAAAGAAGGGACGAAGATGCTGTACAATTTCGTGCGCGGCGTCTGCGGATGCGCAGGGACATGGAGAATGGATCACTTTGTGGAAAGTACTATTCAAAGAATCCGTGAAAAAGTCGGAACCGGAAAGGTGCTGTGCGCACTGTCCGGCGGAGTGGATTCTTCTGTGGCGGCGGTTATGATGTCGAAGGCTATCGGCAGTCAGTTGACATGCGTGTTTGTAGATCACGGGCTTTTGCGCAAGGATGAGGGCGATGAGGTGGAAGCGGTTTTCGGACCGGCCGGGCCGTATGAACTCAATTTTATCCGTGTCAATGCACAGGAGAGATTTTATGGAAAATTAAAAGATGTGACAGAACCGGAGCGGAAGCGAAAGATCATCGGCGAAGAGTTTATCCGTGTATTTGAGGAAGAAGCAAAAAAGATCGGAGCTGTGGATTTTCTTGTGCAGGGGACCATATATCCGGATGTAGTGGAGAGCGGACTGGGTGGAGAGTCGGCTGTGATCAAATCCCACCACAATGTGGGCGGACTGCCGGATTATGTGGATTTTAAAGAAATTATTGAGCCGCTCAGGGATCTTTTTAAAGATGAGGTGCGGGCAGCAGGTTTGGAACTTGGTATTCCGGAGCATCTTGTTTACAGGCAGCCTTTCCCAGGGCCGGGACTTGGTATTCGTGTTATCGGGGATGTCACTGCGGAAAAAGTGAGGATCGTGCAGGATGCGGATGCAATCTACCGTGAGGAGATTGCAAAAGCCGGTCTGGACCGGACGATCGGGCAGTACTTTGCGGCACTGACAAATATGAGATCGGTCGGTGTTATGGGGGACGAGAGGACTTATGATTATGCGGTTGCGCTGAGAGCCGTGAATACGGTGGATTTTATGACAGCGGAATGCGCCCAGATACCGTTTGAAGTGCTGCAGCGGGTGATGAATCGGATTATCAATGAGGTGAAAGGAGTTAATCGGGTGGTATATGATTTGACCAGTAAGCCACCCGGGACGATTGAGTTTGAGTGATGAAATATGATTTATATGGGGTAGTCTTTGACATACTTCCTGAAATTGAAACCACGCATTTAGTCCATTTTACGAGTTATCAACTGTTTAGAGGCAAGCCTGAGAACGTGTAATTTCTTTTATGCAGGTGCAGGACATTGATAAAATGCATTCATACATAACCTCAAAAGGTTGGGATAAAATTACGCAGGTAGAAACTCAACCGTGGGGCGGCAAGACTTGCAGCATCACAACAATAGATGGTTATGTCATAAATGTATTTCAGTAAATCGGGATATATAGAAAAGGAGAACAAAAATGGATATTGTTCCTACACTGAATTTCGGCGGGAATTGTCGGGAAGCGCTTCAAATGTATGAGAAGGCATTTGACGGAAAGATAAGCTGTCTGATCACATACGGAGAAGCCAATGACCCTAAATACAATCCGCTGTTTAAAGAAAATCAAAAAGAATATATTTATCATGCGGAGCTTGTATTGGGCAATCAAAGAATCATTATGAGCGACAATGTTGATATTGAATTTCAGACGTGCTATTCAAATTTTCTCACTATAATGTATGATACAAAGGAAGAAGTAAAAAGAGCATATGAGATCATGAAAGAAGGAAGCAAGACAATATATCAAATGGAAGCTACACATTACAGTTCTTGTCGGGTTGTTTTCGTTGATAAATTTGGGATTCGCTGGGGAATTATGACTGAGCGGACAGAGCGGTAAATTGTGATTGATCTTAGTAGTGCATGGTATAAAAATGGTAGAGGGCAGGCACTCGAATTGCTTGTGTAAACCGAAATTATGTGGAGGTATTTATGAGAATTGGCGAAGTGAGTTTGCTGACAAACGATGTATTAAGTCTCACATCCTTTTATAAACAATTACTTGAAATTGAAAACGATAGTGAAGATGAAATCCATCAAGTTCTTATTGCTGAAGAAACCGCACTTACAATTTATAATGATGGGTCGATAAAGAACAATCAGAATCAGAATATTTGCCTGGCGTTTACTGTTGATGATATTGAAAAAGAGTATAAAAAGGTGTTAGCTATGGGCGCAAGAATTATTGAAGGTCCAACTAAACGACCTTGGGGCGCAATCAATATGAGCTTTTATGATCCTGACAATAATATGATTTTCTTTAGGAGTTTCCCTAAAAACAGTTAAATTTACATTTGTGGGAGAGATGCGGTGTTCAATCAGATTTTTCCTTAGTGACTATACAAACATGGTGCTAGCACCATGTTATAAGGTTAATTAAGGGGAATTAGGATTTGGGTGTATAACATTTAAAAATGGATTGTTAATATGCGAGGAGTTGCTATAATAAATGCGTGGCAACGTTTTGGCAACAGAAAATCAGCAAGCCAGAATAAATGATGTAATTGAAGTAAAAACAGGCGTGTATTTGCATAAAACTTAAATAAATATAGTTAAGAGCAACAAAGAACACGCCGAGTTCGAGTAATTATTCTTTTACATAGAATATTTTAGATGGCAGATAGTCTACATGATTATCTGCCATTGCCTGTATTAATTGTATTTTGTGAAAACACATGGAAATTTTGTATCCAACAGGAATGGGTAATGAGCGGAAAAAGCATTGACGCAGTGTGAGGCGTATATTCCGGCTGGATGATAAAAACAAAGGGCGCATACCCGTGTGAGAGATATGCGTCCTGTTTTTTGACAATTAGGTATAACAGTTAAATATTTGGTTAGTATTCATCCCGTCTTTTATGCTGTCTTAAATTTTTCCCGTAAATCATACAATATTTCCAAAAGATGTCAGAAACAACATTGTCATTATAATCACTTAAATGATATGAGTCTTCAAAGTCATCATATATTATTCCGTGAAGTTGCAATAGCGAGTTGTAGTATCCATAAAAAATTTCCCTTTTTTCTGAATATTTAAGCATTTCTTCGAAAACAATTTTTTCAAACTCTGTTTCGGAGTATAAATATTGAATTAAAAAAATGATAGCTTGTCTTTCGTGTTCACAGTTTTCAAATCTAAAATCCTCTAACTGAGATATTTCACATATAAGTAGATTTACTATATCCCGATTTCTCAAAAAATTATATTTTAATTGTAATGCATACAAAAGATATATGGAATCAATATATATTTCGATTGTTAAATCGTCATATGCTTGCATCATAATAACTTCATAATCTTTTTCTGGTGATGCATATTGTTTTAATCCTGTCTTTGTGAATTTCAATAAATAATCATTAAGCAATTTATTATTTGCAATATCAAGAACAAAATTTATTAATTTTATTTCATCATTTCCTTTAAAAATGCCATGGGAATATAGTCCTTTTTCTAATGAATAGATCTTATGTTTAATATGTTGATTGGGAGAAAAATAGCAAATTGAATTTTCATACCACATATCATTTACATAGCAGATGTGTAATTCATTATCAACATATTCATTATATTTTATTAGACAAACACCTAACGATTTAGAATAACTTAGTAGATTTCTATCTTTTGAACCATTAACTTCTTTTCTTATTTCTTCGGCAATATAATATTCTACAGCTTGCTTATTCATTACAGGAAGTTTATCTGTTTCAATTCGATAATTTCTTTGTATTCCTTCGTAATTAGCTATATCCTCTATCCTGAAATAAACCATTTTGTTATGTACCTTCCTTTTCAATAGTATCTGGTTGTAATAAGCATTATATATTAGCTTGACTCAACAAAAAAGTTAAATATTTATTAAGAGATATATAAATTTGCTGTGCGCTTATTCCGGCTGGGTGATAAAACAAAGGGCGCATACCTGTGGAAGATATGCGCTCTCAAAGTGGATAGGAAAATTTGAACTGGTATTCAATTAAATTCATTTACCAATTCGGTCGAGTATATTAGGAATTTCTTCAAAATCATCTATCCAAAATACATTTAATCCTAAAGAATTAGCATCTTGTTCTTCTAAAAGCATCTGTGTTTTCATAAAATCATCAGAAATATCTGGTTTTTTCTTTATGATATAATGTCGAAGCTTTGTAGAACTGTTTTTTCTTTTGGATATATCTAAAAGTCGTCGTAAATTGGGATCCGTGATGCTTAAACCAAGTAATAAGCATGTATTTTCCATATATTTATACAGTTGCACCAGATTTGACCAGCTATATGGATCAATAAACTGTGTATGATATGCTTCCTCACTAAAAACAATATTTGGAGCTTTGATTTCACCCGTTTGCGGTAGGTATCCATGTACATGGTAGATTGGTATATATCTACTATCGACAATCATGCCTTCATCATATATTGCTTGATTTTCAATTCCATATTTGTCAAGAGTGTCTTCAATCAACGAATCAAAGTTAAAGGTGATTACGGATTCAACACTGCCACTATTACGCTTAGGTCTGAGAAGATTAATAAGTTCATGGATTAAAGGTGTTTCTTTATAAACCTTTTTACCATAATATGTTTGATCTTCGCCTAATTGATCATATAGACATTCTTTAAGTGTACTCTCAAATTCATTTCCAAGCATCAGTTTTAGATATTTTCCTAAAATAATATTTGATGTAGGTAAAGCATTTTGCGCACTTTCTACATTAAACTGATATTGGGTGTTTACGCATTTATTAAGCATAGATAATAATAAAGTGTTCCAAGAAGGTATTCCAGCAGATATTGAAATTCCAGCGCCACATACAAGTGTTAATCGGTTATTGTGTAAGGCATTTTTTAGATCATTAATATATTTATTCTCATTTTCTAATTTTATTTCTTGCTCAGATACTACAGAATGGATTTTCTTTTCAGAATCTATATTATTTAGTAAAAAAATTATATCTTCTGCAATGCTAGAGACAAAATCATCATATCTTTTATATAAGATTCCTGACATGAAAGAAGGAATTTTTGCATCACCAATAACGATTGCTAAGAGTCTTTTTGGCAATCTTAATGAAACAGCACTAAATTCAACAGAAGCATAGGAGGAATTATTATAACTGTCAGTTATAAATGCTAAAACAATATCAGCTTCATCCAGCCCCTGATTAATAACTGTTGCTAGATTAGGGGCGCCGAGAAATTCATGGCTGGCATTACAAACAAAATAGCCTGCCCGTTCTAATTGTGTAACTATTTTTTCCACATCACCAGAGTCTTTAGAAGAATAAGATACAAAAATTTTCACATTATCCCCTCCTACAATAGTTTTCTTTATTAGACAAATTTTTCATTTATTTTAGCATAAATTACTTATTATTTCAATTATAGGAGAAAAAAAGAGGACACTAAAAGACATAGAAAGACACTATGGAAATCTGATAGTATTACAATAGCAGAAAAATCAAAAACGGAGCTTCGCAGAAATGCGGGGCTTTTTTTATAGTGCGCCCAGTATGGGCGCAATCTAATCGGTGAAAGTCCGTAACACACCCTGGTAGTGGGAAGTGTATAGCCAAAAGCAAGGGTGTCCATCGTGAGGTGGAATCTGAAGAAAG
>JAAUZC010000005.1 GCA_014804795.1 Lachnospiraceae bacterium | reverse complement strand
GGTAATGGCCTGCGAAACCTTTACCATTTTAGCACAGGAGGTTTTAATACTCTATGCAACACTTCCGCTCATTCCGTTCGCCCCAGCTCTGCTGGGGGGTTAATAGACTGGATCAATTAAAAATAGCCAGCTCCTTTCACGCTGACCCTGATATCCTTTAACAATTATTACACAATTTAACGATATACTTACTTCATAACGATAGTCTCTGAAAATTCCTACTTTGTAACGATTCCCCCTACTATCTTAACGATAGTTGTAAAATCCGTGGTTTTCCTTTCCTCTTTCGTAGTCTTATCATAGTCCTTATTTTGAAAAGGAAAAGTTATGCAAATCAAGGCAAAACGAGGTAAGTTAATGCCGTCAAACGTAGTAAGAATTAGGTGCTTTTACTACTGGGGTTATTCTATCATAAATCACAAAATTTGGTGTATAAGGAAATACATGATTCAAAAATCCATTCCATTTATTGATCTGAATTTATTTCTATTTTTAAAATTATCAAAATGCCCTACTTTTTATGCCAATTTGAATTCTTTAATGAGCGGATAAATAATGTTTATGCAGACCTTAATACTCAATTCAATCTTCTCTTCATCAAGCCAACCATGCATTAAACTATTCAAAGTGCAAAAAAGCTGACTTGGAATATAATTAAGAAAAGCTTCATTATTTATGTTTTCTTTATAATCTATAGAATACTCTTCGCATATTGAGCGAAGTCCAAAATAATTATAAAGAACACCAATAGCTGATTTTAAGGTATCTACGTCTGCTGGAAAGTCGGTTCTACTAAACAATCCAATAGCATGTCGATATTTTTCATCAACATATTGATATACACTTTTTTCTCCTGCTAAAACATTAATATTAGTTTTCATTGAAAACAAAGGAACTTCCTCAATAGTGTTTGCACCTAATAATTGCACTAGCTCTACCTGAGAGGCATGGTATTCCGTAAAACCGAAGAGTCCAGCATAACGCATTTTATCACCCTTTACATACATTTCTGAATCAAGTATATGAGTAAATTCATGAAATATCAAATACTTCGATAGAGTTAAATTTGTGCTAACCAAAAGAGTATGTCTTTTAATTTCCGGCTGATAAGATGCAGAAGCAGCAACTTCAAATCCTCGATAATCTGCGGTAGATTTTGAAGCTTCCTTGGTTTGTAATTCATATACAGGAAACTTTTCAATACCCATAAAATATTGAAATTGGTCTTCATAAATTTTAAGCTGTTTTAGCAATAAATCTCTGTTCATAAGTTTGTTTCTCACTAAATATATTCTTTTGTCGTAGAATCGTCACAATAAATTTCGGTTTAACGCTCTGATCATAACACATTCACATCTCTTTTTCCATTATTTTACATACCTCGTCCCCCCAAAAATACCCTGCCGAAGCAGGGCGCAAAATCAGATCACCCGAAACATTTTCTGTGAAACGGTTTCCTCCTCTTTATTCTTTTCCAGCTCCTTTCTGCATTCTCCAATTCTCTCATCCGTTGCATCCTCCAAATCAAGGTTATAATTCATAAGCGTGCTTGGAATCCCGCCATGTCTTTTTATGCTACATCAACACTCTTATCGACTAATACCGCACATAATATGAAAGAAGAACTAAATCATAGCTCAAAATAATAATCTCCGGCTTTTATTTTCCCTTTTTTCCTTAAAATCCAATCAAAAAATAAAGACAGACAAATCGGTAAAACAAAATGTAATAAAACAATCGATATGATAGATCTTGCATTTATTCCCATATCCGTAAATGTAAAAATCTGACCAACAAATCCACAAGTACCCATACCCGCACCTGCTGATGTATTAGTTGTCTTCAAGATGCAGGTGGCAATCGGCGCTATAATGATAGAAGACAGAGTTGGCGGCAATAGAATCCAGGGATTTTTCAATATATTGGGAAACTGGAACATGGAAGAACCAAGTCCCATTGCCATTACTCCGCCCGTCTTACAATCTCTATAACCTGTCGCAGAAAAACCAACCATCTGTGCGCAGCAGCCCACAGCCGCCGCACCTGCGGATATCCCGGACAAATTCAGCATAATGCACAGTGCCGTACTGGAAAGCGGTGATGTCAGGACAAGTCCCACAATCACCGATACGATCATTCCCATGAAAAAGGGGTGCAGTTCAGTAGCTTTCATAATTACCGATCCGATTCCGCTCATCAGCAGTTTTACAATAGGACCTATAAAAGTCGCTGTTAATCCTCCGGCCAAAAGCGTAACTCCCGGTGTGACAAGAATGTCAACTTTTGTCTCCTTCGATACCGCTTTACCAAATTCTGCTCCCACAATTGCGGAAACAAGTGCTGCCGCTTCACCGCCAATACCAGCTCCTAGCGCTCCTGTCACTGCACTTGTAAACATCACAAGCGGCGGTGCCTTTAATGCCCATGCAACTGCTATGCCAATAGAAGCCCCGACCTGTTTCATGGCAAAACTCCCCAATTCAATAAAACAAGTAAAGATTTTATATTCTCCGATCAAATTTTGTCCCTGCTCACCAATCGTTTTAAATATTAAACCAATCAGTAATGAAGCAAATACCGCCTGAGCCATTTGGGACAACGCATCAATACCATACCGCTTAGGTGAGATAACAATATCTTTCTTTTTTAAAAAATCCTTTACACTCATGCCTTCTCCTTTTGTCATATAAAATTCAAAACATTAATTTTATACATTACGTTATTCTTTCTTTTCCTAGATTGTATTTGCATTATACGGTATTCCATCTTATACTCATATAGAAAAAAGAATCACAAAACATCAATTTTGAACTCTGTGAAGGCGGTTGATATGATGAATTACAATTTTTTACCGTTAATTGACCATTCTTTTACTTATGGAACAGAACACATCCTGCCCGACTTTATTGTGAGCAGCAAAGCAAAAGAAACTTTAATTTATCCCGAATCTTTCTCCCTTTTGAAAACATCTTACGACTATTACACTGAGGGAAATAATCAGGAATTTTATGAAATCCGCTATATATTAGACGGGGAAGGTTACTTAAAATATAATGGACGAAGCTATCTGCTTAGAAAGGGAGATGGCTGCCTGATCGACCGTCGTCAAAAATATTATTATCAGACCAACAGCTATAATTGGGTTAGCACATGTCTCTGTTTCAACGGTGCGCCCGCGACCCCGCTTGTTCAGGCCTACCTGCTGTCCGGCAATGTTAAATTTACTGATGCCATGTTCTCAAACTTTGAACCTTTACAAATGCATATATTGCAGTGCACACAAAAAATTTCCTCATATATGGAATATGAGGTCTCCTGCACCTTTTATATGCTTCTGACAAATCTTTTAATTGCCCAGAGCAAAACTCGCAATACATCTGAAGTTATTGAAAAAATAGTTTCATACATACAGGCAAATTACATGAAAAACCTTACCGCAGACGAATTATCTCATCATTTCGGTCTAAGCCGAACCCATATGACTCGATGTTTTAAAGAGTATACCGGTTTTGCCCCGCATGAGTATATAACGCAACTACGTATCTACAATGCCAAATATCTTCTGAAAGCAACGGATTTATCCATTGAAGATGTCAGCCGCCAGACAGGATTTTCTGATTCTGTCTACTTCATTCAGGTATTTAAAAAAATAGAAGGCATAACACCTTCAAAATTTAGAAAAATGCAGGGTTTTTAAAGCCGCTAGAATTAAAAACCGCATATTGCTGCAGGGCAGGGCTTACAGCAATATGCTCCTGATCATTAATCCTTTATCAGAAAACTAACAAACACTCCAACCTGCCGCCCGCCTTTCACCGATGCTCGGAGAGATTTCCCCCATCGCAACTTTCCTTCCTTGCTTTGCCGATATGCCTCACGAATCGTTGACTAAGGGCATTTTTCAGCAGCATGCCTGCCCTTATTGATACATTTTAGAAACTATTAAATCAATCCGCTCAATATACTCATCAATATCCTTCCGCCCATGACCTTCTTTACATTCTCTGGCTATAGACATATGATCTTCATTATTTCTGTCAAAGTCAGGAATATTAAGTTTATCTAGCACATGTGCGGATATGCTTGTCGGATTCATATAACTCTTAACGCAACTTGCAATCAATGTTGAACTCAAAACGCCGCAAAGATAATACGCTTCATCTTCATCATCCAAACTCACATACATTATTTTTTCGTTTGGCAATATCATTTTATTGCCAAGATAACTATCATCAACACTGCTGATCACGGCACAAACAAATTCAGATGCTATATATTTCCATATAACTTTATATTTTGAAAAAGTATACTCTCCAATTCGTAAAATCGCATGAAATTCTTGTTTCTGTATCTCTTTTTCCCACCCCGCAAAACCTTTCCTGCCGTCCAGGTCTTTTTTAAAATAGTGCAAATATTCATATGTTTCCGGCACTTCCTCTTGAAGAACAGTTTGTGATACCGGCCACATTTTTGTCTCTGCAGTATGTGGGCAAAGCAAGTATGTATCATATGTAATATTCCATTTTCTCACATTACTTCCTTTCAACATCGGAAAAACAAAATCAGGCTCGATCAGCCTTGTTATTTTCTCAGATTTTCTTTTTGCTTTTTTCACTATATTGGATATTTCTATTTTACCATTATCCTTCTTGTTTATCTCAAGCCAGTAGACAGCATTTGCCCCACCTGTAAAAATGCCTGTCCTTGCCTTATAGTCATTTTTCCCTAATACTCTAATCATCGACTCCAATTCTTTTTCATCTGCTGTAAGCCAAATAGATGTAAGATCATTATCTACAGCCGGCATAGCTTTTTGATAAGCCGGTGTCACTTGAGACTTCACTTCTCTAAGTTCAGAGTATCTATTAAATGAAAGTTTTTTTAAATCTTTCCGTTTCTCCCATAAAACATAAGGAACCGGATAACAGGTATCTTCACCTTTTTTTAAATATATCAATGCTGTGCTGTTTGTTGCATTATCAAATGCCCTTATTTTCGACAGATCGTCTGCTCTAAGAACTTTTATTCCACATTCATTCTTTAGTTTAAAACTTCTGAATCCCACACCGTTTTGAGCTGATTTAAACACTCCCTGCCTTATTACAAAGGCCAATATACCGTCTTTTTTCAGAAGTTTGTCCATTACAATATAAGTGATCAACACAGATATATCTTCTTTTGAAAAACTCAAATCTCTTCCTTTTGCAGAAAATAAATTATAGTCTATCCATAAGTGTTGTGAACCTCTTCTATATTCTTCCGGCATATATTCCCAATTAACCCATGGCGGATTACCGACTATTATATCTGCTTTCTCCTGCGAAAAAGCACCTGCTCTATCTTTTGCAGCATATTTACGTATTTCTTTCTCCGGTTCCTCAGCGGTGATAAAATCTAACAGTGGCTCCGAAGCAGAGATTTCCTCAAATTTCACTATATCTGTATTGTATACGGGAATATCAATTTTTTCATTTTTATCCAATAAATCAATTACTGCCAAAAGATAATTTGTTTTAGCAGTAAGAACCGCCAACGGATTAATATCTATACCGCTAACGCTATTCAATATTTCTTTTAAACCGCTTCCGGCTTTTCTCTTTTCATAAATCGTTTTAAATATAAATGTTCCCGACCCGCATGTCGGATCAATAAATCTTTGCTTAATATTTGTTTCTTCAAAGGACAAAACCGTACTAAGTGTTTCTTCCGCCAACCAATCCGGAGTATAATATTCCCCTAAAGCATGGCGCAATTCCTTTGGGATAACCGCCTCATACATCTGTTTTATATAATCGTAGTTGTTATACTTTGAAAAATCAGTCAATGAGATGAAGCTTCTGTATGCAGATACAGATTCCTGTATTTCTTTCAACACCTCTTCAAATCCATTCTCTGCTTCAAAAACTGGCCAAGAATACCAATCCGGATAGCAATAGTTGTTAATGCCATAGTCAATGGCAAATTTACCCAAAATGACATCTTCAATTCGTGTAGTATTACTATCTTCAAATAGTATCTCTTTCATCATTACCTTGATCAAAACACTAAAATATGTTTGAATTGAAAAAAACAATAACTGAGTTTGTTCAACAGTGCCTCCCACATTCGGTACAATATAATAACGCTCTAATATCTCATTTATATCCAATTTATTATTGCTCGACAGGTTAGCTTCCACATCTCCATAAATATATCTGAAATCGCTTTTCCAACCCTCAACAATTCTCTCAGTTTTTTTTGTCGAATTATTGAGAATCTTATAAATATCCAGTATAATACTATTAGATTTTTGTCTGAAATTTGAATGTGCATTCTTCAAATCCGTACATATCATATACAAATCAATCATGTATTACCGCCTCCTGTACAATTGCTGTTGTTATTGTACAGGAAAACCATGAAAATAACAAGTTAAGGGAAAAATATCATGAACAAAATCGAAGAATTCTGGTACTGCGTCTCTCCACAGGAAGATTTACCACTTTATAAAGGACAAGAAATCAGTTCTGATGCATGTACTCAACTGATTGAACTGGTAAACAAATACAAATCCATGGTCTCGGACAACATCCACGGCACCCCAGACAATATTATTTATAAAATAATATTAGAAAAACCTGCCATCATTTCTGATATGCGTGTATTAGTCGGGGTTTCTGATAAACGCCTGTACCTTGACCTGACTTATATTGCAAGTATTTATTCAGATGTCAATAACATCCGTCTGGTGCCGGAAGCACGCGAGCATTTATTAAAACATGATACAAAATATTTTGTAAGGCTACTCACTACTTCGTCAGTTAAAAACATATTAGCAAAAGAAATAACCAACTATTTTATTTCTCGCGGTTTAGTAGATATTTTAAATACTTTCTCCTCACTGACAACAGCACAGATTGAACCGATATTTGATAATCTTATTGCAACAAAAGAAATACAACAAATGCAGGCCAAGTATAGAGGACACGGTGCTGAACAGGCCTTTGCCCAAATTGTTACCGCTTGCGGTTTAAAAATAACTCCTGAAAATAAAGATACCGACCCGATGGCCGGATATGACCCAAACGTTGATTTATCTACAATGACGGTTGTCCAAAGAAATGCCGGCAATGAAAATTGTCATAGTTTTGATTTGATCATCAACGAAGACGACTCTCGAATTCGAGTATTAATTCAGTCATTGATTCACTCATCCGATCCTGGGCAATATGGTGTTAATAAGTCAGATGAAACAATCGATATTTACAAAAGAATAAGAACTTATAATAACAAAATAAATGTGAATCACCAAGTATATCTACTCGGTTGTGTTGATGGAGTTGGGTTTTGCGAAAATCCCAATGGTACCATTGTAAAAATGCTAGATGCCTTTGATGATTTTTTTCAGATGCACACTCTTTTTAAAATACCGGTATTTTTACAAAAAATTGGTATGATAAACAGCATCAAAGGAATTGTTTTTGATACAGAATATTTTGCCGATTACGCAATACAACATTTTGTCGATACATACTTAACCCCTGCTGGGATTTCTAACCTTACGAATCAATGCATAAATGGCGTACATACAGTAAAAGCCGGAAAAGCACTTGTTGTCTTTAAATAACGTAAACGACAAAATGAACTTCACAGATTAAGAACTTCATAAACCGTCCCACTGACACGTTTTATGAAGTTTATCTTTTCTGTACGAATTGTTAGAAATATAATGAAATAAGCAAAAGAAGCAAGCTGATGTCGCGAAAGTAGTAGAAACGTAGCAGGAATTGGAGATTTTTATTACTGTGGCTATTCTGCTGTAAGCCTATGGCGTGAAACAATATAAGTCTGATTTGATACCCGTATATTCATATGAGACGTCTCAAAGAAGTGACAGCAAGATGTCAGATATAGAAAAAAGCCTGCTCATGCAGCCCCTTTTCTATATCTACCATTTCTATCAGTTCTTCACAAACGCAAGCCTAAATTCGCTTTATACAAGTGCCGAAAACAAAAACACTGCCGCCCCAAGTATGACAAGAACTATCCCCGTCACCCTGTTTAGTGTTTTTGGTTGTGCCTTATTTGCAAACACAGCCGCAATCCTCGCCCATAAAAGGGTAAATACTACACAGGAAATGCAGACGAGCAAGTCAGGAACGCCGCCTATCGCAAAATGGGAAAACGCTCCCGTAAACGCAGTAAATGCCATAATAAATACACTGGTGCCTACGGCGGTCTTCAATTCATATCCAAGAACAGATGTCAGTATCAAAAGCATCATCATACCTCCGCCTGCTCCAACGAATCCGCATATAAAGCCGATTAACATACCGCATATAATAGATTGAACCGCTCTTTTCTTTGCAGAAACGCCCTGCATGGATTCCTTTGTGGTCATAACAGGTTTCACGATAAACTTTATACCAAGCAAAAATGTCATGAACACAGAAAAGTTACCCATTGTGTCAGAGGGAACCAGGCTGGAGACATAGCTTCCCACCACAGTAAAGACCAAAACGCTTACCATCATGATCAGGCCGTTTTTGATATCAAGATTTTTATTTTTGCCATATGTGTAGGCTGATACAGCGCTGGCAAGAACATCAGAAGAAAGGGCAATTCCTACGGCCATATAAGGATCCATGCCCAGAAAAGTGATCAGCATTGGACTGATGACGGCAGCCGCACTCATTCCGGCAAATCCCGTTCCTAATCCGGCTCCCATACCTGCAAAAAAAGTCACAACAATTATTATCAGTAATTCCATATTAATCACCTTCCTCTATCATTTCATCCAGTTTCTTACTGATCAGCTGTACCATTTCAAAAAAAGCTTCTTTTGCTTCTTCGCCCGCATCTTCAAACAGCTGCCTGAAAAATGATGCCTGCAGCGCTTTCCCTCTCTCGATCACCGGCTGTGCCTTATCCGTACATATCAACTTCGTCTTTCTTCTGTCACCTTCAACAGCTTCGCGTTCCAGATAACCCTCCTGCACTAATTTATCAACATTAACGGATACCAGATTCGCCTTGATTTTTCTGACCTCAACGATGTCACTTGCTGTTTTATATTCAGGATTATTGGCAAGAAACATTAAAATATCAAATGCTGTCTGTGGCAGTTTAAGTTCCTGGCATAACGGTTTGCATTTTGTATTATATGCCAGAGACATTTTTAGTGCGAAATCCATACTTGTGTGCATGATAAACCTCCTCATTTTATTCAAATTTGAATATTTCAAATTTGAATAAATAATAACAGTTTTCTTATCGAATGTCAAGTTTAACAGACCGAGATTCTTTTTCAAGATCTCCGGCTCCGCAGCAATACGTAATAAGGGAATCAAACAGGCGCGGTTCTTCTCCTGCTTGATTCCCTTTTCATAAAAACTATTCTGCACCGGACAGCTATTTATCTCGCGCTTTCCGCCAAAAGCGCCTCCACGCTTTCTCTCCGCTCGAACAACACACATCCGCCGCTGTGTTCCTCCATGAGGACACCCTGCTTGCGCAAAGAAATAAACAATGGTGAGTGCAGTGCCTGACGGAGGGATGTATTTTTTACGTTGATGTCCGAATACGGCGAAAACGGACACGGCTCTGCCTCACCATGGGAATTGATATGGAAGAACCCGCGCCCTGCCGCCAGACATCCGCCGGAAGTTTTCTCATCCCCGGGGAAAGAAACGAACACCATATCGGGATATTCCTCACGAACCGCAGACAAACGTTTCTTCAGGTATTCCCTCTCGGCCTCTCCCGGAGCCAGGTCTTTACTCTCCTCCGTGACCGGAACAAATTCCACATAGATGACTGCCTTACATCCTTCCTCCCGCAGTTCGTCCAAAAATTCCCTGCCGGTAACTTCCTGCAGATTTGCAGTCGTAGCCGTAACGGATGCGCCGAAAATCAATTGATTTTTCCGGATGCGTTCCATGGCCTCTTTCACTCTCGTATAAACACCCGCACCTCGCCGTTCATCTGTCTTTTCCAGCCGCCCCTCAATGCTTAAAATGGGGAGCAGGTTTCGTTTTTTATCAAACAGCCTGATGTACTCGTCATTTAACAGCGTTCCGTTTGTAAAAACGGGAAACAGTATCTCAGGATAGTTCCCCGCAGCTTCGAGTACGTCCCGCCGCAGCAGCGGTTCCCCTCCGGCAAGCAGAATAAAACTGATCCCAAGCTCTCCTGCCTCAGAAAAAATATTCTCCCAGTCCTGTGCGGTAAGCTGATCCACCGGCTCGGCATCCGTACAGGCATGGTTCTGACGGGAATAACACCCCGCACAGTGGAGGTTGCAGCTGCTGGTAATACTGGCGATCAGAAACGGCGGAATGTTTTCACCGCCTGCTTCCGCTTTCGCCCGCCTGCGGGATGCTTCACGGCTTGCTATGGCAAAACGCGCCATAAACACACTTTCCCTTGGGTCACTGAGGGTCGCCCTGATGGCCCCTTTCACAATCCTCTCGACACCTCCGGTCATATATTCACCGAGATTAAATTCCTTTTTTTCCATAATACTCCCTTTCCGCAATGCTGCCGCAAAATCTTCAGTGGCAACCTTTCAGGATCATACGTCACTCTTACTGTCTCTGCATGTCCTGTGTTCTCATGCTTCACCTGCTCATACGTTGGTGCTATGGTATTTCCATTTGCAAATCCCCCCTGGTTGACGTTACTTCTTTTATCTGTGAAACATACTTTTCTACACCCCAATAACATCCGCCTGCCAGATAAATTCTTTCTCCTTCATCTCACTGCTCCTTTATCCTGGGGAAACGCTGATTAAATCACCGCTTCCTTAGTTCTGATTCCATAAAGCCTGCCAGAATGACGGCAAATTTCTCCAGCCCGACAACATCCTCATGATCAAAGCGGGCCGGTTCCGGGCTGTCAATATCAATCACACCAACCACCTCGTTGTGAACAAAAATAGGCGTCACAATCTCTGAATTAGTGGCAAGGTCACAGGCGATATGATTACAACAGGCATGCACATTTTCCACCAGCTGGGTTTTGCGTTCCTGTACCGCAGTACCACAAACCCCGGTTCCCACAACGATCTCAGCTACGGCAGGCTTGCCTTGAAAAGGCCCCAACACCAACCGCGCCTCTTTTAATAAATAAAAACCTGCCCAATTGACACTTTTCAGCTGCAACTTCAACAAAGCCGCCGCATTAGCAAGCACTGCGCCAAAGTCTGATGTTTCCTCTCCGATCAGACGCAGCTGCTCGTGCAGATAAGCGTATAACAGTGATTTATTTTCAAATTCTTTATAATCTAAATCCATTTTTATCTCCTTTCAGGCAGCATGGAACATCACAAAATCTCCTCCACTTTTGCTTTTACACTGTCAACGGCTTCCGTCGGTTCAAACCGGGCAACTATCTTGCCTTCACGGTCAATCAGGAATTTTGTGAAATTCCACTTGATATTGCCATTGTTTTTATAATCCTTATCCATCTTTTTCACAACACCTTTCAGGATAAGGGACATGGGACTCTTACCAAAACCGCCGAAGGAAGTATTGTCAGAAAGATACCTAAACAGCGGACTGGCATTTTCGCCCAGCACCTCAACTTTAGAAAACTGCGGAAAAGTGATCCCGTATCGGCCGGTGCAGAAAGAATGTATCTCCTCATCGCTGCCGGGAGCCTGTTCGGCAAACTGATTGCACGGGAAGTCCAGAATCTCAAGTCCGTCCTTCTGATGGAGTTCATACAAATCCTGCAGCTCATCATACTGGGGTGTGAATCCGCATCCTGTAGCAGTGTTTACGATCAAAAGCACTTTCCCTTTATACCCGGAAAGCGGTACTGCATTTCCGTCCTGTGTCTGTACTGTAAAATCATAAATGCTCATAATGTTTCCTCCTGTTCTTAATGACGTTTTTACTATATAAGCAGATACGATGCAATATATTCTGTATCGGCATCTGCCGTGATTCCCAGGTCGCTCACGCCAAAACAAATATTTATGGCACTTTCTTTTGCCGCAAGAGCAAAATGGCACAGGGCTATCCCCAGGTCTATCTTCTGCATATTACCTACCGATTCGCTGGTAAAGCCCTTTGCTCTCTTCATATAAAAATGAACTCCATTTTTATCTAATACGACCCGCCATGGCTGCTTATTAACTGCCGATGGAGCTAAACGGACCATTTCCAGGGGTTGCGCCAACCGGCCTGCCGCTTCCTTCGTCAAAGGGACATCAAATGTACTGTCAAAGAAAATTGTTTCAAAGGGATTCCTGCTGTCCGCCTTGATGGCTTTCCGCATCATAGTTTCACGGACAGACCTTTTTCCTGCCGCATATCCCAGAGGGCTTACACAGGGCATCAGTTCATTCTCTCCCAAAACAATCGCACGCTCAAAAGCGGAGCGGTCCATAGTACCGCCGATCCAGACTGTACCAATCCCAATGGACCAGGCATACAGCACGAACATCTCAAAAGAATATCCAAAAGCCTCCTCCATATGCGGCATACGGGAAACCTTTGCCCCCACATAGAAATCTGTGCCGCTGACGACGGGGCATGGCAGGGCCTGCTTTTTCCCATCCAGGAATTTAAACTCAATGGGTATTCCATACGGATTCTCTATTTTTTCCATAAACAAAGACAGTTTGTTTATATCATCCATATTTACTTCATTACCATCAAATGTTCGGATACTCCGCCGTTCGCGGACGATTTTTGTAATATTTTCCATTTTCTTCCCCCATCATGACATCTATTGCCCTTATTCTACCGTCTGCTGCAGATTTCTTTTCATATCATAATACCCGGTCAGGACTGCCCACACATAAGCGCATGTTTTTGGTATCATAAGCATACCGATCATAGGAACTGCATCCGCAAAAAGTACTACCGGAATATAAAATCCGAAGCTTAACACAATCGCCAGCCACATAAACCGGAATGCCCTGTCGTTCGTTTCGTGCGCCTTTTTGTAAAAGAGAACAATGATAAGCACCCCAAGCAATACAAACGGAATATTTCTGTATATCCCCCATGACAGCGGTGCATCCGCCGATGTCCATTCATTTTGCGGGAACAGACACAGAACAATCCTTAAAGCAGCTAACAGGCAGATACAAGCACTCAAACCGGTTCCACTCTGCACATGGTAACGAATCCGCCACACATAATAGAGCAGCACATAGAACACTGTCATAGTAACCGAAGTAACCAGTTTTCCAACCCCAAGCACCGCAGTGAAATTTTCCAGGCCGGTTGTGCATAGTGCATAGGCGCGGGGGAGAAGGTGGAATGCGTCGCCGGTTCCAAGAATGACTGCCATCACCCCAAACAGAAAGTATTGCTTTTCTCCTCGCCCTTTGATCATCATTCTGATTCCAACGGTAATAACAAGGGTTAAATACACAATATCAAACAGTGTTTCCATAATTGCCTGCATAACCATTTCTCCTTCTTTCCCACAATCTGCCTGCTCTTTTTTGTTTCTTTACAACGGATTTCTTATCTGATAAAATTATATACAGGAAAAAGGCACACGTCAATCACTGAAAAAAAGATGAGTAAGGAAGAAAAAGTTTACCATCAGGAGGATCACTATGTCACTAAACCACTCTTGCCCCTGTTTTGAATCTTGTTTTCTGCAAAAAGCGATGAGTACGATCGGCGGGAAATGGAAACTCCCAATATTGTGTTCATTGACAGCAAACGGCACAACGCGATATAACGACCTGCTGCGCAACATAAAAGGCATTTCCAACACAATGCTCTCAAAATCCTTAAAGGAACTGGAAGAGGATGAATTGATCAAGCGCTTTGAATATCTTGAAGTCCCTACCAGAGTGGAGTATGCGCTTACAGAAAAAGCGGTCCGGCTTCAACCTATATTGCTTGAACTGATCCAGTGGGAAATTTCAAGAGAAGCCAAAGCAAACTGTAGGGAGTAACAATGAAAAGCAGGGAGTGTTAGCGTCTTATAGATCATGATATTTTTGGATCTTACTGAAGCGGGAAACGCGACTGATTTCTATAGATCAAACTGAAATACCTTTCTCACAATCATGTACTGCAAAAACATATCTATGTAACGAATAAAATTGCAACCTGAAATTGCGCATCTGCTATGAAACTGCCACCCCAGATGGTTGAACAAATTATATTGATAAAATATAATTCATATTGAAGGTATGAAATCCACATGATAATATAGTGCAGCTATATGAAAAGGAAAGGTATGGTTATTTTAATGAATTTTGCGGAAAAAATACTAAATTTGAGAACAGAATATGGATATTCTCAGGAAACACTGGCAGAAAAGCTGAATGTAAGCAGGCAGGCTGTCTCAAAATGGGAATCGGGCGCAACACTGCCTGAGACTGATAAGATCATTACTCTCAGCAATTTTTTCGGGGTATCAACAGACTATCTGTTAAAAGACAATATACAGCTCAACAGCCACGACAGCCTTGACCGCGTAGTCCTGAAATTTCTTGGCTCCGCGAAAGACATGGATAATATTTCAGAAGAACTGGTAGAAATTATGAGAGACGGCATTATTGACGATGAAGAAAAAATAAAAATGGAATCCATCATTGAAACACTGGACACGATATCCCAGATAATTACTGAAATAAAACAAAAAATATTTATGCAATAGCAAACAAAAGTTGCGCTAATTGCCCATCCCAATTGATTGATTTTGAAGACTGTCTTGCATATAATTGACAAAACAGTTCCAAAAAACACACAAAGGAGGCAAGAATGAGCGTAAAAGAAATCTATCTTAAAACCATGAAATTTTCATGGCTGAAACTTGCTATGGGAGCAGCAATCACATTGATATCCATAATATTATTCCTAATCTTTGCAGGAATAGGAACTCTATTCCGGAACGGAACAGTACTTTTGATCATGGTACTGATCTGGCTGTCCTTAAGCTTCGGTGTATATGAATTGGTAATGTATTATGTCGGCTACATGATAAAAGCGGCACATATTGCAATAATAGCAACAGCAGTCACACAGGGGCAGATTCCTGATAATATGGTTGAGACCGGAAAGGAAATGGTTAAAGAACGGTTTGCAGCATCTAATGTATATTTTGTGTTAGATCGTTTAATCAGCGGCGCTGTCAATCAGATTCAGAAAGCAGTAGGTAAAATTGATAATATTTTCGGCCAAATACCCGGCGTCAGTGCAATTGTAAATTTTTTACAGATCTTTATAGGTATTGCTCTCGGATATGTCGATGAATGCTGCCTCGGCTATACTTTCTACAACAAAGACGAAGAAGCCTTCAAGTGCGGATGCGACGGAGTTGTTATATATTATCAGAACGCCAAACATCTGCTGAAAAACGCCGCTGTCACATCACTCATCGTAGTCGTAACAACATTTGTTGCATGGATCATCCCCTTTGTGGTAATCTTAGGATTATTTTCAGTGCTTGACTGGTCTCCCATTGTTGCGTTTTTTATCGCGTTAATGATAGCATTGGTCATAAAAGTTGCTTTTATTGACAGCTATATGTTGGTTAAAACAATGGTTTCCTACATGGAAGTAGCTCCCCAGACAGAAATTACAGAGGATTTGTATGAAAAGCTTTGTAATTTATCCGGCAAATTCAGGAATCTCTTTAATAAGTCAAAAAACGGATATCCGGTAACCTATTAATATGCGCAGGCTACACAAACTTGCAGTATAACAATTGCAGCCACCTGTATGAAACAGGCGGCTGCAATACTTTTATGTTACGATTCCCTTATTTTTCAGTCCTTATAAATATTTTTTCCAAATTCATATGCTTGCTGCAGTTTTCCCGTCTTATCAATCTGCGGTTGCCCGTTCGTATCTCCACAGCCACCTGCCAACACCATCCCCTTATCACGGAACCCGATATAGTTGACAATGGCAAACTGATAATAGGAAACGGCCTGATTGAAAGTCCAGAAAAATTCATCCGCAGATGTCATAAGCAGCGCACTGTCCTTCACCGGATATTTCTCATAACGCCCATACGGCGGTTCAGGGTCTTCCTCGGCAATACAGTAAAAACGTTCTATAAAAGCTTTCAATTTTGAAGATATCGTCCAAAAATACAAAGGCGACGCAAACACGATCAAATCGGCCTGCTTAATCTTCGCAGTCAACTCGTTAAATCCGTCCTTCTGTATGCATGGCTTTCCATATCTGCAGACATTACACCCCAGGCATCCCTTCACCTCTGTTTTCAGCAATGACACTTTTTCCACCGAATGCCCTGCTTCCTCCGCGCCTCTTATAAACGCATCTGCAAGCTGTTCCGTGTTCCCCTTTGGACGGCCGCCGCCCATCACAACTAAAATCTTCTTCATAAGCTTGATCCTCCAAGTTAAAATTCTATAAATGTATTGAACTTTTAGCTATCTTTATCCTTGCAGAAATCCGTTGTCCTTTGCATGACATCTTTTAATATTTCAAGATTTTTCAATGTGTCATTGCATTCGAGGGAATGATTACAGCCATCATATACAGTTAACGGGATATGATTTATATTGGAAAGTCGGATAATCTCATCCGTGTTGCTCCACGGATCTGCTGTCCCGATAAAGCCAATTGCGTGATCCGGGGCGAAAAGATAAGTTTGTGTTAAAGGCGTATACAAAATATGCCTTGCATGTTTTAATCCATATTTCTCTGCATAGGATGCTGCAATGATCGTACCAATACTTTTTGAAATAAAAAGCACATCATCATAATCAGCCCAGACAATATCGGCAAGTTCCGCTTCGGTCTGTGAAAACAGTTCTTCATATGCTTCTTTCATTTTTTCATCATTGCCCCTGATATTTCCGGCATTATATGTGTAGTTCACATTTCTGGAATCCTCATATCCGAGTTTGCTTGCTATACTTCTGCTATAATATAGAAGAGGCTTGTCGCAATGATATCCTATGCCGGGAAAGTAAACAGCTGTCTTCGTCATAATATTTCCTTTCGGTTCTGTTACTTTGATCGGTTTATCAAAAGTAAGTATACACCTAATCCACCTCTTGCTCAATCTAAAAACCGCTTTTTATTGCCCATAATAGGCATTAATACCATGTTTTCTGAAGTAGTGCTTATCCTGTAATTCGGAAGGTGCAGGCGCCGCTTTTGGATAAATGATTTCGGTCCGGTATGCCATTTTTGCTACTTCCTCCAGTACAACTGCATTATGCACTGCATCCATGGCATTTTTTCCCCATACAAAAGGGCCATGATTTTTACACAGTACTGCCGGAACTGCCATAGGATCTTTATTCAGACGTTTCAATTCATTTACGATCAAATGTCCCGTATTCTCTTCATAAGCATCTTCAATTTCTTCCTTTGTTAGACATCTGATACAGGGTACTTCTCCGTAAATATAGTCCGCATGGGTCGTGCCATAGCATGGAATGCTTCTTCCTGCCTGAGCCCAGCTGGTTGCATAAGAAGAATGGGTATGTACAATACCGCCAATCTCCTTAAAAGCCTTATATAACTCTAAATGAGTGGCTGTATCAGAAGAAGGTTTATAGCTTCCCTCCACCTTGTTTCCCTGTAGATTCATGACCACCATGTCTTCCGGCGTCAGTTTATCATAATCCACACCGCTTGGTTTTATGACGAATAATCCGCTCTCCCTGTCAATACCACTTACATTTCCCCACGTAAAAGTGATAAGGCCATATCTGGGAAGTTCCATATTGGCTTGATAAACCTGTTCTTTCAATTCTTCTAACATGTCTTCTCTCCGATTTCTTTTTATAAAACTTTATCTGTAAAAGATTTCTCCCAATATTAAATCCTTTTTTAAATCACGTATTCTGGTATCCTTGTCAATATAGACAGCTTCAATCCCCATCGCGTTTGCCCAGTCGCCCATTTGCTCCGCATTCAGATCATAAGTAAACGTTGTATGATGCGCGCCTCCGGCAAGAATCCAGGCTTCAGCTCCTGTATACATATCCGGCTCAGGTGTCCAGAAATTGCTGGCCACCGGAAGATTCGGCATAGGTTTTTCAACCTTTTTACATTCTACATCATTGATGATCAGACGGAATCGATTGCCCAGATCGATCAATGACGTTGCAATGCCGTGACCTTCCTTGGAAGAAAATACCAGTCTTGCAGGATCTTCCCTGTTTCCCATGCTGAGCGGCTGGCATTTAATGCTGATAGGGCCATCCGCAATACTCGGACAGATTTCCAGCATATGTGCCTGCAGGATGCCCTCTTTTCCTTTTACCAGATTATAAGTATAATCTTCAAGCATGGAGGTTCCCTTTGCATCTTTTATATCGGATGTCATAATCTTCATCAGACGGACCATCGCTGCAACCTTCCAGTCGCCTTCAGCGCCAAATCCGTAGCCCTTTTCCATAAGCCTTTGAATTGCCAATCCGGGCAGCTGCTTTAAAGCCCCCAAATCGCCGAAATGTGTCACAATGGCCTGATAATTCTTTTCCTCCAAAAACCGTTCAAATCCGATTTCAATCTGCGCCTGTACGGCCACATGTTTTCTAAATTCTTCGGGATCTCTTCCCTCCAAAAGAATTTCATATTTGTCATAATATTCTTCCACCAGAGCATTTACATCTGCTGTAGAAACAGCATCAACACTTTCCGCGATCTCATTCACAGGATAGGCATCCACTTCCCATCCGAATTTAATCTGCGCTTCTACTTTATCTCCCTCTGTTACAGCCACGTTGCGCATGTTATCGGCAACCCTCATGACGCGTATATGGCTGCTTTCCACAATACCGACTGCCGTTCTCATCCAGGACGCGATTTTACCCGCAACAACAGGGTCTGACCAATGGCCGACAATTACTTTTCTTTCTATTCTCATTCTGCTTACTATATGACCGTATTCCCGGTCTCCGTGGGCGGATTGATTTTCATTCATAAAATCCATATCAATGGAATCATAAGGAAGTTCTTCATTAAACTGCGTATGTAAGTGAAGAAGCGGTTTCCTAAACTCCTGTAATCCTAAAATCCAGGACTTTGCAGGGGAAAAGGTATGCATCCAGGTGATCACGCCTGCACAAGTCTCATCCAGATTTGCTTCGTTGAACGTCCTTCTGATCAGTTCATTGGTGATCAGGGTCGGTTTCCATATTACCTCATAAGGAAGAATACCACATTTGTTCAATTCCTCCACAATTCTTCTGGAATGATCCGCGACCTTGTTTAAACATTCTTCACCGTACAAATCCTGCGAACCTGTACAAAACCAAAACTTGTAATTCTTTTTTTGCAGCATAAAATTTACCTCCTTTATTGCCATACGTTATCACGTTTTTCCCTTACTTGTAATCTTCTATTCTCCACTCAGGTACCCTTATGGATGCTTCCGCTCCTCATCTATGTAAACTTATACTTTCATTAACTCTCCCAGTACAGCCAGGCTTTTCTTGGGATAGCGTTTCTGCGTTTTCCTGTCTACCGCAATCAGGCCAAATGTCTTTGCATAGCCTGCCTGCCACTCAAAATTATCAAGCAAACTCCAATGAATATAGCCTCTCACCGGCACACCGTCCGCCCTTGCGGCCATCACACTGTCATAAGCCTCCCGGATAAACTGGCAGCGACGGCTGTCATCTTCCGTACCAATACCATTTTCTGTGACAATCAGTTCGCTTGGGAATTCCTTTGCCACTTTCCGCAGCACATGGCCAATTGCAGCAGGATAATCCTCATATCCCATCTGGGTACAGGACACATCAGAAGCAGGTTCTCTGGCTCCTTCGGGTCCCACCAGTTTACGGGAATAATTCTGCACCCCAAGGAAATCATCTTCCCGGATATAGGGAAGATAAAAGCCAAAATCTTCATGCCACAGTTTCTTTGCTGCCTCCTCCCCGCCATCTACCGGCTGGTAGTCAAATAATGACAATGTCAAGCCAACCTTGGAGTGAGGAGAAGCCTTTTTAATCGCGGCCCTGCCCGCCTGATGGGCCTGCAGGACAAATCGTTCTTTCTTTTCATTTCTGGGTGTCAGGAAAGTGTTCACGCCAAAAGGACTGCAATGAAATGCTTTTCCCTGCTCAAACATCCCTTTCAGCAATACCTTAATGTCCAAATTAATCCCTACCTGAACACCTCCCTCTCTCTGGCGGGCCTTCATCATATCCTGCGCCACCTTCTGCAGCTGATATCCCATATTCGCCTCGTTAATAGTGCAGATATAAGGCATCAGGCTCCCTAACTCCTTTGCCACAAAGCCGCAATAAGCACCGAAATACTCCGTCACATTCTTTTTTCCCCACCCGCCTTTTGATATCAACCATGCCGGACTGGAGAAATGATGCAGGGTCACTATCGGAATTATATCAAGGCTATGACAAAATTCCAATACCTTTCGGTAGTGCCTGATCGCATCCTGGTCATAACGTCCCTGTTCCGGTTCCACTCTTGCCCATTCAATGGAAAATCGGTAAGCGCTGCATCCGGCATTTTTAAGGTGGGTGATATCTTCTTCATAACGATTGTAATGATCTACTGCATCCATTGAGGGCTCCACAAAACTGGAATGAGGAAGATTCTCCATTTTCCAAAAATCGCTGTGAACATTGTTGCCCTCTACCTGATGAGCAGCCGTCGCCGCACCTACAAAAAAACTTTTTTCACTGTTCGACATTTTTATTCTCCTTATTCTTTTCAGTGTCCCGGAAATCCTCCGCACTGAGGTAAGTATGCACCCCAGAACCTGCGGTCTCACTTGTTCCGTCCGGTAGAAGTATCTCCGCCGTAACATTTACCGGTATCTCTACCGTATAGGATATTTCCTCATCCTTCTTTTCCCAACGGCTCAATACTCTTCCGTAAGGGCTGAGATATACTGCCTCTGCATACTGCAAACAGCCGCCCGGCATAGGCGCAACAGTCAGCCTGTTTTCCCCTTCCACGCGGATACCCGCGACTGTATCAAACAACCACTGGCAGACTGCACCGGGGGAATAATGATTCTGGCTCAAGTTTCCTTCCCAGTTCTCCCAGATCGTGGTAGCGCCCTCCAGAACCTCCGCAAGCCATCCGGGTTTCTCTGTATTCTCCAGCATCTTGTAGGCTGTCTCTGTCTCCCCTGCCTCCGTCAGCACCGGCAGAAGAAAAGGCGTTGACAAAAAGCCGGTTCCCACACGGTAATTATAATGCTCCACTGCCTGAACCAGACGTTCCTGTGCCTTTTTCTTTGTCTCTCCATCCAACAGTCCCAGCGCAAGAGGTCTGACCAGCTTGGCCTGTCGGTCTGTGTCAAGGGCTCCCGTCTTTACAAACAGGGCATCATAAGCCGCCTTTGCTCCCATAGCCGTCTCAAGACAGCGTTCCCGCATGTTGTCTTTGCCCAGAATATCTGCTATCTCGCCAATGGTTTCCATCGCGTAGTACAGATAAGCGGTACATTCCTCCGGGTACTTTGCCTGCGCGCCGTATACCTTGTCACGGAATTCCTCCGGCTCCAGCCATTCGCCCAGATGAACGCCCTTCTCGTAGGTATATGCATTATGCAGATTGACCTTTGCTTCCTTTTTGCTTTTCATGCCCAGATGAGCCATAAGGTATTCCGCATACTTCTCTACCATGGGCCAGGTGCGCTCCAAAATACTCCGGTCGCCATAGCGCCTATAATAACGATAAGGGATCAAATACACTGCGTCCGCCCAGCCCACAGAGGAACCGGTAGATTTATACATCATTTCCACCCCCTGATAGGGCAGTACTGCGGGCAGCAAGCCGTCCTTATACTGTGCATCCTCCATATCCTTAAGCCACTTGCCGAAAAATGCCGCTGTATCCATCAGATATGCACCTGTATCAAAGAAAATCTGGGCATCTCCCGTCCACCCCAACCGTTCTCTGGTCGGGCAGTCTGTGGGGATGTCAAGAAAATTTCCCTTCATGCTCCACCTGGTATTCTCTACCAGACGGTTGATCCTCTCATCAGAGCACACAAAGCTGCCGGTCTCTTCCATATCAGAATAGACCGCTATGGCGCTGAAATCTTCCGGACAGATTGTAATATCTCCTTCCACCTGCACATACCGAAATCCAAAGACTGCAAAGCTGGTCTTGTAATGATCCTCACCGCCGGAACAGACAAATCTGATTTCCTGCCTGGGTGTGGGATCCGATTCACCGCTGACCTTGTTAGTCAGGAGTTTTTTCACCAGACTCATTTGGCTCCACCCCTTTGCAGGACGGGATTCCTGAATGCCGGACAGATCCACCCTGCCATCTTTGTCCAATACCTCCCCGCAGATGAGCCTCATCTTGCTGCCGGATTGTCCCTTTACCGTAAACTCCAGGTATCCTGCAATATTTTGCCCAAAGTCCAAAACCCTGACGCCATTTTTTCCCTGCAGCAATATTGGTGTAAAGCGCTCTTTTTCCCGAACCGGCACATTGTTTGAGGCCGTCAGTTTTGCACTATTCAAGGAACCGCCTGCGTCTCCTACATTCCCTCCACTTCCGGAGCCAGCCCCCGCTTTGACAGTATTGCTGTTCCCGGATCCATTCACCACTTTGGCAGTTTTGCCGTAACCAGGCTTCCTTCGGGCATCATAAATCTCTCCATCTTTCAAATCGGCAAACCGAATGGGACCGTCATTGGACCATTTCCAGGAATCATCCGTGACATAGGTCTGGATCGTGCCGTCTGTCAGCGCGATCTCTAATTGGGCAACTATACTGGTTTGCGTCCCATAGACATTTGTAACCCCATAGGCGGCACTGCTGCCCCTATACCAGCCATCCGCA
Source organism: Lachnospiraceae bacterium (assembly GCA_014804795.1). Classification (GTDB taxonomy): domain Bacteria; phylum Bacillota; class Clostridia; order Lachnospirales; family Lachnospiraceae; genus 1XD8-76. The sequence goes on along the minus strand of JAAUZC010000005.1, from coordinate 27,345 downwards.
AGACGCAGTTCTACCGTATTCTCCTGCTGTAACAGAGCAGTCACATCATAAGTCTGATACTGGATGCGCTTCCGATAATCGGTCATTCCGGGAGCCAGAATGAATTCCTCTATCCTTTTCCCGTTGACTGTCACATCATACACACCCCGGGCGGTGGCATAGAGTCTGGCTTTCGCTACCAGCTTTTCCACAGAAAATGTACGGCAGAAGCAGTCCACCGGATAACGTTCTTTTTTTTTCGGTTTATAATCTCCCGCAATCCATCTGGCGGTCCAGTCAGAAGGCTCCAGTAATCCCAACTCGAACCAACTTTGAACCTTCTCGCCCGGTTGGTCATTCTCATCCCAGAGCGTCACCGACCATTCCACCCTGTCCCGGCTGCGGAGCGGTAAGCCCTCGTAGGCAATGTGAGTCATACGGGAGGATAATATCTTCCCGCTGTCCCAGATTATCACTCCCTCCCGCTTTGCCACTATTTTGTAGGCGGTCTGGGTAATCCCGCCCTCACAGTTCCAGTAGAATCTGGGAGTTGTTGTCCCCAGTCCCAGCGGCTCTTTTAAATTTTCTGTCCGTAAATGAATTGCTTTCATAATAATGCTCCTTATTAGAGTTCCCGCTTACGGGAACTTGTTCCGCTCTCTTCTCTCCAGACCATTCACATATTATTTTACGGAAATCTCTGCACTTGCGCCGCTCTTTCCATCCGTTACGCTGACAGTAGTATCACCAGTCACACGAACTACCGCCAGAGCACGACCATAGTATGTAGTAAAGGATCCTGTATGGTACTGCTCCTCATGGCAGGGATTGGCGGAGCCAAAGCCCAACAGTTCGCCACCCTGAACGGAAACCGTCAGCTTCCGGTCTGCATTGGATTCCACAATGCCGTTCTCACCCACAAGCTCCACGGGAACATATACAATCTCACCCGCTTTAGCTGCGGTCACTTCCGGTTTGACTGCAATGGTCGTTTCCCCAGTGGCGGAGACCAGCTCATGCCGTGCCTGCTCTCTGCCGCCTTCTGTATAAGCCACGGCGGTCAGGGTGCCTGGAGCATACTTCGTTTTAAAAATGACTTTACACTCTTTTATCTTCTTTTTACCAAGAGATTTTCCGTTCAGCAGCAGTTCCACGGATGCGGCATCAGAATAGACCTCCACCTCCGCTTTATTCCCCTCGCAGCCTTTCCATGACCAGCTTTCCATCGCGTTCGTGCCTCTCCAGACAGACTTGCTCACCCGCACACCGGGATGGTTCACGGGCCTTACTGCAATCCTGGGCGCTTTTTCCAATCCCCAGACGGTAGAAGCATAGCGGCAGGAGCCGTCAGGGATACCGATAATGTCAATCACGCCTGCGCCTCCCAGCACCCAGGGGTAAGGACGGTTGAAGGGCATGCCTCCGGTATAGCTCCAGGCACCGATACCCGCTTCGCCCAGATAGTCCCATGCAGTCCACATGAAATCACCCACCAGATAGGGAAACTTCTTCACCATCTCCCAGTTTTTCCAGATATCCTGCGGGAATGTCTCCGAGCCGAAAATGATACGTTCCGGATGCTGTTTCTCTTCCAGAGGATAACGGCCGGAACCATAGTTATACCCCGCAATGTCCAGGGAGTTGATAATGGGAGTGGCAATGACATCCACCTTAGGGGAATTGCCTCCCTTGTTCATACCAGTACCCACGAAGGACGCAATGATGTTGAAAGCAAGGCTGGCGTTGCCGCCTTCTTTCTGCTTTTTCCCGGCTGCCGCATTGCTTTGTTCCCCATCCTTGTAGATTCCCTGACCTTTAGCCGCCCGGCTGAGGATCATCAGGTTCAGGCCGCAGGTCACAGGACGGGAAGTATCCATACCGTGAATCAGATCCACCATTGCTTTACCCGCATTAACTCCCTTTGCCTCAAAAGGCTCCGCCACTTCATTGCCAATGGAGTACATGATAACGCTGGGATGGTTGTAATCCCGCTCCACCATTTCGGCAGTATCTTCTTTCCAGCATTCTTCAAAATCATTGCCATAGTCAAACTTTGTCTTGCGGTTGTACCACATATCAAAGGTTTCGTCCATCACATACATACCATAATGATCACATGCCTCCAGCATGGCGCGGCTGCAGGGATTGTGCGCCATACGCAGGGCGTTAAAGCCTGCCTCCTTCATAATACGGACACGTCTCCATTCGCTTTCATCGTATGCGGCAGCTCCCAGAATGCCGTTGTCATGATGAACACAGCCGCCCCGAAGCAGGGTCTCCTTTCCATTGATAAACAGACCCTTGGGACTCCAGGTGATCATACGGATACCGAAGGTTTCCAAAACGGTATCCACCACCGCTTCGTCTTCCGTCAGGGTAACTCTGCAGGTATACAGATTGGGTGCTTCATCACTCCACGGTTTACCATCCGGAATCTCTATCTCACACAGGGGACCCGAACCACTGGCCACAACTTCACTGCCATCCAGAATTTCAACGACAATCCGGCCGGCACCCGCCCTGGTTTCAACCCGCACTCTGGCAGGACTGACGGACAAAGGGGTGATTTTTACACCCCGGTATGCGATATGACTCTTCTCTCCGATATACAGCCATACGGGGCGGTAAATGCCGGAACCGGAATACCACCTGGAATTAGGCAGCTTTGAGTTATCGGCAACCACGGTCAGGATATTTTCTTCGCCATACTTCAATCCGGCCAGTTCCACGGTAAAGGTGGTGTAGCCGTACTTATGACTGCCGATTTCTTTACCGTTCAGGGAAATGACACAGTTTTTATAGACCCCCTCAAATTCTGCCAGAATATTTTTATCTTTCCACTCCGCCGGAGCGGTAAATGTCTTTTCATATACATATACACCGCCGGGAAAATAACCGTGACCGCCATCGGAAACGTCAGCACCCCGCTCCTCATAAATCTGGGCATCATGAGGCAGAGTGACAACCTGCTTCTCTTCACTCCCCTGCTTCCAGAACAACCAATTATCATTAAAATCTATTTTTTTCATATTCTACCTCTATTAAAAGTCGCTGCACGACGGCACTATTTACTTTTCACTAATTCCCTCGCCATTCTGGCAGTCCGCGATGCATTGATCTGCATCTGTTCTCTTGTGACCTTTCCTTCCTGCAGGGCTGCTGCCACGTCTTCATAGTCCGCCTTGCTGCCCGGCATAAAGAGATCCCCTCCTGCCATGATCACGTTCGGTGCTTTTGCCACAGGATGGATACTGTTTTTATCCGTCGCATAGTTCGCGATTACCCAGTCGGTCATAACAATTCCCTTATAACCAAACTCACATTTCAGCACGTCTCCAATCATACCCTTATGTTCTGACGTGTGAACGCCATTGATCAAATTGTAGGACGTCATAACTGCCTTGGGCTGTGATTTCCTTACCGCAATTCCAAATCCCTTCAGATATATCTCGCGGAGCGTCCGCTCGCTTGCCTGGCTGTTATTCTGTGTACGGTTCAGCTCCTGATTATTTGCGGCATAATGCTTGATCGTGGTTCCGCACCCCGGATGTGCCTGTACCCCTCTGGTAATGGCAGCGGCAAATTCACCGCTGATGACAGGATCCTCGGAAAAATATTCAAAGGTTCTCCCGCAGCGGATGCTTCTGTGAATGTTGAGCGCCGGCGCCAGCCACAGGTGTACGCCAAACAGTTCCATTTCGAAACCCACAATATCTCCGCATTTTTCCGCAAACTCAAGGTTGAAGCTCTGTGCGATCGCTGTTCCGATCGGGATTGCGGTTGCGTACTGATTCTCGATAGTATCCGTTTTCTTTACCTTGTAGCCTATCTGCTTCATGAACAGTCTTGCGATCTTTGGCAAAAAGTCCATGATAGACTCCGGAAAGGTTGCCCCCAGAACATGAGACGCTCCGTTTTTGTCCCTTGCATATTCGCGGCTGAGACGAAGTCCGGCGGGACCGTCCGCCATGACCATGGAAGGAATGCCGTACTCTTTTGCCTCCATAAATGTCTGTCCTGCGGCCCCGGCAACGCTAAAGCCTGCGTTTCCGATGATACTGGCCATACCGCCCTTTGGATCAAAGGCTCCCAGATTCATTTTGATCAGCTGCTCATCAGAAAGCTTTCTGACATCTGCATCAATTTCACATTCCAGATTAAAATCCACATTGGCGGTGGCAATCGCATCCTTCCCAAGCGTCAGTACTGTCGTTTCCGCCAGCTCTCCCTCCGAAAGCGAACTGCTTTTTCTTTCTCCCTCCGCCAGTTTGTAATCGGTAAAGTCCGGTTTTCCCATCACATTCCTGGTTTTCATGCAGACCTTTCTTTCTTCCACGCGGATCACGCCGTACACTTCTGTATTGCCGCTGCTGCTTCCGGCACGGATGACATAATCGCCTGCCTCCAGAATGTAGCTTGCCGTCTCTTCCTCGTATGACGCGATATCAGACATTTCAAAACTGACGGAAAGATTCTGCTCCTCCCCGGGAGCAAGCAGCTTTGTCTTTGCAAAACCTGCCAGCGCCTGATAGGGCTGATCCAGTTTTCCTTCCGGAGAGGACACATATACCTGCAGTACTTCCTTGCCGGCATCATTTCCCACATTCTTAATATCTGCAGTCACCGTAACCGTTTGCCCGCTTAGCCGGATGCTGCCTCTTTCCATACGGAAATCGGTATAAGAAAGCCCATATCCAAACGGATATAACGGCGCTTTCCCGACACTGTCAAAATAACGGTATCCCACATAAATGCCTTCCTTATATCTGGTCTCATCCCTGCCGCCGAATTCACCTATGGACGGATAATCCTTCCATGCACTCCATGTAGTGGTAAGCTTTCCTGACGGACTGCTTTTTCCAAGAAGAATGTCTGCCAAAATGTCTCCGGTCTCCACACCAAGCTGGGACAGGATCAAAATATTCTTCACATCCTTCACCGCAGTCAGATCCACAACACCACCTGCATTGATCACCAGCATAAAGTTCTTATACTTCGCATTACATGCCAGAATATCCCTCTTTTCCGTCTCCGAAAGCAGAATCTCCCCTGAAACCGGTTCCCGGTCACTCCCCTCCCCGGAAATACGGGAAAGTACATAGACAGCCGTATCCCCCGCCCCGTCTATCGGCAGCTGGTACTCCGGCTCCGCCATGGAACGCCCCATACAGAGCATAACTGCCTGGGTATGCTTTGCTTTTGCCTCGGCCTTGATGTCCTTGATAAACTGCTGCTTTGCCTCTGCGCGCACTTTATCATATCCATCCAGCCAGCTGCCTGAGGTAATGGTAAAGCCGGCATTTTTAAGCCCTTCCTCAACCGTCACATAGAATCTGGAATTGACTTCGCCGGATCCTGTGCCGCCTTTGATCGTATATCTTGCCCCGCTTCCATAGAGGGCGATCTGCTCTGTCTTTCTCAGAGGAAAATTCCCGTCCTTTTTCAAAAGTACCGTACATTCCGCCCCGTTTTCACGAAGATATGTATTATGTTTTATCTCATACTCATTCAGTTTCATTATAATCCTCCAGACCCATTTCCCATTTTGGCATAACAGGCGGGCAGCTCTGCCACCCGCCTGTTTTATAAAAGGGATAAGTATCCTCTTATTTCTTTTTGTTTTTCTTTGCGGCCTTGGCTTCTTCCTTCGCTTTTTTCGCCGCAAGTTTCGCCTGATAAGCGGCCTCTTCTTCCTCGAAGTTCAGCCCTTTCTTAGCGCACTTTTCTTTTAATTCCTCAATACGCTTCGCCTCGGCAATCTTCTCCTGCTCGGCCTGCTCCATTGCGGCCTTCTCTTCAGCAGAGTAATACACTTCGCCGCGTGCCTCAGCCTCGGCGCGGTGGCGTGCGGTAATATCCGCGGAGATCTGAGGAATCTTGTTCTCCACATCAAAGAATACCATCAGCACCGCACCGATGAGATAACCGATCAGAGGAGCGCCGGCAAAACACCAGACAAAGAAACTCTTCATCGCATCAGGCTGCTGGATAATCTGTGTTGCAGCCTCGGGAGCGATGTAACCCCGGCTTGCTATTCCGGACAGGATGATACTCTGCCCGATACCGGCAGCGACCACCAGACAAATGCTGCGGATTGCGGCGGTAAAACCATCCGCACGGTAATTATTTTTCCACTCGATATGATCCAGTGCCTCCGCCATCATAGCCGCCATGACCATCGTAGGAATGGCACCGATGGACTTGAGCATCATGCAGCCCAAAACCATGCCCATGTTATCCCCGGCCAGCATAACGCCCAGAGCGCCTGCGGCCGCGATAATAAATCCAACCTGCATGGTGCGGCGTTTACCGAATTTTCTGACAAGAGGCCACAGAACGAATACACCGATTCCTAAAGGCGCCTGCCCCAGCATATTCAGCAGCGCCTGCTTTGCGGCACCGCCTTCCACAGAAGAATCCAGCACCCAGTTACAGTAATAGAGCATGGAGTTGGTCTGCAGAATATTGAAAATTTCGTACATCGCGATAAACCCCATGATGATCAGCCAGTATCTGTCCTTAAAACAGGCTATGATCTGTTTGGTGAAAGATACCGTATTATCCTCACCGCTCTGAGCTGCAGACATCTCATCCTCCGTAACCCGCTCTTTTGTAAAATAATACTCGACTAACGTAGCCGGCAGCGCCAGAATAGACAGGATACTCATGAACATCATCCAGTTGCCCTGTGCCTGAAGCCCCACACCGAACTTCGCCACCAGGAAAGGCATAATAACAGAAGAAAGCATACCGGGCAGCATATTCATACCTGCGTTCTGTACCAGAGCCAACGTATCTCTCTGCTTGGTATTACGGGTAGACAGAGGTACCATCAGAGTATGACTCATGTTATAGATTGTAAATGCAAAAGAGAAAAACAGATTATAGCTGACTGTGATCCAGACAATCTGTACCTGATAGGATGCTCTCGGCACCGCGTAGAGCAGAGAGCCCGTGACGGCAAACAATATGCCGGATATCAGCACCCAGGGCCTTGCCTTTCCCTGTTTTGTTCTGGTCCTGTCAATGATACGTCCCATAACGATATTAGTGATCGCATCGATGACCTTGGAAATGACGGGCATCAGGGTCAGGAAGCCGCCTGCCAGTCCCAGAACATCCGTATAAAACTGGGTCAGGTATGTACCGGCAACCGAGTAGTAAGCCATGAACATCAGCATCGGACCGCCGAAATACCCCAACCAGATCTCACCGGCCTGTGTATTCGCGGATTTAATCCGTGAGTCAAAGACTTTCGACTCAAACAGGCCTTTTTTTGTTTTTGATACCATTTCTGTTTCCTCCTGTTTTGTGAAAAATTCATATATCAATGTTATATTTCTATAAATATTATGGTAGCAGAAATGTTGTATGCATTGTTATAACAAATCGGCTTTTGTGGCAATAATCCAGTCTCTTCCCAAAACCAAAGCTGATTTATTGCCAAAAAAGCGTTTTTATGATAGGATAAAGAAATCAAACTTGCTATACTGTAGCCCGTAATGTATTCTGACGGAAAGGTTGATCATCTATGAAACTAAAACCCGATATAAATGTTCCTGATTTTTTACAGGCGGTACAAAGCTGCGTCGGCGAAGTGTTTTTCATTACTTCCGAAGGAGATCATCTGAATATGAAATCCACCCTGTCACAGTTTATATTTACCGCAGTGATTGCAGGAAGGCTACAGAATCTGGACGGACGTATCACGGTGCGAAATCCACAGGATGAGTCCCTGCTGCGCCGGTATTGTATTTAGATAAGAGGAGGAAGCCTCTATGGACCTGGAAACCAGATTGACCCTATTTCGAGATATGATAGGTTGCTGCCACGCTCTTTATCTGTGGAGCTATGACAGTTCGTTTCATCTTATTACCAGCAACTGTCCCGAACAGACCGTGGTGAATGATCTGTTTATCATGAACCACCGTCTGGAAGAATTTAACAGGCAGATTGCGGCTCATAATACGCCCATCATTTTCACCAATGAAATGGGGCTGATGTGGGTAGTGGCCCCTCGGTTTGAAGCCGATAAACCTGTGCGGTTTTATGTGCTGGGTCCCTTTTTTGTGGATGATATTTCTCCCAAAAGTCTGGAAACAGAACTGAACAAGCACGACCTGAGCTTTCTTTTGCGGCAGGAATTCCTGCGCTTTTTGCGCAATTTGCCGATCATCAGCTTAAACCGCATCTTTGAGTATGCGGTCATGCTGCACTTTTGTATCACCGACGAAAAAATCACAGTCAGCGACCTGCGCTATTATGAGAATGCGCAGCAATCTTCCAAATCCTATATACAACATGAGGCAATGGACGCTCACGGCACCTACGAGGGGGAACAGGAAATGCTGCGGATGGTCCGCAACGGCGATCTGAACTATCAGGCGCACATGAACAAAATGTCAGTAACCGGGCATCTGGGCAAACTGAGCAACGGCGACCCCCTGCGGCAGATGAAAAATACAGTGCTAGTGTGCATCACCCTGTTTTCCCGGGCGGCCATTGAGGGTGGCCTGGCACCGGAGGTTTCCTATACCCTGACCGATCATTATTTCCAAAGTGTGGAAGCCTGCTCCGCCATCACCGATCTGGTGGAAATCGCCCATACCATGCAGGCGGACTTTATCAGCCGGGTACATCGCTGCCGCACAGGCAATCTCTCACAGCCCATCCAGGACTGCTGCGAGTATATCAGCCTGCATCTGGAAGATAAACTGACTCTGGCAGTGCTGGCCAGACAGACGGGATATACCGAAAACTATCTGAGCAAAAAGTTCAAACGTGAAATGAATTTGACTCCCGTGGAATATATCCGCAAAGAGCGGTTGGAGCGCGCAGCCCTTTTGCTCCGCACCACTCAGGATGATGTACAGGACATCAGCGAGCGGCTGCAATTCTGCTCCCAGAGCTATTTTGCGGACAATTTCCGGAAACTTTTCGGCTGCTCTCCTACCGCATATCGTCAGCAGAAACCCCGATAGTTTCCATGTTTTGCTGCAGCTTTCTTCGCCGCTGCCACACCGGAAAACTCTTGCGGTACTGCTATATTAAATAATAAAATTATCCAGATATCGTTTGGACAGGCGGATAGACTTGAGAATATCCTCCCTGGAACCCTCAAAGGCTTTATCCTCCACCTCAATTACCGCATCCCCCTTGTAGCGAATGTCATTGAGGGCTGAGATGAAAGCACTCCAATCCACATCACCCAGGCCGGGCAGCTTGGGGCTCATATAATCAAGCGGGTAAGCCAGTACACCGCAGTCTTTCAGCTTTTCCGGATAGAGCTTGATGTCTTTAAAGTGGATATGGAACAGCCTGTCCTGAAACTCGTCCACGGTCTGAATATAATCCAGTCCCTGCCACACATAATGGCTGGGATCGAAATTGAGCCCGAAATTGGGGCTTGGAATAATCTCAAAAAGCCTGCGGAAAATGGCAGGGGTACACATAAGATTCTGTCCGCCGGGCCACTGATCAGCGCCAAACAGCATAGGACAGTTCTCGATAGCCACCTTGACATTGCACTCCTCGGCAAGCCTGATAACAGGCGGCCATATTTCTTTAAAAAGCTCCACATTCTCGTCCACGGTCTTGTACTGATCCCTGCCGATGAAGGTAGTTACCATTCCCACACCCAGTTTGGCAGAAGCCTTGATCAGGTTCTTCAGATGCCCAATAGCGGCATCACGTTTGACCGGATCCGGATCCATGGTGTTTGGATAGTAGGCCAGTGATGAAATGTGCATGCCTCTGGCAGCTATATAATTGACAATGTGTCTGGCGTAAGTCTCATCCTCCAACACCCTCTCAGCGTCAATATGACTCACGCCTGCATAACGGCGCTCAGCCTTTCCGGCAGGCCAGCAGGCCACCTCCAGGCAATCAAAGCCCATTTCTGCGGCGGTATCCACGGCTTCTTCAAAACTCCAGCCATCTAAAATAGCGGTCAGTAATCCAAAATGAAACATTTTTCTCCCTCCTTAATCATTTTCCGGAATCTCAACAGTCCTGCCGGTCTCGCTGCTTCTCACAGAGGCAAAGACAGCCCGCATAGCACTAAGGACCGATTCGCCGGAAATCTCAGGCTCCCGATTGTCTCTCAGACAATCTACCCACAAATCAATGACCCCCGATCTAGTCTGATTATCGTTGGTTTGAATCTGCTCCACATCAAAGTACTTCGGTTCCTGACCCGGCTTTTTCAGCACAATGGAGTGAACAGGGTCGTCATAAATGTGCAATTCTCCTTCAGTACCATAGAGGACGGTAGAATTGTCCTCCGCCGCATAATAGGTCCAGCTGGCTGTCATGGTGCCTATGGTGCCGCCGGACATCTCATAGAGGCAGATAGCATTGTCCTCCACGCCGATCAGCCTGCCTTCGGCATCCCGTTTGTCCAAGGTTTTGAATTTTGCGGTGGTACGCACGACCTTTTGCCCGAGTAAGAATTGAATCAGGTCAGTCTTGTGAATGCCCAAATCCGCCATAGCGCCCATTGCGGCTTTTGATTTGTCAAAAAACCATGTGTTCCTGCCGGGAGTGATACTCCATGTCTCCGGTCCGCCGTGGCCAAAGGACGTCCGGAAGCTGAGAACCTTTCCAATCTCACCGTCCGCCACCATCTGACGGGCTATTGAATGAGCCTTGGTAAGACGCTGATTCTGACCGATCATCAGATATTTCCCCGTTTCGCGGGCTGCCGCAGCCATCTCTTCGCACTCGTCCATTGTCACAGCCATGGGCTTTTCGCACAGGACATGCTTCCCCGATCTAAGCGCTTTTATGGTCAACTCCGCATGGGCATAATTTGCAGCACAGACTGAAACTGCGTCAATCTCAGTATCTGCCAAAAGCTCCTCCACCGTATCATAAGCCGTGCCGCCGTATTTCGCAACCATATCCTCTGCCCGGCTTTTCTCGGGATCGTAAAAACCTTTCAGCTCACAGCCGGAGTTGGATGCATATTCCGGGATATGCCGTACCTGGGCAATTTTACCGCAGCCTATCATTCCCACATTTATCATAGTAAAACCTCCTCATCTTCGAAATTTTGAATGCTTTCCTCGTCCATCCGAATATAATCAATCGCCTGTTTTGCATATCTGTCCATTCTCCTCGTCTGGGTGCTGACATCCACTGCACTATAGGGATCTGCCAGGCGATACCTAAATCTCGGTCATCAAACAGGCTTCTCTTCGATCTCATTCACCATATTCTGAATGTTCTTTACTCCGATTTTCAGATCATTCATCATGTCGCCGCTGCTCCTGTCCTGATCAATGATCAATGCTCCGGAAAACTTTGGGAATGCTTTTGCCTGCCGGATAATCTCTTTCGTCGTAATTGCGCCTTCTCCGATAGGAGCAAAGGCTTCGTCCGGCATATTCTTGCGGGTGTAATTCCCCCTGTATTTGGCGTAAAAATCCTTCAGATGAAGGGAAAATACCCTCTCTGGATAGCGGCCCACAATCTCCCGCTCATCCCCTGCCATACCTGCCCAGCCGATGTCAATCTGCAGCAGCACATCCTCTCCGGCATTTTTCAGGAACACATCCATGGCTGTCCTACCACTGCGAACAGAGTGAAACTCATCGTCATGATTGTGATAAATAATCCGGCATCCATGAGACTTTACCGCATCGGAAACCTTCTTTGCCAGCTTTGCCCAGCGTCTTGCCAGGGGAGCTGAGCCAAAAGGTGCGCTGAGTACGAAAGACTCGATACCATATTCTTCGTGAAGCTTCAAAATGTTCTGGATAACCGTCCCCGCAGGCATGGTAGCCCATCCAAAGCCCACACCGATATGTGCGGAGGGAATGACCATTCCCAACTCCTGCATGGTATGCCAGGCTGTTTTCAATGTATCCTGCGCCCAGGTATTCCGGGCCATCTTTCCCTGCTCTTTCTGGAATAAAATAAACGGCTCGATACCCTGAAATCCCATATCGTGAAGTCTGCGGATCGTTCCTGTCAGATCCGCCTCGAATTCTTTTTTAAGTCCAAAACTCTGTGTAGCGATAATCATTTTTACTCCTCCTGCCTCTTTACTTTTACCTGTATCCTGCTGTCTGATGCGGCCGATCAATATACATATAATTAGCGAAAAGCTGTTTATTTCATTTTCTTCACAATATCATATTCATAGATGCCGGACGTTACACGAACCGCTTCTGTGTCCGGCAGGCGAACCTCCGCCGTACAATTCGCAGGAATAGTGACCATAAATTTATAGCCGTTTTCCGTCCTCTTCCAGCGGCTGCTGACTTCGCCATAGATGCTGTGATATCTTGCCCCGGCATGGGTCAATTCTCCTCCGGGGATGGGAGCAATGATGAAGTGATTCTCACCTGCAACCTGAATACCCGCACAGGTATCAAAAAGCCACTGGCACACCGCGCCGGGAGAATAGTGATTCAGGCTGCCGGCATCTCCCTTGTCAACAGCGCCTTTGCCGACATACCCCTCCCAGGTTTCCCAGACTGTGGTCGCGCCCTGCATGACCTCATAGAGCCAGCCGGGCTTTTCGGTATCCAGAAGTACCCTGTAGGCCGCCTCGGCCGCTCCCGCTTTTGTCAATTCAAGCAGCAGAAAGGAAGTAGACATAAAGCCTGTTCCGACACGATAGCGGTAGTTCTCCACTGCCCTGACCAGTCTGGCCTGCGCTTTTTTCTAAAGCAATCTGCCGGGTACCGGCGCTTAGGATCGGGCTTGTAGTCTCCGCTGATCCATTTCGCTTCCCAGTCAGACTGAGAGAGAAGACCCAGCTCAAAAGAGGCGGCCGACACCTCGCCGGGAACACCGTTCTCGTCCCAGAGAGTGACGGATCATTCAACAATATCACGGCTTTTAAGTTCTCTGCCCTCATACTGAATATGCGTCATCCAGGAGCTTTCCACCTTGCCGCTGTCCCAGACGGTTTCACCATCCCGACGGCAGACAATTTTGTAAGCAGTTTGTCTGATACCTCCCTGAACATTCCAGTAAAATCTCGGACGGGCATTTCCAAGTCCCAAAGGTTCTGTTAAATATTCTACCTGTAAATGTACTGCTTTCATCTTTATACCTCCTGTGCGCTTCAATGTGCTTGCCAATTAATAGTTCTTAACAATAAAATGTATTCTCTTTTCTTCGTTTTCCGACCATGTATGCTGCTGTAACCATTACCTGTTCCTCCTTCATTATTATCAAGTTCGTCTTTTAGCTTTTCGCCCCCTTTTTCCAGCTGTCAACAGCAGCGCGATTACCGGATAACACAAAGCCTGGACGCCGATCACACAAAAGATAATGAAATTCTGCACTGCATCATTCTGCACAGGAATCAGGTTTTCAGTCGGGGCCTGATAGCCCAGCCGCGAAATCCCGAAGTTGAAAATACAGAGCGCTATGCCACCCATCAAGGTCGTGATACAGTTCATCACAGAGGAAGAGAAGCCGTCACAGCGCTTTTTACTGACCTGCTCCACTTCATCCAACGCATCTCCCAGCATACTGGAAATCATAAAGGTCGAGGGTATCAATCCTATTGTACGCACCACCTGCCCCGCCAGTACCAGCGTCAGATTCCCGGGACTGAGCAGACAGATCACAACACCTACGAACGCCAGCACAAATCCGCCTGTCATCGCCCGCCTCCGTCCAAGCTTATTACAGATTGGACGGCACAGGACAATCCCAATTCCCAGCGGTGCCTGTCCCAGAGCGTAAAAAAGAGCCTGCGTATATCCATCATTGTAACTCCCTAGCACCCAATTGCAATAATAGAAAGTCCCTGCGCTGAACATCGCATTCACCGTCTGGATCAGAATCAGATAGACCATCAGAATGACCCACTGGCGGCTCTTCATGCAGCAGCTAAACTGTTCTTTCAGGGAAAGCTTCTCACTTTCCGCTTCTTCCTGTAACCTACTGCGTTCCGTCACCCGTTCCCTGGTAAAAAAATACTCCAACAGAATCATTGGCAACGATGCAATCGCAACTCCCAGCATGACACACACCCAAAGCCTGCGGCTGACCCCGATCAAGGGCACCACAATACAGGGAAACAGGATTGCAATCAGGGAACCGGCAACCATATTCGGTGTATTTGTGATCAAGGACAGCCTGCTTCTTTCGTCCTCGCAATAAGAAGAAAGGGGCACCATCAGTGTGTGCGCTGTGCTGTACATGGTGTACGCCACGGCATAAAATACGGTATAGCTGACAAAAATCCATATGGCGGTCAGATTGTCGTTCCCTTTCGGCACAACGAAAAGCAGGATCATGCAGCCCGTCAGAAGGGGAGCAGAGAACAGTATCCACGGCCTTGCCTTTCCCTGCCTGGATCTCGTCCTGTCCACGACAACCCCCATATAAATAAATGTCAGCACATCCAGCACCTTTGCCACAATGGGAAACATTCCTATGAACAGCCCTCCCCAGATACCGCTGATGTCCAGTACATCCGTGTAGTATACGTTCAGGTAATTGGACAGGATGGAATTCATCAGGATCACACTAATCGGTCCTATAAAATACCCCAGCCACTTTTCCTTTTTCTCCACTTTCTCAGATTTGATCCGGCTGTCAAATATTTTCGCTGATAATATTTCCGTCATTCTATACCTCCCTGTCCATTCAAACAAACCAAACTATTAAAGCAACTCTTGTTTCGTTTATCTAAACCTATTATAATAAGCTCATCAGCAAAAGTCAGCCATCATTTTATAAACATGTGTTGTTTTAATGGAGATGAATATGATATGAATACCAAAAACAATCAACGATACCAGGATACCGAAAAACTGATTCAGGATACGCTTCTATCCCTGGCACAGGAAAAAGAGCTCCATAAGGTAACTGTGCGGGCCATCTGCGAAGCGGCCCACATCAATCGTTCCTCTTTTTATCTGCACTATCTGGATATACATGATCTGATCGATAAAATGGGACGGAAAATGATGAAAGAAGTGGGAGAAATGATGGAAAACCACAGCAATGTCATTGATTTTTTTCTTGCGCCTGACAGTATGGCACAGATGATCGGCTATGTCAAAGAGCATCATACTTTTTTTGATATTTACTTAACCCACTATACCGCAGAGGCGAGTGAAAGCTTTTCTTTGTTATGGGAATATGCTGCAAAACCCTATATGCTGGAGCACTTCGGCACAATCGATGAGGATGAAATGTGGTATCACTTTTCCTTTTTCAAAGCCGGCTTCATCTCCGTTCTCAGCCAATGGCTTCGCCGCGGCTGTCCGGAAACGCCGGAGAGACTGACAGAAATCATTCTGCGGAATCGTCCAGCGGTATAGCTGGGAGCCCTGTTCTCTATTTCAGATGTTTCTCCACCTCATCCCAATAAGGAATAGAATCAGACGCTCCTGTCCTTGCTACACTCAAAGCAGCTGCCACAGCCGCCTGTTTCATACATTCCCGCAAATTTTCACCTATTGTTACACCCCGCAGGAAATATCCCGTAAAGGTATCTCCCGCCGCAGTGGTATCCACCGCCTTTACCTGAATGGCAGGCTGAAATATCCTTTCCCGGAGTGTAAAACACCAAGCTCCCTGCGATCCCATCGTCATGACCACATTCAGTTTCGGATACTCCGCATGAAGACAGCTCCATACCTTGTCCGGCTCGCTCTTTCCCGTCAGCTGGCTTGCCTCTATCTCGTTTACAAGCAGCCATGAAAGCTTATGATAATCCAGATTGTGCAAATTCTCTTCAAAGGGAGACGGATTCAGTACAATTCTCAACCCCTTCTTCGCCGCTTCCTCAACTATTTTCTCCAGACAGCTGATCTCATTCTGCAAAACCAGATAATCTCCGGCTTCAAAATTCTCAATTGTCTCCGTTATCTGCTTTGGAATGATCGCCCGGTTTGATCCGCCATAGAGAAGAATGCAGTTTTCCCCCGAAGGGTTTACCTGAATAACTGCATTCCCCTGAATTTCATCCGTCCTCCTCAAATATTCCGTGTGAACCTGATTCTCCTTCAAAAGCTGTTCCAGCCTTTCACCGCCGATACCAACACAGCCTGCATGCCATATCTCGGCACCCGCCCTTGCCATGGCAATGGATTGATTCAACCCTTTTCCCCCAGGCCCGGCTTTCTGCTCCAGAGCAGCCAAAGTCTCCCCCGGCTGCACAAAATGCTCCACCTGATAAACGTAGTCCAGATTCATCGACCCAAAATTCAATATCTTCATTCCCATCCTCTTTTTTGCACAGATTACCCTGCCGATAACGCATAAAATTTATTTAGTCCCACCTGCAGTTCCCGCTCCGTTCCGTCCGGTGCAATGAACCTCGCCCTGGTATTAGCAGGTATCTCCACCGTATATTCCACCTGTTCTCCCCGGTACTCCCAGCGGCTCTTCACCATCCCCGCAGGAGAGTCAAAGGTACTCTCCGCATATTTCATGAGCCTGCAGGGTTTCGGCTGAATCGTTATTTCCTGCCCCTGCACATGAATACCGCAGATTCCTCCAATCAGCCATGAAACCACCGCTCCCTTGGAATAATGGTTCAGGGAAGCAACGCCGATATCGCCAAAATGTCCCTCCCAGGACTCCCATATGGTGGTCGCTCCGTTTTTCACCGCAAACAGCCAGCCCGGCGTATCCTCCTGAAGAAGTACTTTATAAGCAGTCTCCACATACCCATAGTCAGCCAAAACCTGACAGAGCCAGGGCGTAGTCAGAAATCCCGTATTCAGATGATAATTGTTTCTGATCACCAGATCATTCAGATCCTTTGCCGCTGTTCTTGCATCCTTCTCCGATAAAAGCCCCATGTACAGAGGACGTACATACCTACACTGCCTGTCGGAAGAAATATGCCCATCCTTCACTTCCAGAAAATTATATGCCTTTGTTGCATTTTCCGCCAGCTCTTTATAATGCCCAGCATCCTCCGTCCTGCCCAATATATCGGCAATCTCGGCCATCATTTTGCTGCTGTACGCATAATACGCCGTGGCAATATCCGGCACGCCGTGGAGCAACATCGCTTTGACGGACTCCTGCATGGGGATATCCGGCTCCAGCCATTCTCCCCAATGGATGCCTGTATCAATCACATAGTTTTTATATGGATTCTTTCTGAAACGGTTGAAAAAGCGGTGCTTATGTCCCTTTTTCTCCACATAGTCAATCCAGCGCTTCATCATATCGTAGTTTTCTCTCAGAATATCTTCATCCCCAGTCAACTGATACATAGCATAGGGAATGATGATGACCGCGTCTCCCCATGCGCAGGAGCCGTCATAAGCCTCATCAAATTTATTTTTCACGGGACTTCTGCGAGGCGCAAAATTGTAGACCCGACCGTCCTCATACTGATCTACCTTCATCTCATCCAGCCACCGCCTAAATACCGGATATCCGTCCATCAGTGTAATACCGGTATCCGCAAATACCCCTGCGTCCCCGGCCCAGCCGCTCCTCTCCCTCTGAGGACAGTCCATGGGAATATCCACGAAATTTGATTTCTGGCTCCATACAGTATTCCGCACCAGCCTGTTTACCAGCTCATTATCACAGACAAAGTCAGCTGTCTGCCTGATATCCGAATACACCGCATGGGCAATGAACTCACTCCCGTCAATCTCTATATCCGTCTCCACCCTGACCATCTGGAAACCGAATATACACAGTGAAGGACAATAAACATTTTCTCCTTCCTTACAGGTATACTCTATCACCTGATGCAGCTCCTCTTTTCTCCCGATGGTTTTCAGATTTTCATCAGAGAAATTGCCTCCCGCATCCAGATATTCTCCATGGGTCATTTTAATTTTCTGCCCTGCTTTTGCCTGAAGCCGGAAAGAAACATAGCCGGACATATTCTGTCCGAAATCCAGAACCTGACCGCCATCCGGAGTCTTTATCAGTTTTGCCCTGAATTGTTCCTTCTCCAGAACCGGCACAGAATTGGTACAGAGCATGGTTTCACATCCAATATCCTCGACCTTCACAGGATGGAAAATGTTTGGTTCCTTTCTCGCATCTACTTTTTCTCCCAACTGAATATCGTTGAAATAAACGGGGCCATCCTGAGATGCCTGCCAGCTTTCGTCTGTAACAGCCACTGTCTTTCCATCCACCTCCAACTGCATCCAAAACGCCAGGCTTTTCCCAAATACATTTCTGGTTCCCGTATTTCCATTACATCCCCGATACCAGCCATCCCCCAAAATTACCTCAATCTTATTCTTCCCATCTGCCAGATATCCCGTTACATCAAAAGTCTGATAGGGCATGCGAAACCAGTATTCGCTGGTTCCCGGACTTAAAACATTACCTGTCACCCGTCTCCCGTTCATTCGCAGGCTGTATACTCCATGTGCGGAAGCATATATCCTCGCATTGCCTCCGCCGGAAACTTCATTTCCTTTTCCCGTACCCCCTATATTATGTAAATCAAATTCTTTTACTAAATAAGAGGCCGGTTGTCTATCTTCCGGGTTGATATCCGCTATCTCCGGATTGATCCATGCAGCTTTGAAATCTGTTCTTTCCAAAAAAGCATACTCAAAATAAGCCTCCGCACTCTCCTCCCCCTGCAAATCCTTTTCATCCCAGACAGTTACCTTCCATATGATCCTGGCCCTGCTCTTTGCCGGGCCTTCGTATTTCACCTGCATTTGCGGGCTGTTCACTTTCCCTGTAGACCATACTCTTGCTCTGTCACAATACGCAGACACCTCATATGCACCCTGGCTGATTCCTTCTGAAACAATCCATGACAGCACAGGCTGCCGGATATCAATTCCCAGCGGATTTTTTATATGATTCGTTCTTAAACGAGTTGCTTTCATCAATACTCCTTCCTGCCTATTTTAACGTGCATCCTTTTTTCTGTCATAAGCATACTTGAAATCCGGTAAAAAACATAGTACTATAAGTGACAGGTAATTATCTTTAAGTGACATTTTTTAACATGGAGAAGTATTTATGGCAAATTCGGATGAACTGATGCATTGTTTTTCTATCACAAAGTTGGAGAAAGCACTAAGATACTATTATAACTTAAGCAAGATGGATCCCTGCCATGTATTGACTCCGGAAGAAATGAGCAGATATATGTCCTGGATGATGGAACAATACGAGAAAGAGCCGCTCCTTGAGATATCTTTTGACGACATTCCTTCCCTTCTTAATAACGCTGAAATCATCTCCATCAGCAGGGAATTGACAGGACATAAAGCTAATCCTGACGTTCAAAACAGGCTTTTTTCTCTGTTTGAGGCTCCCGGTGAATCAAAATTTTTCGGATATCAGCAGGATATTACAGCAGGTCGCTTCTTCCGCTATCTCCCTGCTTATTGGAATGCAGACGAATACTTTCTGATCTACTATGTTTTTACCGGAGAAATGCTGGTCATGTTTGAGCAGGAGAACCTTACCCTGAAAGCCGGCTCTGTTCTCTTTATTCCGCCCGGCATCAATAAAGCCTGTACCTGCCCAAATGATGATACGAATGCTTTCTTTTTCATGATCCGGCAGAGCACTTTCTCCAAAGTATTCTGGACACATCTGTCCTCACAAAACCTTATGTCCTTTTTCTTCCGACGGGCTTTGTCCGGGGAAAGTAATACCTCTTACCTTCTGTTTGATACAGGATGTGATACCTCTTTGGAATCTCTGCTCTATACCATTTACAAAGAATACAACCGCAATGGAGTATACAGCACACAGATTGTAAATTCTTTAATGAGCACTTTTTTCCTGTTTCTGCTCCAGGGATATGAAGATACTGCCCGGATATCCCGTCATAACAGTTTCCACTGGAATAGTCAGTTTGCGGGCATCCTGCGCTTTCTGGAGACACATTTTGAGGCGCTGACAATTGAAGAACTGGCAGCGCAGTTCGGATACAGCACACGCCAGATCATCCGCATTTTACACTCAGTTACCGGCAAAAGCTTTTCCCAGCTTCAAACAGACCTGCGGATGCAAAAAGCAGCCCGGATGCTCACATCTCCAAACGCCTCTATGGAAGATATCTCCTCAGAAATCGGCTTTGCAAACTTAAGCAGCTTTTACCGGGCTTTTAAAAAGTATTATGATTGTACGCCGAAGGAGTATGGAAACTTTTAATTCAATCACTAAACCGGCCCTGGCTCCGCCGGGCTGGTTGTTTCCGGTTGTGTGGACGATTCTGTATATCCTTATGGGAATTGCATCCTATCTGGCTTGTTCTGTTATGGCTGCTGATTCTCAAAGCAACCCTTCTGTTCTATCAGATATCAAAACCACCCGGAAATCGGGTAATGATTTTGACCTCGCTGCCGTTTTTGAAATACTCATTATAAACACACCAAATACTGTGAGATCCGCCGAAAAGCCCGTAAAGTAAATGGCGCTATGGTTTCGGTTGCCGCATTGGCGATAAAAATTTAGATAACGGCATTCACCACCAACCCTGTCAAAAGTGAAAACAGGATTACATACGCAATATATAATATAAACCGCCTGATTCCCAACACAATCTTTACGGCACCCATATTTGTAATCTTTGTTGCAGGACCTGTTATCATAAATGCCGCGGCACTTCCCATGCTCATTCCATCATACAGCCATGCCTGCAAAAGCGGAATTGTACCGCCGCCACAGGCATATAACGGAACCCCGATCGTCGCCGCCATCAATACTCCGAAACCCTCATTTTCTCCAAACAAACGGCTGACAAATTCCGCCGGAACATATCGTTGAAAAAGTGCGGATAATACAATACCAATAAAAAAGTACAGCCCGGTTGCTTTTACATTCCTGCCAAAATTCTTGAGAAAACGCAGGAAAAGATTCGGATCGCTATCCCTGTTTTTCGGTTCATCAAATCCACTGAAATCAAAAAAGGATTTATGGTGATAGAAAACACGCACCAGCACTCCCCGCAAAAATCCCCGCAATTCCCAGCTTCTTTTCTCCATGGAGCGAAAAGCATTGTGAATGTAATCTTTCAAAAACACAGATACAACGCTTCCCAGCACCATGCCCGATCTTTTCTGCCTGTTCCAGCGTATGCAGTCCATTGCGGGACTCAATACGGTTTATCAGGGATTGTCCGTCCTCTGCCTTATATACAAGATCAACACACGCCTGATCTAACGCTACAGGATCAAAAGAAGCCAGAATACCGATATCATGCATATCCGGCTCTGACGGACTTCCGTCACAATCACAATCTACAGACAACCGGTTCATTACATTGATATACAGGATATTCCCGTTCAGATAATCTACAACGGACTTTCCGGCTTCTGCCATGGATTCCAGAAAAGCATCCTGATCACCGCCCCACATACTGCCACCTGTACCACCGCTGTGAATATGAGCTTTTCCTTCTGAAGAAGCGATCCCGATAGAAATATTTTTAATTGCGCCTCCAAAACCGGCCATTGCATGACCTTTAAAATGGGATAAGATCACGTAGTAATCATAATTGGCAAAATTCTCTCCCACATAATTTTTCGTCAGATTATCCCCGCCCTTCACATCGAGAGTCATAGAACCGTTTTCGTCCATGATATCTACATTCGCAATGGCGGTATAACCATGATCTTCAGCCACCTGATAATGCATTGCCGTATTGGACCGGGAACCACCATATGCCGTGTTACATTCTACTATAGTCGGATCATCAAAAGACATGACAAAATCCCCGATTAAATCAGTACGCAGGTAATTACTCCCCGGCTCTCCCGTAGACAATTTTATTGCAATCCTGCCGGACGGAGACGCATCAAGCGCTTCATAAACTGCCATAAGACTCTCCGCATTTTCCTGTTTTATATTTTCACTGCCCTGCACAGGCTGTCTGTCCCCTGAAGAAGTATCATTCGTCTGCCCACATCCGGCAAGCAGCAATGCAGTCATTACCACAGGCAAAATAGATATAAAAAGTTTTCTTTTCATCAAAAATACCATCCTTTTTCCCCTATATTTTTTGATTTCCGGTAGAAAACCCATCTCTTTACGCTTCACAGTTCTTTAGCTTATCTGAGATGGGTTATACATGCTTCTCTTTTGCCGCCGCTGCAGTATTCTGCGCCATAACGCCCACAAGAGCGTGGGGAGCATATGCCTCTTCCAGATATGCGTTTTCTTCTTCCGAAAGAACCAAATCCACCGCTTTGGCCGCACCCTCAATATGGTGCAGTTTTGTTGCGCCCACAACGGGAGCCGTCACCTTTGCCAGAAGCCATGCAAGAGAAATCTCCGTCATAGATACCCCATGTTTTGCCGCAAGTTCCGCCACACGTTCTATCACAACGCCATCCTGCTTCGCAGTTGCATCATATTTGAATTTCGCATAACTGTCTTCTTCCAGACGCTTTGATGTTTCACCGGGAGCCTTCGACAAACGCCCGCCTGCAAGAGCGCTGTAAGGCGTCATGGCAATATTATCTTCCGCACATAATTTTGCCATCTCCCTTTCTTCTTCACGGAATATCAGGTTGTAATGCCCCTGAATGGAAACAAACTTTGCAAAGCCCTCTTTTTCTGCCAGTGCATTCGCTTTCGCAAGCTGCCACGCAAAACAGTTGGAAATACCGATATATCTTGCTTTTCCTGCCTTGACGATATTGTTCAGTCCCTCCATGATGTCATAAAGCGGCGTCTGGTAATCCCACATATGGTAAATGTACAGATCCACATAATCCATGTCGAGATTGGCAAGGCTTTTATCTATCATACGCCCAATATGCTGCTGTCCTGTGATTCCTGCCGCGATGTCATCCTGTGTACGTGGTAGGAATTTTGTTGCCACGATCACCTCATCCCGCTTTGCAAAATCCCTTAATGCCCTTCCCACATACTGCTCGCTGGTACCGCTCTGGTATGCAATCGCTGTGTCAAAGAAATTAACTCCCAGTTCCAGTCCCCGTTTTATGATCTCACGGGAATGTTCCTCATCAATCGTCCACGAATGCTGCCCGTTTGCCGCATCGCCAAACCCCATGCATCCCATACAAATGCGTGATACATTCAAATCTGAATTTCCCAGTTTTGTATACTGCATATTTTCCTCCTCTGAAAATCAGGAAAAGACCGCACCTGCCCCTTTATGGTATGTGCTTCCTGTCCTTTCCTCCGCATATCCCGATATGACGATTGCGTCCTCAATAAAAAGCGTGCCTGCCGTCCGCGAAGACCTTGATTCCGAATTCTGCCAGCTGGCAATCCTGCCTTATAATCCGCAGTATGACCATTACATAAATATTCCGTTCCTGAAAGAAAATTTGTCTGTCTGTGTACCGGCCTCCAGATTTTTAGTACAGACGAACCAATTTGAGTTTGAAGAACTGGTCCGGGAATCTTCACTGCCCTGTTTTACTACAAATCTCGCAAAAGACGATCAAAACCTTCTGGCAGACAGAATAAAAATTCNTGTAACCGACCCGGAAGCAAATGTGACCTATTATCTGGCCTGCCATTCTCGGCTGGCAGCTGCTCTCACTTTCCAAATGCCGTTGCACAATCCTTCAACCAGTCAATGACCGGAATCTGCTGGGGACAGGCTCTTTCGCACTGCCCACAGGCAATACAATCAGACGCTGTACCGGCATCTGCAACAGCCTTGGCATACTCAGCTTTCCCTTCTTCCAGCTGTCCCCACACAAGCTGCTTGTTNCGCGCCGCAAAAATCTCCGGAATCGGAATCTGCTTCGNGCATCCTGNNGTGCAGTAATGGCACCCTGTGCAGGGAATGGACTTTACACCGTTGATCACTTCCTGTGCTTTCCGAATGGCTGTCTGTTCTTCAGCATTCAGGGGGCGGAACTGTNTCATATAAGAGAGATTATCTTCCATCTGCGCTATGTTGGACATACCGGACAGCACTGTNATGATTCCCTCTAAAGAAGCCGCATAGCGGATTGCCCAGGATGCGAAAGACGCCTCCGGNTCTGTTTTACGGAAAATATCCTGTACTTCCTTCGGCGGATTTGCCAGCGCGCCGCCCTTAATCGGTTCCATAACTACGATGGACTTTCCGTGCTTTCTGGNAACCTCATAGTTTGCCCTTGCNGTCACATCCCGGTTCTCCCAGTCTGCATAATTCAGCTGCANCTGAACAAATTCTGCATCGGGATGTTTTGTCAGGATTTCATCCAAAATGTCGGGGNCTGCATGGAAAGAAAATCCCCAGTTTCGGTGTTGATTCTCCAAAATATTTTTCCATCTCGCTTCCTCTTCATTCAAACTGTTTTTTCACAAACTTTTACTACTTTCTCACCGGAATGATACTTTCNCCNTCAAACTTNTCNTNCACCTTTTNCANATNCTCTCTGATCGGCAGATGTTGGGGACAAGCCTGTTCGCATTTTCCGCACCTGATACANTCNCTGGCTTTTCCATGATCGTTCAACACAATATTGTTATAATATACCTGTTGGCTGGAAAAGCTCCCCGAAGTGCGCATCACACTATTATATAGCGCAAAATACTGAGGAATCGCAATCTTTTTCGGGCATCCATGGGTACAGTACTCACACGCCGTACAGGGAACGGCAGTCTTACTGTTGATGATCTNNGACACTTTTTGAATNANTTCGTATTCNCCNTCATCCAACGGCCTGAAATTTTGGAANGTACCTGTATTATCAAGTACCTGCTCCATNGTATTCATGCCNCTGAGCACCCGGAATACTCCTTTCTGGCTGGCGGCAAAGCGCATCGCCCAGCTGGCNGCTGAGAGTTCCGGATGGTATTCTTTCATCAATTCTTCCGCCTCTTTCGGGACATTTACCAGAGTTCCGCCTTTGCAGGGNTCCATGACGATCACCGGCTTTTCATACTTATTGGCGATCTCCAGACATTTCTTCGCCTGAACGTTCGGCTGCTCCCAGTCTATGTAATTNATCTGGAGCTGNANAAAATCCAGCCGGTCTCCNTATTTTTCAAGGATTTCCTCTAAAAGCTCCGGCATATCATGAAATGACATTCCGACAGCCTTGATCTTTCCTTCTTCTTTTTTCTTTTTGACAAAGTCAAAAGCATGATACCGGCAGCATTTATCATATACATTATGTCCCATATTGTGAAGCAGATAGAAGTCAAAATAATCCACCCCGCAGTTTTCAAGCTGCTCCGNAAAGATTNTTTCCAAATCCTCCTCNTCTTTAAAGTCCCGCAGCGGCATCTTAGTGGCAAGCTGGAACCGTTCCCTCGGATAACGGTCCACCAGTGCCTTTTTCACTGCTTTTTCGGCCTGATATCCATGATAGGTATAGGCAGTATCAAAATANGNAAATCCCTNNTCNANAAACNNNTCAAAAAGNTNCTCNATCTTTTCATNATCAAAAGTTGTCTGATCCGATGCATCCTTTACCGGTAAGCGCATACAGCCAAATCCAAATTTTTGTTCCTTCATAAGTTCCATTTCACACCTTCCTCCGTTTCTATAACAATGTAATAAAACACTTTCCGGTTACCAAATCCATATCCTTTATCAAATCACTTTAAAATTCTTCCATCTGCCGCTTTTCCAACGCAGTAATATCAGCGCTGCTTTTACTGCCCAGTCGCATATCATTGCCAGTGTGATCCCGATAACGCCAAGGTTAAATATNACACCAAACAGCACAGAAAGAGCCGTCCTGCATACNACGGTGGAAAAAATGGAAGCGTACATGGTATACTTTACATCCCCTGCTGCCCGCATGCCNTTGGAAACTGAAAAACCAACCGGACAAAGCAGNGCATTAAATATATTGTGCAGAANTACCAGGATCATGACCAGCCGCACCGCCTCGTCACTTAAGCTGTACAGCNTNAAAACAAGCGGTGTTGTCAGAAAGAAAAGCAGATTCCAAATGATTCCGCCCAGATAAGTGAGACGCAGCATTTTTCTCATATAATACTCTGCGCCTTCCGGATCCCCCGCCCCCATATACTGTCCGATCACGGTGATAAATGCAGGCCCCATGGCAAGGCAGAACAGCGCTGCCATAGACCAGAAGCTCTGCGCTACGCCGTTTGCTGCAATCTGCACCGTGCCGAACATGGCGACAATGGAACTTAACGCCACTTTGGCAATCTGGAACAGTCCGTTTTCCACACTATTTGGGATGGCAATATGGAAAATACGTATAATCATCCGGGATTTCCATGCAAAAACCTGTCTGATCCGTATCGTAAGCGGGTTGGTTTTATTCACTGCTAAAAGCAGCATTGCCGCCGCTGCAAAGATGCGGGAAATCAAGGACGGATATGCTACGCCTGCTACACCCGCATGGAGTACAAATACTCCGATTGCGTTTCCGATTACATTGATGGCGTTCATGACTATCGAAACCTCCATCAAAACCTTTGTTTTTCCCATACTGCGGAACAGTCCCGCACACGCATTGTATACTGCAAGGAACGGGAAGGAATATGCGGATATCCTCAGATATGTAAGCCCTGACTTAAGGACATCCGCTTCCACCCGTCCGAATAAAAGACCGAAAATCTGATACCCAAATCCAAGCACGATCCCTGTCATCAAGATGGAAATCAACCCGGTGATCATGACGAGCTGACTTGCCGCCAGTGTCCCGTTTTCTTTATCCCGGCTCCCGATATACTGGCTTGCCACCACTGCCCCGCCGGACGCCAGTGCAGTAAATACCATGATAAACACATTATTTAACTGGTTGACCAGTGAAACGGCCGAAACATCCGCCTCACCCACATGACTGACCATAAGTGTATCCGCAATCCCTACCAACAGTGCCAGAAACTGCTCAACAATGATTGGGAATATCAGATTTTTAAGTGCCGTATTAGAAAAACGTTTCCTCTCGTCGGGAATCTGTTGTGCCGGTTCGATGATCCGATTCAGCAAGAGTCTCCCTGCACTTTTCATTCTTATCCCGCATCCTTTCTGTAACCACTTCATATCTTCTTCATACAAAAATGTGTATTGTGTTTCTTTTTATCTGACTTTTGAATAGCTTTTTCGCCATTTTTCTATTTTTATTCTACTACCTGCCATCCTCTTTCGCAAATACTTATGTTGCATAATCCCATATACCCCAAAGGCATGAGACATCGCCCCATACGTTCTGGTATATCTGCCCGTAGGTTAGGACCTGCCCCCTGTTCACCACCAAAAGGTAGAAAAGGTCATATTCCTTTGCCGTCAGGCTAATCTCCTTACGTCCGTGGTATATCTTCCTGCGGCTGGGGTAAATCTCCAGCCCCGGTACTGACAGTATCGAATCGTCATTCATCTGTACATATTCAAAATCGGGGTAGCGTTTCAGGACTCCCATCACCTTCTTCATCCATAATGTTTTTTATATAATTCTCGAAGCCATCATATGACTGTGTACTTTAATTGTAAAACTGCCCTATTTTTCTGCCCCCAATCAGAAATTCTCTTCT
>JAAUZC010000004.1 GCA_014804795.1 Lachnospiraceae bacterium | reverse complement strand
AGGCGGCAACCAGCACTAATGGTATTTGCGAAACCCGCCCTCAGGGCGGAACCGGTACTATGCCCCAGAGGGGCCAAAATTAAACCCCCATTTGAAATGGGGGTTCGTAAGTTTGAATCGAAAATTTTACCTGCCGGTATCTTTAGGTATGCAAGCAAGGGGTACAGCTTTTCGAAATTGGGGTTGCCACGTCCTGCTTGAATATTGAGTATAGTGTGTGAGTCGATATTCAGGAGTTCAGCCAGTTTTTCCTGTGAAAGTCCAAGTTCTGTACGGGCTTCACGCACTGCGGAAGCCAGTTTTTCGTGTTGCAAATATTCTTTTGCAAGATCAAGCAGAATATTTCTTGCATTATCAAGTGCAAACATTGTTTTGTAATTTTTTGCAAGCATTTCAACGGCAAAATGCGCCATATCCATATTATTTGCTTTCTTTGCAGCCATAAATTGCTTATATATTTTCGTATTTTCGTCTTGTTTCGACTCTATTTCTTCTGTATTCCCGGTTGACTGCATAATTGCTTCCATTGCTTTTTCTTTGCTGCCGTACCACTTCAATACATCTGCCATAGCATGCTCATTCACAAATCCGGACGATAAATGCTCCTTGTATTTTTCTATGCTCCCGTATTTAACTCAATAATCCCATTTAGCCGATTTCGTCATAATACCTTAATGTCCTTATGCTTACTCCGGTTATCGCTGACATATCTTTTACCGTTTTCATTATATCCTCCTTTCGTTTCAAGCATAAACCGTTACACTACGAGAGAGTCAATACTAAAATGCGCTATTGACGGATTTAATAACGTGTGGCCTGCTGCGATTGACTTTTTATAAAAAAGTAGATATACTTTGTATGGAAACAGCTCTCTTTTATAGATCATCCATTTGTAAAGGCTTATAGGATAAAGCCTTTTTTCATGATGTTTGGCGAAATAAAAGACAATATTGATTTTGTGTTTTTGGCAAAAGAAAAATGATATTTTAGCAGAGAAACAATCACAGAATGCAGTATGTGGAGGAGAAAAGATCCTTATGGACGAATATAAGCAAAAAAGTCATTTAGAGTACCCTGAGCTCACCATGTTTCAGATGGTGAGCCGGATAGCCGATCAATATCCCGGTGAGCCGGCTTACGAATTTTATGGCCGAAAAACCACTTATAAAGAGTTTATATTACGCATTGAGCGGGCAGCACGGGCATTTTTGGCGATGGGGATCGGAAACGGCGATGTGGTAACCGTGTGTATGCCGAATGTGCCGCAGGCATTGGACTGTTTTTATGCGTTGAACCGTATTGGTGCGGTGGCGAATATGATCCATCCTCTGTCGGCCCGCAGCGAGATTTCCTTTTATTTGAATATTTCCGAGAGCAAAGCAATTTTGACGCTGGATATGTTTTATGAAAAAGTGGAGCAGGCTCTTTTAGAAGTAAAACAGCCGGTAACCATACTGGTTGCACGCATCCAGGAGGAACTGAATCCGTTTTTAAAGACGGCATACATTGTAAAGAAAGGAAAAGAGTACCTGAAATTTCCAAATACAGATCATGCCGTTTTGTGGAAGGACTTTTTGAAGAAGAGCCCTAGGGATATTCCGCTTCCTGCACTGCAGTTTGATCCGATGAAGACTTCCGTCATTCTTTACAGCGGCGGCACGACCGGAACCCCTAAGGGTATTTGTCTGTCGGATTTAAATTTCAACGCCTGTGCAATGCAGGCGAGAGAGAGCATCGGAGAGGAATTCCGCACTGGATTAAAAATGCTCAGCTGTATGCCTTGTTTTCATGGTTTCGGGTTGGGTATCAATCTGCATACGGTATTGATTCATGGTGCGTGCTGCATACTGATGCCGAATTTTAGTAATAAAAGCTATGCCAGGATGCTGCTAAAAAAGAAGCCCAATTTTATTGCCGGTGTTCCCACAATATTTGAAGCGCTCCTGCATATGCCGGAACTGGATGGAGCAGATTTGAGCTTTTTGCACGGTATGTTTTGCGGAGGAGATTCCCTTTCCATAGAGTTGAAAAAGAAAATAGATATCTTTTTGAAAGAGCATAAGGCTGATATTCAGGTACGGGAGGGTTATGGTTTGACAGAATGTGTCACGGCAAGCTGCTTGACTCCCCGTGACAGCTATAAAGAGGGCGGCATTGGCATGCCGTTCCCTGATACGATTTACCGTATTGTAAAACCGGGAACAGACAGGGATGTCCCCCCCGGCGAGGAGGGTGAGATCATTCTGACCGGTCCGACATTGATGTTGGGGTACTTGAACAACCCAAAGGAAACGGCGGAAACGCTGCGCAGGCAAAACGACGGCAAAACCTGGCTCTACACGGGAGACATCGGCCGCATGGATGAGGAAGGCTGTGTTTATTATGTGCGGCGCCTGAAACGGTTGATCATTACAAACGGATATAATGTTTATCCGGGGCAGATTGAAAATGTGATCGATGCGTTTCCTGATGTATCCTACAGCTGTGTGGTCGGTGTAAAAGATCCGAAACGGATGCAGCGCGTCAAAGCCTATATAGTGCTCCGGGATGGAATAAAGGCAGATGATGACTGCCGAAATCGCATTATGGATTATTTGAAGAATCATATTGCCCGCTATGCCCTGCCCCGTGAGATTGAATTCAGGGATGAACTTCCCAAAACGCTTGTGGGAAAGGTGGCCTATCGAATTCTGGAGGAGGAAGGGAATCAAAAATGCAGTTAACATGGTACGGGACGGCCGCTCTGATCTTGGAGGAAGACGGTACATCGATTGCGTTTGACCCGTTTTGCGGACTGAAACTAAATGAAACTATACATTCAGGGCACCTGTCTGCCGGCGAACTTGGATTGACCAAAATAGAAAATGTATTTATCACACATGGGCATTTTGACCATATTGCCCGGATTCCGGCTATTTATAAAAATGCCCCCGTAAAACTTTGGTGCACGCAGACTCCTTACAATACAATGCTGCGGGAAGGCATGCGGCCTGAGCAGATGCAGGTGATTCGACCGGGAGAGACGATCAATGTCGGACCGTTTACAGTTACGGCATATCAAAGCAGACACTGTAAATTTGACCTGCCTGTCATTGTAAAAACGGTGTTTCGGTCCGCGCTTTTCGGTCATCCGGTTTATCTGTTTCGTTTACTGAAAATGTTTTTGTTCTATCCGGAAAATAAGGAAATCTTGCTTTATGAGGTTCTCTGTGCGGGTAAAAGGATACAGATTATGGGCAGTTTGAACCTGTCTGCGGATGTAGAATATCCGACAGGAGCGGACATGCTTATCCTGCCGTTTCAGGGGCGCAGCGATCTGGAAAAGTGCGGATTATCCATTGTCCGAAGACTGAAACCGGGGAAAGTTTTTCTGGATCATTACGACGACTCTTTTCCGCCGATCTCAGATAGGATTAGCACAGAAAATTTTGAAAAGATATTGCGGGAGCAGGAAAAAATTCCCTGCCGGGCTCTAGAGAAGGGAGAGATTGTTTATGGGTAAGCAGAGAAGAAAGTGGGGAGATCGAAAGGACGGCCGGTGGGTAAAAGGCACACCCGGTCTGCAGACGATCATGGCGCACCTGATGCCGAACCGCACGGACAACGAAGTATATCTGAATGATACTATAGATGCTACGGAGTTAGTCAGATATTTAGAAAAGAAAAACGAAAATCTTGATTATAAGATCACTTTATTTCATTGCGCCATCACCGGTATGGCCCGAATGGTAAGAGAACGTCCTCTGATGAACCGCTTTATTCAGGGACATCGGATATATGAACGAAATGAGATTAGTCTGAGTTTTGTCTGCAAACGCAGATTTACAGATCATGCCGAGGAGGCGCTCATGGTGCTGGTACCTAAGGATACCGACACGATAAATGAGATCAGCCGCAAGATCGTAGGTGATGTAAAGGAAACACGAAAAAGTGAGCATTCCACCGGAGGAGTGGATGCGCTGCTTGATTCCTTTGCAAAAATACCGCGGCCGTTTCTGATGTTTGTCATCCGTATCATCCGATGGCTGGATTTCTGGGGGATAAATCCCGACTTTCTCACAGCAGGCGACCCGAACTACACAACGATATTGTGCAGCAATCTGGGCAGCATTAAATGTCCGGCAGTGTATCACCATCTGAATAATTATGGAACCAACAGCATCATGATCACGATCGGAACGCTGCATAAGGAAGAAATACTGATGCCGGACGGACATAAAGAGATCCGTGATGTTGTCGATATCGGTGCGACGCTGGATGAGCGTATTGCAGACGGGTTTTATTTTGCGCGCAGTCTGAAGCTGATAAAACATATTTTTGCAAATCCGGAATTGTTGGAAAAACCGTTGGGCGAAAGCAGTGGTTTTGAATATAAGTGAGAAAAAACAGACTGCCGCATGTCTATTGCTTGATGCGGCAGTCTGTTTTTTACCTCATATCGTCCGGGGACAGATATTTATGGGGACTGGCGCCCCAGCCATCCTGATACAGGATCGTCATATACAGGGTTTCGTCACCGTTTGAAACTTTTGCGTAGCATACGCCGTTCTCGAAGCGGTCGGTTATCTCGATTTCCTGATCATAATAATAGATCCAAACCGTACCGTCCTCGAGATACCTCACATCGGGTGCGTTCATTTCCTCCATCAGTTCGCTTTCCGTCAGGGGCCGTTCCGTGCCGTCTTTCTCATAGGCAATACCGCCGCCGCCAAATTCATGTATGGCGCCGTCCTTTCCCAGATAGGAAACCTCATAAGAACCCGTCGGATCGTGTTTAAAGGTCACGGTCACATCCGTGAGTTCGCCCTCGAGCCAAAGCTGGATGGTGCGTTGTATACCGCCGACATCCTTCGCATATGCGATACTGCTGCCGCCCGCCATGAGCATGCAGGCACCGGCAAGGATAGCTGCCGCTTTTACTGCTGCACGTTTTTTAATTGTCATCATTTTTTCTACCTCCAAAACAAGATCATCGGAGGAATGCAGTACCGAAAACGCCTGTTTATACTTCTCTTTATTCGTCATTTTCCCATTCCTCCCGTAATGTTTCCCTGAGCAGCATACGTGCCCGCGATAATCTCACTTTGACGTTGCTTTCCGAAAGCTTCAGAATATCCGCAATTTCATGTACCGTGCAGTCTTCATAGTAAAACAGATGGACCACAATACGATATTTTTCGGGAAGATGCATAACCGTCTCAAACAATTCTCCTGATTCAGGTGTGGCAAACTCCAGTGTATCCATATACTCTTCGAGAGAGATTTTATTTTTTCTCCAGAAAGTACGGTTCATGTTTTTGGCTTTGTTGATTGTCACCCGGATCAGCCATGCACGGATGTGCTGCTCGTTTTCAAATTCCTTTTTTATCATGTGATACTGTATGAAAGTATCCTGCACAACATCCTTTGCATCTTCCGCGTTTTTGCAGATATTAAAAGCAAGGATATAGAGGTTGTCCTGATACCTTTCAAACAGTTCCTGTACCAACTGTCTCATGAGAACTCCTTTTTTCAGGGTATTTGAAGGCCTTTCACTAATAATACAATCGAGCGGGCACAAAGGTTACAAATTTTTCGGATTTTTTTCAGAGAGGAATGGAGACCCTGACAAGCGCCCCTTTTCCCAGGGCATTCTCCAAATGAAGCGTTCCTTTTAAGTCGGTGACGATCTGCCCGGTGATGGAAAGTCCCAGTCCGAAATGCTCTTTACTGCCCCGGCTCTCATCGCCGCGGTAAAATTCGGTTGTAGCGAGGACGAGGGCTTCGCTTGAGAACCCTTCCCCCTCATCACGGATGCAGAGTAAAAAGGTATTGTCCATGAGACGTGCGTCCAGATAGACAGTGCCGTTTTCAGGGGAATACTGTACGGCATTATCTGTTAAGTTGGCAAGGATTCGTTTTATGCTGTCTTCCGGCAAAGGAAGGGAGTCCGGCAGATTCTCCGTTTGGAGCAGGCAGGAGAGATTTTTCTTTTTGCCGAGGCTTTCAATGTCTTTTGCGGAAGAGGAAAGAAGCTCTTTTATTTCGCAGAATGGATCGGAGGGAATATGCGGTCTGGAAATATTTAACATATCGGTCACATAGCGGTGGATCTGTGCGGTGTGTTCCAGAATAAATGCAGTATATGCTTTCTGCTCCCCGGTCTGTTCCGTTTCTGTAAGCAGTTCTGCGTTGCCGTTTACGATGGCAAGGGGTGTCTTGATATCGTGGGCAAGGGCAGTGAGCTGTCTTTTTTTCTGCTGCTGCATGGACCACTGTTCTTTAAGAGAATGCTGCAGATCCGTTTTCAGGTGTTCCAGAGAGTCTAAAATCCGGTTGAATTCGGACAGTTTTGTTTTCCCGACAGCAAAATCCAGATTCTGTTCCCTGATCTGATCGGCGGCGGCCGCCAACTTCTGCAGTTCCCTGTTTAGCTTGCGGGCATATCGCAGGGCAATAAAAATAAAGTCTGCTATGAGCAGGGTAAGAAGCAGCAGAAAGAGGAACAGTTCGGCGTTTGGAATAAGTCGTTTCAGCAGGGGCGGACGAAAAGATGCCTTGAGCTGATAAAAGATAACAACGCGCTGGGTGTCCGTATCGATTCTGAGAAAGATACCGGAAGTACTTCGCCGTATGTTGATCTGATCTTGGGAAGCAGCCAGTGTCTCAGCATCTTTCAGTGTGTTTTTCTCTAAATTTGTCTCTAAAAGTCTGCCGTCAACATCAAAAAAAGCGTAACCTGCTCCCTCCGGGATTTCCCAGGACATTATGGGCGCATGTCCGTCCAGTGTGGTCTGCCAGATGGAAACGGCATGTTCCACGGCGTTTGCAGGAATGAGGAGATGAAAAGCAGTGGCCGCCGCAAGCAGACATACCCACAGTCCTGTGACAAGGAGAAAGGAGAGGATCGCATGGGCCAGGAATATCATGAAAAAGCGGTTTAAAGGATATTCTTTTACAATTGTTTTCGATTCATTTACATGTTGTTCCATCGATATCCGATCCCCCATATTGTTTCAATCGGTGATATGCCTGCGGCGGCAAGTTTTTTCCGAATGTTCTTAATGTGTTCCGTGATGGCGGAGATGTCGCTCTCCTTATCATAGCCAAAAACGTTTTCAAAGATTTGTTCTTTGGAGTAGATCTGGCCGTGGTTTTTGGCAAGCAGCAGGCAGATCTCATATTCGCTCTTGGTAAGGGAAAGCTTTTGGTCCATTGCCAGAACCTCTTTTTTTGTCAGGAAAAATCGGACGCTGCCGACGGAAAAGCATCTCGTCTTTTCACGCTGCTCCCGCCTTAAATGGGCGTTTACGCGGGCGCGCAGTTCCAGAATGGAGAAAGGTTTCCGGATATAGTCGTCAGCCCCCACGGAAAAGCCGAACTGCACATCTTCCTCCAGACTTCTGGCGGTGAGAAAAAGGATCGGGCAGTCCGTGAAATGGCGGATATCCCGGCAGAACGTATAGCCGTCGGTGTCTGGCATCATGACATCAAGCAGGAGCAGGTCATAGGACGGGAGCGTGTCTTTGAGCGCTTCCGTGATCCGGGAGACACAGGTCACGTCATGGCCGTCTTTTCTCAATGTATTTTTGATCAGGACAAGCATGGCTTCGTCGTCGTCAATTGCCAGAATATGTGCCATGAGAAAGCTCCTTTCTTCCTAGAAAACGGCGTAAAGTGCGCAGGAGAGCGCGTACAATACATAAATATGGACCGGATAAAACCAGTAAAACAGTCTTTTGGAACCGTATCCTTTTGTCCCATTGTAGCACAGCATCGGAATGACTGCAAAAACTTCCATCCATTCATAGGCCGCTGTAAAAAATTCCGTGACGGTAAGGTTCGGCGCCATGAGATGCAGCCGTACAATATCCCAGAGGATACAGGTTACAACAAAGGCTGCGCCCTGCAGTTTTCTGTTTTTGCGGAACAGATAGAGAATCACGCCGAAAAGCAGGGTGGCGGTTCCGCCGTCTAAGATAAAGGAATGGAGCGGCAGCAGGGTAAAGGAAAGAAGACTCATGGAAAACAGGAAGATCGGGTTCGGGACGGCCGCCATCACTGCTATTGCCGCAAAGGGGAGCAGTATCGGGATCAGTATGGCAAAAAGTCCCCGTCCCCACTTTTTCCGCGCGCACCAGTCGAATCCCTGCAATATTACAAGGAGGATGGAAAAGGAGGCCAACATCTGATTCTGCGGGAAAAAGCCGTCCGGTCTCACCAGTGCGTAGCCTATATTGTAGAATGAAAACTGTACCGCACCCATACATACGGACAGCAGATAGATGCGCAGAAAGTATTTTCTGCGGTCGCGGGTGTGGGTGAATCCTTCTATAATGCAGAATAAAAAGAGCGGCGCGGACAGTCTGCCCAACTGGGAGAAGAGAAGCGGAATTTTTCCGGTGAAAGCGAAAAAGTAATGGATATGATCCAAAAGCATAAAAGCAAGAGCAAGGTATTTGAGCGCAAAGCCGGATAAACCTTTTTGCGCGGCCTCCTGCCTCGATGGTGTCTGTAATGATAGTGTCTGTTGCATGTGTGTGATCCTCCTGATAGATTTATTAAGTCTCTTAAAAATAAATCTATCAGGGATATCTAAGGAAACTATAAGGAAAAGAAACAATTTTTCAGATTTTCAAGCAGTCGCTCTGCAATAGGGGTAAATACCTGATATTTTTTCCAGATCAGATATATTTTTGTTTCAAGTCTTGGTGTGAGCGGACGGAATGTAAGACCGCTGCTCTGGCTTGTATCGATCAGATGTTCAAAAGTTAAAAGATAACCCAGCCCTTCTTTGACGAAAATGGAACCATTATAGGACAGGCGAAAGGATCCTTCGAGATGCAGTTTGTCCATTTTGTTTCCACACCATTTGGAAATATCGTGATTCCAACCTTGTTCTGAGCAGAATAGCGGAAGTCCGATTAAATCATCGGCGCAGACAGCCTGCTTTTTTGTAAGCGGACAATCCCAGGGCATGACGATGCCCCATATATCAGCTTCGGGAAAAGCAAGATAATGGTACTTTGCTGCATTTGGTTCCTGTGCCAGCACTGCGAAATCTATGATGCCTTTATCAAGCTTTTCCGTAACCTGTTCCGTGTCGCCGCTGGTTATATGGTAATGCAGATCGGGGCAGGTGTCCTTGAATGTTTTGATTGCGGCGGCAAGATGCCTGACTTGATAAGATTCTGCCAGACCAAAGTAGACATCCCCTCCTAAAACATCATCCAACGTGAGAAATTCTGCGGTGATCTTGTCCGCCATTTTTACCAGATCTTCTGCCCGTTTTCTAAGCAGAATACCTTCCTCTGTAAGCTGGATGCTGAAACTATGCCGCAAAAACAGCTTCTTACCAAGCTCATCTTCCAGAGCTTTTAACTGTTTTGAAAGCGTAGGCTGGGTAACATGAAGCAATTCTGCCGCGCGGGTCATATTTTCTTCTCTTGCCACTGCAAGAAAATATCTCATTGTTCTCAATTCCATAAATTTACCTCTCTGTGTTATTCCAAAAATTCATATCATGATATAAATTATAGCCATTAGCAAAATGGAAATCAAGAGGATATAATACAAACATAGCAGGAAGGGAGGCTGTTATATGGATAATCTGATTCAAAATTTAGAAGATGCAGGATGTGGTTTGGAAACAATAATGGAGGTCTGCAGGCTGTATGAAAATGGAAGGATTAAAGATGCTGTTAAAATACTGCGGAAACACCGTTGCATCCTGATGGATAGACTGCATGAAAGTCAGGAAAGAGTTGACTGCCTTGACTTTTTGGTGCGGCATATGGAAAAGAGCAATATATAAAGAAAGAGAGGAATATGTAAAATGGCAGGTACTGCAAAATTGGAATTAACAAATGAATGGGATAAGACTTTCCCGAAAAGTGAAAAGGTGAACCACCGCAAGGTGACGTTCCATAACCGTTATGGCTTTACACTGGCAGCAGATCTTTACGAGCCCAAAGAGGCTGAGGGCAAGCTGGCGGCTATTGCGGTATGTGGCCCTTTTGGTGCAGTAAAGGAGCAGGCTGCAGGGCTGTATGCCCAGACAATGGCAGAACGTGGTTTCCTTACGATTGCATTCGATCCGTCTTTCACGGGCGAGAGCGGTGGGGAACCCCGGTATATGGCATCTCCTGACATCAACACGGAAGATTTTCAGGCGGCAGTAGATTTTCTATCTTTACAGGACAATGTTGATCCGGAGAAGATCGGAATTATCGGAATCTGCGGATGGGGCGGTCTGGCTCTGAATACTGCGGCGCTGGATACCCGGATCAAAGCGACCGTGGCATCTACCATGTACGATATGGCCCGTGTCAATGCAAACGGATATTTTGATTCCGAGGATTCTGCTGATGCGAGATACGAAAAGAAAAAGGCAATGAACGCACAACGAATCGAGGATTATAAGAATGGCAGCTATACGTTAGGCGGCGGTGTTGTCTCCCCGCTTCCGGAAGACGCGCCGTTCTTTGTGGCAGATTATTATGATTATTATAAAACTGACCGCGGCTATCATAAGCGTTCCTTAAACTCCAACGGGGGCTGGAATGCGATTGGCTGTATGTCCTTTATGAACCAGCCAATCCTGAAATACAGCCATGAGATCCGCAGTGCGGTTCTGGTGATGCATGGTGAAAAAGCACATTCCTGCTATTTCAGCCGTGACGCATATGCGGCTATGGTGAAAGATAATCCTTATGCGGATAATAAAGAATTGCTGATCATTCCGGAGGCTGTGCATACGGATCTTTATGACGGAGGCGGCAAAAATGCAATCCCGTTTGACAAACTGGAACAGTTTTTCCGGAAATATTTACTGTAAGGACATTATATGTTCGGATTATGTACAGGCAGGTCGAAATAAATCGCAATGATACACGGGGGATTTACTATGAAAAGAATATTATGCAGCATACTTATTTTGTTTGCTGCCTTTACATTGAGCGCTTGCGGAAGAACAGGACAGAAAGTGCCATTATCCGAAAATATAGATACCCAGGAAACAGAAAGTATTGAAATTGGGGAGATCTCTGGAAACGATAATATGTATAATAGAAATAAGGAAGATATGGAAACTGAAAATAGGATACCGAATGTTTCAGATTTTGATTTTGATACAAAGACGGTAATGCTAAACAGCGGATATAAAATGCCGATTTATGGGATTGGTACTTACAGCCTCTTAGATGAAGTCTGTGTAGATTCTGTTTCGGCAGCGCTTCACAGGGGCGTCCGATTGATTGATACTGCTTACATGTACCATAATGAGGAAAGGGTGGGGGAAGCTGTCAGGAATTCCGGCATACCGAGGGAAGAAATCTTTGTAATCACGAAGCTATACCCGAACCAGTTTTCTGATCCGGAAGCCGCGATTGAAGAGGCGCTTGCCAAATTGGATATCGGCTATATCGATCTGATGTTGCTTCATCATCCGGGGACGGGAGATGTGGAGGCATATTTTGCAATGGAGAAGGCAGTGGCGGAAGGAAAAATCCGTTCTATTGGTTTGTCAAACTGGTATATTGAAGAACTGGAGGAATTTTTACCGCAGGTCAACATTATGCCTGCTCTGGTGCAAAATGAAATTCATCCCTATTATCAGGAAAATGATGTGATTCCATATATTCAGGAACTTGGCATTGTGGTGCAGGGCTGGTATCCACTTGGAGGCAGGGGACATACGGCAGATCTTCTTGGAAATGAAGTGATTTCTGAAATTGCTAAAGCGCATGGAAAGTCCTCAGCGCAGATAATCCTTCGATGGAACCTGCAAAAAGGAGTGGTTGTGATTCCGGGTTCAAGCAACCCAGATCATATACAGGAAAATACGGAATTGTTTGATTTTGAATTGAGTGAGGATGAAATGGAGCAGATCAACGCCCTGGACCGCGGCGAGAAGCATGATTGGTATTGAGGGGATTTTTATCATGGTTTTTGGAATTGGATATTATAACAACTGCATCGACGGTTTCCCGTTTTAAGGGAAACCGTCACCTGTTATGCCTGTTTTACAAATTTTTCTTTGATATTTTTACCGCTTTTTATTTGCATTCGCACCCGCAGTTTGCATCAAACGCCGGGTTACACATGTAGAAGTTCCTCGAATCCAGTCTATCCTGCACGAGTCTCAGTGCTTCACCGAATCTCTGGAAATGAACGATCTCACGCTGTCTTAAGAAGCGGATCAGATTGCCGCAGCTCTGGAACTGTGTAGCGCTGAACAGCATGCCTGATGCCGCCTGGTTCAGAACGCAGATTGCAAAGCCTCTAAATTAAAAAACAATATTGATGAAGATAATGAATAATGATAAAATTTTATTTATGTAAACGGGATAAGGAGAGAACTGTGAAAAAGGTATTTATTTTGCTGCAGGGTAGTTTCATATCCATGTTGCTGGCTGCCTGCGGCAACATGAAAGTGACGGAAGAAGAAGTAGTGAAAGCAACAGAAGCTGGTTTATACCTGAAGAAATACTGGAAAGGGAAACTGGACAGGCTCAGTGTTACCCATCTTCGGGACGATGGCTGGCTGAAAGATAACCTGGAGAATCCGCTCCGCCATTGGGACGGAAATGAGTTCATTCCCGGGGGTGCATACCGGAGTGCCCGAAAGTGCTATAAAGACACAGAGTTTCGGAAGTATGGGATGTGATGGATGAGATGAGGGAGAACTGGTGAGATAGAAAGGAGCTGGACGCGATGAATGATATGAGACAGTATGAAGAAAAAATGGAAAAAACGGAAGCCGAAAAGTGCGATACGGAACAACAGACATCATGCGGATCATTGCATCTGGGGGACACAGCACATCTGAGTATCGATGGCATGGGAATCGTCCTGTTTTCAGCGGAAGTCATGAAATCTGTTGCTCCGGGAAGCAATTTTCTGACAGAGGAATTTACGAACCCGGAACAGGTCGGGGCGCACATCAGAAAAGGAGATATTACAGCTTTCTGCACAGGTACAGGGGGTGATTTTATACTCTGGTTCCGCTCCGGCTACCCGGATTCCAATACAGAAAAAGAGTTCCCGGTGATGATTAGGCTGGCACTGGAAGTAAGGGGCGGTTCTCTGCAGTTCTGTGACCTGTTCTGGTTGAGCGACTGGAATATGGATTTTCCTCAGGAACAGGTTCTGTCTCTGCCGGATGGATACTATCATATAACAGCCTGTACGCGGAGGCCGGAATCCGGGTACTGGGGAGATGACCAGATCATTTGTCTCTATTTTAACAAACTGGAGGAAATGCCAAGGCTTTTATGGCCCGGGGTTCCCTACTTGTTTACGGAGGGACAAGAGGAAACACAGAAGCAGGATGGAAAGGACTATATGGAAATGATCCGGCAGCTGTATGCGGTGGAAGAATTGCAGGGCTATACAGAGAAAGAGATCGCGCTTGTGAAAAAATACTTTGATCCGCTTCCTAAAGCAGTGGAAGAGTTCTGGAAAAGGGCGGCGCGCACAGAGGCAATTCATAAGGGGCAGGATTATTGGATCAGACCGGAAGATTTTGAAAAATGGGGCTGGTTAAGAGACAGTGACTACCTGATACTGCTGAACGAGAATCAGGGATGCTGCCGGGCAGGGATCAGGAGAAGAGATCTGACAAAGGCAGACCCGCCGGTCTATGTGACCGCGGATGACCGGAAATGGACGTTATGTGCCGGAACGTTCAGTGGATTTCTGCAGGCTGCTCTTGCCTATGAAGCAGTATTTACTTTTCCTTTTCAGGAGGAGGATTTTATCTATTGGCTTACAGAAGAGGAACTGGAGACAATAGAGACCGGACTTGAAAAGCAGCCGTTTGGACTTCATGGCTGGATTGAAATGGATATGAGGTTTTATAGTAATGCCTCTGGCAATATGGTTGTCGTTATGGACTGCGGTGATCTGGAAATGATATATGGAGCAGCCGGTGAGGAAGGGTACCGGAAATTGATGGAGGTCATGGAAGGAATTGGAGAGGCATTATAAGGTTCGGAGGGTAATTGATTGTAATACATAAAAAGAAAAAGGAGTCAGATAAAATGGCTAAGACAGGTCAGCCGGCTTGGGCAAAGCGTATCTTAAAACTACTGGAACAGGCAAAAGCGAAGGATCCAAATTTTGAAAGGTTTGGAGCACACAGTCATCAATATAAATTGTCAGCGCCTGCCGGCGAGGAGATGATACAGGAATTTGAAAAGCAGCAGGGTATCCGGCTGCCGGAGGAGTACCGGGATTTCCTGATGTCAGTCGGAAATGGCGGCGCGGGTCCTTATTACGGGCTTTACGGATTAAAGACACAGGAAAAGGAACTTGGAGATTCTCATGGTTCCCGCATTTACCATGTGCAGGAGGAGCCGGTGATCTATCCGAAGATGAGCGATGAGGACTGGGACAAGGCTGCTGACCAGGAGGGGAGACGAAAAGGAGAAAAGGTGTATCCTTATGCGGGAGTTTTGCCGATCGGGAGTCAGGGCTGTACGCTTATGACAGGATTGATGCTGAGCGGTCCTTATCGGGGACAGGTAGTCTATTATGATGAGGATTACTGCGGCAAGCCGTTTTTTGTGCGGGAGAAAGGCTTCCTTTCATGGTATGAACGGTGGCTCAGAGAGGTGATCGCCGGATATAATGATGAAGAAGCCGGGTTCGGGATGAATGTAGATGGGAATCCGAAGCAGTTGATGGAACTGTATGAACAGACCGAGGATTCGGAGGAAAAGATAGAGATCATTGACAGCTATTACAAATTCGAGACTCTGCCGGGCAAACAGAAAACGTATTTTAAGCAGGTCTGCGCTCAGGAATCCGACATGGAAGTGCGGATGAGGCTGATCAAGATGATGGCACGCTTCCATGTGCCGGGGATGACGAAGGAGATTGAGAAGCTGTGGGAATATGGAGCATATGCGGAAGCAGTCTCTATCATTACCTATGAGGGAACCCGTGAGGTGAAGGAAGCATGGTATGAAAAAATATTTGACATACTGCCGAAGCTTCATGGGGACGGCTTTCGGGATGCGTGCCATACGTTCAGCGCGATGAAGGATCATCCGAATGTCCATGCAGGAAGATTAAAGGAAGCTCTTCTACGGGAGGATCTGGACAGAAATGACAGGATCGTGCTTTTTCACAGCATTCGGAATCTGAAGGGAAAAGAAGAGGTGCTGGATTATTTTATGGATTATCTGTCCACAGAAGAATATCCGACTTTGCTGATCTATGCCGTCTGGTGTACGGAGGGCGTGAAGAACCGGCAGCTGCAGGAACTGTATGTGAAACTGCTTGATAAGTACAGAACTCATGAAAATGCCAGATTTGACTATAAAGGCAGCCAGATGGTCTTAAGGGGCGGTGGATGTATGGGAGCCAGCAGGCCGGAAGGACAGCTGACGAGTAATCTGATGCGGCAGTTTGATTATTTCGGGCTGGATTATCGGGGGGCCTGGAAGCTGTTAATGGATGGTGCGAGATGGAAAGAATGGAAACAGCAGAATGGATTCCTGCATAATTTTAATTGAACAGAGAAAAATTTGATACAATGCACCCCGGCAGTGAGTGCGGGTGCATTTTCCAGTCTGTTTTTTAGGAAGAGTATTGTGTGGAATAGGTTATTCCCTCGTTTTTTGAAAGTTTATCATTAAAATTCCCACATGTTTTTGTGAGTATACCGATATAATTCCCTCATATTTTGTGAATCTGTTGTATTTTTTACGATTTTGGAATATACTGATTATAAGAATATCAGGAGGCATTGGTATGATTTACCTGAAAAGGAAGATAGATGATTTTTTAAAAGCTTGGAAAGATAACCCGAACAGAAAACCACTTGTGGTAAAAGGACCAAGACAGGTGGGAAAAACGGAATCTATCAGACAGTTCGGTGAAAAAAATTATGAAAATATAATCGAAATAAATTTTGTGGAGGAACCTAAATATAAACTGATAACAGAAGACGGATATAAAACGGCGGACTTGATAAAAAATATTTCCCGCATAGATCCGTCAAAGCGATTTCAGGAAGGAAAGACTCTTATTTTTTTCGATGAATTACAGGAATTTCCGGAGATTGCGACAGCGCTCAAGTTTTTCTGTCAGGATGGGCGGTATGATGTGATTTGCAGCGGCTCCATGCTTGGTATTCATTATGGCAGGATAGAGAGCAACAGTGTCGGATATAAAGAAGATTATGAAATGTATTCTTTTGATTTTGAGGAATTTTTATGGGCAAGAGGATATCAGGATTCTTTTATAGAAGATATGCTGGAACATATGAAAAAGCT
The DNA here is from genome assembly GCA_014804795.1 of Lachnospiraceae bacterium. Taxonomy (GTDB): domain Bacteria; phylum Bacillota; class Clostridia; order Lachnospirales; family Lachnospiraceae; genus 1XD8-76. The sequence goes on along the minus strand of JAAUZC010000004.1, from coordinate 24,666 downwards.
TACCGCGTTTAACGATGTGGAATTGTCTGTTTGTTACGGATTGTTTTTGGATTTCTGTATTCTGGGCGGCATGCCGGCGGTAGTCAGAGAATACATTGCAAAGGGAACGTTTGAAGGGTCGCTGCAGATACAAAGACAACTCCTTGCGGATTATGAGGAGGATGTCAGAAAATATGCGGGAGGAATGGATCAGACTAGGATTTTGAATGTATTTCGGCAGATTCCGGTGCAGCTTGCGAAAGACAATAAGAAGTTTCAGATCTCAAAGGTTGCACAGGGCGCAAGGTTTAAAGATTACAGGGGGTGTATAGAGTGGCTTTCCGACGCGGGCATGATCAATGTCTGTTACTGTATGAATTATCCGGAGCTGCCGCTAAAAGGGAATTTCGATGAAACAAAATATAAAATTTATTTTGCGGACAGCGGACTGCTGGTGGCCATGCTGGATGAAGAAGCACAGGAGGATCTGAGAGCCAACAGGAACCTGGGGGTCTATAAAGGGGCGCTTTATGAGAATATAGTGGGAGAAGCGCTTAGAAAAAGCGGTTACGGGCTGTATTATTATAAGAAGGAAGATTCCACATTGGAGGAGGATTTTTTTGTGCGGACAGCGCAGGATCTGATTCCGGTCGAAGTAAAGGCAACAAACGGCAGGGCGAAGTCGTTGAAGACATTGATAAATTCTGATAAATATGAAGATGTTCATTACGGAATCAAGTTTATCGGAGGAAATATCGGGTATGATAACAGGATTTATACTTTTCCGTATTTTTGTGCGTTTTTGTTGAAACGGTATCTGAAAGCGGGCGGCCCTGCAGCAGTGTGGTTTGATCATTCCTGACGGACTGCAGGAGTACCAGGCATGGATTGCCGTTTTAAGGGGGATTACAGTTGGAAAGGGTGTTAGCACACAGAAAATCATATACAAATGAGTCAGCCGTGCAAATTATGCAAAGCGGTTCAAACAAGGAAAAAGCAGAGTTGGCAATGGCATTGGGATTTGACTGTCCGACTCAATCTTTTTTCGCAGGTTGTAGATCACGTTAGTTACGCTTGACTGGCAGCTCTCGTTTTTCACTCGTTATTACCATTTACAGTAGAAATGTTCATACAAGTCGTTCACACAATAAAACACATGATCAGGGTTCTTTTTTTCCAACATATCATGATTAGGGGATCCCTGCCATGCTGCCGAAAAGCAAATTACTCCTATATCTTGAACTGTATCGCCTATATAGCAAAATAATTCAGGTTTTGTTATATTTTATTAGCATAGTACTCAAAAAGAGTCTAAGCGTCTTACTCACAGATTTTTGTTCCATAAGAAACAATAAATATTTATTGAAAAACAATAAAAGTTTATTGACAAACGAGTGATGTGATATTATAGTACAATTAGATGCAATGAAGCCATGTTACATCTAATTATACGAGGAGGTATCTGATTATGAAAAAATTTTTGGGTCTGCTGTTACTTATATTCTGTGCTTTTTCTCTATTTTCCTGTGGGAAGAAAGCTGATCCCATCGTTTTACCGGATGCGGACAAAATTGTTTCTGTTACAGTGACATCTAAAGAAATCATGGAAGAACATGTTGATCAGGAATGGGTGGAGAAAGCTATATCGAATATTTCCGATGCGATTCCTACGAATAAACAAAGTATTTCCGATGCGCCCCATGTCGAGGACTATATAAAAATTGATTTTCTGTTTGAGGAAGGAGCCAGCACATTATTTGCATATCAAGATGGCAGAAAATATTATGTGGAGCAGCCCTATCAGGGAATTTACGAAATTGATACAGTATTATATGAGTGGCTGACGGAAGCTGAGATGACAACTGAGGAAAGAGGCGGATATAAAGCAATCGTATGGGGAGAAAGAAGATATGTTCCTTATTGCGCGTTTTCTCAGAAAGACTGCGGAAAACAGGTCGGCATTGTGGATGGTGATGAAAATGACAGAGTCTATGAATGGAAAGGTCATGCGGCGGATGAGTGGATCATAAATATTTATGTCAGCGGTCTGATGGATGGTGTAATGTTATACAGAGAGGAGAAAATACGACAGATATTCCTGAAGGACTATCTTCAGAATATGCATGGAATCATGAGAGTTTTGAAATAGAATAGTGTTGGGAACGGTAAATTATATCTTTCATGAAGTACAAGATTACAAAATGCGAGTTTCTGTTTTCAGAATAGTGAAAATCTGAAGTTTTAATTGTTATGAAATTTACAATAAGGCATAATGTGAATATATTAATCCATGAAACATTAGGTGGCATGACGATATGTTAATAAAGTATGCAGATTCGAATTTGTAAAGGCAGAAAGTGGCAGTGTAGGAGGATATGATTTGAGAGTTTATCTTGATATGTGTTGTTATAACAGACCATATGACGATTGATCACAGGTAAAAGCCGCTGAGATTATGAAAACAGAAGTTAAGTTTAAAGATGCATGTCATGTCGCTTCGGCCATTTATGCGGAATGTGAATACTTTATAACTACGGATATTCGGTTGCTGAAATATCATACGGAAGAGATAAGAATGGTGACACCAATAGAATTTGTCACGGGAATGGAGGGCAGTGAATAGATGATGACAAGTACAGCGGAAATCATGAATCGGGGAATGAAGTGTCTGACAGAACAATTGGGTATTCTAGAGGCAGAAGAATTCATTTCTGTTATTATTCGGGAGAAATTTGATTATACAAAATGGCAGAGAGAGTATTTTGATACGAAGACACCGGAAGAGATTAGTGCCGAGGCGTCCTGTTTTGAGAGGATGCAGCCCTTTGTCGGCGATGCGGTAAGACTTTAGTCAGAAAGAGCATCAAAATTTATTATTGATGATGAAAATTTACGAATCCCCATTTGAAATGAGGATTCGTAAATCGATTTTATCAGAATCAGTTAATCCCAACAAATAATCTGCAGAAACATTGAAAAACAGTGCCAGTTTTGCCAGGATATCATGTCCGACGGTTGCGGTCTCGTCGCTTTCAATATGGCTGATTACGGATATAGGAATCCCCGTCTTTTCGCTGAGTTCTGTCTGTGACAAGTGCATGCTCGTCCGCAGATCGCCGATACGCTCGTTGACTGTTCCCCCTAATATACTCATACATTCTTTCCTTCCCCGGCTTTCTGATATCCATTATATAAGCTCTTTTGCAGATTTGAAAAAAATGTGTCGGTATGTCTGATATTTTGCAGATGTGCCGATTTTTAAGCTTTTTTAAAAATCAAGGGTATGCTCTCTTTACAGCGAAATGCTCACACATGCGCATGTGTGTTGCCCGTTGTTTAACCATTAGAAAGGGGGCGCACGATTTGAATAAAGAAATGCTTACTGAAAAGATGATCAGAAAACATCCGTTTGATTATACGGCATTGCTCGAGGCAGCGAAAATCAGTCGGAACAGAGTATCTGATGTGGAAATTTAGTTATTATTGTAATAGTATTCTTTTGCCAGTTTTAGCAATTGTTCCGCAGTTTCAATTTGTTGTTTGGTAATATCCTTTGAAGCAATATAGAAAGTATCGTAGTCGCTTGCATGCCGGATTTCTTCTGCTTTTACAATTTTTCTGCCCATTTCACGAGGGAAAATTTCTGTGGCAATATATTGTTTATTAAAATATGCCAATGTATCTTTATGGCGCTTGAAAGCAATTTCATCCATAGAAAGAACAGCGTCAATCGTATGATAGATAGAATAATAAGCTCTATTATTAGCACCTCGATATTGTTTTGCATCAAAGAGCAAATAAGCTGTTTCCAGATCTTCTTTGGCAATATGAAAACGATGTTCAATCAGGTCTTGGCGGGTACCTGCGTCAGGCTGCTTCATATAGTAAAATTCCCTCCTTTACCACATTTGAATAAAAAGGATACACGGCACGCCAGTGGTCAAAGTGTTTTGCATTTTTCACAACGGGCATAAACCAAATATCATGATTGACATTGTATTCAAATCCCAGTTCCGAAAGTGTATCAGAATAAACATCAATTTGAGCTTCTGATAAATCTACAAGTACCATAATATCTATATCGGAATCTTTGCGAAAGTCTCCACGGGCATACGATCCATATAAGATAATCTGCTTTATATGTTTGCCATAAATATTTTTTATGGCAGAGACATACTGTTCAATTAAATTTTGAATTGTTTGTGGCATAGTTTATACCTCCACGCAAAAAATCTTTTCATTTTTAGTATAGGCCAATTAAAAAGATTTATCAACCGAAATATCCAGATGATTTATATGGGGACAAGTGCAATGATCATGTCTCTTTCTGCTTTCAGGCATATAAAGAGCAGGCGCAACGACTGCCGTTTGTGTTTCCAGTGATGGAAAAATGCAATCGTCACACCTGCCGGTATATTATTTTTCAGTATTATTTATTATTACAGCCGCATGGGCAGTTCGTATCAAATGCCGGGTTGCACATGTAGAAGTTCCTCGAATCCAGTCTATCCTGCACGAGTCGGAGTGCTTCACCGAATCTCTGGAAATGAACGATCTCACGCTGTCTTAAGAAGCGGATCGGATCGCAGACCTCGGGATCTTTGATCATCCGGAGAATGTTATCGTAAGTTGTGCGGGCTTTCTGTTCTGCTGCCATATCCTCCATCAGATCGGTGATCGGATCGCCGCAGCTCTGGAATTCAGCGGCGCTGAACGGCATACCGCTGGCCGCCTGCGGCCAGATACCGAGCGTATGGTCTACATAATAGTTTTTAAAGCCGCTGTTTTCAATCTCCTCCATGGAGAGGTTTTTGGTGAGCTGATGCACGATGGAAGCTACCATCTCAAGGTGAGCCAGTTCTTCTGTACCGATATCAGTCAATATTGCTGCAACTTCAGGATAGGGAGCCGCATAGCGCTGAGACAGATAGCGCATGGAAGCACCCATTTCTCCGTCGGGGCCGCCGTACTGGGAGATAATAACCTCGGCCAGTTTCGTGTTCGGTGTAGTAATATTTACCGGGTATTGCAAACGTTTTTCATAACTCCACATTAGCAGGCACCTCCTTCCCAGGGCATGGGCGATGTGGCCCATTTCCATTCATCCATACAGTTTCCGGGCATATTCTGTCTGATCGGTCCGAATTTAGCTGTATAATCTTTCGTAGCCTGATGAAGCATTTTGTTATAGCGGTGGAAATAGGAAATAGCATCCGTATCATAAGGATGAGTATCCAGATATTCCCGCAGATCCGTTGTGGTGAAATCCAACACACTGATATCCATCAGCATTCTTCTTTTTTCGTTCATATTCTGATTCATCGTCTGCCTCTCTTTCCCATGAAAGGTTTATCCAGCTCGGGGAAGATTGTGCCTCTGTTTAATGCTTCTTCCAGATTCTCATAGAGAACAGGTGCCTGCTGCATCGGCACATAAGCCATGGCAATCGGGAAATTTCCCATCATGTCATTCATAAAAGGTCTCTGTGGTCTTTGCATCATGTTTATCCTTTCATAAATATTTTGTTATACTTTATTGTATGGACGTTTGACAAAAAGGTGACTTGTTCTTACATTTTCCGACAAATCAGAGTTCGCAAAATTTTCACAAAATTTTAAATAAGTTTTCACAGGTGAAACATATAGTGGTAAAAGCAGGAAAACTGTGGTACTGTAATGAGTAGTAACAGAGCAGGAGGAACTTATTTTGGCAGTAGTAGAAGTAAAGCATTTGACAAAGAAATATGGAAAGCATACAGCGGTGGAGGACCTTTCGTTTGCAGTGGAAAAAGGGCAGATTTATGGCTTTCTTGGTCCAAACGGCGCGGGAAAATCCACAACAATGAATATTATGACGGGCTATCTTGCGGCATCCGAAGGGGAGGTACTGGTAAACGGGCATGATATCATGAACGAGCCGGAAAAGGCAAAGCAATGCATCGGTTATCTTCCGGAGGTGCCGCCGGTATATCAGGATATGACAGTTCTGGAATATTTAATATTTGCGGCCGAACTGAAAGGTATTCCGAAAGCAGAGCGAAAAGAGCAGATCATCCATGTAATGGAACTGACAAAAGTGACAGAAGTGTCAGAGAGATTGATTAAAAATCTCTCAAAGGGCTATAGACAGAGAGTGGGGTTGGCACAGGCCATTCTGGGTGAGCCGGATGTCATTATTTTGGATGAGCCGATGGTGGGATTGGATCCGAGACAGATCATTGAGATGCGGGATCTGATCAAAGATCTCGGACGAAAGCATACAGTGATATTGAGTTCCCACATTTTATCGGAGATCAGCGCGGTCTGCGATCACATTATGATCATCTCAGGCGGAAAGCTTGTTGCTTCCGATTCCCCCGAGGGTCTGCAGGGGCTGATACAGAGTTCGTTTGTTCTGGAGACTACAGTGAAAGCATCTATGGAGCAGCTGCAGGCTGTGCTTGATACGATAGAGGCAGTAGTAAAAGCGGAAGAGAGACAGTCGGTGATGGCTGATTGTGTGACAGCATTGATCAGGACGAAGAACAATGCGGATATCAGGGAAGAGCTTTCCATGAAGTTATATGAAAATAAGATACCTATTATGGGAATGAATCTGCAGGAACACACTCTGGAAGATATTTTCCTGGAACTGACGGAAAAGAATGAGGAAGAAAAGGGGGAAGAGGCACATGACAGCAATTTATAAAAGAGAACTGAGAGCCTGTTTTCATTCCTTTATCGGCTGGCTGTTTTTAGCGGTGGTACTGTTTCTCACGGGACTTTACACGACGGCCTATAATCTGGCGCAGGGATCCGCCTATATAAGCTATACGCTGGAGAGTTCCCTTATTATTTTTATCGTGGCAATTCCGATTTTGACAATGCGGATTCTGGCGGAAGATCGAAAAAACAAAACGGATCAGATGATATTGACCGCGCCGGTCAGTGTATGGAAGATAGTGCTTGGAAAATATATGGCGTTAGAAACAGTGTTTGCGATTCCCTGTGCGGTACTCTGCCTGTATCCGTTGCTGCTTGGCCGATACGGGGACATTCCTTATGCGGAAAATTACGTTGCGCTTTTTGGATTTTTTCTTTATGGCTCGGCGGTTGTCGCCATCGGTGTTTTTGTGTCATCTCTGACAGAAAGTCAGGTGATCGCTGCAGTTTTATCTGTTGTTTTTATTTTCATAGGATACGTGATGTCGGGTATCTGCAGTCTGATTTCTGCGACCGGAAACATCATGACTAAAATGTTAAGTGTATATGATCTGACCTCGCCGTTTGTGGATCTGCTCAATGGCAGTCTGAAAATATCCGCGATCGTATATTATCTTTCGGTTATTTTCCTGATGCTGTTTTTTACGACACAGTCTATCCAGAAAAGGCGTTACAGTGTTTCCGTAAAACAGTTGAAAAAGGGAGCTTACAGCATCGGACTTATCATTTTGACGACGGCAGTTTTGATCTGTGTCAATGTGGTTTTGAAGCAGCTTCCCACAGAATATACGGAATTTGATGTGACAAAAGAACGGCTGTATTCCCTGACAGAAGAGTCCTATAAAATGATGGATGCCTTACAGGAGGATATTACGATCTATGTACTTTCCCCGGAGGGAAGTATGAATCTGGATGTGGTCGAAACACTGAACCGCTATGAGAATTATTCGAAACACATTCGGGTAGAGTATGTGGATATTTCCTCTAATCCGACTTTTGCGGCACAGTATACGGATGCATCAGTGAGTTCCCGGTCGTTGATCGTGGTAAGTGACAGACGCAGTAAATATATTGACGCTAATGAACTGTATCAGATGGAGTTGAGCTATGAGACCTACGGCTATGAAATAACGGGTTATGATGCAGAGGGGCAGATCACCAGTGCTTTAAGCTATGTGACGATGGAAGACATGCCTAAAGTTTATCTGCTTGACGGGCACGGAGAATCCGGCCTGGAAGAAGGATTTCTGTCCGTGCTTTCAAAGCTGAATATAGAATATGAAACATTAAATCTGCTGACTGCAGAGGAAGTGCCGGCGGATGCAAAAGGTCTGATCGTTAACGCGCCCACGGCGGATTTTTCCGCGGATGATACGGAAAAGATCAGGGAATATTTAAATAGCGGGGGCGATGCACTGTTTGTATACGGCTACAGTGAGGAGAAACTTCCCAACTATCAATCTCTGCTTGCGGATTATAATGTGACGATCGAGGCGGGGATGGTTGTAGAACAGAGCATGGATTACTATTATCAGAATATGCTCTATCTGCTGCCGGAAGTGGAGTATGACGAAATGACTGCTTCCGTCTATGATGGATATGTATTTGCACCCTATGCAGTTGGTATTGTGATTGATGAGGACGCCGAAGAAAACGGAGAGGTACACTATCTGCTAAAAACCACGGAAAATGCTTTTGCAAGAACAAATCCTGATGAAGTGACAGACGGAGCAAAGACAGAAGGTGATATCGACGGGCCGTTTGCACTGGGAGCAAGAATGACAAAACAGGCGGGCGACGGCGAGAGCACGGTTGTGGTCTATACGTCTGCGGCAATATTCCAGGACACAGCAGATGCCATTGTGTCAGGAAACAATAAGAAGCTGTTTGAAAGCACAGTGCGCAGCTTTGCAACGGTAGAAAACAGTGTGGCGGTACCGGTAAAAAGCTATTTTGCAGGAATTTTGACAGTACCCGCACTGGACTTTTTCCTGGTAGGCATTTTGATGGTAATTGCAGTGCCAATCGGACTTTTGACAGCTGGGCTTGTGATCTGGCTGCAGCGCAGAAAAAAATAAAAATTACCGTGCCAACTGATCTGTATTGTGGTGCTTTCTGTAAAAGGAATACAGAATATACCCGGATAATCCGCCCGCAAAATTTAAGATCAGATCATCCACATCTACACTTCTTTGAATGAAAAGCTGAGCTGTTTCGATAAATAATGGCAGCAGGGCTGAAAAAAGAACTGCGGAAAAAACGGATTGCCTCTTTTTCCATAAAAGGGGCAGTCCAAATCCCCAGGGAATAAACATCACAATATTTCCCACGATATTTATCATGAAAGTACTAAATCTGAAGTGACGAAAAAATCCACTGATGCTGTGAAAAGGGATCAGGTTGATGCTCATGCCGGTAGAAAGGCGGTTAACGGCACTCTGCAGCATGAGAAGGGGGTGTTTATAATTGCCTTCAAGGGCGAGGACCAGCAGACCCAGCATAAATAAGATAAAGATGGCGAGTATGCGTTCTCTTTTCAGATCCCGTTTCCATGGACGGCGAAAGAGCAGGTAAAATGGGGATATGATGATAATAATAAGAAAAAATTTTAGTATATAGTGAAACATGCATTAATCCTTTTATGTCAGTTTTTAAACGGTGTTTGGTCTGTTAAACTTGGAAATCAGTATATTCTAGCATATTCTGAATATGGTCACAAGAGATTCTTTATGATTGGAGCATATAGTATTGCGCAAAAGTTAAGAAGAAAGCAGAGTGCTTTGAGAATCATGATGACAAATAAAAAATTTTATGATAAACTCGAAAAGATGAACAGCTATTTATACAGAAGTGAGGCAGGATATGGCAGCATCGGGCAATACAAAAAGACAGGGAAATCGTTCCGGTTCTAATAATAGAAACAGTAACAGCAGAAACAGACAGACAGCAGGCAGAAAAGGGACAGCGAAGGAAGAGGCGTTTAGCGATAAACTTTTGCAGGAGATACTGCTTATAGCAGCATTTGCTCTTTGTGTGTTTCTATTTTTATGCAATTTCGGCATTACGGGGAGCGTCGGTGTTTTTTTGAGAAATGTGCAGTTTGGAATCTTTGGGCTTCCGGCCTACATTGCGCCTTTTCTCATTTTTGCGGCAGTACTTTTCTATATCAGTAATGAGGGCAGCAAGACGGCAATCAGAAAGCTTGTCTCGGGCATCGTGCTTTTTATTCTGCTGGCAATGTTATGTGAACTGTTTGCGGGGCGTCTTCCCGAGATGGAAAATTACAGTTTTATTACATTATATAAAAGCGCAGCTGAGCACCACAACGGCGGCGGCGTTCTCGCCGGTTCGTTCGCCTATTTGTCATGGCATTATTTGTCAACGTTCGGTACGGTACTGTTAATTATTGTGCTGGGATTAATTTGTGTTGTACTTCTGACGGAGCATTCCGTAATCGGCGATGCAAAAAAGAGCAGTGAATTTTTGGCGCAGAAAGTGCGTTCCAGAGAGGCGCGGTACGAAGAGGAATATGACGAAGAGGAAGAAAGCGCTGCCGAAAGACGTGAGAGGCTTCGGGAAGAAAAAAGGGAACGTATGCTGATGCGGCAGAAGGAAAAGGAAGAGCGCGACAGAAAGATTCAGGAGGAACAGGAAGAGCGCGATAGAAAACGTCAGGCGGAACTGGAAGAGAGAAATCAGAGGAAGCAGGAGGAAGCCGAAGAGAAAGCAAGAAGAAAGCGCAGACAGCAGGAGGAAAAGGAAAGAGAGAGACGGCTTATACAGGAAGAAAAAGAGGATGAAAAAATTCTGCGGATGAATAAAAAGAGCCGGGGGGTGATGTTGGATACGACGCTTACGGCCAGAGAAACGCCGGTGGAAAACCGGAATGATATGCATGAGATTCGGGTGCAGGATATTGTGATAGAAGAGCCGGGGCATGAAGAGCCCAGGGAGCGTCCGATTCGTTCCATTTACCGAAAAGAGGCAGAGGATGATGAGGTTCAGGAAATCTCTTATCCGGGCTATGCTGAAAATGAATATGAAGCGGAAGAAGAGTATATTCGAAATAAACACAATATTCAGAATATTGTTTATGATGAGGAATTGGAAGAGATTACCACACAAGCGGGCGGTGCAGAGAATGCTGATCCGAGAATTTCGGTGGCGGAGGAGCAGGACGGAAGAGGTTTCGAAGCGAGGGCACAGGCATTTACATATGAGGACAGAGAACTTCAAAAAATGCCGGAACCGATCACAGAATTTTCACAGGGCGGCGCATCCGCTGCGGGGAAGGCCGACAGACAGGGAGATACCGCTGCAAAACAGGATAATGTCAGTATCAGGCTGAATGAGAAGGGACTGCCGAAAAAGCAGCTCTTTGCCACGAAAAAATATATGTTTCCGCCTGTCACTCTGTTAAAAAAGGGGAAAAACACAGGCAAAGGAGACAATAATAAAGAGTTAAAAGATACGGCGCTGCGCTTACAGCAGACGTTGGAAACTTTTGGCGTGAAAGTGACTGTGACAGAGATCAGTCAGGGTCCTACGGTAACGCGTTTTGAAATGCAGCCGGAACAGGGTGTGAAAGTCAGTAAGATCGTCGGACTTTCGGATGACATCAAGCTGAATCTGGCGGCTACGGATATCCGTATTGAGGCGCCTATACCGGGAAAAGCGGCCGTGGGTATCGAGGTGCCGAACAAGGAAAATTCTATGGTGGCGTTCAGAGATCTGATCGAGTCGCCGGAATATAAGAATTTCGATTCGCGTCTTGCCTTTGCGGTGGGAAAGGATATCGGGGGCAAGGTGGTCGTGACGGATATTGCTAAAATGCCTCATGCGCTGATCGCAGGCGCTACCGGTTCCGGTAAGTCCGTCTGTATCAATACGATCATTATGAGTATTCTATATAAAGCCCATCCGGATGATGTAAAGATGATCATGATAGATCCGAAAGTGGTGGAGCTCAGTGTATATAATGGTATTCCGCACCTTCTTCTGCCGGTGGTGACCGATCCGAAAAAAGCTGCTGCGGCTCTGCACTGGGGTGTGGCGGAAATGACGGAACGGTATAATAAGTTCGCCGAACAGGGTGTGCGGGACTTGAAGGGCTACAATCAGAAAGTGGAACAGATGCAGAAAAAGGGCGTCCCTGACGCGCCGGTTAAGATGCCGCAGATTGTGATCATTGTGGATGAGCTTGCAGACCTGATGATGGTGGCGCCGGGAGAGGTGGAAGAGTCTATCTGCCGTCTGGCACAGCTTGCCAGAGCTGCCGGAATCCACCTGATCATTGCAACTCAGAGGCCGTCGGTGGATGTTATTACAGGATTGATCAAGGCTAACATGCCAAGCCGAATTGCCTTTGCGGTTTCCAGCGGTGTGGATTCCCGGACGATTCTCGATATGGTCGGAGCGGAGAAACTGCTCGGCAAGGGCGATATGCTGTTTTATCCCCAGGGATATCCGAAACCGGCAAGAATTCAGGGCGCATTCATTTCCGATGATGAGGTGGAGGATGTTGTGAACTTTTTGAAAGATCAGAATATCATCACCCAGTACAGTCCGGATATTGAACAGCAGATGAAAGAAGCTTCTACGGTTTCCGGTGGTGTTTCTGCGGATGGTTCTTCGGCTTATGATGACTATTTTGTGGAAGCGGGCCGGTTTATCATCGAAAAAGACAAGGCGTCTATCGGTATGCTGCAGAGAGTATTTAAGATCGGTTTTAACCGGGCGGCGCGCATTATGGATCAGTTGTGTGAAGCAGGGGTAGTCGGTGAAGAGGAAGGAACGAAACCCAGAAAAGTGTTGATGAGTCCGGAACAGTTTGAGAGTTTTGTAGAGGAGTCAGTGTAAAAAGAGGAGAGCGCTATGAAAACAGATATTGAAATTGCACAGGAAGCGGTGCTACAGCCGATCACTGAAGTGGCGGAGAAGAGCGGTATTCCTGCAAAAGAACTGGAACTGTACGGAAAGTATAAAGCAAAACTCTCGGAAGAATATATCTGTTCCCTGAAAGATAAACCGGACGGGAAATTGATTCTTGTGACGGCAATCAATCCCACGCCGGCCGGGGAAGGCAAGACGACTACCACGGTGGGACTTGGCGAAGCTTTCGGCAGGCTTGGAAAAAACGCGGTGATCGCTTTGCGTGAGCCCTCTCTCGGGCCCTGTTTCGGTATCAAAGGCGGCGCTGCGGGGGGCGGCATGGCGCAGGTTGTGCCGATGGAGGATCTGAACCTGCATTTTACAGGAGATTTCCATGCGATTACATCCGCCAATAATTTGTTGGCGGCGCTGCTTGATAATCATATTCAACAGGGAAATGCCCTGCGGATCGATACGAGAAATATTGTCTGGAAAAGATGCCTTGATATGAATGACAGGGTTCTTCGAAATGTGGTGGTCGGCATGGGCAGCAAAGCGGACGGCTTTGTGCGGGAAGATCATTTTGTGATCACGGTTGCTTCTGAAATTATGGCAGTACTCTGTCTGGCGGAGGATATGCAGGATTTAAAGGAAAGACTCGGCAGAATTGTTGTGGCTTACGATCTGGACGGCAAGCCGGTGACCGCGAAAGATCTGCAGGCAGTAGGCTCCATGGCGGCACTTTTGAAGGACGCAATAAAGCCTAACCTGATTCAGACATTAGAGCATACACTGGCGTTAGTGCATGGCGGGCCTTTTGCGAATATTGCCCACGGCTGCAATTCCGTGCGCGCCACAAGGACAGCGTTAAAGCTGGCGGATTACTGTATCACGGAAGCCGGTTTTGGTGCAGATCTGGGGGCGGAGAAGTTTTTTGATATTAAATGCCGTATGTCGGGGTTAAAACCGGATGCAGTGGTGTTGGTGGCAACAGTACGCGCGTTAAAATACAATGGCGGTGTAAAGAAAGAAAATCTGGGAGAGGAGAACCTGGGTGCGCTGAAAGCGGGCATCGTCAATCTGGAAAAACATATTGAGAATCTGAAAAAGTACGGTGTACCGGTGGTGGTTACATTAAATAAATTCCTGACAGATACAGAGGCGGAATTATCTTATGTGAGAGCCTTTTGCGAGGAAAGGGACTGTGAATTTGCACTTTCCGAAGTATGGGAAAAAGGCGGTGAAGGCGGCCTTGTGCTTGCAGGGAAAGTACTGACGGCTTTGGAGAAAGAGAGTGATTTCCATGTTTTATATGAAGATGCCCTCTCTTTAAAAGAAAAGATAGAGTGCGTGGCAAAAGAAATTTATGGTGCGGCCGGTGTATCTTATGCGGCGGCCGCGACAAAACAGATCACACAGCTTGAAAATCTGGGGTTCGGAGATCTGCCGGTGTGTATGGCTAAGACTCAGTATTCCTTATCGGATGATGCGGCCCTTCTTGGCAGACCGGAAGGCTTTACGGTAAACATCAGGGAAGTTTATGTATCGGCGGGAGCAGGCTTTGTGGTGGTGCTCACCGGGGCGGTCATGACGATGCCGGGACTGCCGAAAGAACCGGCGGCGTATCGGATCGATGTGAACGATGAGGGCATGGTAACGGGGCTGTTCTAAGCATGTGTGTTAAGCGGACGTCCGGATAATTCAATTTCGTGTTCCAATGAATAAGTATTTTGCTTTTAGAGCCGTATACCCTGGGGTATATTCATATACAAATCGGGATTTGGAGGTGCAGGCATGAGAGATCGCAGTATGGCATTAGTAGTTCGTAATAATAAAATATTGTCAGTACAAACGCACAGATTGGATAGATATATCAATGAGTTGCCGGGTGGCGGCATTGAGCCGGGCGAAACATCGGAAGAAACGGCACTCAGAGAATTGAAAGAGGAATGCGGCTTAATTGGCACTATAAGCAGGCAGCTGAATATCCTGCATCGGAAAGATGGCAGCACAGAATACGTTTATCTTATTGATGTATCAAGTGAACAGCGGGAAATGATCGGGTCTGACCCTGAAATTCAGGAAGGTGAAGAACAAGCTATTAAAAATGTTCGTTGGTTATCCTTGAATGAATTTACAGAACGTGAAAGAGCTTATCTTTGGGCATACGGTTTGCTTGATGTTGAAGTCTTTCACGATGAGGTATCACGCTGGGGTGATGCAATAAGCTATCCGGTTTGCAAATAAATTTTGATTTACTTATTAACTTAGGACAGACTCGCAAACACTGCGCTTTTTGCTCGTATCCCTCGCTTTCAGCTCGGTCAATTCCGGTTTGCAGAGCATCTCTGTAAATGATCCCGGGGACAAAGATTTATGGATATTCACCGGCCTCTGGCTTAGAGACATTGGGAACATGAAAGCAATTTGGGAATGAAATAAAAGGAAGGATAAACATGAGTTATCAAATAATAGACGGTAAGACGATTTCAAAGGAGATTAAGGAAGAGTGCCGCATGAAGGCGGAGGCGTATAAGGAAAAAGGGATTGAGATTACGCTGGCGGTGGTACAGGTGGGGAGCGATCCGGCTTCCGGCGTTTATGTCAGAAATAAGAAACGCGCCTGTGAGGAATGCGGTATCAGGTCATTATCCTATGAGCTGCCGGAGGAGACGAGCGAGGAGGATTTGCTTGCGTTAGTGGAGAAATTAAATGCTGACGATACGGTAAACGGTATTTTGGTGCAGCTTCCGCTGCCGGAGCAGATCAATGAAAATAAAGTGATTCAGGCTATTGAGGCGAAAAAGGATGTGGATGGATTTCATCCCATGAGTGCAGGGGCTCTTTTCACAGGACAGAAAGGTTTTGTTTCCTGCACACCCGCCGGTATTATACAGCTTTTGAAAAGAAGCGGTATTGAGATTGCCGGAAAGGAATGCGTCGTAGTGGGCAGAAGCAACATTGTGGGAAAACCGGTGGCGCTTTTGCTGCTTGCGGAGAACGGAACAGTGACGGTTTGTCATTCTAAAACGGCAGACCTGAGAGAAGTGACAAAGCGGGCAGATATTCTTGTGGTGGCGATCGGTAAGCCGAAATTCATCACAGCGGATTATGTAAAAGAAGGCGCGGTGATCATCGATGTCGGCATTCACAGAAATGAAAACGGAAAACTCTGCGGTGATGTGGATTTTGACAGTGTGGCACCAAAATGCAGTGCCATTACACCTGTGCCGGGCGGTGTCGGACCTATGACGATTGCGATGCTGATGAGTAACTGTATTGCGTCGGTAGACTTATAAGAAAAAATGTGCTATACTAATGGCGTTTAGATACAAGCGAAAGGAGAGCGGCTCATGATATGCCCGGATTGTGGCAGGGAAATACCGGAAGGGCATCTGTATTGTGATACCTGTGGCAGGGAAGTGCAGATAGTACCGGATTTCGAGCCTGAAGTGGAAAACAGCATAACAGAATCCCTCTCCAGTGTAGTAGAAACTTTGACGGAAACGACACAGAAAGAGGCGGAAAGCGGGCATGAAAAGCAGAAAAATCTGTTTGTGTTGAGTCTGGGGTGCATTTTTATCCTTGCGCTGATCATCCTCGTGGGCTATTTTACGGTTACTGCTTATATTCATTCAGCGGATCATCAACATAAAACAGCGATGGCGGAGTTGGAAGAGGGCGATTATGGAGCGGCTCTGCAAAGTTTACAAAACGCCATGGTTGCCGGTGGTGATTTTGAGGAACTCAAATTGGAAATGGCGGCCTGTTATCAGGCTTTGGGGGATGAACAATCCTATATGGAAACGCTGTATGAACTGATCAGGTATAGTCAGATTTCCAGAGAAAAGCTTATGCAGTGTTACGATCAGCTCGTTACCTTTTACGCGGATAAGGAACAGTACGAACAGATCAACACACTTCTGCAGGACTGTCCGGAAGCTTCCGTTCAGGAGAAATATGCAAAGTTTATGGCGAATGTGCCGGAGTTTAACTATGTGGAGGGTGCCTATAACGAAGTGGTGCCGTTAAAGATTTTAAGTAGTACAAACGGACATATTTATTATACAATGGATGGGAGCAATCCCGACAGATATTCAGAGGAATACATTTCGCCGATTTTTCTGGAAACAGGATCGTATGAGATCACTGCAGTATTTATTAATGATTACGGTATTAAAAGTCCTTATGCAAAGGCCCGTTATCAGATTGATGTTTCCATGCCGTTTGCACCGGAAATAGATGCCTACAGCGGGGATTTTTATACACCGCAGCTTCTTCATGTGGAGGCGGAAGAGGGGTGTCAGGTTTATTACACAACAGACGGCAGTGAACCGGACGGGCTCAGCAATATGTACAGTGGCTTTTTGCCGATGCCTCTTGGGGACAGCAATTTCAAATTTGTGGCAATCGATGAAAAAGGTGTATCCAGTGAGATCACGGTGAGAAACTATCATCTGGAATTGATCACAAATTATACAAAGGAAGATGCGCAGAGTGTCGTTAGACGTTACCTGTTGGACGAAGGACGTATTATTGATCCGGATGGTACGATATCTCTTGAGGATCCGAGAAAAATGATTCATGTGTTTGCCTGCTGTGTCAACATAGAGGGCGAGGGTGATTTTTATATCTTTTCTGAATATATAGAAAATCCTGACGGCAGACGGGAGAAGACAGGAAGCTACTACGCGGTGGGAGTATATAATCTGCCGTTATACGGTACACATTTTGATGCTCGTACCAGCAATTTTGCATTAAGTACGGAACTTTTAAGACAGGGAAATCCGGATATGGTGCGGGAGTCTGCCGAATAAAACAGTAATTAAAATATGAAACTATACAATAAAAAGGAAAGAAAAGAGGACGGTCATGTTTGAGATTTTGGAGAAAGCGCAGTTAAATGAAACAATCTATAAAATGGTTGTGAGCGCAAAGAGAGTTGCAAAAAGCTGTCTGCCGGGGCAGTTTGTCATTGTCCGTATGGATGATGACGGAGAGAGAATACCGTTGACGATTTGTGATTATGACGCAAAAGCCGGCACAGTAACAATCGTATTTCAGGTGGTTGGTGCGGAAACGCAGAGAATGACAGCACTGAATAAGGGGGATTATTTTCGGGATTTTGTAGGACCTCTCGGGTGTCCTTCTGAACTTTGCACAGAAGATATGGATTCTTTGAAACAGAAGAAGATTTTATTTGTGGCGGGCGGCGTCGGAACAGCACCCGTCTATCCTCAGGTAAAATGGCTGAAGGAACAGGGGATTGCAGCTGATGTGATCGTCGGGGCAAAGACGAAAGATATTCTGATCATGGAAGAAGAGATGAAAGCAGTTGCGGGCAATCTCTATATCACAACAGATGACGGTTCCTATGGCAGATCCGGTATGGTGACAAAAGTGATCGAGGATCTGGTGGAAGAAGGAAAACAGTATGACGTCTGCATTGCGATCGGACCGATGGTCATGATGAAATTTGTCTGCAAGCTGACAAAAGAACTCAATCTGCCGACAGTCGTTTCGTTAAATCCGATCATGGTGGACGGCACGGGAATGTGCGGCGCCTGCCGGGTGCTTGTGGGCGGTGAAGTGAAGTTTGCCTGTGTGGACGGACCGGAATTTGACGGACATCTTGTGGACTTTGACAATGCTATGAAGCGTCAGCAGCAGTATAAGACCGAGGAAGGCAGAGCAATACTGCGGCTGAAAGAGGGAGATACCCATCATGGCGGCTGCGGAAACTGCGGCTGAAAGAGGGAGATACCTATCACGGCGGCTGCGGAAACTGAGCCGCGGTACCTCAAGCGGCGATACGAGCAAAGAGCGCAGCGTTTGCGAGTCGTTATATGAACTGCCGCATAATCAAAATGAAGAAAGGTAAGGTTATAATAGATGGACGTATTAAAAAAGATTCCTGTAAGAGAACAGGATGCGAAAGTAAGAGCAACGAACTTTGAAGAAGTATGTCTGGGCTATAACATGGAAGAGGCAGTGGAAGAGGCTTCCAGATGCATCAATTGTAAAAATGCTCAGTGTATCAAAGGCTGTCCGGTGGCAATCGATATTCCGGGCTTTATCGAAAAGGTAAAAGGCGGTGATATTGAAGCGGCTTATCAGGTGATCAGCAAATCTTCGGCGCTTCCGGCAGTCTGCGGACGCGTCTGTCCTCAGGAAAGCCAGTGTGAGGGAAAATGTATCAGGGGTATCAAAGGTGAACCGATTTCCATCGGAAAGCTGGAGCGGTTTACGGCAGACTGGGCAAGAGAGAACGGTATTGTTCCCGAAGGTGCAAAGGAGAAGCTTGGGAGAAAGGTGGCGGTCATCGGTTCAGGCCCTGCAGGACTGACCTGTGCAGGCGATCTTGCCAGACTGGGATACGATGTGACAATCTTTGAAGCTCTGCATGAGGCAGGCGGCGTGCTTGTCTATGGAATTCCTGAGTTCAGGCTCCCAAAAGAAGATGTAGTACAGAAAGAGATAGAAAATGTAAAAGCTCTGGGTGTAAAAATAGAAACAGATGTGGTGATTGGAAAAGCTGTAACGATAGATGAACTGATGAAAGAGGAAGGCTTTGACGCAGTCTTTATCGGCTCCGGTGCAGGGCTTCCGAAATTTATGGGTATTCCCGGCGAAAATGCGAACGGTGTATTCTCGGCCAATGAATATCTGACCAGAAGTAATCTGATGAAAGCGTTTAAAGAGGACTCCAATACACCGATCATGAAAGGCAAAAAAGTGGCTGTTGTCGGCGGCGGCAATGTGGCGATGGATGCGGCAAGAACAGCGCTTCGTCTGGAATCAGAGGTGTATATTGTATACAGACGTTCTGAGGAGGAACTGCCTGCCAGAGTGGAAGAAGTGCACCATGCCAAGGAGGAAGGCATTATATTCCACTTGTTGACCAATCCGGTCGAAATTCTGACGGATGTTAACGGCTGGGTAAACGGTATCAAGTGTGTGCGCATGGAACTTGGAGAACCGGATGAATCCGGCAGAAGAAGGCCTGTGGTAATTCCCGATTCTGAATATGTGATCGAAGTGGATACGGTAATTATGGCGCTCGGCACTTCCCCGAATCCGCTGATCTCTTCCACCACGGAAGGACTTGAAACGAACCGTTGGAAATGTATTGTGGCGAACGAAGAAAATGGCGCCACATCAAAAGAAGGTGTATATGCGGGCGGTGATGCCGTGACAGGAGCGGCTACGGTTATTCTGGCGATGGGAGCCGGCAAGAGCGCGGCGCAGGGCATCCATGAATATTTATCAGGAAAATAAGTGTCGAAATATATTGAAATTTTGCGGAACTGGAAAGGAGAACAGCAAAATTTCCGGAAGCGCATAAATCGGATTTCAGATGCAGAGCAGATGAAATTCGATTTGCATAAAAGATGTGCTGTAGGAAATTTTGCGGAACTATAATATGAAAGAATATAAATCAATCATCATTGCCTGTATTGCAGGAATCTGTGCGATCATCTGTGTGCTGATCGGTGTAAACGGCATCAAGGAAGCGAAGCTTGGAAAATCCGGAGAGGGGCTTTCTGCTACCGGTTCTGCCAGTGTGGATTTTGAGTCGGATCTGGCAGTTTGGCGCGGGAGTTTTTCTGTCCGTGGTGATACATCAAAAGCAGCCTATCGGGAGCTTGAGAAAAATGCGAATATCGTTAAGAAATATTTTGAGCAAAATGACGTCACCGCGGATGAGCAGACCTTTTATTCTGTGTATATCAGGGAATTGACCAAAGAAAATTATAATGAGGAAGGGGACTATATCGGTTCTGAAAGCGATGGATATGAACTGACACAGTCTTTTGCGGTCAGTTCATATGATGTAAATAAGATCACTACTATTTCCAACGAGTGTACGCAGCTGATTGATTCGGGCGTGGAGATCATCTCATCTTCTCCTGAGTATTATTACACAAACCTGGATGAATTGAAGCTGCAGCTCATTGAAGAAGCAACACAGAACGCAAAAGAAAGAATTGACATTATGGCGGAGAATGCAGGGTGCCGGACCGGGGATCTGCTTTCTGCTTCTCTGGGTGTATTTCAGATTACGGGCGCTTATTCCAGTACGGAAGGGTATAGTTACGGGGGTACTTTTAATACCAGTTCAAAGGATAAGACAGCGTCTATTACAGTGCGGTTAAATTATACTGTAGAATAGCGTCGTGGCTGATGCTTTCAGAAAAACAAAAGAGAAGGTTTGGGGGTGAAGACGGATGCCTTGGTGTCCAAAATGCAAAAACGAGTATTATGAGGGGATTAAAGTTTGTGCAGACTGCGGTGTAGAGCTTGTAGACTCACTGGAGGAATGGGAGAAAACCGAAAGAGAAGCGAAAGAGGCGGCACTTAAAGAACAGATGGCAGCTTTCGCGGAAATGCTTACGGAGCCGGAAGCTGATGAGAAAAATGCAGAAGGGGCCGAAGACATAACAGATCCGGAAGAACTTGAAAAAGAGATGGCGGCGAAAGCAAAAAAGGCCATGGAAGAAGCTTCCAGGGGTGTTTATCAGAATTATGAGGAGAAAGCGGCGGATAACAAATCATCTGCTTATACGCTTATTGGAGTCGGAATCGTCGGTATTATCGTGATCATACTTTGTTTCTGTGATGTGATCAGGCTGCCGTTAAGTGAATCCTCCAGATTTATGACGTTGGGCGTCCTTGGCGCAATGTTTCTGTTTTTTATTGTCATGGGCGTAGTTTCTATGAAAAATGCGGGAAAATATGCAAAAAAAGCAGAATCTGAGAAAGAATTGACGAAAGAACTTGAAAAATGGTTTATGGAATGTGTAACTGCGGAAAAGATAGATGACGGGCTTTTCACAGAGGAAGAAGCCGATTTCAGTGAAGAACAGAAATACTTTAAGCGGTTTGACAAAATGAAAGAATTATTGAAAGAACGTTTCCTGAATCTGAATGAGGGCTATGTTGACAGATTTTTAGACAAGCATTATCAGGATATTTTCGGAGACAGTAAGTGACAGAAAATCATGCAGATCACGCATTATAAAAACATTTCACAACTTCAGGCGGCAAAACAGATATGAATATTACAATACTGGCAGTAGGGAAAATCAAGGAATCCTTTTACAGAGAAGCAATAGCTGAATACAGGAAGCGCCTCGGCCGTTATTGCCGTATGGAGATTATTGAAGTTGCGGATGAACCTGCGCCGGAGAAAGTTTCTCCGGCACAGGAAGATGCTATTCGTGAAAAAGAGGCCGGACGCATATTAAAAAGGCTGCGGGATAACAGCTTTGTGATCACGCTGGAAATAACAGGGAAAAAATATGACTCGGAGAAATTTGCAAGAAAGCTGGAAAATCTCGGATTATCGGGAAAAAGCCAGCTTGTTTTTGTTATAGGGGGATCTTTAGGCCTGCATTCTTCAGTGTCCGAGAGGGCGGATTTAAAGCTTAGTTTTTCGGATATGACTTTTCCGCATCAGCTTATGCGGGTGATTTTGGCAGAGCAGATTTATCGGGCGTTTCGGATTATAAACGGGGAACCATATCATAAGTAAGGGTGAAAATGTAACCAAAAAGTACACAAGTAATCCGCTTTCACATAGAACGACAAAGTGAGAATTGTGGAGAAGAAAGTATGCTGTATCACGGAACAACAATAGGTGGATTGAATATCATTAAGGCAAACACAAAATCTCATACGTCAGGAAAAACCGTTGTTTACTTTACGGAAGACAGATGTTATGCTCTGGTTTGCTGTCGAAGCAGAAATGAAAACTTTGTCACTATGGGGCTCGGTAAAGACGGTAAGCAACATTATTTTGAGAGATTCCCAGACCAGTTGAGAATACTTTATGGCGGTAAGCGCGGATACATTTATGTTATTGCGATGGCTGATGGCTTGATAAACACAAAGGGACATACTTGGGAGAGTGAGATAGATATACCCGTTCATCAGTATGAGGTTGTTGACAACATCTATACTGAGATATTGAAAGAAGAACAAACAGGCAATATTGTCATTCACAGATATTCAGAAATTGATCCGATCGAACAGAAGCAGCATGCGAACTATATTAAAGGACACATTGATGACGAAGGTGAGGAAATGAGACAATTTTACCTGACTCACTTTTCTTCGCTATGGGATTAAGCCAATAACTTCAAGTTTATGGGGGCGTTATGGAACTGAATTTCTAACAGAAAAAGGATTGATATATTATGCGAAGATATAAAATAGCTTCATTGATAATGATTATTCACGGCGGATTTATGGAAATTGGTGGTGTGTTTTGTTTTATACCTGCCATGATTTTTGGAACTGATAAGTTTGATATAGGACAATATTTTTCATTTAAACTCCCATATTTTCAAGATAATCTAAATATGATGATCATCATGGGAGCTATCTATGGTGTGATAAGAGTTGTCGGTGCAATCGGATTATTAAGGAATAAAATGTGGGGGCTTATGCTTTCTGTGATCAATTGCATTATAACAATGGCTTTAATGATGTTTTTACTACCGGCGGGAATTATGGACGGGGTGCTTGCGGGTAGTGCGCTGATATTGATACTGACACAATATTATGGGAGCAAGGAAATAGTAAGTAATAGTAATGCTTGATGAGTTTTTCGAGGGGAATACGATGGAAAATATTGCAAAGATGAAAAAGGAGAACAATAGAAGATATGTTTGACAAATGGAAAAGGAATGAAAAAGAAAATCTGACAGATAGCGGAGTACAGGAAAGTAATATATTGACTTTGGAGCAGGCGAATCAGGTTACCCAAAGTATTATTAAGCAGTTAGGTTATCCATACCAGATCTTTTCATCGAAAGCAAGTTATGAGGAAGTGATGAATGCCTATGAGCAGGCTGCATTACAAGGACAGCAGGAAGGGTTTACACCGTTGCTGGTTCCGACAGATGATGTGTTGGAGGAGTATTTGGATATATTAAAAGATGACGGGTATTCACTGGAGGATATTTTAAAGCTGGAACCGGAGTCCGGTGAAGAAGTACTGAAACAACGTTTTGATGAGTATACAAACAGTAGTGAGGCCGGATTCAGCATGGAAGAATTTGTTGGTAAATATGATAGTGAATCAACGCCGGTTGAGAGTTATTCGGCTTTTGTGGATTTTTTCTCTAAGGGAATCGTAGAAACGATATTGCTAAAGGTTCCGACGACCAAGCCGTGGGAGCTGGTGGCATATGTGCCGTTTGGCGGATGGAACGAATGCCCTGAAGCGGAGAAAATGATGGCTATCTGCAAATACTGGTTTGAAAAATATGGGGCAGTGCCTGTGACGATTACACATGATGTCATGGAAATGCGCCTTCCGGCACCGGTTGCAGAGCAGGATTCCATACAGGCAGCCAAAGAGCATTTTGCATTTACTCCTGACAGAGTTTATCAATGTACAAAAACCGGAACGCTAAGTGAAGTGGCAGCATGTATCGCGTCATCTAAAATATGGTATTTCTGGTGGGATTAAGGGACCATTTATTGCAGGCAGAGCATAGAGAAAGTTCTGGAGAATTTAAAGAATCTGGAAATACATGAGTTTCCCGTTGTAGATATAGATGCTGACAAAGTAAAAAGTTTGTTGGGAGTTTTATATATGAAGCTGTTGTTTCCGCATAATGACGACTATCCTTTTATGAATATGGTAGATAATGTCAATACATCTTCTTTTGATAAAAGGGCATAAAATAACAGCTTTGTAAAAGTTTATGAGGAAAATATGATAGTCAGTAAAATGGATAAGGGTTATTGCTTTTATATGGACAATTCATCAGGGAGCATTCCTGTAATTCAGAAATAATGCCAATTGAATAAAAAGAAACCTCTGATGTATGATTAGAGTGTTCATCTTGGCGGATGAAACAAAAACACTTTTAATCAACGGAGGTTTCTAATAATGAATTTAACACAGAATGACAGACTAAAGCAAGTAACATCTGATACTTTAATTGTAGGTATTGATGTTGGATCACAGACTCACTTTTGCAGGGCTTTTGACTGGAGAGGTTTTGAACTCTCCCACAGGGTACACTGTAACAGAAAACGTCCGCCAAGGTTCAATTGGTGCTGGATTACAGGAGTGCTCTCTAAGCAGTGACAAAGCAGA
>JAAUZC010000003.1 GCA_014804795.1 Lachnospiraceae bacterium | reverse complement strand
CAAGATTACTGATCCCCGCTTTCTGCTTCTCCGTAAATCCCATGCAATTTTATTTTTGGAATAAAAAGCACAGTTTTCAGATGAAGTCAGACGGAAAGGATCTTTCCTTGAGAAATGGCAATGCCTTTTGGCTTTGTCAAACGGCATTGCTATAAGAATTCAAAAGAATATATGCTTTTGTATGTAGTATAGCAGGACGATAGTTATTTTACAAGCGTTTATTTGTAAAATTTATTTTTTATACTAACGAGAAGTTTGCCACCTCTGAAAATACATGTTAAACTGATTAGAGCGACCGCTGTTTATGTCGTTTGATTTCATATTGTATAAATAAGGTATTGAATGGGGTGCAAACTATGGACAGACCTGACGAAATCAAATTCTTGACCGAAAAACTTCAAAATAATCAGATCGTGTTCTTTGCCGGTTCAGGCATTGGATATGATTCCGGACTTGTAGATATATTTGACGTCCTTACCAGAACGGAGAATGTCTTTCTTCCGACCCTAGACAAAGATCAAAGAGAAGTTATTTATGATACCCAGCCCGAATTGTTTTACTCAATATTATTGGCATGCTCCCACTACAATAACAAATGCCTGGATATGTGGAAATGTCTGAATCCTCAAACATGGACTCCTGAATATTTTCCCAGACCTAATTTTGTGCATTACTTCGTGACAGCATACTCTTATTTGGCCGGAGTTCCTGTATTTACCGTAAACTATGATACAATGTTTGAAACTGCATGTTCAGAACTAGGGATTAAAGAGTATGAAGTGTTGCTTGAGCCTCCCACACAAGCGGAGAATCCAGAACACATATTGAGAATATGTAAACTCCATGGAAATGCAGACTTCAATGCCGATGGAGATATCGACCCTGCCAGCTTTAAAACAACCATGTCTGAAATATCAAAACTAAATCAGCCCTGGCTTGAATATATGTCTGTCTTTCAGAAAAATAAACATTTTTGTTTTATCGGATACAGCGGACGGGATATAGATTATTATCCGCATATGAAAAAAGTTTTCAAAAGTCCTGAAGCGCCTCAACCTTTTTGGTTAATGAGCCAAAAGGATATTGACGATAAAGATGAAACTTTTCTTAATGCTGACAGAATCGGCAGGACAATAATTATCAACAACTATCCCAATGCCGTTTTTCCCGGAATATATGACGATGTGTTTGGAAAAACGAAGTTTCAGGCAAAAATGGAAAGCCTTTATACTACACCACATAAGAAAATGGAGAAAAGTGCCAAAAATCTTTTTTTAGACGCACTTCAGGCACGAATCCCGAAAGTACATATAAATACGGAACTTTTTTGGGTCGTATTTTCTCAACTGACAGACAGGTATAAAGAATTAAATAAATGTCTTTATGATTTTGACATGAAAAATTTCGTGCCGGAAAAATGGGAACAGTATTTGTTCTTAAACGCCAAAATGAGGGACGAACGTGTGCATGCCCAATTTACGAAATACAGAAAAACTGCAAAAGAATTATTATCTCTTGCTAATTCTGTAAAGGAAAAAACACCGGAGGATTATCAGCAGATTATGAATGCCAAACTGCAGATAATATCATCTTATCAAATGATCATACCGGCACATTTAGCTTTTAAGATACCAATATATTATCGAAAATATGGTCTTGCATTGTATGTCAGACTTCGATTTTCTTTGCTCAATTTAGCCTTTAAACATCTTATTAAACGGAAGAAAAAAGAATTTAATGAATTTGAGGACGCAACAATTGTTACTGTTCAGGAGGCTAAATTGAGAGCATATTCTATGGATGTCAATTTTTTGCCCAAGCGGTGCAGGAAAAAGTTGGAAAAATTAAAAAAGGAAGCGGGAATAAAGGGAAACTATACGACATTTTATGGCGTTGATAAATATCTCAACAGGTTATCCGAATCGGAAGATCGTATAACAGACATTGAACGGGCTACTGCTATGACATACGAATTCAGCACGGAATCGATTGCCAAAAGGGATCTTGGCAATTATAGAGATGCCCTGAATATTGCCGTAAAAAATGATGATACTTTGAATATCATCAAAGATCTTTTGGGCATTGCATATTCTCACTCCCTCAAAAATAAAGGCTTCAATAAAAGCGGGGGCGGCCTTTTATCGAAAGACGAAGAAAAGCTGCTTCTTGAAAAAATGAAAGAGGTAGAGGCAAAATCTTTATCTAAGGCTTTTGCGTATATTTGCAGGAGATACTTTAGCAATACGCCTTGACCTCCCTGATTACCTCTTCCTGCTCTTCCTCCGTCATATACGGATGCATCGGCAATGCCAGCACTCTTTGGCACAGATCTGCCGTCACGGACAGATCCACTTTCACACAGTCCATCTCTGCAAAAGCTCCCTGCCCGCTCATCGGTTTCGGGTAATATATCATTGTCGGAATCCCTTTTTCTTTTAAATATGCCTGCAGGCCGTTCCGCTGCTCCTCATCTTTCAGTAAAATGGAATACTGTGCCCAGCTGGAATAAAAGTTTTCTCTGATTTTAGGTGTGTGTACTGCATCCTGCAATTCTTTTGTATAACAATCCGCAACTTCATTCACAGCCGCCAACTCATATTCTTCAAAAGCTTTCAATTTAACCTGGAGAACCGCTGCCTGCAGCGTATCCAGTCTGGAATTCATGCCGATGCGGACATTATCATACTTGTCCGCCCCTTTTCCATGAATACGGTAAGAGCGTAACAGCGCAGCCCACTCATCATGATCTGTAAACACCGCTCCTCCATCTCCATAGCATCCAAGCGGCTTCGCCGGGAAGAAGGAAGTTGTAGAAATATCGCCAAAGCCGCAGGCTTTTCTTTCACCGATCCGCCCGCCAAATCCCTGTGCTCCGTCTTCCAGAATGAGCAGATCATACTTCTCTGCGATCCGCCGAATCTTTGGATAATCAGCAGGCTGCCCGAAAAGATCCACTGCTACAATAACACGGGGAGTCAGTTTCCCTTCTTTTTTCACCTGTAAAATTGCATTTTCCAGGGAATCGGGAGACATATTAAAAGTATCTTCCTCCACGTCCACAAATATGGGCACTGCCCCCTCAAAAGCCGGTGTTTCCCCTGATGCAAAAAACGTAAAATCCGGTACAAACACGGCATCTCCCTGACCGATATTCCATACCATAAAGGCAAGTGTCAGGGCATCCGTTCCGTTAGCACAGGTAATACAGTGCTTTACGCCCACATAGGCCGCCAATTGATTCTCCAATTCTGTGACCTGACTGCCAGAGATAAAGTTTCCGTCTGTAAGTACCTGCCCAATTGCCTGATCAATTTCAGGCTTTAATATTTGATACTGTTTTTTTTAATCCCTGAATTGCATTTGCATACTTTTTCCTCACATCTCTTAACTCTCTAATTTAATTTATTCTCAACCAATGGCAGTGTAAAATCCCATTTCCAAAATACCAAAAGGCACAATCAATATAAAACAGCATTATCTGTCCTTATCCGGTTTCCGCTTCTACTTTTCCGTAAATTTCATACAATTCTATTTTGGGGCATTCATTTTAAAATATATATTTTTACCCTTCCAACTTAATTTCTGCCCATAACAGATAATCCTCAAAAGAAACTTCTTGTTTTTTCAAATATATTTTTACCCTAAAAGTTTCATTCAAATCGAATTCTTTATTAAATTCATAGAAATTCCATACAAACTCATTAAATTTCCAGTTTTCATCTTCTATACTTAATTGTTCATCCCTGCCATAATCAACATAGATCAGCTTATCCGGAATGGTTTCTCTATTGATGAAATATTTATACATTTTTGTGGGATTATTTTTGTTATATGTATAATTCATATCATCCCAGGTTCTGATATCACACATCCTGCCATCAGAAAATAAGTATCCCACGGGAACATTATCCATAAATTTAATCCACTCTTCTTTCGAAGTATTTTCATGTATAAATGTTTCCAGTTCCACTATATCCTCAGCATTTTGTTCTGTTGTATATATCCCTTTAAAAATCCCTTCCTTCACCGCATATACCAGCTCATCCATGGGCGCATCTCTATACACATATAAACTATTGATTATAAGCTGTCCCGCCGTCAAGCATAGCACAAGCAGCATCAATACACCTTTCTTTAAATAACTAATATTATTATATAAAGGAGGGATCAACCCCAAAAAAGAAGCAAATACAAAATACATTCTTTCTGTAGGACCAGAATTTTTTGTCATTGCAATCTCTGTAAGGCAAAAAATAATTGGCGGAATGGCCATAAACCAATAAAATTTATCATCCTTGGCAATCGGAATCATCACCATCGCCATCAAAAAGAAAATTGCTCCCAAGGTATACACTGCCGTATAATATTCAAATCCACTTACCTTAAAATAGTGCAATGTCAACACAAGCAAAGAAAATAGAACGGCATTACATATATCTGTTCTGAACTTCTTCTCATGTCTAAATAGGTGAAACAAGAACGAACACAGGAAAATAAATCCCAGACACAAAACAGATATAATCCAGACTCTGCCATACCTGCTCCATATCTGCGTCCACTTTTCCTGACTGGTTCGTCCTACACTTGTTCCCCTTGCAAGATAACAACCGATACCATATATCAAATGATCAAATCCCGCTAGTCCTCCTATCACTCCCGATACAATAAGAGTAGTTATAATCCCCGTTGCAACAAAGTACATTAAAACGCTTTTTTTCTTATGACTAAATACTATAAGCAAAAAACAAAAAAAGATCGTTCCCATTGCACTTAAAGGATGAGCAAAGACTGAGAATGTCTCCACTATACCTGCCAAACACGCAAACGCAATCTTTCGCTTCTTACTGTCATAAATACAAGCACCATACAGCAATACTCCCGCCAAAATGGTGAGCCATTGAGAAACTGTATTGTAATTGAATTGCTGAATCACATAATAATATGGCATCAAAAACAGCATCCCCATCAATAATGAAATTGTATTCATACATTTTCTCAGAATAAAATAGGATGCAATCAATATTGACAAGCGAAAAAAGACAAAACATATTCTTAAGTACAAAAAGATGCCTGCCAACGATGGGACAAACAATTCATAAATCCAGACCAACGGTATCATCACAAATGTCATCCCGGCAGCATGACTGAAATTGTATGCAAAAGCATAATTTCCATGTAAAGAGGTTATAGCATCAGCCACATAATATGCCTCATCTGTTTTTTCTATTCCGTAGAAGCATCGGTATATGCTTATCGCAGTTGCTGCAATAAGTGTTATCCACATAAAAATATGTAATCCCCTTGTAAGCAACACCTTATTGCGGACATTCTCTTTATTAAAAAACTTACGCGGCATCTATACGTTTCCTTTCTAAGATATTACACTTTTTGACTATATATTTTTTATAATATTTTAGTATCACAGCAAGTAATAAGCTACTGGCAACAACTGTTACAAATATAAGCCATATGTTTTTTAATACAAAAACTTCATTTGGAAACCAATGCTTATAAATACATACATGTATCAACCACATATATGCAGAATTGTCTCCTAAAAACGAAAACATTTGATTAACAAATTTTATCTTATGAATTGTTAAATTTATTAATATGACTATCACTACCGTCAATGCCGTTTCATGGAGATAAGACGCCTTAATATTTATTTTCACAACTACTATCACCGGAATAAGCAATAGCAGCAAAAAAATCAAAGCAACTTCATAAATTTTACTCTTCTGCAATTTTATTTTGATTTTTTCCAACATTTCATATTCTGCAAAGCATATTCCAATTACGAAAACCGGAAAATATCTGGCAAACGTATCATTTTTAACATTACATCCCAGTGCACTTGGCATTAGTATTCCTATTGCTATCCCGTAATATGGTCCCAACGTACGAACAAGTCTATATACTATAGGAGCCAAAAAAATCAATTTAACAGCAAGACCAACATACCACCAACTGCTAACATACCAATCCTGTCCAAACATTCCCGCTACGCCAAAGGCATTTGAGCAAATACCAAATAATTGATTTATCAGGCCGCCCCCCCATGCAGCCTCCGCCGTTAGATTACTGTTACTCCCTAACAAATACGATATAATCATGCAAAATACAAGAATATATGAAACATCCAAAACTAATCTAATATACTTTTGTATTCCCTCCTTATAATCGGACTTTGTATTCTTATTCCGCATTTTCTTCGTAAATCCATACCCACTGATAAATACAAACAGGCATACCGTAATATGACACGCTGAGGCTATTATATGTGTAACTTCTTCCGATACTATTAATCCTGTAAGCATATATTCAGATATGAATTCTTCATCCGAAAATAAATGATAAAAAATCATACAAAGAATTGATACACCTTTTATTGTATTTGAATCTCTTTTATTCATATAAATCTTTTCTAATGTTTACAGACGTAAAACACTATAATCCTTTCCCTTTTATTAGAAAAAATCACTGTTTATTCTTCCGCATAATTTTACCACCTTTTAAAAATAGTATAACCATATCCGCCCCAAATCGCTTCATACTGGTACTCTTCGCATATAGCGTACACTTCCGTTTCATCTGTTGCCCATACAAACCTACTTTTCAATGTATCATTTTTTATTCCATCACAAATAAAACTATTTGTACACGGACTAACTGCAATACTATTGGGCAGACAGTAATTAAGCCAAAGATTCTTTGATCTCGGTTTTCTGGCTAATGTCACTTCCCAGCCTTCTTCTCCTTCTATGAATGAAAATGCTTCATGTAATGACTGTTGTACTTCTTCTGTATTGATTGACTCCTCTGTTTGAGGAAGCACTAAAGCATCTAACGGCCCAAAAATCCAAAAGTATCCTAAGAATAAAACTGACACCAACAGAATAACGGCATTTTCCAGTATATCGGCCTCTAAAATCAGAAAATAGCTCATACCAATAAAAATCGCAAGCATCATTCGATGTATATTCGCTGTAGTGTATAGTATTACTGTAGCTTCGTATATAGTTACCACTGCCAGTACTATTCCAATGATCATATATTTTTTCTTGTATACCCCCCCTTTTTTGCATTTAGCCGCAAACAATGAAATTAGCAGGATCATTACAATCAGCAGCTGTATCATCATCAATCCCTTGAGCTTATTATTTTCTATCCAAGACATGATTTTAGAAATTCCTTGTTTGTTTGAATTCAATATGTTTTCTAAAATCATTCTAAAATCACCATTGGCAATCAATGATTTATACTGTTGTGTCAAAACTCCTTGTGAATCAAAGTATTTTGAGCAATAGAATTGATTCACATACATATATATTTTGAACATTGCAACAGACAATAGCACCAGAACTGTACTTAGAATAATTTTGTTTTTTTTCTTTTTTGGGGAAGACAAAATATATATCATCGGGAATATAATATATCCAAACTCAAATGGACGAATAAGACCATAAAAGATTATTATTATAATCTGCATCACAAGAGCTAAATTTACCTTCCAAGCCGCTATATTGATACGATCTTCATTCATAAGCCATAAAGTTATCACGATAACAATAATACTCATCATTACATGACTGCACTCTGTCATGCCGGACCAAATATAGTCGCTAAGTGTAAATTGCGAAAGCAAAAAAACACATAATGTAAAGGTTCGCATTGTATTCGGTTTTAAAAGAAAAACGACTACTACATTCGCTAAAACCATCATTAATATATTGCAATACACCATAAAGTTATGCGAAGAAATTCCCGTGAAAAACGAAAAGAATACATATGGCAAATAAGTGAAAACCGTGTATACGCCCCAGGAAGGAACTCCCGACAATGCTTCTGCTTCGTTATAACATCTCATCCCAATGGGAACTAGTCCATTTGTTCTGATTTGCTGCACAGTCCTATAGTATCCGACCTCATCATTTATACTTGTAAACCACTCATCCATTTTTAAGAGAGAAGTATTTGATAGAACAGCACTGAAAATACCAACTAAAATTGGCATCAAAATAAATATCCCCCACAATGTGTACTTTATTATTTTATTGTTCAATATTTTCATAGATTCCTCCATAAGTAATTCAATCAAATAAACATCTGTTTGAATTTAAAAGAGTACGAAGAAAATTTTAGTCATTAGATGATATTCACCCAAATTACTGCATATCTTCCCAACAATCAGAAAGCAGATATACCACGGAAATCGTTTCACTTCCATTCAACAACATATATAATCCCACCATTTGATAGAGAAAAATCATCTACAATTTCGTAATTTACCGCATATCCAATACTCTTCAAATAATTATCCATTTGTAAAATACGATCCATATTCACTGTCAAATAACGTACATTTTCCTGAACAAGAAAGATCTCTTCCGGATCTAATCCCTTTGATTTTTCGTATTCGACCAGCAATGGCAGCGTGCTGCTCCATCCTCTTGATCCAATAGTGTTAAGTTTTATATCCTCATTATGGATGAAATACCTTTTTCTTGAATTTACAATTCCGGTATCTACCACAAAAATAATATCTTCATAATTTTGTAAATATGTAGTATAACTTTGATAAATTTCTATATCTGTATTATACTTTTGAACATCCATATATATATTAAATGCAGAATAAATATTAACTGCAACAATCACTAAAAAGCTGCAAAACAAGATAACCTTTTCATGCATTAGTTTCGCATAATTTGCTTCCTCAGCCGCTCTGTCGATTACTGTTCCAAATACGCAACTGGCTATCAAAATCAACCAAACATAAAACACTCTCGCTGGCAGTCGCCCATTCCATGCTATATATAGCATTTCTGCCAACGCCAAAGCAATCAACGCTATCAGCTTAAACTTTAAATAGAGGGACACTTTCTTATTTAGACAAAGGTAGGCTACTACAAACAAAACAAAAAACAATATTACTTTTAACATGATATTTCCCGCAATAATACTTTGATAGAGGAAAGAAAGGACATTCGTAAAAGTAGTCTGTTTCGTCTCCTTTGAGTATAATGCAATACTTTGCAAATCTTTATAATCAATATCAGGAAGTATTCCAAAAGATGATGGCAGTATTGCTTGTTCCTCTGCAGATATATCAAGCGAATCCCAAAATGCCTCATTTCCCTCATATACCGGAAAGCCGTTATAGTCTACAATCTGCGCTCTATATGATTTATACTGTCTATAATTACTCCATTCTTCAGATGAGTACGCTATATTCTCCACAAATTCCACTAAAATAATGCAAGATAGAATTCCTCCTATAATAATCCCATATTGTATTATTTTTTTTAATCTGGATTTAATTATATATTTTATATCGAATAAAGAATTCTCATCCGCTTCATTTGGCTCAAATATATTTGCCATTATAAGGAGCAACGCAAATGGCACACCCATTAGAAACACTTTGCGACGTATCATATCAGTTAATATAAACAGAATTACTTCTATAAAAATATACAACTTATTATCTTGATTTTTATTAACCGCAATAAGGAACAATGCCGTTGCACATGTAATTCCTGCAACTGTTGTAAACTGAAAAAATATAAGATACTTTAGTGATAATAACAATACAACGCATATTCCTCCTATTCTGATATATAACCGATTATTCGCCTTTCTCGTTGCCTCAAAAAGAACAATTATCAGCAAGCATAACGAAAAATACATACAGAACAAGAGTGAGAGCCCATACCAGTCTATCGTACTATCAATCCTATATAAAGCAGATATTGCAACTCCTAGTGCATATCTTATAAATACAGTATGGCCATCCGGAATACCTGTATACTTTCCAGACGCAATGCCCATCATAGAAGTATCATCATTTATTCCATAATATATTCCTGTGACCTTGTACAGAAAAACAAATATTAGTGCCATCACTACTGGAATTAATATAATAGAAGATTTTGTTGCTTTCCAAAAAGTAATTCTCTTCATAAATCTATACTGCCTTTTCTTGGTTCAAAACAGCAACATGGACGCATACATACAATTCTCACTCCACTTGCCCTCTGAGGCCCTATCTTTATAAATGTACCAAGGACACTCGTATTTCCTCCCAATCCAAGTGCCCCAACTCCGGATTCATTTACTTTTTTCGTTATATACTGCTCCTGCTCGCTTTGGACATCATATTGTCCTTCTACCATAGCCTGTAACATAAGCGATGACGCTTCATAATGTGACCGTCCAATACCGACCGCAATAGTACAGGGGGAACATCCCAACTGTCCAACAACTTCTTTTGCCCAGGAAACAATCTCGTCGATTACAACCTGCGCATCATGTCTATGGAAAACCCGATATGTTTTAGCCCTGATTTCCGGTCCCCCGCCCTGCATTAGCAGATTGA
The DNA here is from genome assembly GCA_014804795.1 of Lachnospiraceae bacterium. Taxonomy (GTDB): domain Bacteria; phylum Bacillota; class Clostridia; order Lachnospirales; family Lachnospiraceae; genus 1XD8-76. Next base: position 20,344 of record JAAUZC010000003.1, on the reverse strand, counting down.
CACGCAAAATATTATTTTCTTCCACATACTTCAACATAAACGGCGCAGGGACAACCGCGTCTGATGCTTCTTCCAACCCCCTGCTTTGGCTGATTCTTTCAAGATCATCCCCTCGAATTGCCATAGGTCTTCCCGGCAAGGTATTTAGTCCCTGACGAATTCCCTCATATATCGCATCTATCATATCTCCCGTTAAAGCTCTTCCCTTTCCGATTTCTATGATTACATGAGGAATTCCCGTGTCGTCACATAGCGGAGAATGATTTGCCTCAGCCACTTCAGCATTTTCAATAATTTCATCCATTGCCCATTTAGACAATTGGTTGTTTTCTGCATGCCAAGCCTCCTTGTACTGCTCCATCTTATCCCCAGAAAATGTAGAACCCGCGCGCACAAGTGCAGCCGCCACCCCTTTTACTATTTTCTCCCTATCAAAAATCAATTCTTTTTCAGTCATATATCGATTCTCCTTTGGCAGCGGCTATCACGGCAGGATATCCGTCTACTTCAAGTTCGTATAGCGCTTCCATTCCAAGTTCCGGAAATGCCACAATTCTCTTGGACTTTGTTCTGCTTTCAAGCAGAGCGGTCACCGGAGGAATCACTGCATATACGGATCCATATTTATTCAAATCCCGTATTGTATCAATCTTTAGAGCGCCCTTTCCAAGATGCATTCTTACTCCGGCCTCAGAGAGAATCGAAATACTATCCTCTATCTCTTTCTTATTACTGGATGTCGGTCCTACCCCGGCATGGCTGACAGCTGTATGGAAAATCAGACTGCCCTTAAGATTAATTCCCTCCGAATCAAGCCTGCCTTTCTTATATAACTCTACTATACGCGGAAGTACAGCGTCTCTCCCACAATAGATTCTTCCGGATATTAATATCTGCTCTCCAATCTTCAAATCCGATACCTTTTCATCATCCACCGGGAAAACTATTTTTCTCCACATATCCACAAAATTTTTTTTAAATGTACCAGAAACAGTTTTACTCATTCCCATTTGTAAACAACCTCAGATAACTTCCTTCATTTTCAATAACCCCATACGCCCTGGCACGCATAGTAACTCTTTTCGCCCAGTTTGTATGAGGTTTTATTTCATTCATCTTGCCTATGCCATTACTCTTTACCACACCACCGCTTTTCCCAAGAATCTGAACTGCATCGTCATACTCGTCTTTTGTAACAGCCTGCATACCGTTGACAAACGGCAGATGTGACGGATGAATCGTCGTTTTTCCAATAAATCCATTCGCTTTATCCTGTATCAATTCCCGAAGCAGACCATCAACCGCACTGTTTACAATAGGTTCCCTGGTCAGGAGCGAATGCTGAAACTTTGACTCATCAATCTTGGAGAATTTCATGCCATGGGAAATCAGAAAATACTCCCATACAGGTCCCGATACCACGTAATCCATTTCCCTTCCGAATATGTTAAGTATGTCCAAAAGACAGTCCCTGACAGGCATTATGTCATAAATTGTATAATCAATACCTCTCCTGACTCCAAAGCAAGCCGAAAAATCCGTTCCACCTACCCTTACATTGAGCACCATATCCTTATAACAGTTAAGGATTGCCTTTACAGCTATCAATTCGTCAAATCTGGTCTCTTTGTACGCTATTTCCCTTCCTTCCAGTATCGGCATACCATATAAGTTGCAATGAAACTGTTCATTTATTTTCCTGAGCCTTGAAAAATACTCTATGGCGTTTTTCTGATTAAACTTGGGAAATACGAAACCCGTAAGATGCTCTATCGAGTCTCCGTCCAGTTTAGACAGAATACTGTCATATTGCTCCAGAGAACGAACTCGCAAAAAAATAAGCGGTGTTCTGGAACTGTCCAGATTGCCCGCATCTGTTTCTTTTTTTACAAACCTGAGAAATTCGACCACATTTATTTCTGCTGCCGGTATCTCCGACTCATCTATGGCGTCTTCAAAACACATAACCATAGATGTAAGACTGGGAATTTTATTTGCTATCAATGCCTCCCTGAAATCCTTCGTTGCCGGCATATAAAGCAACCCCCCCAGACAATACTGGAGGAACTCTTTATCCGTGTTTTTATCAAATTCCATCGGTTCTACTACAAACTCACAATTATGCTTCTGCAAATGATGCTTCATTATCCGTTTCCTCTCAAATAATTTCCTTTAGTTTCTCTTCAAACTGTTCCTTTGTCAAAATAAAGCTGTAATCCCTCATCGGCCTTCCATCCACGTCATAAATTTCTGTCAATTCGTTTGCCTGCTGCATTTTCTCATAACATTCTAAAGCAGTATCACCTTCTATAACATATTTCATGACGTTTGAACTGCTTGGTTTACTTGTATCTATATGGTCGCCCAACTCCTTAAGCAAAAACATTCTCCTGGCGATTCCCTGATCTAACACGTCATTTACTCCTTTTATTTCTTTCAATATACCATCCTTACAATATAAGGGGTGACAGCATACAAACTTTTCCAACCTGCCGGTGCCATGATTCCTATGTTCTCCCAGATATGAATCAATCGAATAATTGAGCAGATCAAATCCTGCGTACTCACTGGCTACATAGGAAGCCATTCCGCCGGCCACCCTGGGAGAAAATTCTATAACAGAGACCTTTGTTCCCCGCACTATGACTTGCATAAACAAAGGAGTACAGACCGGAATACCAAACTTATCTACTATGAGACCTGCAATTCTTTCCAGTTCCTTTTGAAGCGATTCCTTAAGCCTTGGTACATATACATTACAAAGCTGTTGATATTTTTCTTCCTGAATGCTCGTAATTTTACATGTACCGAACAACAGATGTACTTTCCCGGCTTCCACATAACCGTGGACGCTCATTTCCGTTCCAGTCACAAATTCCTCTACAATCACCTTCCCTGAATCACTCCACTGCATTGATTCCCTGACAGCCTTCTCAAGTCCGACTGCATCTTCAAGCTTCACGATACCGGCCGAACCACAGCTGTCTGCCGGCTTTACAATTACGGGATATGTAAGCTCTATACCCGTAATATCCGTGTCTTTATCCACCACATAATATCTCGATGTGGGAATTCCGCTCTCCATCATTCTTTTTTTCATGAGTTTCTTATCTGTCACCATCAATGCCTGTTCAGGAGAAAAAGGATGTGCTATTCCTAACTCTTCTGCTGCTTTCATTGCTATATTAATCTGTTGATCAAGGCAGGAACTTAAAATAAGCACGGCCTTATTTTCCCTGGCCACCTCTAACACCACATCATAGTCCATGGCGGACTCATGACAATGCACATCAGCATATTTTGCAGCAGGGGGATTGTCAAAATAATCTATGACTATCGTATGAAAGTTCCTTTTTTTCAATAATTTGATTAAATCACCATGCGGCACTGTCCCTCCCAGCACAACAGCGACAGGCTTACCTTCTACATTTTCTTTTTTTACCCTGTAATCGTACATTTAAATTCTATCCTCTCGTATATTTTTTAGGCTCCAGATCTTCAACCCTTCCTTTATCAAATATTTCGATATTTTCTACGGCTCTATACATCATTGCGTAAAATGACTCATAAGTAACTCCCCCAATATGTGGTGACATATTTACATTTTTCAACTTCAAAAGCCTGCAGTCAGCTCGAATCGGTTCCTGATGATACACGTCCAGCCCCGCACTGCTTATTTTCCCACTTTTTAAAGCTTCATACATGGCTGTTTCATCTACAAGCTTCCCCCTTGCCGTATTGATGAGAATTGTACCTTCTTTCATCTTCGACATTTCTTTCTGCCCGATAATAACCCCTGTTTTTTCGTTGTATGGACAATGGAGCGAGATGATGTCGGATTGTTTCAGCAATGAATCAAAGCTCTCGTACCTCACACCTAACTTTTCCTCAATATCTTCGGAAAGTCTGTTTCTTTTATAGTAGATTACATCTGCACCAAATGCCTTTAGCAATATCGCAGTTTTTTGTCCTATATTTCCAAAACCGATCAGACCAACCGTCTTCCCACGTATCTCGCGGTTTCTGATACCGGTTTTCTGCTTATCCCATACCCCCTGACGCATATTTCTGTTTATTTCATAATTATTTTTAAGACAGGCAAGCATCAACATCAATGTATGCTCGGCGACACTGTCTGCATTTACCCCGGAATTGACATACAACGGTATCTGCCGTTTGCCCAGTTCTTCCAGACTGATATTGTCCAAGCCTACACCGGTTCTTTGCACCATACGCAGCTTCACAGCTTTATCCAGAATTTCCTTATCTATCTCAAGCCTCCCGCTTACCAACAGATAATCTGCATCCTCTATATGTTTTAATAAGCATTCCCGGGTATTCTCCTCCAGAATGATAAGTTCAAACTTGTTCCTTACTATTTCCTTCAGAATTTCCCGCGGTTTTCCCTCATAATGATTTGTAAAAAGTATTGTTCTCATATGCTGTATAGAACGCACCTGGAACTTTATTTACCTGTATGTCAGAGAACCTCCACTTTCAGGTTGTCTGCCAATTGCCTGATCGACTCCACCTGCTTTTCACTGATGTCGCAAAAGCCATTCTTACCGCTTGCCGCACCGTGCTCGCCCGGAAACATTGCCCCTGCCCTATGGATTTTTGCTACAAAATAATCCATCTTTCTCATATATGTGTTGATATCCATAAATCTCTTTATATCAACTGCCATGAGCATATGACCGCAGTTGCTTTCATCCGTCGGATGATTCAGGTTTCTGACATCTCCTCCAAATGATGCCCCGCTGAGCATCCCCGCCATAATATCTATCACCATGGCAAGACCGGCTCCTTTTATGCCTCCTATTGGAAGCATTGCGCCTTCTAACGCTCTGGCAGGATCAGTGGTGTCACATCCATTCACATCAACTGCCAGCCCCAAAGGAATAGCTTCACCGTTTTGAAGTGCCAGCCGTATTTTCCCTCTGGCCGCATTAGACATTGCCATATCCAGATTAAAGTCCGGCAATACACCCTCAGTAGGGAGAGCTACACTGACAGGATTCGTCCCAAGTAACGCTTTACCCCCCCTTAATGAAATTGCAGGTGCTGAATTTGCTATGGCAATTCCCACCATATTTTCTTTTGCCGCTAATCGGCTATAAAAGCCGGCCGTTCCAAAATTATTGCTATGACATACAGACACCAGTCCGATTCCATATCTCTTTGCTTTGTCTATGGCTCTGTTCATAGCATGATATGTAGCTACCTGCCCAAATCCATTATTGCAATCAAGTCTTACTATGGCCTCACCGTCATATAGCTCCTGACAATGTGTGACAGGTGTCATCAAACCTTCCTTTATTTTTCTTGCATATATAGGGAGCCTGCCTATACCATGCGTTGGCTTTCCATGCTCATGTGCATACACGATGGATTCAGTGATAATCTTCATGTCATCTAATGGCACACCGAGCTTTTCCAATATTTTATTGGATGCACTTTCGATATCTTTGATCAAAACTCTCATATATTCACCATCACTTTATCTTCTTTCCAGTTCCTATTTTCTTGCATAATATCAAACTTCCTGTTTACTAAAAATCCGCATCACCTGATATATTTTATTTTTATGTAAAACAGCAAAGCCGATTGCCGTTACAGCAACAATTGCAAATCTTACATACCACGGACATCCAAACAAAAACATGGTCAGAATATTCAGCAGGGAAACGCCTATTCCTATCAGAAGCATTTTTACCAGGGATACACATCGCATTCCGCACACCTTCTTTTCCATGATTCCCTGAAGTGTCAATAAAATAAAGTAACTTAATGCCGTGGTATAAGCTGCTGCCTGATATCCGATATATCTTATGCAGACAGCATTCAGCACAATATTGATGATCATGGCTGACACTGTGCCAAGCGCACAATAAATTGTTTTCTTCTCATAATTCTCTATAGCTGTAAAGCAATAACTGTAAAACTTAAACAAAGTACCTGTTACCATAGGAGCAACCAAATATATTGCAGACTGATATTTATTACCTCCTAATACCAGAATGATCTCTGGGGCCAGAATGACCAGAACCCACGAAATATATCCAAACACATAAGATACAAAATACCAGGGTTTCTTAACATCATCTATTTCATTTCTGGATATTTTTTCATAAAACCAAGGCAGCCATGCACCCCAAACCGCATCTTCCAGTATCCAGATAATAAAAGAGACGGTAGTTGCCAGCGAAAATATTCCTGTATCAACAGAGCCCGCCATGCTTTTTATCATGATCTTATCCGCCTGATTCATGATTTGAATCGAGATCGCCTCAGGTATCAGTGGAAGACTGAATACAAATGCATACTTCCAATACTTACGCTTTATCCTGAACTTCCCCTGTTTCCACATCAAAACAGCAGTGAAAATTCCCCCGATGATTTGCGGAGTGTAATATCCGATAACTCTCAAATCCACCAGACTGTCCTGTCTTCCGGTCACATTTCCCCAATATAAAAGCAGAATCGAAAAAACAGTTGCCGGAATCATCATAGATGCGGTAACTGTCACACTGTTTTTATATCTCAAAAGTTGCTTCTCCCGCCTTTGGAAGTACATTGTCGCTGTATAGGAAAACGTATATAGTATCATATATAGATACATAAGCCAGTCAATTCCGCAGAACGCTAGAAACGCCTTTCTAAAAACAACAGAAATAACAACATAAACACCGGTTATTACCAGATATGACAATGTCTGGACTGATGATACATACTCATTGAAATCATCCGGATAATCATATTTTGCTCTTTCTACGCTTCTATAAAGGCTCAAAGACAGAACAGGAACCAATATCAAAAGCCAAGATTCATATACTCTTATTTCTCCATATTGTGCCGTTGAAACAAGTCTCGTATATATCGGTGTGAGGATAAATGTTATGCCCCTCACAAAAAGCTGCATAAAAACAAAAAAAGCCCCTGCCACGGCGGCTTTTTTATTCAATTCTGACTTAGATAATCCATCACTCATATCACTTTTTATAAAATTCCTTTATTTTATCTGCGATATATTCAATCTCTGTTTCTTTTAAACCATAGTATAATGGCAGTCTAAGCAGTCGTTCACTCTCTTTCGTGGTATACCTGTCTTCTCCCACAAAAAGACCATAGCGTTTTCCTGCCGGAGAACTATGCAAAGGTACATAATGAAACACTACCATAATCCCATTTTCCTTTAAATGACTGATTAAGTTGGTTCTCTCATCCAAATCCTTTGTTTTAATATAAAACATGTGTGCATTATGAGTACATTCTTCAGGGACAATCGGTAATTCTATCCATCCACACTCACATAATGGCTTGAGTAAAGCATCATATGTATTCCAACTCTTCATCCTGTCCGCTATTATATCCTCTGCCTTTTCAAGCTGTGCATATAAATAAGCTGCATTCAATTCGCTTGGCAAATAAGAGGATCCCGCCTCAACCCATGTGTACTTATCGATTTCTCCTCTGAAAAACTGGCTTCTGTTGGTTCCCTTTTCGCGTACTATCTCTGCTAACGCAACATCAGACGGATTGCTTACAAGAAGAGCTCCTCCTTCTCCCATAGATATATTTTTTGTTTCATGAAAGCTATAACAGCCAAAATCTCCAATTGTACCAAGCTGTCTCCCTTTATATGTACTCAGGATTCCCTGCGCAGCGTCTTCAATAACCTTGAGCGCATACTTTTGGGCTATTTTCTGTATTTTATCCATCTCACAGGAAACACCGGCATAATGGACAGGAACAATTGCCTTAGTTCTTGATGTAACTGCCTGCTCAATCAGATTTTCATCAATATTCATTGTATCCGGTCTTATATCCACAAATATGGGCTTTGCTCCCCTTAAAACAAAAGCATCCGCAGTGGAAACGAAGGTATACGACGGCATTATAACCTCATCATCAGGTTCTATGCCGCAGAGCAGCGCTGCCATTTCAGTCGCATGCGTACATGATGTAGTAAGCAATGCCCTATATGTTCCTGTTTTCTCTTCCAACCATGCATTACACCTTTTGGTAAATTCACCATCCCCACAAATTTTTCGCTTTTGAATGGCTTGTCCAATATAAATATTTTCATTCCCTACAAAAGGAGGAATGTTAAAAGGAATTACCATGATTTTTATCTGACTCCTGTATTTCTTTAGTAATATGAACCTTTTGGTGATTCCACTGCATCCGGATAGTAGGTTTCAATCATCCGTTTGACAAGAGAAATCTGCTTTGCCCGCTTCTTCGCGTCATCAGCAGTCGTATCCCAACTATGTGTTTTTGCAACAGAGCCTCCTGTTTTCAGGTAGATTGGCGAAGCCACCCGTATCATCTCCGGAACCTCATAATGTCTTATGAATCCGCCTGAAGATGCCGGATTCTCCGTGTGGATATCGATCGGAACTTTTATCCCCTGTCTGAGCGCTGCCAGCATTTGAAGTTGAATATCCCTCACCGGATTAATGGAATTTGCACCAATACTTTCCATCAAACGTGCAGAGCACGGATTGCACACACCCATATGCGCAGATATCTTGAAATGGATATCCTGCGGTAATTCTCCTGCCTTTCTCATTTCGTTTAACAGCCATAGACAGCCCTCATCATAAACCAGAAAGCCTTTACAGCCAAGCTCACAGCCTCGTTTCACTTCTTCCACTGCTCTAAGAATCTGTTCCTGCCCCCGAAGGCGATATCCCATTCTGCATCCTTCAGGAGTATTCACAGATGCACTGGTATCCGTTGTCGCTCTGGGGCCAATTGCCAGGATCAACTGCACTTCATGCTCCTTTGCAATTTCCACCATGCTCACAATTTCTTTATCTATTAATGTCATAATACCTTTTGTCTGCGTTACTCGATGGATATACACATTATATTCATCCAATCCGTCAAACAGTGCTTTCATTGCACCCGGCCCCTGTATTCCCGGAACTTCCAGCCGATATTGGCCCCCGTCTTTAAATCGTAAACCCGATGTCGGCAAATTATATGCATCACTCTCCGGTAAACCTATTTTTTTCAAAAATGCTTTTGTATCATTCATTCCATTAGACATTGCAGCCTCCTTTATAATAATCAATCATAATAATTGAATGAGCTTTTCAAATTGATTTTCCATATCATATATACAGACAAGTATGTCATCCGATTTTCCTTTATCGACCCGCGCTTCATTCATAAGAGAATGGTATTTTTCCTCTAATTCTGCTTTTGTAATAGGGTTCTCAGGTTCTCCCTTAGGATAATCCACTCTTGTTTCATACTGATCCTTATCTGTTAAAATACGTACAATTGCTGCTCTTTTTTGAGGTACAAGACAGGATAATTCCTTCGATTCTATTACTTTTATCTTCTTTGCCACTTCTTTAATATCAGGATTTTCTATATTAACATTGCTGAATGCCTGCATGTCCGTATTTCCAAGCACCAATGCTGCTGCCATACTGTATGGCGTACTCATTTTTGCAGAAGAAGAACCCCGGACTTCACAATGATCATGTCCTTTTACCGCCAGACCATACGTTAAAACCTCAATCTCTTTTATCGCATGAACATCAACTTTGTTTCTGAGAACCAGCGCTCCTTCAATAGCCGAATGACAATGTCTGCATGCGGCATAGGGCTTTCTATAAATCAACTCTATCGCATACTTATCATCAAAACCTTCTATTAAGTAATTCCTGCTCTGCAGTGAATTACAATGTGTGGCAAAAAAGCCCCGTTTTCCACCTAAAATGTCATCAGGTCCCACATATCCCGCTTTTCCGACCATAACCGCATTGATTGCTGCTGCGGATGCCTGACCTACGTTATATGGTTTTAGGGTAGATCCATCATCAATGACTTCCAAAAGACCTGATGCGCTGGTTGCTGCGGCAGAAACCACTGTATTCCAATCTTCCATTTTTAATTCCAGCATATACGCCAATGCCATAGCTGCACCAATTGTTCCGCAGGTTCCGGTTCCATGAAATCCCATCAATTTATGCGACGGCTGGATAACGGATGCCAGACGAATGCTCGTTTCATACCCTAAGATCACCGATTTCAGGAATCTCAGACCATCTATACCGCCAACAGCCTGCGCAACAGGAAATAGAGTGGAAATAATGGTTGCCCCAGGATGCATCATTGCAACCCTGTGTCCGTCATCCAGTTCTGCTATATGCGAATGAATACCATTAATCAGAGCAGCATTCTGCAAAGAAGCCTTAAATCCCGCCCCTATAACTGGTACATTTCCTCCCCCTGTTTGTGCTATCTCTGCCAATCTCTTTGAAGTACCTCCTACAAAACTGCCGGCATACGCACACGCCACATAATCAACTATACACATTTTTGCCTGATCTAATATTTTCCGAGAAATATTTGCATGTGCAAACTCCCACATCACATCAATAAACTGTCCTGTTATGCTGCCATTATTCAATGTCTTGTTCCTCATTTATCACTGTCCGCACTGTTGACTGCGGCATACCGCTAATCGTCATATATATCCTGCCGATGTACTCTCCTACTATTCCTATTGTAATCAGGAGCACCCCTCCGATTAATAACATAATGATATTTGTACTGGTGTAACCCATCGGCATATTCGGATGCAGTATTTTATGAATCAACAAATAGATTACTCCGACAAAACCTGCGAGTGATAAAATACTGCCAAACGTTGTTGCTACCTGCAAAGGTATCATTGTAAAACTAAAGAAAATATTCTTAAACATTCTTAGCCGCTTAGAGAATGTATAGTTTGTCTTTCCTGCGATTCTTTTCCCATGTTCAATATCTACCTCAGCATATTTATTCGTCAAGTGCCTTACATATCCCCCGAGAGAAACAAAGGGGCTTCTATATTCTCTGATCTTCCTTGCGACATCGCTGCTATAGGCAGCAAATGACGATGTATGTATTCCCTTAGGCTTAACTCCTACCGCAACAGCCACTTTATTATATATGTAGCTTGTAAGATTTCTTGTTGATGAATGTGTTTTATTTACCAAATGAGCATACACGACATCATATCCGCCTTCAATAAGCTTATCCGTTAACGCAAAAATATACTTCGCCGGATGCTGGCCATCATCATCCATAAAAACCACGGCATCACCTTTTGCATGCCTGATGGCCTCTAGCTTTGCTGAAGCCTGTCCATAATTTCTCATTAAATCTACACCGATTATCTTTTTGTCATCAGCACATAACTGTTTAATTATTTCAAAAGTATCATCTGGCGAGCCGTCATTGACTAAAATAATCTCATAATCATCATTTCTTTTTGAAAATTCTTCTTTTATATCGCTCACAAGCACCGGAAGAGTCTTGGCCGAACGATAGCATGGTATACATACAGAAATTAACATATTTCTTTCCTTTTCTTAAAAAGTATACTATATTTCTCTTTTGACATTACCATTTATGAACGATTCTTTACCCATTCTCTCCATATAAATAAGGAGCAGCGATGGTGCAATAAGCAGCCACCTAATAGTTTTATTCCTGAAACCTTTTTACACGGGCTTTTTCAATTACCCTTAATCTCTTTTATTCAGTCAGCTTCTTCATCAACTTTATGATATTCTCTTTCGTTCTAAAATTCTCTTCCAACACATACTTTGCATCAATCTCAATATCAAAAGCATCTTCCAACTCCGAAACCAACTCAATAACAAGAAATGAATCCAAAAGCCCCGCCTCGAATAAATTCTCTCCTTCAAATTCCAAAATCTCCTCATCAATCTCTTTTAATAATTCCATTACCTTTTCTTCCATGACATTACCTCCTCATATTTATTTCTTTTTTATAAATGTAACTTTATATTGATTTTGTTTTTCATAATAACAAGCACGATGAAGCGCAATGCTTTCCAGATTATCTACTCGTATCCATGCAGTACCTCTCACTTTCTCATCAGCATACCTCTGGTATAGTGTACTAATCAGCAGCTTGCCTATGCCCATACCGCGACAGCCCGCCGTCACAAATATAAATTCTTCCTTAATAACACTTCCCTGTTTAGTATAAATAATTCCTGCAACAAGCATATTATCACATTTATTATGCACTCCGATGAAATGTTTTTCCTTAACAAATTTATCCACTTCTTTCTCATCGGGCAACAAATCCGACAATTTGTCAAAATATTGATATAATTTATCTATAAATATCTCACCATCATCTTCATCAACAATCTGCAGATCATTCCCACTATGCAGGTCTGATAAAACTACATTCTTATTAACCCATTTTTCGTAAACTGCATATTGGGTCATTCCAGCATTAGATAACATCCGGCAGGCATCTTCTAAATCGGATCCTTTACAAATAACGTCACATACACTTGTCATCGGATCATCATCCACTTTGTAATGGTATGGGTTCGCAATGAAATAAGACAGCCGTCTGAAATGCTCTTTCTTCCACCAGAGATTCAAATATTCATTTTTCTTATATTGGTATGTTACATCCCCTCGGCTGATTGCCTCTGCCCAGACGTATTCGTTTAAATAATGGTTAGATAAATATTTCCTGTTAACTTTTTTTATCTGCATTACTAGCTTATAAAAATATTCTATATCCGGTATGATCCCCCCAGCATCATCTGTCTCTGCCAATTCATATGACAGAACTTCCATATTCTCTTTAACGTTCATCTATATACCCCATAATTTCACCCGCAATTTTTTCATATCCAATTATGAATAATAAGATATTTTGCTCATAAATATTCCTTTAATCTGACGCGATCTATTTTCCCATTTGCATTAATAGGCATCTTTTCTTCTATAATGACTTTCCCCGGCAACATATATTCCGGTATCATTGTTTTCAACTGTTCATTTACCTCATCCTTTTTTATCTCTTTATCTATGAACAAGACAATTCTGCTTCGTTTATCATCATACAAGCAACAACACAATGATACTCCGGGCAATGACGATACCGCTGTCTCAATTTCTCCAAGTTCAATCCGGTGTCCCATGTGCTTGATCTGAAAATCCTTTCTGGAAAGATAAACTAATTCATGTCTCTCATTGTATTTTACCAAATCACCAGTACGATATATTTTTTCTTCATAGGCATCGTTTAACGGGTTCTGAACAAATGCCACCTGCGTCTTTTCCCTGTTCCGATAATAACCTTTCGCAAGCCCTACCCCTCGCACACACAGTTCACCTACAACACCCGTTTCCAACACCAGATGATCTTCCTCATCCAAGACAAGGATATCCGTATTCTTCATAGGAAATCCCATTGGCAACGGCTCATCATCCCCAAATTCCCTGTCAACGATATAGTAAGTGCAGGCGTCCGTGATCTCTGTCGGCCCATAAAGATTTGCGTATATTACATCCGGAAGGAACTTCCTCCAGATATTAAGCTGTTTGTTCGGCATAACTTCTCCACAGAAAAGCACCCGCTTCAAAACACCTGTCATATCCACATTCCTTAATGCTTTTAATTTCGAGACCACGATCAACGCAGACGGCACCCAGAAAATCGTGTTGATTCTATGCTCTTTCAGGTACTCTAAAAGCAGTACAGGCTGTGAAAACAGCTTCTGCGGCACAATATAAAGCGATGCCCCTGTTTTCATGGCCGAATAAATATCCAGAATAGAATTGTCAAAATAAAAAGGTGCCTGGTTTCCAAACGCATCCTTATCCGTAATCCCAAATGTTTCTGTCACCCAGTCAATATAATCAATGACGCTTCCATGGGTAATACAGACGCCTTTCGGCACACCTGTGGAACCCGAAGTAAAAAGCACATAAAGCAAATCTGTATCAATAACTGAATTAAAGGTGTCTCTGACTTCCTGGGATTCTTCCTTCCCATCTGTTTCCTCATAAAACAGAAATTTGCCATGATAATCAAATGACTTAAATTCCTCTGCCAGTTTTCTCGTTGTAATGACAAGCCCCGGCCTGAGAACTTCTAATATCTTGTTTACCCTTGCCTCCGGCATCTCCGTATCGATCGGAGAATAAAAATTTCCGCTGTATGCTACACCCATGAACGATGCAAGAACTTTCGCGCTCTTTTCAATATACACAGCAATGGGCTTCTTTGTCCCATAACCTGTCTTTATAATCGCATCCGCTATTCCTATGCTTTTATCATGATATTCCTTATACGTGAGCTGTTCCTCTTCATCCCAAAGCGCCATTTTATCCGGCATTTTTTTTGAAGTATGTTCAAGCCATTCCAGTACATTAAATCGCATCTTTTTTCTCCTCCTCTGCATCTTAAAATACTGATCTATACACAACCATTCAAGGTTATACCTATCTTTTTTTCAACAGCAGTTGCTGTGAAAATTTTCCTGTCAATGTAGCAAACCTTTCTGTCATTTTCCTTGACTTCACATTACATTCCCATACCCACATGCAGTCTTTCTTACATCCTCTGGAAAAGATATTTAAAAGGCTGCTCGCAAATAAAACTCCCCCTATTCCGATGCCGTTACAGGATTCTATTGTGGCAATATTTTCCGAAAATCCAACCGCACCATTTACTTGAAAATCACAGGCACCAATAATACTTTCTGTATCGTCCCGCATTATAATGCATTCTTCTTTTTTTCTATCTGACCTATTCTGCTTTCCAACATGTCCTTCACCGAATACCTGTCTATCCGGTTCCTCCATAACTGGTAAACAACCTCATAATCTTTTCTTCGAAATGGTGTATAATGTAAATTCATCTTTTCATGAGCCGCTGGCACTTTCTATCCATCTCTTCCAGTTCGGGAACTTTCTCTGACGCCAGCATATATTCCAGATTCCTGCGGTTTTAGATATAACTCTTCTTCTTTTATATACTCCTCAAGTGCAGGCATAGGTACATAACAGTTTGTTTCACATCTGTGATGTTCTGCCCTAAATGCATTCAATATCCCGATCCCTTCGTCAAGGGTACACAGTTTACCCCCCCGGGATGTCAGCTGATTAACTGCTTTATTTTCGTCCAAACTCATATCCCCCTTAAAACTGCATATATAAAAACTGGCCCGCATCATACTTCGAACCATACATTCCAAACAACAACACCGCAAAAAACAATATATAATAAACGATCCACCGTATCGGCAAAACCTGTCGGTCAACCACCTCAAATACATCCACATTTTTTTCTTTTGCAGCAGACATCAACAATACCATCAATAAACCAATGAGCAAAACAACCGCATCCTGTTTTATCCATCCCAACGCTTCCAGGCTTCCATAACCGCCAATCCAAAAGCTCCGCCCTACTAATTGGCGGATAATAACACCAAACTCACTAAAATCATTTACCTGTAATATCATATTTGCGCCAAGCAAGATGCACCATGTCCGCACCATACAAAAAACTCCATACCACTTTGTGTTTTCAGAAATGCGAAATCTTTTTTTTATCTTACTGTATGCTCCCTCCAATACCAAGGAACTGCTGATAATGGCACAATAATACATTCCCCATATCAGATAGTTCCAAGTGAGCCCATGCCACAGAGCAGTAGCACTCCATACAAGAAAAGTCCCAACTAAAACAGGAGCCAACTTTCCTGCAGTTTTACTATATTTTTTAAAGTATTTCCGCAGTTTTCTCCCTGTTCCGGATTGGATAAACGGCATCATAATATAATCCCGAAATACTCCCCCAAGTGTAATATGCCAACGGCGCCAGAACTCAGCGGTACTCTTCGAAAAATATGGCTGTCTGAAATTTTCGGGCAACACGACTCCAAAAGTCCCGCTCACCCCAATCATCATGTCCATGTAGCCTGAAAAATCCATATAAAACCATAAGGAATATGCCACAATACCAATGATAATGGATATCCCGCTCTGGCTTTCCCAGCTCCCGGATACATAGGTTCCTATCTGCTCTAATCTCGCCGCCAGAACAAGTTTCTTAAATGCTCCCCACAGAAACCTCTGAATTCCATGCATGAATCCCGTATAGTCAAACTGTATTCTATCCGCAATGTTTTCCCTGAACTGGACAAACCTGTTAAACGGCCCCTGTAGTATTGTAGGAAGATAAATCAGATACAGCAGGTAAAAAAGAAAATTCCTCTCGCAGTTTCTCTCATCTCTCTCCACATCATACAAATAACTTATCGCTTTCAATGTAAAATACGAATTTCCCAGCATGAAAAACCACTTTGTAGTTGAATTAGCGATAAGGACTATAATACAAGTAACAGCAATAAGCCACTTTACCCTTTGTACTGTTTTCTCAGGCNGTTTTCTTTCATGTTTTCTTGCATTGGTAATCCAAACAGCCCCNGCATATGTCAAAAGACTGACAAAGAGCAGTACAACAGGAACTTTCGTAATNGAATATAGATAAAAAATAAGACTCATGGATAAAAGAAGCAGCCATTGGTGCTTTCTTGCTATTGTATAATACAAAACTGCGCATGCTATCCACAAAANAAAAAAATTATATGAAAATATATTCATTTTACTGTCACCCTATCACATTGCTGGTAATCTATTTCTTCTACAGACATGTCTTTTGGTTTTGACCAGACCATAAGCATATTACACCCGTCNGGAATACTGTTATCGGAAATCTGATCATTTTCTGAATACTCCTGTAATATATGCCAAGTCATTCCACTGTCATCCGACCATTGAAAACAATACTCTGGAATCACTCCACTTCCATACTGCGAATATGCTATATAACCTTTCTCTGTTTTTTCANCCCAGGTATTAAAGATCCACGGCGAATGGGCTAACAGGTCTTCATAAGACGCGTAAAAATATTCACCTTTATTAATCTCTGCACCATCTATATATTTTTTTACAATTTGGGATGCTGCACTACTAAATTTTTCTGCTCCTTTTCCAGACATGTGTGCATAATCATAAAAATCGTCATCTTCCATAAGCAGATATTCTGATTTAACCAGATCAAAATTAAAGATAGTCACATCAAGTTCTGTTGCTATTTCATCATAAAAATCCAGTATTTCCTGATAATTGTCCTGTGCTTCCATACTTGCGTAGGGAAGCGGAGGAACAACAAAAATCAATTCGCAATCCTCTTCATCACACAAATTCTTCAACTTTTTCATATAAGAAATATATTTGTCAGAGACTTCATAACCACTAAATAAAGATCCAGTTGGTTTGCCCACTGCTCCTTTTTCTGTCTGTTTGTAAGAATATACAAATCCACGTCCTCTATACTCCTCATTTGATCTCTTGTAGATTTCATATCCATATGTCTGATACATATCAGTTTTTTTAATTTCTGCTACATCCTTTGCAGTTTTAATCAAATCCTTATTTGCGTTTCGTGTTGCCGGCACCCATGCATTCAATAGAGATTTATCCCTAAACACTGTATATCCATACATGCACTTGTCAATAGAAAAATTTAAATAATCAAAAACAATATAACCTTTTTTGGGATTATCATATCTAGGCATATCAAGAAACAATATAGAATTGATTCCATAAATACAATATTTCGGCGACTGATTTTTAAAAACCTCTTTCATAATGTAATAAGCAGAATCAGGCGCCTGTGAAGATGTGCCAAGATTAAATGTATACATTCCGAGATATTTATCCCATATTTCGGGATCAAAATGGCGATATACATTAGAACTTCCAATAAGTGCTATATCAATCTGCTCAGACTCATACATCTCATGAAACATTACCCGTGTATAAGTATTATCATTATATAAATAAAAATTTAAAATACTCATCAAAAGGCAAAGTATAACTCCAAAGACTATTGGACGAAAAAACTGCGTTATTCGTAATTTCATAAATATCTATTTTACCTCTCTCTTTATTTTCTTCTTATAGTTTTAATTGATCTAACGGTTCTCAATATCCCCTTTCCAGCATCCTGCAATATCATTTCAATATAATACCCTAAAATANATTTTCCCAAATTCACTAACATCATANCGATAAATACCAGGCCGACTATCACAGTGGCTCCTACAACCCCGATGATCCCGAATCTTTTCACTAACAGTATGATATTTAACGCCACTTCAAACATACTCATCACCACGTGACGCTTTGTGTCATTCAACCCATAATAAGCCCTCGTCAACATATTCTTGAATATCTAATGTGATTAACTTAAGGAAATATATGTTTTCCTACCGTACCTTGAAAATCAAATATTCGGAAAGTTACGGCTTAAATACTTTTTACAATCGAAAACCATTCAAGTCTCCAAATAATTTTTTTATTTCTTTTCTTTCCATCCAATACATTAAAAGAACAAANAATATATAAGTCACCATTAAATCCACTGTATTACCTAATCCCTCGCACTTTTGTTTTACTAAAATAGCCGCTGCACACGTCAACAACAGCTTACATATGAGCAAAAACAGCTTTTTTATATAAAATACATCTGCAAATTGAAGTTTAAGCAGCTGTAATCCTTTTCTCAATTGCAGTCCATTCACTAAAACTACTGAAAGCAACGTTGCTATGGCCGGTCCTATTATCCCAAAACGAATGATAAAAATATAATTTAATACACAATTTAGAAGCAAAGACATACAGGAATAATAAAAAATTTTTTTGGTTTCACCAAACAGTGTCTGTACCATTCCAAAGTATGTAATTCTTGTCATAGAAACAATTAAATAAATGTTAAAAATCAAAATTCCCCCGACATATTCTTCGGAATATAAAAAAATTATCAGTTCCTTTCCACATACAAGCGCTCCGGCCACTAAAATCCAGGTGATTATAATCCCAGACTCAATATACTGCTTCCATAGTGATTTCACATCCTCCATTCTTCCAGCCGCTTTAAGCCTTATTAATATTGGTGTAATAATTGTAGTCAAAGAGGAAACCACAAAAGAAAACGGCAATTCTTTTGCCATATTACTATACAGCGCAAATTCTTCAGTCGTTAACATTTTTCCTACTATATACTTATCCATATTCAACGACAATGTTCCTACCATGACAGAAAGCCCAAGCGGAAATGCATACTGCAATATTGGTAAAACAATCTTCTTACTTATTCGCAAATAAGATACTTTTTGGTTACGGCGCTCATATATTCCTCTTAAAAAAAGCAGCTGCAATACATCCAGCAATAACAATATCAAAAAAATCACTGTAATATCTGTTGAAACTTCTGTTACAATTCCAACAGCGAGAACTTTTGCCACTCCTATTATTAAATTCCTGATTGCTATCATCTTCGCCATATTTACTGAAATAAAAAGCGGTTGATAGAGAGAAATGATATTTTCCATTAAAGGCCGAAATGCTACCAAAAGAATAATTGGCCCCAAAAGATCGTTTCCAAAAAACCTGCAGATCCAATCTCTCAAAAAAAGAATCAAAATGCCTGAAATAAGGTTAGTATAGAACACTATACTAAATATAGTATCTATATATTTTTTTTTATTTACTTCCGATTGATCCTGGTTAAAAAAATAATTAACTGCATTTCCCATCCCCAACAAAAGAAACGGCATAACAGTATTGGCACTTAATATGCCTTGGGAGTAAGTACCATATGCCAGCATAGACAGCTTCAAAGACAAAATCTTAGTCTGTGCCATACTTGTAACTAAAGTAATGCACTGCACAAAAGTAAGCATTAAAGAATTTGTAATCAAATTTATTTTTTTATTGTCCTGCATACAGTTCCCCATTTCATTTTATATGTCACTATCATTTACCCTCAGCAAACAAGAATCCACCTGCCCACTGAGGGGAACTTTCACAAATGACATAATAGAAATTTATCTTAGCTCTTATGAATAAAATTATGTGATCTGTTTAGACAAATTGAAAACAACAGCCCTGTAAATATGCCAAATGACATAGATGTTAAATAAGATCCCGAAATCAAAAGCTGGCCCATTGCATAAGATGCAAATACGATATACATAGTCTTCATTGATATACTACCGTCTTTTTTCACCTTACGAATAGTATAAATGACTGCTATGCCATAACCTATAAGAAGTAATATCCCCCACATTCCAAATTGAAATAATATCTCCAGGAAAAAATTATGACTGTATGAACCAAAAATCTCTGCCGGATCTGTTCTCTGGAAATATTCCCCTAAATATATCCGGTCACTGTAGATTCCTCTGATTTTCGTAGGTGCATTTCTAATTTGTTCCAGCACAAAAGAATAATATTTATCTCTGCTTGCTGCATAAAAAAATTTCCCCTCTGCAAAAAGAGAAATTGTACGAGATTTTGTAAAATAAATACTTAACCAACTCATAACTCTTTGTAAAAAGTTAAATGCAAATGGAATACTTACAGCGATTAAGGTTACTCTTGTAATTCTTTTTCTCGCATCAACAAATATTACAAATATAAATAT
>JAAUZC010000002.1 GCA_014804795.1 Lachnospiraceae bacterium | reverse complement strand
GCCTATTTCTCCCCCCAGTTTTTCTTTAACCTCATCCTTGGATAATACATGAAATCTTTCGCTGTTCATACAATAGTGCAGGATTTTTTCCGGATCTCCACCCATCATAATTATGTATGGCGTTTTCCTTATTCTGCCTTCATCACTTGCGTTCACTACAATGATACATTTTATATCTTTAAATAGCAGTTTTCGTTTAATAAACCTGAACTTATTATAATATATACAATTTTCTTCAATCGCATATCCTTCTCCCTGCTTTAAAAAATACACTATTGGAGCCAATGCCAGTATTATAATTGCAATTGTTCCTGCCCGGATTGGCTCCATAGGATCAATAGAAATATTTTTGAATATAATAGCAAGAACCATCATAAATACACTACTGTAAATTAAAGATCTTACCATTGGACTACAATCCGTTTCACGATAATATAATTTCGCATTACTATTATCATTCTTTAACTTCGTTGTTCTTTTTAATTTCATTATTCGCCCCTTTATTTTCTCATAAATATCAATTGTTATTGTCTACCACCTATTTTTTATTGCTTCCCTGAAATTCAATCCCCGTCTCCTTTCATGGAAAATATAGGTTTTCTAACGATGTGTCGGATATACAAATACTGTTTTCGTCTCATAAAACCACCAGTTATCTGTTATCTTTTCCGTTCTGTACCAGTATTTTCCATAAAAAATCAGATCTTCAAACTCTGTTTCATCTTCACCCATTTTGTGATCCCATACCGCATCGATTGGTTTATCATCTTCACTATAGTAAAAGCCACACTCATAGCCATCCCATAAAATATAATATACAACTGAATCGCGGACATGAAATCGTACGGAACCATCTGGCTTTTTAATAATCATGCTAAGAAAAAAGTCTCTAAATGTGCTACTAATTATTTTATCATTTAATTCTTTATAATAAATCCTCTCATGTTGATCAGTGCCGACATCATTCTCAATTTTTCTGCAGAATAATGTTACATCTTCCTGACATTCTTCCACTATTTCTAATAACTCAGCTTCATGCTCTATGACTTTTTCGCATATCTTTTCTTCTTCTCTGTATATGCTCTGCACCAAAATACAGATAACATATAACACCTGCTATTAAGGCAGAAACACCAAAACACAGTAATATAATACGGTTTTTATTTTTCAATATCTTTTTCGTTTTCTTTTGAGTCATGGTTTTCCTCTTCCATTTTTCACAAAATATTTACTTTAATTTCTTCGCCAATGATTGCATGTTTGAGATCCACATCTCATCATCTTCCGCATATGCCTGTTCTAAATATTTATCAAAAAATGGGGCAATTATCTTTTTATCAAATTTTTTCAATAATTTCATTGTTTTTTGAAAAGTTGGCCAGTTTTCATCCTGTAACAAAACAAATAGAAGTGAAATCCCCCTGATTTTATCTTCTTCAGGCAGTTTTCCCAAAATTTTCAGATAATTTAGCCAACAAAACTTGGAAGAACATTTTAACAAATCAAAATATTCATTCAAATCAATGCTTTTATCTGTAGAAATAATCTCCGCTATTTCTCTAATTCTTTCATCACTGACATTTGGATTATTGTATATATCGTATTCACTTATTCTTAATAATTCATCAATCCGAAACATCACATGCTCCTTTACTCAATTACTTTGATTCTTTAAAATACCGGCCACCTTTTTGCATGTGTTAATACAATGTTTTTGTGCTATCCAATTCCCAAAACATAAATTACTATATAACACATAGACTAAAAAATTCTTTACATGTCTTCTCTCCAGCATCACATATTTATTATCCCTTGACAGTTGCACATATTCTGCGCCCTCGCCAAGTTGTTTTACCTCGTAATTCCGGGTATCCCATATAAGAACAGGATAAAAATCCAATCCAATTACTTCCTTATATCCTATGCTGCATCCCATAGACTTGTCCCATGCAAGGAAAAGATTCTTCTCATACCCCTAATCTTTTAGGCAAAACATAAGTATATTTATCAAAATACTTTGTCTCCTCTTCCGTTCACCGCCTGCTCAAGCCGGTCGATGGCTCCATATGTATACCGGTTTTTAAGGGCTCCGTTTTCCATGACAAGGCTCAGATTTCCCCTTCAACGTCTCAATAACCGTTTCACTTCTCCCTGACCGCCTTTATTTTTTTCTCCATAAACCCCTTCAACTCCCAACCATACCTCTCTATTGCCTTCTTGTTATCACCTTCAGCTAAAACAAGCCACAGCACAGTATTCGCTGATTCTGAATTAATCACTACTTTATAGTTAACTTTCCCTTCACAATAGAAATTGAACGTGTCTATCCCTTTTATCAATAATATATATACACTATCGCTCTCTTTCTTAAATTCATACTCGAATATATCATTTGTATTATGGCTTTTTAGCATTTCTATAACCTCATCTTCTGAGAATGGTGAAACAAATTTCATTTTCTCACGGCTTTCCGATGAGGGCGGCATTCCTCCATATTTGCTTGCTCTAATCAGATATAATACTATTGTTCTTAATACTATAATACCTATGACTAAATGTACTATAAAAAGGATAAGAATAGCTATATTTTCTTGACTCATTCCTCTACCTCGCATTCATTCCCTGCAGCAACCGCAAGGAATGGAATTTTTCTATCTTTATCCACCAGCGTCAACGGATTTCCCCAACAGATTCAACGCCTCAAGAACCGCTCCATTAGACATCACTGCGGCTCATTCCGTTCTGCCATCTTAAAAGGATTAAATACATTTTCACTTACTTCCTTTTCCAGCCACGTATACCATGCCTAATTTCTGCTTTTCCTACTGTAATTTTATATACTTTATCATTTTCATCAAAATAAAAATCTATTACAAAATTTCCATCTTCTACAAAATACTTTCCGTAAGCATCCTGCTGCAGCCCCTGATAGCTTTTACGGTATACTTTTTCAATGGTACTTTTATCTGTGCCAATTCCAATCTCTTTTCTTCCAAAACGATATTGCGGGCTTGTCAATTCTATTACACACAAAGAAGGATGCCCATTCCCATTCTCATTATCAGTAAAAACAAATAAACGTCCATCATCATATTCATGATAAATAAAGTAATCACCATACTCTGTATATTTTTCTCTTGTTGTCTTATCCGGTTCACCGTTTGCTTCTATTATCTTTTCATATCTAAGGCTTTCTGTGTTCGCTAAAACTAAATAGTAATCTTTACAATAAGTCGTATAGTATACATAATATTTTAATTGTATCCCCATCATAATCAGGCCTGAAAATACTATCAATATGATTATAAAGCATATTGTCTTCTTCATGTTTTTATTAATCACATCACACATATTTTTTCTCCTCTCCTGCCCGGCTTAAGCATTATTCGAATTGATATTGTAAAATACTATCTCATATATCGAAATTAATTTATCGGATATACCGTTTTGATCATTCCACATGCACTTCCTGCACAAATATCCGGCATGAGCCGTCTGTTTTCAGGTAACGAAAGCCGTAATCCCTTAATTTTTCTCCTACTGTCTTTTTAATAATCTGCATAGCTCCAGACCAAATCTAACAATAACGCAAAGTATAGATACTACCGAAATAATCAAAAGCAATAGTGGAATATGTATTAATGCCCTCTTATATCTAATTCATGAAAAATAGTGTTATTATCTCCCCATGAATAAACAATATAATAATCATTTCCCTCTATATCTGTTTTAAATGTCAGGTTTGTATGTTCAATGATTTCTACCTCTGTATTAGTCTGATTTTCAACGATACATTTCCATTCATTGTCTGCAAATTCTAAATAATATTCTTTTAATTCGTCTAACGAAAGTTCACTTTTAATCAGAATGGCTCCAAAATACTGCATTCCGTTACCATTTCCGACTAATTTTCCTGCTTTATATATAGATTCAATAAATTCGGTGTTGTTTGGGAGTGGTAAATCTACAAGTTCATCTGCCGTTTTCTCCGCCATATTATTATTTATAATTGGTGTAATCATCAAAACAGACAAAATAATAGTCACCACAGTTAAAACAATAATACCAAATATTTTTTTCATTCATGTCACCTGTTCCAATCCCGATTTTGTTAATGCATTATAACCTGTTTTTAAGCAGACATTATTTATATCGCCCCTATCGGAAAATACCATGTATCACGGCTAAATGGCAGCATTTCATCCGCCATACATAATATCACACCAGGCTGTACATCCATTTTCAGTTTATTTAACACAGCAAAATTTTTATCTGCATGATCAGGCATTTTTGCTCTTTTTATCTCCATCGGATATATTTTGTCACCTTCCACAAACAGCAGGTCAATCTCTTTTCCGTCAACATCCCGATAATAGTAAAAATCCGGTTTTTTCCCTGCATTGTAATAGCTTTTTATAATCTCGCTGACCACATAAGTTTCAAAAAATGCACCGTTCATAGCGCCGCATTCCAAGGTTTCCACATTAGGCCACCTGCAAAGATATGCTGCAAGACCTGTATCCAAAAAATACATTTTCGGTGTTTTAACCAATCTGTTGGTAATATTATTATAATAGGGGTGAAGGATATAAATAATTCCAGAACGTTCTAAAATAGAAACCCACTCTTTTGCTGTAGGCGCAGATATCCCGATTGCATTCGCAATTTCACTGTACTTTAACTCCATAGAAGTCCTTGCAGCCATAAATACTAAAAAATCATAAAACTCTCCTAGTTTTCCTACTAAGGCAAGTTCTTTAATATCCCGCTCCAAATAAGTATTAACATAATCCATATAAAAACGTTCTCTGTCTAAATCTGTTGCGATCAGCTTCGGCATTCCGCCTTTAAAAATCTGCTCATATATCTGATGAACATTCTTGGAATGATAGCTCTGCAGTCTGTCACGGAGATTTTCCAGTGCCGGATAAAATACCCATGCCTCTCTTTCCTCTATTTCTGCGGCGGACAGACCCGACATATCAAAAACCGCAATCCTGCCTGCCAAAGACTCGGATACATCTTTCATCATTTTAAATTTTTGGGAACCTGTAAGCCAGTATATACCGTTGCAATCTTCACCGGCTAATACTTTTTGGTCTATAATATACTTCATTTCTAAGAGAATGGATGGAACGCGCTGAAATTCATCAATCAAAAGAGGAAAGCCATAGGTCTCAAAAAAAAGTGCCGGATCTTTTTCTGCCAGTCTCCTTGCATTTCCATCATCTAACGTTACATAACGGCGTTCTTTTTCCTTTATGTGGTACAACATGGTAGACTTTCCTACCTGTCTTTGTCCACATACCATTACCACCGGATAACATTTTGATGCCTCAATAATCTGATTTTCCAAATGTCTCTTAATATACAATATCCTTTCCCTCCATCAAAGAACGAGCAAACTAAAGTATTATTTTAGTTTACTCGTTCTTATTGTAAATGTCAAATTAATCTTATTTCCTCTTCCATTTTTCACAAAATATTCATTCAAATCAATGCTTTTATCTGTAGAAATAATCTCCGCCTGCTCTAATCAGTTTCCCTTTCTGCTATTCATCAAAAACCCTTTTTTCCTTTTCTGATAAAATCTAATTTGAAGGTTCATACTCTATTTCCAGAAGATCAATAATTTCTCCATATGTATATTGACTCCAGTTTACTTCCCTCAGTCTGTCAGCCCATTCCAAATCTTCAAAATACCAAAAATAGCGGGTCTCTTTTTCCGTAACAATCGGAATGACTTTCGGTGCTGTTCCTGCTACTGTCAGAGACCTTATCTCTGATTCATCATCCCACATCCCAAAGCATACAGGAATTCTATTTTCCCCCGTTCCAAATATCCTTCTTATTACCATTTCCTCCTCTATATAAAATACTGCTCCATCATCACAGTCATAGAGGTGCTCTGGTTTACCACTTTGAGACACATAGCCTGGTTTTCCTCCAACCATATCCGTTTTGAAAGGCTGTGAAATTTTTCCATCCTTTACATGGAGAATCACATAAGTAATACGCCCTACTTCTCCATCTTACATAACTCTGCAGTAAAAAACAGCCATGTAATCATCTGTCTGAAGCTGAAGCAGTTCCACGACATCATCATCCTTATAATCAATACCCCCTAATTCTTCCCCTTTATCTCTGATCAACTCATCATTCTCCAAAGCCTCTTCCAATGTCTCATACCACTCCAAATCCAGGTCTTCGCTATTTTCTGAAGATATACCGGACGTTCCGCCATTTCCCGTATATGAGATAGAAATCGACCTTGGAATGTCTGTAACATCTGACGGTTCGCCGATAGCTTTTATAACACTTATAAAAAACGCAATTACGATCCCCCAGAATGTAACTCCACTTATAACAGCAATAATAGTAATCACTTTACCGATTTTTTTCATAGAGTCTCCTTTTAATCATTGTATAATTTGCGCATAAGGCCGACATCTCCGGTATCCAAAAGCACCTTCCGTTCGCTGCTCCTGCCTTTCACAGAATGCAACACTTCCTGTATGCTATCCATATCCCGGGCAAGTCTGCTGTCGTAGGACGGCATATCCTCCATGAGTTTGCTCAGGATGGTATCCATGTGGTTTATGGTATTCTGATAAATCTCTTTTTGCAGTTTCCCCTGCAGGTTTGAGAGGTCAGAACCCAAAGCGCCGACCTTGTATTTACTTTCAATCCCGTTATAAATGCCGGAGACTGCTGAAATGGAAGCCTCCATCTTCCCGCTGATACCTATCGCTTCATTCAGGATAGACTTTCCTTGTGTGAGCAGTTCGTTTAGACTGTTTACATCAAAAGCCCTATCTCTGTCCAATGTTACGCTGCTGTATTTTTCCATTTGTTTTTCTCCATTATTTTCTTGTGTTCATAAATAACAAAATCTCAACAGAATCTGTCTGCCTTCTCCGCAATACCACAACTGGTTAATCTAAATGCAATGCCTCCCCTAAGGCTATCAATGCCACTATCTCATGCAGATCTATTCGTGAGACTCAAATTCCAGTATATCTATTTAGTTACTGGTCTGTTGAATTTTATATACTCCTGATACAATCCTGACATCATTGTCTTTCATGTATTGAATCAGTTGTTCTACCGCTTCTCTGTTAAGCAATATTAATTTATTACTGTGATCTTTTCATTTTCCGGTTCTAAAAGCATTTCCAAATAATCTGCCATTCCACATTTGTTTTTAAACTTTTTGATATCTGTTGCTGCATCCTCAGGGCTATATCCTTTTATCTTGTATCCCTCCAAAAAGATATTAACCATTTATGTTTAGTTGTTGGAACATAACTTTAGCCAAAAGCCTTTGGTATATGTATTTCCATCCCATAAAACATAGTTTCTAAATTTCTTATAAATTATTATATCGCATTTCAGCCTCTAAAATTTTTATAGCTTCTTCATATCCTAATTCAACGGCAACATCATAAGCTGTTTTTCCCTCATTATTCTGTATGCTGATGTCTGCACCTTTTTCAATCAGAAGCCTGCAATTATCAAATTTTCCTCTACGTACTGCATAAAAGAGCGGCGTCTCTCCATCTGCATCTTTTTCATTTAACAAACCATACATAGGACGTTTTTCATTTTCATATAATATTTCAAGATAGTCTGCATCTACAATGTATGCTGCTTCATGTAATCTGGTGCACTCATCCTTGGTATCTATATATTCCCACTCATTCAATCCATTTTCCCATAAATAAATTAACGTCTTCATGTATTCTTCTTTTTCATTTTCCGATAAATGTTCAAAATTTGGTAGTCTAAAAAAGTCACCGCTAATATCCGCACCGTATTCCACAAATAATTTTGCTTTTTCATACATGTCTTTCTGCCTGTGACGAAGTAAACACGCTAAAGGTTTGTCATAGGCTTTCTTATTAGGGTCTGCTCCACGCTCAAATAATGTTTCCATTACACTTATATCTGTCTGCATCCACACAGCATAATATAAAGGATATCCATTATTTGCCGCGTTTTGAAGCATAATACCCCTTATTTTATACAATGGAATGCATAAATCCAGCCTATTGACATCCGGCATCTTTTCGATGCAGGCTATTATTTCATCTGTATTGCCCTCTCTAACACACTTGTAGAATTTACTTACCATATAGTGGCCGTAGCAATGATATCCGCATATTGCCAATACAATGATTATCAAAATGTTTTTAATCATCTTTTTATTTATTTTTTCTTGCATTTATAATCCTCTCCCCTATACAGACAATAAAACTGACACGACTTAATAACTTATATCAAAATAATACCAATTATCTGTAATCTCGCTGTAATCATGGCTACGATACGGTTTAAAATACCCATATGTAAAGATATCCTCTGTAAAATCCTGATCTAAATAAAAAAAACCTTTTACATCGCTAGAACCTACTATCCCGGATGAGTAAGTTATAAAAATAACCATATTCATATCGGAATTTTTATAAGCGTATATTTTTTTATATCCAATTCTTCAGACAAACAATAAATATCTTCCAGATTGAATAACCTCACACTCCCTTCTTTTTGCTCCCCAAAGTATCAATATAAATACTACTCCATCATCACTGGTTTACCACTTGGAGACACATATTCTGGTCCTGAATGTCATAGTAGAGATTTTCTCTTATTTCTTTTTCCACCCACGCATACCATGCATAATATCCGGCATAGCCCATCTGTTTTCAGGTGGCGAAAACCGCAATCCTTTAATGTTTCTCCTACTGTCTTCTTATAATCTGCATAGCCCCAGACCAAATCTAACAATAATGCCAAGCATAGATATTACTGAAAAAAGCAAAAGCAATAGTGGAATATACTTTATCACTCTCTATTTTTATTTCATCTACATCATCAATCGTCTCGATTCCTTCCACATTAGTTGTAATCCAAAAATAATATTTCTTCCCGCTTATCTCATCTACCTGCAATACATCATCCATTTTTGCGCCGTTTATGGTCGTTGAAGAAATCTGCTCATCGCAGGATACCCCCCACGCCGGCAGTCTCACTTCCTTATAGTCAATCCCACGCCACATAGTATTTGCGATATCTTTTTTCATCGTCTCTTCCATCGTATAGCTGTCACTGCTCAGCAAACCGGCATAACTTAAAACCTTGCTTCCGGAACGATAATACAAATCATTCTGCCGGAAAAACTCTATTTCAATAATTTCTTCTGTTTCCTTCAAATAAATATAAACTTTTTCTCCCACCTGTGTCCGATAGATTTCCTTCAATCCACTTTGTCCCAACGACTCCTCCCTATATTCTATCGCATCACTCACAGCGCTCTCTATATCCTCATATCCTTTACCGCCTATACTTTTTGAATAAGAAGAGAGAAATTCATTGTTTCCCTGAAAAGTATTCTGTATCTTGTTCATTTCGGAAAGCCCTTTCCCCAAAATTCCAACGGGACTTATAAAGATTACAATAATTCCAATAAAAATTGCACCATTAAAAAAATCCAATACCATTACTTTCTGTATCGCGCATTTTGAACTTTTCGCCAGAATTACCACAAGCAGAAACACTGCGATACATAAAATCACAAAAAATACAGATCTCATTTTCATGTTATCTATATATTCTACGATTACATATCCTCCAAGTATCAATGACAATACGGAAAACAGGCTGATTCTTATTATTTTTATACTATTTTTCATCTTTCACCCTCGCCCAATGTCATTCGTCATAAATCATTTTGCGTTTCATGAAATAGTAACCAAAGGATACAGGCCATATAAAACAAGCTAACATTTTCAAAATTGAATGCTTGAATGCTATTGCTCTTCTTATCGTTATGTCTTTCATATTATAACCCCTTTGATATAACCCGATATTTTTACCAAAAATTAATTTGAAGGTTCATACTCTATTTCCAGAAGATCAATAATTTCTCCATATGTATATTGACTCCAGTTTACTTCACTCAGTCTGTCAGCCCATTCCAAATCTTCAAAATACCAAAAATAGCGGGTCTCTTTTTCCGTAACAATCGGAATGACTTTCGGTGCTGTTCCTGCTATTGTCAAAGACCTTATTTCTGATTCATCATCCCACATCCCAAAGCATACAGGAATTCTATTTTCCCCCGTTCCAAATATCCTTCTTATTACTATTTCCTGCTCTATATAAAATACTGCTCCATCGTCACAATCATAGAGGTTCCTTGATTTACCACTTAGAGACTCATATCCTGGTTTGTTTCCAGCCATATTCAATTTAAACGGCTGTGAAATTTTTCCATCCTTTACATGGAGGATCACATAAGTAATGCGCCCTACTTCTCCATCTTCCATAACTCTGCAGTAAAAAACAGCCATGTAATCATCTGTCTGGATCTGAAGCAGTTCCACGACATCATCATCCTTATAATCAATACCCCCTAATTCTTCCCCTTTATCTCTGATCAGCTCATCATTCTCCAAAGCCTCTTCCAATGTTTCATACCACTCCAAATCCAAGTCTTCGCTATTTTCTGAAGATATACCGGACGTTCCGCCATTTCCCGTATATGAGATAGAAATCGATTTTCGAATGTCTGTAACATCTGACGGTTCACCGATAGCTTTTATAACACTTAAAAAAAAGGCAATCACGACACCCCAGAATACAACTCCACTTATAACAGCAATAATAGTAATCACTTTACCGATTTTTTTCATAGAGTCTCCTTTCAATCATTGTATAATTTGCGCATAAGGCCAACATCTCCGATATCCAAAAGCACCTTCCGCTCGCTAATCCTGCCTTTCACGGAATGTAGCACTTCCTGTATGCTGTCTATATCCCGGGCAAGTCTGCTGTCGTAGGACAGCATATCCTCCATAAGTTTGTTCAGAATGGTATCCATGTGGTCTATGGTATTCTGATAAATCTCTTTTTGCAGCTTCCCCTGCAGATTTGAGAGGTCAGAACCCAAAGCGCCGACCTTGTATTTACTTTCAATCCCGTTATAAATGCCGGAAACTGCTGAAATGGAAGCCTCCATCTTTTCACTGATGCCGATTGCTTCATTCAGGATAGACTTTCCCTGTGTGAGCAGTTCGTTTAGACTGTTTACATCAAAAGCCCTGTCTCTATCCAATGTTACGCCGCTGTATCTTCCCATCTGGTTTCTCCCCTGTAAATAATTCCACAGATTATGATCAAGCCTTTCTTTTCCTCCTCCATCGTGCAGTTCAAGACCCCTCCTGATACCTGACATGTTTTTTGAACTCAAATGCGGTAGAAGCCGTAAGCGTAGACTTCCTGACTGTCTCCCGAATCACCTGCTCAGTGCCTTCCATTGCTTTGGTGTTTTCTTTTGTTCTTTTCGGTTCATAGTCTTCTCCTGTTTTAGTTTTCTGTTTTACTCCTTATCAGTCTATATCACTCCAATCCCATCTTTTGATAAGCTTCTTCGTATCCTAAAATTTCATGCCTAAATCAATGTGAAACATCTTCCCTCTTTTTATATGCTTTATAGCATCTGTCTACATCTTCCAGCTCCACGAAGCCTCTTCCCTCACTGCTTTCCCCTGT
Source organism: Lachnospiraceae bacterium (assembly GCA_014804795.1). Taxonomy (GTDB): domain Bacteria; phylum Bacillota; class Clostridia; order Lachnospirales; family Lachnospiraceae; genus 1XD8-76. The sequence goes on along the minus strand of JAAUZC010000002.1, from coordinate 90,431 downwards.
GTTTATGGCGTACGCAGTATTCTTAAAAAAACCGTTTGGCCCCAAGTATATTTTAATCGAAAAAAATACTTTATACATTTGGTATTAAGTCTAAAAACCAGTATTCGTCTATTTTATACCGACCAAAATAGTCAGCTTCTAAATCTTCTCCATAAATAATACCACCATGATAACCCATAGGAGGCCTGGTAAATTGGAATTCCGTTTCACCTCCCAGCTTAACCACATGACTGATTTTTTTTAGGTCATGCAGATTCTTTAAATGTCTATAAAAATCTTCATTATCTGATATTTCATCTGCTATCTCCTGATTCTCACTTGATATGCCATTTTCCAAATCTATAATACTTATATCTGGCCACTGCTGCATTATTTCAGCAACATAATCAAAATCTTCTTTATTATCAAGTAAAATAGAGGCATATTTTTTACGCATTCTTTCGTATCTTTCTTTTGGATTGCTGTTGGCAAAAAAACTAATTATCATTATTATAATTCCTGCTATAATAATCGCAGCTAAAACTACTAATTTTTTCTTATTCATTCCTTTCCCTCCTGACTGAAATATTCTGATTTCTTATGTCCAGTATAATCAGCAAATGATTGAAATTCATTTTGTGAATATGCCAAAATCAGCATTGCAATATCTGTATTGGAAATATTCAGTCTGTCATATTGATATCTCATTATATCATCTTCATCAAGAATACCCAGATTATATGCATCCGGACGATAAGTTGGATGAGTTATTCCAAGCGCTTTCGCCACCTAATCTCTAACGAAAGAAGGTTTATCCTTATATCCATCATCAATCCCAAACACATGTCCCATTTCATGAGTAATGGTTTCATATTGCTCATCTGAAAATACATAACCCTTTCTTGAGTCTATCCTATACATATGAATTGTCCTGCCCGAAGTATTTCTCCATACTCCCCACTCATAATTTGTGTGAGAAATTCCATTCTTTTCCTCCAAATTTATTATGACATACTTCCGCGGCTCCCAAATACTACTATCTCCTTCATGCACATTAACGGAAACTGTAACATCTTCCCAAAAAACATCCAGATAATTGCCTGACCAGTTTTCTATTCCTGCTATAGCCAAATCTTTACAAGAAGTCCGTTATCTGTAGTAAGATTTTCATCCCCTCTAAAATCAACATATACATCAATTGTAATATCATTTTCCGATATGTTTATCTGCATCGCGGAATACAAATCTTCCGACCGACGGCCTATACTCCCTCGCCTGGGCATAGTAAGTCCCTGTTATCCGGTCTTCCTGATATCCTATATGGCCGAAAGGTTGCACGATTCCATGTTTTCCGTATGAATCTTGTCCGTTTTCATCTCTCCCAATGATGCGTTTTTACAAGTTTTTCCAACAATTCTTTATTATCACACAGCATATTTATTTTCATTATCAATCCCTTATCCGAATAGAAATAAAGGTATGGTGCATTATCTCTTGTCTTGCGTATCACTTTATCTACCTGCCCATATTCAATTTTTCTTGTTTTTCTGAGAAATCGGGTCTGAACTATCATATTTCCTTTCACAATTACCTTATCTCTAAACGCGGACACACTATTATAAAGCGAAACCAACGCCAGAGCTCCAAAAAACAGCCCAGCTAAGACAATATATTTCATTTCTAAAACAGTTAAAAAAACTGCTATTACAAAAAAACACAAATGCATAACAGGATAAAACAGTGGCAATTGCATTATAAAATCATTCATTTTATATTTATATTCAACATTGATATCATGACATCTTAATAGCATAATCAGATATGCATCACGAATTTCACTTGTGATTTTTATCTTCAACACATCCTTATTTTTAAAATAAATACATACTTTACCTTTTTCATCAACCTCAACTCTTTCTATTTGATCATAATAACAATATCTGCTTTTTCCCCAAAAAGAACAATACCGGATTCCTTCATCATCACTATCAATATGCCAACGGCAACATATAACACTCGAAATGCATAAAAATACTATAAGTGCAAGTAATATGATATCAATAATTATGATTTCAGTACCTCCCATCAAGAACGCTGAAACCAGATACCCTGCAATAAGTATTGCAGCAAAGAAAAGCCATATCTTTGAAAAAACAGCCAGATTAATTGTGTCCTTTTTACATACCTCTTTCGCTTTACGATATAATTTCACTACAACAAATATTAAAATTACAGCAATGCATCCTTTAATAAATAAAACCATATATTTATCAAGAACCATTTCACTCCTCTCCTGTTTCTTTTCCAGATAATTAAAGATTATTCTATATTAAAATAAACACTTCATTCCGCTCATCTATGTAAACAATGCATTCTCCAATAACCATATAATATTTCGCATCTGCTAAATCTATTTTGACAGGTTCTGCATATACTCTCATAGACGGAACCGTCACATACCAATATTGCGGATTTTTTTCCTTTCCCCATCGATAAAATTCCTGCTTATCAGTACATGCAACTGCAATCCAGCCATTTGCTGATATTGAAGAGATTTTATCTTCGAATACTATTTTCGCCGCTTCATATTTATCTGCAAATATTTCTGTTTCATATCCTTGTTGCAGCAAACTAATATTACATATATATATTTCATTTTCACTATCTATCATCTGAATTGCAAGACCCTTATACCCTTGCGTAATACTTTTTACATTCTCTTTAAGGAAATTTTTCATTCCATTTTCTATACTCCACAAACTATGGTTATCATCAAGGATAAATACTGCTTCCTCAGAAGCAGCAATATTTAAAATCGGTGTTTCCATGTCAATCATTTCCATGTCATCCATATCCGGATTTACATTATCTTCCGGAGACCATATGCATACGTTTTCTTCTTCCGTTACAATGACAAACTGGTTATGTGTAGCATAAATCTCACTTACTTTAGGAATATTTCCCAACTTTTGTATTTTCCAGTCTTCTCTCTTTTTTGTTTCTATTTCCGTTTCTCCACTTTCTCCTGACAGATACTCCTTTTTCCATACATAAACATTCCCTTCCTTATCTAATGCCGCTGCATATGACCATGGTTTTTCTGCACATATATCAACTATCCCAATGTTTTTCCAGAACTCCGGCTGCCACAAATCAACATAATATTTTTCTGTGTCATTACATAATACATAAAGATTACCATTATCGCCCAGCAGATAAGCAATTTCATAATTTTCCCTTGATGTCATAGTTCTATTTAAGGTAATTATTTTGATCGGTACTTCTTCTCCCATTATAGAAGTGTCTATCAGTTCTTTTCTTGGCTCGTAAATCTGTGGTTTCATCACTGCCCAAATACATATCACTAATATTATAATTAACATTATAGGGATGATTTTTTTAATCTTGGCATTCATAATAAACCCTTCTTCCCTCTGCATTTACTACAATTTCTTCTCCATTTTTGGTTATTGAAAAATCTGTTCATTGAAGGAACATCGCAATACATAAAATCGCAAAAACCACAAATCTCATATATTTAATGTGTAAAAGCAAAAATTTCACACATTAGGTAGCATTTCCAATGTCCAATGTTCGTCTATTACTTCTGTTTTCAAAAGACCACCTTCTTCTGTATTTTCCCAATAATACCATCCTCCATGATAATTTTTGGGCGGTTTTCTAAAAGAAAACTCAATCTCATCACTCCACTTAACAACATCACTAATTTCTTTCAAATCATGCAAATTCTTCAGATGCTCATAAAATTCTATATTATTTTCTATTTCATCTGCTATTTTCTGATCCTCACTTGATATGCCATCCTCCAAATCTATTATGCTCCTGTCAGGCCACTGCTTCATCATTTCAGCAACATAGTCAAAGTCTTCTCTATTTTCAAGAAAAATAGAAACATACTCCTCATTTGTTCTCTCTCTAATTCTGTATAAAAAAATCATTCCAATTATAATAACCGCTGCTATAACCACCAATTTTTTATAATTCATTCTTTCCTCCCTGATGAAAATACTCTTATTGTTTATATCCTGTATAATCGGCAAATGATTGCCATTGATCATTCCGATATACCAGAATCAGCGTTCCTATATCTGTATTGGAAATATTTAGTCTGGCAAATTGATTTCACCAGCAAATCCCTCTCTTCGCGTTCTTCCTTTTCTTCTTTTTTCTTTTCTGTCCTTTTCTTTCGTTAAAGTCTCTGTGGTTGAATAAAGGCTCAAATATGTACTATGCCATCCCCATTTCTTTTTCTCATACGCTTCTTCGTATCCTAAAATTTCATGTCCAAACCAGCGAGAAACATCCTCCCCTTTTTTACATGATCTATAACATCCTACTACATCTCTTAATGCCGGAAAGCCTCGTCCCCCAGAGTATTCTGTGTATGGCGTTTTCAAATTTTCTTCAAAAAACCATTTAGCCCCAACAAGTTCACAATGTCTCTCTCCAATAAATGCTGCCATCTCAAGTAATAGCTCCTTGGCCTCTTCATATGGTTTCTCCGAAACCGAAATAATCATTTCTTTTAATTTCGAGAACCACTCCTCAATATCCGCCATATTGTAGGCAACTGTTTTAAATTCATATTTTTTCAAAAACTGCCGGTCTAATTCCGCATGGTTTTTAAACAGTTCCTCTGCCATGGCTTTGGTCGGGATAAACTCTTCCTCTATACTCATCTGATCTAAATGATCCAGACCATATTCTATGATAAGGTCAGCCAGATAAAGCAGTACTTTTTTATAATCTTCCTCACCCGAATAAAAGTACCAGCTTGACCTTTTAGTGGCGCTCAGTCTATTGGGATTATGCTCTTTCAGAAATTTCACATCATCACCTGATATCCCATTTACTGCATCCGTCTCAAAGCGGACTGTCAGACCCATCCCGTAATCGGACTCCTGAATATTGATATACTGCTTCACCACATCTATCCCTGGATCATAGTATCTCTTATAGCCATGCGCTTCCCGCACAAATATCCGGCATGGCCCGTCTGTTTTCAAGTAGCGAAAACCGTAATCTTTTAATTTTTCTCCTACTGTCTTTTTAATGATCTGCGTTTTGTTCATTCTGAATCTCCTTTCATTAAGGCATACATGCTGCCACCGCAAAACTGCCAAATCCTGTTGCCGGCACAAGAAGTCGCTACTACCCACTTTATCAACTCTTATAAGCCAAATAAGTTATTGAAATACTAATATGTATAGCCCCAAGCCAAATATAGCAGTAATGTAAAGTATAAATCCTACTGAACAAATCAGAATAATCATTAGTCCCAGAAATTCTCTTCTTAGGTGTTTCCGCCCTTTTAAATTTAATATATGTCTCTATTATCTCTCCTATCGTTAATAAGGAAATACCTGACAGCCACCAAAACCTTAAGATTAATTCCACATATAGTTGTACAATGTCGTTAAAAAAAAGCAGCACTACAAAAATCATCAGGCTAAAATGTGCAAATAATCCAATGATTATACTTACAATAGAAATTCCATGAGAAGAATTTATAAAAAAAAGTATCTTACTTAAATTTTTGCCCGTAGTAATCAGTACAGACTCTGTACGAAAACTCGTATAAGACCATGACATAAAATAAAGAACTAAAATCCAAAGCAATAGCGGAATATACTTTATCATCAAATCAGTTTTCCCCTTTCTGCTATTCATCACAAGCCGCTTCTTTATATTCAGAAATCAATTTTTCAAAAAAAGAAATCGCTCTATCAGTTGTTAGATATCCCGCCCCGCTTTATTTGATGTTTTCTCCTGTTTTCTTTCGGTTCATGTTCTTCTCCTGCCTTACTTTTCTATCGCGCTCTTTTATATCCTCATCCAATCCCTCTAACAGCTCTTTATGCTCCATCAAATATTTATATTTAAATATATTAAATATACCAATCAAGCATAAGTATGATAAAAACAGAGAAAGAATACATACTAATTCTCTTGCACTTCTATCATCCATTCCTTGTAAAAAAATCTTGCCTGTGCTTATTCCCAACACTCCAAATGTAGTAAAAAAAAGTCCCCCCATTAATTTTTTAGAATTACCACCATAGGCATTTTCTTCAATCAGTTTCCTGATTATATATTTGCATAGGAAAATAACTGCAATATAACCTATTACTATTACCCCTATTATAGTGATCCTGTCACTTCCACCAAACAAATCATATACTATTTCTATACTTGCCAACGCAAATATGTAGGAGAAACATACTAAAGAAATACCACTATGAAGCAGATAAAATACACCTTCAATTTTTTGTCCTTTTTTACTTAACTTAAGTGTAGCGATAAAATAAACAAAAATCGGTAATATACCTAAAACTAGAAATATCTTATTATTTCTTCCAATAGTAACAAATAATAGTAGCGATATAAATATAATTAATACCCCATTTTTAATACACTCATTAAAAGTGGTTTTTCCATTGATGCCATATAATATATAAGCTTTAAAGTTTTCTTTTTCCATCATTTTTACCTTGTATGATGCTTATAAACGCAAAACAACATATTCCTTTCTTTATTTTAATTCTTCCAGAATTTCTACCTTCCGGATTTTCCTTCATAGTCTTTATTCTGATTGAACAGATATCTTGTTTAAACAAAATTATATTTTCATTTACATTTCTCGTCAATAATTGTTATTCTTTCATCAACGCCAAATTGAGTATAATTCTGATGATACAGCGGAAGCTTTTCACCGAACAACATCCGTGCAATAACAAGCCCGTCTCCATAAATCATATATGAAAATTATTCCGTGGATGCTTTGTAATAAGGATATCTCTCTGTTTTGCCGTTGTAACATGCGTATATATTTCTGTTATATTAATGGAACTGTGTCCTAACATTTTCTGGATATAGCGTATATCAACATCTGCCTCTAAAAGACTTGTTGCAAAAGTATGCCTGAACATGTGCGGCGTTATATGCAGTTCGATTGCGGCTACCGCAGTATATTTATTTATCATTCTGCGTACTGCCTGATCAGATAAAGCGTCCCCGGACTGATTTGCAAAAAAGTGATTACAGGATTGCATCTCCCGATAAAAATTATCTTTGTATTCTTTTAAAATTCCGAGCACAGCTTCATTTCCGATCTGAAGGCGCCGTTCCTTATCTCCTTTTCCATAGACAAGAATAATACCATCATATAAGTTTACATCATTGATCTTCAAATTACAAAGTTCAGAAATTCTCATGCCGGTAGCAAATAATAATTCTGCAACTGCGGCATCACGCAAAGCGTTCCGTTTCTGATATGGAGTATCAGCGTTTTGATATTGCTTATATATTGCAGATAGGAACTTTTCAACTGTATGCAGCGGTATCGTCTTCGGCAGGATTACAGGTTCCCGGAAGCGCACCCGTATTTTAGTAAAGGGATTTTGTTCAAGGACATCCTTATATTCCAGATAATGGAAGAATGCTTTCAATGAAGCAATTTTACGTTTTGCCGTTTTGGGTTTATATTGCCGGTGAAGCCCGGCTATATATTTTTCTAATTCGGGAGAGTTGATTTCTGCAATGTTGTTTGTGGAAACTTGCCCGGCAAACTGTTTCAGATCAATCCGATATGCTTTTAGTGTTTTTTCATCCAGACATTTTTGAGCAGAACAATAGCCCAGGTAATTTTCAATGTACGTTTGTAGATTATCCATAATATAGTCTCCTTTGTTTGTGTTTAGTTCTTGGAATATCGTACATTGAATTTGTGGATTATGCCATTGGATTTTGAAATGCAGGTAGGTATGTGTTTCGCCGTGTTGTTGTAGTATAGATTTATTACTGATCGATTAATTGCGCTTAATTAATATTTTGGGTGCTCATTTCTTATTTATCAATCTAAGACTGATCTTATTTGCTGCTGAGGCCAGGGTGATTTTCAGTATATATTACCCGGGTAATAATTTTATAGATAATTAAAAGTTATCTGTTAAGTTTAATAAAAACTTATTCGGGCAGAGAACTATGTTGGATTTCCATCAAATAAAATACCGGAGATATAATATGGAAGACATAAAGTCTTTTTTTAGAGAAGATAACAGTAAATTTACAATCTATGTAGTTGAGCAGAAATTTGCAGTTGGAAGAGGCTTGGATTATTTTAAGTCTTACAAAGGAAAAAGTAACTATATAGACACAGATGCACTTGCTCAAAGCCGCATCTATAAAATTTATAGTTGGATTGAACAAAAAATTCCTTCAATTGCAGATATGATTAAAATTGGATTTGATGGACTTAGCCCTATTGGACTTATTGAAATCGTTGTAGCATTAAATAAGTTATTTGGGGCTCAAGTGCATCAAGCAGCGGGGCCAGAAGTAATAGATCCCATTATTGTCCAAGAAGGAAAAATATTAAAAAAGTACATTACTAAATTGATAAACCTACATAAGGACAGTTTTTTGTCACCAACAATTATAATTTTACTAAAAGATAACGATTTTGAAAGAGCGAAAGAATTGCTAAGTGAATGTCCGGATGGAACTCGTGTGAAATTTATAAGGAATAATGGGCAGAGCGAAATCTATAAGATAGTCAATGTTGGTGCCGAAAATATTGATAATTTTATAAATTCCTTTGCAGAACAGTGTTTTAGTACCTGTTCTAAAACGAAACATGATATTCTATTAAATAAAGAATGGTCAGAGAATTCTATTGTCAAATTATACGCGCCTCGATTATTAAAATATCGAGCCAATTTGTTGTGTGATGAAAAAGCAGAAATAAAAAGTTATTTAAACGAATGCATTGCTCAGTTGGAAAAGAACACGGAGCCTTCGGAAAGCAAAAATATTCTCAGGAAGAATTTTCTATGTATAGCAAAATTATACAGAGTATTTTGTAATGATTCTGGAAACACAGATATGCTTGATGCCTATAATATTGCAAAAGAACTTGATAATGAGCTCTTATTGGCATATGTTTTTAAATATGCATATTTTTTTGAAAACAAGTCACTTAGAGAGCAAAATCAAATGCTTGAACAGGCGTATAAGATATTCATGCAAAATAATATGGCTGACAATGCCATATATTGTAAAAATAATATCTTAGTGCGCCAATTTGATGATGGAAATATATATGCACAACAATTTTCGGAAATGCTAGGTGAAGCAATAAGTGATGTCCCTGGATTGGTGGGTATGTCGCATATTTATAATAATGTTGGTATAGCATATATGATGTCCGCAAAACCTGATCATGCATTGGAATTGTTTGATAAAGGTCTTGAGTATGCTAATTCAATAGATAGACAGGTTCAGTATTTTGCAATTTTATGTAATAAACTGATAACAAAAGTTTATTATGGAGAGCGTGTTGAGTTTTCCAACATAAACTATATAGTTAAACAAATATTTGACGGTATGGTACGCAATGAGCAATTACCTTTTATTTCGGCCAGATATATAATGAATTTACTCGTTATTTCATTAAAAATAGAGAGGAATTGGGGAAAAGAACTTCTTCAACAGTATGATATTATTAAGTTGTTTAATGCCGGATTGGCCAGCAATGCATTAGGCACGGGACAGCTTTTAAAACAACTTGACTATGTTGAAAAAAAGCTGCCCGAATGTAACATAAAAAGTCAATGCCATCTACCCGCCCAAGTTATTGAGACTACAGGACGAAGAAAGGAATTTATTGAAAGAACAGGATTAAATCCGTTTTACCTCTTTACATGGTTGTAGAAATTGCCAACATGGAACTGCTTAATAAAAAATTGTGTAAAGTGGTTTGAGGTACTATATGTTCCAATTCTTTTATATACGTAAAGAAGTGGTCGGTTTGTTGTATTTCTGAAAATGAATGTGAAAATGCATTATTAATCCACACTGTAGGCATCGGATTAATTTCAATGAAATAAATGTCTTTTAATTGAAGAGGTTTTGTTAGCAATTGCCTTAAGTCACTCGGCGAATTGCACTTAATTCTGGCGTCGATACGGCAAAATGTGTTGATAGATAAGTTTTGAACCAAATTTAGATATTTTTCACGTACTTCTTCACTCAGATTGTAAATAGTCTTTCTTATGAAACCACTTCTGAGATTTTTGTTTTCCTCACCAAGATACCATTCAACATCATCAGTTTCGCCAATATATAGGACCGTTGGCATTATGTCCATTTTATGTATGGCGGGGTTATATACAATAGGAGTTGTAATATCATAGCCTTGGATAAATTCTTGATAAAGTCCCTTAATCTGACTGGAAAAATTCCTTTTTACGCCCATACTACTTCCTAAATTTAAAGGGCGAAAAATCCCCCCAGGAATTTCAGAATTCAAACTTTTAGGAACCTGAATTCCTGTTGCTTGGGCAAGTAAATTTGACATTAGTTTATTTTCACCGGCTAATATAGCTGTTGAATTACAAGGAATACATGGAATATGAAAAAAACCACAAACGGAAGGAACCAATGCCATTGGAGATAATTCACAACCACCGCAATTCAAATTTAAAACATAGTCTATAGTGGGCAGGGTGTTTGAAATAGCTTTATCTACAAAGGTTCTTACATCTAATATCAACGGTCTACATTTAAGTTCTTGAATAGCTAATAGCCATTGTGATATTATATCGCTTTGCCAAATATGATAATGCTCAAAACCCAAAGCATCTTCTCCCTCAAAAGTATAAATAACCCCAATTGTTTTTCCTAATATCTCATGAATATTATTCATTATAGAAATTCTCCTTTGTTTCAATAAAAGTGATTTGTCATTTTGCTTTTATACTTATAGTCTGTATTGAATGATTGTTTTAATCTTTAAAATATTATTTTCAAATTTTCTAATCTCATATTTGAACATGCTGTGAAAATACATTTATAATATTTAAGAAAGTTTTTCTGATTTTTATATATTTTTGCAATTTTTAAATAAAAAAAGAAATTAATAATAAAATCGTTTTTTAAATAACTTTCATATTTTTTATAAATCTTGTTATATCCCTCTAAAATCAAATCATTTTTTTTTGTTATTTGATTTGAGTCATGTCTTGTATATACAAATAATGGTTGATTAATTCCCACTGCTTTATACTTTTTTACTATTCTTATCCATAAATCATAATCTTGTTTAGCGGGAAGATCTTCGTCAAACATTCCCACATCAAAAAAGCAATCTCTTTTAATTATGGCTGTAACCGTCGGCCCAATATAGTTATAGAGAAACAATTTATATAGGTTTCCTTCTGTTACAAAACATTCCGGTTTTGTATATAAATGTTTTGAATTTGATGTAAACACATAACCATTAGAATAAACCATACCTACATTATCATTAAAATATTTTAATTGCATTTCTAATTTGTTTTTTAACCAGAAATCATCATCATCTAAGAAAGTTAAATAAATTCCTTTCGCATAACGTGCACCAATATTTCGTGCAGTGTTCGCGCCCTCCCTGCCCTTTGTTGTAAGATATATAAAATTGTTTTTTACACAATATTCTCTGATTTTTCGTGCATAATTTGAACCGTATATATTATCATCAACAACAATAATTTCATAATTTTTATATGTTTGCTCTGTGATACTTTGAATTGCTTTTGCAATATAGCATAATGCTCTGTTATATGTTGGAATAATAATGCTTACTAAACCATTTTCATTCATAATTTCATCTGCCCTTGCTAGTATTTTGATAGAAATTGAGATAAAAGTACTTGTAGAGTTTTAAATTTAGTTAGTTTTGATGGATAACTTTTAATTATCCACAATAAATCATGCCAAAAGTCATCAACAAATTTCACTACCTTTTGACATTTAACCCCAAAAAAATCCCTACATATATTTATTCCAATTTTTCACCTGTTTGTAACATTCTTATATAAAAAAAGCAGGGACGTTCTTAAATCCCTGCTCTTTCGACTGCCATTTCCAGTTATTCTATCCTAAATTCTTCTACTTCTTCATCTGTAAGCGGTCTGTCCAACAGCTTAAACCTTTCCATCATCCCCGCAAAAACCCCCTACCTCGCAAACTGACTGTTATAGAGGTTTGCATAGAATCCGCCTTTCGCAAGCAGTTCGCTGTGACTGCCCTGCTCGATAATATTCCCGTCTTTCATCACAAGAATGATATCCGCTTCCTTAATGGTTGAAAGTCTGTGAGCGACAATAAAGCTGGTCCTGTCCTGCATCATTCTCGCGAAAGCATTCTGTATCTTTAACTCTGTTCTTGTATCAATGGAGGAAGTCGCCTCATCCAATATTAACATCGGCGGCAGCGCCAACATCACTCTCGCAATACAAAGAAGCTGTTTTTGTCCCTGAGAGAGGGAATCCCCGTCTTCACTGACAACCGTGTCATATCCGTTCGGAAGTCTTTTGATAAAGCTGTGGGCATGAGCCGCTTTCGCAGCTTCGATCACTTCTTCCTCACTGGCGTCTTCTCTCGCCATCGCAATATTTTCTCTGATCGTTCCGGTTTTTAACCAGGTTTCCTGCAGCACCATGCCATACCCGTCCCGCAGATTGGCGCGGTTCATCTCCATAATATCCGTGCCGGATACACTGATCTTTCCGCTGTTCACATCATAGAAACGCATGAGCAGATTGATGAGCGTCGTCTTGCCGCAGCCCGTAGGCCCTACGATGGCCACCCGCTCGCCCTTTTTCACCTGCAGATTAAAATCCTCGATCAAATGCTGGTCCGGTACATATGAGAAATATACATGTTCCAAAGATACACTGCCGTCAAAATGCTCCACCTTTACCGGATGTTCCGGTTCCGGTGTCTGCGGCTCTTCTTCGATCAGTTCAAAAATACGGGACGCACAGGCAAGCGCATTCTGCAGCTCTGTGATGACGCCCGAGATTTCGTTGAAAGGCTTCGTATACTGGTTTGCGTAGCTGAGCAGGCAGGACAATTCGCCCACTGTCACCGCGCCGCCGAAAAAGGCAAGAAAACCCGCAGCGCTTCCGCCGTTTATCGCAAGACAGGCGCCGAGAATCGCCACGCCCGCATAGACCATATTGTTGACAAATCTGGTGCAGGGATTTGTCAAAGAGGAAAAGAAGATGGCGCGCAGGGAACATTTCTCCAGTCTGCCGCCCACCTCGTCAAACCGTCGAAGCACCTTTTCCTCCTGCCCATACGCCTGCACTACTTTCTGATTTCCGATCATCTCATCGATCAATGCCGTCTGTTCCCCTCTTGTCTTTGACTGCAACAGGAACATGTCATGGGTTCTTGTCGCAATAAACTTTGCCACAAATAATGACAATGGTGTCAGTATTACTACAAGCAATGTGATCGACACATTGATAGACAGCATAAATCCAAGCGTTCCGATAATGGTAATGACACCGGTAAAAAGCTGAGTAAAGCCCATCAGCAGACCATCCGCAAACTGATCCACATCTGCAATGATCCGGCTCACAATATCCCCGTAAGAATGCCCGTCGATATATTTTAACGGAAGAATCTGAATTTTTTCAAAAGCCTCTTCCCGCACGTCCCGGATTACCTGATAAGTAATCTGGTTATTGCAGACATTCATCAACCACTGCGTGACGGCGGTCAGCAAAACTACTATGACCATTCTCTTTGCTATCGCCGTAAGCACCGCAAAGTCCACGTAATCCGGCCCTATGATACAGTCGATGGCCCTGCCGGAAAGAATCGGAAAATACAGCGTGAGCGCAACTGTTGCCGCCGCCAGTAAAACAGACAGCACAAGAATCCACCTGTAGCTGCTGATATGATTCAACACCTTTCTCAACGTGCTTTTTTTACTTTCTTTCATATCTGTCATCTACTCCTTATCAAACATAACAGATCAGCCATGCCATTCATAAGTCACCAGCATATACATTTTCTCCGGCAATATATTAATTGGCCGATGGCTGATCTGTCACTTCTCAAACTGCGAATAATAGATCTCCTGATATACTTCGCAGGAGGCAAGCAGCTCCTCGTGGGTGCCCTGCCCCGCGATCTTTCCGTCCTCCAGCACCAGTATCTTGTCCGCATACATAATGGAGGCCGCCCGCTGGGAAACGATAAAGACCGTCATATCCGCCGAAGCATTTTTGATCGCCTTGCGCAGCGCCGCATCTGTCGCAAAATCAAGCGCCGAAGCACTGTCATCCAGAATCAGAATATCCGGTCTGCGCACTACCGCCCGCGCTATCGTCATACGCTGACGCTGCCCGCCGGATAGATTTTTGCCGCCCTGCTCGATCTCAAAATCAAGGCCGCCCTCTTTCTTCTCCACAAACTCTTTTGCCTGGGCAATTTCGAGAGCTTCCCACATCCGTGCATCTTCCTCCGGCACACTTTCTTCATCCGCGATACCCCAGCGCAGATTTTCCCGCACAGAACCGTGAAACAGCACGGCCTTCTGCATCACAATACCGATTTTTGCCCGAAGCCCTTTCAAAGGATAATTCCTGACATTTTTTCCGTCTATCAGCACTTCCCCGTCTGTCACATCATAAAATCTGGGCAGCAGATGCACCAATGTCGTCTTACCGGAACCGGTGCCGCCGATAATACCCACAGTCTGCCCTTTTTTCACAGTAAAATCAATATCCGTCAGCGCATCTGCTCCGGCATCCTGATAGGAAAAGTTCACATGTCTGAACTGAATATAGGCGCCGTTTTCCTCCGCTTCAGTCTCCTTCTCTTCATCCGCCAGAGAACTCTTTAACTCAAGTACGCCTGCAATCCTGCCCGCGCAGGCAAAAGCCTTTGTCACGGTGATGATCAGATTAGCCAGTTTCACTAACTCCACCAGTATCTGGGACATATAATTCACAAGCGCGATCACCTGCCCCTGGGTCAGAATACCGGTATCTACCCGCACCGCCCCTGTCCAGATCAGCACGATCGTCGCACAGTTTACGATCACATAAGTTACCGGATTCATGCAGGCGGAAAACCGTCCCACAAACATCTGCAACTTTGTCAATGCCTCGTTTTCTTCGGTAAAACTTTCCGTCTCTTCCTCTTCCCTGTTAAATGCGCGGATCACCCTTACGCCGGTGAGATTTTCCCTTGTCCTGCCAAGCACCTTATCCAGACCCGCCTGCACCTTTTTATAGAGGGGTATGCTGATCAACATGATGCCGAATACCACCACGGAAAGAAGAGGTATCGTCACAACAAAAATAAGTGCTGCTTTCACATCGATCGTAAATGCCATGATCATTGCGCCGAACACAATAAACGGCGAACGCAAAAACAGACGCAGCACCAGATTGACGCCGGACTGCACCTGATTGATATCGCTGGTCATTCTTGTGATCATCGCCGCCGTCCCCAGCTTATCCATCTCCGTATAAGATAAAGACTGAATATGCTCAAACAGCGAATGCCGTAAGCTTGTCGCAAAACCCGTCGCCGCCTTTGCTGCGAAATACTGTGCCGTCACGGAACAGACAAGCCCGATGACAGCAAGCAAAAGCAGTACGCCTCCCATCTTCCAGATGTACGAATAGTCCTTTCCGCTGATGCCGGTGTCTACGATCTTGGCGATCACAAGCGGCACAAACAGCTCAAAAGAAGCCTCCAACAGCTTAAACAAAGGCCCCAGCACCGATTCTTTCTTATAATCTTTTAAATAGACAAGCAGTTTTTTCATAGTAACTCCTAAATAAACTCAATCGCTTCCTGTACGTTCCGCACTCCGACCAGTTTAATGCCTGATATCTCAAGACACGCCTGCCTGTTGCTCTCCGGCAGGATCACGGTGGCAAACCCGAGCTTTTTCGCTTCCTGCACCCTGGACTGCGCCATGCTCACGGCGCGCACTTCACCGCTTAAGCCCACCTCTCCAAAAACCACCACATCCTCCGGAATCGCCCTGTTTTTAAAACTCGAGGCAATGGCCATCACAATGCCCAGATCAATGGCCGGTTCCTGCACTTTAATGCCGCCCGCCACATTCACATAGGCGTCGCAGTCCCCGATCTGCATCTGCAGTCTTTTTTCCAACACTGCCATCAACAGATTGATCCTGTTAAAATCAGTGCCCGTGGCCTGTCTCTTCGGAAAGCCGAAATTCGTCCGGCACACAAGCGCCTGCACTTCCAGCATGATCGGTCTTGTCCCCTGGCTGGAACAGACGACCACCGAACCGTTCGCGCCCTCCGGTCTGCCGGAAAGCATAAATTCCGAAGGATTTTTCACCTCCGCCAGTCCGTCCTGCCGCATCTCAAACACGCCGATCTCATTGGTGGAACCGAACCTGTTTTTCACACTGCGCAGAATACGGTAAGAGGCATATCTGTCCCCTTCAAAATAGAGCACCGTATCTACCATATGCTCCAGCACTCTCGGACCCGCCACCGTACCTTCCTTTGTCACATGCCCTACCAGAAAAATAGAAATATCAAGCCCTTTGGCCAACTGTAAAAGTCTCCCGCAGGTCTCCCTCACCTGTGAGACGCTGCCCGGCGCAGAACTGACCTGCTCACAGTACATCGTCTGGATGGAATCAATGACCACCACGGAGGAATCCGCCTTTTTTACCGCTTCCTCCACCGTATCCAGATTGGTCTCACACAGTAGCGACAGACAGTCCGAAAACTCGCCCAGTCTCTCTGCCCGCAGCTTGATCTGCTGCAGTGATTCCTCTCCGGATATGTAGAGTACTTTTCTCTCATCCGCCGCCAGATACCGGCAGACCTGCAAAAGCAGTGTGGATTTTCCGATACCCGGGTCGCCGCCCACAAGCACCAGAGACCCTTTTACAATACCGCCGCCCAGCACGCGGTCCAGCTCTTCCATATGGGTCTGGAACCGCTCCTCGCCGCCGCTCTCAATTTCCCGCAGCATCACAGGTTTCACCGCACGGGAAAAGGAGGCCCTTCCGCTCCCCATTCCCGGTACGGAAGCAGGCCTCACGCTCTCCTCCACAAAAGTATTCCACTGTTTACAGCCGGGACACTGTCCCAGCCACTTGCCGGACTCATATCCGCATTCCTGACAGAAGAATACGGTAGTCTGCTTTCCTTTTGCCATATATATCCTTTCCATATCCGCAGTGCGGGACTTTAGCTTCGAACTGTGAATGTTATTTTTCCCTCTTTCCAGCCGGCCGATACGGTATCGCCGCCCTTTACCCTGTCGGCCAGAATCTCCTCCGCCAGCGCATCTTCCACCACAGTCTGAATCGCACGTCTAAGGGGTCTTGCCCCCATCTTCAGATCCGTATATTTCTCCACCAGATGATTTTTTAATGCCGGTGTGATCTTTAAGGTAATATTCATCTGTTTTTTACTGCGCCGAATCAGATTTTCTGACAACAGTGTCACAATTTCTCTCATATTGCCTTTATCGAGCTGATGGAATACCATGATTTCATCCACTCTGTTGATAAATTCCGGCTTAAAGAGTTTTTTCACTTCCTCCATGACATTTTTCTTCATCGTCTCATAATCCTGCTCTTTGGAGGTTCTCGAAGAAAAGCCCAGATTTTTCGGCTCCACGATCCGCTTTGCCCCCACATTGGATGTCATGATCAGTATCGTGTTTTTAAAACTTACTTTCCGCCCTTTGGAATCGGTAATGTGCCCGTCATCCAGCACCTGCAGTAAAATATTAAACACATCCGGATGCGCCTTCTCAATCTCATCAAACAACACAACAGAATAGGGATTTCTGCGCACTTTCTCACTCAGCTGGCCACCCTCGTCAAAGCCCACATAGCCGGGAGGAGAGCCGATCATCTTGGACACCGAATGTCCTTCCATATATTCCGACATATCCACCCGGATCAGAGAATTTTCCGAGCCGAACATCGCTTCCGCAAGCGCTTTGCTGAGCTCCGTCTTTCCCACACCGGTAGGTCCGAGGAACAAAAATGACGCGATCGGTCTGTTCGGATCCTGCAGCCCCACTCTGCCTCTGCGCATCGCTCTTGAAACCGCATTTACCGCTTCCTCCTGGCCGATCACACGCTTATGCAGAATGGATTCCAGTTTTAACAGCTTTTCGCTCTCTTTTTCCTCTAACTTCTGCAGCGGGATCTTCGTCCACATGGAAGTAACGACAGCGATATCCTCCTCTGTCACCACATAGCTCTTTTCCATCCGCTCCCGCTCCACCTTCTCTTTCAGGCGGTTGTATTTCTTTACCAGTTCATCCTGCTCTTTTTTCTGTTCACTGGCCTGCAGATATGCCTCAAACCGGATGGAACGCTCAATCTTGATATCAAGTTCCTTGATCTGGGCTTCCAGCTCATAGAGCTTCTCCGGTGTCTTCATGATCTTCAGTCTGGCCGCCGAAGATGCCTCATCAATCAGGTCAATGGCCTTATCCGGCAGTCTTCTGTCGTTAATATAGCGGCTGGACAGGCGCACTGCTGCCTTTAGCGCTTCCTTTTGAATCGTCACACGATGGTGCTCTTCATATTTTGATGCGATTCCCTCCAAAATGGCAATGGCCTCTTCTTCTGTAGGCTCCTCCACCGTCACAGGCTGAAAACGCCTCTCAAGCGCTGCATCCCGCTCCACATATTTTCTGTATTCCTCTATCGTTGTGGCGCCGATCAACTGAATCTCCCCTCTTGCAAGAGAGGGTTTCAAAATGTTGGACGCATCAATGGCACCCTCCGCACCTCCTGCGCCGATCAATGTATGCAGCTCATCCAAAAACAGGATCACATTGCCGTTTGCAATGACCTCCGCTATGACCTTTTTAATCCTCTCCTCAAACTCACCGCGGTATTTGCTGCCCGCCACCATGCCGGACAGATCCAATACCAGTACCCGCTTATCCTGCACGGTGAAAGGCACATTCCCCGACACGATCCGCTGTGCCAGCCCTTCCACCACTGCGGTCTTGCCGACGCCCGGCTCCCCGATCAGACAGGGGTTGTTTTTCGTGCGGCGGCTGATGATCTGGATCATTCTCTGAATCTCCGCTTCTCTGCCCACCACCGGGTCCAACTTCCCGTCTCTCGCAAGCGCCGTCAAATCTCTGCTGTACTGTTCTAATGTGGAGCCTTTCTTTTTCTGCTGCCCGCGGGTTTTCATCAGATCTGTCTTATATAAATTCGGATCCTCTCCGATGGCATACAAAGTATCGGCGTATATTTTCTGCGCCGACAATCCCATGGTCGTCAAGAGTCTTACAGCCACGTTATCGCTCTCTTTGATCATAGCAAGCAGAAGATGTTCGGTTCCGATCAGGTCGGAGCAAAACCGTTCGGCTAATCTCCCCGCTTCCTCCAACAGAATCTTTGCTTTCGGAGAGTAGCTTTCCCGCTCTTTGATCACAACGCTGACTTCCGGCACAATATAATCCTGTATCAGCTGCAGCAGTCTGCTCTCGTCCAGCCCGTTTTCCTCAAGTACTCTCGATGCCACACTGTTTTCTTCCCGATAAAGTCCAAGCAGTATATGCTCGGTTCCGATATATCCCTGCCCCGATCTGCGCGCCGCCTTGGCCGCCCGCTGCAAAACCGATTTTGCTTTCTCCGTATAGGGTGACTGCATTATGCTCCTCCTATTTTAGTTCCGTAGATGCTCTTCCGACACACTTTTACCGAGCTTACATTTACGGCTGTTTGAAGTACAACATCCGTAAATGAAGCTGTGCGTCGTACGAGCATCTACTGTTTTTAGTTCCGTAGATATCCGAATATCTGCTGTTTTTAGTTCCGTAGATGCTCTTCCGACACACTTTTACCGAGCATCTGCTGTTTTTAGTTCCATATCCAAAATTTCGCAGCCGACAAATCGCCGGCCGCCTCTTATAGGGAACAAAAATTCCCTGTACTTATTATTTTTATACGTCTTCATCCATATTTATGAACGAATAATCATCGTCATCATCCGCCAGGAAATTCTTGGATTTCCATTCCACGTCTGTTCTGGTCGTTTTGCGCACAGGCGGTGTGCTTTCCGCCTGAGATACCGGTCTTCTTACCTGTCCGGAGGACTGTGTGCTTCTTGTCCCGGATGATGCCGGTCTTCTTACACTTTCCGTTTCCGTTCTTCTCGCCTGGGGTTTTCCCTGTGCCGTCCGGCTTTCCGTCTCCGGTTTTCTCTGACTTCCCGCCGCAGGTCTTCGCTGCGCACCCGCCTGTGGTGCTCTTGCTGCCCTCTCCCTGCCGGCAGACGAACTCTGTTCCGTTCTCACCTTTCTTCTCACGGGAGGCGCTTCCTGAAAATCATCGTCGTCATCATCATCGTCGTCATCGTCATCATCGTCCCTCAGATCAAAATATTTAAAGCCGAAGAACCCTGCCGCTGCAAGTGCCAACACCAGAAATACCGCAAGAACGATCACGGCCATCTTCATCCTGCCGATTTCCTTGTCCTTTGTCTCTATAATCTGCGTATTCATTTCCTCAGCCTGCATAAGCTGTTCCAGTTTATACCGCTTCTCGGCAATATTGTCATGAACATACCAAAAATAGTCCGTCCCTTCCGTATTCAGCTCATAGAACAGTTCATAATCATCATTTACTGTTGTCTCACCCTCATACGGCATATCGTCATACATCGCTGCAAGTTCATCATCCACGGGCTCTTCTTCCGGTGTCTCTGCAGCAGGTGTCGGTTCTACAACCTCCCCGAGTTCTACAAAATCTTCTCTGATAAAGCCCGTTACGTTAGAGCCGTTGTTGATGAAGTTCACCTGATACCATGTCTTTCCACTGCCGTCCTGAGTGGTACCTGTAAGAGTCACCGCCGCGCCGCTCTGCAGCTTTGCCACCACACTTCCGTTAGTGGAAGCATCAGAACGCACATTGACATCATCCTTCTTTACTGTCGCACCCTGAGACTGCATGGATTCCACGCTGGAAGATGCTGTCGGTGTCACCGGTTCTACTGCGGCCGCAGCATTTGCCTCTAACGCCGCACTCTCCTCGGATTCTTTCTGTACGGTATCCGAACGCACATAGCCCGACACATTGTTGATGGCCACTTTATACCAGGTATTTCCATCACTGCCCTGTTCCTCACTGACCACGTCAAGCCTGTCCCCCGCATTCACCGCAGTCATTACCTCACTGTCGGTACTGGCCGCATTGCGCACGTTTGTATTGTTGCTCTTCACCACTACCCAGTAAGCCCTGCTCACAGAACTGTTAAAATACAGCATTCCCACCATGCATAGAACTGTTAAAATAGTACTTTTTACAATTTTTTTCCTGTTCATGTAAGACCTCTCTTTAACTTTTTATCTTCTTTTATAAATTACTGACCAATGCTCAAAGATCAATAATAGTGTTGCCGATATCATGCCGCATATACTTGTTTTCAAACTGAACCCATTCCGTGGCTTTATATGCATTTTCTCTCGCCTGCTTCAGATCGGGTCCCTTCGCCGTAACGCCAAGCACCCTGCCGCCGTTTGTGACAAGGGTTCCGTTTTCATCAAACTTCGTGCCGGCATGGAAGCAATAGTATCCCTCCTCCGCGTCCCGGGAACCCTGCTCCTTTTCAAAGCGTTCCAGACCGGAGACGGCAAACCCTTTTTCGTAGTGAAGCGGGTAGCCCTCGGAAGCAAGTATAACACAGACTGCCGCATTGTCCTCAAAAGCCAGATCAACCTCATCCAGTTTTCCCTCTATACAGGCTTCCATCACTTCCAGAATATCATTTTTCATTCTCGGCAGCACCACCTGCGCTTCTGGATCTCCGAATCTCGCATTATATTCCAGCACTTTCGGGCCTTTTTCCGTAAGCATCAGTCCAAAAAAGATAACGCCCTTGAACGGTCTTCCTTCTTTCGCCATGGCATCCACTGTTGCCTGATATATATGTTCTCTGCAGTACTCGTCAATCTCTTTTGTATAGAAGGGGCTGGGAGAAAACGTGCCCATACCGCCGGTATTTAACCCTGTATCGCCATCTCCTGCCCGCTTATGATCCTGTGCCGAAGACATGATTTTGATCGTCTTTCCATCCACAAAAGACAATACCGAGACTTCTCTGCCTGTCATAAATTCCTCAATGACCATACGATTGCCGGCATCCCCAAACTTCTTATCTTCCATGATAGTCTTTACGCCGTCCTGTGCCTCTTTAAGTGTATTGCAGATCAGTACGCCTTTTCCGAGTGCCAGGCCGTCCGCCTTTAATACGATCGGGAAATCTGCCGTCTTTAAATATTCCAATGCCTTTTCGGCATCATCAAAGGTCTCGTAAGCCGCTGTGGGAATGCCGTACTTTTTCATCAGGTCTTTCGAGAAAGCTTTGCTGCCCTCCAAGATCGCTGCATTTTTCCGAGGACCGAATGTGCGGATTCCCTCCGCCTCCAGCTCGTCCACCAGACCGCCCACCAACGGGTCATCCATACCTACGATCACCAGATCGATTGCTTTTTCCTTTGCAAAGGATACCAGCTTTTCAAACTCCATGGCGCCGATCGGGACACACTCGGCTACTGCTGAAATACCCGCATTACCCGGCGCACAGTAAATTTTTTCTGCGCGCGGACTTTTGGAAACGCTCAGTGCAATGGCATGTTCGCGGCCGCCGCTGCCGACTATTAAAATGTTCATGGTCTTCTCTCCTGTTATTTTATATAAACTCTGCCTTCTGTAACATGTATCCGCCCGGCTGCGATAAGTCTGATCACTTCCGGCAAAAGAATCCATTCCGCTTCTTCCATGACCCGGCGTTGCAAAATTTCAGGTGTATCACCCTCCTGCACCGCGACCGGTTTTTGTATGATAATAGGGCCGGTATCGGTTCCTTCATCTACGAAATGAACCGTGGCTCCCGTCACTTTAACGCCTCTGGCAAGAGCCGCCTCATGCACTTTCAGGCCATAGTAACCGTTCCCGCAAAAAGACGGGATTAAAGACGGATGGATATTGATGATCCGGTTTCTGTAACGGGAGATCATCTCCTTTGGCAGAACCACCAGAAAACCCGCCAGTACGATCAGGTCAGGCGCCGCCTCTTCCACAGTCTTCAAAAGTGCTTCATGGAATGCTTCCCTGTCCGGAAAATCTTTCGGAGATACACAGACGCTTTCTATCCCCGCTTTTTCGGCACGTTCTAAAGCGTAGGCACCCTTTTTATTGCTGATGACACGGACAAGTTCTGCGTTTTCCAGTTTTCCTGCCGCTTTCGCATCGATGATCGCCTGCAGATTTGTGCCGCCGCCGGAAACACAGATGATTACTCTCAACATAACTCCACTCCCTTTTCTCCGGCTTTCACACTGCCTGTGATATAAGCCTTCTCACCGGCTTCTTTCAATGCCGCCATAGTCTTTTCCGCATCCGCCGCATCCACCGCAAGCACCATACCGAGTCCCATATTATAAGTATTATACATCATTTTTTCTTCTATGCAGCCTTTTTCCTGTAACAGCTTAAATACAGGCGGTATCTCATAACTGTCTTTCCTGATCACAGCGCAGACGCCATCCGGCAGCATTCTCGGTATATTCTCATAAAATCCGCCGCCCGTAATGTGGCTGCATCCTTTGATGCGCACGCCCGCCGCTTTTACGGCTTTCAGTGCTTTCACATAAATTCTGGTGGGTGCAAGAAGCGCCTCCCCCAATGTCATACCCAGTTCATCATAGTAAGTATTCAGGCTCTCCGCCGTCATGTCAAATACTTTCCGCACAAGGGAAAAACCGTTGGAATGGACGCCGGAACTTGCAATGCCGATCAGCACATCCCCGGGTGCGATATCCGCACCGGTGATCATATCCTTCTCATCCACGATGCCCACCGCAAAACCCGCCAGATCATATTCATCCTCCGGCATCAGATCCGGATGCTCCGCCGTCTCTCCGCCGATCAGCGCGGCTTCCGACTGCACACAGCCCTCCGCCACTCCTTTTACTATAGATGCGATTTTCTCCGGAAAGTTTTTCCCGCAGGCGATATAATCCAGGAAAAACAGCGGTTCTCCTCCGGCGCAGGCGATATCGTTGACACACATAGCCACACAATCTATCCCGATCGTATCATGTTTGTCCAGCACAAAAGCCAGTTTTAGCTTCGTACCCACACCGTCTGTTCCTGACACGAGTGTCGGTTTTTCCATTTCCTTAAAACGCTCCATGGAAAAAGCGCCTGAAAAACCGCCCAGCCCGCCTAACGCTTCCGGCCGCATTGTCTTTTTCACATATTGTTTCATCAGCTCCACTGACTTGTAACCCGCTTCGATATCTACGCCTGCTTTCTTGTAATCCATCGCTAATCTCCTACTTATTTCAGTTCCGCATTCGTTATTTCGTGTAATTTTTATATCCGACTTCCTGCAGCTTTGCATCCTTCGCCTGCACTTCTTTTTTCATGTTCTCACTGTAATCTTTTAACTTCTGCAATAATGCCTCGTCGGAAGTGGCAAGAATCTTTGCCGCCAGAAGTCCCGCATTGGCGCCGCCGTTTATCGCCACTGTGGCCACCGGGATCCCGGAGGGCATCTGTACGATGGAGTACAGGGAATCTCTGCCGCCGAGTGAAGTCGTGTGCATCGGAATTCCGATTACCGGCATCGGGAAGATTGCCGCACACATACCCGGCAGATGCGCCGCCATGCCTGCTCCGGCAATGATCACTTTAAACCCTTTCCCCTCGGCTCCTTTGGCATACGCAAAAAACTCCTCCGGCTCTCTGTGTGCCGAAAGTATTGTCATCTCATAACTGATACCCAACTTGTCCAGAATGTCCGCGGCCTTTGCCATCACCGGCATATCCGAATCACTGCCCATTACAATTCCTACCTGTGCCATACTCTTGTCCTCTTATTTCAGTTCCGTAATTGTCCTTCCGGCACCTTTTATCGGCAGAGAAAATCTTGTCTGCTCTGCATCCAATATTTCCTCTGAGGCACTGTCCGGACAATTACTGTTTTCAGTTCCGTAATTGTTTTCAGTTCCGTAATTATTTTTCTTCAAAACACTCTATAGTGTAGCTGAAATTCGCCTTCTATGCAATATCCGAAACCAAATTAGGGCCGGTTTTGCAGGTGTTTTTTCGTTTTTCATCTATCACATTTTACACAGACGCTCCGCGCCCTGCCCATATCACCGTCCGGATTGAAACGGTTCATTCAATGCCTCGCATCCCGGCAGCACAAACCGTCCCTCTTCAATGATCGTTATGACACTTCCGTCTTCCCTGACTGCGGAAACCTCTCCCAGTTCATCATAGGGAATCGTGATGTCCGTATGACAGTTAAAATACGCCTGCTCCGGATGCTCTTTCCTGACGATAGATTTCTCGTTATCTCTTGCAATGATCTCCTTCCCGTCAGGATTATAGACCGCTACATCCTCCGCATGGGAATAACAGGTATCGCCCACCGCAAAATGAGGTCCCATTTTCTCCGCGATCAGAATCGGCAGTTTCTCCTCGATCTGCAGCTGCTTTGCCGCCACATAAGCAGTGGTATTTGTGCCGATTGCAAATTCCCCGATGGGCAGGCTGTCATGATGAAACAGCACAGTGTCTTTTATCAGCTTTTTATTTTCCGCTTCCGCTGCAAAATTCGTGCAGCTGTAGTCCGCCACCATACCGTCACGGAATGTCAGCTCCAGATTTTCATACTGCAGCTCATTTAAAAACACCTTTGTTACATGAAGCGTTCCTTCTGTTCCCGCAAGCACCGGTGAAGTGAACACTTCTCCCACCGGAATATTCACATCCGCCACGCAGTTTTCAAAATTTGTCTGATGTGCCCTGTCCGCCAGTTTATGGAGCATCACCTTCAAATCGGTGCGGTTTTCTCCCATACCCTTAATGATACAATATTCTGCTTCATCCAGAGCATCAATGATCTTTTGCTGGATATCCCGGTACAGATTGTAATCCAACGTATTGATCCGTATCGTCTCGTCAAAAATCTCCTCAAAACGCTCCCCGATATCCGGCACAGGGAAAGCAATGATCGTAAAGCTGCGCTCTTCCCCTTTGATATACTCATTGGTGATCTGTCCGCCCCCGGATGCATATTCCACGGACAGTTTCTGCTGCTTCTCAGACAGTTTGACAGCGCATTCCTTATTTTCCGGCGTAAAATCCGCCTCTCCGAAAATTTCCATCACGGCCGGTCCCGCGTGCACATAAGCCCACTCTTTATTGTTTTCAAAGCTGCTCTTCAACAGTTCCAGCTTCCGCTTAACAAGCTTCTTATCCAAAACAAGCCCTATATCCTCTTTATGGTCATAATCAAACTGCTTATTGGCAGCCGCGCCAAAGACGCCGATACGCTCTATTCCCTTGTTTTCCAGAATGCTCACGGCCTGTCTGTATATCACAGGTTTAAGCCCCATCTTTTCAAAATTTTTCACCGCCGCCCGGATGATTCTCTCAAATCCGATATGATACCTGATATTCACAGTCTTTTTCTTGGACAGATCTTTTCTTCCAAGCACAAAGCCGATGCGGTAGCCCTCTGTATAAGTATCTGCGATCAGCTGAATCTTCTCTTCCGGCAATGCCCGCAAATAATCCGCCATCTTTTCTTCCTGCCCGGTCACATATTCCCCGTAGGCATATAAGAAACGGTTATCCGATAAGTCCGCCTCCATCACAATCTTCGTGCAAAAATCTTCCGCCGGATCCACCTGCTGCCGTACCCGTCTCTCCACTACTACCTCAGAATAATCGCTGACATACCAGTAGAGAATTTCCTGAATTTCTGCTGCCTTCGGTCCTTTCTCCCCTTCCGCCCAGGCGTTCTCAAAAACACCGTAAACTTCCAGCAAAAGTTCCATGCGCATAACCAGTTCCTGAGCGCGCCGTTCATAGCAGGCCGCGATCTGCGCACGCAGTTCTGCCGCCAGCACACACAAAAGCTGCCCGTATTCCCCCAGATTTTCATGACACATCACAGGATTCAGCCAGCTCACATCATAATTCTCCGGCAGTCTCTCTTCATATAAACCGCGGTTAAACTCCCGCATCTCTTCCAGAGAATCCGCCATCGCGCTGCCCGAACGCAAATACTTATTTAACTTGCTGCATACGTTACAAAACGAAAACTGGCTGCGAAAATAGCGTAAAAATTCATCTCTGCCGCCGGAATCCTCCGATCCGGCACCGCTTCCTGCTTTCTCAATCTTTTCTGACAATTCGGAAAGCAGCTCCAGAATCCGACTCTCCGCCAGTTCCAGTCTCTCCTCATATATTTTCTCTTCTTCCTTATATAACAACATACGTTACATCTCCTCCCTTCTGTCCTTCCCCTGCTAAAGTAAACTCTGCTCGCCATACTGAGTTCGCGAAGCGAATCTCTCAATGTGAGCTTTGTTCGCCATACTGAGTTCGCGAAGCGAATCTCCCAAGGCGAACTTTGTTCGCCATTTTATAGCAACGCTCCCGCATACAAAATCAAACTCACCAACCCTATCGCCACCAGATTGAGCACGATTCCGATATAGGAAAACAGATAAAATTTATCTTTCTCCATTCTTCCAAACACTCCTAACGTCACTCCGATAAAGGCAAAGATCAACGCAAGAAAACATGCCGAACCATACTGTATATTTTCCTTTCCTTTATCCACATAGGACAGATATACTGCAAGAATAAGCGAACCCACGGAAAGTACCCCCAGTATAGTCGACATAATGGATTTCTTAGGATGTTCTTTATTCGTAAAAATGTAATTCTTTCTTGCCATTTAAATCCACTCCTAAAAAGGGTACTTTCTTTAGAAAGCACCCTGCATCCATCTTAAAACAACATCTTGGATTTTCTTGAAAGAAGTTTTGCGCCGCTGATGATCAACAACACGCCTCCTGCCACACCTGCCACAATGCCGACAACACCCAATACGATATTCAGTGCTCCCGTCCCATTCAATGTTTTAAAAGTCTTCTCTTCCATAGCCCCTCCTGTTCCAACTCACAAATACTTCACTTTTTTGTCCGTATCCCTCGTCTTTTCCATCTCCTTATCACGCTCCATATTGCGCATAATACGCATCTATCGCCGCCTTTAACGTATCGTCAATATAAACTTTCCCATTATAAGGTCTGTTATGCAGATGTTCCACTACTTCCGCCATCGTGACGATCGCTGCTGTTTCAAAACCGTACTTCTCAGATATCTCCGCTAACGCGCTCTTTTCGCCTTTTCCGCGCTCCATCCGGTCTACACTGACCACCAGGCCGCAAACCTGCACATCTCCCTGTGCACGAATGATTGGCAGTGTTTCCTCTATGGAAGTTCCCGCTGTTGTCACATCTTCGATCAAAAGAACCTTATCGCCCGATGAAAGAGGGCTTCCCAGTAAGATTCCCTTATCGCCGTGATCTTTTATCTCTTTTCTGTTAGAGCAGTATTTGATATCTTTTCCATAATTCTCAGAAATAGCAATGGAAGCCGCCACACTCAAAGGAATCCCTTTATAGGCCGGGCCGAACAGTACATCAAAATCCAGTCCGAATTTATCATGAATCGCCTTTGCATAATAGACGCCCAGCTTCCGAAGCTGTGTCCCCGTCCGGTAAAATCCCGTGTTCACAAAAAACGGAGTCTTTCTGCCGCTCTTTGTAACAAAATCTCCGAACTTCAGCACATCAGAGTCCACCATGAACTCGATGAATTCCTCTTTGTATCTTTCCATATATCTCTAACCCCCATATTCACAGACTTTTTGATCTTATTACACTTAACAAAAATATTTCGCCGCACAACTTCCGGATTGCTTATCATACCGAAACATTTTCCCAATTTTACCATATTTATAACCTGTAAGCAACCGTTTTTGATCTGTGATATGGAATCCTGTTTACAACGCCAAACTTCTGTTTGCCTGAGTTTTATCTGTTCTCAAGAGCCTTTGCAATATCCTCTTTCATATCCATTACAGCCGCCCTGGACGCCGCCCCAAAGTTCTTTTCACCAAACTCGGCGTACTTCTCCTGCTGCCATGCGGCGATAATGCCTCTGGAGGAATTGACGATAGCACCCAGCCCGTCCTCGTTGAAGAAATGGACAAGATCGGCGCCCTTACCGCCCTGCGCGCCATACCCCGGCACGAGAATGTAAGCTTTCGGCATGATCTTGCGCAAGATCTTCCCCATTTCGGGATAAGTTGCCCCCACTACCGCGCCCACATAGCTGTAAGATTCGCCCATGCACTCCATACCCCATTCAGCTACCTTTTCGCCCACATACTCATAGAGCGGCCTGCCGTCGATCAGTCTGTCCTGAAACTCACCGCTGCTTGGATTGGAAGTTTTCACAAGGACAAAAATGCCCTTCTTCTCTTCTTTACACGTCTTAATAAAGGGCTTCAGTCCGTCCGAACCAAAATACGGATTTACCGTGGCAAAATCTTCATTAAATGCGGAAATTCTGTTCTCCCCCACTGTCACTTTTCCAAGATGCGCCGTCGCATATGCCGCTGAAGTGGAACCGATATCTCCTCTTTTCACATCGCCGATCACTACCAGATCCTTTTCCTTGCAATAGTCCACCGTCTTCTGAAATACTTTCAGTCCCTCTATGCCAAATTGCTCATACATGGCAATCTGCGGTTTCACGGCCGGGATCAGATCATATGTGTTGTCTATTATTTCCTTATTGAACTGCCAGATTGCTTCCGCAGCTCCTTCCAACGTTTCCCCATACGCCGAAAAAGCCTTTTTCAAAACCGGCCCCGGAATATAACTTAACATGGGGTCAAGCCCTACCACAATGGGTGCTCCCGTTTTCTGTATCTTTGCAACTAACTTATTGATCATATAATTTATCCTCCTGTCCCACTCTTATCTGGACCGCAAAAACTCATATTCTCTGGCCGCCGCCTCATCGTCCGGGTAATCCTGCATATACCGGCTCATAAGCTGCGCTGCCTGTTTAAAGTTTCCCTGTCTCTCATACACTACGATCTGATTAAAGGACAATGTCTGGCGCAGTGCCGCATCCTCCAGTGCAAGCCCGGACTGCAGCGCCGAGAGTGCCGCATCATAGTCCTCCAGCTGCATATTACATAACGCCAGCTGATTATAAATCAACGCGCTTTCGCCCTGTTCCTGCAAATAGGAAGCATAGACGCTTGCTGCATAGTTATATTCACCCAGATTCTCCCATGTTTTTCCAAGGTAGTAAGTCGCTTTATCATTCCCCGCATCCCGGGCCTGCTCCAGATAATTCCTCGCCGCTTCAAAATCTTCCAGATAAAAGTATATCCGCCCTTTATCGTAATTGCTCATATCTTTCGGCGCATCTTTGATCGCCGTCTCCAAATAGGCCCTTCCGGATTCCTGATAGCCTGTCTCATTCATCACTTTAAAAATTTCCACAAGCTGATCGTAATCATTCGGTGCAAGTTTTACCGCCATATCAAAATCCGGTTTGGCCAGTTCATAGTTTCCCATCTTCAGCTGTACAATGCCCCTCATAAAGTAAGCTTCTCTGGCATTCGCCCTTAACGCTAAAATGGCATCGTAAACCTGCTTCGCATCCTCCAGCCGTCCCCCTTTATAATAGGCGGTAGCCAGATAATAATTTACATCATAATCCATCTCATCCGGTACGCTGCTCCCGGAAGTCAGGCATTTTTCCAGCGCAGCAGCCGCTTCATCGTACTTTGTCAGCCCCAGATTCGCAAGCCCCTGCCCTCTGTAGATCAACCGCTTATCCTCACCGGATACAAGAGCCTGATCAAAGTCTGCAAGGGCATCCTCATAGCGCAGCTCCT
This sequence comes from Lachnospiraceae bacterium, assembly GCA_014804795.1. Classification (GTDB taxonomy): domain Bacteria; phylum Bacillota; class Clostridia; order Lachnospirales; family Lachnospiraceae; genus 1XD8-76. The sequence continues at coordinate 59,817 of JAAUZC010000002.1, read as the reverse complement.
CTATCGCTGTCATTCCCTCATCAATATATGAAATTTTCTCCTCGCCGCCGCAGCCTGTGACAAGCACCGCCATACACAAAACCGCAAACAGCACTGCCTTTGTTCTTTTTCTCATTTGTTATCCCACTCGTGAAAATGCCCGATCCGTATTATCACAATCTAAGTTCAACCTGAATTTCTCTATCCATCTCTTCCAGATCGTTCTTAAAATCGATGCCATCCGTCTTTTTTCCTACAATATCCCCATAGTGTGTCGGAATTACCGCCTTCGGCTTCATTGCCGCGATATAATCCGCCGCCTGTTTTCTGTCCATCGTATAAAATCCACCGATCGGAACCATCGCCACATCGCACTGTACTTTCCTGATATCCTCGTTTACATCCGTATCACCGGCCACATAATAGCGGATGCCATTCATATCCACTATATAGCCAAGCCACTTCTTTCCCTTTGTATGAAAGGGCTTCAACTTATTATACGCCGGAATAGTCTTTATCACAATGTCTCCCAGTTTATGGATTTCATCCGGTTCGCAAAACAGACACCGGTCCGGTGCTATGCCCGATTCGGAAATCACTTTCTCCTTCATGGATTCCGGCGCCGCTAAAAAAGTGTTTTCATTCTTTACTTTCGCAATGGAATCCGGCTCAAAATGGTCATAATGCTCATGTGTAATAAAAATGATATCTGCATCATGTAAAGCCTCTTCCACCTGAAACGGATCAAAATATAAAATTTCAGAACCTTCTATCCGAATGCTGCTCTGTGTATTTACCGCAATATGACTTAAATCCATTTATTCCGCACCTTTCCGCATTTCGTTTTCCCCTGTAAGTATCCTTAGAAAACTATACACTATTTTCGTTTTTCGGGCAAGTGTTCCCACTCGGTGGATATGCCGGCCTTTTACCTTAAATTCTCTTACATACTACATTACTTTTTCTCTAATAGCTCTATAAATGCGTTTGGTTCAATAGCTTTTATCCTTGAATTCTTATAATCATCTGTATTTCTTGTTATGATATAATCTGCCATTGCCTCTACTGCACATTCTTCCTGTAAACAATCTTCAAAGTCCTTGAACCCATCATTTTCAACAGCCAATATTATTTTCTCTGCGTTCAAATCTGATATGTGGAAAATATCACATAAATTTCTTATAAATCTCCGGCGTTCTTCCACAGAATAAGCTTTTCTCAAAATATAAAACAGATTTGGAATACTGTGTGCTGCCAGATATCCTGTAATCTCTCTATCTGCACATTTTGTCATAATAAACTTTGCTTCACTCACATAAGGTTCTCTCTTTAACAGGACATCCAATATGACATTTGTATCAATTAAGACTATCATACTTTTCTATCCTCGCTTCCTGAAGCTCCTTAACCGGATCAAAATTCTCTGGTAGTTTTTTCTCCATATTCAAAATATCTGCAAGCGCGTTTTTCGCTTTTTGCTTATCTTTTTCTTTATTCGATGACATTGCTTCTAAGTTTTGCAGAATATTTATCACGTACATCATATCGTCTTCTGGTATTCGTTTGATCATTTCAACCGCTCTTTCTTTTATTACTGTCATGCAACGTTTCTCCTTTCCTCCAAATACAGCTAAATGCATCGTAACATCCCTCATCTTTACCTGAACCGGAAATCTATGCCTCGCAAAATTATATTATTATTATAGCAAAAAATCTAGTAAATTACACTATTCTTTTATTGTCTAAGTACCATGTAGGTTTTCTTCTTTTATATTCAAAATGATGCGGCCGACTCACAAAATCTCCTTTCTTCAGATTTGAACATAAAATAAATAATAAAATTTTTATAGATACCGGCACGCAAAATTGTATATAATAATATAAGATTCAAAATATACTCTGAAAAGCAGACATCAGGAAAGGAGTCCGCCATGTGCACCTGTATTGACTTTCAAACAAAAGACCACTATTTCGGTCGAAATCTGGATCTGGAATATCGATTCGGTGAAAAAGTTGTGATCACACCGGAAAACTACAGACTGGAACTGAAAAACGGTTCCTCTTTCTGCACAAAATATGCGATGATCGGTATGGCATCCGTCAAGGACTGTTACCCGCTGTATGCGGAAGCTACCAACGAAAAGGGACTGTCCATGGCAGGTCTAAATTTTCCGAACAGCGCCTGTTTTTGTACCCCAAAAGAATCCCGGATCAATCTGTGCCCCCATGAGTTGATTCCCTATTTCCTCGGGCTCTATGCCACTGTTTCAGAGTTAAGGCCGATACTTGCCGACCTGAATATTACAGATCGTTCCCTTGTCCCCGATCTGCCGGTTGCAACACTCCACTGGATGATCAGTGACCATACGGAATGCATTATTCTGGAACAGATGGAAGACGGACTGAAAGTTTATGATAATCCCGTCGGCATCCTGACCAATGATCCGCCCTTTAACTATCAACTGACTCATCTGAACAGCTACATGAATCTAAGCCCTTCCTATGGAGAAAACAAATTCTCAAGCAAGCTGAATCTGAAACAATACGGAATGGGCATGGGCGCTATCGGACTGCCCGGGGATGCCTCGCCCACTTCCCGGTTTGTGAGAGCAGCTTTCAGTAAATGTAATTCCGTCTGCCCGGAGGACGAAGAAACTTCCGTCACCCAGTTCTTCCATATCCTGGATTCCGTCTCCGTTGTAAAAGGGACAACGCTGACAAAGGACGGCTTAGATGAACTGACTCTGTATTCCTGCTGCATGAATACCACAAGAGGAATCTATTACTACAAAACCTACAACAACAGCCAGATCACAGCGATCCGTATGACTCCGAAAGAAAAATGCCGCAAAACGCTGTCCGTCTATGAACTGATTGACAGGCAGCAGGTTCGGTATCTGAATTAAAACAACACCTGACAAAAGAGGAATTTATAATGCCCTGCAAAATCTTACTTCTGGAAGACGATCTTGTTTTAAAAAACGAACTGAAAATTTTACTGGAAAATGCCATGTACGAAGTGACAGCTCCGGACACCTATGCGGATGCGGCCGAAAAATCCCTTTCCGAAAAAGCGGATCTGATCCTCTTGGACATCAACCTGCCCGGTTGCTGCGGCTTTGATCTCTGCACACAGATACGGACCAAAACAGATATTCCTATCATCTTTCTGACCGGCCGCACCGGCTCTATGGATGAATTGACCGGTATCCTGAAAGGTGCTGATGATTATATCACCAAGCCTTTTGAGCCTGCCATACTGCTTGCCCGCATCAGCGCAGTGCTGAAACGTACGGGCAGATACGCCAAAAATCGGGAATCTTTGCAGTTTTCCCATAAAAACGCGCAGTTGGATACCGCCGCCTGCTGCCTGCTTTTTCAGGAAAACAGGATTGATCTGACCAAAACCGAAATGAAAATCCTGCATAAATTGTTTTTACAAAAAGGAGCATTTGCGGCAAGAACAGATCTTTTGGATTATCTGTGGGAAAACCATATTTTTTTGGATGACAACACGTTAAGTGTCCATGTCGCAAGGCTTCGGGAAAAGCTGAGGTCCGCAGGGCTTAATGACTTTATTGAAACAAAGAGAGGAATGGGGTATCGTATATGAAACTGTCCGCATTTTTGAAAGACAAGTCCCTTCTGTTGCTGCTGCACACTGCGTGCATGTTCGTACTTGCCGGCTTTTTACATATTACAGGATATGCCGCTGCAAATATCACTCTGATATGCATTCTATGGTTTCTGGTGCTCAGTGCATGGCTTTTTACAACTTATCTGCAAAGAAAGAAATACTTTGAAGAAGCAGCACAGATTCTGGAAAATATGGACAAGCGTTACCTGCTTGGTGAAATGCTGCCGGACTCCTTCTCTCTGGAAGATAAACTCTACCGTGAAATGCTCCATCAATCCAATAAATCCGTTATAGAAAAGATTCATGCTTTGGAAAATGCCGGACGGGACTACCGGGAGTATCTGGAAAGCTGGGTACATGAGATCAAAGCCCCCATCACCGGTATTTCCCTGCTCTGTGAAAACGGGCGAAAAGCTGATATTTTCGAAACTCTCCGAACCATCAGCCTCGAAAACAGAAAAATTGAAAATTATGTGGATCAGGTGCTCTACTATGCCCGTTCAGAACAAGTCTATAAAGATTATCTGATTCAGGAAACTGACCTGCAGGCAATTGTTTGCGAAGTACTGGAAAAGGAACGCGTTCTGCTGATTCAAAATCATATCCAGGCGGATGTTTCCTGTGATGACAAAGTTTATACCGATAAAAAATGGATCGCCTTTATTGTAAATCAGCTTATTCTAAACAGCGTAAAATACTGCGGCAGTACTCCTCTTCTCCGCTTTACGACGCATCACAACAAAAACAGTGTGATATTGACCGTAAAAGACAACGGAACCGGCATCCTCCCTGAAGATCTGCCCCGCATCTTCGAGAAAGGTTTTACTGGCAGCAATGGCCGAAACCATAGAAATTCTACCGGCATGGGACTGTATCTGTGCAAAAAACTCTGTGATCAGCTCGGTATTTTACTTTCCGCGCAGTCGGAATATGGAAAAGAAACAAAAATATCTTTGACTTTTTCAGTCAATAATTATATTATTACTCCCGGCTCCGATTGAGCCGGGTTATATTTTCTCAATCATAATCTTTCAAAAATGTAAGATAACTTTAAACTATTCTCATATCAAAATACCCTATCCTCATGTTATCATCATTTTATCTCACAAAATAAGGAGCAGTTATCATGAACAGTTATATCAAAATATGCGATATCGAGAAATACTACGGCAGCGGCTCTCATGTGACCAAAGCCATTGACCGTCTCAGTTTTACCATAGACAAAGGTGAGTTTCTGGGAATCATGGGTGCTTCCGGTTCCGGGAAGACCACACTCTTAAATCTCCTTGCCACCATAGACAAAGTAACTTCCGGACATATTTACTATGAAAATACAGATATTACGGAACTTTCTGAGGATGCCCTTTCAGAATTTCGCAAACACAACCTGGGGTTTGTCTTTCAGGAATACAATCTGCTTGATACGTTGACTATTGAAGAAAATATTGTTCTTGTATTGACTTTTCAAGTCAACAACAAAAAGAGTATTTGTGAAACCACAAACCGCCTTTTGAAACTGCTGGGCATAGAAGATATCCGCGGCAAATTTCCCTATCAGGTATCCGGCGGCCAGAAACAGCGCTGTGCCTGCGCAAGAGCGCTGGCAAACAGCCCGAAGCTTCTTCTGGCGGATGAGCCCACCGGTGCGTTGGATTCTTTCTCCTCCCAGACGCTTTTGGAAACATTTACGAAACTCAACCGTACTTTGTGCTCCACCATCCTTATGGTGACCCATGACGCGTTTTCCGCCAGTTATTGCAGTCGTATTCTGTTTTTAAGAGACGGAAAGATCTTTCACGAACTGCTGCGTGGAGAGAAGCCCCGCCGTCTCTTTTTACAGGAGATTCTGGACGTATTGTCTTCCACAGGAGGTGATTTCCATGTTAAATAAACTTGCTTTCCGCAATATGAAGCGTTCCGCCAGAGATTATCTGATTTATCTTCTCACCATGACCTTAGTCACTGCGTTAATGTATGCTTTTAACAGCCTGCTTTTTCAAAACGAACTCAAACAATACTGGGACGGTGAGGGGATGCTGGAAATGATGGTAAGCCTTACCACCATACTTATTGTATTTATTACAGCATGGCTTATCAGCTATATGATGCGTTTTATGTTGGAAAAACGCAGCGATGAATTCGGTATTTATCTGCTGCTTGGCATGAAAAAAAGTGCTCTGTCAAAACTGTATCTGCGGGAAAATATGCTGTTTGGCGGCATTTCCCTTCTGCTTGGGGCAGTCTTCGGCATCCTACTCCAACAAATACTGATGGTCATTTTGTTTTCCATGCTGGGAATGGACTATCGCCTTCATTTCGTGCTTCATCCGGGCACTGTTTTGATGACTGTACTCTGTTTCGGCATGTGTTTTGTGCTTTCACTCTTTCGCTGTAAGCAAAAATTAAAGAAAATGAGCATCCGCAGTCTGATGGACGTAAAGCGTCGGAATCAGGAGACCAAAGAAAATCTGGAAACGGTTAAGCAGGCATTTTTTCCTGCATCCATTCTGTTTCTTTTTCTTCTCTGGATATTTTTTGGCACACTATCCGATACCGCGAATGTTGCCCTGTTTTTAGCCGCCCTGATCGTTACGATCTACCTGTTTTACATCGGTCTCTCCGCCTTTATCATATGTTATATCCGAAAAGGCGGCAGAAAAATTTATAAAGCTCAAAATCTGTTCCTGCTGCGGCAGTTTGCTTCTAAAATCCGTACGATGCAGTTTACTATGGGATCACTGACAGTTCTTTTTACGCTGGCACTGATGGGAGCTTCTTTCGCTCTAATGTTCAGCACCTGGCAGAATGAACTGATGAATCAGAAATTCCCGTTTGATATCCTGCTTTACAGTCCGGATCCGTCAGATACTTTTGAAGAGGAAATACAATTTGTTGAAAGCAGAGTAACTCCTCTGGAAATACACTCTTACCGCATTTATACCGACGGAAATGATCAGGTAAATGCCTGGATGTTGACGCACCTGACATGCTGGGGAACAATGTATCAAAATCCGGACGGCACCCCCGACTGGAACGCCATCAAACAAAAACTGGAAAATGAAAACACCTACTGTACTTATGATACCTATATGGGACTTTCCGACTATAACAGGCTGCGCCGTATGCTTGGATATGAAAAAATCAGCCTCGGTAATACAGAATATGCAGTGCAGATAAAACCCCGCCTGAAAAAAGAAGTACAGACGATCGACGAGGATTTGATACTTGGAGACACCTCCGTCCTTACCTTCGGCGGCATTTACACAGATCCATTTTCTCAGGACGGCCATAATGGCGGCGATTATCTGATCATCGTACCGGATGCAGTTCTTGCAGACATGTATCCCTACTATGCAGAACTCGCCGTGAAAATTGACGGCAGTGTTTCCCCTCACTTGCGGGAAGAGTTGGACGCATTCAGAAATGATAACCTGCATTTCCCCTCAAATGCAGACTCACCAATAAAAGGTAATCGATGTTATGGTTCTGATATCATATTTGTTTTTAATACAATCAACGAAGTAAGAGACAATCTGATACCCTCCCTCGCCTATATGTTATGTACTATCATGATTCCTCTATTTTATATCGGACTTGTATTCTTATGCGTGGCAGTGACTGTACTGTCTGTGCAACAGCTCAGCGATACCGCAGCTTATAAATTCCGCTACGATATTTTGTCAAAGCTTGGCCTGAAAGAATCCGAGATACACTCCCTGATCCTGAAACAGCTTATGGCATATTATCTCTGCCCTGCCCTATTTGCCATCCTGATCAGCGGAAAAATGGTGTTGTTTGCAGGAAAACGATTTGTGATGGCGACCGGCGTTTCGGTTTCATCCGGTTCCTTTTTCCTGAAAAGCATCGCACTGTTTTTCGGCATATATCTGATCTACTTTGCGGCAACTTATATTATTTTCTGCAGAAATGTAAGAAAATGATCTTTCTTTGGTTTGTCATAGGCATTGCCGGCCCGGACTTCATTCCGGCAATGCTTTTATATCCCGTTTTCCCTGATCCAGTCCGCCCACTGCTGGTAGTATTTTCCGAGCACATGTACATTGTCATGCGTATATTCCGGATTCAGGCCTCCGCTTTCATCGTCAAATATTTCATTCACATCAATGTAGTCAAGTTCATATTTCTCCGCGATCTGCCGGATATTGTCATTGATCCTGTCAATATTCTCATTATTAAATATATCATCCCGTTCAGACCGCGCCGCTGTCACATGCAAATTCGCCTCCAGTATGATTTTTGCATCCGGCTGAAGCTCTCGAAGATTCACTATCTCCTCTTCAAAACGTTCTACCGTCTTTGCCTCATCATAACCCAGCTCATTGATCCCTAACATCAGGTAAATCTTACGGTACTGCCTCTCGGCCAGAATATCTTCCAGATAGGCTTCCTGTCCGCGCACCGCGTTTTTCGTGGAATAAAGCCTGTAAATATTCATGCCCGTATTGGCAAACACCACCGCATTGTTTAAATCTGCATACTCCACCAATCCCATAGTGCGGGAGTCCCCGATAAACAACGTATCCTGGAAAAACAGCTCAGGCGGCAGCTCTTCTTCCATATCTTCCGAATCTTCTTCTGCCTCATTCCCGGATACTGTCTCACTTTCCGATACCGTGTCACTTCCGGATACTGTATCATTGTCCGATACCGTCTCAGAAACATCCGCCATGACAGGTAGCTCTTCCTTTTCCGGGACGGGCAGTTCCTCAAAAACCTCTGTATTTTTTTTCTCTTCTATATATAACTTGTGCAAAATAAAGGGCCACAGCACAAGATATCCAATCAAAAACAAGACCAGATAATGATATTTCCTCATATCTTAAAACCCCATTTGGTCATACTCTGCCAGAAAAACAGTTTTTCTTAAAATCTGTAGTACAAAAACGGATCGTTCAGTCCACGGTACATGCAATAGACTGATGCTCCAAAAATGAGTAACAGCAAAACGGACATCCAGAATTTATTTCTCCATTTGATAAAAATCTTCTCCGCAATCCCGGTACACAAGATCAGTCCCGCTGCCAGCCCGATACCATACATCGCAATGTATTTTTCAAAATCCCCTGCAAAGATAACTGCCGAAGACGCGCCCTGCGTAAAAAAGGGAAACAGTTTTAACAGATAAACTTTCAGCTGTCCGAAATCCGTAATAGCAAATAATGTCCAGCTCACCGGAATCAGGAAGCACATATAAAGATGCCCCAGCACTTTCCATCTTTCCAGTACTTTGATAAGCCCCGCTTTCTCCACACACAGAATGATAAACAGCAAAAGCCCCCAAAGAATAAAGTTCCAGTTTGCGCCATGCCACAGTCCGGTTAAAAGCCAGACCACGAGCATATTGAAAAACTGCCTGCCTTTTCCTTTTCTGTTTCCGCCAAGCGGAATATAAACATACTCCCTGAACCACCGTCCCAGCGTGATATGCCATCTGCGCCAGAATTCTGTCATGGATAAAGACATATACGGCTGCCTGAAATTATCCGGAATCTGAAAACCGAGAAGCTTTCCGAGTCCTACCGCCATCAGGGAATACCCGTAAAAATCAAAATAAATCTGCAGACTGTACGCCAAAATACCAAGCCACGCAAGGGGAGTGGATATACTCTCATAACCGATGGTCTGAATATCTTCCCACAGATTTCCAAGCTGGTTGGCAAGAAGCACTTTAAAGCCCAAACCCAGCGTAAATATCTGCAATCCATGATTACAGCCTATAAGGGTAATCTTTCTTCTCCGAAGCTGTTTATGCACTGTGCTGTACTTCACAATAGGCCCGGCAATCAACTGCGGAAACATCGTCAGATACGCCCCTAAGCGAAACACATCCTGTTCCGCCCTCGTCTTGCGGTTATACACATCAATCAGGTAAGATGTGATCTGAAACGTATAAAAGCTGATTCCTATCGGCAGGACTATATTTTTCATAAAAAATCCTGCATATTTGAAGAACAGTAAAACGCCGAAATTATAGCAAAGCCCCAGCACAAGAATGACTTTTTCTCCTGCGCTTTTTCTCTTTTTACTTTCTTCCCTGTTCCGTATTCTGCTTTTTCTTCTAAAATACTCTATTCCCGTTGCCGCCGCAAAATTAAGGACAACAGAGACTATGATGAGCCCCAGATAATAAATATTCCAGGATATCCCGAAACCGTAAAAAACCAGACTGCCCACAAACAGTAAGCCGTTTTTCCATTTCAGGGGTATCAGGTAATATACAAGTAAAAACAGGGGCAGAAACAGGAACAAAAATTCTAAACTGCTAAATACCATGTCCTCGCCTCCCCGGATTTTACCATGCTTCCGCCAATTCGTAGATCAGCCGCTCGGATTTATCGAAGCCGAGACAGGGATCTGTAATGGATTTTCCATAACAATGCGCCCCTATTTTCTGTGCGCCGTCCTCAATGTAACTCTCTATCATCAGGCCTTTCACAAGCCGTCTGATCTCCGCGGACATATGGCAGCTATGCACCACATCCTTACTGATACGGATCTGCTCCATATATTCCTTGCCGGAGTTGGAGTGATTGGCATCTATGATCACCGCCGGATTTTCGAAATCTCTCTCGTGATAAAGTTCCAGCACATGCCGGAGATCCTCATAGTGGTAATTGGGCATATTTCTGCCGAATTTATCCACATATCCGCGCAAGATCACATGGGCATACGGATTCCCTTTTGTCTTCACTTCCCAACCACGATACAGAAAAGTATGGCCGCACTGTGCCGCAATGACAGAGTTCATCATGACAGTCAGGTCACCGCCGGTAGGATTTTTCATTCCCACCGGGATACCGAGCCCGCTTGCCGTCAATCTGTGCTGCTGATCCTCCACAGAGCGCGCTCCCACCGCCACATAGGCGAGCAGATCCGACAAATAACGATGGTTTTCCGGATAAAGCATCTCATCCGCACAGGTGAAACCGGTCTCTTTCACCGCCCTTGTGTGCAGTTCTCTGATTGCGATAATGCCTTTTAGCATATCCGTTCCCCGCTCCGGATCGGGCTGATGCAGCATCCCTTTGTAACCGGCGCCGATGGTTCTGGGCTTATTGGTATATATTCTGGGCACTATAAAAATTTTATCTTTTACTTTCTCCGCCACTTTCCGCAGTCTGCAAAGATAGTCTAACACTGCGTCCTCATTGTCCGCCGAACAGGGTCCGATCAGCAGAAGCAGCCTGTCATCATTTCCCTCAAAAATATTCCTTAAAATCTGATCTCTCTGCGCCTTAACATGTTCTATTTCTGTATGTAAAGGAAACTCTTCCTTGATCTCCTGCGGAGTCGGAAGTTTCCGTAAAAATTCCATTTCCATCATCATAACTCCTCTATTTCAGTTTTCATATCTGTTCGGACAGATACTGTTTTTTCGTTCCGGCATCATCGGCAAAGGCTGAATATAAATTCCGCATTTTTATCCATTGCTTCCGCCGCAGTTTTAAAGGGCGACATCTGGAAAACATGCCACATGCCTTTAAAAACATCCAATGTCACATTTACGCCCGCCTGGTTCATTTTCTTATACAAAAGTGTGCTGTCACTCTGTAAGATTTCCTGATCCCCCACCTGAATGTAAGTCGGCGGGAACCCCTCAAATTCCCCGAACAGCGGAGAAACCGACGGATCTTTTAACAGTTCTTCGTCATAATCCTTTCCCAGATAATTTTCTATGGCTTCTTTCAGATACGCCGCATCAAGAACAGGATCAATTCCCTCTTTTGTCTCATGAGATTTGCCGGAAGATGTGAGATCTGTCCAGGGAGAAAGCAGCACGATCCCCCTCGGCAGAAGACGTCCCTCTTTTTTCAACTGATGCGTCAGCGTAAGCGCCAGATTGCCCCCTGCGGAATCTCCCACCAGAATAACGTCCCTCGCTCCATAGCCGAACATCATCAAATGATTCCATGCTTTCAGCGCATCTTCTATCGCCGCGGGATAGGGATGTTCCGGTGCCAGTCTATAATCAAAACTTAACACATCCATAGAAGTAGAAGATGCCAATCTTGTTGTCAGTGTTCTCCCATAGATGCTGCTGCCGGTAGAATAACCGCCGCCATGACAGTACAAGATCACATACTTTTTCATATGAGCTCTGTTCACACACAGCCATTCGCCATACATGCCGTCGATATTCACTTCTTTGATCAAAATGGCCTTATTCTGCCCGAATAACGCGCCAAGCTGATCCTGAGACTGCCTCTGCTTTTCAATATCTGTATTTTCTACAGCGCCATGCACTCTTTTCACAAGATGTAACAGTCCCTGATTTTTTTTGCTGATCGCCATATATCCTTTTCCACCCTATTCATAACGCGCGTTATTTATTCTTTTTATACCCACTATATGTTAGTATGTACGATTTTCTTTTTAATTTCAATAGCTTTTGACATATTTCAAAAAATTTCTATAAAAATTTTTTCCTTTTTCAAAACTGCATAAAGCTTACTTGCTATCTTCTTCTTATTTGGGTATACTATAATCATGAAACGTGACAAACATACAAAAAAACCGGTGCGAAGCATCTGGTATAAACTGGACTTATCGGCGATCGTCTACCCTACCCTGCAGCGCCGGGATTTTTCTTCTGTATACAGGCTTTCTGTACTCTTAAAAGAGCCTGTAAAACCGGATATTCTGCAGAAAGCAGTGGATATGACCCTTCCCCGGTTTCCCACTTATAAATCCGCTATCCGGAAGGGACTGTTCTGGCGTTACTTAGAACCGAACGACAGGCCGGGTCCTTTTGTGCAGCGGGATATCAATAATCCCTGTATGCCCATGCCGTTTAAAGAAAACAACCGTTATCTTTTGCGTATCTACTATTATGACTGCAGAATATCCCTGGAAGCGCATCATTCTCTCGGAGACGGCACCGGCGGCATGTATGTTTTGCAGACGATCACTGCAGAATATTTGAAATTGTTGGGTTCTTCCATCTCCTGCGGCGGTTTCGTTCTGGATATCGATGAAAAACCTGATCCGGAAGAACTGGAAGACGCCTATATGCGCTACTCCAATGCCAGGGTGCGTCCGCCCCGCCCCAGCGAAAAAACCTACCGGGTGCGCGGCACAAAAGAACCTTTTTATACGCTGAATATCATAAACGGAATCCTATCTGCATCGGAAGTAAAAAAAGCGGCAAAAAAATATCAGGTAACTATCACAGAATACCTGAACGCTGTACTTCTCTATGCTCTTTTACAAAAGCAGGAAAGCGAAAATCCCTGGAAACTTTTACCTGTCCGGATTGCCATGCCGGTCAATCTGCGCAGGTTCTTTCCATCCAAAACACTGCGCAATTTTATTACCATGATCTACCCGTCCGTAGACCCCAGGCTCGGCGAATACAGTTTTGAAGAGATCGTCCTGCATGTCCACAATTATATGCAGTATTATATCAATGAAAAGTTTCTGCGGGGGGATATCACCACCAACGCTTCCACCCAGCGCAATCCGTTTATCCGGGTCGTACCGTTGTTTTTGAAAGATTTTGTCGTCAGACTTTTTTACACCCGTGTGCAGGATAAAAACTCCTCCGCCGGACTGACTAATATGGGAGTGCTGCGCGTACCGGAAGATATGATGCCCTATCTGGAGCGTTTTGATATCTGTATGGGGCAGCCCTTTTCCCGCAGAACCAACTGCGCCATCATCAGTTTTCAGGATACCTTAACGATAGGCTTTGCCAGCAGCATAAAAGAAGCGGATGTCGAACGGTACTTTTTCCGCAAGCTGATACAGGACGGCATTCATGTAAAAATAGAGAGCAACCGGGAGATATCCCAGAAATAAGAACAAGCAATGACCGTGCAGAAAACTCTGCACAGAATCGAGGTAATGTATGTCATATTGTGTGCACTGCGGCGTAGAACTGGATCCTTCTTTAAAAAGATGCCCCCTCTGCAATACGCCCGTTCTGGACCCCAATAATATCCCTTATTTTGAGGCCACATCCCCCTATCCTGCCACCAAAGGAAAGGTGGAGCCTGCCCGCAGAAAAGACGCTGCTATCTTCATCAGCGTACTGCTTTCTACGATCAGCATAACCTGTGGTATTTTAAACTGGCTTGTTTTTACAGGCACCCCCTGGTCATTGCTTGTGATCGGTTTCTGCCTGGTTATCTGGGTTATCTGTATTCCTTACATCTTTTACAGAAAACTTTCGCCGTATCTTGCCGTTTTCATGGACGGACTGGCGGTTTCTTTCTATTTATACCTGATCTCCCGCCTGACCGGTTCTGCGGACTGGCTCTTTTATCTGGGGCTTCCGATCGCGGCCCTGTTTACTTTTCTGCTGGAAATTTTTATACTGTCTGTTCTAAAAATAAACCATTCCGCTTTTTCGGTAACGCTTTATATCTTTTCACTGATTCCTTTATTCTGCATCGGCATTGAACTGCTTTGCAGGAATTTTCTGGGAAGTCCGCTGCGCATCACATGGTCGGCCATCGTGCTTACCGTATGCGTTATCTTCATTATCGCTATCGTGACGATCCTGCTGTTACCCAGAGTGCGTGAGGAGGCAAGAAGACGGCTGCATTTTTAACAGCCGCCTTCTCTATATCACTCATTCGAAATCACCTCTGTCACAGACATATTTTTGATCCTTTTTGCCGGTTTATATACCGCCGCTATGCAGGATACCGCCACGATGATGAGTATCACTGCCATTGCAGTGACAGGGAATTTCCACGGATCGCCAAAGTGGGATGTCACCATTTTCTCAAAAAACGCTTTATGGAGAGGAAGCCCCACCGCAATGCCGATGATACAGCCGAGTGCTGCGTAAGTTACCGCTTCAGCGGCAACCATTCCCGTAAGCTGCCCTGTGTCCATGCCAATCGCGCGCATTGCCCCGTACTGTTTGATCTTTGCCGATACGCTCATGGAAATACTGTTCATAATATTTAACACAGTGATCATGGCGATGATTGCCAGAAAACCATATACCAGGATTGTAAACAGCCAGTAAGTACTTCTGTTCTGGCGGTTGCTCTCCCGATAATCTATGAAGGAATGTTCTCCCGCCAAATCGCGGAGAAACGCTATATCGCTTTCCGTCGCATCCTTTGTCAATTTAACACATAATATCGTATAATTGCTTTCACTTGTGAGACGGGTGAAGGTCTCCTCGGAACAGACGACAGTGGCTTTCCCGTCCGACCATATCCCTACAGACAGTTCGCCCGCAACTTCAAGTTCTTCCCCGTCTATCTGTATTTTATCACCCTTTCGCAGAGTACTTGTCTTATTGTGAATGGTAAAAACATACCTGCTGTCGCCCGCAATCTTTGAAAGATCTCCGTCGAGCAGAGCATTGTCTTTTGACCAGTTAAGCATATAATCATCGTAGGAGATCAGATCGACCTCGTCCGTCCTGTCTGATAATACAGGCGTATGGAGCGCAAACATATTGCCGTAAATATTTTCTATACCATGCCGCCCGTCAATTTCCTCATAGAGCTTTCTGTCTATCGAACAGCTCCCGTCTATACTTGTGATAGAGACATCGGGAGTGTAGGATCGAAGTGATGGCAGGGCGTGCTCTACAAATCCGACCATCGAAGAAAAACATAAAAACATAATGATACTGACCGCAAAGGAAAGCGTCATAAGCACAAGATTTTTCTTTGACGATACAGCATGATGGATTCCCAGCGCAGTTTGAATTCTGCCGAAACCGGCATGGGCTCCATACCGGACATTCTTTGCGGTGAACGCATTACCCGAAACCGCGGCCGCAGGCGAGACCCCAGCTGCTCTCTTCGCCGGTGACTGTGCCGCGATCAAAACCGTGGTCATCCCGATGACAATTCCGCATATAATACCAACCGGGCTGATGGAAAAAAGCGGCATACCTGCGAACTCATCTCCGATAAAATACCGTAAAAATGCGCACAGTCCCCAACTTACAACCATGGCAGCGGCTATGCCTGCCGGAACAGCCGTTTTGCACCAGTTCAGCGCTTCCAGACGCACAAACCGCACGATCTGTTTTTTGCTGGCGCCGATACAGCGCATCATGCCGAAAAACTCGGTGCGCTCGGACACATTGCTGTTCATACTGCTTGAGATCATGAGAACGCCGGCGGCCAGCACGAGCAAAACCAGAACTGCCGCAGTGCCGTAGAGACCGACCATATAGGAATTGCTGCTGAAACCCTCCAGTCCCATAATAGCGGCATTTTCCGCTATATTCTCCTCGGTAAGTCCGTATTCTTCCTTTATTTGTGCAACCGCTTTTCTGGCGTTTGTGCGTCCTTTAAATTGAATGTAATATTCCGGATAAGAGTCCTCGCTGCCTGTAAGCTCACAGGCTGCGGCAAATGCCTCTCTCTCCATAAATATGACAACAGCGTCATAAAATATGGCCTCCTCGTCATATTTGAAACCTGACACAGTGTAATACATATCGCCGGCAGGCGTATTGACCGCAACAGTATCTCCTATACTGATACCGAGAACCTCTTTCGCGTTTGAAGTGAGCATCACTTCCTGTGCGTTTTCCGGAAACCCGCCCTCCATATCGGAGACCCGTATCTCAGTGAGATACGCCTCATCCACACCGCAGAGAGCCGCTCTCTTTCTGTTTATATAGTAATCCTGATCTATTCTATAATTTATACTGTCGTACCAGGAGAAGGCCGCAACGTTCCTTTCAGCACATATCCGTGCAGCCGTATCCTCATCTACTTCGCGCAGACATATATGCCAGTTGCCGTGCTTGTTTACCATATTTGCCTTTTCTGCCCTGACGCCCATATCCGCCATGGAAAATACCCCGCTCACAAGAAATACCGCAAGCACGATACAGATGATTGTCATTTTGTTTTGTTTTTTTCTCACTTTCGCCGAAATGGAGATCAGGTTAAGATAACTTTTCATTGCCTGCACCTCCCAGATCAGATAGCACACCGTCGGACACATTGAGCACCCGGTCAGCAGACGCTGCGATAGAGCGGTTGTGCGTGATCATGATGATTGTCTGCCTGTACTTGCGTGATGCCTCCCGCAAAAGCGCGATCACTTCACTGCTGTTTTGTGTATCGAGATTTCCGGTTGGTTCATCCGCCAAAATAAGGGCAGGACGTGTGATCAATGCTCTGCCGATCGCCACCCTCTGCTGCTGCCCGCCCGACAGTTGCCCCGGCAGATGCTTACGGCGATCTCTCAGATTAAGCACCTCCAGCAATTCTTCCAGATATCCCGTATCCGGCTTTTTATAGTCGAGAAGCAGGGGGAATATTATGTTTTGTTCAACCGTAAGTTCGGGAATTAAGTTGAAGGATTGGAAAATGAAACCGATATTTCTGCGGCGAAAAATTGTCAGATTAGTGTCCTTCATGGAAAATGTATCCTTACCGTCGATAAATACCTTTCCGGCAGTTGGTGTGTCGAGCGCGCCTATCATATTGAGAAGCGTTGATTTTCCGCTTCCCGACTCACCGACAACTGTGACAAACTCGCCTTTTGGCACTGTAAAGCTGACATTCTTCAATGCGCGGACGGCAGTTTCACCGCTACCGTAGGTTTTCGAGATGGATCTTACCTCTAATAAGTTCATAATGAGTACCTCTTTCTGTTTATTTGCATTAAGAATATCAGCAAAACCCTACAGTAAGATGAATATAAGCCTACAATTTTGTAGGAATCAGAAAATTAATGACAAAGTTTGTTCCGCCCCCGGGTTCGCTGTCCACCTCTATCGTGCCGTTATGGGCTTCTATGATCGACTTTGCAAGGGAAAGCCCGAGTCCGACGCCCTGTGTATCTTTGGAAAAACGGCTGCGGTAAAACCGCTTGAAAATATGATGCAGATCCTCCGGATGAATACCGCTGCCGTTATCTTTCACCGTAATCTGCACAACAGACGAAAGACTCTTACATCCCAGGTTTATCTTATCGCCGGGCGCAGTGTGATCGAGCGCGTTTTTCACAATATTCTCCATAGCTTCCGTAAGCCATATGCGGTCACAGGAAAAGCTTGCCGCAGCATCTCCCGCTAAAATGATCTGCTTTTCCTCCTGCTTTGCGCGGAAGGCAAAATGCTCTTTAATCTCCTCCAGCATTTCGTAAACATTTTCTTCTTTTCTGACAGTGACAGCCGTCCCTGCATCAAGTTTTGTGATTTTCAAAAGATTTTGCACAAGCGTTTCTATTCTGTCAAGTTCCTGTTCCGAGAGATTAACAAACTCTTTGATTTCCGACAAATCTGTCGTATCGTCCTGCATAATACCGTTGTAAATATTTAACGCCGCAAGCGGCGTTTTCAACTGATGAGAGATATCGGATATGGTATTTTTCAAAAACTCTTTGGAGCGGAGTTCATGTTCGGCGTGGGCATTCAGTATTGCCGCCAGCGAATTGATCTCGTGAAACAGCTTGTTAAGCTCCCCCTCGTCGTCACAGTCAATCCGAACACTCGTATCCCCTGAACTGTACGCGGCAATATGGGCAGCTGCGTCCTCAATGATTTTGTTCTGCCTGCAAAAACATCCGCAGCAAAATCCTAAAATCGTAAGCGCCATACAGAAGGATGCGGCAAATATAAAAAGCGACGCGCTTTCAAACTGCATAAAAAATGCGGCGAGCACAACAAATATGATTACGCACAATATGATTTCACAAAACAACCGCCTGATATTTTTGTCCGTGAGAATTTTCATTTCAAACATTCCATTTATACCCCATTCCCCGCACTGTCACTATCCTTTCCGG
The DNA here is from genome assembly GCA_014804795.1 of Lachnospiraceae bacterium. Taxonomy (GTDB): domain Bacteria; phylum Bacillota; class Clostridia; order Lachnospirales; family Lachnospiraceae; genus 1XD8-76. Next base: position 41,456 of record JAAUZC010000002.1, on the reverse strand, counting down.
CACACTCGGATTATCCTCTATTTTTGTTCGCAGCCTGCGTATATATACGGTCAGTGTGCTGCTGTCCACATAGCTCTCTTTGCAGTCCCACAGCTTCCCCAGAATCTGCTCGGAAGTCAGTACAATATCAGGGTTCTCCATAAACATGCACAACAGCTTATATTCATTCGCCGTCAGATCGAGCAATGCACCGTTTTTATATACTTTTCCCTTTAACAATTCCACCCGTATGCCGTTTGAATCCAGTTCTGCGGCATCCGTATTAAAATGATTGCTCCGCCGCAAAATTGCATTTATTCTTGACATCAGGACAGCAAGTTTGAAGGGCTTTGTAATATAATCATCGCCGCCGATGTCGAGTCCCATGATAATATCGGTCTCCTCGTCCGCAGCGGTGAGAAATATGACCGGCACCTTTGATGTGATGCGGATTTTTTTACACAGATCAAAACCGCTGCCGTCGGGAAGCGATACATCGAGAATGACCAGATCGTATTTTCCGTTCTCAAATGCCCTGTCGGCCTCCGCACTTGTTCTGGCGATATCCAATTCATAGCCTTGTTTTCTTATCGCATAGGATAAACCGTTTATCAGACTCAGGTCGTCTTCAATCATCAATATCTTCATCTATATGCTCCCTCAAAAGCAAAGTTCCGCAAGACTATTGCTAATCCTGCGGAAAATTGTTTCTTACTGACGTTCATGATTTAGTCTAAACCGGGAATCTCTCCGTGTTTTGTCTCCGCTTCCTCAAGCGTCCCATAGCCGTAAAACCTGGTTTCGTTGGCTATGATCTCTTTCAGGGTATTTTCCCCCTGCGCATAAGCTTCTTTCGTCTCCTGATAGATCAGTTCTCGCGTCCTTTCGGAATAGGACATCAACTCACAGCGCAGATAACTCTCCATGGAAGAACCTGCTGCCACATTATCCTCTTCAGTAGTTGCCACTCTGCCGCGCTTCCTGATATTCGGATAGTGCTTTGCCATATAGGCATCCCACTCCATATGGATCTTTACGATCTCCTCGATCTTCTTCCTGCTCTCCTCCGATATCTCCGGCAGATACTGCTTTACATTTTCATACTCTTCGGGATAAGTCGTTTCCATCATGCGGGCATACTTCTGCCACAGCAGATTATCTCCGTTTTCTATCGCCTTTACACAATCCGCCTTATAGCTTTCCAGCACTTCCCCGGAATAAGCCAGCCACTGGCTCATGCGCATCTTGAAAAAAGTATCCGGATTATCCTGACAGGATGCCCTGCCGCCGGTATTATAGACATGCTGAAACATATCCCACTCAAGCTGTGTGATTTCAAAGACAAGCTGTTCTTTTTTTCCTAATTCTGCCATAATCTGCTCCCCCCGTTTTCAATAAATACCCGGTGCCTGGTCACCCGTATATCATTTCCCTCTGCCGCAGCACTTTTTATACTTTTGCCGCGAGCGGCAACATTACTTGTTTTTCCCACAGCATTTCTTATATTTTTTGCCGCTTCCGCACGGACAGGGATCATTGGGATATATCTTTTCTTCTTTTACGATTGTCGTGGAAGATTTCTGCTCTTTATACAGTTCTTTTCTTCTCTCTTCGTCAAAGATCGGCTCCCACTCCTCGAGATTATAGAGCCAGTCAGCGCCTGCCGCTACCATATTCTTATAGAGCAGTTCCTTCTCAAACCCTAAGTTTACCACCGTATCCTCTTCCATCTCCTCGATCGGATTCTGCTCTTTCAGGCTGTCATTAATGCCATCCAGAAAACCGGTCATCGTCATAATGTCCACATCATACTTCTCAGCCAGTTCTTTGACTGTACCGGTCACCACTTCGTCAGGATTTTTGAGGAGCTGCGCATAAATCCCCTCCTCATCCTCGAAATACTGCTTCCACAGTCTCTGCAGATCACCCTTATTTGCGGTCTCTGAATATGCCATATCACGCCATTTTTTTAATAAAGCCATAATTTTCACTCCTTTATCATTTTTAGTATGGATTATATTTAATATATCATTATATCAGGTAACTTTTCCTTTGACCAAACCGGTCATGGCATTATACCGAACCTTTTTTATGCTGTACTTACCCCCAGTTTCTCAAGTTCCAGTACTGCCTGCTCCCTGTCCTGAAACAGAATCGTATGGATGCCAAGCTCTGCCGCTGCCGAAATATTTTTCTGTGTATCATCCAGAAAAACACATTCCTGCGCTTTCAGCCCGTATCGATTCAGCAAAAGCTGATAAATCTTCCTGTCCGGTTTGATCATCTTATCCTGATAGGACAAAATACCGCCGTCCATATATTCCAGAAAATCCAATGCATCCGCGCACTCTGTATGCGCTTTATGACTGAAATTGGAAAGATAGTAACAACGATATCCCGCTTTCTGCAAACTCTGAATCCACGGAATCGCATAGCCGCGCTTTGTCACCATACCGTGGATATTTGTGAATATCTGCAGCAGCTCCGGCTCCAGGGAAGGATCGTTTTGAATAAATCCTTCTATCAGTTCCTCATCGCTCCAGACACCCCTGTCCACTTCATCCCACAGGGTACTTCCCACAGTAGCTTTTGCCAGTCTCTTTAACACCTCATCCTCATATCCGAATCCGGCAAAAAATTCCTGCCACCTGAAATCTGTCAATACATTACCGATATCAAAAATAATATTTTTAATCATATAAAATCCTCTTCCGCCTCACTTTAGGATTCCGTCTGTTTCAGAGGGCTCTTTCTGTAGATAATATCCGCTCTGCCCGGTCCGTTGCTGACCATTGTGATCGGATACTCGATCTTTTTTTCAATAAACTCAATATAGCCGCGGCAGTTCTCCGGCAGATCCTCATATTTTTTAATTCCCCTGATATCGCACTTCCAACCGGGCAGTGTCTCCAATACGGGTTTAGCCTTTTCCAGCTTATGCGTCACAGGAAAATCGGTAGTCACTTCACCGTCAATCTCATAGCCGACACAAACCGGAATCTCGTCCAGATATCCGAGCACATCAAGCACAGTAAATGCCACATCGGTGGTTCCCTGCAAACGGCAGCCGTATTTGGAAGCCACACAGTCAAACCAGCCCATGCGACGCGGACGGCCCGTAGTCGCACCGTATTCACCGCCGTCACCGCCGCGGCGTCTCAGTTCATCTGCTTCCTCTCCAAATATTTCCGACACAAACGCACCCGCGCCGACCGCGGAAGAATAGGCCTTACAAACCGTCACGATCTGTTTGATCTCACAGGGCGGAATTCCTGCGCCGATAGCGCCGTAGGCTGCCAGCGTGGAAGAACTTGTCACCATCGGATAAATCCCGTGATCCGTATCCTTCAACGTACCAAGCTGCCCTTCCAACAGTACAGTTTTATCCTCTTTTAATGCTTTGTGCAGATATAAAGACACATCACAGACATAAGGTTCCACCATCTCTTTATATTCCCGCAGCGTAGCAAGCAGCTCTTCCGGTTTTAAAAGCGGCTTATGATACAGATGCTCCAGGATCACATTTTTTGTCACGCAGACTCTTTCCAGTTTCTCAAGAAGCAGCGCCTCGTCAAACAGATCGCTCACCTGAATGCCGATCTTCGCGTATTTATCGGAATAAAACGGCGCGATACCGGACTTCGTGGAGCCAAAAGATTTTCCGCCAAGCCGTTCTTCCTCATACTGGTCAAACAGAATATGGTACGGCATCACGATCTGCGCCCTGTCGGAAACAAGCAGTTTCGGCGCAGGCACACCTTTCTCCGTAATGGATTGTATTTCTGCAAAAAGCACGGGAATGTTTAGTGCCACACCGTTTCCGATAATGCTTGTCGTATGATCATAGAACACACCGGACGGCAGCGTATGCAGCGCAAATTTTCCATATTCATTGACAATCGTATGTCCCGCGTTGGCGCCACCCTGAAAACGGACGATGATATCCGCATTTTCTGCCATCATATCCGTGATCTTGCCTTTTCCTTCATCTCCCCAGTTTGCCCCTACAACTGCCTTAACCATATTCTTTCCTCCATTCCAGTTCCGCATCTGCCCTTCCAGTACCCGATAACAGCAGAGAAAATCCTGCCTGCTTCTCAGTCAGTATTTCCTCTGGGCACTGTACAAGCAGATGCTGATTCCAGTTCCGCATAAGTCCGCACAAACCTTTTGTTTATACATTAATTTCTGCTTTCATACCAAGCAGTTCCTTATTTTCCTCCATGATCGGAAGCACTACCTTACGCAGGAAAGCATCCACCTGTTCGGGCGCACGTCCGATGTATCCGGACGGTTCCATACAGTTCTCAAGCTCTTCCCTTGTCAGACCAAAGCTCTCATCCGCGGCGATCAGATCAAGCAGATTATTCTCACCGCCCTCTATTTTCACATTCTTTCCGGCCTCCATAGAAAGCCCGCGGATCTTCTCATGGATTTCCTGTCTGTCGCCGCCTGCCTTTACCGCATCCATCATAATATTTTCGGTCGCCATAAAAGGCAGTTCGCTCATCAGATGCTTCTCTATCACTTTCGGATAAACCACCAGACCGTCCACCACATTTAAGCACAGATCCAGCACACCGTCTGTTGCAAGAAAAGCCTCGGGAATCGAAAGCCGCTTATTTGCGGAATCATCTAACGTTCTCTCAAACCACTGCACCGCCGAAGTCATGGCCGGATTCAACGCTTCCGCCATCACATATCTGGACAGGGACGCGATTCTCTCACTTCGCATCGGATTTCTCTTATAAGCCATCGCAGAAGAACCGATCTGGTTTTTCTCAAAAGGTTCCTCCACCTCTTTTAAATGCTGCAGCAGCCTGATATCGTTGCTCATCTTATGGGCGGAAGCCGCAATCCCCGCCAGCACATTGCATACCCTTGTATCCACTTTTCGGGAATAAGTCTGTCCGGATACCGGATAACACTCTTTAAATCCCATCTTTTCTGCAATCATCGGATCGATTCTGTCAATGATCTCCTGGTCTTTGTCAAACAACTCCATAAAAGAAGCCTGCGTGCCGGTAGTACCTTTGGAACCAAGCAGCTTCATCCCGTCAAGCACATGGTTCAGATCCTCCAGATCCAGACAGAATTCCTGCATCCAGAGTGTTGCCCGTTTTCCCACCGTCGTCGGCTGCGCCGGCTGAAAATGTGTAAAGGCAAGAGTCGGCAGACTCTTATAAGTATCTGCAAACCGCGCCAGTTCATCCAGAACATTGACCAGTTTTTTCTTCACAAGTTTCAGGGCCTCGGTCATGATGATAATGTCCGTATTGTCCCCTACATAACAGGATGTCGCCCCCAGGTGGATGATACCTTTTGCCTTCGGACACTGCTGCCCGTAGGCATACACATGGCTCATCACATCATGGCGGACTATTTTCTCCCGCTCTTTCGCCACATCATAGTTGATATTATCCGCATTCGCCTTGAGTTCATCAATCTGCTCCTGCGTAATATCCAATCCCAGCTCCTTTTCTGTCTCGGCAAGCGCAATCCACAGCTTTCTCCAGGTTTTAAACTTCATATCCGGCGAAAAAATGTACTGCATCTCCTTGCTGGCATACCGCTCCGAAAGCGGGCTTACATATCTGTCTGTTGCCATGTTTACCTCCAAATCTGATTTTATACGGGAACCGCTGCAATTTACTTACACAAATCGCGCCGCAGCGAATAGATTTGCTCTTCGAGCTTTCGCCATTCTACAACCATTCGCAATCCGCCTTATCATGCCTCGAAGTCTCCGCGAATATCCTCTTTCGGCGGATCGATCGGGTATTTTCCCGTAAAGCAGCCGTCACAGATTCCCAATCTGTCTACCATCTCTTTTAATCTCTCTACCCGCAGATACGAAAGTGTATCAGCCCCGATGATCTGCCTGATCTCCTCTATATCCCTGTTATAGGCGATCAACTGCTCCCTCGCCGGCACATCCGTCCCGAAATAGCAGGGCCACAAAAACGGCGGCGCGCTGACACGCATGTGTACCTCTTTCGCCCCGGCATCCCGCAGCATACGCACGATTTTATCTGAAGTGGTTCCGCGGACAATGGAATCATCTATCATCACGACCCTTTTGCCCTCCACCGCCTCTCTGATGGCATTCAGTTTCACCTGCACACTGCTCTCTCTGCTCTTTTGACCCGGTTTGATAAAAGTTCTGCCGATATAAGTATTTTTCACAAAGGCCTGTCCGTAAGGGATACCCGACTGCTGAGAGTAGCCTAAAGCCGCCACATTTCCCGATTCCGGCACCCCCACTACAAGATCCGCTTCCACAGGGGAATCCATAGCGAGAAACTTCCCGGAAAGGATTCTCGCCTGATAGACGCTGACACCGTCAATCCGGCTGTCCGGCCTTGCAAAATAAATATACTCGAAAATACATCTGCCGTGTTTCTCCGGACTGATGCACATGCTCTTATCCGATACAATTCCCTTTTCCGGGCTGATCGTCACGATCTCTCCCGGTTCCACATCTCTGATAAACTCTGCTCCGATCGTATCGAGCGCACAGCTCTCTGATGCCAGAATATAGGTATTATCTCTTTTTCCGATACATAAAGGCCTGAACCCGAAAGGATCCCTCGCCCCGATCAGCTTACGCGGCGACATGACCACAAGCGCATATGCGCCTTTGATCTTTGCCATGGCGCGGCCGACCGCCTCCTCTACGGTTTTGGAATTCAGTCTCTCCCTTGCCACATGGTAGGCAATCACTTCGGAATCAATGGTCGTCTGAAAAATTGCCCCGGTGTGTTCCAGCTCCCGTCTGAGTTCCGGTGCATTCACCAGATTTCCGTTATGGGCAAATCCCAGTGTGCCCTTTACATAATTCAGTACAAGGGGCTGTGCATTTTCTCTCGTGGAAGAACCTGCCGTAGAATACCTGACATGTCCCACACCGATATCTCCGATCAGCTTCTCCAGTTTTTCAGCATCAAAAGATTCATTGACAAGCCCCATATCCCTGCTGGAAAGTACTTTCCTTTTCGGGCCGTTTGTATCGGAAACGGCAATACCACAGCTCTCCTGGCCTCTGTGCTGCAAAGATAAAAGTCCATAATAAATGGATTCCGCCACGTTTCCGCCATCAAAATCATAGATACCGAAGACACCGCATTCTTCCCGCAGATTGTCATTTAACTCTTCTTCAACAAAAATTTCTCCCGGCATTATTCCAATCCCAATCTCTTGAATACTTCGTTATATGCTTCCTCCACATTTCCGAGGTCTCTGCGGAAACGGTCTTTGTCCAGTTTTTCGTTCGTATGTACATCCCACAGCCTGCATGTATCAGGGCTTACTTCATCCGCCAGGATGATCTCATCGTGGAAACGTCCAAACTCTATCTTAAAATCGATCAGCTTCATATCCGCCTGCAGGAAATAGGCCTTTAACACATCATTTACTTTAAAAGCATACTTTTTAATCGTCTCGATTTCTTCCCATGTCGCTAATCCCAGAGCCACTGCAAAATAGCTGTTGATAAGCGGATCTCCCAAATCATCATTCTTATAGGAAAACTCTATTGTCGGAATCTGAAGAGGAGTTCCTTCCTCCACTCCAAGTCTCTTGGAGAAAGAACCTGCCGCCACGTTTCGGATGATCACCTCAAGCGGTACGATCTCCACTTTTTTTACAAGCGTCTCGCGGTCGCTCAGTTCTTCGATATAATGCGTAGGTACGCCTTCTTTTTCCAGCATCTGAAATACTTTGTTTGTCATACGGTTATTGATCGCGCCTTTTCCGACGATGGTGCCCTTTTTCTCACCGTTAAACGCTGTGGCATCATCTTTGTAGTCTACGATCAGTTGATCCGCATCGTCTGTCTTAAATACTTTTTTGGCCTTTCCTTCGTAAAGCTGCTCCAGTTTTTTCATATTTTCTCCTCTTCATAATTCCAGTTTCGCTGCACATCGTATTTTATGATGCATCTACTGTTTCCACTTTCCGGTTACCCACCCATTATCATAACTCATGAAAGCTTTTTATGCAATCGTTTTATGGCCGAACTGTTACTGCGAAACCCGACCTGCCGGATCATCTCACGTCACAATGGTCTCCTCTGCCGACCACTATATGATACCCTGCACTTTCCATGCGTTTCTCCAGACAATTCCTGCACTCTGCCGCTTCATCCCCCGTGCAGACTTTCCCGTCATACAACGAATATTTATCCCGCACTCCCACCGGGGACAGATTCGGCATCACAACATTGGCGCCTGCCTCTATCCCCATTTCACGCCCTCGGGGATGAATCGTGGCCAGGGCGGTGGTCGCCGGCAGCAACAGATCCGGCTGCCCGATACGCAACAAACTTAAAAGGTACAGTGTCAGTTCCATGCTTCCCTGCATCTTACCGGCAAACGGGGTATCACAGTGCGGGATAAACGGCCCTATCCCGACCATTTCAGGATGCAGTTCCCTGATAAACAGAAAATCCTCCGCCAGATGTTCCACGGTCTGTCCCGGGCTTCCCACCATAAATCCGCATCCGGTCTGATAGCCGATCTCCTTGAGATCCCGCAGACATTGCTTGCGATGTTCCAATGACATGTTTCGCGGATGCAGTTTCTGATAATGTGACGCCGCTGCCGTCTCATGACGCAGCAAATAGCGGTCTGCCCCCGCCTCCCAAAAACGCTCGTAGCTTTCCCGTTCCCGCTCGCCTATGGATAACGTGATCGCACAATCCGGATGGGCCGTCCGTATCTGTCGTATCAGCTCTACGATCCGGTCATCTGTATAATACGGATCTTCGCCTCCCTGTAATACAAAAGTCCGAAACCCCAGTTTTTCCCCTTCCCTGCAGCATGCCAGGATTTCCTCTTTACTTAAACGATACCTCTTTGCCCTGGCATTGCTGCAGCGAATCCCGCAATAATAGCAGTCATTTTTACAATAATTGGTAAACTCGATCAGACCGCGAATATAAATATCCTTACCATATTGCTGATCTGCGATGGCCCTCGCCTTTGCTTTTGCATAATCACGCAGTTCCGGGCAATGGGCGCCGATAAGCGCCGCCATCTCTGTCTTTGGCAGTCCATGCTCTCTCTGCAGACGATCTATAAGCTGCATCCCCTCTTCTATTGTCAGAAGAGCGTATTCTGACACGCTGCTGCCTTTTTCTGATCTATCTGCTGCCATATCATCGCCCTCCTTTTGCTGTCTGACCGCCGCTTACTGCCCTGTTCCATAAAAAGAGTTCGCCTCCTATATGATAAAAAACCAAAGGTCTGTTAACCTTTTAACAAAACCTCCGGTTTTCCAGTCAGCTTTCTATTCTTTGTTTTTGCATTTTATCTATTGTGATAATTTACCGATCGGACAGTTCGCGCTGTTTTCTGCTTCCTTTCATATTCCGAAATCAGTTCAAGAATCTCTTCCTTATACTTCGGGTATTTCCCGCTGATATCCGTCACTTCCGCCTGAGCCGCTTCTGTCAGTTCCCTGTTATAGTCCATCTGCTCCCGCAGAACCTTTCTGCGGTTCACAAATTCCTGCCGCAGTTTCGTCATCTCTTTTTCATCCAGAACTGCCGAAACCTGGTGCAGCCAGACGCTCGTGTCCCGAATGCGTGCCTGCCGCAGCAGTTTTAAAAACTCTTTCTGATAATAGATATAATCTTTGGAAACCTGTTCTCTGTGCTCCCTCTCATTTTTCTCTCCCTGGTAACTGTCCCACAGTTCCTGTAACTGCGATGCCCTCTTTACATGGAATTTCATATATAAATAGTCCAGCAGATGCTTATTATTCACATAACGTATCTTCACGGTATTTTGAAGCAAAATCAGACGGTTGATATCCTTCTCCACCTGAACGATCTCCCGTCCCGCCTCGCCATGTCTTATAAAAAGTTTCAGTATCACCGCCGCCGCAATGCATATCACCAGCACATACCCCAGTTTTGTATTAAACTGCAGCACGATCTGCAGGACAAACAGTACGATCAGACAGACTACCAGTGCAATAAAACAGATGACCGCTATACCGGACGCATTTCTGATCTCCCGATCCAGCTCTTCCCATCTGTATTCATAGGCATGCCGTTCTCCGTTTAATTTCCGCATATCGCTCTTTACAAGTTTCTGATAGTCCTCCGCCTCCTGAATCTTTTTGATGCCGTCCTGCACATCGCGCTCAAGCTGCTCCATGCGGGAGAAATCCGTATCTGAAATGCGGTCTTCACTCACCGCATAACCAGTCTGCTCTTCCTCCAGCGCGGACAGTTTTTCCGCTATCTCCCGGATATCAAGCTGCATCTCCTCCGGTGCTCTTTCCAGCTCTTCAATATCGGTCAGGCGGGATGTCACCATGTTATACTCATACTCCAGATGGCGCATCTCTATCTCGGAATCAGAAATCTGCTCCAGACAGCTCCGAATGTACTGTTCCCGCTCTTTTTTATCATGAATATTGATATTTTCCCGATGAAAAACAGGTATCGTCTGTTCTGTATCCTCTAAGGACACATAAGGACTGCCGTTCTTATTTTTTCTTCTGAATAATTTTCTCCAAAAACTCATGATCCCGCTACCATCTCTCTATATTTTTTCTGCATCTGCGCCAGTTTCTCCGATATTGCCTCGTAATAGCCGGTGTCCCGTCTCTTTAACAATTCATTCAATTCTCTGCATGCATCGGAATCTTCATAATCTTTTCTGCTTCTTTCCATCCGCTCTTCCACTTTCAGGGACGCTTCATGCCACCCGGGATTCTCCGCAACAAACGCAATATACTCTTCCTCGGGAAGGCTCATGCGCAGCGCCGCAAGGTAACAGATCAACGCCTCCACGTTTCCGGCATTTTCCTGATATGCGGCAAGAAACGCTTCCGCCGCTTCCTCAAAGCAAAACAGCCTGCTAAAAGCCACACCCTTATTGTGAAAAATTTCCGAGCGCATCACATAATTCATGGACGGAATCTCCTCAAGCACCCTTTCATATTCCAGAATCGCCTGTGAATAGCAGCCGCTTTCCACCAGATGATCCGCAAAACGCTTTCTTCTCGTGGACGCGTCCATGTCCGCACTCATACGCAGTTCTTCCTCTGTCTCCTGCCGCTTTTTTTCAGAGCCGAAATGCGCATATTCCAATATCATCCCCACAAATACGCTGGGAGATTCGTTCCTGCCGATCAGCGTATAAAGTTTCCTCGCCAGTTCCCACAGCCCGCACTCCTCCTCCAGCCATCTCGCCAGTTTCATGTCAAGCAGTCCCCTGTCAAACAGAAAGGTATTTTGACAGAGCACAAAACAAAGCTCTTCCACACAATATACCGGCGTATCCGTCTGCACAATATAATAGGGATTTTTCGCGTACTTCCCCACTGTTTCAATTAATCTTCCCATATCTGCTTCCTTACTCCAGTGAAATATCCTGTTCCCAAATCAGACCGGAAGCCGGGAATATCTCCCCGAATCCCAGATCTTCTGTTTTTATATGAAGAATTTCCGCATCAGACAGATACATCGCAATATGCAGCTTCGTCGCGCCGGCCGGTCTCTCCGGCAGTCCGGAAAGTTCTATCTTTTCATAACGTACCGGATATTTCCCGGCCGCCTCTTTTTCCGGATGTACATTGGTAAGCGGCGTAAGCGTCACACAAAACCCGTCTCCCGATTCCAGATAAAATTCTTTCTCACATGCCGCATCATGCCAGTCTGTCCCCGCATCCAAAAGCGGCAGATAAACTTCTTTCTCCTCTCTGAGTATCTGCAATCCTATATTGGTCTTTAGTTTCTCCTCACCAAGAAAAGTATGCTCTTTTCCCTCTTTTGTAGGCCACAATTTTTCCAGTGCACCAAAAGCTGCCCCTTTGCTGTAAAGATTATTGCCTTTGAACACTCTTCTGCCGCGGCAGATATACTGTAAACTGCGATTGGCCCAGTTCTCCTGAAATCCGTTTCCGATCAAAAACACGGAGCCTATTTTTTTATTCTGGAAAATACCTATTATATTTTCCAGCGCCTGCCCGTCCAGTTTTTCCATCTGCCTCTTTTTCTCGTTTTCTTCCTCCGCCCAGATGGGCTGCACACAATCCGGACAATTCCACTTTGTGACAAAAGATACGATCGGTACAGTTCTCCTGTTCCACTCTAACAGATAGACCCGCAGTATTTCATTAAAGTCCAGTATTACGGACGCTTCCTGTCTGAATTCCGGCAGCTGATGCAGCAGGTAATAGTAATAGCTTTCCTCATGGTTCTGAAAAAATATTTTTGTATCCCGCAGTCCCACTGCTTCCACCACCTGCCGGATCACTTCGATGGTGCGCTCATTCGCCTGCCTTGCCGTAAACATCAGAATTTCTATTTTGTCAAGAGGTGCGATGGCGGTAAACAGTCCGAAGCACTTTTTTACAAACAGCGTCAGCAGTGTCAGTGCATCATACTCCACGCCCTCAATAACAGTCACTCTTTCTTCCAAAGCTCCCGAGAATAAGTTCTCCACAAAAGCTCCTTCCCCTGCCTGGGCGGCCTGCAGCGCTTCCCGGCCATACAGCCACTGTCCTGTACCGGCGCGCTTGCAGAGTACTGTAGGGATATTATACTGCTGTGTCCCCGCAACCGCAGGCACTGTCTCCGCCTCCGGCTGTTTTGAACTGCAGAAGCTGATCTGGGCATCTCTGTCCCCCAGATCAAAGCCTACCATATATTTTATATTTTTCTTTTCAATACTGTTTTTTATTTGCATATCTGAAACAATTCTTTCTGTATAGCCTCTGTTTTTTCATATTCCATCAGCATGTGGTCAAGTGTATCGTAGTCCTGCAGCGCCTGCGCTATCACAATATCATTTAACAGACAGAAACGGTTTCCCGATACGCCGTTTTCCAGATCGCTGCGGGAAATACTGCCGCTGCCGGTGATCTCCTCCTGCTTTCCGTTCTCGTCCTCACACTCTTCCACTATATAATAGAACAGTTTTTCTCCGAAAAACAATACAAACATACTGCAAAAGACGCCGTCATAGACCTCTTTCATCTCTATTTTCCGGTAGTCTTCCCCCTCTTCCTTATCCTGTTCGATCAAATAGTACACAAAAACTTTCCGTCCCGGCTTTGTTCTGTGCTCCAGAATCGTCTTATCCGCAAATCTGTGCATAACAGGACAGATATCCATATATTCTAAGAAGCAGGGCAGCACAATCCCGTCCTCCATCAGGTGACGCAGACAGCTCTCTACAACCTTTCTGTAATCTTTTCGAAGCCTGTTCCTGTTTTCGGCATAATATTTTACATAGGCCAGCATGCATACTTTCTGTATCTGCTCTCCCAGTCTGATCAGACGCCCCAGTTCCTCAAAAAACACGACTTCTGTCAACCTGTCCTTAACAAAATAATCATAACTGCACTGGGACAGAAATGCTTTCTCTAAAGAAATGTCTGCATCCCGTTCTATAGCCGCAAAGAAAATATCCGCCATCTCCCCGACAAAACAGCCGGAATATAACATCTGTGTCAGTATTCGCTCACTGAAGCTATGTACATCCAGCCCCCGCTCTCTGGCAGCTTTCCAGATATCCCGCAGGACTTTTGTGCATCCCTGATAATACTCCATCAGATACTGGAGCGTCACCGCATCTGCCTTACCTTTCTGAAACGTATAAAAGCACAGGAAAAGCACTGTCTCATCTTCCGTTTGATTGGAATTCCGTATTATTTTGGACGCAAGTCTGAGCAGTATTTTGGGTGCAATGCCGTTTACACCATACTCTCTGATCCAGGAAAGCGCTGTCTCCGGTTTCTCCCGCAGTGACAGATACTGTATCATCTCTCCTCTTCTTTCCCCGTCCAGCAAAGCGGGGGAAACCTTTTCGAGAAATGCATCCAGCTCTTCCATCTTATCATTATCATAATAAAATTTTGCCATACCGGGAATAATGGACTGCTTATAATCCTTTGAAACCTCTTCACTGTCAAACAGTCGTTTATAGCGTCTTATATTTTCCTGCGTAATTCCCGATAAATGTCTGCCGCAAAGGTAGATCTGCAGAGAGATTGTCTGAAAATCCCGCTCCTGAGCCTCAGAAAGAAGTCTCTCCTCCACAAAGAGCCGCTCCATCTCAAAGTCTTCCTGCGGCACATAACGGTTTCCTTTTCCGTCCTCCAAAAGCAGCGTATATTCATCCCCATAGAGCGGCACTACGGCCTCTCCGTCGATTAACATAACACTTCTCTCCGTCACTTCTTTCGCATAGGAAATGATCAGTTTTCGCATACGCTTATCTGTCGTTTTTATATGCACGGAAAACAACAGCGGCGCCAGTTTTTCCCCGGCTTCCTCCAGCATAACATCGCCCGTGATCATTTTTTTATACAGAAAGGCCAGGTGTTTGTTTATCATCCCGCTCTGAATCATCTGTACTACAAATTCCTGTATATGGAAGTGCTCTTTTTGATACAGATCGGGCAGCTCATCCCTGTAGCGCAGTAAAGATGCATACAGGTAAGCGCTTCTCTCCCAGTCCAGATTATTATGGTAGGTGAAATACATGTAGACCACTTTGGGGAGCTTTTTCAACTCATCCATGTCAAGACTGTACATATAATATTCATACAGCTTTGTAATCCGGAGATTTTCCGCCACACCCGCGGCATACCAGTAAAAATCCTCTTTTCTCCGGCTGTTTCCGCGAATCAAAAGCGTACATATATTCTGCAGTGTCTCAGAATCCGGCTTCTTTTCATAACTCTTTTTCAGTATGGAAAGCAGCCTTTCCGGATTCTCCTGTTTTCTCGGCACAAGATAATGAAGCTGCATAATAAGTTCGTCAGTCATCAACTCATGCTTTGCCGCATAACACAGCATCTGCATCTCAAAATCCTGAAGTTCCATAAACAGGGACGGCTCTGCACTAATAAGCAAAAGCGCCTCGATATAAAAGACAGGACTGTTACAGCCTCTCTCAAACTGCTCTTTAATAAACGTCCATTTTTTCACATAGGACATACTGTATTCCGGCGACAAATAAAGCATAAGCCAACCCAAACGCCAGTTATCGGGGTCTTTTTCGTAAGAAGATTCCACTTCCTCCGCAATCTTATTTACATATTGCTCATCTTTGCCCCGCAGCGTACTCAAATACAGATAATAACACCAGACGGCATTGTCCATATCCTTGCTCTGCAAAATAGCATTGCGCGCCTGATCAAGCATCCATCCTGCTTCATTTTCCCTGCCCTCCGTAATTAACAGGTGGGCCCTGTAAAGCCTGGGCTCCGGATCCGCCCCGTCAAGCTCCGTCCACTCATCAACAATCTCATAATTTCGGGCAAGCCATGTCCGCGTACTGATCTTTTTCATGCGGAAGGCTCCGTAATACTCCATCATCCGGACTAACAGTTCTTTCTTCTTCCGATACAGCTGCCCCTGTTTATATAACTCGTCTTCCACCCTGACTTCCACAGGCACAGAGACTTCCATAAAACTGTTATAGAAACGCAGACGTCCGTAATTAATTCCTTTATGAAGCTTATCCGAATTTACATAATAGTAAAACGGGCAGCGGTCTCCAAGAAAATCATCATCACTAAGCGCCATTTTATCCACAGAGAGAAAGTCCCCCTTCACCTCTACCTGCAGATAGCTGTACCCCCAGCCGTTTCTTGTCAAAAGCACCTCATGCCGCCCCACGCCATCCGCCGGTTCCTCAAGGCGCAGTTTATCCTCATCAATGATATAGTTTATTTTCTGCTTTTTATGGATTGCTATCAGAAATTCTTCCACATTCCGCTCATTTCCGTAATATTTGGAAAGCCCCCTGTAAAGGCTCTTATATTTTCTGTCGTTTCCCTCAAAAAGCACTTCGAACCCGGGATCATAAAAAAGCTGCACCGCTTCGGCCCAACTGCTCTTTGCAAGATTGGCAAAGTGAAACAGATTTTTTATCGTACCGAGACTGGTCGCCATCATCTGCTTTGACACCATGACCACAAACGGAAGCACATACTCGCCCTGGCTGCTGACAATATAGAAATTCCCCTGCAGCACGTCTCCGGTCTCCATACCTTTTCCATGAAACAGATAGCCGATCTCTTCGCCCGTTCCCTGAAACTGTTTCGTCAGACATTCCATCCTGCTGTCGGAAGTATAGATGTAACCGTTTGTGATATACCCCGGCTTTCCAACCAGATAAAAGCTCCCCTCGTAATCTCTTCCGACAGGCAGATCGATCTCGATCCTGCTCTCAGAAAATTCCAGGCCGCCGTTTTCATATTCAAATTTGCCGTCTAAAATTCTGTCGATCACTTCTCTCATATCCCGTGTCCCTCTTACTATTAAGTATATATCAATGTTACGGCTTTCGCAAGAATCAAAGGCGTGTTGTTTTGGTTGTCTAAATGATAAAATTGCGATATACTAGGGTTAACGAAGCTTTTCTGAGAAATTCGCTTTGCGAACTTATATGTCTTTTAAAAAATATATGCAAAATGGAGAAAACATCATGGATATGTCTAAACCGTTAGTAGAGTTACAGGGGCTGACAAAAGTATATAACGGCACAAAACTTGCAGTCAACCAGATGAATCTGATCATTCCGCGCGGGCGCATTATCGGACTTCTCGGTCCTAACGGGAGCGGAAAAACAACGATGATCAAAATAATAAACGGACTGCTCACCCCTACCAGCGGAAGAGTTTTGATCAACGGAGAGCCTCCGGGACCGGCCTCCAAAGCCGTTATCTCTTATCTGCCGGAGCGCACATATCTGCCGGCCGGTATGAAAGTAAAAGATATCATCACTTTTTTTGCACAGTTTTATCAGGATTTCTCCATAGAACGCGCCTATAATATGCTGCAGATACTGGCAATTCCGCCTACCGCACAACTGAAAACGCTCTCGAAAGGTACGAAGGAAAAAATTCAGCTTATTCTCGTCATGAGCAGACAGGCGCAGCTTTATATTCTGGATGAACCGATCGCAGGTGTAGACCCCGCAGCACGGGATTATATTCTGCATACTATTATGACAAATTATGGTAATGAGTCCTCCATCTTACTCTCCACCCATCTCATTTCCGATATTGAGGGGATTTTGGATGAAGTTATCTTTATCCGCTTTGGTCAGGCTATCATGCATGCCCCGGCGGATGCAGTGCGCAGAGCACACGGCAAATCGGTAGACGCATATTTCCGGGAGGTATTTGCATGTTAAAGAAATTATTGAAACAGGAATGGAAAAGCTTTTTCCCTGCTCCTACGATCACAATGATCATTCTGGCAGCAGTTACTCTGATCCTTATGAGTACTTTTATGACTTCTTTCTGGGAGGAAAGTTCCAATATTTTTGCAGACTTATTTGCCAGCCTTACAATCATGGCTTACATTTTCTGTCTGGCTGCACTTTCTCTTTGTGTCACGATCTGTACTGCTATTCGCTTTTATAAAAACCTTTTTACTGATGAAGGGTATCTGATGTTTACTCTTCCTGTGAAAACTTCCGATCTTTTGCTCTCCAAGGCACTGGTCTCTGTTTTCTGGAAGCTGATCTCCATCATATTTACCGTTCTCAGTATTTTAGGTATTGCCTCTGTCGGTATCGCCTATTTATCCGATACGAGTATTATACAGTTTTTTCAGGAATTTTCTGAAGTGTTTCAGGAACTATTAGCGGAACTGCGGGAAACACTGGCAATCCCGATTTCTCTGTTTATCCTCTGGCTGCTCATTATCGGTATATGCTCTTTATTTTTCAGCACGCTGTTTATTTATACCTGTATCTGTTTAGGCCAGTTTTGGAGTAAGCATAAGATCGGCGGCGCTATTATCGCTTATTTCGGGCTTCGCTTTGTTTTTAATATATTCAAACGTATCTTCACAAT
This sequence comes from Lachnospiraceae bacterium, assembly GCA_014804795.1. Taxonomy (GTDB): domain Bacteria; phylum Bacillota; class Clostridia; order Lachnospirales; family Lachnospiraceae; genus 1XD8-76. The sequence goes on along the minus strand of JAAUZC010000002.1, from coordinate 23,642 downwards.
ACCCGTTATTAACTTTTTTGATACAGACAATTTAAGTACCGGGGGATGGATACTTCTTATGTTTGTTTCATTAGTTATTATGGGCGGTCTGTGTGCTGCACTGTATTGTGCCTGCAACTATATTATGAGCAAAAAGCTAAATCTGGACTAAAATAATGTCGCTATAATTTAACCCCGGCAGTTTTGCTGCCGGGGTTTTATGATTACCCGCTTATCTCTTACGTCTGTCATAATTCCTGTTTTGATAATGAGCCTGCTTTGCTTCATACATATGTGCATCGGCTTCCTTTACCTGCTGTCTGATATCAATATCGCCTTTCTGCCAGACATGCCCCATGGAAATACTGTATTCACTGTCGTCCTTAAACGCCGCTTTCAGTTCTTCTATTTTTGCTGTAAATTTTTCCTCTTCTATGTTATCCCAAAGTATGACAAACTCATCACCACCGATACGATAAGCGTATCCGTCCGCACATTCTCTAATACATTCCGCCACTTTTCGGATAACCGCATCACCACGCTCATGTCCATATGTATCATTCAACTGTTTCAGGCCGTTAATATCAATAAAAACCACCCCCAGCGTATCCGGGGTTTTCTCTGCCAGTTCATTGTATCTGTGTGTATATTCATTTCGGTTTTTTAACCCGGTCAGCATATCAATACAACATGCCTGACGCAATTCATCAATGAGGCGACGCTTCTCCAAATCTGCTATTACAAAATCTACTACAGAGCGAAGGAGCAACATCTCGCCTTTATGCGCAGCCGGATTGTCCACCCCCAGAAATCCTACGATATCGTCATCCCATAAAAGAGGTGCCGCCATAAGACTGTCAACCCCCTGCTCTTTCAAAATTTCAAAGTCCGCTCTGTCATGAGATACATCATCCTCCAGGGCCGCTATATAAAACTCTCCCTTTTCTTTGAACTTTTTTATCCAGCTTTCTATCATTTCTATCCGCACATTCTGCAGCCTGTTCTTTTGCGGTTCAACCTTTTCGGCACACCACTCAAACGTATTATCCATTGTATCTTTTTTCAGATCAAACCTGAGAATATAAGCTCTGTCAGCCTGGTAATAACTGCCGATCGTCTCCAAAAAACATTTCAATGCTACATTAATATCTTTTTCATACACCAATGTATGGATACTTTCTATCAAAATAACTTCCAAGGAATCTTTATGCCCGCAATTTTGCATTTCCATGATACCTTACTCCCTGCCTCTTAATTTTTCAAAATAACGCCTCGTACTTCCTTTTCTTTTAAACTATTTTACAAGATAAAATAAAATTTGTATATAGTTTTACAAAATTAGCATATTCTTCGGCAGAACCGGCAAAAAGTTTTGTTTCTTCTTTTAAGCTTCCGCAAACTCCGGCATAACATCCCTGAAATACAATGGCAGAAACTGCCTCTGCAGCGCCCTGTTTTCCCGACTCTTTATCGCAATGGTACGACAGAACAGACGAAACAGATTCTGATAATATTCTTCCTGTGTACTGATACGACTCCCAATTTCATCATTCAACTCAGGCGTATCCATCAAATACCATTCCTTTTCCTTTTCATGAAAAAGCGCTTTCCTCCGGTTCATATCATAGATCAGAAAATTCTCGAGCGGCAGTCTGTCCGAAAAATGCGGTCCCAGATACATCAAAATATCGTTCTTAGGATGAATCTTTGCAAGGAGCACTCCGTTTTCCAGCTCTTGAAACCGCAGAAACTCCAGTTCTCTGTGAATCTCGCCGCCCACATTTCGTTTCAGGTCAAAGCATCTTGCCACATAAGGATCTGTTACTTTATCAAGCACACGAAATCCCTGTTTCATAGACAGCCCTGCTACGATCGTCTTATACACAGCTTCCGCCTTATCCGGCTCATGGGATGCCATAGCATAGCAAAGGCACTCATACACTTCTTCCCCAAGCCGCCTGCGCAGCGTCCGGATCACCTTTCCGGCTTTTTGCGAATCTGTCGGTATTTCCCGGTAAATGCAGAACAGTTCCGGCTGATCCACTTCTGTCATGAGCCTGCAATGATCATGCCCAAGCCCCGAAGCGATTGCTTCCACCCATGCATCGTATACTCCCGTCAGAATACCTTCTATGCTGTTTTCACACAAAAACACTACCCTTTCCATTTTCAGCCCCTTTAAACCATGGTGTCATCAAAGAGCGACAACTGTTTATAGGTAACTTCCCTGCCGTCTATGATATCAGGCTGCGGCGGACGCTTATTATCCACATCCAGCAGATTTCTCGTAATATAGTCCTCTTCTATTTTAGTTCGGTACATCATCTTCCCGTTACAGCAGATGAAATAGAGCGCCCTCTTTAATACTACCCCGATTTTCTTTAAATCATCAAACTGCAAAGTTCCAAGCCGTCTTCCCTTGACAATCCTCTGAGCAGATTTTACACCAATCCCCGGCACCCGCAGCAGCATCTCATAGGAAACCCTGTTTACTTCCATCGGAAACAGTTCCAGATGCCGCAGTGCCCAGTCACATTTCGGGTCCAACAGTACGTTAAAATACGGCCGCTCCTCCGACAACAATTCGTTTGCTTCAAAACCGTAATACCGCAGCAGAAAATCTGCCTGATACAATCTGTGCTCCCGCAGAAGCGGCGGACCGCCCGGCAATGCAGGCAGCATCTTGTCTTCATTTACTCTGACAAAGGCGGAATAAAACACTCTCTTCAGGTCAAATTTTTTATACAAAGATTCCGCTACGGAAACAATCTGATAATCACTTTCCGGCGTGGCGCCAATGATCATCTGCGTGGACTGCCCCGCCGGTACAAACTGCGGTGCATGACGGTAAAGCGCCAATTCCTCTTTACTGCTCGTAATCCCGTTCTGAATCTGCCGCATCGGTTTTAAGATCGTATTCCGGCTCTTATTCGGGGCAAGATTCCGGAGCCCTTCCGCTGTGGGCAGTTCCAGATTTACACTCATCCTGTCCACCAAAAGCCCTAACCGGTAAATAATTTCCGGATCCGCCCCCGGGATCGCTTTTACATGGATATAGCCCTCAAACCGATACATATTGCGCAGTTTCCAGATTGCCGTATAGATCAGCTCCATTGTGTACGTAGGATCTTTTATAATACCGGAACTTAAAAACAGCCCCTCAATATAATTTCTCTTATAAAAGTTCATCGTCAGCTCGCAGATTTCATCCGGCGTGAAAGCTGTCCGTTCCACATCGTTGCTCTTCCTGTTGATACAATATTTACAGTCATAAATACAGTAATTCGTAAACAAAATCTTCAAGAGGGAGATACACCTTCCATCCGCGGAAAAGCTGTGGCAGATACCGGCAAGCTTCGTATTTCCCATACCCTTTCCGCTCCCCTTTCTCTCCACGCCGCTGCTGGTACAGGCCACATCGTATTTTGCCGCATCCGTTAAAATCCGCAGTTTCTCCATCACCGAAAGCTTCCCATCCCTGTTATTTGCCACCGGATTCTTCTGTGATGAAGCCGCTTCCGTCAACTGTTTTCTTTCATCCCCTTTTACAATCGGATACTCTGCTCTTTTTTCTCTTAAGATTTCTTCTCTCTCTGTTCTCATATCGATATGATAGAACAGATGTTCGATTTTGTCAATATGCTATTGTGAAAAAATAAACTATTATTTTCTTAAAATAAGCTGCATCTCCGCAAATACCGAATCAATATCATAATCGGGCGCATATTTTTTTGCTGCATTTACGATCGGCTCAATGGCAGAAATTTCTTCCTCCAATTCTTCAGCAATCTTTTCCGGCGACTGATTCTTTTTCATCTTTTTGCAAACTTGAGATAGCATTTTGCGAAATTCTCCTGTTGGTATGCCTTGTTCTATCCCACGTTCAATCCCCTTTTTCTCTCCATCCTCCACACCTCTCTCATACGCATTCTCACTGATCGCCCTGCGGGTAGCTTCCTCATCATATTCAAATATACTCATGCGTCTTACCTCCGCCCTGCTCTTTGACAGAAATTCTTTCAATATTCCCTGCTCAATGCACTCATCTATGGCCTTGTCCACTGCCTCTTCCAGTTCCGTATCCCTGGCATAAGTCCTGACCTTGTCCACATACTGCATATACTCTTCAAGCGTCCTGCACTGCTCTTTTAAACGCTTATTGAAGCCCTCATTGATATTGAATACCCGTACTCTCAGTTCCAGTTCCGGAGCATTCTCTTTCACCTGATACGCATCCGACAGTTTCAGTCTATCCTCCTCCGGATATGCCGCGGACCCGTTATAGAATACTATGAAATGTGGCGCCGGGATCCTTATCAGCTTCTCGGCATATAAATTATCCTCGGCTGTCAGCTTACTGTACTCTGCCGTTACATACTGCAAAAATCGCAAAGGCATGTTTTTATTGACAGTTGACTGATGTTCGAACAGATACAGGTTAAAATCGATCAGAAATGCCAGATCGTTTTTTATCTCCATATAAATGGCATTTTCCAGTGTGACGATCTCCAGTCTTTCCGGGTCGGTATACTCTTTTCCAGCAACAGCATTATACAAATCCAAAAGCCTTTTCTTCTCTTTGAAAAGCATCCTGAATACCGTGTCCTTATAATTAGAGTTTACTGACACACCTGTCTGCCGCTTTTCCTCCTGCTTTATTCTTTCAGCAGAATTTTTTCTGTTTCTTTTTCTCATAGTTTCTCCTTTCAGGACTCCCCAAAAGAACAATCTATGAAAACGTATAAATACCTTCCCGTCTTATCTTCTGTGAAATCCCATGCAATTTAAGTTTTCTGAAATAAAAAGCACAGATTTCTGTTGAAGTAAGACGGGGATGCTCCCCCTAGAATACGGACAAAACCGCAAGAAATTCAAAAGAATATATGCTTTTGTAAATAATATAACAAATATACTTATCGCTGACAAGCAGAAAATATTCTGCATCTATGAAAAACATTATTCTTGAACCATTTACTCAACTTCTTCTCTTTTAAATCTGACCAGACTTGCCACAATTCCCGACAAACACATGAGCAAAATGATCGATATGGAAATTTCTTTCGGACAGCCAGTCCCGGATAAACGCCGGGAAACAAGCAGATAGGACCCTGACCACGGAAAAAAACCCGCCACCCCTGAATTTGACAGAACAACATTGACCAGACTAACCACAGCAACAGCAGTTAACGGTGCGACAAACCCCTTTGTCCTTATTGTAAGATAAATAAAAGGTGTCTCTGTAGTACATAACAAGATTCCTCCAAAAAGCATTTTTATAAGGAAGAACAAACATGAAAGGATTGTAAGGCCCGTTACCGGAATAAAAAAGCTGCACAGAAATGCCGACACCAAAATTTCCAGCCAGGAAACCAACATAAACAGGAAAGTAAGAACTGCAAAAAACAGCAGTTTCCCAGTAAAAAAAGCCGTACGCGAAACCGGTATGACCAGTATATTTTTCAGTACTCCGTCTGTATATTCCCGGCTAATCGTCCATGCACCCAATACTGTTAATACCAGCGGCGCAAATAAAAGCATCAGAAACATAATCGCGTCATCATAAAGAGAAAACAGAGTTATGGCCGTTCCGGGATTTGAAAAATAATTTGTAACAGCCTTCACTATAACAAAAAAGGGAACAATCAGTGTTCCTGATACACCGATCAAAAGAAATTTTGAGTGCTTTAATTTTGTAAATTCACATCGCAATAGTTTAAGCAATTCCCTCACCTCCGATTATCCTCCTGAAATGTTCTTCAAGGCTATTCCTGCGGGCATATGCTTCAGAACCCTCCGGATCATTTTCGACAAGTTTCAGTTCGGCAAGACTTCCCTCTTCCAATAACACGCCTTTGTCAATAATCCCAATATCGTCGGCAAGCAATGAAATTTCAGACAACATATGGCTAGAAATAATAACCGTTTTTCCTTTTTCATCACAAAGCTGACGGATAAAAGAGCGGACCTCCACAATTCCAATCGGGTCAAGTCCGTTAATCGGTTCGTCCAATATCAATAGCTCCGGGTCATGCATTATCGCAAGGGCAATAGCCAAACGTTGTTTCATGCCAAGTGAATATTGCGAAAACAATTTTTTATCTCTATAGGGTAAACCAACTAAATCTAATGTGTCTTTTATTGCATGACGATTTGATACTCCCCGTAAGGCCGCAAAAATACGCAGATTTTCTGTTGCCGTAAGGTTTGGATAAAAACCCGGAGATTCTATTAAACTTCCGATACGGGGAAGAATTTCTTTTTTATTGCCCTGCAAATCTTTTTCCCATATTATTACTTCACCGCTTGTCGGTTTCGTAAGTCCGAGCAACATTTTCATGGCGGTGGTTTTTCCCGCACCGTTTCTTCCAAGCAGCCCGTATATCCGTCCTTTCCTGATATGGAAGTTCAAACCAGCAACACATTTTTGTTCTCCATATATTTTGGTGAGATTTTTTGTCTCAATGATATATCTGCTCACAAATACCCCCTTCAATCTGATTTTTTATCGAATCAATACTGTATTAACTCTGCATTTCGAATTATTGTGAAAACAATTTCATCCTGATCTGCTCCCTTTTGCTGCACCCTAATTTCTCAAAAATATTCGAAACATGCTTCTTCACCGTTGCTTCTGAAATACAGAGATTTTCCGCAATTTCACCATTGCTCATACCCTGGCAGATTAAAATAGCTATCTCGCACTCCCTTTTTGTAAGCCCCATCTTTTCAAAAAGAGCATAACTCTCACTCACGGTGATTTCTTTAAAGCTACCGCCTTTCTCGCTTTCCGCCCGATCATACTTTCTTTCCGGCTCCACAAAAACGGTCCAGATGCACACTCCATATAAAACAGGCCTCAGGCAAAGTGCAATCTCCGATAAAAGTTCCTCCGTGCCTTTCATCTGCTCCATCGCTGCAAGGCACAGCAGAAAGCTTTCCAGGAAACTTGCCCAAAGACCGCACTGGGAAATGCGCTGCAGCCTCTGACTCCATGTTTCTTTCTCTGTTTTCTCTCCCAGTGACGGAAGCAGAAAGAGTCCTGTCCCAAGCAGCCATATCAGAAACTGTTTTACATCAAACAGCTTCTTTATTTGGAATTCAAAGAAAAGCGACATCAGAAAAAGATAGCAGGCAACGGCTGCGCATTTCTTTAAAATTTTTACCATAATACCATGCCTCTCCATTTCATTGTCAGGATACTGTCTCTTCTATTTTTTTCTGTTCTTCCTTTTTACGCTCTTCATCCTGCCCCATTTCGTCATTTTCCGAGTAAGACGGTATATATTCTAAAATCCTCTGTTCCAGTTTTGCCCGGATCGGCAAAAGAAGCAGGCTGATCATCACCGCATATAATATGATGAGAAGCGCAACCGATATCATAGGCCCCAGATGAGCGGGATCCGACAAATTATGGAGCAATGTCACACATTGCACCATTGTCACAAAAATACTGCTGTAAACAGATACTTTTATCATGGTATCCACAGCCAGCTTTGCTCTTTTCAGTTCCAGCATCGCCGCTTCTTTTTTCTTTCCAAGTATCAATCGGATTGCATTGTTTAAGTCTTTTAAAAGTCCGGCGGAAAGCATGATTGAAACGACGAGCAGCACCAGAAGGGCGATACTTGTAAAATCCATAAATTCCCATATACCACCGGACATAGTCATAGACCTGACGAATATGAAACATAAAATAACCGCGAAAACAGATAATAAATACATACGCAAAATCTCCTTTTCTCTTTTATAATATTCCAACCGGCGGACGGCGCATTTGTTGCAATTTCCTTTCCGCAAGCTGCGCATCCCCCCGGAGGGTTTTGTCATATAGAAGACAAAGTTTCCTATATGACAAAAAATCAGATAAGTACATCCGGCATGCCTTTCCTGACGTATCTTATCTGATTATTAACATATTTATGTTGGAAATACCATACTACTTTAGTTGTATTTCTATGCAAAACAGGAGAAAAATAAATATATTATATCCTCGCTACCACAAAAATATCATAGATTGCTTTAATCGCCACCTCAAAGTCCTCATTCTTTACACCGATGATAATATTTAACTCGGAGGATCCCTGATCGATCATCTTGACATTGACATTCGCATGTGCCAACGCTGAGAATATTCTGCCGGCTGTACCGCGGGAGGATTTCATACTCCTTCCCACTACGGCGATCAGCGCAAGATCCGCCTCAATCTCAATATGATCCGGATGCGCCAATCTGTTGATACCGGAAACCACAGACTGCTCCTTGTGCACAAATTCATCCTGATGCACTAAAATCGTCATCGTGTCGATACCGGAGGGCATATGCTCAAAAGAAATATCGTTATCTTCAAAGGCCTGCAGTACCTTTCTGCCAAAGCCGATCTCCGAATTCATCATATCCTTTTCCAGAATAACGGAACAAAAGCCCTTCTTTCCGGCGATGCCGGTGATCGTATATTTTGATTTCTGGCAGGTACTTCCCACGATCCAGGTTCCTTCATCTTCCGGTATATTCGTGTTGCGTATATTGATCGGAATGCCCTCTTTCCGCACCGGAAAGATTGCGTCCTCATGAAGTACCGATGCACCCATATAAGATAGCTCTCGCAGCTCTTTATAAGTGATCAGCTCGATCCGCTCCGGTTTGTAGATAATACGGGGATCCGCCAGCAGAAAGCCGGACACATCGGTCCAGTTTTCATACACATCCGCCTGCGCCGCTCTTGATACGATAGAGCCTGTCACATCAGATCCGCCTCTGGAAAAAGTTTTTACCGTTCTGTCTTTCTTCGCGCCATAAAATCCCGGGATTACCGCATATTCCGTCTTTTCCAGTCTTTTGCTCAGAATTTCATTCGTCGTCTCCGCATCAAACTCTCCGTTTTCATCAAAACGGATCACATCAGCCGCATCAATAAACTCATAGCCGAGATAATCCGCCATGATAATACCGTTTAAGTATTCTCCACGGGACGCTGCATAGTCGCTGCCCGCTTTTTTTCCGAAATTCTCCTCGATCACCTGAAACTCTTTTTCCAGTGAAAGTTTCAGAGAGAGCCCGTCAATGATTTCCTGATAGCGGGCCTTAATTGCCGCAAATTCCTCCGAAAAACTGTTCTCTGCTTCTGCAAGGGCATAACACCCGTAGAGCATATCCGTCACTTTCGTATCTTTGGAATGACGCTTTCCGGGTGCTGACGGTACAACATAACGTCTGCTCGCATCGGCACGGACAATATTCCCCACTTTTTTAAACTGTTCTGCACTGGCGAGAGAACTCCCGCCAAATTTGACAACTTTTTTCATAATCGCTCCTCATTCCAGTTCCGCATCAGCCTTTTCCCACCGATGCTGTTTTTCTTCCAGTTCCGCATCAGCCTTTTCCCACTGATACTGTTTATTTAAATATGAAACAAATATTCTATGATCTCATGCCCTTTTTCAATAAATGGGCCGCCCGCCGCTTCTCTCTCATTATAACGCCGCGCACTCCTTAAATCTTTTCTACTGTCATAAAGCAGATAGGGCACACTGTCCGCTGTATGGGTTCTCACTCTGATCGGGGTGGGATGATCCGGCAAAACAAGCAGTCTGTAATCTTCTCCTGACGCATCCATCGCTTCCACAACCGGCCGGATCACACGCTTATCCAGATACGCAATGGCCTGCACTTTTTTCTCTACGCTGCCCTGATGTCCCATCTCGTCCGGCGCTTCCACATGGATATAAGCAAAATCATATCCCTGTTTCAGCAGACCTTCCACTGCCGCCTGTGCCTTTCCCTCATAATTAGTATGCAGGCCGCCGTTTGCTCCCTCCACTTTAGCCACACCCATACCTGCCCCGACAGCAATCCCCTTCAGTAAATCCACTGCGGATATCATCAGACCTTTTTTTCCGGTCTTTTCTTCAAAGTCAGAAAGCATAGGCTTTGTGCCGGCGCCCCAGAACCAACAGCAGTTTGCCGGATTCAGGCCTTTTTTCTTTCTCTCAATATTCATCGGATGGTTCGCCAGTATTTTATAACTTTCTTCCATCATATGACGAAGATGTTCCTCTTCCGGCAGATACTGCCCGATTTTTTGCCCCAGCACATCATGAGGCGGCACAAGCTCCACCACCTGTCCCTTATCCCAGATCAGGCAATGTCTGTAGCTTGTCCCCACATAAAACTGATAAGTTTCATCCTGCAGTTTCTCCTGCACCGCCTTTAACAATACGGCACAGTCTTCCGTGCTGATCTCACCGGAACTGTGGTCAATGATCGTCTTCTCCTCAAACGGTACATCGTCATCAGAAATTGTCACAATATTGCAGCGTATCGCAATATCCGTATCTTTCATCGGCACGCCGATAGAAAGCGCCTCAAGCGGCGAACGGCCGGAATAATATTTTTCAGGATCATAACCAAGCACAGAAAGATTGGCCGTATCAGACCCCGGTTTCATACCGTCAGGGATGGTATGCACCATACCAACCTCGCCCTTTTTACTGAGCATATCCATCATTTCCGTATCCGCATATTCCAAAGGTGTTTTTCCATCCAGAGCCTCTATCGGCTCATCCGCCATACCATCACCTAAGACTACAATATATTTCATAAAAGGCCAGACCTCCTCACTCTTCAATACGAATTCTGGAGATCGCCCCATCCAGCTTCTCAAACTTCTCCGCAAATTCCTTCTCACTCATAACAGGTGTTATATAGCCGTACTCTGACGGAAGTTCATCCAAACGCACTACTCTGCCGTTTCCAAAGGCCTCCGCCGCTTTCCCCTCGGACACTTTGTCTCTGTCAAGACGCACAAAGAAACTCCGCTCAGAAGACGGCAGATCGGCAAGTGTAATCTTTTCCTCACTCCAATCCAAAGGAAGATGTGTTCCCATAAAACGCCCTGCTTCGATCACATCGGCCACCACCGCGCTGGCAGTGGGAAGCTTCCCGGCGCCGCTTCCATAATACATGGAATCACCCAGCATATTCCCCTTCACAAAAACAGCATTGAACACGCCGTTTACACTATAGAGCGGATTCTCCTGTCCGATCAGAACCGGCGCTACCATAGCCAGATAACCGTCTGTTGTCAGTTTGCTCATGGCAAGAAGCTTTACAGTCTTGTCCATTTTCTTTGCATACAGAAAATCCTCTGTCGTCAGTTTCGTGATGCCCTCTGTATAAATATCCTGATAATCCACAGTTTTTCCACTCATCAGGGAAGACAGGATCGCAATCTTTCTGCAGGCATCATAACCTTCCACATCCGCCTCCGGATTCCTCTCCGCAAACCCAAGTTCCTGCGCTTCTTTCAGCACTTCCTCAAAAGCGGCTCCGTCCTTTTCCATCTTTGTCAGAATATAATTTGTTGTACCGTTTACAATACCGCTGATATTTAGAATATGCTCCTGTTTTAAGGCATTGTTCAAAATCCTGATCACAGGGATACCGCCGCCGACACTGGCCTCAAAGAAATAATTGCACTGATGCTCCTCGGCAATCTTTATCAACTCGGCACCGTGATTTGCAACCAGTTCCTTATTGGAAGTGCAGACACTCTTTCCCGCCATCAAGGCCTTCTTTGTGAACGTATAAGCGGGCTCGTTTCCTCCCATCGTCTCACAGATGATCTTCACTTCCGGATCATTCACAATGATATCCACGTCATGTACCAGTTTTTCCCGCACCGGATCACCCTCAAACTCCCGCAGATCCAGCACATATTTTACATGCACACCCCGGCCTATGGCTTTCTCGATTCTGTCCTGATTTTTTTCAATCACTTCCGCCACTCCGCTGCCGATATTCCCGTATCCGTATATTGCCGCTTCTATCATATGAACAACCATGCCTTTCTAAACTGATTTCCCTGTGTGTTCCCGTGCATAAAAAACAAACGCATGTCGTCAAACTTTGCGTTTTGTTTTTCTTCGCGTTTTTTATCGTACCATGAATATCGCAGATATGCAAGAAAAAAAGACGGGCCGGCCATGAGCCACATAAAACGTTTTATCGGCTTATAAGTCTCTTTCTCACTGTCATACAGACGAGGAGTTGTATCTTCCCTTTCTTCTCAACCACATTTCTCGCAACTTCCTGTCTCATAAAGCCCGGAATGGTGTGATATTCGCAGCTTAATAAAATTCAACCTTACAACTTATCGCTCTCCTAAGATAATCACTGATAATCGTACATTCCCCTATCTTAAGTTCACTGATTGTATTTTTATAATTATCACCATAAAAATTTGCATTCTGCATCAAATAGTCGATATCTTCCGGATTTGTCAGATTAAATGACACTATGCTTCCACACTGAGAAAGTGCTGTAGGATCCATAAACCGGGGGCGCTGGCTTAATAAAACTAAATGTATCCCGAGTTTCCTTCCTTCCCTTGCAATCTGCTGAATCACATCTTTGCAAAAGGCAGTTTTTGTACTTGGGATATAATTATGTGCCTCTTCAATAAAAATCACAATCCGCTCATCCAGAGGAAGAGCTTGTTCTGCATTTTTGTAATATTTACGCCTGTTTTCCAGCAACGGCATTAAATATGAATATAAAACAATCTCTTCCTCCTTTCCCGAAAGATTCTGCATATTAATAATGCAGGATTTATCTTCTTCAGAATGTTTTCCAAAAGAAATTCTCATTGAAATGCTTTCTATTTTTTTGCAAAGACTTTCCGCAAATTTAGGAATCTGCATACTTTTATCCTGTGTTGAATTTCCAAACAGTTCCATCTGTTGAAATCCTTTATTTGAATCCCTCAAAAAAGAATTCCTAATATTTTCGGCCAGTTCACTGGTATATACTTTTCCCGAGCATTCTGCTTTTTTCAAGTATTCTTTTAAATATTGTACTTCCGTATTGTTTAAATCAAATATTCTTTTAAACAGACTAATGTTCTGGTCAATGGTTATATAATCCGGATCCACTTTTTTTGCATCTGATATATTTATATATTCATTTACTTTGGTGAAAACCATATATTTCATCGGCAGTTTCTTAAGCAATATCTTTGCCAGATTACTTTTCCCCTGACCGCTCCTTCCAACCACCGCCATATGTGTTGTAAGGAGCTGCGGAATATCCAACCATACATCAGTATTTTTATGCCGGATAATATTTCCGATTTTCTCTTTGCCCTCACATTGTTCAACGCCATATGCCATAGCAATTTCACAACTGTTTACTGCTTTTACTTCTTTACCGGGCGGTGCGACAAACCACTTTTTTATAGAATGCAGCCCATCATTTTTTATCAACCCCAAAGGCCTGGCATTTGCTCTGTATATATTATATTTTGTATAATCTTCTCCCGGAAGTATATATCGAACCAGTTCCATATCATCCATCCTGGAATTGTAAACATCCACATCCGTTACTTCATAAACAACCTTTTCCCCCTCCCCCATTTCAATCATAACATAATCATCCATAATCTGCTGTGATGAACAGAACTTCATATTTTGCGGCTTACTTCCCGACGCCGTCAAACCAATTTTATAAGTGTTACCCTTGCCTGATTTTTTTTCGTTCATTCTTGACTATCTCCTCACATTTTACCAATGCCTTTGGCAGTCTGGTTTTTTCTCTTCCGGTTCCTCCCGAAACATCAAACAGTTCTGTTTCCTCCTCCCGCATAAAAATCTGCCGGATTCTTTCTTTTTCCTCGTTTAGGTCCTTTTGTTCCAAAGACTGACTGAACAGATTTACCCGTATAGGATATAATTCATCCTGTTGAAAAGAACAGAAAAAAGTTCGTATCATAGACACCACATCATCATCCGGATAAGGTCCTAAAACTTCTCCACGATTTTTCTTCATAAAAAGAAGCTTTAAATCATTTTGAGGCGGAATCGCAATAGGTTCTATATAATCTGTCATAAAGCTTGATATGTTCCTAGACACAAAAAAGATATGAACCCGTTCAAGAGGCAAACCGAGATATCCCAGCCTTCCTATTATTTTCTCACTCTGGAATTTATCACTTATAATAAAAGTCAGGTTTTGTTCCTTATAATCTCTTAATTCGCGCATAATAACAGAGCATATATATTCAGCAATGATCTTTTCCTGAGATTCCCTGGAATGCTTTCGCATCTCTTCGTAAAGTCTTTTTTTCTGATAATCCGTCGAAACCCTTTCCTTCATCTGTTTGTAAGACAATGAAAATCCCTGATGTGCTTGAATATTATTTCCCCTTTCCTCTTTTTCCTCCGCATATACCAGCAATGGATTATATGTAATAACACCACTCTCTGAAACGGCTTTTACAGCCGGTGTATCAGAAAACAAATAGGATATACCATATATCCGTTCTTCTAAATCTTTCATTTTTTCTCCTTCTTCATTTCCTTCTTTAACATATTAATCGCATGATTACAATCTGCTGCATCATGTCCTATTCTAAATAAATGAAAAACAACCTTTCTCTCTTTATTGATATCATTTTTTTCTGCATATTCAGCCAGTGATATCCGTGCTTTGCTATGTTGGGTCTGCCATTCACTTCTCGGTTCTTCCGGCACCAGTATCGTTGTCTGTTCGCAGTTCGTTCCGTCGGGCCGTCTCCTTGCCGCCCGCAAAGCAGAAGGAGAAAAGTACTTCGCAGTTTTATAAATATCAATCAATATAGTCCCCGGATAATTAAGAATTATTTTTTTTCGGATCGCCATAAGCTCTCCATAACTCAATTTTTCTACTAATTCATCTAACTGCCGATCCCTGTATGGCACATAAGTCATTAAATTTTCTTCTATTTCTGTTTCTTTTACCTCTCTGCCCAATAACTGGGAACACATAAACTTTAATATTTTTAATTCATCCGGATCCTTTTCACTCCGGCTTCTTTTTGCACACATAATAAATTGCATGCATTGTTCAACTGCCTCTTTAATCTTCTCACCTACCGAAGCTGATAAGTCTTCCTGGGGATAGCTCCTGTCTTCTTCTATCATTTCATATAGGTCATTAATGGCATCCATAATGTGGCGATTTCCCATGTCCTCCAGATTTTCGCTATCTTCTCCAAATATTTCTGCCTCTTCCATAATATAAGCAGTGTTATTATATTTCTGAACAAAATACGTTGTGATAATATACTTTGCCATAGCTTCCAGACAACGAATCCTTGTATCATAATACAATTCCTTATACATACGCTGTCTTTCATCCAACAGCCGCATCGCATACCATGCTGACTCGCCGTCCAATGCTATCATACCCTCCTGTGAAATATAGGCATGACCCAATAGTTTTGTCAGAAATTCATCTTTATCCAACATCAGGTTTCTTTTGCTCTTCTCGGCATCTGTAAAAATATAAGCCACCTTATCGGCATCCAAAGCACCATTAATAATTGTATCTATATATGCTACTCCATATCTTCCCTCTATCAGGTTAATGATTTCTTCCGGAAGTATGTCATATTTTTTTATTATTTCATTGAATTTATTTCCAGAATTATTACACAATTGTTTTATCATCCACTTTGTATAGTGGGCATGGGTAAAAGTCTCTGTTTCCCCCTGCATACTCCATGACAGTTCTTCAAACACATCCTCCAGCAAATGAGAAAAAGGCAGATGTCCGCAATCATGCAGCAATCCGGCTGCATACAGCAAGATTTCCTCATGGGGCAGCCTGTTTTTTCTGCTATTATCTATCAGTTTAGTGTACATCTGAACCGCAATCTCTGCCACCTCTACGGAATGCCCCCATCTTTCATTCTTCTCTTCCGTTTCCAGCCAATATGACTTTAATCCCAGTTGAGATACATGCTTCAATCTCAGTATAAACTTCTCCTTCAGCAGTTCTATTTTCATCCGGTGCTTATCATTATCCTCCTCTGGGCTTTTTTCACCTTGCAAAAGTGCTTTTTTCTCCCCAATCAGTTCATTCAGCCGTTCCACGCCCTCTAAAGCATCTGTCCTTATCGAACATGCTTCCAAATAGCTTTGCTTTACCACCAGTTCTACCAATTGAGATGTCCCCTTATTTACCTGATCTGTAAAGCTATTGATGTCAAGAAGCGGAATATCCATTTCTTTCATGAGCTGTAAAATAAATTTCAGCAGAACATCATCCCAGTTACAGCTGATTCCTATGGAAATAACAGCAGAAACTCTTGCCGAAAGATATTTCCAGATACTTTCGATAATGATCCGGGTATTATAATCCTTTTCATAGGTTCCCGGCATAGTCATTGTTGCTATTAGAGGGCTTCCGCAAAAATCACAGTACAAATCCTCCGGACCCAATATCGCACTATTGCCAAATGCCGGTTTCCGGATACCCGTATTGGGACAGTAATCCTCTCCTTTTTCTCCTGAACAATACAGCCAAAATACATCTCCATTGGCATGCAGTACACATCGATTATAAGGTTTTTCCTCAAACCTCTCCCCGCCTCTGCGGATTCTCTTTAAATAACGTTCTGCCTGTTCCTTATCAAATATAGACACACCCTTTCGGTATCCGTCTGTTTCAGTAAGTGCATAATTTATATAATTGTCAAAATTAGCGGACAGACATATGGCATTTACCGAATCATACATTTTGACAATTTCCACAGCTGCTTTAGAAGTCTTCGTATTCAAAGCCCCAAAAAACTGCGGTTTTCCACCCTCGCTGTATTCAATACAGGAAAAGAAAAACCAATCACAAAATTCTCGCCAGATATTTTTAATTTCCTCATCCTCACTCTTTTCAAAAAGAGTAAAGGTTCGCCCCAGCCACTCCCTGTTAACATCCCTCATATCATCTGTCATAATTTGAAAGTGTTTCTTCAGCTCCTCAAATCCCTCGCCGGATGATTCCTCTGCAGCATTTTCAACCAATTCCTTCAATTTCATCATCATTTGCTGCAGACAAGGAAGCCCTTTCTTGCTCCATGCAAATTCCAGTTCAGCACTCTTTTGGATCTTTACATCGCAGGCTGATACCCCTGCCCCTACAATTATCAACGGTATCTTCCCTTTTTTATCTTCCTGTACAATATAATCTGCCCACGCCGACAATACACTATCAGCATCTTCTGTATTCATATCAATAACTTCATTTTTCCATTTTCCAAAACTAAACCTACCCATATTTTATCCCCTTTGCATATTTGACAGAATCTGCTCCGTTGCAATATTACTCAAGATATTTTCTGGCCTTTTCTCCCTCTTCCGTATCCTTCTCTGCCAGTTCCTTTATCATCCCCATCTTGTCCCTCCAGGTAAGAGGGGCCTGAATAATATCTGCCAATGTTATAGGTGCCTTTTCCCTTGGTTTACTCATTGCAGGCGGTTCTTTTTCTACAAATTCCTTTTCCGCCTCTATTGCCCCAATCAGTTCCTTACTCTCCTCCATTATCTCAATTGCTTCTTCCGCATTCACATATTGCTGACAGTAAAATGCGTATTTTCTCGACTTACCTCTCTCCCCAAGCCCATTCCTTTCTCTATTTCTTATTTTCTCTTTTGTTCTGTTTTTCAGAGTTTGCAGTGCCGCTTTCACTCCCTCTTCGCTGGGATATCCCTCCTCCGTTACAGGTTTTGTAATGGAATAACACCAAGTTACTGTTTTCTGCTTATCGGGTAAGAATACTTCCTTTATCCTCGACCGGGGGAATAATTCTAATAATTCTTCTTTCCCCAATACGAGATAGCCGCTTTTTCCATAAGGTTTTTCTCCCACAGAAAGAATCTCCCTTTCACCAAAAAGGAGAATCCCGCCTTCCGCCAAAAGGCTTAGCATAAATCCAAGTTCTTTTACCCATTCATCAACCCCGATCTCATGCAGGACATTGTATAGCAGAATTATATCAAATTTTATTTTCGAAGAAATGATCCCTTTTTCTGATCCATATGCGCCGCCTCGCCATCCGGTATTTTTTTTGAATTCACCAGAAATACTATACCTATCATAAATATGATATCTGAGTCCACGCAACATACTCGCCGCCTCACTTCTCTCCTCCTCCATAAGTTCCATACATTTTCCAATTCTGCCAGTTCCGGCACCAAAGTCTAATATCTCTATTATGTCTTTCCGTTTGCGAAAATCTTTTAGAATCTCAACAAGCTTTAATGCCTGTTCATCGTCGCTTTTTGCCTCATCCACTGTTGTCGGGGCCAAAAAGCACTCGGCAAGATAATCTGCATACTGCCACGCAGACATAGAGTACATAAAATCTGTCAATGACTCTTCTTTCTTCTCTCCCTCACCGGTCAGATTGTCATATATCTGCTGATACAGACCGCCATTGAGTTTTCCTATTCTTCCGTTATTCATATATACAAGCTCATGTATTTTAAAGAGAGGGAGCAAAAAAATAGAATGCGACGCAATACAGGTACAATGATCCACATCGGTTTTTTCTAAAGCTTGTTTCACAAGCCGATACAACTTCACCTGGGCATCCGGGTGTAAATGTGTCTCCAGTTCATCAATCAGTAAAATACAAGGCTCTTTCAAAAGCTTTATAAATAAAACAGCAAAAATGACTGTTAAAATGCTTCTCTCCCCCGGCGATAAAACACTCCATTCATTTTTAATGATTACTTCTCTGCCTTCTTTGCATAAATAAATCCCATCCTCTCTAACCTCAATCTCTCTGTGCAGTATACTTTCTATAGATGGTCTCAATTCATTCAGAATGCTATGTACCCTATTTCTCACATATCTATCGTTTCCCATATTGAATAATTCATCAAATACAGACACCATCTGATTATCCAAATACTTTAATAGGTTCAGAAATACTTCTCGTTTATCTGTATTGCGAAATACAAGCATATCTATCAGTCCATTATCTTCTGTATTATCCGCACCTTCATCCTCGTTTCCAGAAAACTGCACATAATTAGCAAAATCCAGATAGATTACTGTGCATTGATCTTTAGCACCCTCTCTTATCATCTGCAACATACGGCTCTTTCCGGAGCCATTCTCCCCTATCAGTATATTAAACGGTTCCCATTTTCTCCCGGTTTCCCGAATATTCAGTCCCCACCGCGTATAAAGTTCCTCATTTTTCATAATGTTTTTTACAATGTTTATTGCCTGTCCCATATTTCTATACCTTCTCTTTAGAAAATTCATTTTTTATCCGATGTTATGATGATTTAAGCTTCAAAAGCCTGTTTCCTACTCCCCAATATCATAAAGCAGTATTTTTACCTTAAAATAATTATCTTCATTATTTATAACAATTTGACCATTGTAGCGCTTTACAATATTTTCAACAATCCGCAATCCCAAACCATGCTCTTCGCTGTTTTCCTTTGTTGTGAGATAATTCTCTCCCTGTATTCTCAGATCTCCTGCATATGGATTTACCATTTCCAGATATAAATTATTCCCGGACATTTTTGCCGTCAGCTCAATCTCGCGCTCATCCATCTCCACTTCCCCGGCGGCCTCAATCGCATTATCGAACAGATTTCCCAATAAACTGTAAAGGTCTACATCATTCCATTTCATATTATACGGAATCATCGTATTCAACTTGATCTGTATACCGATTTTTTGTGCAACTGCCGCCTTATAATTGACAATCGTGTCAAAACTTATATTTCCTGTTTTAGAAATATTCTCTTCTTCCGATAAAATGTCTATGCTCTCCTGATAAAGATCCCTTATTTTTTCATATTCATTTTGCCTCAAATAGGATGCGATTAAAAGGTACTGTTGCTTCATATCATGACGATACTCTCTTGTCTGCTGCCAGTTTTCACTCATTTCCCGCAACTGAGCCGCATAATTTTCCACCTGCTGCATTAGAAATTGCTTTTCTGCCCGATATAAAGCCTTCTCCTGTATTTCATTATAATTATAAAAAGTAAATAAATTTATGGTCAATATCAGAATTGACGCAGCCAGCTTTATCCAGATACATTTATCCGTAAATGGTATAAACATTGCTATTACAATAAAAATACTGCTGACCGGTACGATAAGTATTTCAAACCAGCTCATGCTTCCAGTCACAATACTCTTATTCTTTTTCAGAAACAGTAAAAAAATCATTACTTCCACAAACCAGACCAGTTTAGACAAAATAATATATATAAGCAATGCCTCTGTATTTTGCAGCATCCAAGCAATATCTATACCACACATGCTTCCGGCAAAACATACAATCACTTCCGACAGCATTCCCATTAAACACAGAAATACAGTTAATACCAGCTTTCCTTTAACGAAACCTTCATACAGCAAAGAAAGCATTCCCAAAAATAATACTGAAAAAATCACTGAATTCAGCCATGCCGGCAGTTCCAAAAAGTATGTAAATGCATTTGAAATAATATAAAAAGATGCCCATACGGTAACCTGTATTACTGTTCCTACTTTCTTTCTGTCAAATGCTTTTTCACAAACGCCCCTTTGCATTATCACTGTGAACATTTCTGCCAGTATCAATATTATTTTCATTTTATGTTCTATTCCCTCATCCTATTTTATCGGCTTATGAGCCTCCGCCACACAAACTATTATCACCTGAACTACTTAACTGTTCAAGTTACTTCTGCTGTCTTTTATTTAATGTCTATAATGGCTTCCTTTCTCCAAATTCCACTCCCTCTCTTTCAGGATTTATTATAACAGCTTTATTTTCCTTCTCAATTCCTTTGCCCATTACATTTCTATTACTTTCCTATGACGTTTATGGTCAGCTCTTCCGGGCTAACCGGGTTTCTGCACCAACAATACCACGGCTGTCCCTCCGGTGGCAACCACTAGCGCTCCCACCGCCAGACCTACCACTACCGCAACTGTAGCACCTGCTTTCAGCCCTGTAGGGATTTCCTTATACGCTTCATACGCCGACTCATCCGCAAACGCTTCATACGACTCATCCCCCTCCGTAATCGTCAAATCAATGTATATTTTCCCATTCTCCTGTTTTAATATCATACTGATACTTATTGGTTTTAGAATATGCTATATTCTCTGCTGTGGCTCTATGTACTGCAATTTCTACATCTATATTTGTTTCATTCTTATTAATCTCAATAATATTGACAGTCTTTTCAGAAGGACTTGCTCCAGTTGGCGATGCCGCTCCTATAAATAACATTTTTTTGTCTTTTGATAACTCGGCATCAGATCCATGTTTATGACCAAATAAATATATTATAGAATTAATTTTTTTAAATAATCTTTGCATATCCCCCCATTTTTGACACTGTCCGCTGTTACTACATTCATTTCTATACAAATCATCATTACATCTATCTTCTTGCATTTCGCATACATTTCTATATCCTAAACTCCTAGGATCTACATGCCCAATACATATTGAATATAAAGGCGGCTTAATATTCCTTACCATATCACTATCTAATTCAAAAATATAGCGTTTATCCCCCTTTAAATTTTTGTGATACTTATATGCATTATCTATTCCAACAAATGCAAAACCTCTTTTCTGATACCGTGTATTTGTAACCCCAAAATTATTTTGCATATACTGCTTTTCTTTTGTAATTTCATATGCAAATTCACAAAAATTACTCAAAAAAAAGGGACTTGCTTCAAAATCAGAAAACCAATCTGGTCGCACACCATTCTGTAAAAATGCTTCTGTAATTCCTTTAGTATCCCATTCATTGTCACCATGCTTTTCCTTGATTTTCACAATTAATTCAGTAATAACCTTTTCATCTAATTTATAATTATCACTCTCATCTATCCAATAACACTGATAATTATAATCATGATTGCCCGGCACGAACAAAATATCAATATTTTTTCTTTGTTTTTTTAACTTATCTCTGAACTTTATAATTATTTCTTTTGCCATATTATACTCTTTTTTCTTTCCAGAAAAAACAACATCCCCAGAAATAATTACTAAATCAATTGGTTCAGCTCTGTTAATAATAAATTCTTCCAATTTACTAAATAATGTTCGTATTGCATTCTCATCAACATTCGGATCACAAAACTGAATATCTGATAAATGGCAAATCACAACTTTACCCAGCTCATCATTTGTATAGTTTCGAGTTGTATAAATATCGTAAATAATTCTTTCCTGCAAATCTTTTAATGCTTGAGAAATCAATTGTTTATCATTATTCTTGTCCTCACCAGCATCACATATTTTTTGCCGTTCACGCAACGTAAAATACTGTTTTAAAGAGATAAAATCAATCACCTCATCTTTTGCATATTCTCTTACCGTAAACTCCCTAACGTTACTTACCATTATTATAGGATAATTATATTCTGCAACTAAAGATATAACAGCTTCTTTTTCTAGCCCACTATTTAAATTATTATCAAGAATAACACAATCATAGTATTTATTCTCCAATTCTTGAAGAATGTTTTGTTCTTCACTATCTATACACGTTATATCAAACTCTCTACCAAACATAAATTCATAAATAGTGTTTCTATTTTCTTTCTCAAACTGATCATCAATAATTAATAAGTTATACATTTGTTTTCCTCCTACTATTAATTAAAATATGGTATTTCAATTCTAGTTTCAAAAATACCTATATTCGCCTCTTTATCAGCAATTCCTTTTGGATCTTCAAAATATAAGACATGAATATTAAATTTTTCCAAGTAGGTTTTACCTATTCTCTTTTTATCTTGTATGGCTTTAACAGCATTTCTAAAACTATTTTCTTTCTTTTCAATACTATTAAAAAGACGAAGCAAAATATGATTATTATGTAGTTCTGCTTTTATCCATACTAAATATTTTTTATCAGCATTTCCATTTAAACTAAATACTTTACTTGAATGGCTGTGAGCATTGTGTAATAAATAAGCCAATTCCTCAAATATTATTGTATCTTTATACAAATTGATATTTCTATTAAGGTGTCCTTCATTATTTATTTCACAGTCATCACCTATAAAAATAACTAAATTACTAATTTCCTCTTCTTTTATATTATATTTTTTTCTGTTTAGCACATCTATAATTTTATTATAATATTTCCTTATGCCTTCTTCCACACAGTCCTTATTAATAATTTCAAACCGCTCTTTTGCCGACTCCGTGAGTCCCTCTATTAAATCTCTAACATTATGCAAATTATCTTTCAGATTTTTACTATATATAAAAAAGTTTTGCTCCAATTCCTCCTCTTTTTTAATAGACTGATCATAGGATTTTGTTAATTTCAATAAAGAAATGCAATTAGGAATAATATTACTGATATCTGTAATATCTTGCTCTGTAATATCATCAACATTTTCAATTAATTTCTTATAAATAGCATCAAGCTTACTATCATGGATTGTTCCATGCGAATTAAATAATAGTTGAGCCAACATATTATAATATATTGTTATATCATTGCTAACAAAAAACTCATTTAATTCCGCTTCAAACTTGAGCCTACAATTTTCATTGTACAAATCGGCAAATAAAATACTTATTTGATTTGACTTACTTCTAAGCACCTCTTTACCAACATCTACATCAAATAAACTTTCTAGAAGTTTATCTTCAATAGGCACACTCTTAATTATTATTAATAGCAAATAGGTAATAGCTGAGTCTTTAATAAAATCATGATTTTCCCAAAAAAATGTTAATATATTATTAATTAGTTTGGTTTTATCTATACTACTTAATTTAACAATAGAGTGCTGAAGTAGTAATGCATTTATAAAAATCTCATACTGACCCTTAATTAAACCTACCT
>JAAUZC010000001.1 GCA_014804795.1 Lachnospiraceae bacterium | reverse complement strand
GCATTACCATCGCTTCAATATTGGAGAGTTTGCAGTCCTTATCGGCGTCGCTCTTTAAAATCCGATAACTTTTCTCTTTCGTCGCGAATGGGATCTGCGCCCGGTTGATTGCGGCATAGGCCAAATCCAAAAGGTTGTTTTCTAAAAGAACGGTTTCGCTCCTGAAGGTGATCGCGACAGCATCATTCACAGCGCACTGTTCCAGATGAACCGTCAGTATCTGACGTCGTTCGTCAAACCTCTGCTGGCAAACCGCTTCCTGCCCTCCGATGCTAATGCTCTGTATCGAATCGACAGGGATTCCATAGAAGGACAGTGTATAATCCCGATAAGATGGGATCAGGCTGACATTGCCCTGTGCCGGTTCGATAACAAAGCACTTCTTCCCGTTCCAGTCCAGGTGGTACCGGGTGGTACAGAAAGCTCCTTCTTCATAGTCAAGGGAAATCCCGTCATCCTCATACATGGTGAAGTCACCGTCAGCGCCGCAGAAAATACGCAATTCCAAATGCCTGGGATTATCCGTGCGGCTGGAGAGCTCATCCATACCCTGCAGCGGTATAATACCGCCGAGCTTTGCCAGCACAGGGATACTGTCGATATCCCGATGCATGGAGAGCACCCGCCCACCCCGGTACCTGACGCCGGTAAATACGTCCACCCACCGGCCCTCCGGCAGCCACGTCTTGACNGAGCCGGTCCGCGTTTCCCAATCGGCCCGGGANGTAATGGGATTTACAATCAGCTGATCGCCAAAATAATACTCATTACGCATCCGATAGGCGTCCTCATCGTTTGGATGAAGATAGTACATCGGCATCACCAGTGGTTTGTTCTCTGTATNGAAACGCCAATTCATCGTATAAGTATAGGGAACCAGCTGATGGCGCAGCTTTAAGAAGCGGCGCATGACCCGCTCGGAGTCANCGCAGAATTTCCACGGCTCTTTGCCCGTAAAGACCTCATCGGAGCTGTGCAGCCGCATGATGGGGGAGAACACGCCAAACTGCACCCAACGTGTGGTCAGCTCATCCTCCCGATACCCNTTGCGATGACCGCCGATATCGTGGCTCCACCAGCCGTAGCCGACATTGGAGGCGTTAGCGGTAAAATAGGGCTGGTAAGCCAGGGATTCCCATGTAATAAAGGTACTGCCCGAGAAACCGATGGGATAGCGGTGAGAGCCAAGTCCGGCATATCGGGAAAAATCCATGGGGCGCCGNCCATGACGCGCGTTGTCTATGAAGTGATAGTGATTCAGCATCCACAAGGGNTCATAGCCGGGAATCTTGGAATTGCTGCCCTGCTGCCAGTCTATCCACCAGAAGTCCACGCCCTTTTCCTCATTNGGNTGGTGCAGATATTTGAAATANGCNTGCATGAATTGGGGATCAGTCACATCGAACGGGATTGGGATCTCATGCTCATNATCCACGCCCAATTCTTTGGCCATATCCACATACATCTCTTCGTGGGCTTTCACNCCATCCGCCGGATGTACATTCAAAGANAAGTGCATCCCGTTCTCGTGGATATCCTTCATCATGGCTTCCGGNTCNGGAAACAGCTCCCTGTTCCAGGTATAACCGGTCCAGCCCTTGCCATACTTGGGGTCGATATCCACATAGTGCCAGTCCATATCCAGTACGCCAACCGANATGGGGACNTCCTCATCCCGGAAGCGTTTTAAGAGTGCCAAATAGGACTCCTGAGAATATCGGAAAAAGCGGCTCCACCAGTTGCCGAGCGCGTAACGGGGCAGCAATGGCGTTTTCCCGGTCAGATGATAGAACACATCCAGCGTACCGAGGTAATCCCTGCCATAGCACAAAAAGTAAATATCCTTGTGATTTTCCGGGGCCGGACGCACCCAGCCCGTTTCGTCAAAGATCAGCGATGCGCTGTCATCAATGACAGAAAACCCGCTTCTGGACATTAACCCCTCACAGAGTTCCACCGGCTCGTCCGGCTCGCCCCACACCTTGGCTTCATCCTTGGAATCCCTGTAGTACATATCACCTACGGCATTATCAAGCGTGGAGGCNGTACCTTTCAGATTACCCGCGCTCTCCAATCCCCTATCGCCATAGAACCAGGTGCTGCTCTTTCTCAAATACGGATTGCCNAGCATCTGAACGCTCAGCGTACTGCCGGACAATTCTTCGTCCTTCGTGTAGCTCAGGATCAGGTGCTCGGTGATTACATCGATACAGCTGCCTTTGTCATCAACACGAAACTCCGGAACCGGGAACCTGCGGTTCAATACCGTCTGAGTTTGCTGGTCTACAAANTCGCCTGTAGGGCTGAACTCGATTCGCAGCATCCGATCCGTCAGCACCGTGATCCGATAACGCTCTCCCTTCACGACAGCTTTGGTATCCGCCGCCGCATTGGGGCTTCGCCCATAGTCCATATTCATAAAGCTGTTCCACCTCTCGCTGTCACTTGTTTGCCTGTACATAGGATACTCCGTTTTTGTCTGTTCATATAGATAGGCATCTTTCCAAACGCCTTGAAATTCTCCACTGAGGCAGCCGCATTTTCTCCAAGTGCCTTGTTTTTACAAATTCATGGATGTNTCTTGAAAAATTATTGCAACATGACTATAATATAAGCATCCCAGTAGAGGAGATACGGTAGAAATGGACAAACACCCACTTTCTGGTATTACATACACAAAGAATTACTGGCAGGAGATCAAACGTTATGCGCTCCTGCTTTTGATCCCACTGGTCTTCTGTATCGTGCTGCATCTCAGCGTCCAAAGCGTCCTTAACAGACAAATCAAGGAAAATGCGGCCAACACNGCTTCCCAGATATACATCCGTACCTCTGCCATGATGCATGAGGTAGAAATGGTCAATGATGCCATCTTTATGGATATTGCCGCTCTTAATAATGCCCCAGAAGGCCAGACCCTTCCCTACCAGCTAAACGATCCAGCCAGCATCTGCCGCCAGNTGGAGATCCGAAAAAGCAACAGTATGTATATTAAGCACATATACTTGGTCTCTGAGAAATGGCCGCACATATTTTCCGATATCGGCTACTACAATTATAATTCTTTGGAGTCGNTGCTGGCCCGGGTGGGAACGGATCAGGCTTCTTTTGAAAGCATTGATGAGCCGACATGGAATATGCAGACCACAAGCCATCTGACAGATCCCTTCTGTGTGATCCCTTACCGTGATTCTGACAACAATGTTGTTGGTCACGTCCTCATTACCTTAGACCTGACCATCTTTATGGAGACCCTCTCAGAGGTAAACGCACGTTTCGTCTGTCTGTATAATCAGGATTCCTTTATTACATCCCAGCTTCTTTCCGAAAATGTTTCCAGCGTTGACTGGAACAATGAACGGGCCGTCAGCGATACCCTCGGTACGCCCGTCAAATGCTTCTACATCCATTTAGATGATTACACCTACCTGGCCGCAATTGACCGTGCCGAATATTATTACCCCCTCCGGGCAATCGCGGTTTGCTTTATAATTTACGCATTTTTGGTATCTCTCTTGGGCTTTCTCTATCTGTCTAAGGTATCCAAAGAGCGATATCAGCAGCTCTCCGCCCTCATCACCGCTCTGCCCCAAAGCAGCGACGACACACCCATCACCTATAAAGAATTACTGCCCAAAGTGCAAGAGACTCTGCTTACCCTGCGCGATAAGGAGAATGCCAGCCGGCCCACCGCAAGTGAGCGCATCCTCCACGGCGTTCTCTATGCCGACAAGGGGGCGGATTTATCGAAGAATCTCTTGGAAAAAATCGGTATTACCAGCAGTGAAACGCTCTGCTATGTGGCAATCTTTTATATCCGCTCCTTTGACACAGTAGCCCTCATCAGCAATCACACGGATGACGCGAGGGAGATGTCTTGGGTCATTTTTCAGTCCTCGCTTACACAGTTTACCGCGCAGGACATGAAGCAGATCAGCTGTATGGATCCCGGCAGCTTTGCGGCTGTCTTTTTCGAGCCAAAATGTGATGATTTTGGAGATCATGTCACGCAAGTCTGCGAAAACGTGTGCCAGTTTATGGCAGAGAGTTACGGTATCCGAACCCAGGTCGCCGTCAGCAGCGCTGTTGCGCCCCATGAACTATGCCAGGCGTTCCGTCAAGCTCAAAGCCTTGAGAAATTTGCTGTCGCCATTGACAGTAGCTCCTATATCATCAGTCAGGACAGCCTGCACGAAGGAGATGTCAGCCTCCTGATAGACGGAAACTTTATCCGCCAAGAACAGCTTCTCCTCAATACCCTGCTCATGGAGAAGTACAATCTGATCCCCTCTATGGTTGACGCTATTCTCAGGGAGCATGTGCGTCCTCTGGCCTCAGACTATGCCCTGGCTACCAGCCGCCTTCGAGCCGTTTCAAATATTCTGTCCGAAACACTTTTGAGCACCAATCCCACTGGTGTTGACGTAGCGGCTGCTATCGCCAAACTGGAGGCCGCGAACTCCATTTCCGCACTGAACGATGCCGCCAAAAAGGTCTACACGCCTTTGGCGCAGTCCATGACCACAGGGGTTCGCAGTTATAAAGAAGTGGGGCTGGCCCAGCAATATATCCGCGATAACCTGTCTGATCAAAATCTGAACGTCTCCATGATCTGCGAGGCCGTAGGCATTATTTCCCAACGTCTGACCCCCATGTTCCAAGAACAGCTAAGTATGGGCATCGCTGAGTATGTGAACTATTGCCGCATAGAGCAGGCCAAGGAGCTTTTAACTACCACCAAGCTAACTGTGAAAAAAGTTGGCGAGAGGGTCGGCTATAGCACTAACGACACCTTTACCCGTAACTTCCGCAAGCTCGAAAACCTGACTCCCACTGAATACCGAAGGATCGTCTCTTGAGTGAAATGATGAAAAACAGCCGCGTTCATGCGGCTGTTTTCTCATTGCTCATTATTTGCTATCCGTTCCAAAAGCGCATTGTAGAGACTCTGTGTCGATTTTGCGGACTCATAGTTGATGACCAGTATGCCCTCATCCGTTGTCAGCACAATACAGGGAGCCGCTTTTGCATTCACACACATTCGATAGCGGCCAAGCTCACTGTTTTCCCACAGCCCGCTCTTCTCCTGGTTGTCATCCGTCCCGTCGATTGGACTTCCATAGTCAAAATCTTCCCGATACTCCGCGCCGCCGATCTCATCGTAGCGGACATTTATGGTATAGCCGGAAGCGCCGGTCAGAACCAGGCCCTCATCATCAACCTGCACCTGTACGGCTCGATTTGGCCTCAGAAAGAACCCCATCACAACAATGACCACAAGCCAGATCAAAGTTGTGTGCCATACGGAATATCTCCTTTTCATTCCTCATACTCCCTCAAATCCGGGTGTCAGGCAGACCGCAGAAAGCGTCTACTGGTGATTTCCCAGTAAAGGTACCGCGGCCCATCATTTTGTCTGTTACCGTCTCTATTGCGGCACGGCTGCAGGTATAGCAGTTGATATAGGTCTTAACTCTGGGCACATCCTGCAAATGGTAGGGATATGCAAAGGAAATAAAAATCTCTGTTTCCTCATTGACAAAACGTGGGGCATCCTGGGCTCCGCGCTGAACCCAATAGAGCCTGTTCGCCGTATTATTGCTGATGGCTCCATAATTCGCCAAATGAATAATCAAGTGGCTTGGGGACAGGCCGCACGTTTTTGCAGGCGGTGTCACATCCTTTTCAAAGCGCTGTACCTGGAAACCTCCAGACCTCAATTGCTGCTCCATCAAGGATGTTAAGCTTTCCCCTTCCCCAGTTTTGTCATCCCCATGCGTTACCAATGTCACAAGAGGGTACTTCTCCGGCGTAAGCGGGAAAACCTGCTGACGATCCTTCACCAGTGTGATCGCGCGTTCAACACAGGCGCGGCTTTTGCCTGCGTTCGCCGGATCACGCACGGTCAGCGCCGTCTGCCGTTGGACAACCGCCTTCAATGCTAACACTCTGGTCACAGCTTCATTGAGACGCTCCATGCCCAGCTCGCCACTCTCGACACCCGCCAGCATATAGGCGTAGTCCTCATAAAAGTCGACATTGAACACCAGCATATCGCATCCTGCGGCAATAGCCGCAGGTATGGCTTTAGACCGCGCCATCGCCATATTAAATCCACGCATAATTGTAGCGTCAGATGTGATAAGGCCGTTGAATCCAAACCATCCTCTTAGCACACCAGTTAAAAGCTCTTGGCTTAAAGACGCAGGCAGGCAATCCTCAATGTCAAGCTGCGGGTTCTGCTCCATCTGCACAGCCGGCTGGGTAATGTGGCCTACCATAATGCTCAGTAATCCATTGTCGATCATAGCCTGGTAGTTGCGGCCAAAGGTTTCGCACCATTCACTGGCGGTCAGCGAGTTGCAGGTCGGGTGCAAATGGTGATCCCTGAAGTCTACACCATCACCGGGAAAGTGTTTTGCACAGGCTGCGATACCAGCGCTCTGCAATGTGCGGATATACTCCAGACTGTACTCCAGCACCTTATCCGGATCACTTCCAAAGCTGCGGATGTGGGTGATTGGGTTCTGGAAATTATAGTTGATATCCGTCACAGGTGAGAACGACCAATTGATACCCACGCTCCTGCCCTCGTTGGCACATACCTCTGCCAATTCTCTGGCGTACTTAATATCATCAGCCGCAGCCGCAGTCATCGGCCATCCATAAAGCGTACCCTCGGCAAAAGCGCCACAACCGCCCTCCTCCAAATTCGCCGCTTTCAGCAACGGGATGCGGGCCAGGGCATCCAAACGCTTGTAGGCTGCCAGGATCTCAGCTGCTGGCGCGGGACGGAACAGGATTCCACCGATGCAGTACTCAGTCACCAGTCGATCCAGTTCTTCAGGAGAAAAGCCGCCGCCCATCACACAAAACAGCTGTCCGACTTTTTCTTTGAGACTCATGCCCTCAAGGGTTTTTTCTACCCAGCGATTTTCTGTCTCTGTCAAATAGAAGGGTTTTTTACGCAGATCCATTCAATAACTACCCCTTTCCATTTTATCTGCCAACATATAAGCTGCTGCCAACGCTCTTTAGATGATTTTGATAATCCCGGGTGCCATACAGCGCGTCCCGGAAATTCAAAAGTTCGATCTTGTTATCTATGATCCAACGTTTCAATTCTTCGGAACAAAGCGCATGGGTGTCGATCGGTCTGCACTCCAGGAAATTCCTGGCATTGGGGCCTCGGTCGCCCTCGCGGCACATATAGTAATCCACATACCCCGGATGCCAAGCCTGTCCCGCTACAGCGCCCTCCGGCAAATCGTTCATGCCGCCCCTGTCCTCGGTATAGTATTTTACCGGGTCATAGCTTCCCATAGCGGCAAGGGAATCACCAAACAATTCGTGATAAGCCGGTCCAGGGCTCATCCAGTAGATCTTGCGTCCTTTCCAACGTTCTTCTGGTTCTGTAAAGGTAACTGTGCCGTCACGTCCACGTACACCGTAAGTAAAGTCCGTCACAATGCCGTATTCCCGGCATACCTCTTCCTTTATACGGCTGAATTTCGATGCCGGTCCCATGCTTTGGCTGGTTTCAGGAGCCTTACCCAAAATGCGGATACAGCGCTCCAGCTGTGCGCGCATCTCTGCACGCAGCTCCTCCTCGTTAAAGCGGTCTGTGGTCTGTATATCGCTGATGAAATGTCCTGATACCGGATCGACCAGGCTCTTTACCTTTTGGGAATCCAACACCGGAGAACCCCAGAAATGCGTATGCCATCCAATGGAAATCCAGGGGTAGTTCCGCAAACGTTCCAATGCGTCGACCGTACCCGGCGTATCCAACATCACATCCGCCGCTGTACCCACCCCTGAGTCAAACGCCATGAAAGCTCCAATGTTATTGATTGGTGTGTAGCCAACATCGTCGATCCTTATCACCATTTTTTTAATCATGCTGTCCATCCTTTCTGTCTTTATGTTGCCCTACCTTTAGTTATAAGGGATATTGTATCGCTTTCATAGCAGGGAAATATTCCAGATGGCTTGAATTTATAACAGACCGCCCCTCAACAGGCATTGATCTGCTCTCATCCCTGTAAAGGCAATGTCCATCGGAAGCGCTATGCGCTCCCGATGGACATAATTTGTCTACCTATCTTCCTTATTTCCAGCCCGGAACGCGAATGATCGTGCCGCCGCCAACGCCGTACATACCGGAGTTGTAGCCGATGGTTCCCGCGCCCTCTGCGGGCACGGCCAAATACACATCTTCGTCGTTCAGCTGGCCAATCAAACGATCCTCCGTCTGTTTTGCGGCGATCTTGCCCTGATCCGTCTCCGTCTTCCAGGCCCTGTTCAGCTCCTCCAGCTTGGGCCGGTCATGCTCCGCCTGACGGGACTGGCTCAGCAGCCACTCATACCCAGCAGTCAGCCTGTGCCCATAAACCCAGGTCATCATATGGCTGCCGCCGTCAAAAGAGGCCCAATGGAAATTGATGCGGCCAGTGTCCACCGCCAGCAGCTCCTGCAGCTTGGCGTTCTGCTCCTCTACGGTCAAATCCACCGGACTGAAGGAGGTTCTCGCCATGGAAGCGCCTGCGATATCGGTATACAGCGCATTCATTTCCGTCCACACTACTGTAGAGAAGGAATCACCCAGGCAGTTGGTAATGAGAACGTTGTCGTCGGAGATCAGATAATACCAGTTTCTTCCGAGATCGCTGTCGCTGCCGTCGTCATCGGTTCTCCAAATTGTGGGGTCTTCGGAGTCATAGTAGGGAGCGTTATTGAACTCAGCGGACTTGTTATAGTTATTGCCCCACTGCATACCCAGCATCCATAGGCCCGCGAAATAATTGTCGCGCTGGCCGGCCATGGCAATAACCTGCATACCGCCCATGGACTGGCCGGTACCATAGATGCGGTCCATATCAATGCTGTACTGCTCGGTCAGATAGTCCATCAGCTGCCAGGTGGCGGGAACCACAGCGGAAAGGGTCCAGTTGTCTCTGGTGCTGCGAAGCGAACCCTCGATCGCGGGAGCAACCACGATGATGCCGTCCAGGCCCTGATCCTTGGCAAACTGCTGTACTTCATCAGAGGCAAGATTGGAAGGGCCCTGGCCTTCCGTCAGCGTCACCATGGGGTTGCTGCTCAGGGCACCGGCGTCCAGAATATGCAGCACCAGTGCATACTTCTTGGACGCATCATAGCCATCAGGCACAAACAAGGCGTAGGGCAGCTCTACATCGCTATACTCGCCGGTAGCCTCATCAAAGCAGTGTTCAGCCAAAAAGGCGGGATATTCCGCGTTGTAATTCTCATCCTCTGCCTTGTAGTGAAGCTCATACCCCTCGATGCCCTCAATACGGTAGCTGTCACTGCCCTCCGCATAGACATAACTGGTGGGAAGCATCATTTGGCCTCCGCCGTTTCCACCACCATTTCCGCCGCCCTCATTTTTAACGATTTCATAGTTACGAATGAAGTCGCTGCCAGGCGTAACGATAGTGGTCGGGCCGCTGATTTCACCGACCTGATGAACACCGGCAATCAGGGCCGCGGTATACTGGGGGACGCTCGCCAGCAGATAGTCTGTGTTGACCTCAATGATGACATAGCTGCCGGTATCTTTTCCGGTTTCGGCGGTCTTCGGTTCGTTATTCAAATATGCCTTTGTCGCGATCCCCTTCTCCGTGCCGAGAGCGGCTCCGCTCTGGAGCATACCGCTGGTCGTGGTGAAATCCTCGATCTCAAAGCTCTCCAAAGCGATGGAGGAAGCGTCAAGTTCCACATTGTATTCCACGGCAATCGCCTTCAGCTTGGTACCATCGGCGTCTACAAACCCGATCGACTTCACGCTGACGATCGCGTCCTCGGCCTTTACCGTGGTCTTGGGTTCGGAGCTGGGGGTTGTCTCGACGTCTTTGCTGGGGTTCTCCGAAGTATCGGGGGCATCGCCGCCCTGACAGGCCGCAAGCCCCAGAACCATGCACAGGGCTAAGACAAGGTATAGGATCCTTTTCATAATAAACCTCCTCATATTTTTCTGACATACTTTATGTTATAAGGGAAATCCGCTTGGTTTGATAGCGGGGAAATTTTCCAAAACTACGACAATTTCTCCAAAAGCTCCTTAAATCTTCCGATGGATATATCCGTCCTGTCATAGAGGGCCGCATCCCCGATGCCGACAGCCGTCATTCCGGCAGCTTTCGCCGCGTCGATCCCGGCCAAAGCATCCTCCACCACAATGCAGTTGGACGGCTCCTCGCCCAGGAACTCAGCAGCTTTCAAAAACACTTCCGGATCAGGCTTAGAGTGCAAAATGTTAGTGCCGTCAGAGATCGCTTCAAACCGCTCCATCAACCCAACCTGTCCTAAAATGAACCTGGTGTTTTTGCTTGAAGAACCAATTGCCAGCCGATATCCCCTCCGTGCCAGTTCGTCAAGCGTCTCCCGCACATCCGTCGAAACATCCGATGGGCGCATAGACGCAAGCAACTCACGATAGTGTTCGTTTTTCTCCTCGGCAAATTTTTCTTTCTCCGCTTGGGAATACCGCACCGCAGAGCGCTCAAGAATGATTTCCAGGCTGTCCATACGACTCACGCCCCGAAGCCGGTTGTTGATGCTCTCGTCAAAATAAATGCCAAGCCGATCCGCAAGTTGCTTCCATGCCTGATAGTGGTAACGGTCTGTAAATACCAGTACGCCGTCCAAATCAAAAATAATTGCGTTCATGTTCTCACCTGTGCTTTCCTCTTCCTCGCGGCTCACTGTTCCTGCATACAGGAGTTGACCCATTCGATAAAGTTATCCACATTGCCGCCAGTACGCTCCGCCGTTGTGTGGGCCTGCCCCCAAACCATGGCAAAATCTACATCCCTGACGCCGTTATAGCTCTCCAGCGCCAGCATAAGATTGACTTCCGTACATAAAGCAGTATCGCCCTGGTTAATGCCTGTGCGGATCCGCCAGTAAGGGGCAACGTCGCTGGTCTGGTATCCCTGCTGCGTGGGCAGCAGATAATAGAGCGGCGTATACATATTGACTCGGACGTCAACCGTACTGCCTATGGAGTCCTCGCGGGTAAAGTCCTGGGCAAAGGCATCCGCTTCCGAAAAACCAAGACGAGCCAGGATATCACCCAGAGTTCGGTCAAAATGCGCGCCATCTCCATCGCCATAACCAAAGAGGATGTTTTCGCCCTGTCTGCCATCCAGCTGGTCAAAAGCCCCCAGATTTTTGCTGGCCTGCT
Source organism: Lachnospiraceae bacterium (assembly GCA_014804795.1). Lineage (GTDB taxonomy): Bacteria > Bacillota > Clostridia > Lachnospirales > Lachnospiraceae > 1XD8-76. The sequence continues at coordinate 8,691 of JAAUZC010000001.1, read as the reverse complement.
TGAGCGCCGTGACAAAATCCGCGACACTCGTCACAGCGGCGGTATTGGTTTCCGCATCGTATACGACCCAGCTGCCGCTTGCGTTCAATGCTGAGATGTAGTCCTGCACAGTCTCATAAGTACCGGAAAGCGCAACACCGCCGGAGCTTTCGCCACGGATAATGTTGTCACGCGGCCCATTGCCGCCAGGGCCGCCAGGACCGTCTCCTCCACCGGGACCGCCCCCGCCCATCATATGGGCGCCTCTGCCGGAGGACAGCGTATACGGAAAAGCGGTATCCTCCAGAAAGTGGTTGAGGGAAAGCTCGATTTCACGAAGGATTCGGTCATAGTAAGAGCCTGCTTGGGCAATGCCGTGTTCTGATGTTTCCAGCGTAAGGACATTGCCATTCTCATCTTGAAGGCCAAGGCCGTTGATATACTCGGCATAGGATGCGGCAAGCGTCTCTGAGAGCTGCCGCTGCTCGTCCGACAGACCAGAACGGCTGACGCCCATGTTCCACTCATAAGCGGCGTCGGCCTCATCCAAGTTTGTGATTGGGCACCAGGCCATGGAACCCATCACCGCGTCGCTGACCCCCATCACCGCGCCGATCTCCTCCAGATACGGCTCATACAGGGCGCTGTTGCCCGTCGCTCCGATGATAGAGGACTGTGCACCGCCCCCGCTCATGCCTTCCGTGAAAATGGCGTCCATGTTTCCCGGCAATACATCTGCGTTAAACCGCGTGTAGCGGATCGCAGCCTTAAAATCTGTTACTCCTGCCGGAGCCCCAGCCTCACGACCCCGTGCGCCAGGTACTGCCAGCACAAAACCGGCATCGGTATAATCCTTGATCGTTCCATAGCCAAAGCTGTTATAACCTGTAGGTGCGCTCATTGCCATATATCCCGGAGTGTCTACTGGAACGATTACCGGGGCCGTTTGCGCAGTATAGCCGCCGACAGCTTTTTCCGTATTTACAGTACAGGTATAAGTACCATCGCCATTGTCAACAGCGTCAAAATATGCGCCCGGTACATAGAAGCCCATACTTTCGTGCGCAGTGTCTTTCGGTGTACCGCAGTATGAAATCCCCACCTGCCAATACACATCGTCGCTGTCGTTATACTGCCATTTTGTGTTGTCCACCTTCGGTAATTGATCCATAACGTCCTCACTCTCCTCCACGGGGGTATTGGACACTGCCGCTGCTGATTCCAGTGGGGCCGATTCATTGGTTCCCTTGTCCGACTGGCCGCAGCCGGACAGGAAAAAAACGCTCAAAACTACTGTTAGCAGCAAGTACACAATGAACTTTTTTCCCATCTTGATGTCTCCCTCACTATATTTGAAAGGGGCGCACAACAAAGCGCGCCCCTTTCAAAATGTTATGTACAGCGCTTACTCAACAGGAGTGATGGTGCCATCACTGATGGTGAAGGTAATAGAGTTGCCCTTCCAGAAGGAGGCGATCTGAGGCCCGTCACCAACACAGTCAGGAGTGGTAACAGTACCGTCGCCGTTGTCGATCCACTGTTCACCGGTCCAGGTGGGGTCACCCATGGCGGGGTTGGCCTGCACGATTTCAAAGGTACCGTCCTCGTTAAGGGTCACAGTCCAGGGGATCTCGCCAAAGGGGGTCGTTTCCGTGAAGGTGTACTCGCCAGCCAGATCACCGGAAGCACCGCTGTTGCCGCTGCCAGCGCCAGCGCCGAGCAGGCCAAACTCGGCCACGGCGGTCTCATATTCGGCAGCCTTGGTGGGAACCGCATGGCCATCCGCAAGGATCGTCCACTCCACCTTATTCCCATCCCAGAAAGAAGCGATCTGGGGGCCGTCGCCAACACAGTCAGGGGTGGTGACAGTGCTGTCGCCGTTATCGGTCCACTGCTCGCCGGTCCAGGTAGGATCGCCCATGGCGGGGTTGGCCTGCACGATTTCAAAAGTCCCATCCTCGTTCAGCGTCAGCGTCCAGGGGATCTCACCAAAGGGGGTGGTCTCCGTGTAGCTGTAGCTGCCTGCGGGGACCTCAACATTCCCCGCTGCGGGAGCAGGCTCAACGGAAGGCTCAGCAGAAGGCTCGTCGCTGGGTTCAACAGTAGGTTCAACAGAAGGCTCATTGCTGGGTTCAACGGTAGGCTCAACGGAAGGTTCGCTGCTGGGGGTGGATTCGCCGGCGCATCCCGCGAGTAGGCTGATCATCAGCGTAAGCGCCATCAGGATAGCAAGGATCTTTTTCATGTTTTACCCTCCTAAAAATTTTTCCCCTTCATCGGGGCTTTCTGATTTCAGTTATAAAGCAAATCTCCGCAACTTTATAGTCGGGAAATCCTCCAACCAAACGTCAAAACATCCAATCTGCCAATGTGCAGGGAAAAAGATGCCGCATTTTCTCCAAAACACCCGCAAAAAATCAGGCCGCACCTGCATCTTTAACGTGTCTGCTCAAACAGCCAGTCGCGGATGCCCTCAATCGTGTAGGCCACCGACCAGGTAAACATATGGCTTCCATCTTTCAGGACGGTGTAGTTGATCGCACAGTCCTGATCCAGCATACCGGCCACTAAATTTGCAAACTCCTCTTTGCTGGAGTGGCTGTACCACACATCATCTGTGGCAACATTGGCACCCATGGAAACCCAGTGCTCCGTAACCTCATTCATACCGGGGAAAGCCTTTTCATCCCCTTGACAAACGATGATCCACAGGTTGTCATCGGCCATAGCACTCATTTCCTCCGCATCCCACTGACAGGCAACCAGCAGCTGGGCGGCATAAAAGTCCGGGTACTTGTCACTGATGGCAATGGTGGACATACCACCCTGGGATTGGCCCGTGCCATAAATGCGGCTTTCATCCACCCGGTACTCCTCAATCACATAGTCCATGAGTTTCTTTACCAGTGTCAGGCCATCGGTCCAGATATGCTCATCCGTGGTGAGTGCGCCGATTTCAGAATTCAGCTCGTTCGTATACTGGGGCGCCAAGACGATGCAGGGGTGCTTCTCCTGCTCCTCCGGCAGGGTCCATACCGTGGCGCCGTCCTGCGTGAGAACATCAGCGGCATTATCGGTGTTGACACCGGAATCGGCAATGAATATGACCAAGGGATATTCCTCTCTGCCCTCCTCATAGCCCTCCGGCAGGAACAAATTATAGGGGATGGTTAGACCGGTTTCTTCAGCGGTATATGTCAACTGCTCAAACAGCTTTGCCTGCTCCGTATAATGTCCCTTGATGATCATACCGCCTGGATTACCAGCCGGCCCGCCGCCGGCAGGCCGACCGTCCTCAGCAGGTTTGCTGTCCTTGGCAGCCTGGATGTCCGCCTCATCAAATTCCCCCAGCGCGGCGATGGCATCGGCATGATTGAAAGATGCCGCCTGTTGGAGATATATCACCGCTTTGATCGTATCCTGTGCTACGCCCAAGCCGTCCCGATACAGCGTACCCAACGCATAAGCAGCATCTGCGGACTGGTTATTGCTGGACTGGGACGCAGCCATTTCATAGTACTTGGCCGCGTTCTCATAGCTCTGATCCACACCACGGCCTTCTGCGTACATCGCACCAACGAGCGTCGCGCCGGTAATATCACCGTTTTCTGCTGCCACTGTGTAGTACTCCGCAGCTTTCCCCAGATCAACATCCACACCCAGGCCGTTTTCATAGATCAGGCCAGCACGGCGGGGACCTTTGAAATCGGGAGTAGCAGCCGTCATAGATTTTTCGTAGCATTCCAGAGCCTTCAGATAATCCTTCTCTACACCAGCGCCATTTTCGTAATACTGGCCCAGATTCGTATATGCACGGCCACTACCCATCTCACCGGCCTTTTCATACCACTCCATGGCCATCTGATAGTTCTGTTTAATGCCTTCACCCCGCTCGTAGCTGGAGGCAAGCGCTTCCGCGCCGCGTACATCGCCCAGTTCATAAAGCTGCTCAAATGCAGCCATAGCGGCCTCATAATCACCGTCTGTCTGCAGCTGCTTAGCCTGTTGGTATAGTTCGTCCAGATCCATATGCTCCACAGTTTCGGTTTCCGGCGCAACCGAATCCGTTGGATCCGTCACTTCTTCTGCCTGTTGTCCGCCACACCCGGATGCCGCCATTGCAATCACAAATGCCACTGCCAACAGCCAAGGCATCTTCCTATCCTTCATGCCATTCTCCTCCTACAACATTGAAATTGATTGCCCTCCAAACATTTCCCATGGCTCGGGCTTTCTGATTTCAGTTATAAAGTAAATCGCCGTCGCTTTATAGTAGGGAAATCCTCCAAGCGAACATCAAAACATCCAATCTGCCTAAGCACAAGGCGAAAGCATCACAAATATCCACAGTATCCAAAAAACAAAAAAGCGCTCCGTAACCGAAGCGCTTTTTGATATAAAGTATGGTAGGGATTACCGCAGGATATAACTGAAACTGTCCCCAGACTGCACATAGTGCACCGGAATATCTCCACCGACCACATCCGGGAGCCATTTGCACATATAGCGCATCCCTAACTCCTCGGTATTAAAATGGCCCATCTCAATAATGGCCTTACCCTTTCCAAGCTGGGCGGCGTCACGTACATAGGCGGAGAGCGTCCAGTCAATAATTTCCAAGGGGATCATAACATCGTAATCCACCGCCTGGATGATCTTTCGGTTATCATTTGACATTGGGCCTCCTGTCACGTGCTCACAGAAGAACACTTTGGAAACGCGGGCATCTTTGTCCCCGACAAGCCGCACACCAGTGAGTTCATAGGCAGCTGCCAGTTCACGGGCAAGCTCTGCGACTGTTCTGGGAGGGATCTCATAGAAAAGGGGCTTCGTAGTCTCACCGATAACATAAGGCTCCCACCCCAGTTCCTTCATGATCCCGTAATAGATATAGTCATTTTCCGTATGGGCAACCGCGCCAGGACCGCCAGGTCCGTGCATATGGTCATGGTCGCGCCACACCACGATGCCCGCATCCATGAGAAGCTTTTGCTTTTCTTGGAACACCGCGTCATTTTGGAGCCAGTCAGTTGTATCTTTGTCATGATAAAATAGCGGCTCGTGTGCGATGATTAGATTACACTTTTTCTCAATAGCTGCCCTAATAACATCAACCGTAGCGCAGCAAGTCACGACGATACCGGTGCACTCCACCTCTGGATCTCCGATTTTTACTGTGTCGCAGGTATGTTCAGGGTGGTCTAAAGGTGCGTGCCAACTTGTCAGCTTTTTGATTACATCTGCAATTTTCATGTGAGGGCTCCTCCTTTAAGATTTCTTCATAGTGCATACACTTCAACGCACACACAAGTAATTACCAAGTATAGTATAGCGTAAAAACGCCTTGCCTGCAATCGGCCTTTCATTTAATTTATTTCTTTGACTATGTTCCAAAAATTGTTCAAAATCCATTATATACTGCAAAAACCATTCCATTTTGGAATGGTTTTTTGAATTGATTTGCGGTCTGCCTGCCTATATTATGATGCTTATAAAATACCTGTTAGGAGGGGTACCATGAACAACCGCACAGAAATTTTAGACCTACGCACCGCTTTGGACGTTTTGCGGGACACCCCCGGCCAGCTCATTGAAACCAACGTGGAGATCGACCCCGCCGCCGAGCTGTCCGGCGTATACCGCTACGTGGGCGCGGGCGGCACTGTTATGCGCCCGACCCAGGTGGACGGCCCCGCCATGATCTTCCACAACGTGAAAGGTCACCCCGGCGCGTCGGTGGCCATTGGCGTTCTGGCCAGCCGGGAGCGGGTGGCCAACCTGTTTGGCTGCAAAAAGGAGGAATTGGGCCATTTAGTGCAGTCCTGTGCCGCCAACCCCATCCAGCCCGTGGTGGTGGACGGCCCCGCCCCCTGCCAGGAGGTCGTTCATCGGGTGGAAGATGCGGATTTTGACCTGTTCCAGCTCATCCCCGCCCCCACCAATACCCCCGTGGACGCGGGACCGTATATCACCCTGGGGATGTGCTACGCCACCCACCCGGACACCGGGCTGTCCGACGTGACCATCCACCGTATGTGCATCCAGGGCAAGGACGAACTGTCCATCTTCCTCCAGCCCGGCTCCCGGCACATCGGGGCCATGGCCGAGCGGGCCACCGAGCTGGGCCAACCCCTGCCCATCTCCGTCTCCATCGGGGTGGATCCGGCCATCGAGGTGCTGTCCTGCTTCGAGCCGCCCACGACCCCTCTGGGCTTCAACGAACTGTCTATTGCCGGGGCGCTGCGTCAGAGACCTGTGGAGCTGGTAAAGTGTGTATCGGTGAACGAGCACGCCATCGCCAACGCGGAGTACATCATTGAGGGCGAGATTCTCCCCGGCAGCAACCATGTGGTGGAGGATCAGAACACCCATACCGGCTACGCCATGCCCGAGTTCCCTGGCTACAACGGCAAGGCCAGCCACGAGTGCTGGCTGTTGAAGGTGAAAGCGGTCACCCACCGCAGGAACCCCATCATGCAGACCTGCATTGGCCCCAGTGAGGAGCACGTTAACATGGCGGGCATCCCCACCGAGGCATCTATCCTGGGTATGATCGACAAGGCCCTCCCCGGCAAGGTCTTGAACTGCTACGCCCACCGCTCCGGCGGCGGCAAGTACATGGCGGTGCTGCAATGCAAAAAGACCGTCCACACCGATGAGGGCAAACAGCGGCAGGCGGCGCTCCTGGCCTTTTCCGCCTTCCCGGAGCTGAAGCACGTCATCCTGGTGGACGAGGACGTGGACATCTTCGACACCAACGACATCCTTTGGGCCATGAACACCCGGTTCCAGGGCGACCGGGATATTATCACGATCCCCGGAGTGCGGTGCCATCCTCTGGATCCCAGCTCCAACCCGGATTACTCGCCCTCCATCCCCGACGTGGGTGTGTCCTGCAAGACCATTTTCGACTGTACCGTACCCTTCCACCTGAAAGAGCATTTCCAGCGTGCCCCCTTTCTGGAGGTAAATCCTAAAAAGTGGCTGTGTCATAAAGGAGAAGATTATAATGAATGAAGCACAAGAAAACTGTCCAATGTGTGAGAATCACTGCCCTATCTCCGATTTGCACTGCGGCAAAGGTCGCATCCATTTTGACTTGACAGAGGACGATAGTAGTCACTGCTATGGGGATAGGTCTCATCACCACGGTCATAGCCGCAGCCATGGTCATTATCTGGATGGACACGGAAACCGCCATGGCAGATAGGCTTATCATCGGCATCAGCGGGGCCAGCGGGGCCCCCATCGCAGTGGAACTGCTACGGCAGCTCCATGATGGCCATCCTGAAATAGAAATCCACCTGGTTGTCACCCGAGGCGGAGAGTTAACCCTGGCCCAGGAAACGGACGTAACGCTGGATAAGCTGTGTGCCTTGGCCCATTGCTGCCACAAAAACAGCAGCATCGGCGCATCTATTGCCAGCGGCAGCTTCCGTACTATGGGGATGGTGGTTGTGCCGTGCAGCATGAAAACGGTAGCGGGTATCGTGTCCGGCTACTCGGATAACCTGTTGCTGCGTGCCGCCGACGTATGCTTGAAAGAACGTCGAAAACTGGTTTTAGTGGCGCGGGAAAGTCCGCTGTCCACTGTCCATCTGCGCAACCTCTATGAGGCCAGCCAAGTGGGGGCAGTAGTCATGCCTCCAGTCCCAGCCTACTACACCCAACCCCAAACCGTAGCCGACTGTACCCGGCAAACCGTTTGCCGCATCTTGGATCAATTTGGCCTGGACGAGGGAAGCTACCAGTGGGAGGGCATGGCGTGAAACAGTTTGAACTGCATCAGACCTATCGGGGTAAGGATATAACCGCATTTATACTGCAACACACGAACAGCGTCCATATCTCCCTCTATGGCGGCGATCTGCCCCATATTGGAGCAATAGGCATTGTTGATTTAGAAGGAAGGTGTACTATAACTCGATTTCCTGGCCACAAAGAGGGTTCAGTTTGCAAAAAGTGGTGTGAAGCCCTTTCTGCTGCAGGCCTTTATCCGGCGGTTGTGGAGGCAGGCATCCACTATGACAGGCTGGACAAAAGCGGGATTATAGCCGTGCTGGATGTACTGGATATGCTGTTGAACGAAGCGTTGACAGAACTGTGCCCTTAAATTGTCAGTCAGAGCTGAACATAAAGCATAACCCCTTGTGGGGGTGAAACTTTGAGCGTCCCCCTGAAAAATTCCCCCTTGCGACCGCCACTAATCCCTTATATACCAATCATTTTACATATAGCCAGTGACACCAATATACTGGTTCTGCCCCCCAATGGCATAATCCAGAAAAGCGGTCACAACAAAATCATATTTCCCAAAAAGATGGGTGTGCAAATGGCAAGGCCATTTGCACACCTTTTTAATTCGACATTTTTCTTTACGGCCCGACAAGGTATCCCATCGGGTTGTAAAGAAAGGTGTCGAACCTTTTTACCCCGCTGTAGGGGGCCTCCCTTCTGAAATCCAGGATTTCACCCCAGATTTCAGAAGAACAGGAGGTCTGCCCTATGGCAGAATCAAAGAATTGCTGTATTAAAGCCCAAGGAACTTTGGTTGAGGTCACCGAGGAGGTTTATCTTGACTATTTCCGTGCGAGACGGCGCTGGGCCGCTCAGGAGGAGCGGGCTGCTTACAACGGAGTCGTTTCATATGATGCTATGGATACCGAGGATACCTTGGGAGAGGAAACTATCCCTGATTTGAGTACCCCCAGC